>JBGATF010000030.1:0-122045 GCA_044229355.1 Limisphaerales bacterium
AAGTCATGTCGCCCTGTGGAGTCGTTACCCGCAGGGTCACCCGTCCGAATGCGGGCGGGTGCTGACGAACCGTATGAGTGAATTGCTCACGTACGGGTCCGTGGGGGGCGCCGGGCGTAAGCCCGGCCCCTACCCGGCAGGCGAACGCCGGGGCTGCGCCTCTGGCCAAGGGAGAGTTCCGGGCGCGGCGTCGGTGAGCCGTGAGCGTTGATATGACTTCACATGTGAACGCCGCGATTGCGCCACGACTGGAGCGGCTTCAGGGTAAAACATGAAAATTCATAGCAATCCCGACAGATTGTTCTTCTTCCTGGTGGTGTTCATCACTGCCGTCCTAGGGCCGCTATCAGGAGGCGTTGAGGGGCAGGAATGGATGCAACCCTACACGCCGTTTATGCGGTTCTTTGTTGGTGTCATACTCATTTGCCTTGGGCCTTGGGGTATGGCGGTAGCAGTAAAAGTCAAACGCTCTGAGGGATCTTTAACCGTCTGGAAAAGAACGTGGTTTGTGTCCTTTTGTGGGAGCATTCTGGTCCCGTTGGCCGGTCTGGCCATGTTGTGGAAACTTTTTGCAGGATGACTGGACGCGTCATGCAAACAGAACCCGAAAAGGAAAGATGGCAGGGCGCCGTGGGCGGGCGACCGCAGCGGCCGATATTTGGCTGGTTGTCGTTGGGGGTGCTTGCTGCCGCGGCGGCCGTCGCCGTCATTTCATTTCTCATTCCGATGTGTGGAAAATACGGTGAGAGCGGCATGGCATTCATTGTGGTGGGATGGGGACTCGGAGGTGTCATGTGCATGGCCAACGTCCTGATCGCATCGATTGGGTTGGCTCGACGTGAGAGTCCGCGCTGGCCAGCTATTACTGGTCTTGCTGCGAGCGTGGTTCCAGCGCTCGGCGGCGTTTACCTTCTTTGCGGAGCACCGTGGTGACGATTACGTCGCCGCCAAACAAAATCGCGCCAGCCAAGGGCGGTTGACCGCCACGATTGCATCCGCATGCCTCTGGGCCGGCGTGCCTGCGCGTGACATTCGGCGGAAACTTCCAGCCCACGACGGTGTTGAAGCCAAAAGTAAAGGCACACAGAATACGGAGAAAAGAACATGACGCTGATGAATCTGACAACGAGGACTGCGCCGCTTATCGTGGGACTGTTGAGCGCATCGCTTTCCGGTTGTGCGCACGGCCCCCAAGACCGTTCTGCTCACGACAGCTGCCACGGAAACCTCAAGGCCATGCAGGCAGCCAAAACAGAATGGGCTCGCGAAAACAACAAACGCAACACGGACATTCCATCTGACCCTGACTTGTTTGGCAGCGCCCGTTTCATACTTCAGAAGCCCCAGTGCCCGGCTGGCGGTCGGTACACACTTGGGAAAGTCTCGGACCAGGTGACCTGTTCGATTCCCGAGCACAATCGATGAAAGAGACTGGGTTGCGCCGCTGGACCAGGCTGCTGCAGTGAACGCGCCGATTGTGCGTCAGTTTCGTGCTGGATGCGCTCTGCGGCGCGTCACTGAGCCGGTGCGTCCGGTAAGTTCTGTCGGCTGCCCCGGCCCAGCATTGGCCGCGCTTGTAGTGCGATGGATTTCTGGCAGTATCGGGCCATTCGCACAGTCGACGCCATTCAACTCGACATGAGGACATCGTTTGCAGATTTGCAGCGACGCCGCAGAGGCGAGGGTGTCACGTCGAGGCAGGGCGCCACAGGCCGGGGCTGTCCCAGCCAAGCGCGGCACCGGGCCCGGCCCCGCGTTTTCCGTTCGAGGGCTTCTGAATATTTAAGGGCTGGTCTGGCGCTCGACCCACTTCGTCGGGCCGGGCCGGTGTGCCGGGAGCGATATGGCCGCCGCCCCCGCCCATGAAACCGATGCTCACATTTCGACTTCACTGGGAGGCGTGCGGCAAGCTGGACGCTTACGAGATGTCGGCGGCTTCGGTCAGAGATGCCGAGCGCGCTTTCCGAGCGCACATGCTTCCCGGAGTGCGATTGTTGCGCATCGAGCCTGTGGAGCCAGGCGCCGCTGCTCCGCCCGTTCCAAGTCACCCGACAGACTCACCGTTCAGTCCATTGACTGCGCATCGCAGAATCGATCCGGAGGACGATGCCCGATGAGAACGCGGCCTGACAACAAGGCGGCCGCACCGTACCCCGCGACGGCGTCTCCGTTCCTTGCTGGACCCCATCCGCGCAGGTTCGGTGGGTTGACGCGTTAGCTCTGCAGCATCACGCGCCCATGGCTTCGCTCGACGACTTTCTGAAAGCCCGCGACTTGGATGACCTCTTGAGCGTTCGCAGGCAAATGGGCGAATGGACGCCCGAGGAACGCGAGCGAATCACTGACCTGTTGCATGATTGGCAGGACGGCCAAGCCCTCAGCAATCCCTCTCAACGTGGGGCCGCAATTCGCGCGGGCCTCGTGCGCTGCACCGTGCCGGTCAGCGGCAGTCACTCAACCGATGCATTCGCCTGAGTAATCCCATGTCTGCCGCCGACTGCCAGCACCAGCATTTGGGAATTTGCCCCTGTTGCGGAAGCGACACCGCGTGCACACGAGGAGTCGTTCTCAGCGACGGCAAGCGTATCGCCCGGTATTTGGTCAAGTGGACGGTCGGCGATCCGTCGCATGGGATGGGCTGGCTGATTTCGCTTCCTCAGACGGGCACCGCGTGCGACGTCGCCGTCAGCCTGCGGTATTCGTTCGAGCACGATTCGTTCATGGTCCGGCACCTCGGAGACGAGCCGTGGACGCCAGACGACCTTGCGGGCTTCGGCGAGCTACTGGATCGCGATCAGGTGATTGGGACTCCCCTGGCGGATAGAACATTTGCCATCGTGGACGACATTTGGAGTTCGGATCCGTATGTGATGGAGTTCGTAGCCGCCGCCTCGTGAACCACAATCCTCGTTCGCCCTGTTTCTTCTATTGACCGAACAACTGTAGTGAGCCCGGCTGGGTCGCAAGGCAGTTAGACCGGCGTGGAAACACAGAGACACAGAGAACACAGAGGAACTCCAGACGAAGAACGATCTCCACCCAATCGGCAAGGCGCAGCCAGGCTTGGAGCTAGGGTTCTGACCGCGGATTTCACGAATTTTCACGGATGGAGATGGGAGATGGTGCGAGCGACGGCAAGATACGAACTTTGCACTCGTCACTCATAACTCATAACTCATAACTCATAACTTGCTCTGTCCCGGCATGGCCACAGGGTAGCGTCCGTGGCTGTCGGGCTGCACCGGGGCGGCGTCGTCGAGGGAGCGGATCTCGTCCAGGTGCGGCGCGAGTTGGGCGGTGGAGTTGAGGGCTTCGTCCCAGGTGAGCATTCGTCCGGACTCGACGGCCATGCGGCCCATGATGGCGGTCATGCACGAGCGGACGCTGCGATCGACCTCGTTCCAGGCGCGGTCCTGGCGGATGGCGTCGAAGAGCAGGTCGTGCTCGCGCTGGTAGTGGTCGCAGGGCTCGCCGCGATAGTTCCAGAGCACGCGATCGGAGACCGGCTCGTGTCCCTGGAACAGGCGGGGTTTGGTCTGGCCTTCACCGAGGACGGCGCAGCCCTTGGCGCCATGGAGGACGTCGCCGAAGAAGTCGTGGCAGCCGGATTGATGCCGGCCCTGGGCGAACATCTTGGTGCCGTCGGGGAAGGTGAATTCGCAGGCGACGTGATCGAAAAGCTGGTCGGGCTCGGTGCGGACCTGTCGTCCGCCCATGCCCTGGGCCGACTTTGGCCAGGCTTGTTTGGCCCAGCAGCAGACGTCGATGTTATGGATGAGCCAATCGACGAGGAAGGAGCCGTTGAGCCAGGTGTAATTGCTGTAATTGGTGATCTGATGGGCGAGTTCGCTGACGCCCGCGGGTTTGGGATGGAACCCGACAGGCCCATGCATGCGATACGCCCAGCACGTGATGAGCTCGCCGATGGCGCCGCCGTGGATTTGTTCGATCGCCTGTTCGAGGGGAAGGTAGTGCCGGCTCATGAGCCCGGTCGCGACCTTCAGGCCCTTCTGCAGCGCGATTTCGTTGGCGGCGAGCACGCGCCGGATGCCGGGGGGATCGACGGCGAATGATTTCTCCATGAACACATTCACGCCGCGCTCGACCGCGTAGGCGAAGTGGGCGGCACGAAACGCGGGCGGGGTCGCCAGAATGACGACGTCGCCGCGGCCGAGGGAATCGATGGCGTGGCGGTAGGCGTCGAACCCGACGAACTGGCGTTCCTTGGAGGCGGCCAGTTGGGGGGCGAATTTGCCGGAAAGCGACTGGAGACTGGAGGCGACATGCTGGGGGAAAACATCGGCGACAGCCCAGAGCTGGGTGGGTCCGCGCGTGCCGAGCGCGTTGGCGGCGGCGCCGGTGCCGCGGCCGCCGCAGCCGACGAGGGCGATTTTGATGGTGTCGCTGCCGGACGCGTAGCCGGCGCGCGGGGTGGCGAGCGAGGCGGCGAGCGCGGTGCCGGCGACGGCGCGAGTGGAGGTGGCGAGGAATTCGCGACGCGTGGTGAGGGAGGGGGAGGAGTTGTTCATGGGTGACGAGTCAGGGATGGTCCGGCGTGCGGTGGGATGCCGGGACGGCGATAGGGTGAAAAAGCCACGGCTTCGATCTCGACGAGCAGGTCGGGCCGGCAGACGTCGGCCTGGAGATAGATCGCCGGCACGCGTGGGAACCGCTGTTCGCAGATGGACCGGCAGACCTCGTAATCCTCGGGTCGCTTGACGTAAACCCGGAGCTTGGCCACGTCCTCGAGGGTCGCGCCGGTCCCGCACAGGCCATGTCGCGAAAAATTCTCGGCACTGATCAGCTGTTCGATGAGGTCGATGGTCTGGCTGGTTTGGCGCGCCGCGTCGCCGGCGTGGCACGTTTGGGAGTGGACGATGCTGGCGGTGCCGGAGACCAACGTGGTGACATAGTGGCCCTGGACGAGGGCCATGGCGCGGGAGAAACGCGGCGCCACCGGCGAATAGCGCGCGTGGTAGGCGCAGGCCGGCGTCTGGCGGGGATTCTCCAGCGGAAGCAGGAACACATCCGGCCGATTCGATTCCACGGCCAGGCAGCTCATGGTGATGGCGGGGCCGTGGGTGCCGATGCCGGTGCTGGCGGGGTAGATCACGCCCGGCGCCCAGGGCGCGCGCAGGCGGGCCCCGAAGCGGATGTTCTCGAAGAAATCGCCGCGCGCGCGGTTGAGTTCCTGGTAGCGCAGGCGCCCGGGCGCGCCGCTGTTGATGCGGTCGATGTAGAGCCACGTGCGGGCCACGTGATCGAAGCCCATGTCCGCCATCGCCAGGGCGCCGCGCATTTCCTGAAAGGCCGCGAGCGCCTCGCCGTAGGCGTCGTGCGGCGTCCCCGGCGCGACCCGGCCGCGCACGCCTCCGCAGTGGGCCCAGCGAATGCCGTCGGCTTCAACCGTGAGCACGTGCGGACCGGGCCGATGGACGGTGACTCCCGGCCCGCCCAGCGCCCAGAGTTCCACGCCCAGCTCCGTTCCGCAGCAGGGCGCCTGCACCACAAACGTCGTGAGCGGCGCGGCGTGTCCGAAGCGCCGGGCAATGATCTCACTACACGCGGCTTCGTCCCCGGCGTTCCGCAGAAAGACCATCATCGTGGTCGCGGTCAGCGGCGCGGATTGCCGGCTGATCAAGCAACGGATCTGCGCGAACAGGCTCTCGGCCTGGAAACGGAAATCTCCACGGCGCGGCGGAACGGCGAGGACGGCCACGCGGGCCAGGTCACCGAGATCCAAAACGGCGTGGCGCGCCGGGCCGATGGGGAGTTCGCAGGGCAGCCCGCAAGGCGCGGGAATGCTGCAGGGAGTGGGCAACGTCAACCGACAGTGCTGAGCTCCGGACGGAGCGCTCACGGCTGGCCGACAGTCCGCCGGCGCGAGCGCAGCCCCAAGGCGCGTGGCCCCGGTTGCCGGTGAAGGCGGCTCGTTCACTCAGAGCGTGACGAATGAACGCGGGCGTAATGTTTGATCCAGGTCAAGAACTGCGACGCCCCGCCAACGTCTCGATCCCCAGTTGGAAGCTGGAAGTTGGAAGTTGGAAGTTGGAAGTTGGGGTCCGACGTTCAACGTTCAACGTTCGACGTTCAACGTTCAACGTTCAACGTTCAACGTTCGACGTTCGACGTTCGACGTTCGACGTTCAACCCTCGGCGTTCGGCGTTCCTCTCGATTGCCTATGACCATTCAGCCTTGCAAACGCGGGTGGAGCGAGACTCTGACCCGAAACCCGCTTCAGCCGGCGTTCGATGGGCCAATGCCTCGGTTCCACGGCAGACGTGGTCAATGGCTGCGCCCGGGGTTGATGGCCATCGCCGGGCTTCTGGCCGTCGCGCCATTTGCGGCCCGGGCGGCCACGCCCAACCCGGCCTCCGCCCCGTCCCAGGCGACACTGCTGGAATCATTCCTCGCCGGCCCCATGTGCGGGGTGGACGACGTCATTTTCGCCGCCCGCGGCCTCAATCCGACCGACGGCCATTGGTATGCGAACTTCGGCTACTATTCCGACAACCCGGAGCGCAAGGCCTGGGTGGAAGGGACCAAGCTTTATCGGCTGAACCTGCGAACCCGCCAGCTGTCCGTGTTGCTCTCAGACCCGCGCGGTGGCGTGCGTGATCCCCAAGTCAGCTATGACGGGCGGCGCGTCCTCTTCAGCTACCGGCCGGGAGGGACGGAGCAGTATCATCTCTACGAGCGGCCTCTGGAATCCGCGCACGATCCGAACAGGCCCGCCGCCGTTTCGGCCACGTCGTCGTTGAGGCAGCTCACGTCGGGGCCCTATGATGACATCGAGCCCGCCTACCTTCCGGACGGCGGGATCGTCTTTGTCTCCAGCCGTTGCAAGCGCTGGGTCAACTGCTGGCTCACCCAGGTGGCGGTGCTGCACCGGTGCGATGCGGACGGTGCGAACATCCGGCCGTTGTCGAGCAACAACGAGCAGGACAACACGCCGTGGCCGTTGCCGGATGGCCGAATCTTGTACACGCGCTGGGAGTATGTCGATCGGAGCCAGGTCCATTTTCATCATCTTTGGGCGATGAATCCGGATGGCACGTCGCAGGCCGCATGGTTTGGCAACCTGGTGCCCGGCATTACGATGATCGATGCCAAGCCGATCGCGGGCACCGACAAGATCGTGGCCAGTTTCAGTCCGGGG
The DNA here is from genome assembly GCA_044229355.1 of Limisphaerales bacterium. Lineage (GTDB taxonomy): Bacteria > Verrucomicrobiota > Verrucomicrobiia > Limisphaerales > JADJPG01 > JBGARF01. The sequence continues at coordinate 7,161 of JBGATF010000030.1, forward strand.
CATGGGCAGCGGGAACACGATGGGGTTGTTACGGTGGTGGACCCGAAGGCCGGCCCCGACGCCCCGGGTTTCGCGCGCACCGTCAGCAAAGGCGCACATTTCCGCGATCCGTGGGCGTTCACGGAGCAGTGCTTTCTGGCGGCGTCGCAGGCGTCGTTGGTGGTGATGGATGGCCAGGGCCGCACGGAGGAGATCTTCAAGCTGCCGCCGGAGGATCGCGCGGCCAAGCTGGAGTGTCATGAACCGCGGCCGGTCCTGGCCCGGGCCTGCGAGCCGGTGTTGCAGGCGCGGGTTCGATCCGGCGAAGGCGCCGGGCGGATGTTGCTGGCCGACGTGGCGCACGGACGAAACATGACCGGAGTGGCGGCGGGCGAGATCAAGAAGCTGCTGGTGCTCGAGACGTTGCCGATGCCGATACATTACACGGGCGGCATGGAACCGATCAGCTACGGCGGCACGTTCACTCTCGAGCGGATTTTGGGCACGGTCCCGGTCGAGGCGGACGGCAGCGCCTACTTCGAAGTGCCGGCCGAGCGCAGCGTGTTCTTTGTTGCGCTCGACGCGAACGACTATTCGGTGAAACGGATGCAAAGCTTCACCAGCGTGCAGGCGGGCGAGACGCTCAGCTGTGTGGGATGCCATGAGCATCGGTCCCAGGCCCCCCAGGCGGATTTCCACACGACCCAGGCGGTGCGCCGATCGCCCTCGAAAATCGCGCCGCTCGGGGACGTGCCCGACGTGTTTGATTTTCCGCGCGACGTTCAGCCCGTGCTCGACTCGCTTTGCGTTGATTGTCATGGCTACGAAGCGACGGCGCGAGGCGGGCCGCGGGCCGGTCGGCTGCTGTTGGCCGGGGATCGCGGGCCGATCTACAGCCAGAGCTACTACATGCTCACCATCGCGCGGCTGTTCGCCGACGGGCGCAACCAGCCGAAGAGCAATTACGATCCCCGCACCCTGGGCAGCAGCGCCAGCCGGTTGTTGCGGCTGCTCGACGGATCGCACCACGGCGTGACCGCGACCGAACGACAAAAGAAACTCCTGCGACTTTGGATCGAGACCGGGGCTGCGTACCCGGGCACGTATGCGGCACTCGGGTGCGGCATGATCGGGAATTACGCTGAAAACAACCAGATCAACACCGGGCATGAGTGGCCCGAAACCAAGGCCGCGGCTGAGGTCATCAAGACGCGGTGCGTGGCGTGCCACGAATCGCCGGCCCGGCGCCTGCCGCTCTCGCTGGCCGACGAGCGCGGGGTCAGCTTCTGGCAGCCGAGCCTGGACGATCCGCGGCTGCTGACGAGCCGCCACATCGTGTTCAACCTGTCGCAATCGGATAAGTCCCTGATGCTGCTGGCGCCCTTGGCGAAGGCAGCGGGCGGCTGGGGTCTTTGCACCGTGGGCGCCACCAACGCCGCACCCGTGTTCGCCAGCGCAGCCGACCCGGGCTACCGGGCCATTCGCGCCTTGATCGTCGCCGGGCAGACGTTCCTCGAGCGGGACAAACGCTTCGACATGGCCGGGTTTCGGCCGCGGATGGATTGGGTGCGCGAGATGAAACGCTACGGCGTGATCCCGTCCCAGATCACCCGGGATGAAGTGACCGATGTTTACGGATTGGAACAGGACTATTGGCGGACGCTCTGGCCGCAGGCCAGCCGGTGAGGCGCAGGCGGACCGAGTTGCGGCGCCGGGCATTGCCGGTACGGCTGGCGCTCCCTCCTTCGCTCAGAGCTACGGCGGGCCGAAGCCGCCGCCAGCCGGCCGCCCGCACCGGCGGCGCGCTGCGGAGAGCGCGCCCTACCTTCCAATTATGAAAACCGTAATCAGAATTCCTGCCGTGCTGACGGTCGTGCTGGTCGCCGTCGCCGCCGCCGTCTCCTTCTCCGTCTCCGTCGGCATTGCCGCTCCACCCGTGGCAGTGACAATTAACCCATTGGGATCGAAGGTTATTCTCTCCTGGCCCGGAGTCCCCACGAACCTATTTTACCTGGAGTCCAGTTCGGCCTTGGGCTCGGCTGCGGTTTGGCGGCCGACCGCGGATCCGGGGACCAACAGCAGCGCCTGGAGCGTGACGAATGACGCCGCGGGCGCGGGCCGCTTCTATCGCCTGCACGCCTGGGAAGTCCTCTTCGATGGCACGTCGATCTCGGCCTTTCGCGGTTATCAGCAGGCCCACTTTCCGGGCACCAATATCTGGCGGGTGACGGCAAGCGGGGAGCTGGAAGCGGTGGCGGGCGGGGTGTCTGTCGATCTCATCACGACGAATCAATACGCGGACTTCGAGCTGCGTTGGGAATGGAAGGCGGCGGCTGGCGGCAACAGCGGCGTCAATTATCGCGCGACGGAGGACTATTCCCGGGCTGAGCTGTCCGGCCCGGAATGGCAGTTGCTCGACGATCCGGGCTATGCCGGGGTGCCGCCCAATGCGAGCTGTGGTGCCGTGTGGGGTCTGGTGGCGCCCACGAACAAGACGCTGCTGCCTGTCGGCCGATGGAATGAGTGCCGGCTGTTGGTCCAGAGCAATCATGTGGAGCACTGGCTCAACGGCCGCCGCGTGGTCGCGTATGAGCTGGACTCCGCCGCGTTTCGTGCCGCGGTGGCCGCCAATGCCAGCTTCAACAGCTACCCGAAGTTTGCCCGGGCCCGGGCGGGACACGTGGCGATTCGGCATGAGAACCGGCAGGTCTGGTTTCGGAACATTAAAATTCGTGCGCTGGCAGCCGAGCCGTCGGTCTCGGGTTGGGCCGGACTTTGAGGCCGGAGCGGTGTGCTTGGTGGCGGCGTTTTTGGGGCTGACAGGCTGGCGGCGGGTGTTTTCAATGCCGGCGGCATGGGAGGTGTTTTCTAGCCAGGACTTTTGCCAGAGAGAGCTGAGGCAGCCATGAATGATGACTCAAACACCATCGGAGCGAAGCTGCGCGAGAAGTTTCCAAACCTGCGGCCCCTGCGGCGGCCCCCGACCATGATCTGCGTGAGTTACTATGACAAAGCTCTCTTGCTGGCGCCCAAAAATGTCGTCGCCTACACCTCGCTGGCGGAAGTGCACGCGGAGTTTCATGACGCCGCCGAGTTGCGCCGGCTGCACCAACGAGCCCGCGCGGCGAAGCTTGATCTCTCGACCGCCCGCAAGGACTGGCAATTTCTATCTCCGGCCCATGGGCGGCTCAATCTGCATTTTGCCCAGCGAATCGATGCCGCGATCCGCCTCTACCGTTCGGGCAAAGTGCGCCACCTGTTGGTCAGCGGTGACAACCACACCGCTGATTACGACGAACCAAGCGACATGCGCGAGGCGCTGGTCTCCGCTGGAGTTCCGGCCAACGCCATCACGTGCGACTACGCCGGATTTCGTACGCTCGACTCGGTGCTGCGTGCACGTTCTGTGTTCGGCCTGAGTCGGTTCACCCTCGTGACGGAGGCGTTTCATTGTCCGCGGGCTGTCTGGATCGCTCGCTGTCACGGACTCGACGCCGTGGCCTTCGCCGCGCCTGACCTCGGTGCGCGATGGTCGTTGCGAGTCAAGATCCGCGAGATGGCCGCCCGTGCGTGGTGTGCCCTCGATCTCTATCTTTTCCACCGAAAGCCGAAATTTAACGGCCCATTCGAGCCGATCATTTTGGCGTGAGATTAATCAGATGGTGTCGAATGTAGTCCCGGCGCAGCTCACGCTCCTCCCTTTGGCGGGGTTGCCTATCCCGTAACGGACAGAGCATCGCAGCGCGGCCGTTTCAGACACCCTTGATCTCCCACCCCTCCCGGTAGCGCCGCCGGATCAGTGCGTTCGCGGCGGGTGCATTCGGGAAGGTCATCGACGGTGCGTCCCACTCCAGCCGTTCGCCGGCCCGGCGCACGGCAATCGTCCCCAGGAGGATGGCCTCCGTCATCGGGCCGGTCTGGGCAAAGTGCGACTCGGTGGGGGCGCCGCCCAGGCAAGCGTCCGCGAACAGGTGGTAGTGGTTGCGCTCGCGAAGGGCAGGGCGCGCGATGTCCTTAAACTTGTTTTCGGGCAGAAGCACCGGCGCGCGGCCGAGCGGATTGAGCAGGGCGCCATCGCGACCGATCACCATCGCGGACTCGGTCGGGTATTCGGAAAAGTCCTTCGAGTAAAGCGCGCGGATGTCGTCCGGCGGGTAAAACTCGCCATCGAACCATTCGAGCGTCCAATCGGAGTCCTGGGTGAGGCGATTGCCGGGGAACGTCCACGTGATGTGATTCGCCTGGGGCCAGTTGTCGGCGCGACGCTCCGGCGAATCCTTCCAGGACGTCTGCGCCTCGGCGACGACCGATTTGGGCGCGGTCAAGCCGAGGCCTTTCCAAACGGCGTCGAGGAGGTGACAGCCGATGTCGCCGGACCAGCCGGTGCCGAAGTCGAGCCAGGCCCGCCATTTGACCGGGTGATAAATCTCGGGCGCGAACGGCCGCGTCGGCGCGGTGCCGAGCCACAGATCCCAGTTCAACGTCGCGGGTGGTGTGCGGCCGGTGCCTGGGCGCGGCCCTTTCAGCCGGTAGTTTTCCACGGCGCCGGGGCGGTTGGCGCAGACAACGACGCGCTGGACTGGGCCGATGACGCCGGAACGGAGCCACTCGACGGTGGTTCGGTCGCCGGTTCCGGCGGCCATCTGCGTGCCGAGTTGGGTGATGACGCCGCGCCGGGTGGCGGCTTCGGTCAGGGCGCGGACCTCGGCGACGTCGTGGCACATGGGCTTCTGGCAATAAACGTGTTTGCCGCGCCGGATGGCGGAGAGCGCGATCGGGAAGTGCATGTGATCGGGGACCGTCACGTTGACCGAATCAATCCGGTCGCCTTCCTTTTCCAGCAGCTCGCGCCAATCGGAGTAGCGGCGGGCGCCGGGCACGAGGGTGGCGGCCTTGTCGAGATGAGTGGAGTCCACGTCGCAGATGGCGACGACCTCGGTCCGGGCGTGTTGGACGAAATTTTGCAGGTCGTTCCAGCCCATGCCGCCGACGCCGATGCAGGCATGGTGCAGCTTGCTGTTAGGAGACGGTGCGGGGCCCGGGGCGGCGCGTCCCGAAGGGCGGAGCAGAAAAGGCGAGGCAAAGGTGGCCGCGGTGGATGTCTGCAGAAAACGGCGCCGGCTGAAATTGGGCGTGGGCGATTTCATGTCGCGAGCCTGGGCGCGCTGTGGGCAGGGGGCCTTGATGCGAATCAATCCTCAGAACACCTGAGGTGGCTGAGAAATGGCGCCGACCTTGCGCCCGCAGGGCGGGCCGCCGGGGTCGAACAGTGCGGCGTGCGACGCCGCGGGGGATGCCGGGCAGAATCCGCAGCGCGTTCCGCAAGGCGCAAATACTCCAGTTGAAGCGTCGATCCGGCCCTCCGTCACCGGGTGACAATCTGCTCCGGCGCGATTGGCGCGAATTTAGGCTGCGGCTGCACCGTCTGCCATCCGATTTCCGTCACCCATGAAGATCACTTATTGCATTCGGATCGTCGGCCTTTCGCTGGTGGCCGCCTCTTCCCTTCGGGCCCATGACTGGCCGGAGTTTCGCGGGCCGACCGGGCAGGGCTATTCGCCAGCCAGGAACGTTCCGGTGCATTGGAGCGGGACGAGCAACGTCGTGTGGAAGGTGTCGATTCCCGGGTCGGGCTGGTCCTCGCCCGCGCTTGTGCAGGGGCGCCTCTATCTGACGACGTGTGTGACGCCCGACGGGGGGGGCGGGCTTTCGCTCCGGGTGTTGTGCCTGGACGCCCGCGATGGCAAATCGCTTTGGAGCACGGAGGTGTTTCAGCATGAAACCGGCGCCAGCGTGCACAAAAAGAATGGGTTCGCGAGCCCGACCACGCTTGTGCGCGACGGGAGGATCTACGCGCATTTCGGCCATTTGGGCACCGCCTGCCTGGATCTGACCGGCCAAGTCCTGTGGCGGCAGGCGTCGCTCAAATATCCGCCGGTGCACGGCAACGGCGGCTCGCCGGTCCTGGCCGGGGAACGATTGATCTTCAGCTGCGATGGATTGGCCGAGCCGTTTGTGGTGGCCCTGAAGTGCGCCTCGGGCGAAGTGGATTGGAAGACGCCCCGGGCCAACCCGACGCCAGCCAAGAAATTCTCGTTCAGCACTCCGCTGTTGATCACCAATGCCGGGAGGGCGGAAGTGATCAGCCCGGGCAGCGGCGGGACCTATGCCTACGATCCGGTCACCGGCCGCGAGCTGTGGCGCGTCAGCACCGGCCAGGGATTCTCCGTCGTGCCGCGACCGGTCTTTGCCCACGGGTTGATCTTCGTCAACACCGACTACGACTTCCCGAAGTTCTTCGCCATCCGGCCAGGGGGCGACGGAGACGTCACGGCGACGCATCTTGCCTGGCAAACGGGCCGCGGTGCCCCGAGCACGCCCTCGGCGTTGGTGGTCGGCGACGAGGTTTATTTTATCTCGGATGTGGGCGTGGCCACCTGCGCCGATGCGAAGACGGGCCAGGTGCACTGGAACGAGCGACTGGGCGGCGGCTTTTCGGCGTCGCCAATTCTCGCCGAAGGCCGGATCTATTTTCAAAACGAGGAGGGCGTCGGCTATGTGCTCAAGGGCGGACGCCAATTCGACGTGATTGCCAAAAACGAATTGGGCGAACGAACGCTGGCCAGCTACGCCGTTGACGACGGCACGCTCTACATCCGCGGGGCGGAGCATCTTTATCGGATCGGCCGGTAAGACCCAGGTATGGGTCGAAACGTTTCCGTCTAACCTGAATATTTCATGGTGAAGGTAGGCGCGCACTCCGTGCGCGCCGCGACCCGTTGATGCGAACCGGTCTGGCGGCGTGCGCGGAGCGCCCGCCCTACCCTCCGTGCTCCCATCAAGGTGTTCGCGATTCAAGCTCAGCATGAAATATGCGGGCCAAGCCCGCTCGGACGTTTGTGGCGCGACCCTGCCGGCCGCCCCGGCGAAAAAAAAGCCGCGGGCGAACCCGCGGCTCAGTGGGGGAATCCAGCGATCAGCGATCGCTAGAAAGCGTATTTGGCGAACAGGCCGATCTGGTTGTCGATGAAGTCGAGCCCGCTGGTGTTGGATTCGCGCTCGCGGAACTGGTAGAAGACGCCGACCTGGGTGCGTTCGTTGGCCTGGAAGGCGAGCACCGGGCTGAGCCAGAAATAATTGTCGTCGCGATCCGGCCCGGGCAGGTTCGCCCCGGTGTCGTAGTAATCGTAGTTTTCGTAGCCCCCTTGGAGCGTGAAGATGTAACGCTCGCGGATCTTTTGCTGGAGGGCGGCACGGAAGCCGGTGACGAAATAGTTCTGCGATTGGGTCGAGAGGGAGACTTGGTCCCGGCGATAGACGTTGAGGGAGACCTCGGTGTTTTCCAGCGCCTTCCAGGTCGCCCCGAACTCGGCGATGAAATTCGGGCCGTTGTCCTCGTCGCCCTGGAACTGCGAGAACTGGATGCCGGCCGCGGCATTCAACGCGACCTTTTCGGAGGCCAGGTACACGGCTTTCAGCATGCCCTGCTGGAAGGTCTGGTTCGGGCTGTCGATCGCAGCAACGTCGTTCGGAGTGTCGTGATCGTGAATATCACGCCAGCCAACCGTGGGGCCGGCGCCAACCGTGAATTTCTCGGACAGGTTGTAATTCAGCCAGGCCTCGGCGGCCCACTCGTTGATGTCCGGCAGCTTGATGTTGCGCGCGTTTCGCTCGATCGACTCGCCCGAGTTGTACGATTGACGGCCATTGACCTGGACAAAGGTTTTGTCGCTGACGGTGTATTTGGTCGCCAGGCCGGTCAGGAACGTTTGCTGATCGATGAACGAGCCGGCTTCGACCTGCTTGCCGTTGCCCGTGACGAACGACTGGCTGAGGTCGGCCGAGAATCGGGCGGACCTCCAACCGGCGCTGAGGACGGCATCGTGGTCGATCGAGTTGTAGGTCGAATACTTGGTGTAGATCGATCCGGTCAGCGTGTAGTCCAGAGTGACGTAGTTGCCGCGGTCGCCGCGGAACTCCCCCAGGCCGAGCATGACTCCAGGCGAGATGCGCCAGACGAGATCCTCCTCCTCTGCGGAGTCCCGGAGGGCCAGGTTGCTGTCGTAGTAGGCCTTGACGTCGGCGTGAGGCCGGGCGTTCAGGGCGCCCCAGTTCAAAAACTTGGCCAGCGAGTCGTCCGAATCGCTTTCGAACAGGCTGCGCGGGCCCTCCTCGATCTGGGAAACGCCCGAAAGTCCCTGGGCCAGTGCCGCCGGCATGAGGCCGGTCAGGGCGAGGGTTGCGCAGCTCAAGGTGGCTGGAAGCGAAATCGACAAGTCCATGTATGTTCGTCTCATGCGAGTTCGTTTATCGGCCGGGATCTCAAAACGCAAGCAAAGCTTCGCGTTGTAATATCCGGTGATTCACGGACTTGGGCAGGTCCGTGTTTTGCCGAAGTACCGGGTTGGCTCCGCAAAATCGTCTGCCGCCGGCATGAATTGCCGGCTGCTGCGGCTGGCGCCGGCTCAGACTCCGCCAAACCGACGATGCCGGCGGGCGTATTCCTCCAGCGCTTCGAAGAACTGCGCTTTGCGAAAATCCGGCCACAGCGTTTTGGTCACGACCAGTTCGGCGTAGGAGATTTGCCAGAGCAAAAAGTTGCTCACGCGCATCTCGCCGCTGGTGCGGATCAGCAGGTCCGGATCGGGCAGACCCTTGGTGTAGAGGTGCTGGCTGAAGATCTGTGGGTTGATCTCGGCAACGTCGAGCTGGCCCTGCCGCACCTTGTCGGCGATGGCCCGGGTCGCATCCACGATCTCCGTCCGCCCGCCGTAGCTCAACGCGAGGACGAGGGTGAGGCCGTTGTTGCGGGCGAGGGCGGCCGAGGTTTTTTTGAGCTGCTCCTGGACGAATTCCGGCAACCGGTAAATCTGGCCGATGGCCTCGAGGCGCACGTTATGGCGATTGAGCTCGCCCACCTCGTTCTTGAGGTAGCGCGCCAGGTATTTCATCAGCGTGTCGACCTCGTCCTTTGGGCGGTTCCAATTTTCCGCGGAGAACGCGTAGAGGGTCAGGTATTTGATCCCAACTTCGCCCGCAGCGCGGACGACAATGCGCACCGACTCCGCGCCCTCGCGGTGTCCATCGATGCGCGGCAGGTTGCGCTGCTTCGCCCAGCGGCCGTTTCCGTCCATGATGACGGCGACATGGGCCGGCAGGTTGGCCTTGGCTTCCGGGCTGAGCGATGGCGGATGCGTGCTCAGAGAAACAAGGTCTGTTCGCGGGCCGGGCCGACGGACACCGTGGTCAGCCGGGCGCCGGTCAACTCGGCGATGGATCCGAGGTAGGCCCGGGCGCGGGCCGGGAGATCCTTCCAGCGCCGGGCCTTGCTGGTGGATTGTTTCCAGCCCGGGAATTCGACATAGACAGGCTCGCAGCGGGAAAGCACGTCGACATCGCTGGGCACATAATCGAGGGTTTGCTTGCCGACGCGGTAGCTGACTCCGACGCGGATGCGGTCGAGCGTGTCGAGGCCGTCGACGTTGGTCACGGCGAGTTCGTCAATGCCGTTCACCATCGTGGCGTGCCGGGTGGCGACGGAGTCGAACCAGCCGCAGCGCCGGGCGCGGCCGGTGGTGGCTCCAAATTCGCGGCCCATGCCGTGAAGCAGATCGGAGATCTCGGAATCCTCGGTGGGCAGGGGGCCTTCGCCCACGCGGGTGGTGTAGGCTTTGAGAACGCCGACCACGCGGTCCATGCGGTGGGGCGGCACGCCGGAGCCGGTGCAGGCGCCGCCCGCTGTGGTGTTGGAGGACGTGACGAACGGATACGTGCCGTGGTCGATGTCGAGGAACGTGCCCTGGGCGCCTTCGAAGAGAATGTCCTTCCCCTTGCGCATGGCGTGGTGCAGGTAAATGACGGTGTTGGCGACAAACGGCTTGAGGCGCTGGCCGGCCCGTCGGTAGGACTCGAGCACCTTCTTGAACGAGAGCGGCCGGGCGCCAAATGCGCGGAGAACGTCATTGTTCTCCTTGATGCGGATCCGGAGTTTTTCCTCGAATCGTTCCGGGTTCACCAAATCGATGAGGCGCAGGCCGACGCGGGCCGCCTTGTCGCCGTAGGCCGGGCCAATGCCGCGTTTGGTCGTGCCGATCTTGTGTTTGCCTTTGAGAATCTCCCGCTGCTCGTCGAGCTCGCGGTGGTACGGCAACACCAGGTGAGCGGTCTCACTCACCAGCAGGTTGGAGCCCACCTTCACTCCCATCTTCTCGAGCCCGTCGATCTCGGCCACCAGGCCGTTGGGATCCACCACGACACCATTGCCGATCACGCAGACCTTGCCGCGACGCAGGATGCCGGACGGGATCAGATGGAGGACATACTTCTGTTTGCCAATGTAGACGGTGTGCCCGGCGTTGTTGCCGCCTTGCGTGCGGACGACAATGTCCGCCTCGCTCGTGAGCACGTCGATAATCTTGCCTTTGCCTTCGTCGCCCCATTGGGCGCCGACGAGAATTGTATTCGCCATAGTCGAGATCGAGACCGCGGCAAAAAAAGGCCCCGAATGCAAATTTCGGGGCCTTCGCTCGCGGTCTTTGCAGGCGGACACTAGAAACCGCTGCCGCCAGTGTCAACCTTGGATCGGACCTCCGGCTGCCCTCCACGAGCCGTTTAAGCATCGTGGCTCGGGCCGCGGGTTTTCAACCCGCTGCGGCTCGAACCGACCTCGCGGTTCGCACGTCCCCACGCCCGCCGCGGGCTCGAGTGGCAACCCGCAGAAAGCCTGCGCGGCGGAGAGGCCGGATGACGTTTGCACCAACGGCCGGCAAACAAGCTTCTGATTTATTCGGCTTGAAGCCGGTTCATCGGCAAAAAGATGGCCGGCAAAAAGGTGGAGGAACGGGGCGCGAGGCGGTCCCGATGTCGAGCCCGACTGGGACCGGGACCGCTTCCTTCAAACCAGGTCTGGCGAGACGGCGTAGATCTCGATCAGGCCGTACTCGGGCCACTTGCCTTCCTTGTTTTTCTTTTCCTGCTGCTTCGCCTTGCCGAGGACGAGGCGGGTGCCGTCGGTGGTGAAGGCGGCGCTCGTGATGCGGTGCTTCGCGTCGATGGCGTGTCGGTTTTTCCCCGTGGCGGTTTCGAAGATCGCGAGGTTCCACTGCCCCTGGAACAGGCGGCCGGCCATGGCGAAAATCTTCCCGGTGGGATGGAAGGCGAGCGCCTCCATCAAGCCTTGGCCGCTTTCGCCCTCGTGGGTCTCGTCGAGCTTCTTACCCTCGCGCCAGGCGAAGCGTTGCCAGCGTTGGGTGCCGTTGCCGGCCATGGGATCGTGCATGGGGCCCATGCCGCAGACGTATAGCTCGTCGCCGGCCGGGCTGAACTCCATCGCAAACACGCCGCCGAGGTAATGATGACTCTTGATGACGCCCCAGCTGGTCAGGTCCGGATTGGTCCAGGCGGACACCTGTCGGCCGGTGGCAATTTCCCAGATGCGCACCTCGCCCATGAGATTGCCGGCGGCGACGTGGCGGCTGTCCGGAGTGAAGGCGACGGCCTGGACGGGGGGCACGTGGGCAAATTCACGAACGAGTTCGCCGGTGCGCGCGTTGTAAATTTTGACGGACGGCTCGCGCTCGGCGGCGGGCTCATATTTATAGCCGCCGGCCTGATACTGGCCGGTCACGGAGGCGACGTGGGAGCCGTCCGGCGACGTCTGCAGATCCCAGGACCAGAACTGGTGCGCGCGGATCGAGCGAAGCGTTTTTCGGGTGGCGATGTCGTGCCAGTGGATCGTGCCGTCGTAGCCGCTGGAGAGGAGCGTCTGCTGATCGGGGAGGAGGGCCACGCCGCTGGCGTAACTGTCGTGCCGGCCGAGCGGTTCGGCGCGCCGCGCGTCGAGGTCCACGGCGAACACGGTGCCGTCCTGGCAGGCCGCGTAAGCCGTTTTGCCATCACGGGACACGGTCAGGGCCAGCACCGCGGCGGGCAGGCTGACGTCCCTGGCCTTGCTCAGCGGCGCCGGTTTGGCGGCCTCGGGTTTCTTGTTGTCTTCAGCCATGGGAAGGGCGTTACGCCAGCACGCCCGGGATGGGCGGGGCCTCTTCTTCAACGCGATGGAAGTTCGGCAGTTCGGGAATGTCGTAGGCGGCGTAGGGATCGATGCCGAGCGCCGTGAAGAGGGTGGCGAACAGGTTTTTCTCGTTGTAGGCAGCGCCGTCGACGTCGACGCCGTCCTCGTCGGTGGCGCCGACCACGGCGCCGCGTTTGATGCCGCAGCCGGCGAGGGCGAGGCTCCACGCAACCGGGTAGTGATCGCGTCCGCGGGCCTGGTTGATCCACGGTGTGCGGCCGAACTCGCCCATGGCCACGACGAGGGTGCGTTCGAGCAGGCCGCGTTCCTCGAGATCGTTGACCAGGTGAAACAGGACCCGATCGAGCTCGGGCACGAGCATTTGGTAAATCTCGTTGTGGAACACGTGGCTGTCCCACGGCATGCCGTTGGCCACCATGACGAACGGCGCGCCGTTTTCGACGAGGTGACGCGCCTGGAGGGCGTGCTGCGCGAAGGCGCCCGGGCCGTAGCGTTCCCGGTCCTTGGCGGGCAGCCGTTCGAGGTCGAACAAATGCGCGCAGCTCATGAGTCCTTTGACCCGTTCGAAAACGGCGTTCTGGGACGCGGCCGCGGCGCTGCGCCGTTCATTCTCGAATTTGCGCGTGAGAAAACGCCGGAGCGCGTTGCGGGCCTCGTGATCCTCGGCCGAGACATCCGCCATGCGCTGGACGTTTTCAATCTTGTAGTCGCCGCCGGAGCGAACGGGTCCGTACTGGGCGCCGAGCCAGCCAGCCCAATTGCCCGCCTTGAACTCCTTGAACTCGTTGCCTTCGGGGCAGGGGTCCAGCAGGATGAAATTGGGGATGGGGTTTTCGAGCTGGCCGAGCTGTTGTGCGAGGACGGATCCAAGCGCGGGCCGGGTAAACGGCGGGCGGGGTCCGGCTCCGCGGTTCAGCAGGTTGATGGCCTGGAGATGTTCGTTCTCCTTGGTTTTCATGGACCGCACGACGGCGAGTTTGTCGGCGATCGTGGCACACCTCGGCATGAGCTCACCGAAGTGGATGCCGGGAATTTTGGTGGGGATGCTGCGGAACGGCCCGCCGGTGGGCCGGCCGGGTTTCGGGTCCCAGGTTTCAAACTGGCTTGGCGCGCCGCACAGCCAGAGCAGGATGCAGTGCTTCTGCTCGCGCTTCGCCTGCTCCGCAAACGCCGGCAGGGAGAACAGGCCGCCCCAGCTCAGGAGGGACAGCCCGCCGGCGGCCGAGAGCCCTTGCAGGAATTTGCGGCGGTGGATGTCGTGATCGGCTCCGCCGCACGCCGGGTTGGGCAGGTGGGAAAACGGGTCGCGCATCAGTGGTTGGTTTGAAATTCGGCGCTCGTCATCAGTGCCCACAGCAATTGCGAAACTCCCGCCTCGGGCGCGCGCGCCTGCAGGTAGGCGACGCAGGTGCTGTGTTCATCGCGATCAGGACCGCGGCCATACACCGCCCGGAACGCCCCGGCGACCTGTTCCCTTGGGTCCTTCAGCGCCACGAGTTTCGCCGCGAGATTACCGGCGCGGGGCTTCACCAGTTCGTCGATCGGCCGTCCGTTGGAGAGAAACATCGCCTGCTGCAGCGTGGCGTTGTATTCGGCCGGGAACAGATCGGGAAACTGCGCGACGAGTGCGCGGCGCAATTCAGGATCCGACCCACCCGCCGGCAGCGCATTGGTCCCGCCCGGACCGGCGGCAATGAGCAACGACCGAAACAACTGCTCGGCGGACAGCGGCTTGTCGAGCGCGCGGGCGAACGAGTCCGCCGGCGCCGGCTTGCCGCTGCCGCGGGTGTCGAGGCGCGCCTCAAGCTGATACGCCTCGGTCCGGCACAGAGTGCGGAAGAGATGACGCACATCGTAACCGGATCGCTCGAAGTCGCGCGCCAGCCAGTCGAGAAGCTCCGGATGACTGGGCGGGTGCTTCGAGTCCATCAGGTCCACGGGATGAACCAACCCCCGCCCAAAGAGCATGGCCCAGACGCGATTGACCATGGCGCGGGCGAGCCGCGGGTTGTCGCGGGTGACTGCGTCGGCGAAGGCCGCGCGTCGCGAAAATTTTGGTATGGCGGCGTGATCAACCTGGGAGGCCCGTTCGTGGCGCCGTCCGGATTTTTTGCCGTCGGCGTCGGCTCCGCCGGTTTTGAGTTCCGGGGGCACAACGTAAAGGTCCGCGGCGTCGTTTTCCTTCTCGCCTTCCTTCGGCCAGACCTCCTCCACCGTGCGACCATTGAAGAACGTGAGGCGCGCGGGTTGGGATTCCTTCTTGAGGTTCGCGAAACTGACAAAACCGCCGATCGCGGACTCGGCCACGCGGGGGCCAGCCGGCGTGTCGACGTTCTTGCTGCGGTTGAACGCGGCGACCATGCCCCAGTAATGGGCCTGTTTGATCTCGCGGGCCACCATGTGATCGTGGCATTGCGCGCATTTGACCTGCACCCCGAAGACGACCGGTGCGACGGCTTCGGCGACGGCTTGGGCGTTGTTCTCGCGCTCATAGAGAAACCAGGCCGCGCCCCGGTCCCCGGCTTCTTGGGGCCGCGCCACGATCAGGTCACGCACGATCTCGTTCCACGGGCGATTCCGTTTGAAATTGTCTTCGAGCCACGCAAACCATTTTTCCTTCTCGCGTCGCTCGTCCCACCCCTGGCCGCGCCGGCCCATCAGCACCGGGTCGAACACTTCGCGGAGGTGTCGGGGGAATTCATCACCGGTCAAAAGCCGCTCCAGCAGGCGGGCACGCTTGTCCCGGCCGCGCTCGTGCGCGAACGCCAAGGACTCGTCCACGGTCGGAATGCGCCCGGCGAGATCAAGGTACGCGCGGCGGACAAAGGTGGAGTCGTCAGCGCGCCGGGTGGGCTTGACCCGATCGAGCTTCCAGGCCAGCTGCAAAAACCGGTCCACGGCGCGCTCGGGCGGCAGGTCCGCCGGCGGATGCCAGGAGATGCGCGGCTGGCTGGGCGCCGCCGCCGCGGCCTCGGCGGGCGGAACATTGGGCGCAGCCGCGGACGGCAGGATCGGCAGCCGGGCGATCCAAGTTTTGATGAGTTCGCTCTCTTCGCCGGTCAGCTTCTGCCGGTTGCCTGGGGGCATGTGCGGATCGGATTCGGAGCCGAGAAATCTGTAAAGATTGCTGTCGTCAGGCCGGCCCGGGATCACGGCGGCCCCGCGATCGCCCCCTCGGAGAATCGACTGGAACGTCGTCAGGTCCAATGCGCTTTTGGCTTTGGCGGGGTTGTGGCACTCGGTGCAGTGACGCTGAAGCAACGGTTCGACGTGGGTGGTCCAGAGGAGATCCTCAGCGGCCATGGCGGGGCCGATGAACCCCAGCGCGACAAACCAGACCCCGGCGTGGAGGATTCGGGCGAAAGGTGTTGGTCGGGCGGAGACCTTCATAGAGCGCGCAAAAACAGTCGGACGCACCGGTTCGGCGATGGCTTCACGCAATGTCGGCCGCGGCTCGCCCTCGGAATTTAACCTGAACGCTTGAGAAGTCGCGAGCTGGCGGGTCTCGATGAGTCGGGGGTACATATGTTCCATTCTTGAAACAACTACCTCGAAACTTGCAAGCCGTCCTAATTCATGCCTTAATCGCGCCTGTCCAACATCGATCTCAAAGCCTGACGTGGCGTCGCTGGCGCGACACCTCTCCCTGCACGGGACGGGTCGTCGACTTTCGGGATCGAGCAACCAGAAAGGAACCGCGGTATGTGGCTGAAACGACCGAAACTCGCCGGAATAACTTCTTTCCTCGCAATGGCTGCGCTTTCCGCGCCAGTGGCGCAGGCCCAGGTGACCAACTGGGTGGCCTATAACGATCATCGCCCAACGACGACCCCCGTCGCTAACGGGTGGGCCGCGACGGCCCCGCGCGTTACGGGATATAACATGGGTGCGCCCGCCGATCTGTCGCCCAGCGTTCTGACCAACTTCCAAACCGGGGCGCCGTTGACCGCCACGGTGGCCTATACGCGGACCGGCGCGCCGGATGACTTCGGCACGGTCGGTCGCCCCATGCGAACGAACACGCCGATGGGGCAGATCTTCTACGGCATCTGCGATATTTCGAACGACGGCGCGGTCGGCGTCCGGGCTGTACCGCCCAACACGACGGAGAGCTTTGTGACCTCGACGTTCGCCGGGCTCGACCCGAACAAGCGCTACGTATTCCGGGGCAGCGGTCTGCGCAATGGTGGTTATGGCAATCGTTGGTCCCTCGCCATCCTGGGAGCCGCGAGTTGGACCGATGCGCACATCCCGGGCGACGGCGGACCCGGGGTGTTGACGGTGAACAATTTTCCAGCGTCGGGCCTGAACCAAGGTGAGGCTGCGTTCAACAGCGGCGCCAACAACGAAGGGGCCGTCGTGGGCTGGAATGACATCGCTCCCTTTCCGGACGGCACGTTTACCATCACGTGCAAGCAATACACGGGCAACATTCCCGGAGGCACGGCCAACGGCCCCTACGGCTACGCCTTCGGTGCCTTTGCGCTGACAGAAGTGGAGATCGTGGCTCCGCAGATTGTCGCCAATCCGGTGGCCGCGGTCACGGTGGAACAGAACCGCCCGTTCAGCCTCCACGTGGAGGCGACGGGTGCTCCGTTGCAATACAAGTGGTACAAGGAAGGGGTCGGCGCGATCCCGGGTGCGACCTTCGCAACCTACACCGTGCCTCAAGCGCAGGTCGGCGACTCGGGCACCTACTATGTGGACGTCTACAACTCGCTCGCGACGCGGACCAGCACCCACTCGACCGTCACCGTGTTCGCCGATACAGCCGCTCCGTCGGTGGACGCCATCTTCTCTTATCCGCACGTCGACAATGCGGGAAACGCAACGCAGGACCAGATCATCATCGAGTTCAGCGAGGCGGTGACGCCCGCCAGCGTGAACTCGCCCTCGCAATACACCATCACGGGTGGGGGCAACCCCGTGTCGGTGACCATCACAAATGGTCGGTCTGTGGTGCTGACGCTGGCCACGCCGCTTGCCGACGACACGCAGTATTCCGTGACGCTGAGCGGCGCCACGGACGGCGTCGGCAACGTGGCCGGAACGACGACTTCGCAGTTCCGGTCCTGGGGATCGATCGGCGGCAATGGCTTGATCCTCGAGGCCTACGACGTGCCCGGCACGGATATTACCGTTGAGTCGCTCCTGGCGAGTCCGAACTTCCCCAGCAATCCGTTCCGCCTGGGCATCCTGAGGGCGTTCGATTCCCGTCTCGTCTTCCCCACGGATGAACGGGAGGGCTACGGTGCACGCATCAGCGGAGTTTTCATCCCGCCGGTCTCGGGCGATTGGGTGTTCTTTGCCCGCACCCGCAATCTCGGGTTGCTCAAGCTCAACCCGCACGGCCTGGATCCCGCGGGGGCGGTTGAAGTTCTCCGCCAGAGCACTGAGAACGCCCCCTTCAACTGGGACCGCCTCAGCTCCTCGCTGTTCGCCTTGCGGGCCGGACAGCCCTACTACATCGAGGGCCTCTACAAAGGCGCCACGGGACCGGATTACCTGAAGGTGGCGGCGCGGTTGGCGGGAAGCGGCGCCCCCACGCCGGTCGATTCTCCGGACACCGATGCTCCCGATGCAAACGCGCTCTCAGGCGCGGCCATCGCCTATCCGCTGGCGCCGCGGGATCTCGGCGGTACGCTGAGCATCGCCCAGGGTCCGGCCAATGCCACGGTCGAGGCCAATCACTTCGCCAGCTTCACTGTCCAGGTGAACAACCCCGGAAAAGCGGCGGTGTTCTATCAGTGGCTGCGGGACGGCAATCCCATCGCGGGCGCCAACGCGGCCACCTACACCTTCCAAGTGACGCCGGCCGATAGCGGCGCCACGTTCAGCGTTCAGGCCTCCAAGATCGGCTCCAGCGCCGCCAGCGGCACCGCGACGCTCACGGTCATCGCCGACGTGACCCCGCCTCAGGCCATCTCAGCCTCGGCACCAGCCACAAACCTCAACGAGGTCGTGATCGTATTCAATGAGCTGGTCAAGGTGGATACGGCCGGAGACCAGTTCAATTACGCGCTCAATGGCAGCGATAACCCGGCTACTGCCACGTTGGATGCCGACGGGAAGACGGTGCGCTTGTCGTATGCGACGCCGCTCGTTCAGGGCCAGGCTTATTCCATTACGGTGGCCAACGTCGCGGATCTCGCCGAGCTGCCGATGGTCGAAGCCCACCTGAACTTCGTTGCGGGGGTGGTCGAGGGACCGACCCTGGCGATCGCACGTTCGGGCGCTTCGGCCGAGTTGTCGTGGCCGGCCAGCGCCACGGGCTTCACGCTCGAGCAGGCGGATGCGATTGTCCTGCCGGTGAGTTCGATCGCGTGGACCGCAGTGGGAACTGCGCCCACCGTCGTGAACGGTCGGAACACGGTCACGGTGCCGGTGGCTGGGAATAAAATATTCCGGTTGCGCCAGTAAGGGCGCACGACTGGCAGGCTGATAAAGAATCGTTGAAATCGAGACGGGAGATTGGGCCAGCGGCCCGGTCTCCCGTCCCTTTTTGCCTGGGTGAGATCAACGGGCTGGGCCTGGACGTCGGCGTGAGCGTCGACAGGGATTAAAAAAAACGGGGCCCAAATCGGGCCCCGTTGTGCTCAGTGCAAAATCGAAAATCGACTTCGCGGATTAGTAGCGATTGCGACCGCCGCCGCCACCGCCGCGGCCACCGCCGAATTCACGGCGTCCACCGCCGCCACCGCCGCCGCCGCCACCCGGGCGCTCTTCGCGCGGACGGGCGATGTTCACCGTCAGGGCGCGGCCGTCCAGGTCCTTGCCGTGCATGCCCTGAATCGCGTTCTGGGCTTCCTCAGGGGTGCTCATGGTCACGAACCCGAACCCGCGCGGGCGGCCGCTCATGCGGTCGACCATCAGGTTGGCTTCGAGAACCGTGCCGTGCGCGGCGAACGCGTCCTGCAGGTCGTTCTCCGTCGTGTTGAAGGAAAGATTTCCAACAAACAGTTTATTGTTCATGTGATGTATTTCTTACTTGCTGACTGACGACGAACTGTTGCTTTCCGAGACTGTTCCCGACTGCCGGGTCTAAAATCATCACTGAACCATGTTCACCTGAGGATTTGCCATGCCTTGAAAGAGACAAGTTATCTATCAGACGGCCCAAAAGATGGCAATTATGCGGCCTTTGGCAAGGGAAAATTATACGGATGTGCACCCCGCTTCCGGCCGCAAAACCCGGCAAAAAGTTCTCCCTCGGGGCGGAAGTTTTTTGGGGTCGGCTCCCCCCGAAGCCGAAGCTCGTCAGCAGGATGCCATTCGCAGGCGCTTTGAATCTTCCGGAACTTCGGCCATTGTTCGCCCTGTGGCGGATGGCGCAGCACTGCAAAACGGGTTGTCTCCGGCCGGTCGAACGGACAGCGAACTCCTTCGCGCCGTCGGCCGGGGGAACCGGGAGGCGTTTCGCGAACTCATCCGCCGCTACGGCGCGCTGGTCCACGCCTCGGCCCGTCGACGGTTGAACTCGGCTCCGGAGGACCCCGCGCCAGTAGAAGCAGCCTGCGCCGTTTTTGCGGCCCTCTGGCGCCGCGCGCCTCGTTTGAGTCGGAGGGTGAGTTTGGCCTCCTGGCTTTTCAACGCAACGCGGCTGGCCTGCGCCGGTCGGTCGCGCCGTCCCGCAGTTCGCCAGGTGGATGACCCAGCCCCGGGACAATTCGCTCCTCCCTCCCCCCACCCGATTTCCCCCATGTTCGATCGCGGCGTCGATCGGCTGCGATCGAAACCGCGCGAGGCCATCCTCCGGGAGATGGCGGGAGGGGACGGTTCGAGCCGTCCTGACGCCCCGCGTCGGGAGGGACGGGCGCGAAAAGCGCTGGATCACGGGTTGGAACGTTTGAGGCGTCGGCTGGCCCGGCAACGCGTCAAAGTTTCGGCCCCGGACCTGGAAGCTTGGTGCATGACGCAGGGCCTTCAACCGCCGTTGCCGGTGGAAGTGGAGGAGCGCTGCGTTGGGTTGGCCAGCGGCGCCGGAAGATTGCCGCGGGATGGCCGGGTGGAACTGGCGGTCGCCCGCCGGGTCCTGCGATCGCTGGCGTGGGCTCGCTGGCGCCGGCGGGTGCTGGTGGGCGTGCCGACGGCCTTGGTGTTTTTCTTCGGCCTGGCTGCGGCCTGGTGGGCTTGGGATGCACGGACCGGACACAGTCGCACCATCGCGACGTTTCTGGCCTGGTCCGTGAAGCGGGAGGCGCAAACCGTTCCCGGCCTGGCCCAGCCGGCGCGTCCCTGGCCCGAGGCCGATTCGACTCGGCCGGTTCCCGACGCCACCCAACTAACAGAGCCCGCCGCGCTCTATCGGATGACCAACATCTGGGTGGCTCATCTCCGATTTTCCTCGAACCAGTGGGCCGCCTTGGAGCCACGGCGGGTCGAGCCGCTGCCGCATTTCCTTCAACCCGACGGCACTGCGCTGTTGCGCAACCCGCTGGCGCAGCGCGGAGGTCTGGCGGGGGTGCTCGGCTATGATTTTGACTGGGTCCGGGCCGAGCTGGAATTTGGCGGCCGTCGTTTCAATGATGTCGGCGTCCGCATCAAGGGCAATGGAACGTTCCTCAGCTCGCTCTATGGCGACAAGCGGTCGTTCAAGGTGGATTTGAACCGGCACGTTCGCGGGCAGAAGCTGGTGGGCCTCGATGAGCTCAACTTTCACAATCTGGTCAATGACTTCTCGAACCTGAGCGACGCGCTGGGCTACGAGTTTTTTCGCGAGGCCGGGGTGCCGGCGCCCCGGACGGCGTTCGCCTATCTGAGCATGACCGTGGAGGGGCGATGGAGCGGTCGCCCGCTGGGCCTCTACGCATTGGTTGAGCCGGTGGACAAGGCGTTCGCCGAATCCCGCCTGGGTTCACGAAAAATACCCATCTTCAAGCCGGTAACCCTGCAGTTGTTTCAGTACCTCGGGCCGGATTGGGACGCCTATGCCGCCGACTATGGGTTGCAGACGGAGGCGACCGACGCGCAACGTCAGCGGGTGATCGAGTTTGCGCGGCTGGTGACGGACGCGGACGACGACCAGTGGGCCGGCCGGGTGGAAGAGTTTCTCGACCTGGAGGAATTTGCGCGGTTTCTCGCGTGCCAGGTCCTCCTCTCGAACTACGACAGCCTGCTTTCGACGGGCCAGAACTATTACCTGTATCTCAACCCGGAAACCGGCCGGCTTGGCTTTGTGCCCTGGGATCTGGACCTGTGCTGGGGCGCGTTCTTTTTGTTAGGCACGACAAGGGAGCGCGAGCGGGCGAGCATCTGGCATCCCTGGGTCGGCCCGAACCGCTTTCTGGAGCGGGTTTTTGAGTTGCCGGCGTTTCAGTGGCAATACCGCCTTGAATTGGAAACGCTGCTCGCCGGCCTGTTTCAACCCGAACGGCTCGCCCGCCGGATGGACGAACTGGCCGGCGTGGTGCGGACGGCGGTGGCCGCGGAGTCCGATTTTCGGCGCCGGAAGTTCGAAGAAGCGATCGGGGAGCGGGCGGCGGACGGTCGCGACGACGAAGGAGGTCCGCGGGCCGGTCGCCCGGCGCATCAGCTCAAACGGTTTCTCGCCAACCGGGCCCGATCTGTTCACGAACAGCTCGAAGGACGTTCGAGCGGGGTCATTCTGGAGCGCCGCCGACGGTAGCGGCCGAAGCGTGGGCGTGGGCGCCGGTGCGCCTTAACCACCGGGATCGTTCCCGCTCAGGCCGCGTCAATCCGCAGGTAGGCGAGTCCTTTGAATTCCCTCGCTTCGACCAGCTCCAGGGTCTGCAGGCAACGATCCGGATGCGCCAATAACGCCTCCGGCAGGGCCGGCGTCCAACGGCTGGTCTCGGCTTCGCCATAATATTCACCGACATACTGGCAATGCAGCCTCGTCGCGTCCTGCAACAGGACGTAGCAGTCCGCGGCGGAATAAGGTAATTCACGACCGAGCGCGGTCATGCTGGCTTGGGAATCCACCAGCATCCGACAGGCGCTCATGATGATGGCGCGGCACCTCGCCAGCTCCTGGCTCTCGCCCTGCCCTTGCCCGGTATTAATCATGGTCTTCGAAGAGTTTGCGCTCGTCGACGCAAACAGCCGCGCCGACGGGTGACGGTTTCCCAGCCTGCCGACAACGGGGCCAAGCCAACCGAAACCGGCCCGCGAACGCAAACCTGACTTATCCCAAGTTCTTCCCACGTTGTTCACAGGCGCCGGCGATGAATTCAAGCCGTTCGATTCTCCAGGCTGAATCCAGAGGACAACCTGTGAGTAACCAGGTGAATCGTTCGTCAGCGGAACGTGGGGATTGCGTTGGAAATTCCGGGGGAGCACGATGCGCCCATGAACCGCACCCGGGATGCCCTGCTGGCCAGCGACGTGGGTTGTTCGACGTGGAAGCCGGTGCGTCGAGGGACGCTGGCCGTCCAGCGCCCGGAGGTCGGAGGACCCGCATGAGTTTCCTGGCCCCGGCGGGCTTTATCTTTGCCCTGACTTTGCCGGTCGTGGTGGCGTTTTACCTGCTGAAGCGAAAGCGGGTGGTCAAGCTGGTCTCGAGCACCGTCCTCTGGCAGCGGTACCTGGCCGAAACACAGGCCAACGCGCCCTTCCAGCGATTGCGCCGAAACTGGCTGCTCGTTTTGCAGTTGTTGCTGCTCGTCCTGGCGGTGCTGGCGTTGACGCGTCCGTTCTTCAAGGGAAACGCCAGCCCCACCCGCCTGCGAGTTCTGATCCTCGACGCTTCCGCATCCATGCAGGCGACGGATGAAAAGCCGAGCCGGTTTGAAAAAGCCCGCGGCGAAGCCCGAAAATGGATTGATGGCCTCCGCGATGGCGAGCAATTGATGCTCCTCCTCGCGGGCGCGGCGACGGAGGTGAAGCAATCGCCCACCTCGGACAAGGCCGCGTTGCGGCGCGCCTTGGACTCCTGCCAGCCTTCAGACGCACCCACGCGCCTGGCGGATGCCGTGAAGACGGCTGCGGCCTTCACTTTTGAAAAACGCGGCGAAGAAACGGTCACCAGCGGCGAGATCCACCTCTTCAGCGACGGCGCGGCGACGGACCTCGACGAGTTCGCCAACAAAAACCTCCCCCTGATTTATCACCAGGCCGGACTGGGCGGAAATAACCTGGGCGTTGTCCGGATCGACGCGCGGGGACACCCTGAGCACCCCGAGGAGCGCGCGGTGTTTGCCACGGTGGCCAATTACACCACCAACCCGGCCGTGGCCGAAGTCGAGCTTCGGCTCGATGGAACCCTGGTCTCAACCCGGACGGCGACCATCGAGCCGACCAACAGCGAACTGCTGATCTTCACGGCGCCGCAAAAGAGCAATGGCGTGTTCTCGGTGCGCATTAACACGCCGGATGATCTGGCGCTCGACAACGAGGCCAGCGTCGTCAGCGTGCTGCCGCAACCGGCTCGGATCCTTCTCGTCAGCCGGGGCAACCGGTTTTTGGAAAAGGCGCTGCGCGGCGCGCCGCAGGCCCGGGTGACGACCGCGTCGCAGTTGACCGATGCGGCCGAGGCCTTCGATCTCGTCGTGCTCGACGATGTCCTTCCGGCAGTCTGGCCGCGCACCAGCGTGCTGGCGTTTCACGCGGCGCCCACCAACTTGTTCCCCACGTGGCGCGCTGAGCCATCGCCGGTGGTGGTGGATTGGAAAAGCAGCCACCCGCTCCTGCGCTTCGTCAATTTCGACAATGTACAAATTGCCGAGTCGCTCGGCGTGGCCCCGCCGTCGTGGGGCGTGGCGCTCGTGGAATCCCCCAAAACGCCGCTCGTCGTGGCCGGCGAGGTCGACCGTCGGAAAGTGGTCTGGGTCGGGTTCGATCCGCTGCAAAGCACGTGGCCGCTGCGCGTCAGTTTTCCCATCTTCATGGCCAATGCCGTGGACTGGCTGACGCCAGGTTCCGGTGGCGCCGACCAGCTCATGGTTCGACCCGGCACCGCCTTCCGCTGGCCGCTCGCGGCCGCGGGCGGGCAGACCGCCACGATCCGCGGCCCCGTCGGCGAGGCTCGACGGCTGACTCTCGACGCTGGCGCGCGTGAGGTCGTGGTCACCGACACGTCGCGGCAGGGGCTCTATCACGTCGAGGTGGGGACCAACCGCGTGACCTTTGTCGCCAACCTCACCGACAGCAACGAGAGCAACATCCGCCCGCGCGAGCAGATCGCCGTCGGGAAATACTCCGCAGTCGAGGCCGCGAGCGTTCGTCAGGCCAACGCCGAGGTCTGGCGCTGGCTGGCCCTGGCCGGCCTCGCCGTCATGCTCGTGGAATGGTGGTACTACCACCGGCGGTCGGTGTGACGCGGCGCGCTGAAACGCGCTCGGTGGGAAAGGCTCGGCCAAGTAGTCGGGAATTGGGAGAGGAGTCCGCGCGTCGTCCGTAATGTGGATCGGACAAGAGAACGACAACAAACGCGGCGAAGTAAGTTTTCATCGTGGCGTGGCAGGTTCTGATTCCACCCTTACCCGATAGAATCGCCGGACCGGCGAGGCTGAAGGATCGAGTACGGTTTCCGAGTTTTCCCGCGATATCACGGTTGGAAGAGGAACCCAAGTTGCGGATTGGTTCGGGTCGTCGGTGTGCTCGACGGTGTACGATAACCCGCTAATCGTTGCGAACGTAATGGACGCGGTGCCGGCTGCATAGCTTACGTTGCTGATTCGCGATCGCACTTCGGGCAGAGGCTGGAGATGCGCCAATAGCTCCACTTCGGCTATGGTCACACCCTTGGCGATGCTTGGGTTGGCGACCGTGGGAAATCGGACCCGGTACGACCGGAAGGCCAGGGTCTGTTCGGGAAACAGGACGTGGTGTTTTTGAAGTCGCCCCAAAAATGGTGGCAATTTGCCGCTCCGGATCGCCACGAAGTTCGTGCCGTCGTCGGATCCCTCCAACCCGTAGGATGCCGGATCCCGCTCGGGCCCGTCATTGCCCGAGGTAAGAGTTAGTCCGACCAGAGTAGTCGCGCCACGGCTCGGCGTGACAGTGAAACCAGCATCGAATTCGTCGTCGGTTCGGTATTGAGTCGGCTGATCATCAATGGCGTTGGCCACGCCCTCCGGCGTGGGGTTGGTGGGGGAGTTCGCCACAATCCGGTCGCCGGGAGTGGTTGCGTCGTGAGGTCCGGCCACGCCGAGCAATTCCACTTCGCCAATTTGCATGTAGTCGGCCGTCGCAGTGTTGGAGAGCGTGGGAAAGATCAACTTGTATCGGAGATACGGCATCCTGTTATCGAATACGATCGTTCGCGTCTGCAGCCGGGTGGTAAACGGTGCCACAGGTCCGCTGGAGATCAGGGTTAGGTTCGTCCCATCGGACGAGCCGAACAGCGCGTACGAAGCAGGATCGCTTTCGCGGGGGCCGCTGGCCGACGTCAGCCGCAGGCCGCAGACAACGGTTAATCCAAGTCGGGGAAAAACCGTGAAGCCGGCGTCAATCTTGTCGAAGGCGATATACTGGTTGGAGGGATCGCCGTCGATGGACGCGAAGGCGGCATGCTGCCAGCCAAGGCCGTTGTCGGCCGTTGGAATGATGGGATCCCCAGGTTGAGTAACATCCGCCAGTTGAGATTGCAGAGAGTGCGGCGGTGCGCAAAACCCCACAAGAAGGCCGGCCATGGCCCGGATGCGTTGGAGTTGGAACTTGCTGGGTCGCATGGGCACGGTGGAGAACACCAAGCGCACGCATTGTGCGGCGTGCACTCGCACTCATCGCCGTCCTGCCCGTCCAGATTCGCTCCGCCGGAGATACGTGGCGACGGACGCCCGCTGGCGGAACTGCTCCGGAGTGATCTGCCCGGCGGCGAGCGCGTCCAGGTCGGCCTTTTTGGCACGCAGGCTCATGACGGATTCGCTCTTGGTGGACGCCATGGCGTAGCTGGTCGAGGATTTTTTGGAGCCGTCACCGTTGCTGCGGGATTCTTTGCGTCCACGGTATTCAACGCGAGCCACGGGCATCTCCGCGACGTCGCCGCCCTGGACGACGATGGAGACGAATTCGGCCGGGGCGAGGTGACGAATGTTGCTGGCGTTGGTCAGCGCGTTCAGGAGGGCGAGCTTGAGGCCGGCGACCTTCTTTTCGTCGAACGGTTCGGCTTTGGTGCGGCTGCTGCGGGTGACCACCGTGCCTTCATGCTCGCTCGAGCCGAGAACTTCCTCCCGGGTCCGTTCCCACTCGGTGTCAGGCGGCGATGCGGTGCGGTCCGCGGCGCTGCTCTCAGGCGGACCCACCAGCGGGTATTTGACCGACAACAGGAAGATCGCGCCGTGGCCTTCGATGTAGAGATTGCGGGCGCCGCTGGCGGAGCCAAACACCGAAGAATCGACGTCGATGCCCATGGCGTTGAAGCGATCGTCTTCGCGCAGGCTGCGCGCGGCTTTTTGCAGAATGCGCGCCATCACGGAAAGATCCTCTTCGATCTCATCGACCCGACCCGGGCCGGGAGTGGTGGCCTGGATGACCAGCGAGCGACTGCTGCTGCGCGCGCCGGCTCCGAACTGGAACGCAGGCGAATCGGCATCAAAAACGAGGCTGGCCTGGGCGGACTTCAGCGCGCTGCGCATGGCGTCGTTGGCGCTGCGCGTGGCGTCCTTGAGCAAGAGACCGACGTGGTCGGCGATCTGCGGGACCAGGCCCGGTGCGGCGTCTTCGGGCGGCGCGGGTTCGGCGGGGGGCGCGACGAGCGCCGGATGGGCCGGGATGGCGGGCGGCGGAGGCGGCGGAGCGACCGGCGTTGGGTTTTGTGCGGAAAGCGTCGGAGCAGAGAGGCTCGCAGCGAGAAGAAACGCGGCGCTGGAAAACGATTTCATCGTGGCGTGGGGGGTTCTGATTTGCGGTTGGGGCTGGTGGCGGGCGGCGTCAATGGATGGCTTCCGGCCGAACATTGGCCAGCTCGAGGATTTGTTCCTGGGTATCGACCAGGCGGGCGTCGGCGACGACGGCGACGGTGCTGAGGTCCTGGCGCAGTTGCGAGAGCGCGACGGTCTGATGCTCGACGAACTCCTGGAGGGTGGCGTAGAGCGCTTCCGAATCGGCCTGGCGCCGCGCGTCGAGTTGTTGAGCGACCGCACCGAGCAGCTGGCGGGCCTCCTGGGTGGCCGTTTGGCGGGCGGTGGCGCGAAGGTTGGACGCCAGCGCAGCGCGTTCGCGGTTCATGGCGTGGGAGACTTGTCGCTCGACTAGGGCCGAGAGGGCGGCCGGGCTGGGGGCGGCCGTGCGGCCGGCAACATAGCCTGCGGAGATCAGAAGCGCGGCCGCCGCGGCCCAGCGGAGGGCGGGGCGCACCACGCGCGCGGCCAGGGCAACGATCCGGCCGGACCCGGCCGGGCGATGGCCGGAGGCGCCCGGCAGGCGCCAGGCGTTCAGTGAGGCCTGCGTTTGCTGCCACCCTTGGGCGCGGGTGCGGCACTCGGCGCACTGTTGCAGGTGGGCGTCCACGGACTGGCGGTGGGCGGGGTTGGCGGAGTTTTCACCGTAAAGGTGCTCCATCATTTCTTCGGGGGACGGATGGTTCATACGATCAAACTTTCTCGCAGGGGCGCACGCCTCGGCGTCGCGCTTTCCCGCACGACTGGGTGCAGAATTTTTTGCAGCTGGCTCAGCCCTTCCGCCATGCGCGACTTGACGGTGCCTTCAGGAATCTCCAGCACGTCGGCGATTTCACGGAATTTCAACCCTTCGTAATGGCGGAGCACGAGCACGGCCCGATAGGGTTCGCCGATGCGCTGGAGCGCGTCGCGGACTGCCGCCGCCCGCTCCTGGCCCACGAGGTCGTCGTGCGGACCAGGGCCGTCGGCCTCTATGTCAATGGTCGGAAGATCGTCGTCTCCGCCGGATGCGGCAGCCTCCAGCGGCGTCTCGCCGCGTCGTCGCAGGCGGCGGAGCTCGTCGTAGCAGATGTTGAGCGCGATGCGCCAGAGAAAGGTCGAGAGCTTGCTGCGGGCTTCGTAGGATTTCCGCTTGGCAAAGAGCCGGGCAAACGTTTCCTGAGTCAGGTCCTCTCCCCGGTGACTGTCACCAACCATGCGGGTGCACAGATTCTGGATGGGCTTTTGCCAGCGCTGCACCAGCTCGGCAAACGCTTCCGGATCATCGTCCATCTTGACCCGCCACATGGCCTGTTCGTCGGGGGACGAGAACAGGGCGGGCCACTGAAAGAGGCGGGCGGACATGCAAGTTTTTAGTTCCGGGTTGCCGAGATTCGAGCTGCGACGGGTGTGAATCTATCGCACACCGAGGGTGGAACGGGCAACGACGAGGTTTGGTTCGGCCTCGGTTATATTTTTTTCTCGCATCCGGGACGCGGGCGGAGACTCTGGGCATCGTCCGGGACCCGTCGCGTTGGCACGCGGCGGAGCGCATGCTCAACCCGCAGACCGGTTTACCGATAACGACTTGATGAAAGGCATAATCTTGGCGGGAGGTGCAGGCTCCCGTCTGTTTCCCCTCACTTTGGTGGCCAGCAAGCAGCTGCAGCCCGTCTACGACAAACCCATGGTCTACTATCCCCTGACGACCATGATCGAGATTGGGATTCGGGAGATTTGCCTCATCTCGACGCCGCAGGACCTGCCCCGCTTTCGGCAGTTGCTGGGGGACGGCTCGAACTGGGGGATTCGCATCGAATATCGGGAGCAGGCCCGGCCGGAGGGCATCGCCCAGGCGTTTCTTATCGCGGAAACCTTCATCCACGGCGAAGGGGTGGCCCTGATCCTGGGAGACAACATCTTTTACGGGACTGAGACGTTTCAGCGGGCTCTGGCCGGGTTTCAATCCGGCGCCGCGATCTTCGCCTATCATGTTCAGGATCCCCAGCGCTATGGGGTCGTGGAGTTCGACCGGGAGGGCCGGGCCGTTTCGATCGAGGAGAAGCCGGCCCAACCGAAGAGCAGCTACGCCGTGCCCGGCCTTTATTTTTACGACCGTGACATCGTGCCGATCGCGCGCTCGCTGAAGCCGTCAGCCCGCGGCGAGCTCGAGATCACGGCGGTGAACCAGGAGTACCTGAACCGGGGCACGCTCCGGGTCTATCCGTTGTCGCGCGGCTTCGCCTGGCTCGATGCCGGGACCAGCAGCAGCCTGCATGAGGCCTCGGCGTATGTGCAGACGATCGAACGACGGCAGGGGGTCAAGATCGGCTGTCCCGAAGAGGCGGCCTTTCGCCAGGGCTTCGTCACGCTCGACCAGTTTGTGGCCAGCACCCAGCGGTTGCCGAACTGCGAATATCGCGATTACCTGCTCTCGGTGATTGCCGAGGCCCGGCGTCAGCAGGTTTAATCCGCGGTGCATGATCATTCTTCTCGGCGCAACCGGGTATGTGGGACAGGCGTTCGCCGCGGCGCTCGAGCGCCGGGCACGCCCGTTCCTGGCGCTCAGTCGATCCACGGTCGATTACACACGCTTTGATCACCTGCTCGCCCTCCTGCGCGATCGCCGGCCGGAGTTCCTCATCAACGCCGCCGGCTACACCGGCAAGCCAAATGTTGATGCCTGTGAAGTCGCGCGGGCTGAAACCTTGCAGGGCAACACGCTGTTCCCCCAGACGGTCGCGCACGCGTGCCTGGCGGCGGGCGTGCCCTGGGGTCACGTTTCCTCCGGCTGCATCTACTCCGGCGCCTGGATTACCGACGACGCCGGAACCCGCGTGGAAAAGGACCTGACGCGGCCGGCCCTGCAGGAGTTGGTTCGACGACATCCCGAACGCGTGCGCGGTTTTGTGGAACTCGACCCGCCCAACTTCAGCTTCCGCGCGCCTCCGTGCAGCTTTTACTCCGGGACTAAGGCGCTGGCCGAAGAGGCTCTGGCCGGGCTGGGCTCGTCGTTCCTCTGGCGCTTGCGCATTCCGTTTGATCACCTCGATAACCCGCGCAATTACCTGACCAAGATCCAGCGGTATGCCAAGGTCTACGACAATGTGAACTCGTTGTCGCACCGCGCGGATTTCGTGGACGCCTGCCTCGACCTCTGGGAGCGCCGGGCGCCTTTCGGCGTTTACAACGTCACCAACCCCGGTTTCGTCACCACCCGGCAGGTGGTGGAGATGGTGACCAAAATTCTCCGGCCAGATCGCCCGTTTGAATTCTGGGCGAGCGACGAGGAGTTCTACCGGCTGGGCGCGGTCACCCCGCGGTCCAACTGCGTGCTCGACGTCTCCAAGTTGCTTGCCACCGGAGTCCGCCTCCGGCCCGTCGACGCCGCACTGGACGACGCCCTCCGCCAGTGGCATTCGTGAGAGGTATCCATTCTGACACGCTATGAATCTGCTCGTCACCGGCGGCGCCGGCTTCATCGGTTCAAACCTCCTGCGCCATGTCCTGGCCCAGCCCGGCCCGAACGCCGTCGTCAACGTCGATTGCCTCACCTACGCCGGGCATCCCGAAAATCTCAGGGGACTGGAAGCCGACCCGCGCTACCGGTTTGAGAAAGTCGATCTCCGCGACAAGGCGGCCGTCCTCCAGGTGGTCCAGCGCCACGAAATCTCCCACGTCCTGCACCTCGCCGCGGAATCACACGTCGACCGTTCCATCACTGGCCCGGGCGATTTCATCCACACCAACATCGTCGGCACCTTTCACCTGCTCGAAGCCTGTCGCGTCACCTGGGGCGACGCGCTCGCCAACAAACGTTTCCACCATGTCTCGACGGACGAGGTCTACGGCAGCCTTGGGCCGACCGGCTTTTTCCTCGAGACCACGCCCTACGCGCCGAACTCCCCGTACTCCGCCAGCAAGGCGTCCAGCGATCTGCTCGTGCGGGCCTACCACCACACATACGGCCTGCCGGCGGTGGTGACGAATTGTTCGAACAATTATGGCCCGTATCAATTTCCGGAGAAACTGATCCCGGTGGTGATCCAGAGCCTGATCGCGCGCCGGCCGATCCCGGTCTACGGCGACGGACTGAACGTGCGCGACTGGCTCTTCGTGGGGGATCACGCGGACGCGCTCTGGCGCGTGCTGCGGCAAGGCAAGAACGGCGAGACCTACAACATCGGCGGCCATAACGAGTGGGCGAACCTGAAGATCGTCGAGCTGATCTGCGACATTTTCGACGAGCTGTCTCCGGCCAGCGGAGGTTCTTCGCGCCGGTTGATCACGTTCGTCAAGGATCGCCCAGGGCACGATCGTCGGTATGCCATTGACGCCTCCAAAATCCAAAACGAGCTCGGCTGGGTGCCGGCCTACACGTTCGACCGGGGCATTCGCGAGACGGTCGAGTGGTATTTGCGCCATCAGGATTGGGTGCGCTGCGTGACCGCGCCACGTGGGTGATCGGCAACTTGGCGGCCGCACTCCGGCCAGGTGAGAAACGGTGTCGAAATCTTGGGGCTCAACGAGGCCAAGCCGAGAGCTCTGCTTCCCGGCGGCTATGTCCGACGGAAGTCCAACCGCGGATCGGGCGCAGCTTCGCATTTTTCTGACGACAGTTTTGTGTCCCACGTGGGACATAGAATCGGTTGCTGTTACCGACATGTTGGCGGCCGTCGTCATCGTTTGGGATGACCGGCGCCGCTCTGGTATTTCGCCGGAGGCATTCCGGCCAGGTGAGAAACGGTGTCGAATCCGTGGAACTAATCGAAGCCAAGTCGAGAGTTCTGCTTCCCGGCGGCTGTGTCCGACGGAAATCCAACCGCGCATCGGGCGCAGCTTCGCATTTTCTGACGACAGTTTTTGTGTCCCACGTGGGACACGGAATCGGTAGCTGTGGCCGACCATGGTGGCGGCCGTCGTGGGCGTCGCTGACGGCGCGAACCTGAAGTCGGGCCGCGAAGAAGTACGGTGCCCCGTGGGGGCTGCGTCATTTGACATCCCTGCACCCCGTGGATACTGTGCCGCCCATGTCGACCCGTCCGATCCTGACCACTGATGCGCCCGGCCCTGTGGGCGATCTGCGCGGTCTGTACATCGAGCTTTTGCGCAAGGCGCTGACCATGACCTTGTGGGATGCACAGGACGGCAGCCAGTCGATGCCGGCGGGCGGTGGGCTCAAGACCAAGGCCAAACAGCTCATTCGAAATCTGGTGGGCGACGAGCCGGCGGCGGCGCCGGATCCGATGGCGTCGCGGCTGGAGGGCCGGGATTGGCCGCGGTTGGCCCATACGATGATCGGCGTCAAGCGCATGCAGAACCTTCAGTTTTGCGTGGAGGACGTGATCCGGCGTGGCGTTCCTGGAGATTTGATCGAGACGGGCGTGTGGCGGGGCGGCGCGTGTATTTTCATGCGCGGCATCCTGAAAGCCTATCAAGTGACGGATCGCACGGTGTGGGTGGCGGACTCGTTTGCCGGGCTGCCGCCGCCGGATGAAAAGTACGAGGCGGACCGGGGCGACACGCATCACAAGCTGGAGGCCCTGGCGGTGTCGATGGAGCAGGTGAAGGCGAACTTTGATCACTACGGGCTGCTGGATGGCCAGGTGCAGTTCCTGAAGGGCTGGTTCAAGGACACGCTGCCTCAGGCGCCGATTCGTCAGCTCGCGGTGGCGCGGTTGGATGGGGATATGTACGAGTCCACCATGGACGCACTGCGCGCGCTTTACGGCAGGCTGTCTCCTGGGGGTTATTTGATTGTGGATGACTATGGCGTGGTTCCGGGCTGCCGGCAGGCGGTGGAGGACTACCGGCGCGAGCACGGGATCACCGCGCCGATTGAGCAAATCGACCAGTGGGGAGTCTACTGGCGTAAGAACGGGCAGGCGGCTTCTTGATCTCGGGCTTGTTCACGCGCGCGCGCCGCTCGGCGATGGCCTACGGAGCCGTGGGCGTCGTCGTGAGAGTCGGCGCGAACTTCCTCCTTCTCCCGATTGTCCTCTCCCGCCTGTCGACGCAGGAGATGGCCCTGTGGTGGATCTTCCTCGCGTGCGGCCAGGCGGCCAACCTCGTTGACTTCGGCTTCGGCCAATCCCTTTCCCGCGCCTATGCCTACCTCTACGGGGGCGCCGACGACTTTGACACCGAAGGGCTGGGGCCTCCACCTGAGCACCGAAACCCGAATGTCGCGCGATTGCGGGTCCTGGAGACGACCGCACACTGGCTGTATCTGCGCCTGTCGCTGGCCGCGGTTGGGCTGACGGCATTGATTGGGACGTTCTTTGTCTGGCGTCACGCGGAAGTGGCGGGCGGTTGGTCGGTCTGGGCGTGCTGGGGCCTGTATGTCGTCGCGGTGGGCTATGGACTGGTGACGACACACTGGAATGTCGCCTGCACCGGCGTGAACAAGGTGAAGGAATTACAGATGGCGAACCTGTATTCCGGCCTGGTCTATCTCGGCTCCGCCACGGCGCTGCTGTACTGCCGGGGGGGGCTCTATGCCATGGTGCTCGCCACGCTGCTGCGCGCGGCGGTGGCTCGCTGGATTTGCGCCCGGGCATTCACCGCGGTGGTCCCCCGGCAATCGCCCGGTCCGGCGGTTGACCGGCTGATGCTCCGCAAGCTCTGGCCCAACGCCTGGAAGTTCGGCGTGTTGTCCCTGGGCGTCTTTTTGATCTACCAGGCGAACGTTTTGGTCTGCAGCCATTTTCTGGGGGATGCGGCGACGGCGTCGTTTGGGCTGACGGCGCAGATCGGGGCGTTTCTGACGAATTTCTCCGGGTTATGGCTGACGGTGAAGTGGCCGGCGATCACGGTGATGCGGGTGCAGGGGCGGAGCCGCGAGCTCAGCGTTTTGTTTGCCCAACGGCTGACGTTGGTCATGCTGACCTACGTGGCGGGTGCGGCGGCCGTCATCCTTTTCGGAAATCCGTTGCTGGAATGGAAGGGGACCCACACGCGATTGCTGGGGGTGCCGATGCTTGCGGTCTACTTTTTTTATCTGGGCCAGCAACATTTCTACGCACAATTCGGCTCGCTGACGTTTACGGAGAACGTGGTGCCCTTCTTCAAGCTGAGTTTATTTACCGGTCTTGCCGTGTTTGTGTTGAGCGTTGTGCTAACGAGTGCATTCGGGCTGTGGGGCCTGATTGTGGGGCCGCTGACGGCGACGATGGCGGTCTGCACCTGGTATGTCCCGTGGCGTGGTTTTCAGGGACAACCCCTTTCCGTCGGCGAGTTTTGCCGCGCGGCGCTGTTCCGGCCGGTATGAGCCTGACGCCCGATCAAATCACCATCGCGATCACGGTCTACAGCCGGCGCCAGTATGTTCGTCAGGCCGTGGCCAGCGCGTTGGACCAGACCGTGCCGGTCCGGGTCATCGTGGTCGAGGATTGCGGGCCAGATGCGGGGCTGCAGACATTCGTGCAGGAGACGTTCGGGTCACGCATTCAATACATCCGTAACCCGCGACGGCGGGGGTTATTCGGCAACTGGAACGCCTGCCTTGAGCAGGCGGGGGCCGGCTGGCTGTCGATCTTGCACGACGACGATTATCTCGCGCCGAACTTCGTGGAGTCGATGATTGCGCTTTCGGCGAAAGCCCCGCGGGTGGCACTGTATTTTGGGCACACGGCGATCGTGGATGACGACGGGCAGCCGCACCCGACGCTTTCGATGCCGGCGGTTCCCCAGTCGTGGCGGGAGGTGCGTCTGGAGGACACGATTTGGCTGACGCCATTTCCCTTTCCTGGGCAACTGTTCCGGGCGGACGAGGCGCGGGCGGTCGGCGGATTTCGGGCGACGTCGCAGTACTGTGGCGATTGGGAGATGTGGTGCGACCTCATTGCGCGGAGCGGCGGGGCGCAGACGCGTGACCTGGTGGCCTACCAGCGGCAGCATACCGGCGAGGATCGCGGCACGAACGTGGTGGTTCGCTCGGGCCGGGTTCAGCCACTGAGCTACGTGCAGCACAAGCGCATCCTGCACCTGTTGCGGGCCGCTGGTCGTCCGCGGGCGCTGGACCGGCGGGAATACCAGCTTCGATACCAGGTGCCGACGCGATTTCTGCTGCGGTATGGAGCGGGGCTTTCGCCGCGGCTGCTGCGCTATCATTGGGGGTTGCTGCTGCTCTCGCCGCCGATGCACACGCGTTACCGCCTGTTCCAGATGGCCGCCCGGGTGGGCGGGCCGGGCTGGGTGCGGTTTCTCTCCCGCATTTATCGCCGGGTCAAAGGCATTTCCCAAGTCTCGGGCAACCCGACCGCCGCGTTGACCGGCCAGCGCCGATGAAGGTCGCGTGGTTTTCCTTTTTTCCGGTCGAATGGCTGGCGGACGCGCCGGCGGAAGTCCGGGCCTTGCCCAGGCAGCATCCGGCCACGTGGCAGCGCGTGCTGCTGGCGGAGTTTGAGCGCAGCCCGGACTTGAAGCTGCATGTGTTCTCGTTGCGAAAAGAGCATCCGCGGGACCGTTGCTTCGAGCGGAATGGAGTGACGTTCCATCTGGTGCGCACCCGCGGCGGTCTGCGCGCGCCGTCGCTTTTCTGGTATGACACCGTGGTGATGGGGCGGGAACTGAAGGCGGTGCGTCCGGACGTTGTGCACGCTTGGGGCACGGAGAATGGGGCTGCCACGGTGGCGGCGCGCCTGCGTTATCCGTCGGTTGTGACGATCCAGGGGCTGGCGTCGTGGAACATCAAGCTCTTTCCGGTCACTGGTTACGAGCGGCTGGCTGCGTGGCTGGAGCGATGGAACTTTCGGGGTCGCGGGCTGGTCACGGCCGAGTCCCGTTTCGCGTGTGACTACGTGCGCCAGCTGGGGCCGCGCCTGGAAGTTCGCCACGTCGACACGGTGCCGGCGCGGCTGTTTCATGAAATCGAGCGGCGTCCGTCGGTGGACCGTTTTCGGGTCCTGTTTACGGGTCACCTGGGTCCGCGCAAAGGGGGGGACCTGCTTGTGCGGGCTTTGGATCAGCTCCGCGGCGAGCTCGATTTGGAGCTGGTCGTGATTGGGGACAGCTCGCCGGACTTCGTTTCGGAAATGAAAGCGGTGACCTCGGCGGAGCTCTGGTCAAGAATCCAGTTTCGTCAGAACCTCACCCCGGAGGAGGTCGCCGGGGAGCTGGCGCAGGCGACCCTGTTTGCCTGTCCCACGCGCGCGGACACCGGTCCCACGGCGGCCAAGGAGGCGGCCGTGGCGGGGGTGCCCATCGTGGGCGCGGAGGTGGGTGGCGTGCCGGACTACGTCGTGCCCGGGCAGAACGGTTTTCTCTGCGCGCCGGGGAGCGTGGAGAGTTTGCGGGATGCGCTGCGGCAGGCGGCCCGTCACCCGCTGCTTGGCCGCGGCGTGGTGGCGGCGGATGTTTTGCGCGAGCTGCGGGCGCGGCTGGATCCGGCCAGAATGGCGGCGGAATTTCGGGCGGCCTACGTGCGGGCGATGGAACGTCAGGGGGTTCGATGAGCGATGAACCCGGAGTCCGCGGGGCATTTAGAAGTTTGGATGGAAAATCTGGAACTGGGTATCGAGGACGCCGGACCGCCCAATAGGCAATACCCAATAGCCGTTCCGGTTCATGGAGGGGCGGGGCTCTTTGGTTCTGGCAATTCTGGCAAGAAGGCTTTCCCTGGCGGGTTGGTCCGTCATAGAGTGTCCGCCCGCTGGTGCTGGCGCCGGGCGTCGGGCTCGGGTCAACTGAACGGTCGCGCTGCCGATGAACCTTTGGGTGCATCTGCGCCGGGCGCGGTGCGTGCGCACAACGGCGGGATCGAATTGTCCGGTTGATCGAATGTTTCCGAAACGTTTTTTGGTTTTGATGGTGGTGCTGCCGCTGGCGGCGCTGCTGGGTTTTCTCATTGCGACGCCGGACGATCTCATTTCGGTGGGTGTGGTGGGGTTGGTGGTCATGGCCTTGTCCTTGCCGGCCGTGCTGCGATGGCATCATGCGATGCTGATATTCAGCTTGAACGCGGCGCTGGTCCTTGCGTTTCTGCCCGGCTCGCCCGCCGCCTGGATGCCGATGGCGCTGGCCAGTGGTGGGTTGACCCTGCTTGGGCGGATCATGGAGAAGAACCGCCGGCTGCTCGACGTGCCGTCGATCACCTGGCCATTGCTGGCGTTCGCGGTGGTGGTGATTATCACCGCCAGGATGACCGGGGGTCTGGGCATGCGTGCGCTGGGCAGCGGCATGTACGGAGGGAAAAAATACTTTTATGTCTGGCTGTCCGTGGTCGTTTACTTCGCCCTGAGCTGGGTCCGCATTCAGCCGAGCCAGGCGGGCGCGTGGGTGGGCGGCTATCTGCTGTCCGGGTTGTCGTCGGTTTTTTCGAACCTTATTTATCTGGCCGGTCCGGCGGCATACTTCCTTTACGCCTTTGTGCCGGTGGACATGGCGATGCACCAAATCGTGGAGGACTTCAATTCCGGCCCGGGCGGCGAGAAGTTCAACCGGCTGGGCGGCGTGGCGGTGGCCTCGTATTTCCTGGTGCCGTATTTTCTCATGCGCTTCGGCGCGCGCGGGGTGCTCCAGCTCAACCGGCCGTGGCGGATGGCCCTATTGGTGGCCGCCTTGATGATCGGGGCCCTGGGCGGTTTCCGCTCGACCATTGCGTTCGCCGCCCTCCTTTTTGTCATCCACTTCTTTGTCGAGGGTCTGCACCGCACCCGCCTGTTTCCCATCCTGCTGGTCACGGGCGCGCTGGGTTTCCTCGCCCTTTATCCGCTGGCGATCCACCTGCCCCTGTCAGTGCAGCGCAGCTTGAGCATTCTCCCGATCCCGGTCAGCCCGATGGCGCGGTTCGACGCGGAACAGTCCAGCCAGTGGCGCGTGGACATGTGGGCCATGGTCACGCCGGAAATTCCCAAGTACTTCTGGATGGGCAAGGGGTTCACCGCGAGCAGCACGGATTATTACCTGACGATGGAGATGGTCCGCCGCGGCATGCGGACGGATCAGGAAATGATGATTCTCGCGGGCGATTATCACAACGGGCCGCTTTCCGTCCTGCTCCCGTTCGGCATTTGGGGGGTCATTGCATTCACCTGGTTCATGCTGGCTGGCCTGCGGCTCCTGGTCCGCAACTACCGCTACGGCGACCCGTCGCTGCGATCCGTCAACACGTTCCTCCTCTGCTACTACATCGCGAAGGTCGTTTTCTTCCTGACGGTATTCGGAGCCGTTCACCTTGATTTGCTGGCGTTCGTCGGAACCATCGGCCTCAGCGTCAGCGTGAATGGCGGCATGCGCCGGGCAAAGGACGTCGCCGCGCCAGCCGCGGCTCCTGCGGCTGAGCCAACCGATGCGCCCGCCTCCTTGACCGCGTGAACCGCGGTCCGCGGACCGTCCGCGCGCCGGCTCAATCCAGCGGACGCCACTGCCACTGGCCCGTTATCGGCAATGCGCTCCGCCGACGGCCAATAATTACCGGGATTGAATGGGCGCGCCCGTAGCCGTCCGCGCATCGTCCCGTTTCAATGGTCGTCTGCACCCCGGGCGGAGGTTCCAGTTCCAGCGTGCCAGCCCCAGGCACCTCCACGCGAATCCGGCCGTCGTTGACCGCTGCGCCGAGACCCTGATGCAGGTGAAAGCGCCACTCGAGCCGATGGTCGCCGGTCCCGGCCAGGGCGTCCTCGATGGTCAATTCAGCTCCCGCCAGTTCGACCGTGCGCCGATGCTGCACGGTCTGGCCGCCGGCGCGAACGGGCCGATGAAAGGACGTGGAACGCGGGGTGGCGTGGATCGGATGTGCCCGATCTGCGCCCGGCAAGCGAAACGGCCCCGGCCCCATCGCGCGCGGCTCGAGGTCGTCGACGAGGACAGAGTTGTGCGCGCGCGCCGAACGAAACTCGTCCCGGGCCTTCAGATCGGACGTGTAAAGATACGTCCCGGGATCGACGACCACCGGCCGGTTTCGCCACTCCAGGCAGAACGAGAGATCGTCGTTATGCGCGTGTCCTCCCAGGCCGGCCAGGCCCACCCCGCCAAATTCCACCGCCACCGTGAACTCCTCTCCCCGTCGAACCCACCACCCGCTGTCGGGATAGACCGCGTCCGCCCTCGCCGAGAATCGTTCGCCAAGCACCCCTGCCGCCAGGCGTCGTTGCGCGTCGCCACGCCCGCCGCCGGCCCAGTTCAACGCCAGCACATGCCCGCTGTCGTCGTCGCCGAATGGAAAAACCTGCCCGTCGGCATCGCGCAGGTCTGCAAGGATCTGGCACATGCGCCGCAGGCGTTCCTCGGCCGGCTGGGGAAAGGGCTCGCTGACTGCGAGGCGGGTGAGCAACGCCATCTCCGTGACGAAGGCGTGGTAGCGCGTCGACGCTTCGTTCAAGCCGCCGTCCGGCCGCGTCTGGGCGAGGAGCGCGCGGGGAAATTCGCTTTGTGCGAACGCGGCCCAGCGACGCGCCTCGGCGTCGTCCGGCAGCGCGCGGCCGATGACCGCCAGACCGAGCAGATCGGCGAGATAATGGTTGCTGCAAACGAGGTTCGTCTCGAGCCGTTGCCAGACGAGGGCGCCGTGCCGCCAGAGGCGGCGAGACCACTCGGCTGCGCCGACGCGCCGGGCCAGTTCGCCGTGCGCCATCACGTCCGCGAAGATCCAATTCACGGCGCGAATGGCCACGTCCATCGGACAACTCCACGCCGGCCCGTTTCCTCCATTCGCTGCGGCCCACCAGCGTTCGAGGAACGCCGCCGCGGCGTCCACGTGTCCGAGAATGACATTCGGCCAGAGCGCGTGTCCCCGGCTGTAATCCCAGATGAGCTTGATGTCGCCGGGCAGCCCGGTCACGCCGCGGGCCGGGCCGCTGCGGCAGCGGTCGAGCAGTTGGGCTTCGTCGAAGTCCTGCTCGAACACGCGGTGGAATGGAACGGGCGGGAGGTCGGGATAAGGACGCGGAGGCAACGCGCCTCGGGCCAGAGCTTCGTGCCAGCTTGCGGGGTAACGGGCCGGGGCCAGACGGTCGGGGACTATAGGAAGGGCCGGGGCGCGCAATCGAAGGCGATCCGCCACTTTGCGGAGCAACAGGCCCGGATGCCGGGCCAGGGGCGAGCCTGCGATCGCGGACAACGGAGTCACGGTTTCCCTGGGGCGGTCCCGGCCGCCTCGTCAAAAAGCCGGGCCAACTTGGCCACCACCGCATCCGCGGAGAAGCGTCGGACGTTTTCCTCACTAAACGTCCAGCGCTCGTGCCGGAGCCAGCGCGCGTAAAAATCGGACAGGGCTCCGGCGACCGCCTCGGCGGTGTACGCGCTGACCAAGCCTGCCTGGCCTTGTTGAACGATCCGCGCGGTCTCGCACGGATTCGAGAGGGCCAGGATCGGCACCCTCGCTCCCATGGCCTCGAACAGCTTGCCCGGGATGTGAATGGTGTCGTCCGGGGCCTGCAAGAGCAGGGAAACGTCGCTGTCGACCAGGAGTTGCAAGGCCGCGCGATGGGGGATCTGGCCGAGGAAATCGATGAAGGGACGGACGCCGGTGCGATCGAGCACTTCGGCCAGCCCGCTGACGCCGGACAGCCCGCCGGCCCAGCGAAAACGGAATTGCGCCGGCGTGAGCGCATGTTTTCGCAGAAACGCCTGGAGTCCTTCAAAAAACAAATGCGGCGTCCGGCTCGCATACATATTTCCTGTATGGGACACGACGAACGGTTGCTGATCGCTGCGCGGGGCACGCGGCGGGTATTCGTCCGGATCGTAGAAATTGTAATTCAGGGCCACCGGAGCGTGGAGCGCGCTGGCGTAAGCCTCATTCAAATATTCCTGGATCCCCTCGCAAACTGCGGTGACGCGCGTCGCCTGCCGGATGGCTGATCGTTCCAGCCGGGCGTGCCACGCGCGATGCAAGGCCGTCGGCTGGGTCAGGTGATAATACGGGTTGCCGATCCACAGGTCGCGATATTCGAGGACGGCCGGCACGCCGGATGAACGGGAGAGACGCGCCGCCACGAGCAACGCCGTGCGCGGATCCAGGGAAGCAAAGACCGCGTCAAATTTTTCCGTCCGCAGGAGCTCACGTCCCCGACGCAGCGCCGGGCGCAGCCAAGGACGTTGTTTGTCCGGGATCATCAGCCAGCGGTTCAGTTTGCTCGAAAGGTTGGTGTCGAGCACGACCGGCGTCCCGCCGCGCTTGCCGTCGGCGGTGGTGCCGTTGGTTGGCTGCGGCGGCCGGAGGGTCTGACGGATGGCTTGGTAGATGCGCGTGAGGTCGGGCGCCGCCACTGGTTCGACCCGAACGCCGGGCGGGCATTGGGCCGTCCAGGCTGTGCCGCCGGCGTGGGTCAGGACCACGGCATCCCAGCCGTGGCGCGGCAAGAGGCGGCACACCCGTCGCAGGCGCACGCTGCCCATGTTCTGGTCCGGGTAGGGATGCCCGACAACGAGGACGCGCCGGTTCATTCCTGGGCCAGGGCGTTGCGCAGTTCGGCGAGCGCGACCGGTCGTCGTTGCGCCAGACTCTGCTGGGCCGCCACGGTGAGCAACGACGATTCGATCAAGGACTCCGGGCTGACCGGCGGGGCGGACCCTGTCCGCACGCACTGCAAAAACGCGTCGAGCAGCGCCGCCTGCCCCTTATCCTGGCCGGCCCTGCCAAATCGCTCGGCACGTTCCCCCTGAAAAAACTCCGCGTCGCGAAAATCATGCAACGCGCCGCAGGATTGTCCCGCGAAACACTCGAAGTGCTCCTTGCGCATGCCGGGCGCCCCTTGGGAGGAGTAGATCAACTGGCCCACCGCTCCGTTCGCGAAACGGACGGTCGCCACGAAGTCGGCGCCGGCCGGCCAGCCCGCCCCGGTCGAACCGGCTGGTTCCGCTGACACGCTCTCTGCCAGTCCACCGGCGGCCTCGCGCAGGAAGTCGAAGAAATGACAGCCCTCGCCGAGAAGACGTCCGCCGCCGGCCTTTGGATCGTGGACCCACGAGTCGGCCGGCACGAAGCCGGCGTTGACCCGGTAATGCAACAGGCGCGGGACCATCGACGGCAGGCGGGCTAACAGCCACCGGGCCGAAGGCGCAAAGGGCCGATTGAAGCCAACGACCAGGCGGGCGGCGGGCTGGCGCCGCCAGGCGGCGACCACCGCCCGCAGTTCGTCCAGATCGAGCGCGAGAGGTTTCTCCACCCACACGTGCTTGCCGGCGTCGAGCGCACGGCCGGCGAAGGCCGCGTGCGAGTCGTGGCGCGTCGTGACGAACACCACCCGAACATTGGGATCGCGGAGAATTTCGTTGGGATCGGTGGAGGAACTTTCGAACCCAAAGCGTTTGGCCGCGTGAATCGCGTGGCTGCCCGAACGGGTCATGACGCTGCGCAGGACGACGTCCGGGCGGTTCTTCAGCAACGGCAGGAGCATGGACTGCGCGTAGGCGCCGGCGCCGATGAACGCGACGCCGATTCGGTCCTGCCCGGCCGGCGCGGCCGGCTTGAGCGCGATAGTGAACTTCGTCGGCGCGGGGGGGCTCGAACGGTAAGTCAGCACCACGCCGGCGCGTTCAACGCTGCGATCATTCAGCGTCGCGTAGGCGGCCGGAGCTTCCTCCACGGCGAAGCGATGCGTGGTCAGCCGCACCGCGTCGACGGATCCCTTTTGGACCAGCTCCAAAAAAGCCCGGAGGTTGCGCTGCTCGGTGAAGCGCACGTAGTCGATGGGGTAGTCGTGCCCTTCCTCCTCGTAACCGCGGTCGTAACGACCGGGGCCGTACGAGCGCGACAGCGACAGCGACAGTTCCTTCAGGTAATAGTCCTCCCGCGGCACGGTCATGCCGGTGGCCCCGACCATGATCACGCGCCCCCGCGACCGGGCCAGTTGGCCCGCCAGCGCCACCGGCGTGCTTTCCGAAGTGGCGGCGCAGATGATCACGGCATCCGCCCCGGCGCCGGCCGTCAACTGCCGCACGGCGGCGGCCGCCTGGTCCGGGGGAATCGCCACGTCGCAGCCGTGGGCCATGGCGCGGCGGCACGCACCGGCGGAAGGATCCACTCCAGCCACCAGGCAGCCCGCCGCGCGCAAGAGCTGGGAAGTAAGCAGCCCGACCAGACCGAGGCCGATCACGACGACATACTCGCCCAGTTGCACCTGCGCCTGGCGTACTCCCTGCATCGCGATGGCGCCGACCGTCGCGTAGCACGCCGCCTCCGGCGACACGCCGGCCGGCGCCACGGCCGAGAGCAGCCACGGGATGGAGACAAACTCCGAATGGTTGGCGAGACCGGCGCCGGCGCAGGCCACGAGCGTCCCCGGCGGAATTCCCGTCGCGCCGCCGCTGTCCACGACTTCTCCGGCGCAGCTGTAGCCGAGCTCCGTGAAGCCTTCGAACTTGCTGGCCAGCTTCTCGCGCACGCCGGCCAGGCCGCGCTCGCGCAGCTCGTCGAGCCCCTTGCGGATGAGCTCGGGCTTCTGCCGGATTTTTTCCAGCAATGACTGGCGCCCCTTCGCCACCTGGGCGCTTTCCGTGCCCGCGCTCAAAAGCGAGCATTGAACCCGCACCAGCAGCCGGCCGGGCGCGGGCGTCGGGTCCGGCGTCTCCCGCACCACCACCTGGCCTGACTCGAGATCTTGCAGCACCTGTTTCATCTAAACCCAATCAGGAAACCACCGCGGCTATGCCGGCGAAATATTTTTGTTTCCGTCGTCGCGACGAAATCGCCAGCCGCGGCGGCGCGGTGCGTGGTCGTTTCACCTGCAGCAAGCTGAGGCCGCCGGGAGCCTCGCGAAGGTTCCAGCGACGTGACCTTCATTTCGACGCGGGCCGGGAAGACCCGAATGCCAGGAGCGCGTCCACCACGCGTTCGGCCGCGCGCCCGTCCCAGCCCGCGATCGGGCAGGCCCCCGCGCGCCGGCCACGCGCCAGGGCGTCGCGCGCGGCGTCGGTCAAGGACTCGCGCTCGGGATCGAGCAGGCGGTTGGTCCCCTCCGTCACCGTCACCGGCCGCTCCGTCGACGCACGCAACGTCAGGCACGGCACCCCCAGGTAGGAGGTTTCCTCCTGCACGCCCCCCGAGTCGGTGATGACCAGCGCCGCCTGGTTTTCCAGGGAGAGAAAATCGTTGTAGCCGAGCGGCGTGGTGAAGACGAAGCGCGGGGCGGCCGATAGCCCGAGCTGATCGAGCATTTTTTGTGTGCGCGGGTGCACGGGGAACACCACCGGCAACTCGCCCGGCACGCGCGTCAGGGCGTCCATCAGGTGCCGCAACCGGGCCGGCTGATCGACATTCGAGGGACGGTGCAGCGTGGTCAGCACGAAGGGGCGATCGCCCACGCCGAGCTCCGCCGCCTTGGGCGAGGCCGCGGCTTTGGGCAATAGCTCCACCAGGCTGTCGATCATCACATTGCCCACGAAGCGGATCTTTTCCGGCGCCACGCCTTCGCGCCGCAGGTTCGCCTCCGCGTCCTGGCAGCTCAGGAGCAGGAGATCCGAGATCGAATCGGTGACGATCCGATTGATCTCCTCCGGCATCGTGCGGTCGCCGCTGCGCAGGCCCGCCTCCACGTGCACCACCGGGATCAACATCTTGGAGGCGATGAGCGCCCCGGCCATGGTGGAGTTCACATCGCCCACCACGACCAACAGGTCCGGG
Source organism: Limisphaerales bacterium (assembly GCA_044229355.1). Taxonomy (GTDB): domain Bacteria; phylum Verrucomicrobiota; class Verrucomicrobiia; order Limisphaerales; family JADJPG01; genus JBGARF01. Next base: position 51,520 of record JBGATF010000030.1, read on the forward strand.
CGTTCGCGGGTGAACAGTTCCTCCAGCGCGATCATGACCTTCGCGGTCTGGAGCCCATGAGGGCCGGAGCCGACTCCGAGAAAATGCGTGGGCTTTTCCATGGCGAAGTCGCGAAAGAAGACATCCGACATCGCCTCGTCGTAGTGCTGGCCCGTATGGATGAGCGACGGGCGGATGGGAAGCCCCCGCCGTTGCAGGGCCTTCCAGATCGGGAAGACCTTCATGTAATTCGGCCGGGCTCCGGCCAGAAACGCCACATTCTTCATGCAATAGGATGGCCGCAACACTGTGAGGCGACGTTTGCGCCGGCCAGTGGCGCGCGCGCCAGCGTGGCGTGGATACAGGAGGAATCCGGCCAACGCAAGCCCGCCGGCCGGCCGGCTGTATCTCGAAATTTTCGCTGAATCGTCATGAGACCTGTCCGGTGCCCGGGCCGCGCTCTCCGGCATCCGCGGCGGCTTGAGGCCATGGCAGGCGTGGGAACCTTCGAGCCGAATCGTGGGCGTCAGCCGCTGCGGGTTGGAAACCCGCGGCCCGCCGTCGCCGTCGCCGGCTTCGACTTGCGACGGAGCCGGACGCCTGTAATGTCTCGCCCGTTGGTTAACTTAACGGCTCGTTGAACGCGGCCGTTAGCCAGATGATGCTTAACTCTGCCCCGCCAAAAACCCTGGGTGGCGACGGCCCCGGCTTCGGCCTGAGCCGGGCGCAGGAGGCCGTGCGCCCGTGAGCGGCTTGTGGCAACGCCTGCCGCCCGGCGGGCGCCAGATGCTCCGGGCGGTGGCTGGCATCGTCCCGCCGCCTTGGCGGCAGCGGCCCGATTACCGGCATTGGCGCCGTTTTCTGGACGGCGCCCAGCGGTGGGCTCCGGAGCAGATCGAGGCGTGGCAGGTCGAGCGCCTCCGGGAAATCGTGCGCTGGGCCATCGCCAACACCGATGGCTATCGCGAGCTTTACGCGCAAGCGGGGATCCAGGCGGATGATTTGCGCTCCACGCGGGATGTCCGCCACCTGCCGTTCACCACCAAGGAGCTGTTCCGGGACAACCTCAAGGCGTTCACGCACCGGTCGATGGCTGGACGCTACGTGACCACCGGCGGTTCGACGGGAATCCCGTTCGGCTTTTATGAGGCGCCGGAAACGGGCCGTCTCGAGAACGCGTTCATGCAAACTGGCTGGAGCTGGACGGGTTGGCGGCTGGGGCGGCCGAGCGCGGTCCTGCGGGGCGCGTTCGTGGGCACGGAGCAGGACTTCCAGCAGTTCGATCCGTACCATCGCGAGCTGTTTCTCTCGTCCTATTTCCTCACCGCAAAAAACGTCGGAGCGTACCTCGAGGCCATCCGGGCGCGCGGCATCCGGGTGCTCCAGGCCTACCCGTCGTCGCTCAATCTGCTCTGCGATCTCATCCGCGACGGCGGGCTCGACGGACGCCTCGAACTCGACGTGATTTTTCTCGGCTCCGAAAATGTTTACCCCTGGCAGCTCGAGAAGGCGGAGAAAATTTTCCCGCGTGCCCGGTTGTTCGCCTGGTACGGCCATTGCGAAAAGGCCGTGCTGGCCCCCTGGTGTGAAAAATCCCGGCGGTTTCATGTCTGGCCGTATTACGGCCTCGGCGAAGTGGTGCGCCCCGACGGCGCCGCCTGCGACGAAGGGGACGAGGGCGAAATCATCGGCACCAGCTTTCACCAGCGAATCACGCCGTTCATCCGCTATCGCACCCTGGATCGCGCCGTGCGCGGACCCGCGGGTTGTCCGGATTGCGGCCGGGCGTTTCTCACCTTGACGCAAATCGCCGGGCGCGCCCACGAGGTGATCGTGACCCGCGGCGGGCGCTACATCTCGATGACGGCGATCAACATGCACGACGACATCTTCGATCCGGTGCGGCAGTTCCAGTTTTTGCAGGAGCAGCCTGGGCAGGTGATCTTCCAGTTCGTGCCGAAGGACGGCCGGCTTTCGGAGGCCGCGGCGGCCAGGATTCGGCAGGGCCTGGAGGCGAAGCTCGGGCCGGATGTGGAGCTCGGCTTGCGCGCCGTTGAATCCATCCCGCGAACCCGGACCGGAAAATTCCGGTTCCTCGATCAGCGGCTGCCCATCCAATACGGAGACCGATCATGAAACATCGCGTCGCCTACGGCGTCACTGAGCCGGCCTATAACCCGGATCCTCCCTTTCACCCGGACACCCACTACCCTGAGCTGCCGTGGGCCGACGTCTCCCGCGCGCCCAACCGGCCATACGCGCTGCTCCGCGAGTTGCTCGCGGCGCTGGGTTTTGATCGGGATCGCTTCGGGACGCCGGAATGGAACCCGCTCGGCCACCTCATCCAGCCGGGACAAACGGTGCTGCTCAAGCCGAACTATGTGCTCAGCTTCAACGCTGGCGGCGGCGATCTCTTCGCGGTCGTGACCCACCCGTCCATCCTGCGTGCGCTGGTGGATTACACGTATCTCGCGCTCCGCGGCGAGGGGCGGATCATCATCGCGGACGTGCCTCAGATGGATTGTAACTGGGAGGATTTGATGCGCGTGCAACGGCTGGATGCGATCCAGGCCTTCTATGCCGAACGCCGCCGGTTTCGGATTGAGACTTATGATCTGCGCAACTTCTGCGTCATCGATCCCCGCAAGCCTGCGTTGACGGACAACCGACGGAAACTGGCCGGCGATCCGGCGGGCAGCGTCGTCATCAACCTGGGAAAGCGCAGCCATTTCTACGGCCTGCCGAGCGAGAATTACTACGGGGCGGATTACAACCGCCAGGAAACGATCGCCCATCATCACGGGGAAACCCAGGAATACTGTGTTTCCAAGACCATCCTCTCCGCCGACGTCTTCATCTCGGTTCCCAAGATGAAGACGCACAAGAAAGTGGGGGTGACCCTCAACCTCAAGGGCCTGGTCGGGATCAACACGAACAAGAATTATCTGATTCATTATCGCCTCGGCTCCCCCAGCACCGGTGGCGATCAACTGCCCGATCGCCGGCCCGGCCGCGACCGCGATCGCGGCCTCGTGCGTCTCCAGCGCTGGGCCTACGACAAACTTCTCGCCCGCCAGTCCAAAGGCGCCGACGCCATCTACCGCGTCGCCCGCGGCATCTACCGCTCAACCCTCAAGCCGTTCGCCCGCATTTCCCAGGACACGCTGATTCTCGACGCCGGCAACTGGCACGGCAACGACTCCGCTTGGCGCATGACGGCGGACCTCGCCAAGATTCTTTTTTTTGCGGATGCGCGCGGCACGTTGCACGAACGCCCGCAGCGGAAAATGTTCTGTGTGGTGGATGGCATCGTCGGTGGGGACGGCATGGGTCCGCTCGAGCCGGATGCGAAAGCGGCCGGATGTCTGGTTGCGGGAGAACATCCCATGGCGGTGGACCTGGTGACCACCCGTCTGATGGGATTCGATCCGCGAAAGCTCCGGCAGTTTGACGTTGCGCTGGAAGGTGCGTGGGATTTCGGTCTGCAATCCCTCGCGGACGTCGACGTCCTGGCACCAGAGGCGGTCGGCGGCGGAACGGCGGCGTTTAAGTCCGCCCCGGGGTTCTTCTCGCCGGACGATCGGTCTGCGCATTTTGCTTTTCGGCCTCACCCGGGCTGGGTTGGGTCGGTCGAAGTGGCGCCGCGGCCTGGAACGGTTTGAGATGGGAGGTAGGGCTGGCGCTCCGCCGCCAGCCGGCTGTCCGCACCGGACGGCCCGCTGCGGAGAGCGGGCCCTACCTTGCGCGGTTCATGGGAAGCTGCTTGTTCCTTACGGACCTGCTCACGGGCCATGAACGCGCCCACGCAGGTAGGGCTGGCGCTCCGCCGCCAGCTGGCAGTCCGTGCGGCGGACCGCACGCTCGGCGCGCTGCGGAGAGCACGCCCTACCTTCCCGGTTCATGGGGAGCAACCCGGATTGTTGCATGTAAATTGCGGCCACGAACACCATTGGTGATTTTTGATTGGTGATTGTCGATTGACGATTTCCAAGTCGGACAATCCGCAATCGTAAATCGAAAATCGTGAATCAAAAATCAGCGGACGTGAGTGGGGGCCATGAACCTGGAGCGCGGGTCCGCGCAGTGTGGGACCCGTAGAAATTCAAGAACGACTGGAGGGTTGGAAATTTCCCAACCGTTGGAAGGAAGTATCCGGCTTTCTGCGCCCGAGGACAGGCGCGGCCGACCGCAGGTTAATGGGAAGAGGACTGACTGGAGGTGACGACGATTTTTGAGTTATTCTTGCGGACCGTTGGCAAATTTTGCGCTTTATGACGGTAAATCGGAATTGCCGCGCCCCGCTTTGCAGACGGTGGGCGTTCGCGGTGCCCGGCGTCAGCTATGAACGAGACTGTCATGGAACCAGAACGACCGGCCACGGAACCCATCCGTCCGGCGGCGGGGCGGAAACCCCGGCCGCTGCCGACGCCGGCGCCGAAGGCGCGATGGGGTCGCTGGCTGGTGCGGTTGGTGGTGTTGGTCGCCCTCGCGGCGGCTGTCTGGGGCGGGTATCGGTATTGGGGACGGCCGGCGACGGTCGCCACGGAATTCAAGACGAGCCCGGTCGAGCGGGGAGATGTGACCCAGATCGTCACGGCCAATGGCTTTCTGAACCCGGTCCAATTGGTCGAAGTGGGCAGCCAGATTTCCGGTTCGATTACCGAGATCAAGGTTGATTTCAATTCGCATGTGAAGAAGGGAGACGTGGTGGCCCAGATTGACCCGGCCACCTATGAGCGCGCGAAGCGCCAGGCCGAGGCGGAATTGGCCAGCGCGCAGGCGGCGGAAGAGATGGCGCAATTGAAGTACGAAAGCGGCGCCGAGCTGATCGCCTCGAAGCTCATTTCGAAAACCGAATTCGACCAGCTGCGGGTGAACTTGAACCAGGCCAAGGCGCAATCGAAAACCCGCCAAGCGTTTCTCGAGAGCGCGCAGGTGGACCTTAACCGCACCACGATCGTTGCCCCGATTGACGGCGTTGTCATCACGCGCCGGGTGGAGGCGGGCCAGACGGTCGCCGCCGCGATGACCACGCCGACGCTTTTCACCATCGCCAACGATCTCCACAAAATGCACATCGAGGCCGCCGTGTCCGAGGCGGACATCGGCGGAGTGGCACAGGGCCAGAAAGTCCAGTTCACCGTCGATGCGTTCCCCGGACGCCTGTTCGGCGGAAACGTCAAACAGGTCCGGTTTGCGCCCAACACCAACCAGAATGTCGTCTCCTACATCGCCGTGGTGGATGTGGACAACAACGATCTGAAACTCCGGCCCGGCATGACGGCCAACACCCGGTTTATCGTCGCAGAGCGGAAGAACGTGCTCAAGATTCCGCTGGCGGCCATTCGCTTCCGCCCGCCGGCCGGCGTGACGGTGACGGGCGAAACCAACGCCGCTCCGGCCAAAACTCCCGGCGCACCGGCCGGAGGCGACTCCGGGAGCGCCGCCGCAAAGCCGCGGCTTGACTCGAAAGAGGCCAAGGCGGCGATCGTTTATCTCAAGAGCGCAATCATGGGCACCCCACCGGACGCCCGCGTGGAATTGCAGGCCGTGGCCGTCAAGCTCGGGATCGCAGACGCCGGCAGTGTCGAAATCGTCGAAGGATTGAAGGAAGGGGACCGCATTATCAGCGGGACTTTCACCCCGCCGTCAGCGGCAGGGACCGGCAGCCGATTGGGACCCTTCGGCGGCCCGCCGAGACCGCGCTGATCCGTCGCCCCACCTGCCATGGAACCCATCATCGAGCTGGCCGACTTCCGGCGCACGTATCGCAACGGGTCTCTCGAGGTGAATGCGGTGCGAGGGGTCAACCTGGATATTCAGCCGGGGGAATTTGTCGCCATCATGGGCGCGAGCGGCTCGGGCAAGTCGACGATGATGAACACCATCGGTTGTCTCGATCGCCCGACCTCGGGGCATTATTACCTCGATGCGGTCGACGTCGGCCGGCTGGGCCGCGATGAGCTGGCGGATCTCCGCAATTCCAAGCTGGGCTTTGTCTTTCAGGGATTCAATCTGCTGAAGCGGACATCCGCCCTGGAGAACGTGGAACTGCCGCTCCTCTACGGCCGCGAGCGCGTGCGCTCCCGGGCCCAGCGGGAACGGGCCATGGCGGCGCTGGATATCGTCGGCTTGGCGGACCGCGCCGATCATTACCCCAACCAGTTGTCCGGCGGCCAGCAGCAGCGCGTCGCCATCGCGCGCGCGCTGGTCAACGAGCCGCGCGTTCTTCTGGCCGACGAACCCACCGGCAATCTCGACACCCACACGAGCATCGAGATCATGGGCGTGTTCCAGTCGCTCAACGAGCAGGGCATCACGATCGTGATGGTCACCCACGAGCTGGACATCGCCAACTTTGCGAAGCGCAAGGTGGTGATGCGCGACGGCCTGATTCGCACCGACGAGGCGGTTTCAAAACGCCTGCATGCGTCCGCGGCGCTGGCGCAGCTGCAGGAGGAACAACGCGCCGTGCAGCTGGCGTAGCACCCCGTTTAATCTTTATGCTGGCGATCCTGAAAATTGCGCTGCGGGCCGTGCGCCGAAACATCCTGCGCTCGTTTCTCACCATGTTGGGCATCATCGTCGGCATCGCGTCCGTCATCGTCGGAGTCAGCATGGGCACCGGAGCCAAGGCGGAAGTCGAACGTCAGATCGCCAGCATGGGGAACAACCTGCTGATCATTTTCTCCGGCAATATGTCGCGCGGAGGCGTCCGTGGAGGCTTTGGCGTGCAGGCCACGCTGACCGAGAAGGACTACGATTCGCTCCGGCGCGAAGTCACGGGCCTGGCGGGCGTCAGCCCCGAAGCGCGCGTCACCGCGCAGATCGTGGCCGGCAATCAGAACACTTCGGTGGGCATCTGGGGCGTCAGCGCGGAATTCGCCGAGATGCGGTCCTGGCATTTTCAGTCCGGCGAAAACTTTTCGGACGCTGATGTGCGCAACGCCGAGAAGGTGTGCCTGATGGGCAAAACCACCGCCACCAGCCTTTTTGGCGAAGGCATCGACCCTGTGGGCCAGACCGTCAGCATCCAGAACTCCCCGGTTACGGTGGTGGGCTGGCTGGCGTCGAAGGGCGCCAGCACCTTTGGCCAGGATCAGGACGACATCATCATCATGCCCTACACCAGCGTGATGAAACGCCTGTCCGGCGACACCAAGTTTCGGGCGCTCAACGTGGCCACCACCGGACCCGAGGTGTTGACGGAGGTGACCAATCAGATCGCCGCCATCCTGCGCCAAAACCATCAGATCACGGCGGACAAGGAGGAGGACTTCACCATTCGCAGCCAGCAGGAGATGAGTGACTTTTTCAATTCGAACAACCGGATCATGACCATCCTCATTGGCGCGTTCGCCGGCATCTCGCTCGTGGTCGGCGGCATCGGGATCATGAACATCATGCTCGTCAGCGTCACCGAGCGCACCCGCGAGATCGGCATCCGTCTTGCGGTCGGCGCCCGGGCTCGCGACGTGCTCCGCCAGTTCCTGATCGAGGCGCTGCTCCTCAGCGTGCTCGGCGGGACACTCGGGATCCTGACCGGGTATTGGCTGGCCCCTCTCTTAACCCGGTTCGCCGGGTTTCCCACGCTGATCTCGCCGGAATCGGTCGTTGTGGCCTTCTCCGTCAGCGCTGTGATCGGCGTTGTCTTCGGCTTTTTCCCGGCCTTGAAGGCCGCCAACATGGATCCTATCGAGGCGCTCCGCTACGAGTAATTCGCTGGACGCCAGGCTGCAGGCGCGTGGCGACAAAGGAGGGGACGCCTGGCTTCAACCGGACCTGATTGCCGGACCGTCGCAGGGCCCGTGCGGGAAATCTCGATGTGCCGGCCGGCCAGAGCGCGACAACTGTTCGTTAGTCTGCCTTCTGAGCTAATTAATTGTTGCTTTCCGCAGTATCATCTGATTTTATCCACGCGTTCAGCAAAACCACTTATCCAGAACTGGACTAATTGCGCCTTGGGTCAGGCGTAAAAGTGGCTTTGCTAATCCTGGCGATTAGATGTCCAACCAGGATTGCCACCATCAGAAAGGAAAACACGTTATGGTCTGCGTCTCACAGAAGTCGAAACGACTTCTCTCCAGCATGGCCGGTCTCCTCCTGGCCGCCGCACCTGGCATCGCCCAGGTGTACAATGCGGATTTTAATTCCGGCGTACCCGCCGGCTCCATCATTCCAGCCGGACCTGCGACTGATGCCAACGAAGCCAGAGTGGACGGCGGCTACTTGAAACTGACCGACGCGATCAACAGCTCGTGCGGTTTTTACTACGTCAACGATTTCAGCGGCGGAGCCGTTGCGCAATTCGTGGCAACGTTCGACGTCAGCCTGTTCGGCAGCACCTGCTGCGGCACGGGCGGCGATCGGCCGGCGGACGGCCTGAGCTTCAACCTGGTTCCGGCCAGCTCGTTGAATCCGTCCCCTGCTTATATCGCCTCCGAGCTCGGCTTGTCCGAAGGCCTCGCGGTCACCATCGATTCGTGGGACAACGCGGCGCCCGGACCCGACGGCCCGAACATCAAAGTGAAGTGGCAGGGTTCTGAAGTCGGCGTGTTTCCTTTCCAGCCGTCCCAGAGCCCGGCTGGCGCGACGACGGCGGCGGCGGCGGCCAAACACGTGACCATCAGCTTGCATGGCGACGGCAAGATTGACGTCACGTATGGCGACACGGTAGCGTTCCACGGCCTGCAGACGCCGTATAGCGCGGCGGCGATCGGAGCGCCCGCGTGGGTGCTCACCGCCCGGACTGGCGGCGCCAACGACAATCATTGGATCGACAACCTGAACATTGTCGTCCCGCCGACGGAAAAAGTGCTCGTCGCTGCGGCGAGCACGCCGTGGGCCTTTAACGACACGACGCTCACCAGCCAGAATCTGCACGGCACCGGCTGGGAGCTTCCGGCTTACGACACCAACAGCGCGCCCGGTTGGCAGACCGGCACGTCGCTGTTTGGTAATGATTCTGCGGGTCTCTATGACCCAGCCGGCTCTCCGTTCGCTGGTCACGGAATCAACGGGTTCGAGACCGTTCTCAATCGCGGTAGTTCGGATCGCGCGACATTCTATTTCCGGACCAAGTTCAACTGGTCCGGCTCGACTGCGGGCGTGACGCTGAATGCCACCGCTTGGGTCGACGACGGCATCGTCGCCTACTTGAATGGAGCCGAAGTTTCCCGCATTCGTATTCCGGCCGGCCCCGTGACTTGGGACACGTTGGGTGAAAATCCGCCGACCGAAGGCGCTCCTGAATTCCGCACTTGGGATAGCACTGGCCTGGTCCAAGGCGAAAATACCATCGCGGTCGAACTGCACCAGAGCGGTCTCGGCAGCTCCGATGCGGCCATGGCGATCCAGTTGACGGCCGTTGCGGCTCAGGCCCCCGTTATCACGGACCCGGTCGAGCCCACGAATCGCGTGGTCCTCGCCAACCGCACCACCACCCTGGTCTGCGGCGCCACCGGTTCTCCGGCGGTCAGCTATCAATGGGTCAAGGACGGCGTCGACATCGATGGCGCCACGAGCTCGACTTACACGATCGCTCAAATGTCAGCGACTGATGCCGGCAGTTACTATTGCCGCGTGTCGAACTCGCAGGGAACCGTCAACAGCCGCACGGCGGTGGTCGGTTACAACTTCGATGATTCCGCCCCGTCGGTGGCGGAAGTGAGCGGCAGCGGCACGTTTGATTCCGTCACGGTTGGCTTCAATGAAATCGTGGATCAGGCCACCGCAGAGGATTCGTTCAATTACACGATTACGGATGGGGGCGGCAATACACTTGCCGTGAATGGTGCCGTCCTTTCTCCCAATCGCAAGAGCGTCAAGCTCGCGACCGATCCTCAGACCCCGGACACCGTTTACACGGTCAAGGTGGTCAATGTTGCTGACGCCGCGGGCAATGCCCTCGACGATACCGTCGGTTCGTCCGGCTCGTTCCGCTCGTGGACGTCCGGTCTGGGCAACGGCGTCTTGTTTGAGACCTACACGGTTGGCGGTCGCTCCACGATCGACAACCTGATCACCAGCCAGGCGGTCTTCCCGAACAGCCCGCGCGAACGTTTCCTGCTCAGTGGCTTTGATTCCCGCCTGGCCTATGCGGACGATTCTCACGAGGACTATGCCGGTCGGCTCCGCGGTGTTTTCATCCCGCCGGTCTCTGGTCGCTGGTACTTCCACCTGAACTCGGACGATCCGGGCCGCCTGTGGATTAACCCGAACGGTCCAGATGCCGCGGGCAAGCAGGTCGTGGCCAACGAGCCGAGCTGCTGCGGTGGCATTCCGGCCTCGGGCACCAAGAAGAGCGGTGCGTATGAACTCCAGGCTGGACGTGCCTACTACGTCGAGCTCGTTTACTGGGAATACGGCGGCGGCGATTACGGCCAGGCCGCGGTCCAGCTCGAAGGTGACCCGAATCCGACCACGGCCAACCTGCGGGACAGCCTCGTCGGCGCCGGCGCGGCCCCGGCCGGAATCGGTGGCCCCATCAACATCACCAGCCAGCCCGCCAGCATCTCCGTCCTCGCCAATAACGTCGTGACGTTCTCGGTGGCGGCCTCCAACCCGAACAGCCTGCCGCTTTTCTATCAATGGAAGCGCGACGGCGCGGACATCCCGGGCGCGAACTCGCCCAGCTTGACGATTGGTCCTGTGACGACCGCCGACAGCGGCGCCCAGTTCAGCGTCGTGGTCAGTGTCATCGGCTCGACGGTCACCTCGGACCTTGCCACGCTCACGGTGACCGAAGACACCACGGCGCCCAGCGTCGTTGCTGCGAAGGGCTCCACGGATCTGCATCAAGTCATCCTGACGATGTCCGAATTCGTCGGTGCCACCGAAGCGAACGACGCCTTCAACTACGAAGTTGCGGGGAATGAGTCTGTTTCGGCTGTCCTCGGCGCCGATAACAAGACCATCACGGTGACGCTGCGTGACGCGCTCACGCCGGATACCGACTACACCATCAACGTGAGTGGCCTCCGGGATCTTTCGGGCAATACCATGGCAGCCGGCTCGGCTTCGTTCCACACGTACGTCATTGCTCCTGGGTTCGCGCTCAGCGAATTCTACTTTGGTTTGAGCACCTCGACCGTCGCTTTGACGGATGTGACCGGCAGCCCGAAATACCCCGGCTTCCCCGACCTCAAGCGCTATCGCCAGGCGGAGTTGAACACCTTCGACGAGTTTGAAGGATATGGCGCCCGCATCTCCGGCTGGATCACCGCGCCGGTCAGCGGCAAGTACAACTTCTTCATGTCGTCGGACGACAATGGCGCTCTTTACCTGAGCACCGACAGCTCCCCGGCGAACCTGCAGTTGATCGCCTCGGAACCCGTGTGGAACGGGCGCCGCGATTGGCTCGGCGTCGCGCGCCGCAACGCGACCGCACCGGAGAACCGTTCGAGCACCGCATTCCCGGACGGCATCGAGCTCACCGCGGGCCAGATGTATTACTTCGAAGCACTGGTCAAAGAAGGCGGTGGCGGCGATAACCTCGGCTTCGCTTGGCAGGGGCCCGGCGATAACGCGCCCGCCAGCGGCACGCCTGGTGTTTCCGGCATCTATCTGTCCACCTTGGTGGATCCGTCGGCAGCGAGCCTGCAGATCACCTCTCAGCCGGCCAACCAGGTTTTCGTCATCGCCAACGACACGCTGGCGAACGAGAACTTCAATGCGGGCGGCGGCGGCTTCGTGGTGGAAACGCCCGATGCCCAGTTCGCCACTCCGTGGACCCTGGACGCGGCGGGTAATTGGGTGGTCAAGCAGCAGGCGGCGGAAATCAACAACCCGATGACCAGCTATCTGACCAGCCCTGAGTATACCATCACGAAGCCGGGTGGCGTCACGCTCACCATGAAGCATCGTTGGTCGATGGAGGGCGGCCTTTGGGATGGCGGTATCATCCAAATCAGCGTCAATGGCGGTGCCTTCACCGATGTGCCCTCGACCGCGCTCTCGGGCACTGGCTACAATGGCACCGTGTTGCCGAACAGCCGTTCGCGCAATGCCGGCAAGCTGGCGTTCGTCAACGACTCGCCCGCGACCTACCAGACCACGACGGCCAGCCTCGGCTCCTTCAACACGGGGGACAAGGTTCGCATCCGCTTCCTCTACGCGGGTGACACCAACACCCACGGCACGCGTGAGGAAAGCTGGAGCATCGATGAGCTCCTCGTGAACCAGGGCGGCGGCTCGGCTCAGTCTGTGACCTTCGCGGTCGCCATCCAGGCGTCCAAGGCCAGCGAGACCACTCCGACCACCTACTATCAGTGGATGCGCGACAACGGTGCTGGCTTCAAACCCGTGCCGGATGGCAATGGCCCCAGCCTGACCTTCACTCCCATCCTGGCAGACAATGGCGCGAAGTTTAAGTGCGAGGTTTACATCCTCGGCGCGCACAAGACCTCCGACGTGGCTCTCCTCACCGTGGCCACGCCCAACACGCCGCCTCGCTTCACCGCCGGGCCGAACCAGGCCGTCGATGAAGACGCTGGTTCGCAGACCGTCGACAACTGGGCGACGGATATCATCCACCATAGCGTGTCGGGTGGATTGGCCGGTGCCAACTTCGACGCCCTCCCCGTGGGCGCGACCCTCGGCGGCAACGCCGCCATCAGCGGTGGCATCCTCCACCTGACGGACGCGGTCAACAGCCAGCAGAGCAGCTTCGTGACGCCGGCCTCGCCGACGCCCGTTGACAGCCTGGTGGTGACCTTCAAGGCGCGCATCGGTGGCGGCACCTGCTGCGGCGACCGCACGGCCGACGGCTGGGGCGTCACGATCGGTGACGTTTCGGTTCCGGTCTCGTTCCCGGTCGCGGCCGAAGAAGGCGCAGCCGTCACTGGCGGCTTCTCGGTCAACTTCGACAGTTGGGATAACGGCGGTCTGGCCGACGACGATGCCCACACTGCCCCGAATGTTGACGTCAAGGTCGATGGCAATGTGGTGGCTTATCAGGCGTTCGACGGCGTCCGCGAAGGCGGCCGCGCACCGAGCGGCCCGCTGATCAATGACCCGGCCACCGGCGCTCCGATGAGCTATAAGACCGGTGACCAGTTCACCAACATCCGCATCCAGCTCGACTCTGACGGCACGCTCGACGTGACGTTCAAGGGCGTGAAGGTCGTGGACAATGTCCAGACCGGCCTGACCCTCCCGTTGAACAACGCCCGCGTGGCGTTCGGCGCCCGCACTGGCGGTGCGAACGACAATCACTGGATCGATGACCTGCTCATCGTCGGCTCCTACCAGGGCGCCCAGACGGTGGTCTACCCGCCGCAGAGCACGGGTATTCCGGAAGCGGGCCAGACGGTTCACTTCCTCGTGGAAAACGACAACCCGAGCCTGTTCTCGGTGCAGCCGGCGGTCAGCCCGATCGGCACGTTGACCTACACGCCCGCGGCCAACGCCAACGGCGTTGCGCACGTGACCGTTCGCGCCCAGGACGATGGTGGCACCGCTTACGGCGGCAATGACACCTCGGCTGCGGCCACGTTCACCATTACGGTTCGCCCGGTCAACGATTGCCCGACGCTGGCGGCGGTGGCTCCCATCGCGGTCAACGCTGGCGCTTCGGCCAATGGCCAGCTCGTCGGTGCGGATGTCGACGGCGACGCCCTGACCTACTCGGTGGCCACGGCGCCCGCGCACGGCACCTTGACGGTCAATCCGTCCACCGGCGCGTTCACCTACACGGCCGCGGCCGGCTACAACGGCCCCGATTCGTTCGGGGTGAAGGTCTCTGACGGCACCTGCAACTCGGCGGTCGTGACGGCTTCGGTCACGGTCAGCGGCGGCGCGCAGAATCACTGTCCGGTGGCGGTGGCCAACGTTGGCCCCGGCGTGGATGTGTTCCTGTGCGGCGCGGAGACGGTCATCATTGCGGGTGACTACAGCGGCATCGGCGGGACGTGCACGGACGGCACGGCGCACGTGCAGCTCGACGGCACGGACTCACGGGATGCGGACGGCACGGCGCTGACGTATTCCTGGTTCATGGTGCGGGAACGGCGCGGTGGTTCCGATTGGGACCGGCGCGACAGCGACGACGACGCCAGATATGGCATGTATACGATCCGCCTGGTGGTGGATGACGGCCAGTGCCACGACTCGATGGACGTGGACATCCACGTGATCACGCCGGCGGAAGGGATCGCGGCGCTGATTGACGACATCAACACGGCGGGATTGGGCAGCCGGAATCGGCGTCCGTTGATCTCGCTGCTGAAGTCGGCGTCGGCGTGCTATGACCGGTGCCTGTGCGAGTCGGGAGTGAAGCAGCTGAACGCGTTCATCAACAAGGTGCGCGCGCAGATTCAGCCGCAGTATCCTGGCGTGGCGTCGGATCTGACGGCCAAGGCGCAGGCGCTGCTGGATGCCACGAAGTGTGGCAACCCGTAAGCGGGCCGGCTAGGACCTAGCCAAAATTCAGAGAGGCCGGGGTGCAAACCCCGGCCTCTTTTTTTGATCGAAGCGTCAGGATTTGAGGATGCGTCGTCCACCCGCACGGCGCCACGCAGCCATCGCTTGTCACGTTCGCGTCCGAACGGGATTGTTCCGCCTTGGTGGCGGTCTGCTCTTCGCTTCACGGACCATTCCTGACGAAAATTCGTTTGCGTCGGCCCGTTCAGGCGATTTCGGCTTGCCTGAAGCAATCGGCCACCGCGAATCTCCGCGCACTACATGAAGCGTCGCACGTATTCGTTGTTCCCGGTGGCCCTCCTGGCCGCCGGTTCGTGGCTGGGCTGTCAAACCGACGACCAAAGCCCCAGCTCTCATTGGCTGGGAACGAGGGAGCTGGTGGGCATCTCCGGGGTGAACCGGTTTGTGACGCCGGCCAATCAGGTGCTCACGCCGGCCGGTCGCCAGGTGAATTTGCCCGGGCTTCGCCCGCAGGCCATGGCCTTGAGCCCGAACGGCCGTCTGCTCGTCGTGTCGGGCAAAACCGCTGAGTTGGTCGTGCTCGACCCGGTCACCGGCGCGATTCTCCAACGGGTGAGCCTCCCGTCCGAGAAGGACGCCGATCCCGTGCCTGATCCGGTGTCAGGGAACATCCTGGAGCCGGACAAGGACGGGCAGGTCAGTTACACGGGCCTGATCTTTTCGCCGGATGGCACGCGCGTTTATCTCTCCAACGTGAACGGCAGCGTGAAGGTCTTTTCCGTCGGGGCAGATCAGAAGGTCGCGGGCTTGTTCACCATCAAACTTCCGTTGGCCAACGCGCTGGAACGAAAGGCGGACATCCCATCCGGACTCGCGTTGTCAGCCGACGGCCGCAGGCTGTATGTGACATTGAACCTGACGAATCGGCTGGCCGAGTTCAGCGCGCAAAGCGGCAATTTGCTGAGGCACTGGGACACGGGGGTTGCCCCCTATGACGTGGTCGTGACCGGCCGTAAGGCCTATGTGAGCAACTGGGGCGGCCGCCGGCCGGGGACCAACGACGTCACCGGCCCGGCCGGCCGGGGCACGCACGTCCGGGTCGACCCCGTGCGGTTCATCGCCAGCGAAGGTTCGGTTTCGGTGATTGATCTCGTCAGCGGGCGGACGACGGCGGAGATCGTCACGGGGTTGCACGCCAGCGCGCTGGCCCTGTCGCCGAACGGGCGGCACCTGGTCGTGGCCAACGCCGGGAGCGACACGCTGAGCGTGATCGACACGGCAACGGATCAGATCGTCGAGACGATTTGGACGCGCCAGTCCCCGGCAGACCTGTTCGGAGCATCGCCGAATGCGCTGACGTTCGATGAGACGGGTCGTACGCTCTATGTCTGTAATGGGTCCCAGAACGCGGTGGCGGTGGTGCGTTTCGCTCCGGGAGGGTCCCGCCTGCTCGGGTTGATTCCGGTGGGCTGGTATCCGGGGGCCATCGTGCACGACGCGGTTCGGGAGTCGGTTTATGTGGCGAACATCAAAGGCATTGGTTCGACCAAGCTCCTGGAGCCGGGCGATCCGGTGAAGTTCAAGTCCGGACAATATTTTGGGACGGTCTCGCTCGTGCCGTTACCCTCGGCGCGCCGTCTGGCCAGCCAGACCCGCGTGGCGCTGGCGAACCTTCGCTACGGCGCCGTCCTGGCGTCGCGCCTGCCAGCCCGACCCGATCAGCCTCCGCGACCGGTGCCGGAGCGCACCGGCGAGCCGAGCGTTTTCAAGCACGTGGTCTACATCATCAAGGAAAACCGGACCTACGATCAGGTTTTTGGCGCGTTGCCCGGCGCCAACGGCGATCCGTCCCTGTGCGTCTTTGGCGAGCGCATCACCCCGAATCAGCACAAGATGGTGCGCGAGTTTGTGCTGTTGGATAACACTTATTGCTCGGGCATCCTGAGCGCGGATGGCCATCAGTGGGCTGACACCGGCATGACGACGGACTACATGGAGAAATCATTTGCGGGCTTTCCGCGGAGCTATCCGGACGGGATGGAGGACAGCGATGTGGACGCGATCGCCTACGCGCCGAGCGGGTTTATCTGGGACAACGTTTTGGCGCACGGCAAGACGATGCGGGACTACGGCGAGTTCGCGATCACCGACAAGGCGTGGAAGGACAAAACGAAGAAGGCCAAGATCACCTGGATGGATCACTATCGGGAGTTTCGGGACGGGACGGATACGATCCAGCTGAGCAGCCGTCCGGCGGTGGAGTCGTTGCGGCCAGTGTTGAACACGAACACGGTGGGCTGGGACATGGACGTGCCGGACGTATTCCGGGCCGCGCAATTCATCAAGGATTTGCGGGAATTTGAGGCCCGGGGCGCGATGCCGAATTTCCTTTTGATCTGCCTGCCGAACGATCACACGAGCGGCACGGGAGCGGGCGCGCCGACACCGGCCGCGCAGGTGGCCGACAACGATCTGGCCTTCGGTCAAATTGTCGAGGCCCTGAGCAAAAGCCCCTTTTGGAAGGAGACCTGCATCCTTGCCATCGAGGACGACCCCCAGGCCGGGTGGGACCACGTGAGCGGCTATCGCACGACGGCTTACGTGATCAGCCCGTATACAAAACGCGGGACGGTGGTGAGCACCCAATACAACCAGACCAGCCTGTTGCGCACCATGGAGTTGATCCTCGGGCTTCCGCCGATGAACCAGTTCGATGCCGGCGCCACGCCGATGTTCGCCTGCTTCACCGACAAGCCGGATTTCACGCCGTTCACGGCCGTGCCCAACAACGTGCCGCTGGATGAGATGAATCCGGACCCGAAGAAAGTCGCCGATCTGCAGTTGCGGCGGGACGCCTATGCCTCAGCCCGGTTGCCGTTACACGAGCCCGACCGTTGTCCGGAGGACTTGTTCAATCGCATCCTCTGGCGCGCGATGAAGGGTTCGCAGGTGCCGTATCCAGAATGGGCGGTGACGGTGGTGGATGATGACGACTAAGCGGTCGTGCCGGATTTACGGATTCGAACGTTGAACGTTGAACGTTGAACGTTGAACGTTGAACGTTGAGCGTTGAGCGTCGGCGGCCGCGGCGACGAGGATCAGGCGGCCGCAGTCACCTGCTTTGAGCGGAAGGCGCCTTTGAGCCACTCCCACGACGCCTGCAAGCCGACGCTTTGGATGCCGGCCAGGCCGTAGGCGCGGTTGAATTCATCTTCGTGTCCGCAGTAGCGTGGAGGGAGGGTGAGCAGCCGCTCGGGCTCGTTGCCGCCGGCGTGCAGAACTTCGGGATAAAGAAAGCCACGGCCTACGGCATAGCTGCCAGCCGGCAGCAACTGCTGGCGTTTGGGCAGCACCAGCCAGGGACGGTAGGTCAATACCAGCCGGCCAGTGCCTTCCCGGTGGAGCCGGCCGTAGGTGCGGACCGGGGTGTTTTCCACCGGCCTCGCGGTGAAGACGAGATTCCCGTCCGCCGCCGGCGTGAAGCGGGCGCGGCGGAAGGTGAGGTAATCCCAGGCGAAAACCGTGCCGAATACCGTCAGGCGGAGGGACCAGCCGGCGAGAAAATAGGAGACGATGATGATGATCAGCGACCAGGCGGCGCCGACGTAGGGGTTGGCGAACGCGGTCAGGGTGACGGAGGAGAGCAGCGCCAGGCGGACGGATTTGAGTGCGGCGTCGACCGTGGTGAACGGGCTGACGATGATGAGCACATTGATGACATGGGAAACCATCCAGACGACGAGGAAGGCGACGATGGCCACCGGCACCGTGATCAAACTGAGGAGGGAGGTCGGATCCAGTGCGGCGAGCATCGGTCCCGGGACGCTGGCGGTGTCCCCGTCCGCGGCGGCCTTGGCGATCAACGCGATGAGCGGGACGAAGGCGCCGGCGGCCACGAGGGCGCTGACTTTATTTTCGAAGGCTTCCGCGATATCGAGGGGCTTTTTCAGGGCCGTGGGCAGGGCGGTGCCGGCGGTGTCCTTGAGAAACACGAGCGCGACTAGGAGCAGGGCGGGCACCCAAAACCACGGCTGGGCGAACCAGGGCAGGGCGGCCCTTTTGTCGGGTGGCGTTTTGGAATATTTCCAGGCGCCGATGGCCCCCACGCCGAGGAGCGGCGAGATGGCCACACCCGTGATGGTGGAGATGGCCTGGGCAACCTCGACTCCGGGTGGGGGCTTGGCGCCGCCGGTTGAGTTGGATTGAGGTTGGGCACTGGACAGCAGGTTAGCCTGGCTTGTCGCCGCAGCCTTGGCTTCCGCGGCCTGGCTCACGACTCCGGCGAATGTTCCGGTCAGAATGGTCAGAACAAGAACAGCGGCGATGGCCCGTCGCAGATGCGTTTTCACGGTGGGCAGTTAACCCACCCGGTCGATGACGGTAAAGCTGGAAAACCCCGGGACTTTGTAATTAAGGCGGGGCGCAGGATTCTTGCGACGTGGCCAGCCGACGCCAGCCACGATAATTCTGCCATTCGATCGCGTGTCCCGGTGAGACCCGATCCGGAGTTGGCAGAAAAATGAAGGGCAGAAAGCTGAACCAACGCCCTATCGCGGGTTCTCGGCAGCGGGCTTCCGTCCACGCGGCCAAGACAAAGATTTTTGATATGCGGGAGCGACTTCGGATCCTGCGATTGGAGGCAGCCCATTGGGCATGCAAGCGGTGTGGTTCATCTTCCCCGGAAAGAAAAAGGCGGACCGGAGACCGGTCCGCCTTTGCGGTAAATGTGTCGGCCCTGGATGGGCCAACGCCGTTTAGTCCTGGTCCTTCTCGGCGCGCTTTTCCTCGTCGGCGGCGTCGAAGGCGTGTTGCAGCGCAACCAGGTCTTCGCCGGGCTTGAGGCTGTCGAGCAGCTTCTGCTCGGCGACCAGCTGTTCCTGGCTGTAGTTGGCGGCCTTGATGGACAGGCCGATGCGGCGATCGCCCTTGTCGATCTTGATCACGCGCGCGGTGACCTCCTGGCCGACCTTGAGCACGTTCTTGATCTTGTCGACGCGATCCTCGCTGACCTGGGAGATGTGCACCAGGCCGTCGATGTCGTGCTTGAGGCCGACAAACGCGCCGAAGCTCGCGAGCTTCGTGACGTTGCCAGTGACGAGATCGCCGACCTTGTAGAACTTGTCGATGTTTTCCCAGGGATCCTCGGACAGTTGCTTGATGCCGACGGCGATGCGCTGGTTGGCCTTGTCGATCTCGAGCACCTGGGCTTCGACCTCGTCGCCCTTCTTGAGCACTTCGGAGGGGTGATTGATCTTGCGGGTCCAGGAGATGTCCGACACGTGAATCATGCCGTCCAGACCTTCCTCGAGTTCGATGAAGGCGCCATAGCTGGTGAGGTTGCGGATCTTGCCCTTGACGCGGGTGCCGGGCGGATACTTCTCGAGGGCGCGATCCCACGGATTGGCTTCGAGCTGGCGGATGCCGAGGGAGATCTTCTGCTCGTCCTTGTTGACGCCGAGCACAACCGCCTCGAGCTCCTGCTCCTGCTTGAGGACGTCGGAGGGTTTGGCGATGCGTTTGGTCCAGGAGAGTTCGGTGACGTGGACGAGGCCTTCGACGCCGGGTTCGAGTTCGACGAACGCGCCATAGGGCACGAGGTTGACGACCTTGCCTTTGACCTTCTGGCCGACGGAGTACTTGGACTCGATGTTGTCCCACGGATTGGCCAGCTTCTGCTTGAGGCCGAGGCTGACCCGCTCCTTTTCCTTGTTGATGTCGAGCACGACGACATCGATCTCCTGGCCAACCTTGAGAATCTCGGACGGATGTCCGATGCGGCCCCAGGACATGTCGGTGATGTGGAGGAGGCCGTCGAGACCATTGAGGTCGATGAACGCGCCGAAGTCGGTGATGTTCTTGACCGTGCCCTTGCGGATGTCGCCGGGCACCATCTCGGAGAGGAGCTTCTGGCGGCGTTCCTGGCGTTCCTGTTCGATGAGCTCGCGCCGGGAGAGAACGATGTTCTGCCGCTCCTGGTTGATCTTAACGACCTTGAAATCGTAGGTGTTGCCGACGAACTGCTGGAGGTTGCGCGGCGGGGTGATGTCGATCTGGGAGGCGGGGAGGAAGGCCTCGACGCCGATGTTCACGATCAGGCCGCCTTTGACGACGTCCTTCACGCGGCCCTGGACGGTGCCGCCCTCGTTGCAGATGGACAGAATCCGCTCCCAGTTCTTCTTGAACTCGGCTTTTTCCTTGGAGAGGACCACCATGCCTTCGCGGTCCTCGAGCTTTTCAATCAGGACATCGATCTCGTCCCCGGTCTTGATGGCCTTGGGGTCGATGAACTCGTTGACGGGGATGACCCCTTCACTTTTGTAGCCGATGTCGACGAGGACTTCCTTGGGGCGGACCTCGATGATTGTTCCCTTGACGATTTCCCCGGCAGCGAAGCGCATGGCGCTGAGCTTCAGGGCTTCTTCCATCGTGAGCATACTATTATTCTGGGCTGTCGTGCGGGAGGCCTGGTCGGACGCGAAAATATTGTCCGGCGAAGACTCCATTGCCTAACCTGACCGGTCGTTGCGGGGCAACGGAGGGTTGAGCGTTAGGTTACTGGTTTACCGTTCGTTTCTCAGCCTTAAGCGGGCACTCGCACACGCGAAGCCCAGGCGGACCGTCAGCTTAGGCACAAAATCGGCACCGGCAAGCGGTTTTTTAAGCGGCTTTTTGGGCGTTTGGGCGCGAGGGACGGCCTGGCTATCGCCCGGGCGGCAGCCGTCACGAACTGCCGCTGATTTCAGGCCAAGCCGTGGCGAGCCCCTTGTTCTTTACGGGCCTGCTCACGGGCATGAACCGAACACGCCGGTAGGTAGGGCTGGCGCTCCCGCCTTCGCTCAGAGCTACGGCGGGCCGAGGCCGCCGCCAGGCGGTTGTCCGCACGGGGCGGCCCGCTGCGGAGAGCGGGCCCTACCACAGCCGCTGAAAGCCACGGCAGTCCTAACGTTTCGAGCGGGGCACCTTCATGGAAAGGATGCTGGCGCCGTGCGTGACCCAGCCGCTGCCCCCGATGATGACCCGGCGGACGGGTTCGCCGGTCTTTGGATCGGTTTTCAACGGTGGGTCGCTCATCTTCTGTTCGATCTCAAAGCGGCGCGGCTTCTTTTTGGAGTTCGCGGGAATGGTCTCGTAGACGTAGATGGCCATAGGTCGAGCAATTGAGATTGTGGTGTGCGATTTTGCTTCTACAGACCACCCGCCGCAACCGAATGTTCAGCCCGGCTGGCAATGTTTCGGGTCATATTCCATCTGGACATGGATGCATTCTACGCGTCGGTCGAGCAGCGGGACCGTCCGGAGCTGCGCGGGCAACCGGTCATTGTCGGCGGGTCACCGGCGAAACGAGGCGTGGTCAGCGCGGCGAGCTACGAGGCCCGGAAATACGGTGTGCGCTCAGCCATGCCGACGGTGACCGCGGCGCGGCTCTGTCCGCGGGGCATATTTGTTCCCGTGCGGATGAGCCATTATCGGGAGGAGTCGCGTCGGATCATGGATTTGGTGGCGCAAACCGGGGCGGTGATCGAGCAGGTGTCCATTGACGAAGCCTATCTGGATTTGACGCCGTTGTGTGCGGGAGCGGACGCGGATGCGAGCCTGGAGCTGGGCCGGCCGATGGCGCGGGATTTGAAACAGCGCATTCACGCGGAGCGAGGTTTGACGGCGAGCATCGGGATTGCTGCGAACAAGCTGCTGGCCAAGCTGGCCAGTGATTTTCAAAAGCCGGATGGGCTTACCGTGATTCGCGAGGACGAAAAGGTGACCTTTCTGCGGCCCTTGCCGGTGCGGTCGATTCACGGGGTGGGGCGAGTGACCGAGCAGGTGTTAAACCAGGCCGGGTTGAAAACGGTGGGTGACCTTCAGGATTACAAGGGCGATCTGCGGGCGCTGGTGGGATCGTGGGGGCCGCGTCTCAAGCAGTTCTCGTTTGGGGAGGATGACCGTCCGTTGGAGCTGGGCGACGAGATTAAGAGTATCAGCGCGGAGGAAACGTTTGAGCGGGACACGGACGATCGGAAAATTTTGCGCGCCTGTCTGCGGGAGCAGGCAGCGGAAATCTCGGGACGCCTGAAGCGGAAGCAACTTGGGGCGGGGACGGTCCAGGTGAAGGTTCGCTATGGAGACTTCACCACGTTGACGCGGCAGATCACGGTGGAAGATCCGCTGGTCGAGGCGAACGACATTTATCGCCTGGCTTGTTTTCTCTTGGGCCGGGATCGGTTGGTCTCGCGTCCGCTGCGATTATTGGGTTTGGGTGTGAGCGGGCTGATGGAGCCGGTGGCGCGGCAGATGTCGCTGTGGTGATCGGGCCGTGGCGCGCGGAGGCGGCTTGGTTGGCCGTTGCGCCGCCAGGGCGGCCTCCGTAGGGTGGACGGGTGCGTGTGACGACTCGCCGCTGAGTTTGTGTGAAAGCTTTGATTCTATTTCTGCTCGTGGCAGCCGGATTGGCGGGCTTGGTGTTTGCCTATTTGGAAATGCGGGGTGAACGGGAGCGGGAGGCGGCGGGAGAGGCGCCGATCCGGGCCCCGGCCCGGACCGAGCGCGCGGCCGACGGCACCAGTGTGGTGAAGATGGACGACGCCACGCGCCAGCGTCTGGGCCTGAGAGTGTCGATCCTGGCCCGGGGCACCTACACCGCCTCGCGCACCGCGGC
Source organism: Limisphaerales bacterium (assembly GCA_044229355.1). Taxonomy (GTDB): domain Bacteria; phylum Verrucomicrobiota; class Verrucomicrobiia; order Limisphaerales; family JADJPG01; genus JBGARF01. The sequence goes on from JBGATF010000030.1 coordinate 74,531, forward strand.
CGCGCAAGTCCTGGACGCAGGATCGTTCGTCACGACCCTGGACGAGATTCGGTCAGCGACGGTTTCGTTCGAGGCGGCTCGTGCTGAATTTGAGCGCAAGAAATCCCTGTTCGAGAATGGCCGCAACGCGTCGGCGGCGGCGGTGGAACAGTCCGAAGCGTTGCTGCGGCAGCGCGAGTTGGCGGTCAACGCAGCGCGGAATCGGTTGCTGGCCGCGTGGGGGGCCGGACATCGTCCAATTCGAGAATCTGCCGGCGCTGGGTCAGCAATTGCTGCAACACCGGGCGGCGCTGATCCGAATTGCTCCGGGCCCGATGCTGGCCAGCACGGTCTGGCCGTCGAATGTGACTCTGGCGACTTTGACCGGCACGGCGGTGGCCGCGGCCCGGGTGCTTGGGCCGCTTGGCACGGTTGGACTGGACGGTGGGCCGGGTCTGCTTGCGCTGGTGGCGACCAACGCCCGGGCGCTGCTCCCGGGGGTGGGGTTGGTGGCCCGGCTTGCGACGGGTGGGGAGGAGGAGGGATTCGTGCTGCCGGCTTCTGCCGTCGTGCGATCGGCCGGCCAGCCCTGGGTCTATGAACTGGATGAACCCGAATCCTTCCATCGGCGGGCGGTGACTTTGGATCGGCCATCGCCGGACGGATGGCTGGTGACCGGCGATTGGCCGCGGAGCGTGGTGACCAGCGGCGCGCAATCGTTGCTCTCGGAGGAGCTTAAACACGGGATCCTGATGAAGGATTGAGGGGACTCGGATGCCGTCATGCTGAGCTGGCTTGTTCTCCATTCCCTTCGCTATCGCGGGGCCGTCCTCGCACTGGCCGGCGCCCTCGCCGCCTATGGCGGGTTCGTGGCGTCCCGCACCCGGCTCGATGTCTTTCCGGAATTTGCGCCGCCGATGGTGGTGATGCAGACCGAGGCGCCGGGCCTTTCCGCCGGGCAGGTGGAGACGCTGGTCACCCGGCCGCTGGAGGCGGCCTTGAACGGCACGCCGCAATTGGCGGCGATTCGCAGCGAATCCATCCAGGGCTTGAGCGCCATCACCCTGACGTTTGACGAGCGGGCGGACCTTTATCGGGTGCGGCAGCTGGCGACGGAGCGGATCCATGAGGCGGCGACGCAGTTGCCGGCGGGAGTGAAGCCGCCGCGGCTGGGGCCGCTGACCTCGAGCACAAGCTTGAGTCTCGTGGTGGGGCTGACATCGGCGCGGCGCACGCCGATGGAGCTGCGCACATTCGCGGACTGGACGCTGCGCCCGCGGTTGCTGGCAGTGCCGGGAGTGGCCAAGGCGGACATATTTGGCGGCGAGGTCCGGCAATGGCAGGCCGAGATCCAGCGGGATCGTTTGCTGGCGATGGATCTTGGGATCGACGACGTGCTGGTCGCCGCGCGGAAAGCGACCGCGGTGCGCGGGGCTGGATTTATCGAGGATCGCAATCAGCGCACGGTGCTGCGCACGGAGGGCCCGGCCACCGCGCCGGCGCAACTGGGCGAGACGGTGGTTAAATTCACCGGCGGGGTGCCGATCCGCCTGCGGGACGTGGCGCAGATTCGCGAGGGCCCGGAGCCGAGGTTTGGCGCGGCGCAAATCAACGGCACGAATGGCGTGTTGGTGTTGCTGCACGCGGCGTTCGGGGCGAACACCCTGGAGGTGACGGAGGGTCTCGAGCGGGCGCTCGACGAGATGCGCGGGTTGCTGGAGGTTGAGCAGATCGCGCTGCATCCGCGGCTGTTCCGGCCGGCGACGTTTATCGAGCGATCGCTGGGGCACGTGCGATTTTCGCTCTTGCTAGGCGGCGCCCTGGTGCTGGGTGTTCTATTTGCGTTCTTACTGGAGCCGCGCACGGCCTTCATCTCGTTCGCCAGCATCCCGCTCTCGCTCCTGGCCGCGGTTGTGGTGCTCGATCGCTTTGGCATCTCGCTGAACACGATCACGCTGGGCGGCTTCGCCATCGCGATTGGGGTGGTGGTGGATGACGCCATTATCGACGTCGAAAACATTTTACGGCGGCTCCGGGAGAATGCGGCAGGCGCGGTGCAGCGGCCGGCCTGGCAGGTCGTGCTGGAGGCGTCGCTCGAAGTCCGCAGCGCGGTGGTTTACGCGACGCTGATCATCGCGCTGGTTTTCCTGCCCGTCCTGGCGATGGGCGGCGTGGGCGGGCGGCTTTTCTCTCCGCTGGCGGTCAGTTTCCTCCTCGCCACTCTGGCGTCGCTCGGCGTGGCGTTGACGGTGACGCCGGCGCTGTGCCTCGTGCTCCTTGGCCGGATCTCGCCCCGGCCCGAGCCGGGCCATCTCGGGCTGCTGAAGCAGGTGCACCGGCGGCTGTTGGAAGCCGCCAGCGCTGCCCCGCGTCTCACGCTGGGGTTCACCACGTTGCTGGTGGCCGCGGCCGCGGCCACGTTGCCGTTCGACGGCGGCGAGTTCCTGCCTGAATTTCAGGAGGGGCATCTCATCTTCCATCAGGCCACCCTGCCTGGATCGTCCCTGGAACATTCGCTCGACATGGGCCGGCGGGTGACGGCCGAGCTGCTCCGCGATCGGCGCATTGTGTCGGTGGCCCAGCAAGCCGGCCGGGCGGAGTTGGGCGAGGATACGTGGGGCCCGCACTACAGCGAGTTGCACGTCGAACTGGCCGAAATGAGCGGCGAAGAAGCCGAGCAATTCATGACGGAAATTCGCGAGCCGCTGCTCAAGTTTCCGGGGCTCTCCTTCAAGGTCATGCCGTTCCTCGTGGAGCGAATGGAGGAAACCATCTCCGGCGCGAGCGCCGAAGTGGTGGTCACCTTGCATGGCGACGACCTGGACGCACTGGATCGAGCCGCCGAAGATGTGCGGCGGACCACGGCGACCGTGCGTGGCGCGGTGGATGTAACGGTTGAATCCCAGCCCGGTGCGCCTGAATTGGTGATACGCCTGCGCCCCGAGCGTTTGTCCGCGCTGGGTTTCGCGCCGGAAGATGTGTTGGCCGTGATCGAAACCGCGTTTCAAGGGGCGGAAGTCGGCCAGATTATCGAGGGCAACCATCGGGTGGATGTGACGGTGGTATTGCCGGCGGGCGAGCGGCGCGTCCCGGAAGCCGTCGGGCGATTGGAGTTGAGAAGTCCGCAGGGTGCGCGCGTGCCCTTGCAGGAGTTGGCGGAGATCGATTTGATCGAAGGCAGGGGCGCCATCGTGCATGAAGGCGCGCAACGGCGGCAGCAGGTGACCTGCAACGTGGCGGGCCGGGACAGCGCCGGCTTTCTCGCTGAGCTGAAGCAGCGATTGACGCGGGACGTGACGTATCCCGCCGGGATTTATGCGAGCTTTGGAGGGTCGGCGGAAGCGCAGCGGGGCACGCGTCGGGACCTGCTGGTCCATTCGGCGCTGGCTGCCGTCGGCATCGTCATTCTGCTGGGAGTTGTTTTTCGGCGCGGTCGGAACCTGTTGCTTGTCCTGGCCAACCTCCCGTTCGCTTTGGTCGGCGGCGCGCTGGCGGTGTTTGCGGGCGGAGGTGTTTTGTCGGTGGGATCCCTGGTGGGATTTGTCACGCTCTTTGGCCTCTCGACCCGCAACAGCATCATATTGATCTCGCACTACGAGCACCTCGTGGCCGTCGAAGGCCGCCCGTGGAGTCGGGAAACGGCGCTGCGTGGTGCCGGCGAACGTTTGGTGCCCGTGCTGATGACGGCTCTCGTGACTGCGCTGGGGCTCCTCCCGCTGGCGCTCGGCGGCTCGACGGCAGGGGGAGAGATTGAAGGGCCGATGGCACTTGTCATCCTGGGAGGGCTCATCACGAGCACCGTGCTGAATTTGCTCGTCCTCCCGGGCTTCGCCCTCGCCTGGGGTCGCTTCGACTACCCGACCCCACCGGAGTCTCTGCACCTCGGGCCAGTGTGACCCTGGTCACTGGTCACTGATCACTCGTCCTTTTCAATGGTGCACGAAGATGATCCGGCTGCCCTGGGGTTCAAATTGAAAATCGACCCGGCGCAGCTTCAACGCGGCGGCGATGGCGTCATGGCGCTCCGGCGGGGCGCAAAACAGGAGGAACCCGCCGGTGCCGGCGCCGAGCAATTTGCCGCCGGTGGCCCCGGCCTTGCGGGCGCGCGCGTACCAATCATCGATGGCGTCTGTGCTGATTTGCCGGGCGAGGGTCTTCTTGAGGCGCCAGCCTTCGTGAATAATTTCGCCGAAGGAGCCGGCCCGGTTTTGCTGCAGCTCCTGGCGCAGCGTGCGGGCCAGGTCGACCATCTGGCGGGTGACATTTTGCTTGCGCTTCTCCGTGGCCAGGTGGGCCTGTTGATCCTGGAGGATGGTCGAGGCGCTGCGGGTAATGCCGGTGTAAAAGACGACGATTTGGCGCTGCAACGCCTGCAGGGTTTCGCGCCGGCAGATGATGGGCTCGACCCGGACGGTGTCGTCCGGCTGGAACTCGATGAAGTTGAGCCCGCCGTAGGCGGCGGCATATTGGTCCTGTTTGCCGATGGGTTCGCCACAGCGATCGATCTCGATGGTGCAGGCCTCCTGGGCGAGTTGCTCGGCGCCGGCGTGCCGGCCGGCGTGCGCGTGCAGCGCGTGCAGCAGGCCCACGGTGAACGAGCTCGAGCTCCCGAGCCCGCTGCCGCGGCCGGGGATGTCGGCCACTGAGGTGATCTCCACGCCGCCGGCGAGGCCGACCAGCTTGAGCGCTTCACGCACCAGAGGGTGACGGATCTTCTCCACCGTCCGGGCCTCCTCCGTGCGGGAGTAGGACACGCGGATCTTCTCGTCGAACTTCGGATTGACCGTGATGTAGACGAACTGGTTGATGGCGGTGGAAACCACGGCTCCGCCGTACTTGCGGTAAAACACCGGCAGGTCGGAGCCGCCGCCGACGAAGCTCATGCGCAGTGGAGTTCGGCTGATGATCATGGGTCCGTTTTCAGAATGATCGACACGGCCTCTTTCAAATCGGCGGCGGTAAAATCCGCTTGAATCGCATGTCGGCCGTCCGCGCCGGCGGCGCCCGTCCGGACGAGGATCGATCGCAGCCCGGCATTGCGCGCGGTTTGGAGGTCCGTGGTGGTGTCGCCGATGAGCCAGCTCCGGGCGAGGTCGATGTTGAGCTCGGCCGCGGCGCGATCGATCAGGCCGGTGGCGGGCTTGCGGCAGGCGCAACGGATCTTCAATTCCGGCCGCTCTCCGGGAAAACCGGCGTCCGGGTGGTGCGGGCAGTAATAGATCCGATCGAGAAAGGCGTGTTCGATCCCGAGCAGGGTTTCGAGCTTGTTATGGATGCGTTGCAGGCCGGCCTCGGTGCACCAGCCCTTGGCGATGACCGGCTGATTGGTGATCACGACGGTGCGCCACGCGTGATGGTTGAGATCGTGCACGGCGGATCCGACGCCGGGCAGGAGCTCCAGGCCTTCTGCGTCGCGCAGGTTGTCGCGATCGACGATGAGGGTGCCGTCCCGGTCGAGGAACACCGCCCGTTGTTTCACGGCCAGGGAGCTGCGGGCGATCGTGCCGTTTTGGAGCTCGCGGCAAACGCGGTCGTAGCGCTCCGGCTTGCCGATGTCCTTGATGTACTCAGGCGAGTTGTAGCCGAGCAGCCGCCGGCCTTGCTGGAGCATGGCGGGGAACACGTGCTGGCCGAAATCGATGACGCCCGTCGCGGGCAGGGCGGGCCGTGCGGCGTCGAGCGCGGAACGCTCCAGCACGTAAAGCGCGGCATTGACCAGGTTCTGACGCCAGACCCCGGCCGGGTGTGGCCGGTGGTGAAACCCGATGACCAGGCTGTTCGAACTGATTTCGACCAGATCGGAGTCGAGCGGATGATCGTTCGGGTGCAGCAAGAGCGTTGCGTCCGCGGACGAGGCGGCGTGCGCCTTCCAAAGCCGCTCGAGGTCGACGTTCGCCATGGTGTCGCCGTAGAGCACCAGAAACCGTTCGGCCAGCAGGTTGAACCCGGCCAGCACGGCGCCCGCCGTGCCCAGGGGCTGCGTCTCCGTCACGTAGCGGATGCGCACGCCCCATTTCGATCCGTCGCCGAAATGCCGCTCGATGAGATCGGCCCGGTAATGGACGAAAAAGACGAGGTCCAGGAAGCCGTGCCGGCGGCAGAGCTGGACTTGATGCTCGAGCAGCGGCGGGCCACCGGCCGGGATGGGGATCATCGGCTTGGGCAGGTCGCCGAGCCGATCGCGAAGGCGGGTGCCGGCGCCGCCGGCCAGGATGATCGCCTGGCGGCTCACGCGCGATTTTCCTCCACGATCTCGGCGACCGCGCGATCGACGGCTTGGTCGGACGTTAATCGCGGGCTCCAGCCCAGGCGCGACAGCTTCTCGATCGAATAGTTGAACTTCGGGACGTCGCCAACCCAGCCTTTGTTGCCGGTGCCAAATTTGATCCGCGCGCCGGGCGCCTGGTGGCGCGCCACGGACTCGGCCAGATAACGGACGCTCGACACGGTATCGGCCGTGCCGATGTTGTAGAAGTTCAGGCGATCGCGGGATTGCTTCACAATGAAGAGCATCGCCTCGATGAGGTCGGCCACGTGGAAATACGGCTTTTGCTGAGTGCCGTCGCCGAGCACCTCCAGTTCGGTCGGATTGCGTTTCAGCTTCTGCACGAAGTCAAAGATCGCGCCATGCGTGGCGCGGCTGCCGACGACATTCGGGAAACGGAAAATCCAGACTCGCTCGAGATACGCCTCGAGCGCGGCGCTGATGGCCGCCTCGCTGGCCAGTTTCATCGCGCCGTAGTTGGAGATCGGGAAGAGCGGCCCCAGATCTTCGCGCATCAAACCCGGCTGCTCGCCGTAGATCGCGCTAGTCGAGGCGAACGCCAGCCGCGGAATTTTGTGCTCGCGCAGGACCTTCAGCAGGCTGTGCGTCGTGAGAAAGGTGTCCCGGAAGTCGACGTCCGAGTCCGCCACGCCGGCGCGGATATCGGAGTTCGCGGCCAGATGCCACGCCTCACTGAATGGCGCGGACGACGCCTCCGTGGCGACGATGCGAGACAGCCCCGGGACGTCGTTCACGTCCTGCTCGTAGAGCTTGAACCGCGGGTCTTTAAGAGCCCGGGCCAGGTTCGCCCGCCGGCCGAGCTTGAGGTTGTCGACGCCCACCACCGTGTCGCCCCGCTGCAGCAGGGCGTCGACGAGGTGGCTGCCAATGAACCCGGCGGCGCCGGTGACGAGGCATTTGGTGCTCATGCAACGAGCCGGGATCAAACTGGTTTGCCGCGGCTTTGTCGAGCGTGGGTGCGGGAGGACCCGGCCGAATCGCGCCTCCGATGGCCACAAAATTTCTGGAGCAGATGTGGTGGACATCCTGCGGGGGACGAGTCCCCCGCGAAAAAAGCTCCGACAAGTCGGAGCACTCCAAAGGGGCGGACGGGAGTCACGAACCGGCCGCGGCGCGAATCGACTCGAGCTCCTCCCAGCGCGCGTAGAGTGTGGCGAGCTTCTCACGGGCGGCGTCGAGGTCGGCCTTCAGCTGATTCGTTTGCGTGGCGTGCGAGCGATGGAAGTCGGGGGACGCAAAGAGGCCTTCGATGCGGGCGATCTCTTCGTCGACGGCGTGGATGGCGGCTTCCATGCCTTCCAGCTCCCGCGTTTCCTTCCAGGTCAGCTTGCGCGGGCGTGACGGGATGGGGCGCGCCGCGGCGGCTGCCGGCGTGGCGGTCGCGTTGGAGCGGGATGCCGCCGGCGACGATGCCGCCACCTGGTTTGCCAGGATTTCGCGCTCCTTTTTTTCCAGGTAGTAGTCGTACGTCCCGACGCTGTGGGCGACGCGGCCGTCGCCTTCGAACGCGAGGATGTCCGTGCAGACGCGATTGAGAAAGTAGCGATCGTGGCTGACGACGCAAACCGCGCCGGGGAACGCCAGGAGCGCCTCCTCGAGCACGCGCAGGGTGGGGAGGTCGAGGTCGTTGGTGGGTTCGTCGAGGATCAGGAAATTGCCGCCGTTTTTGAGAATGCGGGCGAGCAGGAGGCGGCTGCGTTCGCCGCCGGACAGGTGACGGACGAGCGTGTTGATGCGATCGTCGGCGAAGAGGAAGCGGCGCAGGTAAGCGCGCACCGAGAGGCGATCTTCGCCGAAGAGCACGAATTCCGTGCCGTCGCTGACCTCTTCGAGGACGGTGCGGTCGTCGTTGAGTTGCAGCCGGCCCTGGTCGACGTAGTTGAAGCGGGTGAGCGGGCCGGTCTTGACCGTGCCTTCGGTCGGTGCGAGGGCGCCAATCAGCACCTTAAGCAGGGTTGTTTTGCCGACTCCGTTTCTGCCGGCGACACCGACCCGACGTCCATTTTCAAAGCTGAAGGACAGTCCGCGGAAAAGAGGCCGGCCGCCGAGTTCGACGCCGACGTTTTCCAGATCGACCACGCGATTGCCGAGCTGGGGCGGCGGCGGAATGACGAGGTCGATCTCCTCTTCCAGCACCGGGCCTGCCTGGGCGGCGATCTCGAAATAACGCTCGATCCGGTTTTTGGCCTTCTTGCGCTGGGCGCTGGGGCCGCGCCGGACCCATTCAAGTTCGCGCCGGAGGAACATCTGGCGCTTGTGCTCGACGGTTTCCTCCGCGGCCTGGCGTTCGGCCTTGGTCACGAGATATTCCGTGTAGCCGCCTTCGTAGGTGAAAAACCGCCCGTTCGCGAGCTCGACGGTGGTGTTGGTCACGCGGTCGAGAAAGTAGCGATCGTGAGTCACGACGAGAAACGTGCCGGGAAAATCTTCGAGGAAGCCGGCGAGCCAGTCGATCGATTCGGGATCGAGGTGGTTGGTGGGCTCATCGAGGATGAGCAAATCGGGTCGCGAGACAATGGCGCGGCACATGGCAACGCGGCGTTTCTCGCCTCCGGAAAGCGTTTCGATGTCGCGCGTGCCTTCGGGGGCGTGGAGGTGGGAGAGGGCCGTCTCGATGCGGCGTTCAACCGACCAGCCGTCGAGAGCCTGGATGCGTTGTTCGAGGACTGCATGACGGCCGGAGGTGGCCGGGAGCGCCTCGAATTCGGCGATCAGGTCGAACACGTGCTGGGCGCCGGCCCGGACGTTGTCATGGACATTTCTTTGCGGATCGAGCGTGAAATCCTGCGGCAGATAGCCGACGACGAGATCGCGTCGGCGGGTGATCTGGCCGGCGTCGGGCTCCTGCTGGCCGGCCAGCAGCCGCAGAAAGGTCGACTTGCCGGAGCCGTTGCGGCCCACGAGGCCGACGCGTTGTCCTTCGTGCAACGTCAGGGTGGCGCCCTCCAGCACAATCTGCTGGTTGTAGCGCACGACGAGGTCGGTGGCCCCGAGAATTGCCGGAGACGTTTCAGCCATGAGCGGGCATTGAACCACGGAGAACGTGCCGATGTCGAATGCCGAACGTCGCGTGCGCTACAGCGCACTTCGCACTTTGCACTTTGCCCTTTGCACCTTAAATGTGGGCCGGATGCCCTCTGGGATCCGTTCCTATGAATCTAGGCCGAACGCGGTTTGAGACCGAGCTGCAGGTCCGTCCGGACGACATCGACATGAATCAGCATGTCCATGCTAGCCGGTATCAGGACTACGTGCTGGCGGCGCGCTATGATCAGATGGCGCGCTGCTATGGCATGTCGATGGAGGCGTTTGCCGAGGCGGGCCTGGGGTGGTATGTGAAGACGGCCCACCTGGAGTACAAGCGGGCCTTGAAACTGGGCGAGGGGTTCATCGTGCGCACCTGGGTGGAAGCGATGGCCGGCGCCGAAGTGACGGTAAACTTCGAGATCCTGCGCCGGAGCAACGGCAAGCTGTGCTGTGGCGGTTTTTTTGAGTACACGTTGATCAACCTCAAGACCGGCCGGATCGAGACGATACCGGAAACGATCGCGGCGAAATACGCGGTGTGACCGAGGACAGTCGGGCGGACGACAATTCGATGAACGAGACGAAAGCGACCCTGGCGACGGATGTGGCGGCGATGCACGGGCCCGATCACTACGGCGACCCCGGGGCTGTCGGCGCGTTGGTGGCCCGGGCGCTGGACGCGCTCGGTCCGGCGGCGGCGGCCTTGGTGCATCCCGGCGACCGCGTCGTGCTCAAGCCGAACTGGGTCAAGGAACATGACGAGCGCAAGCCGGGCCCGGGGCAATGGGAGCACGTCGTGACCCACCCTTCGGTAATCGAGGGCGTCATTCGCTGGGTCGCGCCCCGGCTGCAGGGGCGGGGCAGCATCACCATCTGCGACGCGCCGCAGACGGATTCCTCGTTTGCGGCGCTGCGTCGTTACTGTGATCTGGATTCCATGGTGGCGCGGTGCGCGGCGGATTTTCCCGGCTTGAAGATCGCCCTGTTGGATTTGCGTCCGGAGGAATGGCATGCAGTGGACGGCGTGACGGTCTCGAAGACGGAGTTGCCCGGGGATCCGTTGGGCAGCACACACGTCAACCTGGAGGGGGCGAGCGAGTTCGTGGGGTATGGCGGCTGCGGGCAGCTTTACGGGGCGAGCTACGACATGGCCGAGACCAACCGGCGGCACCACGGCCAGAACCACGAGTATCTGCTCTGTCGCACGCCGATGGAGGCTGACCTGCTGATCAACATCCCGAAATTGAAGACGCACAAGAAGGTGGGCCTGACCTGTGCATTGAAGAATTTGGTCGGGATCAACGCGAACAAAAACTGGCTGCCGCATCATACGGAGGGCACGCCCGATCGTGGCGGGGATCAATTTCCGGCGGCGACCACCAAGGCGAAACTGGAGCACTCGTGGCTGGGCACGGCCAAGCGTCTGGTCAAGGACAGCCCGTTGCTGTCGCGCCTGTTCGTCCCGCTGAAGAAAGTGGGGCGGCTGGTGTTTGGCGACACGCAGAAGGTGGTGCGTTCGGGCAACTGGCACGGCAACGACACCTGCTGGCGCATGGTGCTCGACCTGAACAAATGCCTTTTCTTTTTTGATGGAGCCGGTCAGCGGCGATCCACGCCGCGGCGTTATCTGGCCGTGGTCGATGGCATTGTCGGCGGCGAAGGCAACGGTCCGATGGCCCCGGACGCGCGGCCATGCGGGGTGATCGTCGCCGGCGCCCACCCGCTGGCCGTGGATTGCGTGGCCGCGACGCTGATGGGCTTTGACTGGACGCGGCTCCGCATGCTGAAAAATGCCTTCGCCATGCGGGAGCTGAGCTTTGTCCCCTTCCGGCCCGAGGAAATCCAAGTGACATCGAATCGGCCGGCGTGGAGTGGCCGGCTGACGACCCTGGACGAGACCTTCGATTTCAAGCCGCACTTTGGGTGGACCGGCGCGATCGAGAATCAGCGCCGCGCGCTCACGGCATGAGCCTCGAGGACAAACTTTATCCGCTGCTGTCCGTTTATGAGCGTCTGCCGCACGGGCTGAAACGCGGCATCGGGTGGACTTATCGTCAGCTCCCCACGTCGTTGCGCCTGGGCGCGCGCTATGGCGAGTTTCGTGCGCTGACCGCCGAGGTGGAAACGTGGTCCGTCGAGCAAATCCGGGAATACCAGTTGCGCCAGCTTCGGCAGACGCTGATTCATGCGGGCAACTATTGTCCCTTCTACCAGGAGCGATTTTCCAAGGCCGGATTCCGCCCGGAGCTGGTGCGCGACCTCGATGATCTGCGCGAGTGTCCGTTGCTGGAAAAGCGCGATCTGATCGAGCACCGCGAGGCCATGGTGTCGACGGATCTTCCGCGCAAACATCGCCTTTACATCACCACCGGCGGGTCGACCGGAGTGCCCGTCGGCTTCTATCTGCACAAAGGCGTCAGTCGTCCGAAGGAGCAGGCCTTTCTCGAGGCCCAATGGAAACGTGGGGGCTACTTTGACGGTGCGCGCCTGGCCGTCATCCGCGGACACGTCACCACCGATCAAGCCCGCGGCCGAATCACCAGCTACGACGCCACGCGGGACTGGCTGATGTTGTCGTCGTATCACCTGACGGAAGAGCGCCTGCCGGAATACCTGGAAGCGATCGAGCGGTTTCGTCCGGATCTGCTGCACGCGTATCCGAGCGCGGCGCTGCAGTTCGCCGAGTACCTCGAGCGCTCCGGCCAGAGCCTGCGCGTGCCGATTCGCGGGTTGCTGGCGGGCTCCGAGCGCCTCACGCTGCCGCAGAAGCGATTGCTGGAGCGGGTCTTTAAATGCCGGGTCTACCGCTGGTACGGCCACAGCGAACGCGTGGTCCTCGCCGGGGAAGGCCGCACGTCCGAGCTCTTTTATTTCTGGCCGAACTACGGCCTGGTTGAGTTCGGGCCGCCCAACGCCGATGGCTTGTGCGAAGTCATCGGCACCAGCTTCCACAACCTTGTCATGCCCCTGGTCCGCTATCGCACCGGCGATTACGTCCGGCTGGCCGACCCGCGCACGGACGGCGCGCTCGAATTTCCTTGGCCGGCGGTGTCAGCGGTTGACGGCCGCGAGCAGGAGTTTCTCATCAGCGGCACGGGTCGGCGCATTTCGCTCACGGCCTTCAACATGCACGACGCCATCTTTGACGATTTGTATGCGGTGCAGTTTTTCCAGGAGGAACGAGGGCGGGCGGAGTTTCGGTATGTGCCGGGTCCGAAATTTTCGCGCACCCGGCTCCCGCAGATCGAGGCGGGCATCCGGCGCAAGCTGGGCGACGATTTTGCGGTGACCCTGCGCGAAGTGGCGGAGACGGAAAAGACCACGCGGGGAAAGCATCGCTGGGTGGTGAAGAAGGAGTGACGAGGGATAAGGGATGAGTGATGGGTTCGGACCTCGGCGTTCGGACTTTGCCCTCGCCCGGGCCGTTCGTCCGAACTCCCCACTCGTCCCTCCTCACTTCCCGTCGTCCGCAATAGCCCGGAACGGGGGGCGTGAGAATTCGGCAGGCTCCTTGCTAACCCACGGCCTGTGTATCTCGAATTTTTCGGGCTAAACGAGCCGCCGTTCAGCATCACGCCGAACCCGCGGTTCCTTTATTTCAGCGCGAAGCATCGCGAGGCGCTGAATCACATGCTGTACGGCATTCGGGAGCGGAAAGGCTTTGTCCAGATCACGGGCGAGGTGGGCGCAGGGAAGAGCACACTTTGCCGGGCGCTGCTCGCCGAGTTGGGCAACAATTACTCCACTGCCCTGATCCTGAACCCCCTGCTGGATGCGGACCAGCTCATGCGCGCCATCGCCATCGAGTTCGGCCTCAAGGCGTCCGGGCTCGATCGCCTCGAGGCGCTCGAGCTGATCAATGAGTTCCTGCTCGGGGAACATGTCGCCGGACGCGACTGTGTCCTGATTATCGACGAAGCCCAGGATTTGACTCCGGCGCTGCTGGAGCAGGTGCGCCTGCTGTCCAACCTGGAGACAGACGATCGCAAGTTGTTGCAGATCGTGTTGATGGGCCAGCCGGAGCTGCGCGATCGGCTGAATGACCCGGCGCTGCGTCAGTTGCGCCAACGGATCACGGTGCGATTTCACCTGCCGCCCCTGACCCGGGCCGAACTGGACCAGTATGTCCGCCATCGGCTGAGCGTCTCCGGCGCGCAGCACGGACCGTGGTTCACCGGGCCGGCGCTCTGGCGGATCTATTCCTACTCCCAGGGTATTCCCCGTCTGGTCAACGCCGTGTGCGACAAAAGCCTGCTGGCGGGATTCGTCCATCAACGACCGAGAATTGATTTTCGGACGGTGGGCCGTGCCATTCGCGAATTGGAAGGACATGTGGACCTATGAGCCTGATTAACGATGCCCTCAAAAACGCCGCGAAGTCGTCGCCGCCGGCAACGCCCGCCAGCGGCGCAGCGGACGCCAAGTCGGCCTCCGGCGGCCCCATGCTCGCCGTCGAACACCCGCGGGCTTCCGGGCTGCCCCGCTATTTCGTTCCGCTTTTCCTGTGCGCGTTGTGCGGCGCATTTTGGTTCATCGCCCGGGGTTGGGAGGCCCGTCGCCAGGTGCTGACGGGGAATGGCCCGTCCCTGCCGGTGCAGGCGCGCGAACCGGGGTCCAACGGCAACAGCGAGGCCAATGCCGGAGCCGCGGCGGCGTTGGCGCCGGAGTTGAGCGACGCTCTTTTCCCGTTGCCCGACGAAAATACGCCGATCCCGGAACGAAATTTCGCCCTCGCCGACGCGACGAGCGCGGGTGCCCGGGCCGGTGCCACGACTCTGTCGGGGCCGCGTCTGCAAGCGATCTTCTATCGGGTTGGCGGGGCCTCCGCCGTGGTGGATTCGGAGACGGTCCACGTCGGGGATACGGTCGCCGGCGGCCGGGTCAAGGCCATCGACCGGGCCAGCGTCACCCTGGAACGCGGCGGCGAGACGGAAGTACTCACGATGCGCCGGTGAACTGACTTCGCGGGTCCGCGGCCCGGGCATGACGCCCGCGGCCGCTCACGAAAGTTTTTCGACTTCGACCCGGGCGTCGTTGTAGCAGGCGCCGCCGCCGACCACGTTGACATCGGCGGGACACAAGGCGGTGGACGTTTTCCCATTGCGGGACGCCAGGCGCCAGGCGCCCTTCGGCAGGCCGCAAACTCCTTCGCGCATCGCGTCCTGGATTCGGGCGCGACAGCGGACCTCTCCCAAAGGATTAAAGATTCGCACCTCGTCCTGGTCGCGGATGCCTCGTGCGGCCGCGTCGGCCGGGTTCAAGGCGAGCCAGAGCTCCGGGTAATTAAACTCGCCCAGCGTGCTGGAGATCATTTGATTGTTGGAAGCGCTGACCAGCGCGAGCGGAAATTCCGCGGCAGCCACCGGCTCGTAACGGAAGGGAGCTGACCCGAGCACGGCGGGAGTCAGATGAATCTTTCCGTCGGCAGTTTGCGGGTGGACGTCGACGAACTGAATCGGCCCGCCGCCTGGGAACGGGAATCCCTGGATGCCGCCCTGCAGGGCGGGCCGCGGATCGCAGGGCTGGCCGGCGAGGCTGAGCGCGGCGGTGACGTGTCGCAGGCACGCGGCGGTATCCCAGGTGAACGGCTCGTCGGAGAAGCCCAGCGCGCGGCCCAGCTGGGCGAAAACCCATTCATTGGGCCGGGCCTCGCCACAGGGGTCGATGGCGGGTTGCACGCCGCCGAGGATGTAGCTGCCGTAGGATCGTTTGATTTCGTGCTGTTCGAGGAAGGTGACGGCCGGGAGGAGGATGTCGGCGTAGCGGGCCGTGTCGGTCATCACCTGTTCGTGGACCACCGTGAACAAATCGTCGCGGCCCAGTCCATGCAGGACGCGGTTCTGGTCCGGGACGGTGGCGACCGGGTTGCAGTTGTAGACGAACAATGCCTGAACGGGCGGGCTGAGCGGCTCCGTCAGAAGCGCGCCCAGACGGGTCATATTCAGCTCGCGGGTTTTCCAGCGGGGGATGGGCGAATCTGGTCCAAATACCTTGGTCAGGTCCAGGCGGGCGGCGCCGCTGTTGGACAGAGTATAGCCGCCGCCGCGAACGCCGAACTTGCCGAGCAACGCGGGCATGGCCATGACCGCTGCGAGTGCCTGGCCGCCGTTGCGGTTGCGCTCGGGTCCCCAGCCGACGCGGATGACGGCGGGCGTTGATTCCGCGTAGATCGTGGCGAGGCGCGCGAGGTCCCGCGCGGGAACACGGGCCTCTGCCGCCGCCCGGTCGAAGGTCCACTCCCCGGCGGCGGCCAGCAGCGGTTCCAGGCCGTCCGCATGCTGCGCGAGGAACGCGTGATTCAGCCGCCCATCCTCGTGCCACTGCCGGATCAGCGACAGCGCCACGGGCAGGTCGGCCCCGGGATAAACTGGCAGGTGCAGATCGATCTCGTCCGGACCGAAATTGCGAACCGGATCGATCATGGCCACGAACGCACCATTGCGCCGGGCCTGCTGCAGGTACGGCACGAGGTGGATGTTGGAGAACTTCGGATTGGCCCCCCACACGAGAATGGCTTTCGCGTGGGGATAATCCTGAAACGCCACGCCCGGGATCCGCCCGTAAATTCCGGTGGCGACGCCGCCGGACGTTGCGGCGCACAACGTTCGGGCGAGACGCGAGGTGCCCAGCTTCGCAAAAAGATAGGCATCCAGAAATTCGTGGCTCAGCAGCCCGTTCGAGCCGTCATAGTGGTACGGCAGAATGGCCTCGGCGCCCCAGCGGTCGATGATCTCGCGAAAGCGCCCGGCCATCGTTTGCAGCGCCTCGTCCCAGGAGATGCGCGTGAACCGCCCCTCGCCTTTCGCCCCCACTCGCTTTTGCGGATGGAGCACGCGCGTGTCGTGATAAACCCGTCGCGCGAACCGGCTGACCTTGCCGCAAATAAACCCCTGGGTGTTGGGGTGAGCCGTGGTGCCGGCCGGCGCCGCCTGAATGCGGGCAATGCGACCCTCCGCCACGGTGACGTCGAGGGCACACGAGTCCGGACAGTCCATCGTGCACGTCGTGCGAACAGGAGCGGGCAGGGTCATGTTATTTCTTTTGGCTTATTTCGAACGTTGAGCGTTGAGCGTTGAGCGTTGAGCGTTGAGCGTTGAGCGTTGAACGTCGAGCACCGGTTATCACGGCACCGCCGCACCTGCGGTCAGTGTCTTGCGACGATAAATTCGGTCGCTGCTGCAGACGTAGAGCCAGGCGCGGCCCGGACCGGCGAAGGCGCAGCTGACAGTCCCTTTCTCCTGGGGCCGAGACACGATGCCGCCCATTCGACCGTTCGGATCAAACATCTGAATGCCGAGGTGGCTGGTGATCCACGCGCGGCCTTGCGCGTCGGTGGTCAGGCCGTCGCCGCCGCTGTCCGCCTTGCCAGGGGGCGTGCGCAGTTCGAGGTTCTTCTCACCGCCGCGCAGCGAGCCGTCGTCGGCCACGAGAAACGTCCAGGCGTTGGTGCCGCCGTATTCGCTGACGAAGAGCTGGCGTTGATCCTGTGACAGGCCAATGCCGTTGGGTTTGTTGATCCCGCCGGCGACCGGGTGCGGCCGGGGCAGATCGCGCGCGGACGTCGGCAGCCCGATCACCTGGCCGGCGCCAGTGTCGGTGAAATAGATCATGCCGGCCCGCGAGACGATGAGGTCGTTGGGCGCCACGTCCGTGGCCACGGTCTCGATCTGCTTCGTCGCGGGATCGATCACGATGATCTTCTTGGCGTTGTTCGTGCCCTGTCCCTGGGTCGCGGCGTAGAGTTTGCCGTCGGGCCCAAATTTCAGGCCGCTGACTTTTGGGCCGCCTTCGAGCCAGACCACGGGCCGGGGATCGTTGGCCGCGACGCGATAGAGGCGGGATTTGCCGAGATCACTGAAATAGAAATTGCCGGCGGCATCGCTGCAGGCCGCGTCAGTAAAGCCGTAGCCCTCGCCGACCAGTTCCCAATCGCCGGGGTGGCCGCCGTCGACGAGAACTTTCGAGAGCGCTTCGTCGCCGGCGAGATTGTCTTTGGTCAGCGGCTTGGGCGGTTCAGCGAGGGCGGGCTGCCAGAGCCAGCGGAGGGAGTCGGGCAGGATGGCGCCGCCGTGCTGGCCGCTGTGGCCGCCCGTGCCGAAGACGAACTCGTGTTCGTAGCCCATGAACGCGAGGGCGCTGGCCATCTCCTGGTTCGCGAGGGGCCAGTTGCCATGGAGATTGTTCAGGTCGTTGGCGCCGTCCTGGAGGAAGACGCGGAGGGGCTTGCGCTCGGTTTTGCGGATCCAGGCGGGGTAGACGTGACCGCCGCGGATGTTGGTGAAGCTACCGATCTGGGAGAGGACCTTGCGGAAGGAATCGGGCCGTTCCCAGGCGACGGTGAAGGCGCAGATGGCCCCGCTGCTCATCCCGGCGATGGCGCGCAGTTCGGGATCGCTGGTGATTTGCAAGGCGAACTTGCGAGACACAAACGGCAGCAGCTCGTCGATCAGAAACTGGGCGTAGGCATTGCCCAGAGAGTCGTATTCGAAGCTGCGATTGCTCCGGTTGTTGGCGCCCGCCGCCGTGGAGTTGGTGGCCATGCGCGTGCCAGGGCTGATGAACACCCCGATCGTCACGGGCATCTCGCCCTTGGCAATCAGGTTGTCGAAGACGGTTGGCACACGTTGGCTGCCCGTCTCGCTCACGTAGGCCCCGCCGTCTTGAAAGACCATCAACGCGGCTGGCTTGGACCCGTCGTATTGCGCCGGAATGTAAATCCAGCAGTCGCGGGTGGTGTCGGGAAACACCCTGGAATCGTTGAAGGCGAATTTTTCGACGCGGCCTTGTGGTGTGCCGGTGGCGCGTTCGGTGGAATCCGGTCCGAGTGGATATTCCTCGGCGACGACGAGTTGCGCGCTGAGCACGACGAGGAGCGCGAGGGCGATGCGAGCGGCAGGTCCGCGGCGGATGGGAGGAGTCGAGGTAGCTGGATGGAGCAGGGGGCAGGTTGACATGCGGGCTTCTTAGCGAATCCGGTCGACGCTGACAACCCCGGTGAACACCAATTGTCTCGGGATGGGAAAGGTGCGTTCCTCGGAGCCGGGGCCCTTCGTGCGACTTCTGCGCTTGCCGGTAGGTAGAATCGATTGACGCGCTCTCTCGCATTGCTCGCCGTCGCGTTGCTTGAGTCAACATTGCCACCACCAGCTTGCGTAGTCAGCAACCAGCGCTGAACAAGTGTCATTTGTTTCGGGCGGTGCCGTTCCGATCCGCGAACTCGCCCTCGCGATTTCCACCCTTTCGAAACTTAACGTGGTTCAAATGTTGAATTGTAAGATCTGACCCCAAGCGGACCATGTCGGCGAACAAGCGATTGCACGGGCAGAGGAAGACAAAGGCAGGGGATTATTGAAACACAGAGGCACGGAGCGCACAGAGGGGAAGGGGATTACTTGCCAGTCCGATGTTGGAGTTCAAGGTGATTTGATGGGGGGCGGGCGATCACAGTTAATCGTCCGCCGGGGCTGACGACACTTGGCGGAATTTGTGGATGGGATAGTGAATATTCCACACCTGAATAGCGAGGCTGTGCAACCCAGGCGACGGCAATGGCGATGGTTACGGGAACAATGGCAATGAGTGCCAGTGGCGTTTTTTTATGCGGTCTGGAGGCGCCATTCAGGGTTCGGTCTGCTCATGCGATGCATCGGATCACACCGAAGAAGAGCCGCAGGTACGCGGCTTCCGGCGTGGCAGTCTCGGGTGCCCGGATTCTGACGTAACCCCAAAAGGCGCCCCGGCGAAACAAGGCGAAGTAACAGTCGAACTCGCGTCCATCCGATTGGGAACGCCGCCCCGGCAGAATCCCGTCGACCCAGTGAGGGTCGGCAGTGGGGCCCCAGCTGGTGCGTAGCTCCCGAACAGCGGCGCCTGCTAATTCGTGGATGGCGCGATTCGGCAGGGGATATGCGATGCTCCCGGCATGCTCCTGTCCGATGTTTCCAACGTATTCGTCGACCAGCCGTTCACGAGGGCCTGACCCGTCGCCGAGTTCCGCGATGAGTTCGTCCAGGATCTGGGTTGCGGACACGAACGACATGCGGCTCGATCAACGACAGTGCGGCAAAGCACGTTGTCGCTTTGCTTCTTCTTTTGGCTTCTGCCTTTGCTTCACGAGGTTTGCAATAGGTGTTTTGCCCATCGATTTCAAGTTTGGACTTAGTGCTCGCACGGTTGGTCCCGCCCCGCTTGAAGCGGCCTTGTTCAACCCCCGCATTGCGCGGGCTGCTGGCTCCGTGCTATCAACCGCCCGCCGATCGATCCGAGCTATGAAACCGCACTTCCTCAGTATTCCTCGACCTCAATTTATTCTGGCCTCGAACCGCTCGACGCGGACGGCGATTCCGGGCCGGGGCGGGTCGCGGTGGATGGCGGGGCTGGCGGCGGTGGTTCTGATTGGGCTGGGCGCCGGCGCGGCGTTGCGCGCGGAGGGCGGGAGCGGGGGCGGGGGCGAAAGCGAACTGCGCGAGCTGGAGTGCGGCCACGGTCGGGTCTCGCTGGCCCGGGCGGCGGCGGCGACGGGGCCGGGAGGCAGCGGCCGGCAGTACGCGCCCAGCCGTGAGATTGACGTGGTGCATCTGGCGCTG
The DNA here is from genome assembly GCA_044229355.1 of Limisphaerales bacterium. Classification (GTDB taxonomy): domain Bacteria; phylum Verrucomicrobiota; class Verrucomicrobiia; order Limisphaerales; family JADJPG01; genus JBGARF01. The sequence goes on from JBGATF010000030.1 coordinate 94,409, forward strand.
GACGTGACGCCGGACTTTGCTGCGCGGACGGTGGCGGGCACGGCCACGCTGAGATTCAAACCGATCGCGCGGGCCCTGGCCGAGCTGCGGCTCGATGGCGTGGAGCTGCGGGTGACGAACGTGACGTCCTCCGCCAAAGTGGCGTCATGGCAGGCGACTCCCGAGAAGGTCATCGTAATTTTTGAGCCGCCGATTCCCGCGGACCAGGAGGCGACGGTCGCCGTCACGTATTCAGCGACGCCGAAGGAGGGCCTATACTTTCGCACGCCGGAGCTGGGGTATCCGGCGGGCGACGCCCATCTGTGGACGCAGGGCGAGCCGCTCGAGGCGCGCCATTGGTTTCCGTCGTTCGACGCGCCGAACGAAAAGTTCACGAGCGAAGTGACCTGCCGCGTGCGGCCGGACATGGTGGTGGTGTCGAACGGCCGGCTGGTCGGCGAAAGCACCGATGCGGCGACGGGTTTGAAGGCGGTGACGTGGCGCCAGGAAAAGCCGCACGCAAATTATCTCATCGCGCTGGTCGCGGGCTATTTGAAGAAGCTGGAGGATCGTCATCGGGACATTCCGCTGGCGTTTTACACTCCGGCATCGGAGATCGGGTTCGCGCGGGAGTCGTTCAAGGAGACGCGCGAGATCATGGAATTTTTTGAGAAGGAGATCGGCGTGCCGTATCCCTGGGCCAAATACGATCAAGCCTGCGTTTACGATTTTGGTTGGGGTGGGATGGAGAACACCAGCTTGACGGTCCTGAACGATTACACCTTGCACACGCCGGAGTTCGAGGAGTTGCGCGAAAGCCGCGGCCTGGTGGCTCATGAGATGGCCCATCAGTGGTTTGGGGATCTGGTGACCTGCAAGGATTGGAGCCACGTGTGGCTCAACGAAGGCTTTGCCACCTATTACACGCACTTGTTTGAGGGGCATCGCGACGGACCCGACGAACTGCGCTACGGGCTGTATCAGAGCGCGCAGGGGATCTACGGGGAGGCGAACGACACGAACGCGATTGTGCGCCGGGACTTCCAGGACCCGGAAGAGCAATTTGGGTTTCGGGCCTATCCGAAAGGCTCCTGGATTTTGCACATGCTGCGGCATCAGCTCGGCGAGGATCTGTATCGGCGGTGCATCAAGACCTATGTCGAGCGCCACCAGTACGGCAGCGTGGTGACCGAGGATCTGAGCCAGGTGATTGAGGAATTGTCGGGCCGCTCGTTTGACCAGTTCTTCGATCAGTATGTGTATCACGCCCACCATCCGGAGCTGGGCGTCAGCTATAGCTGGGATGATCGCACCAAGCTGGCGCGGCTTTCCATTCGCCAGGAGCAAAAGCTGAGCGACAAGGTGCTGCTCTTCGATGTTCCCCTGACCGTGCGGTTCAAGGGCAAATTCGGGACCGTGGAGCGGGAGTTGCGCGTGCGCGAGGCGGCGGAAGACTTTTACGTGCCGCTGCCGGGAGCTCCGACCATCGTGCGCTGCGATCCGCAGGTGGCGCTTCTGGCCAAGATCAACTTCTCCGCGCCGACGCCCATGTTGCTCGCGCAACTGGAAGATTCGACGGATGCGATGGGTCGGCTGATTGCCGCGGAGCAGTTGAGCGGAAAGCGGGAGGCGCTCGGTGCGCTGAAGAAAGCCCTGCAAGGAGACGGGTTTTATCCGGTGCGACTGGCCGCGGCCTCGTCGCTTCGGGCCATGCAGTCGGAGGAAGCGATGCGTGTGCTGTTGGATTCCACGGCGCAGAAGGACGCACGGGTGCGCCGGCAGGTGATGAACCAGATCGCCGGTTTTTTTCGCGAGGAAGCCTGCACCAATTTGCTGCGCGTGGTGCGTCAGGAGAAGAACCCGGACCTGAAGGGCGCGGCCGTGGCGCGGCTGGGGGCGTGGACGCTGCCCGGAGTCCGCGAGGAAATTTTGTCGGCGTTGCGGAGCGACTCGTTCCACAACGTCGTCGAGGAGGCGGGGCTGTCCGCGGCCCGGTCGCAGGATGACGCGACGTATCTCGAACCCATTCTCGAGATGCTGGGGCGGCGCGAGGGCGTTCTCACGACCCAGGTGTTTGCGCATGGCTTGCGGGTGTTGGGCTGGCTGGCGCGGGATGAGGTGCGCAAGGACGGCATCCGCGAATTTTTGCTGGGCCGGGTCAGCAGCCCGCGGCAGCGGGTGCGCACGGCGGCTTTGGGGGCCCTCGGTGACCTTGGCGATCCGAAAGCCGTGGCCGTGTTGGAGAAATTCGCGCTAGGCCGGGAGTCAGTTCCGGAGAAGACGGCCGCGGAGCGGGCGCTGGCCGCGATTCGGGACAAGCGCAAGCCGTCGGCGGAGATTGGAGGCATCCGCACTGAGTTGCTGAACGTGCAGCGGGAGAATCGGGCGTTGCGGAAGGATCTGGATGAGCTGCGCAAGAAATTGGACGCCCTCAGCGCCAAGCCCACAGGCCCGACCGCGAAGGAGCCTGAAGGCAAACCGGGCCGGCCGGCATCGCGACTGATTCGATAAGCTCGGGCGGTGGGTTGGTGCGACGAGGGCGTGCGTGTCATGAGCATTGATTTCAAGGGCTGGGTCAAACCCGGGCCCGTGCCACCCGGAGCGGACTCGAAGGCGGAGGGCGCTGTTCCCAAAGTCGAGCCGGGAGAAACGCTGGACGCGATCAGCGGGCATTACCGCCTGTTTCAGCTGGAGGCGGGGCACCGATTCTCCACGGACGACGTGCTGACGGCTTGGTATGGGACGACGTGGTGTCCGTCCGCGCGGACGGCGTTGGATTTGGGCAGCGGGATCGGCACGGTGGCGATGATTGCGGCGTGGCGCCTGCCTGGTGCACGTTTTGTCACCGTGGAGGCGCAGCCTGAGAGCGTGCGTCTGGCCCGAAAGTCGGCGCACTGGAACGGGCTGGATTCGCGATTGGACATTCGGCTGGGCGATTTTCGCGAGCCGGAGGTGTTGCGACCGGACGAGCGGTTTGATTTGGTGCTCGGCAGCCCGCCGTATTTCCCGCCGGGAAGCGGGGCGATCAGCGAGCACCCGCAAAGGCACGCGTGTCGGTTCGAGCTGCGAGGTTCGGTGGTTGACTACTGCGGGATTGCCGCCGGTCATTTGGAGCGTGGAGGGCTGTTTGCCTGTGTGTTTCCGATTTCTCCCGAGCAACAGGAGGCCCGGTTGAACGAGGGCGCGGCCGGTGCGGGGCTCGTCATTGTGCGACGGCGTCCGGTGGTTTTGCGGGAGGGCGAGCGACCGTTGCTTGGGCTGTTTGCGATGATGCGCGCGGGGGATTTGCCCGAGTGGATGCGCCACCGAACCTGGACTGAGCCGCCGCTCATCATCCGCGCGGCCGACGGTTCTGTTCATCCGGAATATTCCGCGGTCAAGCTGGCCTTTGGATTTCCGCCGTGAGAGTAGCGCCGGCAGGTGACGACGCATCCCTGCGTCGCAGTGCGCGGACTGGATCCGCGGACGGGGCGGCGAAGACGCCGCCTGACCTGCACGCGAGGACGCGTGCGCTACCGGGTCGACGTAGCGCCGGCGTCCTCGCCGGCAAGTGACGACGCATCCTTGCGTCGCAGTGTGCGAACTGGATCCGCGGACCGGGCGGCGAAGACGCCGCCTGACCTGCACGCGAGGACGCGTGCGCTACGGGGACGACGTAGCGCCGGCGTCCTCGCCGGCAAGTGACGACGCATCCCTGCGTCGCAATGCGCGAACTGGATCGGCGGACCGGGCGGCGAAGACGCCGCCTGGACTTGCACGCGAGGACGGTTCCTGCTTGTCCCATATCGCGATTCTGGCCATCTTACGGCCATTGTGAATACATCCGGGCTGGGCGGAGACACGGGAACGGGTCGGCGTCTGTGGGAAAGGGACGCGCGACGAAGCTTCTGGCGGGCGTTTGGCCGGGCCTGCGGGTTGCGTGTGGTCTTGCTGGTCGGGGTGGTGGTCGGGCCGGGCGCGCAGCCGGCTTCGGCGCGTGAACCGGTCGTGGCTGACAGAAAAGGTCCGGTGACTTCGCTTCAGTTAACCAACGTGGACGGCGCGGTGGTGACGCCGGTGGCGGAGGACGGACGGAAGGCGACCGTGCTTTTTTTCGTCATGCACGAATGTCCGGTGGCGAATTTGTTTGCGCCGGAAATCGGCCGGCTGCAGGCCGAGTATGCCGCGCGCGGGGTGAGGTCGTGGGTGGTGTATGTGGAAGACGATCTGCCGGCGGCGAAAGCGCGGGAGCATGCGCGCGAGTATGGATTCAAGGCGGGGGCAGTGTTGGACCCGAGCCATGCGCTGGTGAAGGCGGCGGGCGCCACTGTTTCGCCCGAGGCCGCGGTGCTGTCTCCCTCGGGCCAGGTGCTTTATCTTGGGCGGATCGACGATCGAGTGGCGGCCTATGGCAAGCGTCGGGTGGAGCCGACCCGGCGCGATTTGCGACTGGCGCTGGAGGCCGTTCTTGCCGGGCGAAAGGTGCCGGACGCCAGGACGCGGGCGGTGGGTTGTTACATCCCGGACGCCGCCCCGGTAAAACGATGAGGGCTGGATTCCATCGAAGGGGCCGGGCGTGATTTCCGTCAGCAATTGCCAGCGGTGAACTCCAGAGCACCAACTGAAGCATGAAACTCAATCAATTGATTGGCCCGGTGACGGTGATGAGCGTTGTGGCGGGGGTGGGGAACCTGCACGCGGGCGGGCTTGGCTCCGGGCCTGAGAACGTGACGTTCGCCGAGCACGTGGCGCCGATTCTTTACCAGAACTGCACGCGGTGTCATCGGCCGGGAGAGGCGGCGCCGTTCGCCCTGATCACCTATCAGGATGCCCGCAAACGCGCCAAGCAGATCGCAGAAGTGACTGGAAACCGATTCATGCCGCCCTGGCATGCGGATTTCGGCTACGAGGAATTTGCCAATGAACGCCGCCTGACCGCCGAGCAGATCAACGTGCTCGGGGCGTGGCATGTGCAGGGAGCGAAGGAGGGCGACCCGGCCAAAACTCCAGCCGTGCCGAAGTTTCCCGAGGGTTGGCAGTTGGGCAAACCAGACTTGGTTTTGACCATGCCGGAGGCCTTTGAGGTCCCCGCGGAAGGCCGGGACATTTACTGGAATTTTGTGCTTCCGCTGAACCTGCCGGAGGACAAATACGTTCGGGCCATTGAATTTCGGCCGCAGGCGCGGTCGGTGGTCCATCACTCGCTCTTTTATCACGATACGTCCGGCGTTGCCCGGACCTTTGACGCCCGGGATCCGAAGCCGGGATACAACGGGATGAACCGGTCGAACCGGCAATTTGATCTGCTGGGCGGATGGGCGGTGGGCGGCGAGGCGTTGATGCTGCCGCCGGAACTGGCCTTCCACTTTCCGACCAACAGCGATCTGGTGCTGCAAACCCACTTCCACCCGAGCGGCAAGCGAGAAGTGGAATCTTCGCACGTGGGAATCTACTTCGCGGATCGACCGCCCACGCGAAAGTTCACCACCATCCAGCTGCCGCCGGCGTTTGGACGCATCAGCGGCCTGGACATACCGGCCGGCACGACCAACTACACCATCCGCGACTCGTTGGTCACTCCGATCGATCTCGAGGCGTTCGCCGTGACGCCCCATGCCCATTATCTGGGCAAGACCTTTCTGCTTACCGCCACTCTGCCGGACGGCAAGACCCGGACGTTGCTGAGAATCTCCGATTGGGATTTCAACTGGCAGGAGGATTGCGCCTTCAAACATCGCATCCCGTTGCCCAAAGGCACGCGCCTCGATGCCACCATCACCTACGACAACTCCAGCACCAACCCGCGCAACCCCACGTCGCCGCCCAAACGCGTCAAATGGGGCCCGATGTCCACGGACGAGATGGCGGCGGTGACGCTGAATGTCATTCCGGCACGTGACGCGGAGCTGGCCCAGTTGAAGGAGGCCAAAAAGAACCATGCGATCGACCTGTTCATCGATCGCGCCTTGGAAGACACCCGCCAGCGCGAACGCGTGCAAATGGTCGTTACGATGTTCGACAAAAATGGCAACGGAAAGCTCGACGCGGAGGAACGTCCCGGCGTGCGGGAGTTTCTCGGCCAAAGCGGAATGTTGAAGGGCGTCAGCGACGGCTTTTGATTGGCAGAGGATCGGTCGCCGTCTTCGTTGGCTCGAGAGCCATTGGAGGTTCGAGACTAGGCGAGTTGCTGAAAATTGGGATCGTGCCTGGGCGTGCGGGTCTTCAGCCAGGCCACTCGCTGCAGGACACGTCGGGCCAGCCGGCGTTCGTCGCCGTTGAGGGGAGCTTCGTTTCGGTAAACCCGGTAGGCGGCGGCGATATCCGTGGGGGAAGCTCCGGCTTTGAGCGAGGAATATACCAGGGCGGCGAGATCCTTGACCTTCCAACGTTCGGGGCGCCACCGCGGACGGCACAGGCGCTGCAGGTCGATGAGAAAGATGCCGGGCTCACGCTTGGCCGGGACGGCCTCCACCATGTAATGGCAGAGGTAAAGATCCCGGTGCACATAGCCTCCGGCGTGCAGGGCCCGGGTGTGTGCCGCCACCCGCCGCAGCAGGCGGCGCCGGTCGGCCCACGACATTGTCTTGGCCACCGTATCCCCTTCGTCTGCTCCGACGAGCTCTGCTGTCATGACGAAGCTTGAGCGGACGCGCCCCGGCGCGGTTTGATCCTGTCCGTAGGCGATCGCGTCCAGCGTTGGAATGCCCAACGCACGCACCTGGTGGACGGCGGTCCACTCGGCACGTGCCTCGTCGGCGTAGCCCGGCCAGTGAAGGCGGCGAAGCAGGTGGCCGGAAGCGGAGAGGTAGTCCGGATGGTAACGCTTGAGGTAAACGGCCTTGGTTGTGCCGCCGGGGGTGCGCAGCTCGATCCGGCTGGTGCGGCGCCCGGGAAAATTCCGTCGAATCTCCCCCTCAGGCGCTGCCATGATCCGGGCGAACGTGTCCAGGGCATTGTGGCGCAGCAGGGGCAGATGGCGCCGGGCGACCACCAGGCGTCCTTCATCCAGAATCTCAGTTTCCATCCCAGTCCTCCGGCCACCGCTTCTGGCGATATCTGAGCGTCTTCCAGATAAGCCGCCGGGCGGCGGGGTTGAGGCGGGCGAGGCCGAGATATTCGCGGATGAAATACACTCGTTCGCCGCGGGTGCACCAGCGTCCGGCAGGTTTGTCGAGCGAGGCGAGATCCTTGATTCGGCGCCGTTGGCGGGCGCCAGGCCAGCGCACGAAGCCCCCGCGGGGGCAATCGATCCAGGCCACCGACGGCTCGGCTGCCGCGGTGGAGACGAGGACGTTGCGCCAGACGAGATCGTGATGAAAGAACCCCGCGGCGTGAATTCGTCGGGTCATGGCCGCGAGCTGGCGGAGGACGGCTCGGCGGTGGCGGCGGATTTCTGGAAGCGAGCGATCCCGGGCGGCGCCCTGCATGAATTCGATGAGGGTGGAGGCGCACGGGACCGTGCGGGTGACGATGACGGCGGCGCGGAGCCGTCCGAGCGCGTCCCGGGATTCTCCGGCCGCGATTGGTTCGGCGGCGGGGATGTTCAGCCGGGCGAACGCCTGGTAGTTCTCGAATTCACAACGGGCCTTTGAACGGCGGCCGATGAAGGACCACGCTGGGGGATCGTATCGATACTGCTTAAAAAACGTCTCGATCGGCGGTTGGTCGGGGAGCGAGAGACGGTGAGGCTTCACCACCACCCGCTCGCGCGAGGTGGCAGAAGCTGGCAGAAAAAACGCGGTGACCTGCTCAACGGATTTCAGCCCGAGATTATCGAAAAGGCGCCGGTATGGCTCGGCGACGATCAGCATCTGTACAAAAAAGTGATTCGGGCAACAGACGCCAAGGAGGTGGGGGTTGGGGAACCCCGCTGAAGAAACGTTCTGCCACCCGAATCAAAAATTCAAAACAATCGATCTTCAAAGAACAACTGTCGGCCTGCGGGCTCCTTCCTGGCGTTGTCTCGCCAAGTGCCGCGCAACCCCGAACTCACCACGCCTGCGGCGCATCTCTTGGTGAAATATTTAGTCTTGCGCCAAACGCTTGTCACGAAAGATTTCATAAAATTTTTAGTTTTTTTTTCGGGCCCAAACAGAAATGGCACGGCTTCTAGCGTCTGACTTCCTCCGACATCTCCGGCGCAAGCCGGGCGAATCGTTCCTCAATGAACGTCGTGTTCTGGACCTGCGCCAGGCGCGCATAGAGCCCGCCCAAGTTCATCAGCGCGACGTGGTCGCCGCGCTCCACGATTCGTCCGCCGCGCAGCACGAGAATTTGCGAGGCGTGACGAATCGTGCTCAGGCGGTGCGCAATGACAAAACTGGTCCGGGTGCGCATCAGGCGATCCAGCGCCTCCTGAATCAGACGTTCGGTGGCCGTGTCCACGCTGGCGGTGGCTTCGTCCAGGATAAGAATGGGAGCGTCCCTGAGCAGGGCCCGCGCGATGCTGATGCGTTGCTTTTCACCCACGCTGAGCTTGACCCCGCGCTCGCCCACTGGCGTGTCGTAGCCGCGTTCCAGCCGCCGGATGAATTCGGCACAGTTGGCCGCGGCGGCTGCGGCGTCCAGCTCCGATTCCGAGGCGTCCCGCCGGCCGTAGGCGATGTTCTCGCGCACCGTTCCGTTGAAAAGAAAGGGTTCCTGGGTGACGACGCTGATGGCGCCCCGCAGGCTGGGTAGCGTCAGGCGGCTGAGGTCATGGCCGTCGATCAGAATCCGGCCGCGGGAGATTTCGTGGAACGCGGGCAGCAAGTTGACGAGCGTGGATTTGCCGGCGCCGGTGGGGCCGACGAGGGCGATCATCTCGCCCGGCCGGGCGTGCAGCGAGACGTCGGTCAGCACGGTCCGCTCGGGGGTGTAGCCGAACTCCACGTTCTCGTAGATGACGTCGCCGCGCGGGCGGCCCGAGAAGGTCAGGGTGCGGGCGGGATTGGCGGTTTCGGGTGAGGTGTCCAGGATGTCGAAGACGCGCTCGCCCGCCGCGCGGGCGGCTTGCAACATCTGGTTCAGGCTGTGCAGGCGTCCGATCGGCTCGTAAAACAGGGCGAGGTATAGAAGAAACTCAATCAGATCTCCGATTCTCATCGAACCCGCCAACGTCTGGCGGGCTCCGACCCAAAGGACCAAAACTGTGCCGAGGGCCGCGCAGAACGCCATCGCGGGATGATATGTCGCCCAGACGCGCATGACGCCCAGGGTGCCATTCCGCAGGTCGTTGGCCTTTTGCCGGAACCGTTCCTCTTCGTGGGCAGCGCTGTCATAGGCCTTGACCTGGCGGATGCCCTGCAGGTCGTCCATCAGCAGCGCATTCATGGCGCTGGCGGCTTCGCGCTGGGCCCGATAGCGGCGGTGTGCGGTCAGCGTGTACCACAGCGCCCCGCCGGCCAGCAGCGGCAGCGGCGTCATTGCCACGAGGGCGAGCGTTGGGTTGCGGTGAACCAGAAAGAAGGTGACCCCCACGAGGGTGAGGATCGCCACCACGCCCTGCTCGGCGCCGTCGATCAAGATGCGCTCCACGGAGTTCACGTCCTCGATCACTCGTGTCATGAGGTCACCTGACGCGCGCTGATCGAAATAGTGGATGGGGAGGCGTTGCAACCGGGCAAACACGTCGCGCCGCAGGTCGAACATCACGTTCTGTTCGAAAACGTTGTTCAGGCGGATGCGCAGGCTGTTGAAGCCGTCGCGCAGACCGAAGGCAGCCAGCAGGCCGAGGAGGCAGGGCGTGAGCAGGTGCGCCTGCTGTTCGAGAATGACCCGGTTGATGATCTCTCGGGTGAGATTGGGGAACACGAAAGTGCAGACGGTGGAGAGGATGGCGCAGCCGATCGTGCCGAGCGCGAGGCCGGGATAGGGCCGCAAGTAGACGGAAACCCGGCGGACGATTTCCCAGGTCGTCCGGCGGGTCGCTGAGCGCACAGGGTCCACGGCGGCCAGTGGGTGTCGACGAGACATGGCGCAATGAAACAGATGCCGCCGGGCGGGAGCGATGGGAAACTTGCCATTGCTGATCCGGCTGCTTTGCGGTTACTTGGTGCCATGTTGGGACCGGTCGACACCCGCATTCCACACGAAGTTGAAGAGCAAGTGAGCCGGATTCACCGGGCGATGTATCCCACCGCCGACCCGACATTTGTGGGGCTGGCGTTCGACTGGGCGGCCCAGTGTTTCAACGGTCGCTACGCCGATTACCAGGCCATTGATGCCCGTTATCACGACTTCGAGCACACGCTGCAGGGCACGTTGTGCCTGGCCCGGTTGCTCCACGGCTGGCACGAGGCTGAATCCGGACCGGCGCCGGGCGGGACGGGACCAATCCCGTGCCATCGCTTCGAATTGGCCCTGCTGGCGATCCTGTTTCACGACAGCGGCTATTTGAAGAAGCGATCGGACGCCGTGGGTACCGGCGCCAAATACACCTACACCCACGTGGCGCGCAGCGCCGAGTTCGCCGCCACCTTCCTCGCCGGCAAGGGATACTCGACCCGGGACATCGCCGCGGTGCGCAACATGATCTCGTGCACCGGCATTCACGCGGACTTGTCGTCCATCCCGTTCCAGGACGGCCTGGAACGCCAGCTTGGCTGCGCCCTGGCCACGGCGGATCTTCTGGGCCAGATGGCCGCCCATGATTATGTGGACAAGCTGCCGACGTTGTTTCAGGAGTTTGCCGAAGCCGCCGCGTACCGGCCGGGGGCCGGTGGGCCGTTGCGCACCTACCAAAATGCCGACGAGCTGTTGCGCAACACGCGGTCGTTTTGGAACGAGTACGTGCGGCCGAAAATCGACCGCGACTTTGGCGGCGTCCATCGCTATCTGAGTTCGCCCTACCCGGACGGCCCGAACCCCTACCTCCAGCGGATCGAACAGAACCTGCGCCGGCTGGACGGGATGATCCACCGGCAGTGGCAAACTCCGTCCTAGCCGCGACGGAGCGCAATTCTCGTGGCGCGGGAACGCCGGTGCGGGCGGGGAAAAACCGGGGAGGCGATAAATTCCTGTTCCCGGTCGGGCGAGGCACCGCTAGCCTTTCCGCATGTCGCGTGAGTATGTGCTGAAGCCGTTTGCGTCCTCGATCCCCTTGCGGATCGATTACGCCGGCGAGCTCAATCCGCAGCAGCACGCGGCCGTCACGGCGGCGCCGGGACCGTCCTTGGTCATCGCGGGCGCCGGCTCCGGCAAGACGCGGACGCTGACCTATCGGGTCGCGTTTTTGCTCGAGCATGGGGTGGCGCCCGACCGGATTCTGCTGCTCACCTTCACCAACAAGGCGGCGCGCGAGATGATGCGGCGGGTGACGGATTTGTTGGGGACGGAGTTGCAGACGTTGTGGGGCGGAACATTTCACTCCATCGGGGCGCGGATCCTGCGCCGGCACGCGGAGTTGCTGGGATTTCGGCGGGATTTTACGATTTTGGATCGGGAGGATTCGACCGCCCTGCTCAAGGCCTGCCTGGCTGACTCGAACATCGACGTGAAGGCCACGCGCTTTCCCAAGCCCGATGTGGTGGCCGACGTGCTCTCCAAGGCGGTAAACACGTGTCGTCCCGTCCGGGAGACGGTCGCGCAGGACTACAGCTACTTTGAGCCGCTCGCGCCCCGCATTGAGGAGCTGGGCTCGAAATATGCCGCGCGGAAGCGGGCGGCGAACGTGATGGATTTCGACGATCTCATCGCGCTTTGGCTCGAGCTGTTGGGCACGCAGCCGGAGATCGCCGACGTCTATCAACGCCGCTTCCAGTATATCCTGGTCGACGAGTATCAGGACACGAACCGCCTCCAATCCGATCTGATCGATCTGCTGGCGGCGAAGCACCACAACGTGATGGTGGTCGGCGACGACTCGCAAAGCATCTATTCGTGGCGCGGGGCGAACTTCCGCAACATCCTCGGTTTTCCGGAGCGCTACCCCGGTGCGCAGACCTACAAGATCGAGACCAACTACCGGAGCACGCCCGAGATTTTGAACCTGGCGAACGCGGCCATTGCGCCCAATGTTCATCAGTTCGCGAAGACGCTGGCGCCGGCGCGAAAATCGGGCGCGAAGCCGGCGTTGGTCGTGTGTGCGGACTCGGCCCAGCAGGCGGCCTTCGTGGCGCAGCGCGCCCTGGAGCTGCGGGAGGAGGGAGTCTCGCTGAACGAGATGGCCGTGCTCTACCGCTCCCATTTTCACGCGCTCGAACTGCAGCTCGAGCTCACCCGCCGGAACATTCCGGTGCTGGTCACGAGCGGGATCCGTTTCTTCGAGCAGGCGCACATCAAGGATGTGGCGGCCTATCTCAAACTCATCGCCAACCCGACGGATGAGCTGGCCTTGACCCGGCTCGCGCAGATGCTGCCGGGGATCGGAGCCAAAGGCGCGGACAAGATCTGGAAGGAATACAGCCAGGCCTGGGCGGCGGTGGCCGCCGAGGCGTGGAATCCCGAGGCGCCGGAGGCGGCCGGCGGCGCGAATGGAGGATCGGCCCTGGCGACGGCCCTGCAACGCTGCGCGTCGGCCGTGCCAAAAAAAGCCGCGCTCGCCTGGGCCGAGTTCGTCATCACGATCTCCCAACTGGAGGCGCCGGATGTCCAGAGCAGCCCGGCCACGATGATCAAGTTGATCCTCGAAGCCGGCTACGAGGATTATCTGCAGGAGAATTTCGCCAACTATGAGCAGCGGTTGGAAGAGCTCGTGCAGATGGCCTCGTTCGCGCAACAGTTTGCCGGGGTGGAGGAGTTCCTCACGCAAATGTCGCTCCTGGCCAACGTGGAGGTCGACGACGCCCAGGGTGGCGCGCGGGCCCGGGATGACGAACGAATGCGCCTGTCGACCATTCACCAGGCAAAGGGCCTCGAGTTCGACGTGGTCTTCGTGATCATGCTGTGCGACGGGTTGTTTCCGTCGTCGCGCTCGGTCGAATCCGCCGACGGCGAAGAGGAGGAGCGACGCCTGTTTTATGTGGCCATCACCCGGGCGCGCAACGAGCTCTACCTCAGCTATCCGCTGGTGCGCGTCAATCCCGCCTACGGCGGCGTCGCCCTGCAGCAGCCCTCGCGCTTTGTCCAACCGCTGTCCCGTGACCTGGTTGAGGAATGGGAACTGAAGGGGACACAGGGCTTCTATTGAATGGACGGGGGGCCTCGGCGGCGCGGTGAAGTGCGGGCGTCCTCGCCCGCAGATTGATTTTTGATCTCGGCATTGCCGAGTCCGACAATCCGCAATCTTGGATCAAAAATCGTAAATCAAAAATCCGCTCTAACGCGAGCGGCTGAACCATTGCGCGAGGAACATTTCCACGGCGGCCAGACCCAGACAGAGCAGGAGAATCGGCACCCAGAACTCGAGACCGGTGCGACCTTTTTCCACGACGGATTTTAGCGAAAGGCCAGGCACCCAGGTCACCACGTTGGCGACGTTTTTCAACGTCGCCAGCTGGGCCGCCGTCAGTTCGTCGAGACTGGATTCGGACGGATCGGCCTGCGCCGCGAATTTCAGGGCCAGCGGCGGGTCGCTGACCTTGGCGTCGTACAGCCCCGCCACGTCCGTCCGGTCGGCCTGGGCGGTCGGCCACCCGTTGACGATCTCGATGCGGCGCACCTCCCGGACGGCGGTCTGGCGAGGGGGAAAGATGTTGAGGTCCTTGTCAAGAAACTCGATTGGCACGCGGCGGACGAACGGATCGCCGACGCGAATGTTCAGTCCTTCGTCCTGACGCGAGACCACGGCGCCCACGGTGCGATGCAACAACGGAACGAAGCCGGGGCGCACGGGCAGATCGTTCCAGGCGGTGTCGGCGGTGCTGCTGAACAACACGACCCGGCCCAGGCCCCACGGTCGCTCGACCACGGCCGGGGTTCCGTCGGCATAGTTGAGCACCACGCGGGCCGGGCCGGCTTCCGGGCCACCCGCCGCCGTGCCCGCCGGGGCGAGGGAGGGCAGGCCGTTCGTGCGCAGCGAATCGCGGCGGTCGGGCTGGAGCGCGTAGGCCTTGAAAAAACGCGCGCTGGCCAGCCGCCCGCTGCCGGGGTCATTCCACAGCGACACGATCGGGTGATCGTAGTCCTTGTCCTGGAGCGCGAAGAATTTTTCGTCCTGATCGGCCTGGCCCCGGGTTGGGCCGAGCGCGGCCGGCAGAAGGCCGCGGGCCAGCAGCCGCTCGTTGTAGAAGGTCGCGTTCACCCGGTCGCCCGGGAAGATGATGAGGCCTCCGCCGCGGCGAAGGTAATTTTCCATCGCCGTCACCGTGGCGTCGGACAGGTCCGGCACGTTGGCCAGCACGACGCAGTCGAAATCGTCGAGGCGCGCCTGGGCCAGCTCGGGCCCGGAGACGGTTGACGTCTTGATGAAATACTCGGGGGCATGGTCGGCCGGCACCGGGACGAGTGCGTGCCGCAGGAAGAACACCTCGCTCTCGCGTGGTTCGGTGCCGGGCTCACCGTCGGCCAGGAGGACGCGCACCTCCTTGATCGCGCGGGCTGCGACCGTGCGCTGATCGTCGGCGGGAAAGCGATCCTCAGGCACCCGGGCGGTGATGGCGTGGAACCCCTCCTCCCGCAGGCGCGCGAAGAGGGCGAGGCTTTTGCTGGCTCCGGCGGGCAGCGAGTCGATGGACATCTCGTCGTTCGCAGGCTGGCCATCGATGCTCAGGCTGAGCCGGGTCGCCCGGGCCTCCTCCCGTCCGTAGTTGGTGACGCGCACCTCGACGCGCAACGGCTGGTTCACGGGCGTGAGCCCGGTGGCCACGCGGAGATCGCTAATCCCGAGATTTTTCTCCTCGTGTTCGCTGACGAGGACGACGTGGGTTTGGATCTCGGATTTCGAACGCTCGAGGGCCCGCTGAATTTCCGTGAGCTGTTTCCAGCCGGCGGCCTGGCCATCCGTGATCAGAAAGATCTCACGGCGGACGGCGAGACGATCGCGGAGGGCGTCGAGCGCCGCCTGGAGGGCGGGCATGATTTCCGTGCCGCGATCGGAGAGCGGGGCCTCGCGGACGGCCTTGCGCGCCAGGCTGAGGTCGAAGGTGGGCTCGGGGATCACCTTCTGGACAAGATCGCTGGCCAGGTAGACGGCGGTGGCGCTGCCGGCGGACATCGCATCGAGGACATCCTCGGCGGCCTTTTTGGCTTTGGCGAAGCGGGTGGCCACGCCGTCGGACACGCCCATGCTCCGGGAGTTGTCGAGGATGATGACGCCGGTGACCTTGCTCTGGCCGAGGCCGGCCGCGGCCTCGGACAAAATGGCGGGCCGGGCCAGGGCCAGCGCGAGCAGGGCGAGCAGCAGGCAGCGGAGGGCGAGCAGGATCATGTCCTCGATCCGCAGCCGGCGCTGGTTTTGCTCGATGGCATTTTGCAGGAAGCGCATGGCCGCCCAGGTCACCCGCCGGAATTTCCGACGGTTGAGCAGGTGGATGACGATCGGGATGGAGACCGCCGCGAGGCCGCCGAGGAGGATCGGGTTGAGAAACGACATGGGCTCAGTGGATCCCGGTCACCACTGGCCGGGCCGACATCTGGGCGATCAAACGGTCATTGAGCTCCTTGGCTGGATTATAGCCCGCCTGCTTGAGCTTGCTCTGGTAAGCGGCGACTTCGACCAGTCGCGCGATGTCGCGTCCGGGCCGGACAGGGATGACGATGTGCGGGACCTTGATGCCGAGGATTTCGATCGTGTCCTCATCCATGCCGAGGCGGTCGACGTCGGGGACGTCTTCCCAGGCCTTGAGGGAGACGACGAGGTCGACGCGTTTTTCTCGGCGGATGGCGCGGATGCCGAACATGGCGGCGACGTTGATGATGCCGATGCCGCGAACCTCCATGTGATTGCGGGTCAGCTCGGCGCTGGAGCCCATCACGTCCCGTCCGTCGAGCAGGGTGACCTTGGTGATGTCATCGGCGACGAGGCTGTAGCCGCGTTCGATCAGGGCGAGCACGCACTCGCTTTTGCCGATGCCGCTTTCGCCGCGGATGATGACGCCGACGCCGAGGATGTCGACCATGCTGCCCATTTCGCTGCCGCGCGGGGCGAACATCATCTCGAGCGCCAGGGTGGCGAGATTGATGAAGCGCATGGTGATGAGCGGGCACTGGAAGATGGGGACGTTGGCCTTCTCCGCGGCGCGGAGAAAGTCGCGATCGGGGCGCAGGCTCCGGCTGAAGACCACGCAGGGGACCTTGTGGCTGAAGATGAGATCGTAACGGCGGGGTCGCTCCTCCTTCGAGAGGGATTTGAGGTAGGTGGATTCGGCCGAGCCGATGACCTGAACGCGTTTGCTGGCGAAATATTTGGTAAATCCGGCGAGGGCGAGGCCGGGGCGATTGACGGTGGGCTCGCGAATGACGCGCTTCAGCCCGGTGGCGCCGGCCATGAGCTGCAGTTGGAGGGCACTGGCTTGCTGGGTGTAGAATTCTTCCACCGAGACACAGTCGCGCTTCATGCGGGGACACTAGGAAACTGCCCCGTAAAGCTAAAGCAGGAAGATGGCGGCGGGCGTGGGCACCGTGCATCCCGAAGTTGTTGGCCCGGGGCGCGGATCCCGCCATCGCTGGATCCGCGGCGGCCGCAAGCGGCCACGCGGCTCGAACTTTACCGAAGGGCCGCCGATTCTAGCCGCTGCGGGGCAGAAAGCCCGCGGTCCGGACAGCGGACGAAGTGTCACCGACCACCTGCGGATGCACCGGCGTGGGCATCTGCGGGCGATGCCCGGGGCCGCGCAAACTTTCATTGACCGGGCTTGCGCCGGGGGCGCTCCTCCAGTATTAATCTGACTCTGATTCCGGGTCTTGTGTTTAACTGACGTATTTCATGGAAGTGATTTTCCCATCTGCGGTGTCGCGCCGAAGCGGTGTCTTTGCGCGGCGGTTTCGTCGTTGTGCGTGGTCAGCGCTTCTTGTGGGCGTGCTGGGGCTCTGGTGGCCGCCGCGGTCTGCGGCTGCGCCGTTCGATTTCACGGGTCCGGTCACGACGGTGAGCGTCACGCCAGGCGCGGGCGTGGTCACCCTCGACGCGTTGGACCCGGGGTTGGGCAGCGTGGTTTCGTCCAACATCACCCTGTTCGGCGGCCCGACGCCGTCCGATGCGGTGGCCATGGGTGGCTTTGCGGCGTGGAGCAGCGGGACGCGCGTCTTCCAATACGCCTACGATCCGTTCCGCCAGCTTTGGGTGGGCACGAATTCGAACACGGGTGCCACGTTTGACCTGCGGACCACGAACGGAGTCGTGGCCTGGACCAGCGGATCCACGGCCCATTACTCGGCCTATAACTGGACCCGCAATGTATGGGTCAAGGATTCCGCGGCAATTGGCTCGCCGGCGACGTCCCTCGACATCGTGGACGGCGTGGCGGCCGGGAGCACGGCGGCCGGCGTTTTTTATGCGGTGTTTGACCCGGTGCGGGGTGTCTGGGCAAAAAGCAGCGCGGCCACGGGTGTCCCGGGCGAATTCAAAAGCGCGGAAGGGGTGGTTGCGTGGAGCGCCGGCAATTTTGTTTTTGGCCGCGCTTACGATCCACGCTTGGGCCTGTGGAAGGAGTATAACCAAAACGCTGGCGGGACGCCGTTCGACCTGCGCAACTCCGGTGGAGTTCTCGCCTGGACCCAAAATCCCTACGTCGGCTACGCCGCGTTCGATGGGCCCCGAGGGGTGTGGACCAACCGCGTGGAGAACGTGGGGTTCGCCACGGAGCTCACGGTGTCGAATTCCACCGTCTACTGGAAAACCAGCCAGCCTTTTCGTCGTGGCTTCCGGCCCGGGACCACGGGATGGACCAACAACGTGACCGCCGTGCAGGCCGCGTTTCTGCCGTCGACCAACTCCCTGGCGGCGCCGGTCACGATTGCCTTCATCGACCTTTCGTTGGGGGGCTCCGCCTGGTCATGGAATTTCTCCGGCGGCGAGGGCGCCGCCACGCGGCGCAGCCCGTTGGTTCGCTTCGCCACCCCGGGCCAGTATCTCGTGGCGCAGACGGTGGCCGGCGACGGCGGATTCTCCTCGACCAATGCTGTGATCGTCACGGATCTCGGACCGCCTTTCGGCAGCCTGACGATCAACAACGGGGATGCCACCACAACCAACCCGGCGGTCGTTTTGCAACTCGTCGCGGCTGACAACAGTGGCACGGTGGTTTCCATGCGCCTGGCCAACGACACGACCAATAACTGGACCGCGTGGGAGGCCTACGCGCCGACCAAAAACTGGACGCTGTCGGCGGGCACGGGACTGAAGACGGTGTTTGCCCAGTACCGGGACGGAGCGGGCAATGTCTCCACCAACGCGTTCGACACCATCACGCTCGACAGCACCCCGCCGCCCGTATTGTCTCTCGTTGACACGAACGTGCTGGAGCAAGCCGGGAGCGCGGTGATCCTGGCCGTGCTGGACCATCCCATCAACCGGACGGTTTCCGCCCGCTTTGTCACAAGTGACGGCACCGCGACCGACGGAGAGGACTACACCCGCCAGGAAGGGGTCATTGTCTTTCCACCCAATACGACTCAGGCGAGTCTTGTCGTGCCAATTCTCGCCGATGCCCAGGTCGAGGTGAACGAAACGCTGTTCATCAACCTGAGCAACCCGACGAACGCCATCCTGGCCGGGCCGGGCACGGTCACGATCGTCGATGACGACGCGGCGTCGGTCGCGTTTGCCAGCGCCAACTTCAATGCCGCCGAAGATGCGGGCAGCGCGACAGTGTCCCTCCGGCTGAACGCCGCCTCCGGACAGCCGGTGTCGGTGCGGGTCCTGGCCCAGGCTGGCACGGCGGCGGATGGACGCGACTTTCGTTCCACCAACGCGGTGCTGGTCTTCCAACCGGGCCAGACGAACCGGACCTTCCAGATCGCGATCCTCGACGATCTGGAGGATGAGCTGACCGAGACCATCTCGCTCTCGTTAACCAATCTGACCAACGCCGTGGTCGGGGTGCCGGCCGTGGCGACCGTCTCGATCCTGGACAACGATCAACCTCTGGTTTTTTTCAGTCGCGACGCCTACTCGGGATTTGAGAGCGATTTTTCCATCCCGGTCAGCGTCTGGCTGAGCAAACCCTTCAGCCAACAGGCCTCGGCCAGCTTCACGATCTTTGGCGGCTCGGCCACCCCGGGCGTGGACTACACCGTGCTGGGCACGGTCATCTTTCCGGCGGGCACCACGAACGCAACGATCACGGTCTTCCCGATCAACGACGAAGGGCGCGAGGCCGACGAGACCGTGCGATTGCGCCTGACGGACATTGCCGGCGCCTCTGCGGGGCGCATTGAGACCACGGTGACCATTCTTGACGACGACGGCGCGCCGCGGTTCGTCTCGGCGCAGGTTCTGGCGGGTCAATTTCGCGCGTCTATTCGAGGCAAGGGGCAGCAGGCGTTTGATGTGCAATCTTCGACGAACCTGCAGGACTGGGTGTTTTCGCGCCGCCTGACCAACTCCGCGGCGGGCAGCTCGGAGTTCGCCTCACCGTTGACGGATCCGGCCCGAACCTATCGGACGATGGTGCCGTAAGGCTGAACGCGGCCGGGCCAACTTGCCGTTGCTGCCCGGGCGGATTTCCGGCAACGTTTGTCGCATGAAGCCCAGCCGCCAACCGCCGTCACCGGCGGAGGCCGTCGGATCATCCGCGATGCCGTCGGTGTTTCCGCGCCGGCATTTTCTGTGGCAATCGGCCGGCGGCCTGGGCGGGGTGGCCCTGGCCTGGCTGCTGCATCGGGATCAAGCGCGGGCGTCGGGAGGTTTGCTGCCGGAGACATCGTCCACGCGCGCCCCGCACTTTGCACCCAAGGCCCGCCGGGTCGTGCAGATCTTTTGCTGCGGCGGCGTCAGCCATCTCGACACGTTCGATTACAAACCCGAGCTGGCGCGCCTGGACGGGAAGACGCTCGAGGGCAAAGGGGAGAACCTTGGATTTTTCGGGCAGCCCGGGCGGGTGATGAAGAGCGTTTACGATTTCCGTCAGCACGGCCGGAGCGGCGCGTGGGTGAGCAGCCTGCTGCCGCACCTGGCCGGTTGCGTGGACGATTTGACGTTCATTCACTCGATGTTCGCCAAGACGAACAATCATACGCCCGCCACGTTTCAGATGAACAGCGGGTTCACGCTGAATGGATTTCCCAGCATGGGCGCGTGGCTCAGCTACGGGCTCGGCACCGAAAACGAAAACCTGCCGGCCTTCGTGGTCCTGCCCGACCCGCGCGGCCTGATTGCCGGCGGCTCGATCAACTGGACCGCGGGATTTCTCCCGGCCAACCACCAGGGCGTCGGCTTTCGCACCAGCGGCCCGGAGCCGATTCCCGATCTGAACACGCCGTCCCACCTGGCCGCCGGGGAGCGGTCCGCTGACCTCGATTTGCTGGCGTCCATGAACCGGGAGTTTGCGGACGCGCATCCGGAGGAGGGCGCGTTCGCCGCGCGCCTGCGTTCCTACGAGCTCGCCGCGCGCATGCAGGTCAGCATTCCGGAGGCGACCAATCTCGACCGCGAGTCGGCCGAGACGAAGCAGCTTTACGGGCTCGATGATCCGTCAAACAAGGGGTTCGCGCGCAATTGCCTGATGGCGCGCCGCCTTCTGGAACGCGGCGTGCGATTTGTCCAGGTTTTCAACGGCGGCGCCTTTGGCAGCCCGCGCATCAATTGGGACGGCCATGAAGACCTCAAGGAGAACCACGACACGCAGGCCGCCACCATGGACCGGCCCGTGGCCGGGCTCATTCGCGATCTCAAACAACGCGGCATGCTGGAGGACACGCTCTTCGTCTGGGCCACCGAATTCGGGCGAGGACCCGCGACGCAGGGCGTTGGCTCCACCGGGCGCGACCATCACCCCACGGCGTTCACCTGCTTCCTGGCCGGAGCCGGCCTTCGCCCGGGCGTCCATTACGGGCGCTCGGATGAAGTGGGTTACTTCGTGGCCGAAAACAAGGTGATCATCCCCGATTTTCACGCCACCATCCTCCACTTACTCGGACTCGATCACGAAAAGCTCACGTTCTATCACAACGGCATCAACCGCCGCCTGACTGACGTGCATGGGCATGTCATCCGGGAAATTCTGGCTTAGGCCAGGCCCGCGTTCTTGGCCTCATTTCATCCGGGTCGTCCGCTCTTCCACGGCAGCCGGGTTCCGCGATAGACGGTGACGGGCGAGCCGTCGGCGATGAAGGCGGATTTTGGCGGGGACTGGAGGGTGGCCGCGAAGCACTCGCCGTAGAGGCGCGCCGCGTCGCAGTTCAGCTCCGCGGATGCGGGATCGGCGGGAGCGACGTTCCAGCGCGGGTGTTCCACTTCGTATTCGACGGTGGAGCCATCCCGTTGCCGGACGTAGCCCCAGTAATGTTCGGTGATGAACTCCTCCAACGATCCTGGCGTGCTGGCGCGTGCAGGGTGGCGCGAGGCGGCGCGCACGTGGTGCCATCGCTCGTCGACCAGCCACCGGTATTCCACCGTCGCGGGCACGCCCGTGTTCTCCCCCGAGCCGGGATGCCATTCGACGCGATGGCGCATCGGCAGGGCCAGGTATTGCTCGTTGTAAATGGTGCGCGCGACTGCGGCGATGACCGCCTTGGGCACGATCTCGCGGATGAAGACGACCCCGCGCCGCCATTCGTCGCCGGCCAGGCGGCGAACGTAGAAGCGCAGGTTGACCTCTTCAAAATCGCGATGCCAGGGGACGGGCACACCCATCACCCGGGTCCGCAGGAAGAGGAAGCCGACGATGCTGACATACGCGACGCCCTTGTAGGTGTCGACCGTCGTGCCGGCCGGAACGAACGGCTCGAGCGCGGCGGGATCGATCGGATAATTCAACATCGCCAGATGCCGCCACTCGGCCGTTAGAAAACGGCGGCGCCGCGCCGGAGGTGGGTGCGCCTTGTTCATCGCCTGATGGAATTCGTGACCTGGATGGCCCGGCGTGCCCAGCCGATGAGGAGCTCGGCTCGGTCGAGAACTGCGGCCGGGACTTCGTAATAATGCTTGAGCGTTTGCCGGGCGGACGGCTGGAAGGGTTTCGACCCGGCGGCGAGGTAGTCGTTCGCGGACGCCGCGTCCGTTTTGAAGAAAAGACGGTTGTTGTGGATTAGCCCGAAGAAACTGCCGTCCGCATAAAGGCCGTGGCCGCCAAACATCCGCCGGCTGGTGACTCCGCCCAGCGGGGCCAGTTGCTCCAGAACGAAGCGGGGGAACGTGTCGTCGCGCATGATGTGTCCGGGCCAAGGTTGATCGGGAACGGTGGGTGAAGTCACGTGAGAATTCCCTGGGACCCAGACGGCCTTCTTTGGTAGGCGAGACCACCGAGGCGAACGTGCATTGGGACCATGAACCCGGAGTGCGGGCGTCCCCGCCCGCAGAAATTCAAGGACAGCTGAAGGGCTGGAATAATTCTGAGCGTTGGAAATCTCCTCGCTTTCTGCGCCCGAGGACGGGCGCAGCCCGGCCGCAGCTCCATGGAAAGCTCCTTGTTCCTTACCCGCCTGCTTACGGGCCATGAACCGAGCCTGCAGGTGGGTAGGGCTGGCGCTCCCGCCTTCGCTCGGAGCTGCGGCTGGCCGAGGCCGCCGCCAGCCGGCAATCCGCACGGCGGACCGCACAGTCGGCGCGCTGCGGAGAGCGCGCCCTACCTTGCGCGGTTCATCGAGAGCCGCCCGCCATTCCCGCCCGCAATCGCCCGCAAAAAGCATTGCTCCTGGCCGCGAGTGCAAGAACACTCTCGCGAGACGAGAATTCATGAGCACGGCAACGATAGACCAACCCCAAGCGTCGGCCCCGTCGGCCAAGGCCCCTGCGGCCGAGGCCCTGCCGCCGGTGGTGCGCCCCACCAAGGGCGCGTTTCAGCTGGTGCGCGAGGTTTTGCAGCACGGCGGCCCCGGATACCTCCAATTTGCGATCACCAACCTGTGCAATGCCGATTGTGGCTTCTGTGGGTTCGCCCGGTCGAAGTTCGATCCCAAGGCGCGCCGGAGCGTCACGCTGGCGGAGGCCCGCGACGTGATCGACATCGCGGTGCGCAATCACATCGGCTACCTGCTGTTCGTCGGCGGCGAGCCGATGGTCCACCGGGATCTGCGGGCCATGACCCGCTATGCGGCGGAGCGCGGCATCCACCCGATGATCTGCACCAACGGCGGGCTGTGGACCGACGACAACATGCGGGGCTTGGTCAACGACGGGCTCAGCAGCGTCATCATGTCCATCGACACCCACGACGTGGCGAAACACGAGGCCAACCGCGGGCTGCCGGACGTTTGCCGGAAAATCCGCCGGGCGAACGACTATTTTCAGTCGGTGGGCGTGCAGACGACGGCCAGCATCACGGCCAGCCGGCTGATTGAGGATTATCAAAAGCTGCCGGAATTTCTCGAGTCGCTGGGCTTCAAAAGTTGCACCTTCAGCTACCCGCTCACGTCGCTGGCCAGCAGTTACCTCAGCTTTAGTGACGGCGGGCTGGTCAGTTTTACCCGGGACGAACTGATTGGGGTGTTCGACCAAATCAAGGCCCTGAAGGCGGCCAGTGCGTTTCCGGTGGTCAACCCGCGAGAGTCACTCGACGAGATGCAGCGGCACCTGCGCGGCCAGAAGGAGCGCTTCGGCTGCCTCGGCGGCCACAAGTATTTCTACCTCGACTGGAACCTTGACCTGTACCGGTGCCACTACTGGGAGACCCCGATGTGCAAGATCTACGACTTCGATGCCACGAAGTTGATCCGGGACGGGTGCACCCGTTGCATGATCGATTGCTATCGCGACCCGAGCATCCTGCAGTTCGTCGCCATCAACGCCAGCGACGCGTGGAATTCGTTGAAGCGCGGCCGGATTTTGCAGGCCGCCCAGCACGTGCTCGATTCCCGGAATCTGACGTCCCTCCGTGCGGTCTGGGAGGACCGCAAATGGATCGGGAAGGTTTAAACCGCTGGTTGTTGATCTGTGATTGCTGATTTTTGATTTGGGATTTCCGAATCCGACCATCCGCAATCACCAATGCGCCTCACGGCGGTTCCTGGCCCCACCCCGTGTGCCGCATCGCAGGTTAAAACGCTCCGGGTAAGGTCCGGCGACAGTCCTCCCGGGCCGGGTGCGGAGGAAGTGCCGCCGTATCCTACTTCAATTTCTCCACCGCCTCTTTCATCTCCTTCAAGTGAACGTCCGCTGAGGGCGTGTCCGTGACGTGGAGAATTTTGCCATCCCGGCCAATGAGGAAGCTCGCGCGCCGGGCCATGTTTTTGCCGGCCTCGCGCCGGACGCCAAAGGCATCGGCGATCTTGCCGTCGGTGTCGGCCAGGAGCGGAAAATTGAGGTGATATTTCTCCCGAAACTTCTGGTGGCTCTCCGGGGAGTCAAAACTGACACCGATGACGTCGACGCTATCCTTCTGCAGGTCGCCCATGCGATCGCGCAGCCCGCAGGCCTGCTTGGTGCAGCCCGGGGTGTCGTCTTTCGGGTAAAAATACAGAAGAACGACGTGGTGCCCGACGTGGTCGGCGGACTTCCAGGTCTTGCCGTCCTGATCGACGCCGGAGAACGCAGGGGCCTTGTCGCCGGCTTTGGGGGTTTCGGCCTGCACGGAGCCCGGCCCGGCAGCCAGCGCGACCAGCAGCAGGGCCTGCCCGATCCATTTCGAGTGTTTCATGGCAACACTCATGAACGGGCGCCGGGCGATTTGGTTACAAGGGGGATTTGCCCGCATCGTTCATGCGGAGCTTGAATCGCGAACACATTGATGGGAGCACGGGGGGTAGAGCAGGGCGGGCGCTCCGCGCACGCCGCCAAACCGGTTCGCATCAATGGGTCGCGGCGCGCCCGGAGTGCGCGCCCTACCTTCACCATGAAATATTCAGGTTAGCTGAGCGCAACGCTGCGCCGTTCGCGGACGGAGATTTCCTCGGCGGTGCAGATCTCGACCGAGGCGAGGCCGTCCTGGGCAGTAACCACCGAGGGCGGGCGCCGGTGCCGGACGGCGTCGATGAAATGACGCAGCTCGCCGATGTAGCCGTCGCCGCCGTCGCACTTGATCACCTGGGCCGGCTGGCCTTCGCACGCGAGACGCAGGGCGTCCGGTCCCCGCGCGATGTCGTAGTCGGCCGTGGCGCGCTCGAAGTTGACGGTGTAACTCATGTTGAAGCCGAAGCCGGGGCACATGGCCCAGCTGCCTTCGGCGTGAACAATGGCCCCATTGGCGACCTCATATTGAGTGACCACGTGGTCGATCGCTCCGGTGGTTTTGGCATAGCCGGTCGAGAAAACGCTCCTGGGCCGGCCGAAGCAGTACTGGACGAAGTCGGTGTCGTGCACGTGGAGATCGAACAGGCCGCCGCCCGATTCGGCGCCGTTAAAGAAGGTGTTTTTGCCCCAGCCCGGCGGTTCGGCGACGCGCCGGAAGCGCGCGGCGAGCACGCGCCCGTGGCGTCCGCTGGCGATGGCATCCTTCAGCCAGGCCCACTCCGGCCAGAAGCGCAGGCACATCGCCGGCATGAAAATTCCCTGGGCGCCGCGCGTCGCCTCGACGATTCGGCGGGCGCTCTCCACGGTCCGGGCCAGCGGCTTTTCGCACAGGACGTGCTTGCCCGCGCGCAGGGCGGCGATGGCCAGTTCCTCATGCGCCTTCGTCGGGGCGCAGATGTCGATGACGTGAAGGGAGGGGTCGGCGAGCAGATCCGCGAACTGGCGGGTGGCTTTCACGCCGGTCATGTCGAGCTTGACCGGGTCGGTGGCGCCGACGTTCCCGGCGACGTTGGTGAAGTCCCCGTCGAGATGACGTCCGCTGGGGTTGCAGAGGGCGGTGACGCGGGCGCCTTCGACCTGGCGGTAGGCGCGAATGTGGGTGGCGGCCATGAAGCCGAGGCCGACGATGCCGATGTTGATCATGGGTGCGGGAGGAACAATTTGACGGAGAGCGGGACCTTCAAAACGGACGGCGAGTTGGGCTGTGAAGCCCTGGGGGATTCATGATGGCTGGCTTTTCGATTGGTTATTCGATGAGGGGTTGGCGGGTGCGGCAATGGCCAGGCGCCGATCAAACGTCAAAAATTTCGAGGCTCATGGCGATGGCAGCGACGTGACGTACTGGCGGGCGGCCTGGATGTCGGCGACCCGTTGGGTGCCGGCCTCCCGTTCGATGCAGCAGTCTCCCGTGAAGCCGATGTCGCGCAGCACGCCGAAGAAGGTGGGCCAGTCGACCTGGCCGGTGCCGACGACGACCTCCTCTCCCCAGGTGCCCGGGGTCCGCGTGCGATTGGCATCCTTGAGGTGGCATTGTTTGACCCAGCGCCCGAGGGTGCGGAGGGCCTCGATGGGGTTGCCTTTGTCGTAAAGGATCATGTTGGCCGGGTCGAAGTTTACGCCGACGCTCGCGCGCCCGAGCTTTTCGAGGAACGTGGCGAGCGTGCCGGCAGTTTCCTGGCCGGTCTCGAAGGCGAGGTCGATGCCTTTCGCGGCGAAGAGATCGGCCACGAGCCGGATGCGGTGCTGGAGCTTCTCGAACTCCGGATCCGTCTCTTCGTGCGGCAGGAAGCCGGCGTGAAATGTGACCAGCCGAAGCCCCAGTTGCTGGGCGATGACGGCGTTGGCCTGGATGTTCTCCCAGTTTTCGTCCCAGGTCGAGTCCGGCACCAAGCCGCCGGTGCGACGAATCGATTCGAGCGAGGTGTAATCTTCGTCCACCGTGCCAAACATGCCCGAGACGATGCGGATTCCGTCCGCCTGAAAAACGTCGGCGGTGGCGCCCCAGACGTCCGCGTTGTCGCGCAACGGATCGAGGGCGAGTTGGACGCGGGGGATGCCGATGGCGCGCAGATGGTCGGCGAGCTCGCGCGGGCTGGCGGGTTGCAGCGACCAACTGCAGACGGCCAGGCGTCCGGCGAGAGGCAGGGGAGTGCTCATGAGCGTTACTTGGCGCGCAATTTTTTGCCTCGCAGCCGCTCGACGAAATCGACGAAGCCAGTCGCCTGGGACCGGAGCCGATCGACGACCTCGGGATCCTTGAGGCCGCCGGCCTCGGTCAGCAGGCTGTCGATGCGCGGAAGAAAGACGCGTTCGGGATAGATGAATGCGTTGCGGTAGCCGAAGATGGCCTGCAGTTGCTCGATGGGCCGGAGGGCTCCCCAGATTCCAGCCGCGACCCCAACGAAGCAGACCGGGCGACGTTCGAAGCTTTCGGGGAACTTCAGCATGTCGATGAAATATTTCAGCACGCCGGGGATGCCGCCGTTGTATTCGGGCGACACCAGAATCACGCCGTCGGCGCTGGTGACCGCGTCGTTGAAGGGCTGGAACGATGCCGGCTTCTCGGCGTAGGACGCTGGAGAAAAGATCTCCGGGGGGAGTTGCGCGAGATCGAGCGTCCGCACGGCGACGCCCAGTTCGCCATACAGCCCGGCGATGACCTGCGCCACCTTCCGGGAGTTGCTGCCGGGCCGATTGGTTCCAACAATGAGAGTTAGCACGGGCGAAGGATGTTCACGGCCCGACGGCCGATCAAGCACCGAGATAAGGGCGGGAATCATTGCCCGGGACGATGTACGCGAATGGACCCTGGACGGGGAGCACAGATGGGAGGGGAGTCCCGCATCGCAGCGCGTCGCCCGGGCGGGCGCGCCTGCGGATGGCCGCCTGACGACCGAGCGCCCGCCCTGACTGTGGGCTTGGTTGTTGGTCCGCTCGCCGGTCCGCCCTGGCCTGCGCGCCGCGGGGCCCGCGGACAACCTTTTGTCGCGTACG
>JBGATF010000031.1:0-121262 GCA_044229355.1 Limisphaerales bacterium
GGCCTCGCAGTTGCCCCAGGGCCGTCCGCCAACCCGTCACTGGCTGGCCGCGCCTGCGACGAAACCAGTCGATCTGCGCTCCCATCGAGTTCCGCATTATCTGAGTACTTTGCTCCCATGGAATTTCCGAAAGGCATTAGCGCTAGCCCGCATATTTCATGCTGAGCTTGAATCGCGAACACCTGGATGGGAGGACGGAGGGCGGGCGCTCCGCGCACGCCGCCAAACCGGTTCGCATGGCGGCGTCCCGCAGTGCGGGGCGCCCTACCTGCACCATGAAATATTCAGGCTAGTCGAGCCCCGAGTTCTGACGGTGATAGCGCGTGATGATGTTGGGGTCGGGGTTGAGGAAGGCGCCGGCCTTTTCCTTGCCGGCGTAGGGCAGGAGGTTCAGGACGTAGCGAATGCTTTCCACCCGCGCCTTTCGCTTGTTGTTCGCGCGAACGATAATCCAGGGACTGAAGGCGGTGTGCGTGCGGGCAAACATCTCCTCCTTGTAGCGCGTATAGTCCTCCCACCGGCTCTGGGCGATTTCATCCACCGGGCTGAACTTCCATTGCTTGAGGGGGTTTTCCTTGCGGGCTTCAAAGCGTCGCAACTGTTCGGCCTTGGAGATGGAAAACCAGAACTTGATGATGATGACGCCGTCTTCGTAGAGCATGTGCTCAAACTCGGGCACCTGCCGCATGAATTGATTGTATTGCTGGGGCGTGCAGAAGCCGTTGACCGGCTCGACCACGGCGCGGTTGTACCAGCTCCGGTCGAAGAAGACGATCTCGCCGGCGTTGGGCAGCTGGCGCGAATAGCGCTGGAAATACCACTGGCCGGTTTCCTCCTTGGTCGGCTTGGGCAGCGCCACCACCCGCATGGCGCGCGGGTTCAGGTGCTGGGTGAAGCGGCGGATGCTCCCGCCCTTGCCGGCGGCATCACGGCCCTCGAAAAGGATCGCCAGGCGCTTGCCCTTGTCCTGCACCCAGCGCTGCAGCTTGACCAGCTCCACCTGGAGGCGTTTCAGCTCCTGCTCATATTGAAGCGTGCGCACGACCCGGCGCAGACGAACCTGGCGATTGCGCAACAGCTCCTTCAGCCCACGCCGCGTGTTCACGTTGCGCAGATCCTCCTCCGAAAGCCGGAACCTGGACTCCTGAAGCGAAGTCTTCCCGTTCGGCTTCCGCGCCCGCACCTTCGTCGAAACGCCCGGCGCTCCCGGCTTCACGACCAGTGATTCTTCCGCGCCGTTCGCCGCCGCCGCCGGCGTATCCGTTTCCAGTTGTCCGTTCATAAATTGGATATCGGCAGGATTTGCCCCGTTCCTTCGCAGCTTCGAGCCACCATGCCGCCGATTTGGGCCGACGTTCCACCTATCATGGGCGGCCAGCCACCCGTCATTTGGCGCCTCTCACCCATTTTCCAAACCTGACTTGGTGCTTGAATTTCACCGCTCAAATCTGGCCTCAATCTAACGCAAGCAATGCTCGCTCAACTAAACCCGATTTGATCTATGCCCAACCCCTGGACCGGCCGAGGTAACCCCTACACCCGCAAAGAAGTCGTCGACCGCCTGCGCGCCCAGCTCAAAAAGGGCGAGCCCATCATCGTCGCTGGCGCCGGCACCGGCATCAGCGCCAAGTTCATCGAAAAAGGCGGGGCCGACCTCATCATCATCTACAACTCCGGCCGCTTCCGCATGGCCGGACGCGGCTCCACCTGCGGCCTGATGGCTTACGGCGACGCCAACGCCATCGCCATGGAAATCGGCGAACACGAAGTCCTGCCCGTGGTGGAGGAGATTCCCGTCATCTGTGGCGTCCACGCCTCCGACCCCCGCCGCCGCATGTGGCACTGGCTGCTCCAAGTCAAAAACATGGGCTTCTCCGGCGTCAACAACTTCCCCACCCACTGCATCGTCGATGGACACTTCCGCCAGGTGCTCGAAGAAACGGGCATGAGCGTCAAACTCGAGTTCGAAATGGTCCGGCTCGCCCGCAAGATGGACTTGTTCTCGATCGTCTACGTCGCCACGCCTGACGAAGCCAAGGCCATGGCCGAGGCCGGCGCCGACGCCATCATCGCCCACGTCGGCACCACCATCGGCGGCAGCATCGGCGTCAAAAAAGCCGTCGTTTCCATGGACGAAACCGTCGAGCGTTGCCAGGCCATCATCGACGGCGCCAAAAAGGTCCGCAAGGACGTCATCTTCCTCAGCCACGGCGGCCCCATCGCCACGCCCGAGGACGCCGCCTACATCAACGAGCGCACCGATTGCGTCGGGTTCGTGGGGGCCTCCAGCCTGGAGCGCCTGGCCGTCGAAGACTCGCTCACCGAACTCACGCGGCGTTTCAAGAAAATCCCCGTGCGCAAGGCCGCGCTCAAGCCATTCAAGCGTTAGCCAAAACCCGCATAAGGCGCACCTCAATCCTCCCGGTGCAGGCAGGGACCTGCTGCAGGGTCTCGCAAAGTCCGGAAGTTACGGATTCTCGTCGCCGCCCAGCTCGACGTTCCAATAGGCGACGTCGAGGAAATGTTTCCAGCTGTCGTGATGGTGCAGGGTCAGGTTGACCTGCACAAACGGCCGCCACTTCGGGCGCTTCGGCTTTTTGATCAGGTGCATGCCCGCCTCGGACGGCGTTCGATTCGCCTTCCTGGTGTTGCACGGGATGCACGAGCACACGATGTTCTCCCATGTCGTCGGCCCACCCCGATCGCGGGGCACCACATGGTCGAGGTTCAGGTCCTTCCGGTCAAACACGCCACCGCAGTACTGGCACGTGTTGCGGTCGCGCTCGAAAATATTATGCCGGGTGAATTTGACCTCCTTCTTCGGCATCCGATCAAACAGCACCAGCAGGATCACCCGCGGAATGCGGATCCGAAACGAGATCGTGCTGATGCTCTCCGGATGCGGCGACTGCTGGGAAAAATCATGCCACTGGCTGAAGTTGTAGGTGTGAAACGTGCCGTCCCCTCCTTCCACCACCACCTGCGCCCGCCCTTCGAAGAGCAGCGTCAGCGCTCGCTTCGCCGTGCAGATGTTGACCGCCTGCCACAGCCGGTTCAGGACCAAAACATGTTGGTCAAGACAACTATTCATGTCTGCCAAGTATGCGGGACGTTACCACAGTGAAGATCCACGTGTCAAACATGCTGCGGCTCAGCGCAGTGTTGCTTCCGATAACCGGAAGGTAGAGCGCGCTCTCCGCAGCGCGCTGCCGATGCGCACCTCCGTCCGGTCCGCCGAGAGGCCGGGCGGGCGCCCCGGCGCCCGCCCGCGAAACCGATTTCCCATTCCGATTCGCCGGCGCGCAGCGGAGTGCCCGCCCCTGCCTTGAGTCTGCAGTTCACGGCCCCAACTCACCTCCATTCTTGGGAGGTGTTCACTCTCCATCGGATCCGCGACGGCCACTGGAGCTTTGTCCGGTCTCGCCGGCCGGCGAGGACGCCGCCTCGCTCGCGGGCCTCAGCGCCGGCCGCGACGAACGCAGAAATCGGTGCCAAGTGGGTACATTTTGCATGACACACGCGACTGCCAGCAACCCCGTCGCCATGGATTGGAGCCGACCGTGCCACGCGAGCGGTCGCGGCGGCTTCGGCCGCGGATAGCCCGGGGTCACCCCGGCCGCCTCCATTCGATCGTAAAGGTTGGGATGCGTCTGCTGCCGGGCCGGAAACACCGCCGGCAAGACCATCGCCTCGTGCAACCGCTCGAGCGCCCGGGCATACGCCGCCTTGTCATCCACCGCCACCGCCGCTCGGTCCGCCTTCACCTCCAACCGTCGCGAGACCCACCGCGCCGTCAGCCCCATCCCCACGACCCCAAGGCAAACCAGCAGGAGGCCCGGAAGACCAAAGGCCTGCATGGCCGGACGCAAGAAGAGCAGCGGGAAGAAGGTGAGCGAGCTGAAGAAACGCAACGCCACCGTGCCCTTGGTCTCGCGCAAATGCCCGACCTCGTGCGCGCAGATCGTCCGCAGCTCGTCCTCGGTCAACAGCTCCACCAGGCGCCGCGAAAAAATCAAATCGCCCGAGGCCGGGTGCGCGAAGGCATTGGTCATCAGCACGTCCATCACCCACACCCCCGACACGTTCGCTCCCATCGACGCCGCCACGCCCCGGGCCAACCGGTCGAGCCGCTCCGGCGCCGGATCAATCACCCGGCACGCCGCCAGGAGACGCACCGCGCCCACGAGAAAAAGAAGGTGCACCAAAAGGTAGGCCACGACGATCGCCAGCATCGTCCAGTCCGGCCGCCGCGGCATCATCGCCACCGCTCCAATCAATACGAGCGCGCCCGAAAACCGCAGGCCCATCACCAGCCCGAACTGCCGCAGCCACTCCCATCGGCCAAACCCCGGAACCGTCTCCCGATCGAAGGCGTAGCTGCCTACCGACGCTCCCAGCAGCGCCGCGAGCCCGACCAAAAACCAATGCGGACGCCCCTCCACCACCAGGACTTCGTTCAACAGGCCCGCGTTGATCGGCATCACCAGGGCCGTCATCGCCGCGGCAAGGCGCGCGGGATAAAGCACCCGGGCCTGCTCCGTCCAATGCGCTCCCGCCCGCACCGACCGGCGCCAGCCGCCCAACGACGTCCAGTTCGCCACCCACGTGAAGCCCGCCGCCAGAACAAACACCGCCAGCAGATACCCCGCGGTCACGCCGGCTTCCTCCGCGACCGACGCGCCTGCGCCATCCACAGACCCGCCGCCACCAGCAGCGCCAGCGGCAAAAGCATCACCGCGCTCCGCAGGCTGCCCCACTGATCAGAGAGATATCCCACGATCTCCGATGACCACATGTCTCCAAACAGGTGAATGGCGAAGATCGACATGGCCATCGCCGAGGCCCGCAGGTTGACCGGAACCGTTTCCAGAATCAAGGTGTTGACCGGCCCCGTGCACAGGAAGATGCAGAACATCGCCGCGGCCAGGCACGCCATCGACACCGTCCGATCCCGGCTCCAAAAGGCCAGAACCGCCATCGGCACCGCCGACACCACGGACAACGTCAGCACGTTGGCATAACCCGCCGGGTTGCGCCGTTGCCACGCCGTGGCCAGCAACCCGCCCACCAACGTCCCGATCAGGCCGGCGATCACCAGGACGACGCCAAAAAACTTCGCCGCTGTCTCCTGCGGCAGGCCGTGGACGCGCTGGAGAAAACTCGGGCCCCACACCCCAAACGCCCCGAGCGCGAAGGTGTAGGCCGTATACCCCCAGACCACGAGCTGATAATCAGTGCGTCGCCAAAGCTGCCCGAGATCACGCCAGGTGGGCTTCTCCACCACGCTCCCTTCCGCCCGACCCCGCGTCGGTTCCCGAAACGGCAATAAAATCAAAGCCAGCACCAAGCCGGGAGCTCCGGCCCAGATGAAAGCCGGGCGCCACCCCAGCTTCGCTGAGATGACTCCACCCAGGATCGTTCCCAACGCCGCCCCCACCGGGATCGCGACGTAAAAAATCGTGAGCGCGTTGTTGCGACGTTCGGGCGGAAAGGTGTCCGATATCAGGCTGGGGCTGATCGTCGCGTAGCTCGCCTCGCCCACCCCCACAAGAATCCGGCAGCCCAGCAACAGCGCAAAGGAGCTCGCCTGACCGGTCAGAATCGTCCCCAGGCTCCAGACAAAAATGCCCGCGGCGATCAGCCACTTTCGCGGCCACCGATCCCCCAGGTATCCAAACACCGGCGAGGTCACGAAGTAGCCAATCATGAACATCGTGTTGATCCGGCCGGCCTCGCGATCGGCCAGCCCGAACTCCTTCTGCATCGACAGCAACACGGCCGACACCACGAACCGATCCACGTAATTGAACAGGTTCAACCCCGTCAGAATGCCTAACAGCCATCGGGGAGAGAGATTGGGAAGTCGCGAGTTCATCGTCCGGCCCACATCGCTCGGTTCTGCTTCGTCAGGAAACGCCCACCGCAGCCAGCGTCGGTCGCGCCAACGCCAGATTGAGAACGGACGCCCGCCGCGCCCGCCGCATCCATCGGCCGTGCCCTTCGGGCCCGGCCCGCCAGGCTCACGAGGCCGCGCCCGCGGCCGTCACCCCGGCATTTTCGCCCCGCGATCGCCGGCTTCGCGCACACATCACCGACAGCACATCCGGCAGCGTCTCGAGGGTCTCGCGCGACCATTCGCCCATCAGGCAAATCTGGATCCAGTTTCGTGACAGCAAATAGCCGCTGTTGTAGCTCAGGAGGTAGCCGGCCTTCTTGAGCTGCCAGCCGACCATCTTTGAATGGATCTCGGGCGGCAGGGCAATGCTCACCACCGCCGGCGAGGCATGGGCGTCCGGCGCCACGATCTGCAAGCCCACCGCGCGTAACCGATCCCGGAGCCACGCTCCGTCGGCCGCAATCTGCGCATACTTTTCCTGCCAGACCACCCGGCGCAGCGCAGTCTGCAGCGCGTAAAGGAGGTTCGAGGAGGTCGTGAACGGAATGCCGGCGTGGGCCGAGTAAAAGCCAAGATCCAAATACCGCGGCAGCCGCGCCGGCGCCGGGGCGAACGGATGGTTGTGGAACACCATCGACAGACCGGGATAGGACGCCAGCGCCTTGCCGCTGACACACGTCGCCAGGTAAACCTCTGACAGATCGACCGGGACCGTGCCGATCGAGCTGATGCAATCCAGGGCCAGATGCAGCCCGCGCTCGCGCGTGATCGCCTTCAACGCGGGCAGGTCGTTCAATATCCCCGTCGACGTCTCGCAGTGCACCGCCCAGATCCAGCGCAGCTTCGGATTCGCGTCCAGCCGGCGCCGCACTTCCGCCAGATCAAACGGCTCGCCCCACCCGATCTGGTAAACCTCAAAGGACAGCCGCTGGCGGGACGCATGATCGATCAGGCGATCACCAAACTCCCCATTGCTCAGAATCAGGCCATCGGCATCCAACAGCGACAACTGGCCGCAGACGGCGTCATTCGCCAGGCTGCCGGAGCCCATCATGATCTCCACCTGCCGCGCCCCCGTCAGCTCACAGAGCAGGCTGCGCGTCGCCCGAAAGTCGCCCATGAAAATCTCCGACCGGTGCGACACCGGTTCCCCCGCGAAAGCCTTCTGCACCTCGGTGTGGACATCGACCGGCCCGGGCAGGTAGGACGCGAGGATCCGTTCCACGGCGTCGGACGGCGGCGACAGCACCTTGGCCATCTGGATGAACTTTTCCAGGGTGAGGTACATCGGCTGGAACTGGGCGTCGCCGGTGCCAACCACCGGGCCAAACGGAGTGAAGCCGAGGTGACGGTATAGCTTGGTCTGGCGCAGCGTGCCCGAGATGATGGCGAGGTCAAAGCCGAGATCCCGAAAGTGCTGCGCGAGCAGCCCGACGAGCTTTGAAAAGACCGAGCTGTTGCGGAATTCCTTTTCGACCGAGAGCAGGCGGACCTCGACCACGCGGCGCCCTTCCGGGAGGTGCGCATCCAGATCGGGAATTTTTTGATCCAGGGAGAATGGGCGGACGGTGCGGCCGCAGACCATGCCCACGAGCCGATCGCCGTGCAGCGCGATGGCGTAGGTGTTCTCGGCGTGAAACTTGTCGACCAACCGCTGCTCCGTATTGCTCGCGTGCTGGGGGATCTCCTCGACGAACGTCTTGTAGTTGAGGCGATGGACCGCCTCGAACTCACTGGCTTCACTCGCAATTTTAAACCGCAGCGGCGATTCAGACTTCGTCATGAGGTCCTTTGTGCATTTGTATGGGCGCCTCTTCTACACTGCCGCCCGCCATCCGGGCAATCTCTTGCCGGATGTTTTTCAAGTGAGTGATCAGGACCAGCACCGCAACAAATGACAGCGCCGCGACCTCCGCCTTGTCCAATCCGCAGCTGAACGCCACCAGCGGCCCGAACGCAAAGGCAAGCAGGCCGCTCATCGTAAAATTCCGCATCATCAACATCAGCGGCGCGAACACCAGCAGCACGCAACCCACCGTCCACGGGTCCAGCGCCAGCAACGCCCCCAGCGACACCGCGATGCCTTTGCCGCCATGAAAGCGAAGCTGCATCGGCCAGTTATGCCCCACGATGACCGCCACCAGTGACGCAACCACCGCCTCGATCCCCAGCCCCAGCTTCCACGCTCCCACCACCGCCAGCACGCCCTTCATCACGTCGAGCAGCAGCGTCACCGCAAACCCACCCGAGCCAAAATTCCGCCCCACATTCCGCGCCCCCACGTTGCCGCTGCCCAAATCCCGGATGTCCTGCCCCGTGGTCCACCGCGTCCAGTAGTAGCCCGCGGTAAAACAACCAATCGCGTAGCTCACAGCAATCCAGACCGCTTCTCTCCCCGAAAGCGGCGCCATGGAAGTCGACAAATTCATTAATAACTTGCGCGGACCTTAGCAATTCGACGCCCGTTGGCAAGGCCCACAGCAACCCCATCGGCCCGACGCCCGCTGCGCTGCCGCAGGACGGTCCCAGCCGCCCGCCGGCGCGTCGTTCCCTCCCGGCCCGCCATCGATTCGGCGCGGCGGACAAGCAGGGCCGCATCCCAGCCGATCCCTCGGGCCGTGTGGTCCTCATCCCCACCGTGTCCCGGTTCGGGACACCGCGTAAACCTTCGGGACAATCTCCCGGGACACCTCGCCGCAAATCCCCCGCCAATCCGCGGTGGCACCTCGGTAGCTAAATCCCCCCGGCGACTCAGGGCCCGAACCACGCACGGCGGCCGGCCCTCGCTCGTCAATCGTCGTGAAGGACTGGACGAAGCTCAGGATCACGGAAGAACTGGCCGCGGCCATGGCAATCGCCCTGGTCGTCCTGATCGCATTCCTCGCCGCCTTCGGCCAACACGCTCCGATCTCCAGCCCCACGCTCGACCCGATCGAGGTCCCAACCCGTCCCGGCTTCCCGGCCTCACCGGGACCAGCGGCGGAACAAACGCCAACTCCCACCCGAGCCGCCGCGCGCCGCGCCGACGCCAGCCCAAGTTCAACCGCGCCAGTCGCACCGGGGGCAGACTCCTCCGCGATCGCTGCAAACCACAACTCCAGCTCTCTGACGTTCGGTCAGCGCTGGAATGATCCGGCTGCGCCTCCCGCCTTTGCGCGCTTCGCCAAGTGGCTGGCCCGCTATCGTACCGCCGAAACGATCCCCTCGACCGACGCAGCCTTGCTCGAGAACGGTCGCGCGCTCGCCCGCGCCCGCGCCACCGCCATGGAGGATCTCATCGCTCAAGACCCGGAACTCGCCTTGCAACTGGCCCTGCCCTTCGCGGTCCGGCGCGACTTACCCGCCGCCGTCACCACGTGGATCGAAACATCCATCACCGGGTACGGAACCCTCGCCGTCTTCGCCGCGTTGCCAGACCCCGCCGGCGAATCGGCTCCGCGCCCGGTTTCGCGCATCGCCTTCATCAACGACCAGCGCTACGACGCATTCGTCTACGGCCGGCGCCTGGGCGAACCCACGCGCCGAAACATCCCAATCAACGGCATCGCCCTCGGAACACGTCTGGCGGTCAGCATTCACCCGCTCCACCAAGTGGATCCAGACGATGCCCGCATCAGCCCGTTCACCCAGCGAGCGCAGTCTGCGCCCCGCGGGGACCGTGCGCCGCGGCCCAGTCCCGCGACCACCATCGACAACGCCCGGGCCGAGCCGATCTGCGCCGTCTCCGGTCGCCCCATCGATCCGCGCCAACGCTCCGCCGCATTCGAGATCGGCGGTCAGCCAGTGAATCTCTGCGGCCTCGAACATGCCCGTGCACTCGACGCCCGCCTCACGTTGAAGGAAAGCGGTACTGCCAGCGACGGAAGCGAGAGCAATGGCCGTGGCGGTGGCGAGGGTGTGCAGGCGTCGAGTTACACGGAGGGCACCAAACGCCTGCTCATTGTCCGCGTGGATTTTTCCGACCTGCCTGGCGAACCATTGGCGGTCGACCGCGCGGCCAATCTCCTGCGTGGCCTGGACCAGTTTTACCTCGAGTCATCTTCCGGCCGCACTGGCGTAGCCCTGGACGGCAGCGGCTCCGCCATCACGCCGACGCTGCGCCTGCCCAACCCGGCAGCGTATTACGGAAGTCGGGACGACTACATCGGCCTGCAAAATGACGCCCGGGCGGCCGCCACCGTCGCCGGCTTCGACCCCGCCAATTACGACTTCGACCTGACCTGTTTCGGGCCGGTCCCCGGTTGGAGCTGGTCGGGCCTCGGCTGGGTCGGAGCGCCGGGGATCTGGCTCCGAAACGCTTTCACCATCGGCGTCGCCGCTCACGAGCTCGGGCACAACCTGGGACTGAACCACGCGAATTTCTGGGAAACCGGCGGCCGAAGCATCATCGGGCCAGGCGCGAGTGTCGAATACGGCGACGTCTACGACACCATGGGCGTCGCCTCGGCCGGACCCGCCCATTTCAACGTCCGCAACAAATGCTACCTCAACTGGCTTCCGACCAACGCGGTCATCACCGTGACCACCAGCGGAACGTACCGACTCGAGGCGCACGACAATCCGGCGGCATCGGGCGTCCGCGCTCTCAAACTCACACGCGACGCGGACACCAACTATTGGGTCGAATTCCGCCAGCAATACACGGCCAATGCGTGGATGATGAACGGCGTCACACTGCGCTGGGCCGGCCACGGCAACGCCCAAAGCGATCTTCTCGACACCACCCCCGGCTCGGCCTTCGGCAAAAACGACGCCGCGCTTGTCGTCGGGCGAACCTTTTCCGACGTCGCCGCCGGCGTCCACATCACAGCGCTTCGCAAAACTGGCACCAATCCCGAATCGATCGAGCTCGCCGTTCAACTCGGCGCCTTTCCCGACAACCAGCCGCCCGCGCTCCAGCTCGTCGCCTCCACCAATAATGCAGCCCCCGGCTCTCCCGTGGAATTCCTGGCCGTCGCTGCGGATCCTGACGGCGACGAGCTGGCGTATCACTGGGACTTCGGCGACGGAACGTTCGGAACCAATGGCCCCGTGGCGAGCAAGAGCTGGAGCGGCATCAACGAATACCGGGTGCAATGCACCGCCACTGACATGAAAGGCGGCGCCACCCGCCGCTCGGTGATTGTCGCCGTCGGAACCCCCGGCACGCATCGAATCTCGGGCCGGGTCCTGCTCGGCACCGCACCCCTGGCCGGCGTGCGGGTCTCCACCGCTTCCTCCCGCTCGGCCTACACGGACTCCGACGGCACCTACGCTCTCGTTGGCCTGCCGACCAGCAGCTACACCCTCTCCGCGAGCCTCGACGAGTACACCTTTGCCGCCCGCGGGTTCGTCAACCCGGTAAGCGTGGGACCCAGCGCGAACAACGTCGACTTCGCCGCCACCAGCCCGGAAACGCCGCCCGCCGTCACAACCCAACCGCGTGATATCACGGTGCCCGCCGGCGAAAACGCCACCTTCAGCGTGACGGCCTCCGGCCCCGGCCCCTTCACCTATCAATGGCGCGGCCACGAGTCGAATCTGCCCGGCGCGACCCGCGCCACGCTCACGTTGACCAACGTCCAACCTGCCGCCGCCGGCCCGTACTCAGTCGTGATCACCAATCCGCACGGAGCGGTCACCAGTTCTGTGGCGACATTGACCATCATCGCTCCCACCAGCGTTGAGCTCCGCTGGCACGTCAGCGGGCTCGGCTCCATCCGTGGTGCCACCAACGGACAGCGGCTGCTCGTCGGCCACTCCTACCAGATCACCGCCATCGCCGGACCGGGCTCGTTGTTCTCCAATTGGACCGGCAGCCTGGCGGGCGGCCGGACGACGCTGACGTTCGTGGCCGAATCCAACCTCGATCTCACGGCCACGTTTGTCCCCAATCCGTTCCTGGCCACCCGCGGAGTGTTTAACGGCCTGTTCTACGAGACCAATGAAGTCCGGGCGGATCGCGCGGGCTACTTCACCCTCAACCAAACTTCGCGCGGCACCTACAGCGCCGCCGTCTGGACGCGCGGCCGGAAGCTTCGCGCCAGCGGACGCTTCAGCCTCGATGGCCGGGCCACCAACCAGGTGATCGTTCCCGCGGGAGAAAATTACGCCGTGCGTTGGACGGTGGCGCAGGATGGCTCGGAGCAAATCAGCGGGGCCGTCGCCGGACAGGACTGGAGCGCTGAATTGTTAGGCGACCGCCTCGTTTTCCAGGCGCGGACCAACGTGCCCAGCCAGGCCGGCCGCTACACCGCCTTGCTTCCCGGCCAGCCGGCCAATCCGGCAATGCCGGGCGGCGACGGATTCGGTCTGGTCGTCGTCGACCCGCGCGGGACCGCCCGCTTCCTCGGCTCGCTCGCAGATCAGACCCGCCTGGTTGTGCGCAGTCCGTTGTCGCGCGCCGGCCACTGGCCATTTTACGCGGCTCTCTCCCGCGGACACGGTGCGATCCTCGGCTGGATCACCTTCCGCGACGACGAGCGCAGTGATCTCGCTGGCACCCTCCATTGGACCCGGCCCGCCGCCCCCGGCGCGCCGTGGTTCCCCGACGGCTTCACCGGCGAGATCGATTTGATCGGCTCGCGTTACGTCGCGCCCGCCGCGGGCGCTTCGCCGGTGAACTGGCCCGATCCCATCATTCGCTTTGCCGGCGCCGACCTTCCCGAGCCCGCAGTGAATCCGCTGGCCTCAGCCAGCCCCGGCCCGTGGCAGTTCAAGTTGCGGGTTTCTCCACTCACCGGATTGTTCGCCGGCCTCGTTCAACAACCCGGCGTGCTCGGGCCCGTGCCCTTCCGCGGCGCCGTCGTCCAGAAGGCCGGCTTCGGCGGCGGCTACTTTCCCGGCACCCACCAGTCCGGCCAGGTGCGGATCGAGTAAGGTGATAGCTTGAACGGCCCGGCGCCAAATGCGCGTAGGCGTTCAGCCCGGCCCAGCGGGCTGGGAGAGCGGTCGAATATCACGGGCGACCTGAAGGGCCGCAATCGACAGGCGCGCGCCATCCGTCGATGACATCGGGCCTGACTGCAAATATGAACCGTTCGGGAAGCGCCTGATGCACACGATCCATAACCGCCCCCTTCTCTGGAAAATCGTGGGCTCGGCCTTCGACCGATTTCATGTCCCACGTGGGACACGAAACTGTCGCGCGGTTGAAGCGCAATAAGCAGGGTGAGCGTCACTTTTACCAGGTGGCCCGCTGAACGATTTCAACACACGCAGAGCGACCCCATCGAAGGCCGCCCGGAGACCGCGAAAACTCAGCCAACGGTGAGCGCGATGGACTCGACGGCGATGCACACGATCCAAAACCGCCCCTTTCTCTGGATAATCATGGGCTCGGTCTTCGACCAATTTCATGTCCCACGTGGGACACGAAAACTGTCGCACGGTTGAAGCGCAATAAGCAGGGTGAGCCTCACTTCTAGCAGGTGGCCCGCTGAACGCCCCCAACGCACGAAGAGCGAGCCGATCAAAGGTCACCCGGCGGCCGCGGATACTCGGCCGATGGCGAGCGTAGCTGGATTTGGAACCGCGGTTATGAAGTCGGCAGACAGGCACGAATGCCTGACAAAGTTCTTGGTGATCGATCTCCGGCAAGTGACGCCATTGCCAACCCTTCGCGCCACCGGCTTGCCTTGAACGGCGGCCCGGCGCTCAGCAATAAACTGTCCGATTTCCTGACAGCCTTGCGTTCCCCCAAGACACGACTCCCCTCGCCCGATCACGTAAGTCGCTGATGCGGGTCTGGCATCTCGCTAGCTCAAGGGCCGCCAGCGTGCGCCGGCCGTCCGGGGCGACCCAGGGTGGGCGGTCGGCGCACCAATGTTGTCGTGAAGGTCACTTCGAAGCGCATCATCGTGGGGACGGCGTCGCTGATCGCCGCAGGGCTCGTCGGGCATTGGCTAAATCATCCGTCGAAACCTGAAATCATTGCCGGATCGGGCCGCACGTTCGCGTCAGCCCCGACCGACGCGAACCGAGCGGGCCCGGTCGCCGCCGTCGCCGACAAGGGCGCGGCCACCAACGCAATTATCGCGGACTCCTCGCCGGACCGCCGCGTCGCCATGATCCGGCCGGAAGGCGCGGGCGAACCTTGGGCCGTTTCCAAGTATTCGTTCGGCAATCGCTGGGACCAACCGGATGCGCCCGAGGCGTTCGCGCGATTTTCGGCATGGGTCAAACGCTTTCAGTCGGCGCAGAGCGACGTCGAACGGCACGCCCTGGAGGCGGAAGGTAAAGCTCTGGCCGAAGAACGAAAGGCCGCCATGCGGCAGGTCATCAAGACCGATCCGCAACTGGCCCTCGACCTGTCGATTCCGTATTCGGTCCGCGCCGGGCTGCCGGAAAGCGTGACCGGCCTTTTGGAAACAAACGTCAGCGAGCGCGGCGCGCTGGCTGTGTTCGGCGCTTTGGCGGAACCGGGACGTGAGAATGAGGTCACCCCGGTATGGCGCACCGCCACGTTGGGCGGGGCGGATTACCAGGCGTACGTCTATGGCCGGCGCCTGGGAGAACCCACCCGCCGCGACATTCCCTTGAACGGCATAGCGCTGGGCTCAATCGTGGCGCTGAGTGAGAACCCGGTGCGGGTGTTGGACGCTTCTGAAGCCGCCGCCCGCACGGGCGCGACGGGCAGCGGGTCAACGACGCGGGAGGAGGCGGTCTGTGCGATTTCCGGCCAGGCGGATACCATCCGAAACACGCCGGTGGCCGCCGAGGTCGGCGGGCGAATCTTCCGTCTTTGCGGACTGGGCCACGCCGACGACCTGAACGCGCGCCTGGTCGAGGCGGACAGCGGCAGCCCCGGGGCCGGCGGCAGCGACCCCGCGGTGCAGGGCTCGACCTACACCGAAGGCGTGAAGCGCCTGCTCATCATCCGGGTGGATTTTCCTGATCTCCCGGGCGAGCCGTTGTCGGCCGCCGCCGGGGCCACGTTGATCAGCGGGCTGGACACGTTCTATCGGGAGATGTCGTACAACGTGGCTGGGTTCAGTCTGTCCGGGAGCGGTTCGGACGTGACGCCCACATTGCGCATGACGAATGCGTCGAGCTACTACGGCACGAACGATTACTATGCGCGTTTGCAGAACGAGGCGCGCGCCGCGGCCACGGCGGCCGGCTACGACGTGACCAATTACGATTTTGATCTGACCTGCTTCGGATCGGTGCCGGGCTGGAGTTGGGCGGGCCTGGCCTGGGTGGGTGCGAAGGGCGTCTGGCTTCGGAATTATTTCACGCCGGGAGTCGCCGGCCACGAGCTCGGCCATAACTTCGGGTTGAACCACGCCAACTACTGGGATACCGGCGGCCGGAGCGTCATCGGCACAAACGGCACGAGCATCGAATACGGAGATGTCTTCGACACGATGGGATATGCGTCCGGCGGGGCGAACCATTTCAACGCACGCTACAAGAGCTATCTGAACTGGCTGCCGACGAACGCCGTGCAGACCGCCACCACCAGCGGCGTCTATCGCATCCAACCGCATGACAACCCCGCCGCCACCGGCATTCGCGCGCTGAAGGTCGTGCGCAACGCGAACACGAATTTCTGGGTGGAGTTCCGGCAGCAAATGACCGGCAACACCTGGATGATGAACGGCGCGGGAATCCGGTGGGCGGGAAACGGCAACCAGCGCAGCGATCTGCTTGACATGACGCCGGGATCGGCCAATGGCAAGAACGACTCACCGCTCGTGGTCGGGCGGACGTTTTCCGATCCCGCCTCCGGGATTCACATCACCACGCTGCGCAAAGCCGGCACCACGCCGGAGTCGCTCGATGTCGCGGTCAACCTTGGCACGTTCCCGGGCAATCACGCGCCCGTCGCCAGCATCGGCGCCAGCGCGACATCGGTGGCCGCCAACGCGGTGGTCTCGTTCAGCGCCACCGCCTCGGATGCGGACGGCGACACCCTGGCCTATTACTGGGATTTCGGTGACGGGAGCTTTGGGACGAACGGCGCGACGGCCAGCAAGTCCTGGTCGGGGGCCGCCGACTACCGCGTCCAGTGCACGGTCACCGACATGAAAGGCGGCACCGCCACGGACTCGATCCTCGTGACGGTCGGCGCGCCCACCACCTATCGCATCTCGGGAACCGTGCTAGCCGGCGGCGGGCCGGTGACGGGCGCGCGGGTCTACGTGTCATCCACGCGGATGGCCTACACGGACTCGGACGGGTCTTACACCATCGTCGGGCTGCCCGCCGGCACCTATACCGTCGCGGCCAGCCTCGATCCGTACACGCTTTCCGCGCAGGGCTTTGCCAACCCGGTCGTGGTCGGCCCCAACGCCTCGGGCATCGATTTTTCGGACGGCACCGTCGTGACCGGACCGCCATCCATCCTCAGCCAACCGCAGGGCCGGACGGTGTCCGCCGGATCAAATGTCACCCTGTCGGCGACCGCCTCCGGCACCGCCCCGCTTCGTTTTCAATGGTGGAAGAATGGCGTGATCGTTCCTGGCGCCACCACCAACGTTTTGGCCTTCGCACCGATTGGCCCGGCGGACGCCGGCAGCTACTTCGTGGTGGTCACGAACACCTTCGGCTCGGTTACGAGCTCGCTCGCCACGCTCGTGGTCAACTGCAGCTATACCCTGTCGGCCGCCAGTGCATCCTACTCCGGATTTGGCGGTGCCGGCACGGTGCAACTGTCGGCGCACAGCGACTGCGCCTGGTCCATCACCGGGGTGCCTTCCTGGATCACGCTGGACTCCGTGTCGTCCGGGAGCGGCGACGCCACGGTGCAGTACACGGTGGCCACCAACGCCAACGGATCCAGCCGGTCCGCCACGCTGACCATCGCCGGAAAGAGCTACGCGGTCTCCCAATCGGTCATCGACCTCGCTCTGCCCGGCGTCACCATTTCGGCGCCGGCGGACGGTTTCACCACGACCTCCGCGTCCGTGCAGCTCCAAGGCACCGCCTCGGACAACGTCGCCCTCAGCCGAGTCGAGTTTCGGCGCGGCGCGGGCGCCTACAGCCCGGCCTCGGGCAGCACTTCCTGGTCGGCCTCACTCGCCTTGTCGGCCGGCACCAATGTCGTCTCGGTCCGAGCCGTCGACACCTCGGGTAACGTCTCGCCGGTCGTCCAACGCACCTATGTCCGGGTCGCTCCCGGCACGCTCACCCTGCGCATCAACGGCCACGGCTCGGTGCGTGGTGCGACCGACGGCCAGCAACTGGCAATCGGCCAGGCCTGCACCCTCACCGCGGTGCCGGATGCCGGCTACACCTTCTCCAATTGGACCGGCTCGTTCGTGCAGACCTCGCCCACGCTGAGTTTCGTGATGTATACGAATCTTCAGGTGACGGCGAACTTCGTCCCCAATCCGTTCGCCGCCACCAAGGGCGTGTTCAACGGATTGTTCTA
Organism: Limisphaerales bacterium; assembly: GCA_044229355.1. Lineage (GTDB taxonomy): Bacteria > Verrucomicrobiota > Verrucomicrobiia > Limisphaerales > JADJPG01 > JBGARF01. The sequence continues at coordinate 17,253 of JBGATF010000031.1, forward strand.
CGAAACCAACGCCCTCCACGCCGACCACGCGGGATTTTTTACCTTTACCCTGACCGACAAAGGATCCTACAGCGCGTCCCTGCAAACGCGCGGGCTCAAACTGCCGCTCAAGGGCTTGTTGGATCTGGCCGGACGGGCCACCAACCAGGTGACCTCGTCGCTGGGCGACGCGTATGCGATTGTTTGGGCGCTGGCTTTGGATGGGTCCGACCAGATTGCCGGGTCCGTCAGCAGCGGGAGCTGGACCGCGTTGTTGCTCGGCGATCGCCAGGTGTTCCTTTCGAAAACCAACCCGGCCCCGCAAGTCGGACGTTATACGTCGCTGGTCTTGGGCGACTCGGCGTCACTCGAAACTCCGGGCGGCGATGGCTACGGCCTGCTGGCCGTCGACCCGCGGGGCACCGTGCGCTTGAGCGGTTATCTGCCTGACAACACCCGGTTCGTCGCCAAATCGTTTTTGTCGCGCCAAGGGCACTGGCCGCTCTACATGTCGCTCTACGGACGCCACGGAGTGATCCTGGGCTGGATCAACTTCCGCGAGGACACGGTCAGCGACCTGGACGGAACTGTCAGTTGGACCCGGCCCGCCACGCCCGGCGCGGCCGCTTACTCCGCGGGCTTTAGCAGCGAGCAGACCTTGTTGGGCTCACGCTTCACGCCGCCCGCCTCAGCGCAGCCGGTCGTGGACTGGAGCGATGCGATCGTCCGGCTCGCCGGCGGGGGACTGGCAGACTCCTTCACCAATCACGTCACCGCCAGCAGCGTCACCCAGCTTCGGGATTCCGGGACCAACGCCTGCCTGGTCAAAATCACCCCGTCTTCAGGCCTCTTCAGCGGCAGCGTGAAACGCCCGGACACCGGCGCGTCCGTCCCGTTTCGCGGAGCGATTCTCCAGAAGACCGGCATTGGCAGCGGCTATTTTATCGGCCCGACCAACTCGGGCCAGGTCCGGGTGGAATAGACGACTACCGCTCCGCCCTCCGGGTGTCGTGCCTCACCAATGACGGGAGTCATGCCACCAGGGATTTTTGTCCGGCACCACGCGCGAGCGATGAGCATCCCCTTCTTTTCTGCTCACCGGGATCGGGGGGAAGCTTCTTGTTCCTTACGGCCCTGCTCACGGGCCATGAACGCGAGCGCGGTAGGTAGGGCGGGCGCTCCGCCGCCCGCCGGAGGTCAGCGCGGCGGTCCGCACGGCGGCCCGCTGCGGAGAGCGGGCCCTACCGTACGGCCACGGACCCCATTTGTGATTTTTGATTGGTGATTGTCGATTGACGATTTCCAAGTCGGACAATCTGCAATCGTAAATCGTAAATCAAAAATCCCCATGGTTCATGGGGAGAGGTCCGCCGCGACCAAGTTGCTTCACGGCGTGCTCGGACGGGCGGGCTACGGCCTGGCTGAGGCGGACTCCGCGTGGGCTTCCCGCCAGGAGGGAGGCAGGTCCTTTTTCGTGTCAGCCAGGATCTCCCGGATGGCCCGGCGGCTGGATCGCGACAACCCTTCGAACGCGGGCCGGTCGTCCTTGCCCGTGAGGACGTTCAGGATGCGCTGGTAGATGTCTTCGCGCACCAGTTGAGGCAGCGCGTCGAATTCCGGCGAATCGATCAAAAAGCTGCATGGGTATTTGAACAGGCGGGTGCTGAGATCAAATTCCCGCAGCGAGCGCCCTTTGCTGTCACGCGTCCCGCGGGAGGTGAAGACGCGCACGAAATCCGGGGAGCCCTGCACCGGAGCCTTCAGCTCGGCCTCCTCGGCGAACAGCGCGTATTTCACAAAGGCATCGAGGATGTTCTTCAGGTAGCGGATGTGTCCGTACTGTTGCAGCGCCACGGTGGACTCGTAATTCAGGCGCGTGAGGAAATTGTGCATGTGCGACTGGTGCTCCATCACCATCAAGGCCACGATGTCGCTGGACGGCCGCAAATATCGGCTGACGTCGAAAAACTGATCCAGGCGGTCAAGGTTGCCCAGGTGATTCGGCTGCTTTTTTTCCAAGGCCATCGCCTCGTCCCCGAACAGGTTGCCGCGATGGACCTGGTTGCCGTGGTGTCCCGTCACGTACCAACCGCCCCAGCGCTCCGCCAGCGGCGTCCGATGATTGACCAGCGACGTGCCGCTGGTGAGATCGACCACTCCGTTATCATCGGTGGCAAATGACCGGACCAGATGGCCGGGCACTCCCATGGTCTTGGCCGAGGCGTGACACTCGAGACACTGATCGGTGCGGACGAACTTCGGCTTGCCCGGCTTGGTTTGATCCAGCGTGTAGAAGACTCCCCCGAGTTTCGGATCGACCGAGGAGATTTCGAGCAGCGGCGAGCCCAACACGTAGCCGACGTAGACATGGTCGTTGAAGTAGACCGCCCGCGGGGTTTTCGGCGCGATGCGCTCGCGCTGAAACGACGTCTTGGAAAAAACCAGCATCTGCGATTCAGGCGGCACGTCCAGGCCCTTCAGCAAGGCCGGCAGCAGCCCAAACTTTGGATCGCGCTCGAAGGTTGTCGTCCCTTCGTCAATGCGCCGCTGCAACCGCGCCACTGGGCCCGTATCCGGCGTCTTGCCGTATTTAATCGTGTCCTCATCGAACGGCATCATGTGGGTCGATCCCTGAAAATCGCCCTGCGCCGCCACCAGCATGGGCAGCAACACCGTGAAGAGCACGAGCAGAGAGACCCGGGAGCGCCGACGGGACTCACGAATGGATGGCGATGGCATACAAGTTAAAATTCTCTATCGGCGGACGACGCCACGGATACACGGCTTTTGTCGACCATTGACCGGATAAGCCGGCCCAGCTTTGACGCAGGTCAAACGAAGTTCATTGCGAGCACGTCGTCATTGCGGCACAAATCGCGCGTGACCGAAACCCCTCCAACCTCGTCGCCGGCGCGGATCGTGGTCCTCGACGGACACACCCTGAACCCCGGCGACCTGTCCTGGCAGGCGCTGGAGGCGCTGGGGCCCTGCCAGATTTTCGATCGGACGGCTCCCGGCGAGGTCGTGGAACGGGCCCGCGATGCGGCCATCGTTCTGACGAACAAGACGGTACTGACCCGCGAACAAATTTATGCCCTGCCCGGCCTGCGGTATCTCGGGGTGCTGGCGACCGGTTTTAACGTGGTCGACATCGCCGCGGCCCGGGAGCGCGGAATTCCGGTCGCAAACGTTCCAACCTACGGGACCCGTTCCGTGGCCCAGATGACTGTCGCGCTTTTGCTGGAGTTGACGCAGCACGTGGGGCATCACGCGGCCACCGTCCGCGAGGGGCGCTGGAGCCGAAGCGCAGATTTTTGTTACTGGGACTTCCCCCTCGTCGAGCTCGAAGGGCTGACTCTGGGGATTGTCGGGTACGGTCGAATCGGCCGGGCGGTGGCGGATTTGGGCCGGGCCTTTGGCATGCGGGTGGTGGCCGCAGCCTCGGACCGCCGCGGGTCCAGCGACGGGCCCGAACTGGCGCTGCCGCTCGACGACGTGTTCCGTCAGAGTGACGTGGTCAGCCTGCATTGCCCGCTGACCGACTCGACCCGTCACCTGGTTAACGCCCGGCGTTTGGCGCTGATGAAGCCCGCGGCGCTTCTGCTGAACACGAGCCGGGGGCCGTTGGTGGATGAAAGCGCATTGGCCGCGGCGTTGAACGAAGGCCGCATTGCCGGAGCTGCCCTGGACGTGCTGGCAGTGGAACCGCCACCGGCGGGAAATCCGCTCTTCACGGCCCGCAACTGCATCATCACACCGCACCTGGCCTGGGCCACGCGCGCCGCCCGCGCACGGCTCATGGCCACGGCCGTGGCCAACGTCCGCGCATTTCTTGGTGGTCAGCCGGTGAATGTTGTCACCTAACGCGAGGCGGTCCTCGGTGGGCACCCAGCTGGTCGGCCGGCGGCGGCACGAGGCGTCCTGCTGGTGGAGCGCGCAATGGCGCACGGCACAATCCATCCTTTCCCTGGCCGGCGTCGAATCGTTACCCTGCCTGCATGCCGCTGTTGGAAGTCATCGGGTTGAAGAAATCGTTTGTTGGTCCGGAGGGTGAACGCCATCAGGTCGTCGACGTGGCCCGTTTTGCGATCGACGACCGGGCGCAGATCGCGCTTAGCGGGGCCAGCGGGTTGGGCAAGACCACATTGCTGCATCTGATCGCGGGGATCCTCAGACCGGACGCCGGAGTGGTCCGGCTGGATGGCGTCGAGATTTCGGCGTTGTCGGAGCCGGAGCGGGATCGGCTGCGCGCCACCCGGATTGGCTACATTTTCCAGTCGTTCAACCTTCTGCCGGGCTTCACCTGTCTGGAAAACCTGCTGGTTGCAATGTCATTTGGCGCGGGGGCGAACCGGGCGCGGGCGGAGGCCTTGTTGCGCCGGGTGGGGTTGGGGGAGCGCCTCAACCATCGTCCGCGGCAGCTCTCCACGGGACAACAGCAACGGGTGGCCGTGGCGCGCGCGCTGGCCAATTCTCCGCGGCTGGTCCTGGCCGACGAGCCCACCGGCAACCTGGATCAGGACAATTCCCGCGAGGTGCTCAGGCTGATCCGTGAGACCTGTGCGGAAAACGGCGCGGCGTTGCTCCTGGTCACCCACGATCCCCAGGTGCTGGCCGGGTTCGAAACGGTGGTATCCCTGTCCGAAATCAACGGGGCTCGACGGGACGCGCGCCGGGCGGAGGTTGCGCCATGACGCTGGGACGAATCGTGACGAAGAGCCTCCGGCAGCACGCCCTGTCGACGGCTGTGACGGCGCTTTCCACAGCGCTCGCCTGCGGGCTGCTCATGGCGGTGTGGGCGGTGAAGGATCAGGCGCGGGCCACGTTCACCCAGGTGGACGCCGGGTTCGACGCGGTGCTCGGCGCGCGGAGCTCCAAGCTGCAACTCGTGCTGAACGCGATTTTTCATCTGGAAGCCTCCCCCGCGAATATCTCCTCGAACGACGTCACGGCCATCCAATCGCACCCGGGCGTGGCTTCCGCGGTGCCCATCGCGATGGGAGACAATCTTCGCGGCTACCGCGTGGTTGGCACCACGACCAACCTGTTCACGGACGGCGAATACGCGCCTGGGCGGCGCCACGCGCTCGCCGTCGGACGCTGGTTCAACCCGGGCTTGCAGGAGGCCGTGGTGGGCAGCTTCGCCGCCGAGCGGCTGGGCCTCAAGTACGGGGACAGGTTCCAACCGTACCATGGCATCAACTTCAACGAGGGCCATCAGCACGAAGATGAATACGTGGTGGTGGGCGTGCTGAAACCGTCGAACACGCCGGCCGACCGGGTGTTGTGGATCCCGCTGGCCGGCGTGCAACACATGACCGGTCATTCCGAGGAAACGGCCTCTGATGTCAGCGCCGTGCTCGTCCGGCTGCGCACCCCGCTGGCCGGCCAGGCGCTTGATCAGCTTTACAACAAGAAGGGCGACCGGCTGACGTTTGCATGGCCCATCGGCGCCACCATGGCGGATTTGTTTGCCAAGATCGGTTGGTTCGATCGCGTGCTGGCCCTGGTGGCCATCCTGGTCGCGGTGGTGTCGGCCGGGTCGATTTTGGCCAGCATTTACAACTCGATGAACGAGCGACGCCGGCAAATCGCCATCCTCCGCGCGCTGGGCGCGCGCCGCTCCACCGTTGCCGCGACCATCGTGCTCGAAGCGGCGGCCATCGCCGGCCTGGGCAGTCTCCTCGGCCTCGCCGTCTACGGCGCCATCCTGGAGTCCGTGGCGGTCATTCTTCGCCAGCAAACCGGCGTGGTGCTCGAGGTCTTTGTTTGGCAGCCCGTCCTGGCCTGGGCGCCGCTCGGCATGATCGGCCTCGGCGCGCTGGCGGGAATGATTCCAGCCTTCAAAGGCTACCGGACCGACGTGGCCGCCCACCTCTAATTTCCCGCCCGTGAATCTCCCGGCGAACCGTTCACGAATGTATCTGGAGCGAAGGCATGGCGGCTGAGAGCAACGCCGCGCCGCAGGATCGCCAGCGCCGGCGCGCCGTGCAGATGCTGGTGCTGGCGAATGCCGGCTGGGCCTTGAGCTTCCCCGTGGTCAAGGCGCTGCTGCTCGTGCAGGACACTTTGCTCCCGGGCGCCAGCAGCTGGTTTCTCAGCAGCCTGACGGTTGCCTACCGTTTCGGACTGGCGGCCGTCGCCATGCTCGTCATCTGCCTGCCCACCCTGCGCCGAATCACCTGGCTCGAGCTTTGGGAGGGGGCCGTGCTCGGAGTCGTCAGCGCCGCCGGCTTGGTTTTTCAGATGGATGGCCTGGCCTATACGTCGGCATCCACCTCGGCGTTCCTCACCCAGTTCTATTGTCTAATCATTCCGGTCGTGGTGGCTGCCCGCGAGCGGCAGTGGCCGCCCGGCCAGGTCATTCTCGCCTGCCTCATGGTCATCGCCGGCGTGGCCATCCTGTCGGAAGTCGACCTGCGCAGTGTCCGGATTGGGCGCGGCGAGCTTGAGACGCTGGTGGCGTCGACAATTTTCACCGTGCAGATTCTTTGGCTGCAACGGCGGAAGTTCGCGGCGAACAACGTGGACCATTTCACGCTGGTGATGTTTGCGGTCACGGCCATCGGCTGCGCGCCGGTCGCCTGGCTGACCCAGGAAAAGCCGTCGGACTGGCTCCGGGCCTACGAGAACATTCCTGCAGCAGGCTTCCTCGCCCTGCTGGTCACGTTTTGCACGATGGGCGCCTACCGCCTGATGAACCGCTGGCAGCCCTATTTGACAGCGACGCAGGCCGGCTTGATGTATTGCCTGGAGCCGGTGTTCGCGAGCCTGTTCGCGTTGTTCATGCCGGCCTGGTTTTCCGTCGCAGCCAGCGTTCGCTACGCCAACGAGCAGTTGACCTGGCACCTCGCGCTCGGTGGCGGCTTGATCACGTTGGCCAACATTCTCATTCAACTGAGCCCGCCCCGTCCTCCCGCCCGCGAGCGCGGTCCTGCGTGAGCGGATCGGCCGGCCGGCAGCCCGGCGGCTGGAAGGCCTCTTCCGCCCTGAAGCTTTTCCGCTTTTCCATTTACCTGTCCGCCCGCTTTCGCAACACTCGCCGCGATTTTGGACTGAGCTATGAGCAAAAAATCAGGTCAACCTCTGTCACGTAAGTTCGCCGCCTACCCGCGTTTGAATCCATTCGGGGTCGGCCGGAACATTTCGGCCGCCGACCTCATCGATCAATCGATGCTCGCCTATAATGGCGGACGTCTGCGCGAGGCCGCGCATTTGCTTGCGCGCAAGATGCTGCCGGACGACGGCTTTGTCGGGATGTCGCTGACGGGCGCGCTGACGCCGGCCGGCCTCGGCAAGAGCTGTCTCATTCCGCTGATGAAGGCAGGATTTGTCGACTGGATCGTGTCGACGGGGGCCAATTTGTATCATGACCTGCACTTCGGCCTGGACATGCAGCTGCACAGCGGATCGCCGTTCCTGGACGACGTGGAGCTTCACCGCGAAGGCGTGATTCGGATCTACGATGTGCTCTTCGACTACAACGTGCTGCTGGACACCGATGCGTTCGTGCGGGAAGTCATCCAAAGCCCGGAGTTCCAGCGGCCGATGGGCACCGACGAATTCCACGCGCGGCTGGGCAAGTATGTCCACGCCCGCCAGCGCCAGCTGAAGATCCGCGACAGCTCGATTCTCGCGACGGCCTACGAATGCGGCATCCCGATATTTACCAGCAGTCCCGGCGACTCGAGCATCGGCATGAACATCGCCGCGATGGCCCTTCGCGACTCGCAGCTTCTTCTCGATGTCAATCGCGACGTCAATCAGACAGCCGGCATCGTCTATCATGCCAAATCCAGCGGCCACACGAGCAGCGTGTTTATTCTGGGCGGGGGAAGCCCGAAGAATTTCATGCTGCAAACCGAGCCGCAAATTCAAGAGGTCATGGGCATCCAGGAGAAGGGGCACGATTACTTTCTGCAATGCACGGATGCCCGTCCGGATACCGGCGGCCTGAGCGGGGCGACCCCGGCGGAAGCCGTGAGCTGGGGCAAGGTGGATCCGGACAAGCTGCCCGACTCGGTGGTTTGCTACACCGACAGCACCATCGCCCTGCCCCTGTTGACGGCCTACCTGATGGCCCGGGTCAAGCCGCGCAAGCTCAAGCGCCTTCACGACCACCGCGAGGCCATTCTCGAGCAAGTGCGCTCGCGCTATCTGCAAACCGGAACCGTCGGCAAAGTCCTCACGAGCCGGAAAGTGGCGAAGCGGGCCAGCAGCATCGGCCTCAAGAAGTCCTGACCCGCGGCGTCGGCGGGTGAAGCTCGATGCCGACGGGACAGTGGTCGCTGCCGAAAACCTGGGGACGGATAAACGCGCCCTTGAGGCGTGGACGGAGCGCGGCGCTGACCAGAAAGTAATCAAGGCGCCATCCAACGTTGCGGGCGCGCGCCCCCGCCATCGGGCTCCACCAGGAGTAATGTCCGCCCCCTGGTTCGAACTCGCGAAAAGTGTCAATAAATCCCGCCTGCACGAAGGCGGTGAACCCGGCCCGTTCCTCGGGCGTGAATCCGTGATTCCTCATGTTGGCCTTGGGATTGGCCAGATCGATCTCGGTATGGGCCACATTCAAATCCCCGCAGAAAATCACGGGTTTCTTCTTCTCAAGTTTCTTCAGGTACCGAAGGAATTCCCGATCCCAGTCGAGTCGATACGGCAGGCGCGTCAATTCGCGCTGCGAATTCGGGACGTAGACGTTCACCAGAAAATACTCCTCGAATTCCGCGGTCACGACCCGCCCCTCCCGGTCATGCTCGACCCGGCCAATCCCTTGCGACACCTGGAGCGGTCGGTGGCGGGTGAAGACCGCCGTGCCCGAATATCCTTTTCGTTCAGCGGAATTCCAATAGGTCGTATAAGACGCCGGCCATAACTGCTCAACGGCGTCGGGAGTCGTCCGGGTCTCCTGCAGACACAACACATCGGGCGACTCCTGTTCGAGAAACTCCAGGAAATTCTTGCGAAGCACGGCCCGCAATCCGTTGACGTTCCAGGAAACCAATTTCATCGCCGCCATGGAAAGCCGCCCTGTCCGGAGAGTCGAGGAGGAATCGCCCAGCCACGAATTTACAAACGGAATCGCCCGGGCTGCCGCTCTCTTTCGGCAACCCGGGCGTCCTCTTCGCTCAAACCGCCACTAGGCCACTTTCACTTCAATCGTCTTCGGCTGGGCCTTCTCGTGTTTCGCCAGACGAACCGCCAGCACGCCTTCGCGGAAATCCGCGGAGACCTTGGCTTCGTCGGCGTCGTCAGGAACCGAGAAGCTGCGGACGAATGTTCCGTAGGCCCGCTCCACGCGGTGATACTTCCGGTTCTTTTCCTCCTTCTCCACCCGCCGCTCGCCCGAGATCGTGAGGACTCCGTTCTCGACCGTGACCTTGACGTCCTCTTTGCGAATCTCGGGAAGCTCCGCTTTGATGACGTACTCGCGGTCATCTTCCGTGATGTCGACCAGCGGCACCCATCGGGCCACGGTCATTGACTCTTCTTTCTCTCCACCCACGCGGGCTGGTTCCAGGCGGAACAACGTGTCCAACCGCTTCTGCAAGTCTTCCATTTCGCGAAACGGGTTCCATCGGGTCAATCCATTCATAGTCATGATATTTCTTCGTTTGTTATTTTCTGGGCGGCGAAAGCGTCGGTCGAAGCTGCGCTGCAAACCGCTTCACCCACAGCCCTTCACCTTCAACACCCATTCCCATATCAGGTCGCGTACCGCCACGGCCATTCACCGCAACTTATTGACTATCAACCTATCTATACAAATCCTTTTGATACAAAGAGTCATATTGGCTCTTTTAGACTCAATTTAGCAGAGACACAAAGAGCATTTATGGCGCAGTTTAATGGAAAAGCCGGAATGGGAATAAAATCAGAGACGGAGGAATAGCGGTAGGGGGAAGGGCGTCCTAAAGACGCTCAGATCGATCAGTCGCCAGCGGGTTGAGAGAGCGTGGGACGTCGTTTGAGAGGAACTGAGAATGAATTGGGAACTTGCGATCAACGATCTGTTCGGCTTCCCGGCTGAGGGCACTCCGCCCGCCCAATCAAGCGACGGCAAGCAACGGCACAACTGCAGGCGGAATGACCGGTTGCCGAATGGAGAAGCGGATGCCACTCTGACCGCACAACAGCCCGGAAGTCATGCGAGTGGTTGTTTCGATGACGAGCAGGTTTCCTTGGTGGAACGCACTGCACCGGCCGCTGTCAGCCGGGCCATGAGCAAGCCGATCGACGACCAAGACTTCGAACATCTGGTGGATGCGCATTATGAGGCGCTCTATCGGTTCGCCTACAGTCTGGCGCACTCGGAGGCGGATGCGCGGGACCTGGTTCAAGACACCTTCGCACGACTGGCCCGCAAAGGCAGCCAGCTCAAGAGTCTGGAAAAGGCCAAATCCTGGCTGTTCACCACGCTCTATCGCGCCTACATCGACAGGCATCGCCACCAGGTCAGGCATCCGGAAATCGAAATGGAGGCCGCCGAGCCGGAGTTGCCGGCCACCCAACCGAACATGGGTGAGCATTTGGATGCCGAGATGGTCCAGGATGCTCTCCAACAGGTCGACGAAGTCTTTCGCGTTCCGTTGATTCTGTTTTACCTGGACCAGCACTCCTATTTGGAGATCGCGGACATCTTGAGCATTCCGGTCGGCACCGTGATGTCCCGCATATCGCGGGGCCGGGCCGCCTTGCGACGGATCTTCAGCGAGAAAGACCTCGCGCCAGCCACGGACCATGCTTTGGCCAACCAACGGGGAGTCGTATCATGAATAGCCAGCAAGCGCGGGAAATATTGAACGCGTGCCGCCCGGGCGGAATCGATCAGACCGATCCCCAGATCCGTGCCGCCATGGAGCAGATGGAGCGCGACCCTGAGTTGGCGCGTTGGTTCGCCGGGCAGCATTCCTTCGACCGAACGATGGCGGGCACTCTGCAATCGATCGACGTTCCGTTGGATCTGCGGCAGGCAATCCTGGCCGCCCGGAGGAAGGCGAACGCCAATCGGAGTCCCGCCTGGTGGTGGCGTCCAGCGTGGAGCAGCTGGCAACTTCGGGCCGGCGCCGCCGCGGCAATCGTATTCATGGCAGCAGTGATCACCGGAGCATTTTCCAACACGCGAACCCCCACGCGGTTCGCCGATTTTCGAAAGGAATTAATCCAGGAGAGCTGGAACCAGAACCATCTCGCCTATCGCTCGGCCAACATTTACCACGTTCGTCAGTGGCTGGCGACGAATGACGGCCCGACCGCCTTCAGCCTCCCGCCCGAGTTTCGTAACCGTCAACTTCAGGGCTGCAATCTGGTGGACGTTGGCGGCCAGCCGGTGGCAGTGCTCTGCTTCGCCCAAGGATCCCGGCACCTGCACCTCTACGTGGCCGAAGGCGTTCAATTCGCCGATCTCCCCAAGAAGGGCACGCCCGAGTTTGCCCGGTGCGGCCAATGGAAGACGGCCTCGTGGCAGGACGGCAAGCGGACATTCGTGTTATCCGGCATGAGCGCACCGCGCTTCGTCAATACGTTCCGCAAGGCGGGCCGCTGGACGATGTCTGGCTGAGGTCACGTCACGGGCTCGAGACCGTGGCACCGGGCGCTGCGGGGGGAGGGAAAAGGCGGAGGGACAACCGGCCGCTGCGGCTTCCAGCCGCTCAAACGGCCCGAAATTCCCGTCGGATTCCCGCCCAATGCCACGAGCGGCGGGCGGGATTGAGGAGAAGGCAGTAGGCGTGGAGCAGCACACGCCCAAGCCTGGACTCTGCCAATGCGTTCATGCGTCCTCCCTGTCAGAGAAGCGTTGAAGTACGCGGGGGGTTGAGGATGGTTGAAGGTCCGCGACATCCGACCGAAACCCCGTCAGAGCTGCTCCGTCCCAAATCCAACGACGGACCGGCGCCAGTTTCCCGGCTTTGCCTCCATCGCTGATTTGTTGATTCGGTTTCATCAGGTCGAACATCGTTGCCTTCACCTCCTACTAACGATTTCCCGACCCGATCATTACATGGTTCCTTGAAAAACCTCAGGGATGCTCTGTCCGAACCAAGCACGGAATGGGCCGTCGATCACCCACCCTGACCTGAAATGAACTGGCCTGGCCTCGCCTCGATTCCACTGAACGGCGATTGGCAACTCAGGTTTCCAGAACCGTAAAGAACCGTCGCAATTCCTCCTCCAGCTCAGACGGATCGGCGACCGTTCGCATGACCTCGTCATGAACAAATTTCTTATAGCGCTCCCGCCACCGATGAACCGTCACCGCGATGGCATTCGCCGTCATGCCGACACGCGCCGCCACCGCGTTGTAATCGCCCGCCGCCGCGTCATCCACGATGAACGGTTTGAGCTGATCAAACACCTCGCCGCGACCCGCGGCGACCTGCTCCGCTCGCAACCGGGCCAGCGCCTGGTCAAACAACGTGTAAAACCAGTTTCGTTCGAAAATCTTTTCCGGCGAGAGAGTCGACGCCGGCTCCCGCAGATAGCGATCCTCGGCATCCGTTTCGTCGAGGGAAAAGAGCGTCTGGCCGCCGCCGCGTTTCGCCGCGCGTTCGTAATCCCGCTGGTTCGACATGAAATGATTCAACGCCGCCAGAAGAAACGAACGAAACTTGCCCCGTCGCCGGTCAACCGCTCCAAGGTAATTCTCCCGGATCAGCCGGTAAAAAAATTCCTGCGTCAAATCCTGCGCCTTGTCCGGATCATGGCCCTTCCGGCGCACATAGGCATACAGTGGATACCAGTATGTCTCGCAAAGTTTCTCCAAAGCCGCGCCCGCCTCCGGGGATCCGGCCTGGCGAGCGGCCATGACCAGGGTCCACGAAGTCGCGGCAAACTGAGCGTCGCGCACTGGACCCGACGGGACATTGTCTTCGGGGTTCGGCATGGGCAGCGGCGCCGCCTGAGACGGCGCGAATATTGGGGGAATTGAACGCGTTCGCCGGGCGGGAGGCAAGGGTCGATTGATTGTGATTTGCATCGCCGGGTACGGCAGCAGGCCAGCGTTCCTTGCTAATCCGTCACAGGAGACGCATGGTAGGCGAGCATTACCTGAGAACTGAGCCATGCATCGAATCGTGTCGTATGGGTTCGTCCTGATTGGCGTCTTGGCCGGCCTGGGCTTGGGCCGGGTCCGGGCGGGAGACCCGCTCGACTCGTGGACCGTCCTGCCCACGGGGGTTACCAATGCCTTGCAGAACGTGGTGGAAGGCAACGGTCTCCTGGTGGCAGCAGGCTACGACGGCACGGTGGCCACCTCCATCGACGGCATCGAGTGGGCCCGGCAAAACTCCGGCACAATCCAACACCTCAACACCATCACCTACGGAGGTGGACTGTTTGTGGCGGCCGGGTCTCGAGGAGCATTGACGGTATCGGAGGACGGCACCAATTGGGCCTCGATCAATACCGGGACGTTGAATCCATTGTTCGGAGCCACCTACGGAAATGGACTTTGGGTGGTGGTGGGTGGCAGCAACGTGCTCGTCTCGGCCAATGGATTCCAATGGGTCAACCGCCCCAGCCCCGTCTTGCCGCAAGCCTATTTGAACGCGATTGCCTTCGGCGCGGGGCGCTTCGTCGGGGTCGGGGCGGGCCTCTACGCGGTGTGGTCGACCAACACCTTTGACTGGCAGCGCAGCGAATCCAGCATTGGGAATTACTTTTCAATTATCCACGCCGACGGGCGATTCGTTGCCGTCGGCGGCGGCTTTAGCAGCTTTACCGAAACAGCGGCGTCCCGCGATGGTTCCCAGTGGACCAGCACCGTCTTCCCGGGCAGCGCGGTCTCGATCATCGACGTGGCCTACGGCAACGGACGCTATCTGGCACCGGCCCTTCTGCTCTCTTTTCCGCCACCGAGCGGCTTGGAACTGCTCTTTGAATCGCGCGATGGCCTCGAGTGGACCCTGCGAACCCTGCCGACCCCAGCCGCCATTCTCGGGCTGACGTACGCCCGAAGTCGGTTCATCGGAGTGGGTCATTTCGGCCTCGTGCTGGCCTCGGCAAGTCATGCGCCGGCCCGGCTCGAAATCAGTGGCCCGCCCAGCACGAACGGGGTGGAACTGCGCATTCGGGGCGAGGTCGGGCGGCAGTATCGAGTCCAGGCTGCCCCCGACTTGGACACGAACGACTGGCAGGATCTCTTCATCTTTACCAACCCGACGGAGCCGGAGACCCGGGTTTTCGACGTGCGAGCCGGACAGGCGCCGCGCCGATTCTACCGCGCCATCTCGCCGTGAGTCCTCGGCCCCCGGTGGGACCAGGGCTCCAACCGCGCAGCCTGCCTGGACGGCGGCGCGGAGGTCGAAAAGCCTAGCGAGGTTCGACGGGGATCGACATTCTGACCTCGTGCATCTGGCCCAACTCCGCCTACGGGATTTCCGCAATTACTCGCGGTTGGATGCTGATTTCGCTCCGGGATTCCACGTTCTGCTCGGAGACAATGCCCAAGGCAAGACCAACATCCTCGAAGCCATCTACCTGATGGCTACGCTTCGCTCGTTCCGCGGCGTGGGCGGCGCCCAACTCATTCGGCATGGCCAGAAAGGCTATTTCGTGGGAGGTCGAACGGTCGGAACGGAGTCCCACGAAATCCGCATCTATTGGTCGGCCAACGAGCGAAACCTGACCATGGATGGCGCGCCCGTCCGCAAGCTGACCGATTATTTCGGCGTGCTCAGGGTGGTCGTGTTTTGTACCGAGGACTTGCAACTCGTCAAAGGCACGGCGCGTTCCCGTCGACGATTTCTGGACTTGTTGCTGGCCCAGACCCAACCGTCCTACCTCTCCCTGCTCCAGCGCTACGCCCGCGCGCTTCGCGCCCGCAATGCGCTGCTCAAACAGCGCACGATTGACGAGCTCGCTGTCGACGGATTCTCCCAGGAACTGGTCCGTCTGGGTGCCGACGTGGGCCATCTGCGCCGGGAACTCGTGCCGCGCATCGCACCTCTCGCCACCCGCGCCTACGGCCAAATCTCCGGCCAGACCGAGGAGCTGCGTCTGGAGTATGTGCCGGGAGTCAAATCTGATTTCGCCGTCGAGCTCGCCCAATCCCGCGGCCGCGAACGAGCCCTCCGGACCACCATCGTCGGGCCTCATCGCGACGACGTGCGCCTCGATTTAAACGGGCGATCGGCGGCGCAATTCGCGAGCGAAGGTCAGAAGCGCTCCCTGGCGATTGCCCTTAAAATGACCCAGGCGGAGTTTCTTTCGGCGGCCCACGGATCTCCGCCCATCCTGCTCATTGACGATGTCATGGGGGAGCTCGACTTGAAACGCCGCTCAGGCCTCCTGCCTTTGCTGGCCCGCTCGCAGGACGCGCGCGGGCAAGTGTTCATGACCTGCACTGAAGAGAGCTGGCCGCGCGAGCTGGGACAGGACCTGGTCGCCTGGAAAATCGAATCCGGCCAGTTGAAACGACCGGGCTGACTCGTCCACACTCCCCCCATGAATGCGTGCACCACTGACCCGCGAAACGCAGCCGGCGCTCGGATTCGAGCCGTCGTCTGCAGTCTCTTCACCGCCATGCTGGTTGGGCCGGTCGCGGCGTCCGCCGCGGACCCGGCGCCTCTGCCACGCGCCCACGCGCACAACGATTACGAGCACGTTCGACCGCTCGTCGACGCGCTCGACCACGGATTCGGGAGCGTCGAGGCCGACGTCTGGCTGGTCGACGGCCGACTGCTCGTCGCCCACGATCTGAAGGACGCACAATCGGACCGGACCTTGGAGCATTTGTATCTCAATCCGTTACGGGAGCGGGTCCGACGCAATGGCGGACGGGTCTACCGCGACGGTCCGCCCGTGACACTTCTCATCGACGCGAAATCCGACGCCACCAACACCTATCGTGCGATCCGAACGGTTCTGGCGGGTTACCGCGAAATGATGACGGTATTTCGCACCGAGCGGATCGAGACGAACGCGGTGACAGCTGTCATCTCAGGCAATCGCGCGCGGGCCGAGATGGAACGTGAACCGGAACGCCTGGCGGCTTACGACGGCCGTCTGAGTGATCTCCCTGAACTCGAACAGCACCCCCTGCCTGGATTGGTTCCGCTCATCAGCGACAATTGGCGTCTGCACTTCAGCTGGAAAGGAACGGGTGAATCGATTTCAGCCGGCGAACGAATGCGGCTTCGAACACTGGTCGCCCGGGCTCATCGGGCGGGAGCCGCCATTCGGTTTTGGGGCATGCCTGACTCGCCCCTGGTCTGGCAAACGCTCAATGAGGCAGGCGTTGACTTGATCAATACCGATCAGTTGGGCGAGCTCGCCCGATTTCTACGCTCGTCCGGCGGAGCGAAGTGATGCCGGGCAGGCCGCCTACTCCTTGGGCGTCGCGCCGGTGTGGCATTTGTTGCAGTCAAAATCCGAGTAGTTCGCGTCAATGTGGAAGAAATTGTGTCCTGTCGCGCTGAGCTTTGTGAACTCTTCGCCGCTGCCCTGGGCGAGGATCACGTGGCAGGAATTGCAGTCGCTCGCGCCCAGGGAACGATTCCCTTCGCTGGATTTATGCAGCCCATCATGGCAGCGGAAGCAGCCCGGAAAATCCTTGTGCCCGATGTTATTGGGGTGCGTCCGCCAGTCCGTCTTGAGCTCCGGGAAAAAGTCGCGCCGATAAATGTCCTGCAATGCCGCAATCGCCGGCTCGACGTCCTTCTGCGATGGGTATGCCTTGCGCAGCGCCGCTGCGATCTTCTCCACCCCCTCCGCCTTGGTTTGCGCTGCGCCGGTTAAGGCCTCCACCGCAACCTTCTTAATCGTGGGCAGGTTCGTGCTGATCTTGCCGAGGTAAATGGCCAGATCCACCGCGTCATTCGGGCTGCGGAACTGATGCGCCGGCCGGTTATGGCAATCCATGCAGTCCATCCGCCGAAGTGTGTGCTTGGCCGGGTCGTCCTTGAAATCAGGCCGGCGAAATTCCGTGACCTTGCCGGCCGCGTCGGTGATGCGCACCCACGGGATGTCCTGTCGGGCCTTGTCCGTCGCGATGTATTCGACCTTGCTCGCCAGGTTCATGTGCCAGTGGATGCCACCGGGCTTGCCGTGAGTCGCATCCGCACCGCCGACCTTGAGCAACAACCGAACGGAGAAGGTCGAGTTGGACTCGTCCGCGAGGTAGTGATGATACGCCCGCTCCACGTTGCCGACATACCGTTCCGGCCAGTGACACTGCTCACAGGTCTTCTGGTTGATGTCGATCTTGCCGCTTAAGTGGATCGGTTTTTCGTATTCATTCCGCGCGGTCGCCAACAGCTGGTGCACCCCGTTGAATTTGGCTTTCACAAAATTCGCCGCGCCGACTCCGATATGGCAATGGGTGCATTCCACCTTGGCGTGCGGCGAGTGCTGGTAGGCCACGAACTGGGGTTCCATCGGGCCGTGACACGCTTGCCCGCAAAACTGGACGGAGCTCGTTGCCCGATAGGTTTGATAACTGCCGACGGCGCTCATGAGCAGGAACACACCACCGAATACCGCAAAGGCCGTCAGGATTCGGCGATGCCGCTGGCTCGACAAATCGATGACGCGAGGCCGGAACACTTTGCCCACGATGTCCTTGGTCGGGCGGCCGCGTCCGGACCACAACCGCCCGATCACCATCACGATCAATCCGAGAAAGAAAAACGCCGGAGCGACCACCCAGGTCAGAATGCCGATGTAGGGATTCTGCCGCGGCGCGAACAGGTCCATGAACATCAGCAGAAGGAACGAAAAGATGCTCCCGGCAATGATGATGACGCCCCCAAGCCCTATCCAGTTGCGCAGCCACCGCGATCCACCCCCGTTATTCGAGTTTGTGTCCATATTCATAGCGAACGTGGGCGCTTGACTAACACGTGGCCATTCACAGGGCTAAACATTTATTGGTGTTTCCCACCTTCATTTCTGGCTCTCCTCCCACAGTGACGGCAATCGATAGCGGGGCAACCTCTTCCCTCGCAAGGCCTCAGGTCATGCCGAGGCCACGTCCGAAAGCTCGTCCGCCAACCGGCAAAGCTCGGCATAGTAGGCCTCCTTCGACAGGCCCAGAGCCGCCGCCCCAAACGTTTCCGCATCATCTGCCGATGCAAACTCTCCGTAGTTCACCCGCACGAGGTGATACAGCGCCAGGTAAGGAATTCGGTCCGGCTGTGTAGCAAAATAGGGATGAACGTACAGTCGAAAGCCTTCATCCGGAGTTTCGCCGCCGGGCTCGGCATGGGCGAATTCGCCAGGCTGCAATGGCTTGGAGTCAAACACGAGCTCGCACGGGTACCGGACGCACGTGCGATCCGCCAGAAGTCGCTGGAGTGCATTCAACCCGATGACCGGGCCATACCGGGCGAAAATGTCCAGTCCCCGGGCCTCCACGTGGGCGTTCAGGGACTGGCGACCATCTTCGGCGGTGACTGAATCGGCCATGGGACTGAAGTCAAGGTTTGCCGGCGGGCGCGGGCTGGGCCGTTGCGAGGGCGGCCGTCGCCACGCCCGATTCCGTCAATTTGCCCTGAAGAATCGGGACCGACATGCGAAGGAAAATTGTGTAGCAGAGCAGCCCGAACGCCCAGATTCCGAAGCAAATCAGCGTCTCATTGAGACTCGGTCGATATTCAACCAACTCACCCAGCGGCGTCGGGATGAAGCCGGGAATGACCAGGCCCATGCCTTTTTCGATCCAGATGCCGACGATGCTGAGCACGCAGGTAACGTTCAGCCAGCGCAAGCTTCGGCTGATCGGGAGGACCAGCAACACCATGGCGATGACGTTGAACGCGATGGCCGTCCAGATCCATGGCACCAGGCCGGAATGACCGTGGAGTCCGAAATAGAGGTATTTGGAGGAAGCCACGTGCAAGGTCCCGGTATAAAACTCCTTGAAAACCTCGTTCACCAGCAGGAATACGTTGATGAGCATCGAGACCTGGACAATCCCGCGAAGGGTGAACAGGGCCCGATCCGAGATCGAGTAATCGGTCACTCTCCGAATGACCTGCAAGGCCAGAATAATCAGGGCGGGGCCAGCCGTGAACGCGGAGGCGATGAAGCGCGGGCCGACAATCGATGAATTCCAGAACGGGCGCCCGCCGAGGCCGACGTAAAGGAACGCCGTCACGGTGTGAATCGAAATGGCCCAGACGATGGCGATGAACACGAACGGAATGTAAAACCACCGGGCCGGCGTGCGGTTGCGATAGCGGCAATAGAGGAGGTAGCCGCAGATGTGCACATTGAGCAGCAGGTATCCATTCAGCACCACCACGTCCCAGCTCAGCATCGAAGCCGGGAAATTGAATTGCCCAATGCCCGGAATGAGATGCCAGAACCGATCCGGCCGTCCGAGGTCCACCGTCACGAAGGCCAGGCACATCATGATCGCCGCCACGGCCAGCAACTCCCCGAAGATCACCAGATCGTGCAATTCCCGATTGTGGTACACGTAGACGGGGATGACCATCATGGCTGCGGCCGCGGCGACGCCAACGAGGAACGTGAAGTTGGCGATGTAGACGCCCCACGAGACTTCGTCGCTCATGCCGGTCACCAGCAATCCCTGGACGAATTGCTTGGCGTAGGCGTTGATGCCCAGCAACACGAGCACCGAGAGCCCTCCCATCCAGGCGTAGTAGCGCCAGTCGCCGTCAAACGCGATACGCCCGCACCGCCACAGAAAAACGAGGTAATTGCGGATGGCCTGTTTCATACATCGAAGTAGTAAAAGAATCGTGGAGAAGTGCCCATCTCCTCCTTCAGCTGAATGAACACCCGCTTGCTGCGCAGGATGTAGGACACCTCGCTTTCCGGGTCGAGGATGTTGCCGAATTTGCGAGCCCCGGCGGGACAGACCTCCAGACAGGCCGGATAGCGGCCTTCCCTCGTTCGCTGCACACAGAAGTGGCACTTCTCCATCACGCCCTGGCGGCGGGGCCGGTTGCCGAGGTAGGCCATGTTCGGATTGAGTTGGTCCTTGGGGACTGAGGGCTTGGTGAAATTGAAGTGGCGCGCCCAGTACGGACAGGCGGCCGCGCAATAGCGGCAGCCGATGCACCAATCGTAATCGATGACCGTGATGCCGTCCTTTTCCTGCCACGTGGCGTGGACCGGACAGACCTTGACGCAGGGGGGATTCTCACATTGCTGGCACTGGACCGGCATGTAGAAGTAGCCCTTCTCCGGCACTGACTCCGGCGAGTAGTTGTGCTCCGCCTTTTCCAGATCGATCGAGCCATGCGGCATCCGCAGCACCCGAATGTATTGGATCTCGGGGCTGCGCGACTGGTTGTTCTCGGCGACGCATGCGTGCACACATTTCCGGCAGCCAATGCAGCGGGTCAGGTTCAGGCAGTAGACAAATTGCACGCCGTCCATCGGCTTCAGGTCGCGGACGTGGGGACGAAGTCCGTATTGCCGCTCAACCTGATCTTCGATTCGTTTGAGCACTCGCGTCATCTCTTCCGGTGTCAATTCCTTGTAGTACTTCTGCAGGAATTCATCGACGGACGAATAATTTTGCAGTTCGCGAAGCGGTGCCAGGCTGGCGGCCAGGGCGGCAAAGCCCGACACGGCCACCGCCGAGTTGCGCAGAAAACTCCGCCGGTTCATGGCCTCCGGGGCCGAATTGGGTATGGGCATATCAATGTCCTTTCGTCTCCACAGCCGCGCCGGCGGCGGGCCCGTGCAGAAGGTTGGGACCCGGGGCCGGCTTGCGCGGGGGAAATTTGGGCGAGTGCGGGTCATGGCAATTCACGCAGGCCTCCCGTTTGATTGGACCCGCCGACCTTAGCCAGTGACCGGCCGTTCGGCCGTGGGCGCCGGCCTCCCAGTCGCGGTAGGTAGGGCCGTGGCAGCTCCCACACAAGGGTGTGCTCTCGAGAAGTTTCACCTGCCGGCCGTCCCGGGTCTGCAGCTTCTCCAGGTTTTCTTCATCGTGACAATTGAAACAGTTGTTGTTCCTCCGATGCCGGCCATGGCCCATGACCAAGTCGTTGTGTTCGTCCGGAAGCTTGATGTTCCCCTCCGGGTCGAAGTGCAGTTCCACCTTCTTGGCCCGATCGTGGCATGCATAACAATCCAAGCCGGATGCATCCCCGCCGGTTCGGATCAGCTCGGCCCCGGAAACGCGCGCGGTGGCCGTATTCGTAAACTGCGGATCGACGAGGGCGTTCTGCGTGACCCGGACCGGGTGGCCCCAGAGATTGAGCAAAAACGCCGCCGCGAGGCCCAGAAAGATGAGCGCCAAAACCGACAGCGTCAGGCCGCTCTGCACGGGTGTCTTCATGACCCCACCCTCCACCCGCTGGCGAGCCGACGCCCAAAGATGGTTGCCAGTGGAAGGCGCCCCGACTTCGGTGCGTTACCCCGGTTGGACAATGTTTCTCTCATATTGGCGAACGGGTTGAATTCAGAACGGCATTTCGTCGCGCATCTTCCCGAACTTCGAAGTCTTGTTACGCTTCCGTCCCCATGCCGGCTTTCCTTCGCTTGCGAACCACTGGACTCTTGTTGGCACGTGACGCCAGAAAAGGAGAAAAGAAAAACCCCGCACGGTTTCCCGCGCGGGGTTCTCCACGTCGCACTGTTAGGCAGTGCGTTGGTTCCTACTTCTTGCCCAGCGTTCGTACGTGGGCAATCAATTGCTTGATCTCGTCGTCCGATAGCTTGTCCTTGAAGGGCTTCATCTTTTCAGTGCCCTTGTCCTTGATCCCGTCGCGCACGGCGGCCAGCGCGGCGTCGTCCTTGATCTCCGCCTGGACCTTCGGATCCCGGTAGTCCTTGGCGCCAGACTTTTTGCCCATGCGGGTGTTGCCGCTGCCATCTTTGGCATGACAGGACGCGCAATGCTGGTCCCACAGCGCTTTTACGTCCGCCGCCGGCGCACTCCACACACCGGCCACAGCCAGCGCCATCGTTATCACAAATGCTTTCATTGGTCGTTGTTTGTTCTTTGCTTCGACTGGTTCATTCCATCCGAGCCGTGGGGGCCTCCGCGGCGCCCGCCACAACTCGAAAATCCATGAACGGTCCGGGTCACAGACGCCGGGAACCGCGCGTCTCTTCAGATCGGCCGTCCGGAGTGATGCTCCTACTTTTTGAACTTGCGAACGTGTGCCACCAAGGCCTTGATTTCGTCGTCGGACAACTTCTCCGCAAACGGCTTCATCTTCTCTTTTCCGCCATCCTTGAGCCCTTCCTTGACCGCCGCGAACATTTTCTCGTCCGTCAAGCCGCCCTGGTAGGCCGCGTCCGTCAGGTTCTTCGTCCCAGCTTTCTTTCCGGCCTTGGTTTCGCCCTTGCCATCCTTCCCATGGCAGGAAATGCAATGCTTGCCCCAGTTTTCCGCAACATCCGCGGCTGCGAGCCGTCCGGTAACGCCGCCGGCCAAAACAATCGCGGCACACCAGAGGACGAGCCGACGCCACCGCAGGAGGTCATTGAGAGAACGGGAATTTTTCATGTTTGAGGACGATTTATTTGCTAATTAGGCGAATGGCAGTTGCGGCCGAAGACGCCGGTCGAGGCTTGGTCCGTCCACTCGCTCATGTTCAGCCCTCTGATACCGCCTGCGCCGGCGCGCGACCACGCTTCGGTTGATAAAACCGCACCCGTTTTTGGTGACCACCGGCCAAGGCGTGTTGGCGCGAGAACAAGGCTGTTTAAGCGCCCTCCGGTGAACGGTCGAAATGACGGGCCGCGTCCAGGCGCACGGTCGCCGCCTCCACCATCAGCCGGTTCAGCCCGGCCGGCAGGGTATCGTTCTCTCCCAAACTAAAACGCTGTCGCAACGCCCGCTTCAGCACCTGGCTCAATCCCCACCGCAGCAAACCCCGGTGATCCCGCCGAAACCGGCGAATCCCCACCACCCGGGGATCCTGGCCGGGAAAGAGACGCTTCAAGCCCGGCTCGTGAAAATAGGATTCGATTACCTCCTCCGACTCGTAGCGCCCGAGCGCGTAGGCGTAGATCAGCAGGACGAGGAAGAAACGGGGCTGAAACGCCGGGTTGGCCTGCAAGATCTGCACGAGCTCGGGGTTGGACCAATCAAGCGTGTCCACTTCTTCTGCGATCCATTGCAGGAGGACCGGCTTGTCCACCCACGTCCCCAAATCCTGCGGCACAGCAAAGCGGTCGCTCGCTGCCGGGTCCGGCTCAGTCGCATTGCCATTCATGCGCGTCGCGAAGCTCAGGCGCCCTTGAGAACAATCTGGGCCACCACATTTCCCGCATCACGACACCGGTCCGTCACCTTCTCCAACAGCTCGTAAATGTCCTTGAGGAAAACGATCCGCCCGGGGTTTTCGGTGGCGTTGTAAAGCCCGCGCACCAACTCGTTCAGCGCGTCGTCCATCTCTCCTTCGATGCCCTGCAATTTTTCGTTCAATGCCTTGATCCGGGCGATGGGCATTCCGGCGCGCAGCTCGCGCACCATTTGCAGCAGGGTCTCGGCTGCCTGCTCAATCGCCGCCACATGCCGGTCCAGTTGGACTCCCGCCAGGTGCTGCGGAGCCAGCAACGCCCGCTCGGCAATTTTCTCCGCCGTCTTCGGAATCTTGTAGATGCTGTTGGCCAGCGCTTCGACGTCCTCCCGTTCCAGCGCGGTCACCGGGCTCGTGCAGAGCAGATGGTTGATCTCGGCAGTGATCGCCTTGTCGTTCCGCCGCGTCGTGATGAAGTCATCCAGCTGCGCGTCCGGCCGCAGGTTCGAGATGAACTTGCGCAGCACGCGCACGCTTTGACACGCCTGCGCAGCGCTGGCTTCGAGCAGTTCGTAGAAGCGATCTTCTTTTCCGAGGAGTTTCTGCAGTGGCACCATAACAACCCGGTGTTAGCAGGTTGCGATACCGCCGGCGATAGGAATCTGGCGCGGGTCAGCGGCCGGCCCCAAGCAATCGTATTCCCCACACGAGCGCGAAGCCGACGCCACCGCAAATGGGAATGGTCATGACCCACGCCCAGAGCATCCGCTCGGCGACGCTCCACTTGACGGCGTTGAGGCGTTTGGTCGCGCCCGTTCCCATTACGGATCCGGAAATCACATGCGTGGTCGAAAGAGGAATTCCAATCGAAGTCGCGGACTCGATCACCAAAGAAGCCGTGGTTTGGGCGGAGAACCCGTGGACAGGCTCCAGCTTCACCATGTTTTTCCCGAGCGTCTTGATGATGCGCCAGCCGCCAACAGAGACGCCGGCCGCCATGGTCGTCGCACACAGCACCTTCACCCACGTGGCAATGTCAAATTGCGGAGTGCGCAAAAATCCGAGCCAATCCGGCAGCCCGGCAAAGGCCGTTGATTTCGCCGTGGCGATGAACAACGTCAAGGCGATGATGCCCATCGTTTTTTGGGCGTCGTTGCGCCCGTGCTCAAACGCCATCCAGGAAGAGCTGACCAGCTGCAGCAGCCGAAATCCCCGGTTGGCCTGCCGGTTTTTGACCGATGTCGCGCCATTGACGACTTTGAGCACCACATAGAGAACGCCGGTGATGGCAAAGGCCAGCAGCAACCCGCAGATGGGCGCAGCAAACATCGGGACGACCACCTTCGGCAGCAGACCGGCAGACTTGAAAAAGGCCACCACCCCGGAGGACCATGAGCCATCCACCACAACGCCCGCCGCCGGCTTGTACCAGATGATTCCGGAGAAGCCTCCGGCCGTCGCCACCGCCGCACCGCAGAGCCCGCCGAACAGCGCGTGGCTCGAACTGCTCGGCAACCCGTAATACCAGGTCAGCAGATTCCAGAAAATGCCGCCCACCAGCGCACAGAGAATCGTCGATAGATTAATCAGGTCGGTCTGCACCAGGCCCGCCCCAACCGTCTTGGCCACCGCCGTGCCGCTCAGCGCCCCCAGCAAATCCAGCGCCGCCGCGAGCAGAATGGCTTTGGACGGGGTCAGCGCGCGGGTCCCCACGCTCGTGGCGATGGCATTCGCGCAATCGTGGAATCCGTTGATAAATTCAAAAATCAGCGCGATGAAAATGACAAAGAGAACTAGAATCATGGTCACGAGTTCTTGAGGACGACCCGGGCGATGACGTTACTCACGTCCCGACACCGATCCACGACCTTTTCATTCAGCTCGAGCAAATCCTTGACGATGATTCCCTGAATCGTCGGGCAGCCCGGCAGGTAAAGCTGTTCAACCAACTCGATTATTACGTCATCCGCCTCCGATTCGAGGCGCTGCACGCGGGCGTCCAAACGCTTGATCTCCGCCGGGCCGGCGCCCGCACGAAATGCTTCCACCAGTTCCAGCGCACCCCGAACCGATTCGTCCATCAAGACAAATTGCCGGGTGAAGTCAAAGTCGCGAACCTGCCGATAGCTGATCGAGTAACGCTCGGCAAATTTCTCGACCGTCTTGGGGATGCGATAGATTGCCTCCGCGATCGCTTCAATGTCGGAACGCTCCAGCGAAGTGACCAACGCCTGGATCAACAGGTCCGAGATCTGGGCGGTGATGGCCTTTCCTCGTCGGCGGGCCGCAGCAAACGCCTCAAGCGATGGCTCCTCCTCCGAAGAGTTGAGGACGTGTTTCAGGGATTCAACCGCCGCCACGGCTTCCCGAGCGCTCGCCTCAAAAAGCTGACAGAAGTCGTCATCACGCCCGAGGACTCGTTGCAGGGAAAACATGGGGAGCCGCCATCAAGAATGTTTCAGCACGATGTGGGTGACCACATTGCCCGCATCACGACAGCGGTCGATGACCTTTTCCAAAAGCTCATAAAGATCCTTCATCGCCAGCACCTTCGTCGGCTCATGCGCGCCGCCATACAGATCCTTGAGAATATCCAGAATCAGCTTGTCGGCATCGCCCTCGACCTTTTGGAGCACGGCGTTACGCTCCTTAATCGACTCCACTTCAGCGCCGGTCCGGAGCTGCTTCACCATCGCCACCACCTCATTCGTGGCGATCTCGAGCATTTTGACGTGCTTGGAGAAGTCCGTCCCCCGAGCCAGCGCAGCGCTGATGATGAATCGTTCGGCAAATTTTTCGACCGTCTTCGGCACCTTGTAGAGGACGGAGCTCAGCATTTCGATGTCTTCGCGATCCAGGTCGGTCACGAAGGAGCTGACCAGGGCCTCGTTGATCTGATCGGTGATTTTCTTGTCCGCCTCTTTTGAGCGATGGAACTCCTGCAAGCTTGGGATCTTGTCCGGGGCGGACAACAACCGGTTCAACACCACGACGCTGTTTCGCGCCTCCTCGGCTGAAGCTTCCAGCAGGTCAAAAAATTTTTCGTCTTTGCTTAGAAACTTCTGCAGGGAAAACATAGTGCGACGGTGTTACAGGAATGTTACGGAAAAGGCACGGGAAAAAATTGGCGCCGCTTCTCTGCGCGTTGCGCGCGCCGTGTCCAGGCTGCTTTGGGGAATCACCTGAGGCTCGGCGTGCGCGTCCGGGCAGCGGGACGAACGACCGCTCAACCCACTTCGACCGCCGCCAGCCCCGGACACCTCTGACCGCGTGACGTTGCGGGGAACGCTGACGCGGCCGACACTCGCCCAACGAATCTGCTAATTCGCGGCGAAATGGATCCAGCCGAGGGCGTGGCCCAGCCAGACAAATCCGTAAGCAACGCCCGCCGTGGCGGGGATGGTCATGATCCAAGCCCAGACAATCCGCTCAATGACCTTCAGCTTCAGCGCGCTGAATCGTTTCGCGCAGCCGACGCCCATGATGCTTGTGGTGATGGCATGGGTGGTGGACACGGGCATGCCCATCGAGCCCGTGACGGCGAGGACGCTGGCGGCCGTGGTTTCCGCGGCAAAGCCGTGCACCGGCTGCAGCTTGACCATCTTATGTCCGAGCGTCTTGATGATTTTCCACCCACCCGCGGCGGTGCCCGCCGCCATCGTAAGCGCGCAGATCACAACCACCCAGTTGGGAATGCCCTGGCTCTTCACATCCGCCGGGTTCGGCATGTAGCCAAACTGCAGCGCGGACGGAAGCCAGCTCATCAGCGTATCTCCCAACGTCATGGCCAGGGGGTTTGAGCCTTCCTGCGTGACGAGAAAGTGCGCCCACGAAGGAAGATTGGCGAACAGCCCCTTGCCGGTGGCGGCCACGAGGGCCAGCGTGATGATCCCCATGCACTTGGTCGCGTCGTTCATTCCATGGCTGAATCCCATGTAGGCCGAGCTGGCCAGCTGGAGCTTGCCGAACACCCGATTCACGGTCACGGGCCGCCAGTTTCTCAGGAATACGTAGAGCAGCGCCATGATGATCAGGCCGCAGGCAAAACCCATGAGCGGCGAGGTGATCATGGGCACCACCACCTTGTAATAGATGCCGGACTTGTCGCCGCCTTTTTTGACCACGACATCGACGACCGCGACGCGCCCGGAGAACACGACAGCCTGGACCGAGTTGGTTCCCACGCGCAGCACGTGAGTGCCGTTGGTGCGGATCCCTTCGCCCAGCGCGGCCCGGACTTCCGGGGAAGCAGGCACGAGCGCCTTTTCCTTCTTGTCTTTGACTTCCTTCCATTTGATCGCGGACCAGATTGACGCTGGCTCTCCCGTCGGGCTGGCCAACGGTTTGACCGCGCTCATGCAAACGGCAGCTGCCAAGGCAGCGCCAATCAAGCTGCCCACCAGGGCGTGACTCGAACTTGAAGGCAGGCCGAACCACCAGGTGAGAAGGTTCCAAAAGATCGCGGCCAAAAGACCGCAGATGAGCACTTCCTGGGTGACAAAACGCGCATCCACCAACCCCGAGGAAATTGTCTTGGCCACGGCGAGACCAAAAAACGCGCCGAACAAATTCGTGACGGCGGCCAGCATGATGGCCTGGCGGGGCGTCAGCACCTTGGTTCCGACCACGGTGGCAATCGCGTTGGCCGTGTCATGGAATCCATTGGTGTAGGTGAAAACGAGCGCCACCAGGATGACAGCGCAGACGAGAAACAATTCCATACGCTCAAAACGCTTAAGAATTCTTCAACAGGACGTGGGAGATGACGTTGCCGGCATCGCGGCACCGGTCGATGACCCGTTCCAGCAGGTCGCTCAGCTCCTTCAAAATGACCGCCCGAAGGCTGGGGTAACCCGGCGCGTAAAGCCCCGCAATGAATTCGGTCAGGACATCGTCAGCCTCCGATTCGAGCGCCTGGAGCTTGTTTTGAAGGCCTTTGATGTCGCCGATGTCGCCTTCCCGGAGCGCCTGGACCATTTTCACCACGTGTTGGATGGCGCCTTCCACGAGCGCCAGCTGTCGCTCAAATTTCGCGCCGGCAATCTGCGGAAACCCCACCCGGTAACGCTCGGCGAATTTTTCAACCGTCTTTGGAATTTTATAGAGTGCCTCGCCGAGGGCCTCGAGATCCTCCCGCTCCAGCGGAGTCACGAACGTGGTGATCAGCATCTCCTCGAGACGATTCGTTATCTCCTTGTCCCGACGCCGTGCGCTGGCGAATTCCGCCAGCGACGGGACTTCGCTCGTTTGGGAGAGGGTCGCCCGCAACGCGGCCACCGACGCAGCCCCCTCCCGTGCGCTCGCTTCGAGCAGGGAGAAAAACTCGTCCTGCCGCCCCAGAATGCGTTGAAAATTGATCATGCGGTTGGGAAATGGCCCCGGGAATTTCGCCTCAGGAATTCTTCAAAACGATGTGCGTGACCACTTTGCCGGCATCACGGCACCGATCGATGACCTTCTCGAGCAGCTCGTAAAGGTCCTTCAAAACGATCACCTTGGTGGTGTCGTTCCGACCGGACCACAGGTCGTGCAAAACCTCAAGGATGAGCTCGTCCGCCCGCCCTTCCAACTCCTGCAACTCGGTGTTCATCGCCTTGACGGCATCCAACTGCCCCTCCCCCAGGGACCGCAAGCTCTTCACCATCTTGACGACCAAATCCGTGGCCATATCCAGCAAACGGGTGTGGCTCGAGAAATCAACGCCTTTCACCTGTGCGGAGCTGATCAGGTAACGCTCAGCGAACTTCTCCACGGTTTTGGGGATCTTGTAGAGCGCCTCGCTCAACAACTCGACGTCCTCGCGTTCCAGCGCGCTGACAAACGTCGTGACCACCGCCTCGCTGATTTGTTCGGCGATCTTTTTCTCCGCCCGCCGCGCCTTCACAAACTCATCCATGGTCAGGTGGGCGTTCCCCGACGTCACCTGTCGACCGAGCGCGTTCGCGCTGTGGCGGGCTTCCTCCGCCGCGGCCTCCAACAGGTCAAAAAAGCGATCGTCCTTACCGATGAGCTTTTGCAGGGAGAACATAGCGACACTTTTGTGGCACGACCCGCTTCCCGCGTGCACGATGTTTTCTGTTACAAGTTCGCGTCATCTCTGTTACGAAATCGTTACGCAACCGTCGCCCGACGCGGGGCGCGGAGACGGGGCGGCTGGAAATATTTTGTGCTGGGAGGCCGCACAACCCCTTTCCCACACGGTTGACGTGTCCGTAGGATTCCGGCACTCTCCGCCCCAATGCAACTCACTCGTCTATCGTGGATCGGCTTGCTCTCGGCAGCCGCGGCCATGCCAACGTCCGGGCAGGATGCCACCAATTCCGCCAGCCCCTCTCGCATGAGCCTTTCGCTGGACGATTGCATTCGCATGGCGGCGGAAAACAACCTGAGTTTGCAGATCGGCGACCGGGTGGCGGTGCATTCCGCGCCCCCGGATCTCGACGTGGGAAAGGGCGGTTTGAACACGGATGACGGCCAGCTCAGGGTGGACTCCGGCGGTGTCATCGGCCTCCAAAATGCCCGCCTCGCGCTGCAGGCGGCAAACAGCTATTATGAGCCGACCTTCCGCGCCGGAGCCGGTCAGAATTTTCAGGATCGGATCGGTCGAATCGACCCGGCGTTTGGCTCGATTCCGCTTCCCGGCGGCGAGCGCTGGAATGAAGATTTTTTCCTTGGCGTGGACGGCGTGCTTCCCACCGGCGCGCGCTACGAATTGGGCGGAACCCTGAACCGGCTCAGCGGCAACACCGTCCAGGTCAACCCGTTCCCCGCGCCCCCAGCCACGCTTCCGCCCGAGAATATCGCCTGGCAGTACAGCAGCCGGGTCCAGCTTCAGATCACCCAACCGCTCCTCCGCGATTTCTGGACCGACGCCGGCCGCACCACCATCAAGCTGCGGCGGGTGGACTTGAAAATTGCCGAACACACCCTGCGCACCTTGACGATGGGAACAATCCATCAGGTGGCGCTTGCCTACTATGATTTGATCGCGGCGCGTGATCAGGTGCTCACCCGGGAGAAAGCCGTCGAACTCGCCTCCCAGCTTGTCTCGGAGTACAAAACCAAAATTGAAGTCGGCCAGCTGGCCCCCCTCGCAGGTCGGGAGTCGGAAGCGCAGGAAGCAACGGCCAAGGCCCAATTGACGGCCGCCCGGTTCGCTGCCGAAGAGGCCGAGGTTCGCCTGAAGGGCCTCATCACCCACGATTACGCCAAAGTCCAAGGCATGTCCATCGTCCCCTCGGAGAAGCTCGTGCCAGCTTACCAGGCGCTGAGCCTGCCGGATTCGTGGCGAAACGGACTGGAGAATCGGCCCGACTACCTGGCGGAAAAAGAGGCCGTCGAAAAACGGAAAATTGAGCTCCAGTATCGCCGAAACCAGCTGTTCCCGTCGCTCGATCTCGTCGGCACCTACGGCCGGAACGGCCTCGCGGAGTCCACGACCGAATCCCTGGACCATATCGCCGACAATCGCTTTCCCCACTACGGCGGCGGCATCACCCTGACCGTGCCGCTTGGCTTCCGTCGCGAACGCGCCGAGTTTCAGGCCGCCAAAAACCTGAAGAAGCAGGCCATCCTGTCTCTCAAACGACGCGAAGACGCCATCCTCCAGGACATCGAAGCCGCGGTGAAGCAGGCCCGCAGCGCCTACGAACAAACCCAGTCCACTCGCGTCGCCCGCCAATTCGCCGAGGACGCCCTCGATGCCGAGCAGAAGAAATTTGAAGTCGGCCGGGTCTCCAGCTTTTTCGTGCTCCGACTCCAAAAGGACCTGACCGACGCCCGCGCCGCCGAGATCCGCGCGGCGGCCGACTACAACAAATCCCTGCACGAGCTTTATTTTCTCGAGGGAACCACGCTGGAGCGAACCCGCGTGGAACTCGAGGTCCAGTAACCTCCTCCCCAACGGCAGGTCTTCGCCCGGGCCCCACAGCTGCCCGGCGCTTCGCCTGCCAATCCGTCCCATCCTTCCGTCACCCGGCAAAACTGACCGGCAAGGATTGCCACCGGACGACCGGTGTCCAGCCATGATGTCCCTGAATCGGGGTGATTCGGGCCGTTCCCCAGTTGGCATCACCGCTGCTTTTCAACCGGCATGAAGCTAATGCAAGAATCCGCCTTACCGGAGTTTTGCATGATTCCTCGCCGTCTGCTTCCTCATGAGGCAGGCAAAAAGTCCCATCTTTGTCCCACCGTTACGCGCTGAACGACAGGTTTGGCGTCCTGCTGAGATTGAGTTGTAGGCTGGCGGTTAACGAAAGTTGACCGCCAGCCTTCATTTTAGCAGCTTGCGCCAAAGTCCCTTCGGGCGACTAACCGCAAGCGTCAAGCGCCTCCGCCACGCCCGCTTTACCTGACCAAACGCGACGACGCGGGCGGCGACCATGCAGTGCTTTTGCAATGAAGCTGCAAATCGCAAGACGCAGCCGTCCCGGACGCGCCGTCTGTCCCGGACTGTCCAGAGTGATGCCGCAGAACGAGACAGGCGGCTCGCCTGGGACCATCCCCCCCGGGACACGCCATCGAGACAGCGCATCCACCGCCGCCCCGATCGCCTTTTCCGCCGCGAGTCAGCCGGCCTTCACGCCAGCCCGGCCAGCTGCTGCGCACGCGCGTAGTCGTCCGGAGAATCCAGGTCCAAGTCCAATCCCGCGTCCTCGCTCTCAAATGAACGTCGTGCGGGCGCTTGCGATTCAAGGTACGCCTTCAACGTCGGTTCCCTGGCGTCGGCGAGCGCTCGAAAACAAGATTCAGGAAACACCACCGGATGACGCAGGCGTCCATGCCGCGCCGGTTGGCAGATATGACGGGGAAACCTCCGGGATTCAGACAAGACTCGGGCCCATGTGTCCGGTTTCACCTGCGGCTGATCTCCGAGACACATCACCCAATGCGTTACTTCCGCCCCGGGTTGGCGTCGAACCCAATCGGAAGCCGCTCGCACCGAGCTGAACATGCCCCGCGACGGGTCGGGGTTCGCCGTGCGTTCAATCCGCCAACCGCGCGCAGGCAGCTTCGCCAACTCGCCGCTGATCCCCGCATCATCTTCGGCGACCACGACAAGAAAATCGATCACGCCAAGGGAGCGCCATTGCTCCAGGAGATGTTGCAGAATGGACGTCGTCCCCCAAGGCAACAGCAGCTTGGGATAACCCATTCGGCGGGAGGCCCCCGCGGCCAGCAAGACGACACCAAATCTCATGGCCGGCCGTTCTGCCCTGGCAGGAATGACGGGGACGAGGGGCTGGCACCTCCCGAGGAAGGCCCCGCCACGGCCATCTCCCAATCGCGCAGGACTGTCGCGCGTTTTTGAATGCACTGGGCGATGATGCTGACGGCGATTTCGGGCACAGTCCGCGAGTCGATGTCGATGCCGACCGGGCAGGCCACCCGAGCCACCTGCTCCGCCGTGGCGGTGCCCTCGTCCATCAGCTGCTCAAAAATCAAACGTGCCTTTCGCCGGCTGCCGATCATCCCCAAAAAAGCGAACGGCTCCCGAATCCAGCGACTCAAAACCAAAGCGTCACGCTGATGCCCCCGAGTGACGATCAACCCAAAACACGGGCGCTCCGTCCGGACCCGTTCCTCCAGCAAACTGTCCCAGGGACCGACGCGAAACCGGGTGCCCGAAGGATAGTGGCTGGGGTGGGCCAGCTGTGGCCGATCGTCGAAGATCGTAACCGTGAAATCCAACGCGGTCGCCAACGGGGCCACCGCCTGGGCAACGTGACCGGATCCGGCGATCCACAGATGGCACGGCGGCAACGCTGTTTCCCGATACAGCCACCGCGTAGGCAAGCCTCCTTCCCCACCCCCTCGACAGATTTCATAAGCCTCCGTCACACCCCAGATGATGGGCCGTTCGCGTCGCGCAATGTCGTGCCACAGCGAAGCCGCCTCACGCGCTCTCGGCAGGATTAACCCCGAGACGCGTCCGCCACAGATCAATCCATCATCCCATCCAAAATCGTGATCCAGCACCAAATCGAACGACGAGGCTTCGCCCGTCCGCAGCGCGCGCCGGGCCCGGTCCTGAATTTCGGCCTCGAGACATCCGCCGCCGAGGGTGCCCACGATCCGGCCATCGGCAAAGAACAACGCTTTTGCCCCGTGCTTCTGTGGGCTCGAACCCTTGATGTCGGATAGCAATCCGAGCGCAAATGGCTCCGTCCCGAGAGCCGCCTCCCGGAGTTCATCGTAAAAGTGCGTCATGAGTTGCCATCCACGCCGGGCTTCGTCACATGAGATCTGCTAGGCGGTCGACCTTAGACCAACCGCCGGGCGATGCAATGGCGGGATCGCAGGCTTCCGCTCCCCACCGGCATCTGCTCTTCTCCCTGCGCCTCTCCCATTGCGTCTCCGGCAGGTTGCTGCTTCACTCGCCGGCCGATAACCGTGCATTGCATGAAGAACCCGTTGAAATCGATTTCCGGATCCATCACCGCGCCGCAAGGCTTCAAAGCGAGCGGCGTTTTTTGCGACATCAAGCGCCTGGGCACCGGTAAAGGATCCAACAAAGGACAAAAACTTGACCTCGCGCTGATCGTTTCCTCCACGCCCGCCGCGGTTGCCGGAATGTTCACCACCAATCAGGTCTGCGCCGCGCCGGTCAAGGTCTGCGTTCCGCGGGTAAAAACAGGACGGGCGCAGGCCATCGTCGTCAACTCCGGCAACGCCAACGCCTGCACCGGCCGCCAAGGCTGGAAGGATGCCGTTGAGATGACGCGGCTGGCCGGAGCCTCCCTCAGCCTGCGACCCGATCTGGTGCTCGTCGGTTCCACCGGTCGCATCGGCGTCACCATGCCCATGGCCAACGTCCGCCAGGGGATCGTCGCGGCCGCCAGCGCGCTCGGCTCGGACTCAACTCACGCGGACCAAGCGGCTGAGGCCATCATGACCAGCGACAGCCGTCCGAAACAAATCGCCGTCGAACTCAAGCTGGGTGGAGCCTCGGTGCGCATTGGCGGCATCTGCAAAGGGGCCGGCATGATCCAGCCTGGAATGAGCGCGACCGGCGCCCGACCCGCCGCCCGTCCCACCGGCCTTCACGCCACCATGCTCTGCTTTATCACCACCGACGCCGCCATTGCCCCGGCGGCGCTCCGGGCCGCCCTGCACGAAGCCGTCGCCCACAGCTTTAATCGGATCACGGTCGACGGCGACATGAGCACCAACGACACCGTGCTGGTCTTGGCCAATGGCCAGGCGGGTAATCGCCGGATCCCCTCCTCGCGCACGGCTGACTTCGCGCGATTCCAAGAAGCGCTTCGCCACGTCTGCCTCGAATTGGCCAAGATGATCGTGCGCGATGGGGAAGGTGTCCACCGCGTCGTCACGGTCAAGGTCCAGGGCGCCCGCACCCTCGCCGATGCGGATGCTGCCGCCCGGGCGGTGGCCAACAGCGCGCTGGTCAAAACGAGCTGGCACGGTGGAGACCCCAATTGGGGGCGGATCATCGACGCGCTCGGCTACAGCCCGGCGCTGGTGATCGAGGAAAAGGTCGACATCGGCTACGCGACACCCGGAGCCGGCCCGATTGTTTGGAGCCTCCGGCGCGGCCAGCCCACCCGGGTCTCTTACGCCGACCTTTGCCGAGCCGCCGCCCCTCGGGAATTTGAGTTGCACATCCGGCTCAACCTCGGCCGGCACAGCGCGGTCATGTATGCGGCCGACCTGACGGAGGAGTACGTCGACTTCAACAAGGGCAACGTGACCGATCCAACGACCTTGGGCGGGTGATCGGGTCAGGTCGCTCAGGGCTGGATCCCGGAATCGTGACGCCCCTCCCGCGCCGCATCGCGAAGCCCGTCGGCCTGTCGGCGTTCGATGGCTTCGAGTGCCCACCGCGCGTGCTCGGCGATGAGGGGCTCGGGATCGGCCGCCGCCCGCTCCAGCGCGGGCAGCGCAGAGGAACCGCCCACATTGCCCAGCGCCACGCAGACGTTGCGCAACAAGCCGCGCCGCTTGGCCCGCACCAATGGCGTGCCGGCAAAACGCGCCTTGAACCCCGCCGTGTCCAGGCCCAGCAATTCGATCAGGTCAGGCTCCGCCAAATCGGGGAGATGCGCCTGGCCGAGCAGCCGCCCCGCCGCCGCAAACCGATTCCAAGGACACGCCGCCAGGCAATCGTCGCACCCAAAAATCCGGCGGCCAATCAACGGTCGAAACTCGACGGGAATGCTGCCCTTCAGCTCGATGGTCAGATAGGAAATGCACCGTCGCGCATCGAGCGTGAACGGCGCGACGATGGCCTGCGTGGGACACGCCACCAGACATCGTGTGCAGGAGCCGCAGCGGTTCTTCTCCGGCCGGTCCGGCTCCAGTTCCAGCGTCGTCAGGATCTCAGCCAGCACAAACCAATTTCCCAGGCGCCGATTAATGAGGTTGGTGTGCTTGCCGACAAACCCAAGACCCGCCCGCTGCGCGAGATCCCGCTCCAAAATCGGGCCGGTGTCCACATACCAGAGCGACCGGGTCTCCGGCCCGCCTTGCTCCGCCAAAAAATCCGCGAGCGTCCGCAGCGCAGAGGCCAGGACGTCATGATAATCCAGGTGGCACGCGTAACGCGCCACGATCCCGGACGGCCGTTCCGCTGGCGGGCTGAGCAGGCGTGTCGCGCGATCTGCGGACGGCCCGTAGGCCGCGGCGAGAGTGACCACCGAGCGGGCGCCCGGCAGAACCAATTGCGGGTCCCGCCGCTTTTCAGCATTGCGCGCGAGATATTGCATCTCGCCCTGGTGCCCGCGCGACAGCCACTCGAGCAGACGCGGCCCGGACTCAGGCGCCGTCGCCGGGGTGAAACCGCACGCGTCGAAACCCAGATCAGCGGCGCGGAGGCGAATCAGGCTGTTCAGGTTTTTCACGACGAACCGGCCGGCGGATCATTTCAAATTCGTGCAGGATATGCCCGGCCACCTCCCGCACCGACCGGTTGTTCGAACTGATCAATACGTCCGCCCGCAGGTAATATGGCCGTCTGGCCTCCAACAACGACCGAATCTTCTCCAGCGGGTCGGGGTCGTGCAACAGCGGACGGTGGGACTGACGACGCACCCGCTGCCAGATTTCCTCCGGCGTGGCCCAGAGGCAAACCACCAAGCTGTGCGCCTTCAGCGCCATGAGATTGGCCTCGCTGGCCGCCAGCCCGCCTCCCGTGGCGATGACCCGGTGGCGCCAGCCGGCCATCTCCATCACCAAATCCCGCTCCATCTCGCGAAACCGCGCCTCCCCCTCGCGCGCAAAAATGTCGGCGATCTTTCGTCCCGTCCGGGCTTCGATCAAATCGTCCGTGTCCACGAACTCGAACCGCAGGTGGGCGGCCAGCAGGCGACCCACGGACGACTTGCCTGTGCCCATGAAACCAATCAGGGCCAGGTTGTGGAATGGTCGCGGGTCGCTCACCCGCGCAGGTTAACGGACGCGGAACGGGCCCAGCAATGACCAATCGTGGGGGGCGATGGTATCAGCCGGGCTGCAGCCCGCGCGTCTGCGCGATCCCGACCACCACCGCGGAGGGTGGGCTATACCTTCCAGGGCTCGTTATGGCTCATCGCATTGATGGCCCGTGGCGAGTCCGCTTCGGCGCTGAATTGAGCGCGCAAAAGCTCAATCACCGCGACCGGATTGAACTTCGACTTGTCGAGAACGCGGGTGGCCCCCGCATTTGACGCCTGCTCAATCAGGAACGGAACCGCGGCATTGGTCAGCACGATGACCGGCAGCGCACGGTAGATCTCCTGCGCCCGCAACTGCTGCAAGAAATCCGTGCCGTTGACCTTAGGCATCATCAGATCCAACAGGATGGCATCCGGACGAAACGTCTCCGTCCGCTCCAAGCCGCTGGCGCCGTCCGCCGCGTGTGCCGTCTCGTAGCCGTGTTTGTTCAGCAACCGCTGGCAAACAAAACTCATCACCGGATCGTCATCCACGATGAGCACTTTTTTCTTCATGATCGTATGCACGCAACAGAGGAACTATCGACCGTTTCTCCGCCCGGCTGAAGCCCTCAACCAGCGCCTCGCCCGTTCAGCCGGGCCTCACACGCGACGTCCCCGCCCGTCGCGTGCAGTGCCCCTGCCTTTTTCCGGCACATTTCTCGAAGAAGTTTGCCCCGAAATTTGACGGCCTAACAAAACGTCTTATAATACGCATAGGCAAAAATGAACTTAGGTAGCAGTGCTCGATTAATTAAAGCCGGCGACGGCTCGCGGAAGGTTGGACGGAGGGTCTAACCGGGCACGCTACGACCCCGCGCAAGGCCGTCGCTCAATGTGACGGCGATGAACACCTCAATCATTGGTTCGCGCGGAGGCCTCCACCAGAGGTTTCTCCAGAGGTTTTCCGACGTAACCCCGGCCACCCCGCTTCCCGGCGCCGAGAAGATCGTCTGCCTCACCCCGCTTTCCGAACGTGTCCCCGCGCCGTTTGTCGGACGATGTCTGGCCCAGTCCCTGCGCGCCGAATGCGGCGAAACGGTCCTGTTCATCTCTGTCGGCCGAGCCCGGAGCCGTTTGTCCGTCGACGACTGGGAGCGGCTGAAGGCGGGGGCCGAAGACGGTTTTGCCCTCGGGGGCTTTCTTGAAGTGACGGACGGGGAGCTGCCCGTTTTACTCGTCGAAGCCGGCGGGCCGGCCGAGCCGGAGACCGGCCTGGCGACGCTCCTGGAACACTGCGCCCGCCACTTCAACCGCGTCATTGTCCAAACGGGCGTCGAACTGCCCATCCCCGCCGTCCTCGCCTGTCATCGCCGCTCCAGCCGGATCTTCCTGATCGGCAGCCCGCACGAGGAAGATCTCTACCAGCGGGAACTCCTGCTCCGGGAATCCACCCAGGCTGGCGCGCCCGTCGGAGCCCACCGCACTGTCCTTTATTGCGAAAAGGGCGGCTCCATGGCCGTGTCGCTCCGGCAAAATGCGACTCGCGTCGATGGCTGTCTGCACGGCTGCCCGGGTCCTGGGCAACTTGGCGGTCTAACCCGATGGCCGGACCCTGATTTTAACGCGGGGCTTCGCCGGCTGGCGCGCGAGATCGGGCGCCGGCGCGTGGGTCTGGCCCTTTCATCTGGCGGAGCCCGGGGCCTTTCACACATCGGGGTGATCCAGGTCCTGGAGGAAAACGGAATTGAGATCGATACCGTCGTCGGCTGCAGCATGGGATCCTACGTGGGCGCGGTCTGGGCCCACGGGTTCGATGGCACCGCGATGGAACGGCTGGCGCGGGAGGTCGAACATCGCTGGGGCTTGTTCGAGCTCATCGACCCGTTCATTCTCCCGCGGCAGGGATTTCTCCGCGGAGAAAAGGTCAAGCAGCGCCTGAAACGGTCCATCGGCGATGTGCATTTTGCCGAGCTGGTCCGCCCGCTGCGGGTCGTGGCCACGCATCTGGCGACCCTGGGACGAGTGGTGTTCTCCGAGGGCGAAGTGGCCCAAGCCGTCCACGCCAGCAGCGCCATCCCGGGCGCCTGCGTGCCGGTGGAGGTCCGGGGCGAGCTTTACATCGATGGCGGCATTGCCGACCCGTTGCCCGTCGATGTCCTGGAGGAGATGGGCGTGGAAAAGATCATCGCGGTGAACACGATTCCCACGCCGGAATACCTGCGTTCCCGGCTCGAGTTGGAAAAGGAACGCGACGCGCGGCTGGGCCGGCGCACGGGACCGGTCCGCGCCTTTCTCAACCGTTACCTGAACTACTTCGCACCTGGAAACGTGCTCGACACCATTTTGCGCAGCTTCAACGGAGCGCAAATGCAGGTGGCCGAGCACTCGGGCATGTTTGCCGACCTCGTCCTGCGTCCGCTCAGTTTCGACGGCCGCTGGCACGATTTCCGACGCCCCGGCAAATACATCGCCATCGGCCGCCGCGAGGCGGAGCAACACCTCGACGAAATCAAGGCTCTCGTCAGCCGAAAAACACCCAGCTATGACACCGCTGCTCACCACCGCGTGGAATCGCCTGCCTAGAAAACAGGTCCGCGAGCTGCAAGCCGCCAAGCTTCGCCGCTACCTGCGCGACGTCGTCGTCCCTTTCTCGGCCCGATACCGCGAGCTGTTCCGCGAACACGGGCTCTCCGCCGACACGTTCCGCACTCTCCATCACCTCGAGGCCATCCCGTTCACATCCAAAGTCGACCTCGTCAACACGCCCGACCACCCGCAACGCGCCCGTGATTACGTGCTGATCCCCGATCCGCAGGCCCTCAGCCGCCGTCCGGCCACCGTCCTGCGCGCCCTGCTCCACGGACGCACCCGCGTGCGTCAGGATTTCGAGCGGGAGTTCCGTCCGGTCTTCATGACCAGCACCACCGGACGTTCCGCCGATCCCGTCCCCTTCCTCTACACGAATCAGGATCTCCAAAATCTGGCGACGGCGGGCTGCCGCATCATGGAGGTCGCCGGCGCGCGACCGGACTGGCGCCTGCTCAACATGTTCCCCTACGCGCCACACCTCGCGTTCTGGCTGACGCATTACGCCTCGACCGAGTTCGGCGTGTTCACCGTCGGGACCGGCGGAGGCAAGGTCATGGGAACCGACGGCAACCTGCGTCTCGTGCAAAAGATAAAACCGGACGTTCTCATTGGCATGCCCACCTTTCTCTATCACCTGCTGCAAAGCGCCGTGGAGGAGGGGGTCCGCTGCGATACGCTCAAACGCCTGGTGCTGGGCGGCGAGAAGGCCGCCGAAGGCATGCGGCGCAAGCTGCGCAACCTCTGTGCGAAGATCGGCTCTCCCGGCGTCGACGTCGTCGCCACCTACGGCTTCACCGAAGCCAAAATGGCGTGGTCGGAATGCCCATTCGCCGTCGACGACACCCCCACCGGCTACCATTTGTACCCCGATCTCGGCATCGTGGAGGTTGTCGATCCCAAGAGCGGCCTCGCGGTCCCCGACGGAGAGCCCGGTGAACTCGTCTTTACGCCTCTCGACGCCCGCGGCAGCGTCGTTCTTCGCTATCGAACCGGCGACATCGTTGAAGGCGGCCTCACCTACGAGCCCTGCCCCGCCTGCGGCCGATGCCTGCCCCGCCTGCTTGGAAAGATCTCCCGAAACTCCGAGGTCAAAGCCATGCAGCTCGACAAAATCAAGGGCACGCTGGTCGACTTCAACCAGCTCGAGCATGTCCTCGACGATGCCCCGAATGTCGGGGCCTGGCAGTTGGAGATTCGCAAGTTCAACGACGACCCGCTCGAACTCGACGAGCTAATCCTTCACGTCCAAAAGCTCAGCGACGTGCCCGACGACAAGCTGACGCGGGAGCTGAACAACCGCTTTCTCGAACGCACCGAGATTCGCCCCAACCGCGTCGTCTTCCACGATTCGAGCGAGATTCGTGACCTCCTGGGCGTCGGCACCCAACTGAAGGAGCAAAAAGTCATCGATCGCCGAACCCGTCGGGCGGACCTTCCCACCCCGCCGCCGGTGCCGCTGCCGGCCGGCTCCGTGCTTGGCGCCCCCGGCCAAGTGCCGCTAATTTCCCAACCCCACACTGCCGTGGGCCACCCGGAGACTCCTCATGAACACACCCCGACTGGTCATCATTGATGGCGTGCGCACGCCCTTCTGCCGGATGGGCAGCGACCTCGCCCGCCTGGGCGCCGACGAACTCGGACGCGTCGCCGTCGACACGCTGCTCACCCGCACCGGCCTCAACCGATCGCTGATCGACGAGGTCATCTTCGGCTGCGTGGGCCAGCCCGCCGAAGCCGCCAACGTCGCCCGCGTCGTCGCCTTGCGTGCCGGCATTCCCGAAAATGTTCCTGCGCTCACGGTGCATCGCAATTGCGCGTCCGGCTTTGAAGCCATCACGCAGGCTTACGAGCGCCTCGCCGCGGGGCGGGGTGAGATCTTTGTCGTCGGCGGCACCGAGAGCATGTCGCAGGCGCCCCTCCTGTTTTCGTACGAGGCGGCCACGAAGTTTGGCAAGCTCGCCCGCGCCAAGTCCCTCGGCCAACGGCTCGGCGCCATGGCCCAGTTCCGCCCGGCCGACTTCCAGCCCCGCATCGGCCTCCAATTGGGCCTCACCGATCCCGTTTGCGGGTTGAACATGGGCGAGACGGCCGAACTGCTCGCCCGCGAATTCGGCATCGGCCGCGACATCCAGGACGCCTTCGCCGTCGAATCCCACGCGCGCGCGCTGGCCGCCCAGGCCAAACTGGCGGAAGAGATCTGCCCCATCTACCCGCCAGCCACCAAAAC
Organism: Limisphaerales bacterium; assembly: GCA_044229355.1. Taxonomy (GTDB): domain Bacteria; phylum Verrucomicrobiota; class Verrucomicrobiia; order Limisphaerales; family JADJPG01; genus JBGARF01. The sequence continues at coordinate 58,592 of JBGATF010000031.1, forward strand.
CGTCGTGGCTCAGGACAACGGACCGCGCAAGGACTCGTCCATGGAGGCGCTGGCCAGGTTGCGGCCGGTCTTCGATCGCAGGAACGGCACGGTCACGGCCGGCAATTCCTCCCAAATCACCGACGGCGCCGTCGCGCTCCTCGTCATGTCCGAGCCGCGAGCCGCCCAGCTCGGCCTGACGCCTCTCGGCGTCATGACCGGCTACGCGTACGCCGGCTGCGATCCGCAACGCATGGGCCTCGGACCCGTCTACGCCATCGCCAAGGCCGAGGAACGCTTTGGCCTCACCGTTGAACACGCGGACCTGGTTGAGATCAACGAGGCGTTCGCCGCCCAGGTCGTGGCGTGCCTTCGCGCCATGAAGTCCGACGATTTCGCCCAACGCCACCTCCGGCGCGCCCGGCACGTCGGCAAAATTGAAAAAGACCGCCTCAATGTCAACGGCGGCGCCATCGCTCTCGGCCATCCCGTCGGCGCCACCGGCGCCCGCCTCGTCCTTACCAGCTTGAAGGAACTCGCCCGCCGCCAACAAAAACGCGCCCTCGTCAGCCTCTGCATCGGAGGCGGACAAGGCGGCGCGATCTGGCTCGAAAGGATCTGATCCCATGACCACCACCACATCCTCCTCCACCCCGAAAACCGCTCCCGGACCCGGCGCCGTCGCCAGCCCAGCCGTGCACCCGAAAGCCGCCACGCCGCCCGGCGGAATCCTCCGCCAGATCCGCGAAGATGGCATCTGCGTCCTCACCTTCGACCGAGCCGAGTCGGCGGCCAACATTTTCGACCGCGCCACCATGACCGAGCTCGCGGCGCACCTCGATGTCATCGAAGGCAACCCCGCCCTCAAAGGTCTCGTGCTCGTCAGCGCTAAAAAATCCATCTTCATCGCCGGCGCTGACCTCACGGCGCTGGCCAAAACGCGCGACGCCGCCGAGCTCACCGAAATGATCGAGGCCGGCCAGCGCACCTTCAATCGCATCGCGGCCCTCCCCATCCCGACGGTGGCCGCCATCCATGGCGCCTGCGTCGGCGGCGGATGCGAAATTGCGCTCGCCTGCGACTGCCGCATCGCCTCGCCCGACAAGGCCACCAAAATCGGCCTGCCGGAAACGATGCTGGGCATTCTCCCCGCCTGGGGCGGATCCACCCGCCTGCCCCGCCTCATCGGCCTGGCCAAAGCCCTCGACATCATTCTCGCCGGCAAGACGCTCGCCGCCAAGCCCGCCCTCAAATGCGGCCTGATCGACGAAATTGTTCCCCGCGAATACCTGGTGGAAAAGGCCTCGCAGCTGATCGCCAAGCGCGGCCGAAGCCTTCGGTCCCGTCCCCAACCGCTCACACGCCGCGTCCTGAACAACCCGCTCGTCGCGCGAGTCGTTGCCCGCCGCGTGGAAAAGCAGCTGCTCGTCAAAACCCGCGGGCACTACCCCGCCGTCTTGAAGGCCCTGGACGTCGTCGTCTCCGGCCTGGGCCGAAGTGTCACCGCGTCACTGGCCCTCGAGCGCGATGCCTTTCTCGAACTCGCGCGCACGGACGCCTGCCGGAATCTCATCCGCATCTTCTTTCTCCAGGAGCGCGCCAAGAAATTGGCCGCGCCCGGAAGCAGCCGCGAGGCCGAAAAGAAGACCGAGCCCGTTCGCCAAATCGCCGTCATCGGCGCCGGGGTCATGGGCGCCGGCATCGCACAATGGACCAGTTCCCGGGATTGCCGCGTCATCCTCCGCGACATCAACCCGGAGGCCGTGGCCAAGGGCCTGGCCGGCATCGCCAAGCTTTACGATCAGGGCGTCAAACGCCACGCGCTGACCCGGGTCGAGGCCCGCGCCGGCCTCGATCGGATCTCCCCGTCGGCTGTGGATGTCCCCCTCGCTTACGCCGATGTCGTCATCGAAGCCGCCGTGGAACGAATGGACCTCAAGAAAAAGTTGTTTCAACGCCTGGATGAACTGGCCGGGCCGAACACGATACTTGCCAGCAACACGTCCGCCTTGTCGATCACCGAGCTGGCCTCCGCCACCGCCCATCCGGAACGGGTCGTCGGAATTCACTTCTTCAACCCCGTCCACAAAATGCAGCTGGTCGAGATCGTGGTCGGCCAGCAAACCGCGCCCGACGTCGTCGCCCGCTCGCTCCGGTTTGCCCAGCAGATCGGCAAGCTGCCGGTTGTCGTCAAGGACAGCCCTGGCTTCCTCGTCAATCGCATCCTCATGCCCTACCTAATCGAGGCCGGCGCCCTCTTTGAACGCGGCGCCCGCGTCGAGGACATCGACGAAGCCATGCTCGACTTCGGCATGCCCATGGGCCCGCTCCGCCTCATCGACGAGGTCGGTCTCGACGTCTGCAACCACGTCGCCACCGACCTGGCCGCCCGCTTTAGCGACCGGATGCAGGCTCCCGGTGTCCTGGCGAAAATGATCAAGGACGGGCTGCTCGGCAAAAAGAGCGGCACCGGCTACTACCTGCACGGCGGAAAGAAGGATGGCAGCGTCAACCCCAACGTCGATCACTATGCCCACGACTCGACCTGCGCCGGGCTCAGCCGCGACCAGTTGCGCGGCCGGATGGTCCTCCTCATGGTCAACGAATCCGCCCGCTGCCTGGAGGAAGGCGTCGTGGCGGAGCCGCGCGATGTCGATTTCGGCATGATTCTCGGCACCGGCTGGGCGCCTTTCCTCGGCGGCCCCCTCCGCTTCGCCGACTCGGTCGGCGTCGCCTCGCTCGTCAACGAGATGAAACAGCTCGCCGGCAAGGGCGAGCTGCGGTTCACGCCCTGCAAGCTTCTGCAATCGATGGCCAGCGAAGGCCGCAAGTTCTACGCCGACTAACCCGAGCAATGCACCAACCTTTTAATCGAGCAAACCTATGAGCACCGTGAAAACCACCCCGCCGCCCGAGCGCAAGGATCGGGCCGTCGCCGACGACGCCGCGTCGGTCATCGATACGTCAAAGATGAACGAAGGCCAACGGGCCGCCCTCGAACTGACCGAGGCCGCCCGCGAAACCCAGGAGCGCCGCAGCTTCGCCGGCGGTCTGTTCATGGGCGACTGCGACCTGCGCAGCGTCTTCCCGTTCCCCGAGCAAAATCCCCATGATCGGGACCAGGGCGAAGCCTTTCTCGAACGGCTGGAGAAGTTTCTCCACGAGAAGGTCGACGCCGACGCCATCGACCGAACCGGCGAAATCCCCGACGACGTCATCGCCGAGCTGGGCCGCATGGGCGCGTTCGGGATCAAAATTCCGACCCAATACGGCGGTCTCGGCCTCTCGCAGACCAATTACTCCCGCGCCGCGATGCTCCTGGGCAGCCATGACGCCAGCCTGACCGCCCTGGTCTCCGCGCATCAATCGATCGGGGTGCCGCAGCCCCTGCTCATGTTCGGTACCGACGAGCAGAAGAAGAAGTTCCTGCCGCGCGTCGCCAAGGGCGAAATCTCGGCCTTCGCCCTCACCGAATCCGGCGTCGGCTCCGACCCCGCCACGCTCACCACCACCGCCGTGCCCACCGCCGACGGAAAATATTTCACGATCAACGGCGAGAAGCTCTGGTGCACCAACGGAGTCAAGGCCGGCGTCATCGTCGTCATGGCCCAAACGCCGTCCAAGATCGTCAAAGGCCGGGAAAAGAAGCAGGTCACGGCCTTCATCGTCGACATGGACACGCCCGGCGTGGAAGTCGTGCACCGTTGCCATTTCATGGGCTTGAAGGCCCTCTACAACGGCGTGGTCAAATTCACCAACGTCGTCGTGCCCAGCGAAAACATCGTCTGGGGCGAAGGCAAGGGCTTGCGCGTCGCGTTGAGCACGCTCAACACCGGGCGCCTGACCCTCCCCGCGGCCTGCGCTGGCGCTTCCAAGCGCTGCTTGCGCATCGTCAGCAAGTGGGCTCGCGAACGCGTGCAATGGGGGGCCAACATCGGCAAACATGCCGCCATCGCCGACAAGATCGCGCGCATGGCCGCCCAAACCTTCGCCATGGAGTCCATGACCCTCCTCGTCGCCAGCATGGTGGACAAGGATAAGAAGGCCGACATCCGCCTCGAGGCCGCCATGGCCAAAATGTGGGGCACCGAAAAGGCCTGGCAGATCGTCGACGAGACGATGCAGATCCGCGGCGGGCGTGGCTACGAGACCGCGGACTCGCTCAAGTCCCGCGGCGAGGATCCCGTGCCGGTGGAGCGTTTCATGCGCGACTGCCGGATCAACACGATCTTCGAAGGCTCGAGCGAGATCATGCGCCTCTTCATCGCGCGGGAAATGCTCGACCCCCACCTCAAGGTCAGCGGCGCCGTGCTCGACTCGCGCAAGCCCATGGGAGAACGGCTCTCGGCCGCAGTCAAAGCCGGTCTGTTCTATGCGAAGTGGTACCCAAAACAATGGCTGCCCTTTGGCGGATCCGTCCCGGCCGGCGTGCCCGCCAAACTTGCCAGCCACTTGAAATTCGCCTCGCGCACCAGCCGCAAGCTGGCCCGACGCCTTTTCCACGCGATGGTCAAACACGGCCCCAAGCTCGAGCGCGAACAAGTCCTGCTCGGTCGCTTCGTCGACATCGGCGCCGAGATCTTTGCCATCGTGGCCACCTGCTCGCGCGCCGCGGCGCTCGCCCGCGAGGGCACACCCGAGCACCAAAAGGAAGTGATCCACCTGGCCGACTACTTCTGCGCGTCGACCCGGCTGCGCATCGATCAGCTCTTCGATGGCTTGAAGGCCAATGTCGATCGTCAGGGTTATAAAGTGGCCCAAGCGGTCCTTAACTCGCCGGTCTCACCGCTGGTGGATGGAATCATCCGGGGCGAACAATAACGTCAGCCAAGGTAGCAGGCTTCCTCCGCGCGGAGTTCAAAAACGGGGACGGCCCACCGGGCCGTCCCCGTTCCGCTTTCGATTCGCGATTTCTGATGGGCGACGCGGATGGTCGGACTCGGAAATCCCAAACAAAAATCAGGAATGCGCCCCGCCATGCTTCATGCCCCCAACTCGCGGGCCTCATCGCAGGTTCAAACTTCCCATGAACCTGCCTTCGGGGTGTCCCGCAATGCGGGGTAGAAAGCCGGGAAATTTTCAACGGTTGGGCTTCTTCCAACCCTCCGGTCGTTCGATCGCTTCTGCGGGCGAAGACGCCCGCACCCCGGGTTCATGGCTCGTCAGCAGGTCCGCCAGGAACAATAAGCTTCTAATGAACGGCAAAGGTAGGGCGCGCTCTCCGCAGCGCGCCGCCTGTGCGGACCGACGTGCGGACCTCCGGCTGGCGGCGGCTTCGGCCCGCCGTAGCTCAGAGCGAAGGAGGGAGCGCCAGCCCTGTGGATTGCTCCCGGACCAAATTCCGAACCCGGGATTGACTCCGGCGGCGAATTCTCTAGCCTCGCCTCCGTGACTTTGCACAGCTACCGATTTAGCGCTGGATGGTTCGGCTACTTTAGCCGCGCCCACCTGCGCTCGTGGCTGTCCTGACCGATTCAACCACGAAACCCAAGCCGCAGGTGTCCGCACCTGCGGTTTTTTTATTACCCAAATCCCATGATCATCGTGCTCAAGCCCAACACATCGAAGAAAGACGAGACGGCCGTGCTGAAGGAAATCCGGCGCCTCGGCTATCGTCCCCACGTCATGCGCGGCGTAGCCCGGACCGTCATCGGCGCCATCGGCGACGAGCGGACCCACCGCACGCTCGAAGCCCTCAACGGCTGGACCCAGGTCGAGCAGGTCATGCCCGTCCAAAAGAAATACAAGCTCGTCAGCCGCGAAGCGCACCCCGCCAACTCCATGGTCAAGGCCGGCAACGTCCCGATCGGCGGCAAAACCTTTCAAGTCATGGCCGGGCCTTGCTCGGTCGAAAGCGAGAAGCAGATCCTCACGACCGCCCATGCCGTCAAGAAGGCCGGCGCCACCATCCTGCGCGGCGGCGCGTTCAAGCCGCGCACTTCCCCCTACGAATTCCAGGGCCTCGGCGAGAAAGGCCTGAAACTACTCGCCAAAGCGCGCCGCGAAACCGGCCTGCCCGTCATCACCGAACTTCTCTCCGAGCAACAGGCGGACCTCGTCGCGGAATACGCCGACATTCTCCAGATCGGCACGCGCAACGCCCAGAACTTCCAACTCCTCATTGCCGCCGCCAAAACCGGCCGTCCCGTCCTCCTCAAACGCGGCCTCTCCATGAAGATCGAGGAATGGCTCCTCGCCGGCGAATACATCCTCGCCAATGAAAATCCCAACCTCTTGTTCTGCGAGCGCGGCATCCGCACATTCGAGACTTACACCCGCAACACCCTCGATCTGTCCGCTGTCCCCATCCTGAAAAAGGAGACCCATTGCCCGGTCGTCATCGACCCGAGCCAGGGCGTCGGGCGCGCCGACCTCGTCACGGCCGTGTGCAAGGGCGCCGTCGCCATGGGCACCGATGCCCTCCTAATCGAAGTGCACCCCAACCCCACTGAGGCCTGGAGCGACGCCGCCCAGCAGGTGTCCCTCGACGCCTTCGCCCGGTTGATGGACGAATTGAAGCCCTTCATTGCGGCCGCCGGACGCGAGCTCGGAAACTCTTGATCCGCATCAAATCGCCGGCGGATGCCCTCCGCCATGGTCAAGGCGCGCCTCGCCCCTCCTGACGGTTGCGGGGGCGCGGTCGCCACCATGACCCGTTGCCGCCCGATGTTTCCGCTGCTGCTGCTGCTGCTGCTGGCGACCGCGATCGTCCCGGCCTCCGTCCACCGGGCGCTCGCCCAGCCCACCGTCGATCCATCGTCCCTCCGGCAACGTCCATCCGCGTCTGGCGCGCCGGGACCACGCATCCTCGTCTACCAGCGGAACGGCCGGGGCTTCGTCCACGACAATCTCGCCGCCAGCGCCGCCGCCTTGCGCGAGCTCGCGACCACTCTTCGCTTCGACGTCGACGTGTCCACCAATGCTGACGTCTTCACCGACGAACGGCTCGCCACCTATCGCGCGGTCGTCTTCGCCAACTCCAACAACGAAGCCGTCGAGAACGAAGGCCAGCGCGAGGCATTGCAACGGTATCTCGACCACGGCGGAGGTTTCGTTGGCATTCACTCATCCGCCGAATCCGAGCGGACCTGGAATTGGTTCCAGCAAATGCAGGGCGGAAAATTTCTCCGACATTCCCCGATGCAGACGTTCACGGTGACGGTCGTCGACAGCCGGCATCCGGCCACGGCTCACCTGCCCTCCCGCTGGACGTGGACCGACGAGTGTTACTTCTTCACCAACGTGAACCCCGGAGTGCACGTCCTGCTCACGGTGGATACGGCGTCTCTGAAAGACCCTGACCTGGTGTCAGCCCCGGGCGAAAAAGTCGCCGGCGTGTTTCCCCTGGCCTGGTGCCAGGAAGTTCGCGGCAGCCGCCGTTTCTACACCTCGCTCGGCCACAAGATTGCCCACTACTCCGATCCCACGTACCGACAACACCTGCTGGGCGCACTCCAATGGGTGCTGCAGGATCGCCGGCCAAACCATCCATCATCGACGAACCCATGAAGCCCGCTTTCGTCAGCAGCCAAAACACTCCGGCCGATGCCAGCGCAAGAATGTGTCCCTCGTCGAGCCCAGGCGTCGCCTCCCGCCGCATGTTCCTGCGCCGGACCGCCGCGGCCGCCGCCGCCTTCGGCTTCCCCACCTTCATCCCCAGTCGCGCGCTCGGGGCCAGTGCTCCCAGTCGTGTCCTGCAGATCGCTCAGATCGGCTGCGGCCGGATCGCCGAGAGCATGGATCTGCCCGGCGTCCTGAAACATCCCCGTCTCGCGCGCATCGTCGCCGTGGCGGACTTCGACCGGCGCCGCGCGGAATTGGCCCGGCGCCAGATCGCCCGGTCCTATGAGAAATCCCTGGCACTGAAATTCGAGCCCAGCGTTCATCAGGACTACCATGAACTGCTCCAGCGCGCCGACATCGACGCCGTGATGATCAGCACTCCGGACCACTGGCACGCCCAGCCCGTGGTGGAGGCGGCAATCGCGGGCAAGGATATCTATGTGCAGAAGCCGCTCTCGCTGACGCTCGCGGAAGGGCGCCTCGCTGCGGACGCAGTCCGGGCCAAAGGGCGCATTCTCCAGATCGGCTCCCAGCAGCGGTCGACCGCCCAGTTCCATCGCGCCTGCGAACTCGTGCGCAACGGCGTGCTGGGGCAACTCAAGGCCGTCCGCATCGGGCTGCCCATCGATCCCGCCGGCGGCAACGCCACAACGATGGCCGTCCCGGCCCCGCTCAATTTCGACGCATGGCTCGGCTCCACCCCAGCAGTCCCTTACACCGAGGATCGCGTCCATCCGCAGTCGAACGATCCGCAGAAACGTTTCGCCCGCCCCGGCTGGCTCCGACTGAACGCCCATACCTGCGGCATGATCACCGGCTGGGGATCGCACCACATCGACATCGCCCACTGGGGGCTGGGCACGGAGTTGTCCGGACCACTCTCCGTCGACGCCAGGGCCGAGTGGCCCGGCCCCGACAGTTTCTGGGACGTGCACGGCAAGTATGAGATCAAGCTCCTGTATCCCGGCCAGGTGATGGTGACCATTAGCGACGCCCTGCCCAATGGCGTCCGGTTCGAAGGCGAGCACGGCTGGATTTGGGTCACGCGCGGGAGCGCGAGCGACCCCCAATCCCTCAACGCCAGCGATCCGAAGCTGCTGTCCCTCGTCGAGTCCGACCGCAAGGTCCAACTTCACCACAGTCCGAACTGGGATCATCACCTCGACTGGCTCGAAGCCCTTCGCCAACGGAAGGGAGCCGTGACCAACGCCGAGACCGGCCACCGTTCCTGCTCCGCCTGCATCGTGTCCTGGATCGGAATGAAACTCGGCCGGCCGCTCCGCTGGGACTCGACCAACGAACGATTTATCGACGATGCCGAGGCCAACCGCATGCTGGACCGCCCCGAGCGCGCGCCCTACGGCGCGTTTAACGCCGCGCGCAAGGCCGGGTTCAACGCGTTCAAATCCCTCCGCAATGTCTGATCCCGCCAACGCCTCCCGCACACGGCGCCATTTCCTCCAGACGGTCGGAGGGTCGGCCATCGGCCTGGCCCTGCCGCGACCCGCCATCGCCGCCAACCCTCCGTCGGTAAAAATCGCGCGCGTTGAGTGTTTCCCGGTCATCTACCCCCTCGTCGGGCGCTTCAAGTTTTTCGAGGGAACCGCCGGCCAGCCGGCAGGGCGCCCGACGATGGTGATCAAGATCACCGCCGACAGCGGAGCCGTCGGCTGGGGCCAGAGCGTGCCCATTCCGAAGTGGAGCTACGAAACACTCGAGACGGTTCAATCCACCATCGACCGGCATCTCGGTCCGCTCCTCGCAGGCCGGGACCCGTTCGACATCGACGGGCTGCATACCGCGATGAACCGCGCAATCGCGCCGTCGTTCTCCACCGGACAACCCATCTGCAAGGCGGGGGTCGACCTCGCCCTGTTCGATCTCACCGGCAAGCTGCTCCGGCAATCCGCCGCCCAACGCTGGAAGCGCACCGGTCAGGAACGCATCACCCTCAGCTGGACGCTCAACCCGACCCGCCTGGACGAGGTGGAACGTCTCGTCGATGAGGGACGCGCTCGCGGCTACCGCCATTTCAACGTCAAGGTGGCCCCCGATCCCAAGTTCGACCTGGAGCTGTGCCGGATCGTCAAGCGCCTGGTCCCCGACGGGTTTCTCTGGGCCGATGCCAACGGCGGCTACGACGAGGCCACCGCGCTCGCGGTGGCGCCAAAGCTCGCCGACATCGGTGTGCCCGTGCTCGAACAACCCCTGCCCGCCAACCGACTGACCGGCTATCGCCGGCTCCGCCAGCAGCGCGCCCTGCCGATCATCATGGACGAAGGGCTCGTCTCCAACGTGGAGCTGGAAGAGTTCATCGCGCTCGAACTGCTCGACGGCGTCTCGATGAAACCGGCCCGCTGCGGCGGTCTCACTGAGGCACGACGCCAAATCGAAACCGCCCGGCGCGCCGGGCTCATGGTGCTCGGCAGCGGCCTGACCGATCCGGACCTGTCGCTGGCCGCCTCCCTCGCGCTCTACGGCGCCTACGGTTTGCAGCATCCCGCGGCCTTGAACGGCCCGCAATTCCTGCGCGCCACCTCCATTCTCAAACAGCCATTCGAGGTCATGCACGGCGAGCTCATGGTCCCGACGGGCCCGGGCCTGGGCGTTGAGGTGGATGAGGGCCGTCTGCGCGAACTCGCTCTGAAAACGGGTTGATGAACGCGAAGTCCGTTTTCCAGGAAGGTAGGGCGCGCTCTCCGCAGCGCGCCGGCGGTGCGGACTGCCGGCTGGCAGCGGCTTCGGCCCGCCGCACCTCTGCGCGAAGGCGGGAGCGCCAGCCCGACCAGCTGGGCTTGCCTTCCCGCCTCAACTCACTCGGAAAATTTTGAGCAATTCTTTGCACCTTATGTCCTCTCGACTGAACCTCATCCGCATTGCGATCGGCCTCGTCGTTTCCTGCGCCACGCCACCGGTCGGACTCGCCGACCCATTTCGCATCACCAACATCACCGACCGATCGCTCGCGCTCTTTGAAGGCGAACGACCGGTCTTCGTATACAACCACGGCGTCATCCAGCCCCCGGCCGGCCTGGCCCCGGATCGCGCTCGCAGCAGCTACATCCACCCGCTCTACGGTCTGGATGGCGAGGTGTTGACCGACGACTTTCCGGCCGATCACCCGCATCATCGCGGGCTGTTCTGGTCCTGGCCTCACGTGCGGATCGACGGCCAACATTACGACCTCTGGATGCTCAACGGCATCGAGCACCAGTTCAACCGCTGGCTCGCGCGCGACGTCAGCTCGAGCAACGCCGTCCTCGGCGTCGAGAATAACTGGGTCATCCACGGCCGCCCGGTCATGCGCGAGGACGTTCGCATCGAGACCCACGCCGCCACCCACGACGGGCGCGCGCTCGATCTGTCGTTCACGTGGACGCCGATCGACCGGCCCATCACGCTCGAAGGTGCCGAAGGCAAGAGCTACGGCGGGTTGACGCTCCGCTTCGCGCCGCGCACGAGCACAGTCATAACCACCCCGCAAGGCCAGGGGAGCGATGACCTCACGATCACTCGCCTGCCCTGGGCGGATCTTTCCGCCCGATTCGCCCAGCGCCCCGAGTTCAGCGGCGCCGCCATTTTCGTTGCCAAGGATCACCCGGATTATCCACCCGAATGGCTCACTCGCCATTATGGCGTCCTTTGCCTGGGCTGGCCGGGAGTCCGGCCGCAATCGTTTCCCGCCGGCCAACCCATCCGGTGTCGCTATCGGGTGTGGATTCACCGGGGCGCGCCCAGTGTCGAACAAGCCGGCCTGGCGTACGACGCATACGAACCGAGATACGGCGGGACGCCGAAGCGGACAGACTGAAGGTCACCACAGATCGAACCTCCAATCGGTGACATTGACGCCGGCGAAGGTGTGATTCAGCGTGATCACTCCGGTGCTGCTGATGCTTCCGCCTCCAGTTGCTTTCTGATTGTTCAGCTTCGAGTCGTTCAATTCGGGCCGCGGGCACATGTCGCAAACGACCACCGGAGGGGGACCTTCCAGCCGGCAGTTGCAGTCAAACCGATCGAACCAATAGGCCAGCGTCCAGGAGAGGCTCGCGGTGATCGCACCATCGGCGGCGAAGGAAAGGGAGACCGTCCCCGCGGCCCTGCCGTTCAAGGTCCCGCCAAAACCTTGCCACCCGCTGTCGACTGGGGCGGTGGCGTTGCCGGCGGGGGAAATGCCGCCCGTAGTCAGGCAGTAATTGGGCAGGGACACAGACAAACCACCGTAGTTCAGGTCGGGATGGTCCCCGTTGCAGACGCCCGTTGGGCTGACCTTCAATGCGGCCAGTGTCGTCGTGTAGCCACCGATGTTCAGCGTCGTCGAGCTGTTGAACGTGTAATCGCCATTGGCTGAGATCGAACCGGCCACCGCGAGGCTGCCAAAGCTGTGACCAGCGGCCGTTAGATTGAGCGTGCCACTGGCGCTCAGGCCCGTCGTCCGCAAATGAAGTTGGCCATTCGCCGCCACGAACCCCCCGAGGGTCACCCCGCCATTGAAGTCCAAGGTCACGTTGCCGGAGTGATCGACAGAGCCGGTGAGATGTTGACCGAACCGGCTGATGTTCAGATCGCCCTGCAACGAACCAATCGAGAGTGTCCCCGCGGTCCGTCGCAGAGCGAACGAGACACCGGTGAAATCGTAGCCGACAATCAGGAAGCCGGGACCTCCCGCCGTCATGGTCACCGCAAAGTCTCCATTGGCGTCCATCACGATGCCAGCTGGAGGCAGCGCGACCAGGCTGTTGATTACGCCGGTCACCCGCACACGCACGGTCGGGACCGGCAGGGTCAGGGCGGTGCCGTTCACCGTCCAAACGAAGCTCGGACCCACGCTCGGCTCCACCGTGATCGCGAGGTCATTCAGCGCCCCCGTCGTCACCGTGCCCGACGCTCTGGTCACCCCCGTGGGCTCGACGGTCAGGGTAATGCTCGAGGCAACCAGGGGGATGCGGTTCAGCACGCCACCGCTGAACGTGCCCGTGACGGTCAAGAACCCGGTATCTCCCATGCGCACGCTCCCGACCGCACTCGCGTTGACCGTCCCAAAGGGCAGTCCGGACAGCGTCAGGTTGTTGCCGGCGGTGCCGGAGAGGTTGAGGGACCCATCCATGTAGAATTCTCCGCCGAGACTCAAAGTGGTCGTGGAGCTAAACCCCGGGTTCCGCGAGGGAATGCTCACGGTGAATGTCGCGCTCTGCGCTTTCACCACGCGGGGCGTCAGGCCGCGCGCGAACCCACTTGCGCTGCGGATCAAGTTGAGGCGGAGATCGTGGACCGCGTAGCCATTGAGGCTGGCCCCGACCGTCATCGTGCCGTCCACGTCGATGGTGAAGCTACCATCCGCCGCGATGGTGAACGGCGGCAGCGAAGGCGTCGTCAGGCCCGCGTTTCGATAAAGCAGCCTGGCCCCGGCGGGGAAGGTCAGGCCGTTCGGACCAAAGCACGCTTCAAACCGCCCACCCGGCTGCGTGGATTCCAGCCGGAACTCGCCGAAGACCAGCGACTCCACTGTGATGCAGCCGGTCAGGGTGGGGTTGCTCCCATCGGACGGAACGAGCAAGCGGGCGATGGCTGTCACGACTGTAAAGTCGTTGATGATGCCGCCGCTCACGGTGCCGTCGACGGTCAGCCCGGTCTGGGTGAGCCTGGCCGTCGAGCCGGCGGCCATCGAGTCAACCGGCGGGTTGATGAGATGGTCGCCCAGCGGCCCGAGCGCGGATGAGGTGGCGCCGCGCAACAAGAAGCTACCATCGCTGTTGAACACGCCTTCCACCTGCGCCGTCACGCTGGAAAACCCAGGGATCGCGAGCTGGCCGCTGCCGAGAATCGTCAGCGAACCTGAGCCGTTGACGGCCTGGGCCAGACGCAGGGTCGCGCTCCGCAGGGCATACCCGCGCAAAGCGCAGGCGTCATAGCGGAAGTCGATGAAGCCGGAACCATCTGACGAAACACTGCCCGTGGCGGAGGCGGCCACGCCGCCAAGGCCGGTGTAGGCCAGCGTGCCACCGGTGATGCTGAAGGTGAAGATGCCGGCTGGATTGCGAGTGACGCTGCAGGTGAGGTTGTCCACTTGGTAACCCCAGATCGTGGCGCGCTGGCCGGCCAGCGCACCGGTCAGGCTGATCGCCCCGGACGGCCTGGATCGCGAGCGTGGAAACGCCGCCCGCGCTGTCCGCCGTGCGGGTCAAGTGCAGATTCACGTTGACCACCGTGGAGTTGTTGCGGCCGTAAAGCTGGTAGCAACCGGCAAAGACACGTTCCTCGAAGGTCAGGGTCGGAGCGCTCAGGTTCGGCACCGTCGCGACCGTGTAGGGGCCGGAACTGCCCGAGATGTCCACCGAACCGTCCGCCCGCATGATGCCGGTGAAGTTCACCGGCTTGAGATAATCCGAGGTCAGCAGCGTCCCGCTGAGTGCGTTCGAGACAGTGTGGGAGAACACATTGCCACGAAGCAGGACGTTGAACGGATTGCACCGAGCCAGGACGGTGACATCCCCGAGGCTGGCGGTGAACGTCGCCTGGCCGGTGCCGGCGATGTCGATGTCACCCGTGGAACGGACCGTGCCGCTGACATGGTAGTCCGTGACGCTGGGATGCAGCAGCGTGGCGCTGAACTGAAGGGTGATGATGGCGCTGGCGCCGCTCGGCCGGGTGAGCGTCCCGCTGGCCGCGGTGAAGCCGAAGTCCTGGATCGTGCCCTGTCCGTTGGAAAGGGTGAGATTCATCGCTCCGTCGACGGCGATAGTTCCCTGCACCTGCATCGTGATGTCGTCCGGAATGCGCAGCGAACCGGACACTGTAATTGTCGGCACGGCCAACGCGTAGCGCAGCGTGGCGACGCCGTTGCTCACCGAGTAGACATCGCCATCGGACGACCGGAATTGCGCCTGGCCGGACAACGTGAAAGTGGAGTCAGCCAGGTTCAGCACGGCCGTGCCGCTGCCCGAAAAGGCGCTCCCCATCGTCAGCGTTCCGCTGACCGCAACCCGCGCGGCCACCGGGTCGAAGGTCACACCTCCGTCAAAGGTCACGTCGCCATAGGCGTGGCCCGGCACCTGGACGGTGACCGCCCCTCCGCCCTGCAGAGCTCCACTAAAGACGTTGATGGCCACCGCCCGCGGAGTGAAACGCACCCGCGTGTTGAATACGACCCCGCTGTAGGTCGGGATGGTGCCCGGCCGCACCGTCAGCCAGCCCGTGCTCGGGTTGATCTCGAACGCTCCGTCCAACACGGTGCCGACGCCTGGGACGTTGACACCTCCGGCACCGGTGATGACGGCGCCGGAGGCGGTGAGCGTGGCGCCGGCATTGAGCGTGATGCCATTGACGCGGATGTGGCCGGAGAAGGAGTAGACCCCGCCGTTAAGCGTCAGGCTGTCCGCACAGATTCGAACCGGTCCAACGTCCAGGCAGTTACCACCCCCCCCGACGCTGACGTCGAACGCCAGCGTGGGTGAGTAGCCGACATTGCCAGCCGTGTCGAAGGCGCGGGCGCGGAGATAATGGCGCCCGTTCAGGTTGGCCACGAGGGTTCGCAGGTTCCAGGTGAAACGCCAGGTTCGGCCGCTCACGTGCGTGGCGGAGCCCAGCACCAGATTTCCATCGAGCAACTCCACGCGGGCCACTCCGAGTATGTCGCGAACGTCGATGCTGAAGGTCGCCCCCCAACCATCGGGCGAGTAGCCGAGAAACTGGAGCGGCGACGCAATCGGCGCCAGCGTGTCGGTCCCCGGGCTGCCCACGAGGCGCACGCGATACAGACACTGCAGGCCACTGCGGTCGTTGAAACAAGTGACCGCCGCCCGGGGATCCGCGGTCACGTTGCCGAGCGAGATCCACGTCAGCCCGCCACTGGCGGTGTTGTTGCGCAAGTCGGCACATTGCACTTCGTAAACCGTCCCCGGCCGACTGGTCCAGCAGAGGCGCCAGCCGCCCCCCAGCACCACCGGGACTCGCACGGGCGGAAAGACGCGGAGCACGCTGTCCGGATCCGTCGGATTCGTGCCGACCTGAACCTCCATGCCATCGATCTCACCATCTCCGTCTGTGTCGGGATTGTGAGGATCCGTGTGAAACAAGTTCGCCTCGTCTTCATCGGTCAGACTATCACCGTCCGAGTCGCGTCCCGTCGGCGGTGGATCCTGCGGGTTCAAGCCGTTGGCGAGTTCGTAGGCGTCGGAAAGCCCATCGCCATCGCTGTCGAAATTCTTGCATTTGCCATAGGTGCCGGCGGCGTAGATCCCAAGAATTTCAGAAGCACTGAGAGCCCGGTTGTAAATCGTCACGTCATCGAGCAAGCCACGATAACGGTCGCCGCTGCCCAGCACGGTGGACCCAAAATAAATCCGCCCGGCCAGCGTGGTGGCGTAGGTGCGGGTCGCGCTCGCATCCAGCACCCCGTCCACATAGAGGCGCACGCTGCTCCCGCCGTCGTAGGTCATCGCCACATGGTGCCAGCTGCCATCGGTGATATTGGCCGTGCCGCTGACTTCACCGTCGCCGCCCCAATTCCCGATCTCGGCGTGACTGTCGCGGATGACAAAGTAGAACGCGTCATTGGCGTCGAAGTCGCCATAAATGACCGGCACGCGCGCATTGAAGGCGGGCTTGACCCAGCACTCGATGGTTCGCGGCGCGGCGTTTGCCGGCAAGCCGAGATCCGAGGCCTCGCCATAGTCGTCCACCCCGTCGAAACTGAAGGCGAGCCCGACCTGGCCGGCGGCGTAAGTCGCCCCGTTGACGAGCGTGGCGGGATGAAGGCCCGTGAGGTCCACGGTGTTGCCATCGGCAGGCCACCAGGCCACGGAACCGGGAGGGGCCGTCACGCAGCCGGGTGGACAATGACCAAGGCTGCCGGCGGCATAAATGGACCGGATGTCTTCATCACTCAACGCCACGGGATGGAGGTACACTTCATCGAGACCTCCAGCCAGGTTCTGGCCGGGTGCGCCCGCCCTGCCCAGATAGAGCGGAGAACCGGTGTTCTGCGCGGCGCGCGTCGACAGCAGCGCGGTAGTCCCCACCCGCACGCCGTCCAGAAAAACCGCCAGGGCGGTTCCAACCTGATAGACCCCAGCCAGATGATGCCACTGGTTGCTCGCGCCCAGCCCACCCTCGGCGGCAAGCATCAGCGGAGGCAACAGAGGATCCGTGAAATCGACCAATGCCATCGTGAAGACGACGCTGCCATTGGTGCGGTTGAGGGAGAGGCTGTATTCCGTCCCGGCGCCGCTGCCCTTGGCTACAGCGGTCCCGGTCCAGACCGTAGGGTTGACCCAGGCCTCGACCGTAAACGCAGACGCCGGCACGCCGAAGCTCAGCGAATCCGCATCCGCCACCCGCAGAAAGTTCGTCCGGTCGAGGAAAAAGGCCGACCCAACTTTGCCGGGAATATAGGCGGCTGTGTTCACCCATGCGGCCGGAAGCCCACCGCATTGGGAGTCGGCATCACCCTCTCCTTTCCAGCATGCGACGGGTGAGAAGTTGCCCGGCACGCAGCCGGACACGCCGTCGTCCACGGCGGTGAGGAGCAGGGCGGACGCAAGGAGCACGGGGCGGATCTGTGTTTTCATGGCGTTGCTTGTGGTTCGGCCGGGGCTGCGTTCCGACCAGTTCCGGGTTCTATGGCTTTAAAGAGGGAGACACCGGCGAGGATTACACGAAATTGTGGGAAGCCTTGAGGTCGTTCCAGGGAAGCCCCCTGTGCCATTCGGACCTGCTCACGGGCCATGAACCCGGGGTGCGGGCGTCCGCGCCCGCAAAAGCGATCGAATGACCGGGGGGTTGGAAGAAGCCCAAACGTTGGAAATCTCCACCTTTCTGCGGCCGGGACGGCCGCACCCCGAAGGCATGTTCATGGGGAGGGTCGGAATGATTGTAGGCTTGGCTCGATCAACGCCCTGTTTGCCCGTCTGGAATGCCGGTGACAAGGTGTGACCGAACACTTAGACTGTTCCGGCCCGAATGAAAAAACACGCCCGACCTATTGATGCGGCCAAGGCCAGTCGCTGGGCGCGTCGATTGATGAGCCGCGTCGACAAGGTTCTGGCCGCGCATCCACAAGCCAATCCCGACAACGTCCGCCACACCTTAATTTTGCTGGAGCAACCGCCGCTGGAACGGCTGCAAAGGAGTTTAATCCGTGGCCGCGCCACTGCCTTTTTCAGAAAGTGAACTGCGCCTGCTGCAGATCTTGCTGAAGCGCAAAGTGCGATTCATGGTCGTCGGCCTCTCCGCGGCCACGATGCAGGGCGCGCCCGTGGTCACACAGGACGTTGATCTCTGGTTTGAAAACCTTGGCGAACCAAAAATTTCCCGGGCCTTGCAGGAAGTCGGCGCGGCTTATGTTCCGCCCAGCAATTTCAATCCACCGATGCTTGCGGGTGCAGGCGCCGAATTGTTCGACATCGTCATTCGCATGGACGGCCTCGGGACATTTGCAGAAGAGTTCAAACACTGCGTGGAGATTTCATTAGGCCGGCATAAACTCAAAGTGCTTTCGCTCGAACGAATTCTCGCGAGCAAAATGGCCGCGAACCGCTCCAAGGACAAATTGACCATCCCCGTGTTGCGCGACGCGCTCGCTGCAACCCTGACCGTAAAGCGCCGCACCACGAGAAAATGAAAGTCTGAAAGTCTCGCCCAGGGCGGCCCGACTCCCGATGCAGCCGGAATCGTTCAACAACTCCCATCGAGTCCGCCAAGGTTGATCACGGCGGCGAGAACTCTCCCGGATGTCGGGCCCTCAGCCGCTCCCAGGCGCGACGCAGATCAATGGGGAAGCTACCGCGCCGATTCGTTTCGCGGTCGGCCGGCGCCTGGTCCAAAGGCACCAGCGCGTCGGTGGCATCGATCCGGCGACTGGTCAGCAGCTGCGCGGCAGCTTCCAGATCTTCCAAAGCCCAGTCCATCGGCGTGATCTCCCAGGCGACGACCCGCCCGTCCAGTGACGACAGGATCACCTGCGTTTCGTCTGCACTGAAAGAGGCATCTCCGATCCTGCCGTGCGGCGTGAGTGGCGGGGTCAAGGGCAGGCCGGTCTGCGCATCCCACACTTGCGCAGCCCGCTCGTCGTAGGCGAGCACGCGCCGGCCGTCGCGGCTGAACTGCGGGCCCCACAGACCGCCCGGCGCCCGGAGCGGCGCGCTGCGGGCCGCACCCGTGCTCGCGTCCCACACGCGCGCAGTGCCGTCGTCGCTCGTGGTCATGATGCCTTTTCCGTCGGGGCTGAACGACACGTCATTGACCCAATTTCCGTGGCGCAACGGAGGGGTGAGTTCCCGGCCCGTAGTCGTATCCCAAATTCGCGCGGTGCCATCGCGCGAGGCAGTGGCAATCCGACGTCCGTCCGGACTGAAGGCCAGGCGCTTCACCGCCTCGGCGTGCGGGAGCGACGGCGTGATGGGCTGCCCGGTGCGCGCATCCCAGACGCGCGCGGTCCGGTCGTTGCTGACCGTGGCGACACGTTGTCCGTCGCGGCTGAAGCTGGCGTAGTTCACCGGGCCGTCGTGTTTCAAGGCGGTCGGCACCATCACATCATGGTCCAGCGCCAGGAGATAGGCGGCGTTATCCCGACTGGCTGCCACCACCCTGCGGCCGTCCTGGCTCCAGGCCACCGAGTGAATGGCTTTCCGGGAGTGGAACTCCGCCACGAGTTCGCCGCGGTCAATATCCCACACCCGAACACCCCCGTCGTCGCAGCCTGTGGCGAGACGATGGCCGTGCCGGCTGATCGCGGAGCCGGGGACGCTTCTGCCATGAGGCAACGCCGTCGAAAGCGGTTGCCCGGTGGCGAGGTCCCAAACCCTCACGTCATGATCTTTGTTCACCGTGGCAACGCAACGACGGTCCGAAAGGAAGACCGCGGAGTCCCAGCGGCTTTCACCTTTCATCACGGAGATCGTGCTCGACGCTGGGTTCAAATTCCAGAGGCGCGCGGCGCCGTCCGCGCTGGCCGTGAGCACCTGCCGGCCATCCGGGCTGAACACCGCGTGGCGGACGACGTTTCCGTGCCAGAGGGGTGGAAAAAGCAATGTGCCGTCGGCCAGATCCCAGATGCCGGCGACATGGGCGTGGCTGCTGGTCACAACCCGACGACCATCCGGGCTGAACGCGGCGTGAAACACACTGGCATGATGCTGCAGCGGCAGCGTGGTGGCTTGGCCGGTGAGCGCATCCCAGACGCGTGCTGTTCCATCCAGGCTGGCGGTGACCACCCGCGCGCCCGACGAGTCAAACTCCGCGTGAGTCACGCGTTTGGAATGTCGCAACGCCAGGCCCACCGGGGTTCCCGTGACGGCATCCCAGACTTGCGCCAACCCGTCCATCCCGGCGGTGATGACGCGAGCCCCCGTGGGATCGAAAGCCGCACAGTAGATTTCCTGGCCCAACTCCAGCGTTGGCCCCGTTGGCTGGCCCGTCGCCGCATCCCAAAGCCGCGCTACGCCGCGGCTGCCAGCCGTGAGGACACGCTCGCCATCCGGACTGAAATGCACGCAGCTAATTCCTCCATCGTGTTTCATGGGCACGCCGATCGGTTGCCCGGTGAGCGCATCCCAGATGCGAGCTGTCGACGAGCTGTCCGCCGCGACCAGGCGCTTGCCATCAACGCTCACGGCGATGCCGGCCAGGCTGGCGCCCCTCCGTTGCGCCAGCGGCGGCGTGAGCGGCCGGCCGGTCCGGGCGTCCCATACTCGGACTGTCCCGTCGTCACAGGCGGTGATGGCCCGTGCGCCGTCCCGGCTGAAAACGGCATAGGTTACGCCGGCCTCGTGCTGCAGGGGCGGGGTCGATGCCTGGCCCGTCGCCACCTCCCAAATTTGTGCCGTCTTGTCAGCGCCCGTCGTGATCACCCGCCGTCCATCGCGGGAGAATTCAGCGTGGTTGACTGCGCCGTCGTGAAACCAGAGTTGCACCGGCCGGGGCGATTGGCGCTGGACCGTGGCAATCCGGGTCCGGTGATCCAAGTTCCTCGACGGGTCCGTTCCTTCGAGGCGGAGGGCCTCGACAAACCACGGCAGCGCGGAGGACAGGTCTCCTTCCGCCACGCAATGTGTTCCGTTGGCGATATGCATGCGCACGAGGCGTTGACGGCTTTCTTCACCTTTTCGTTCCGCGCGGCGCCATTCCCACCAGACGCCGGACACGCCAGCCATCAATACCAGCAGCAGGGCGGCGGTGCCGGCCGCGCGGATTGGACGGCGCCGCACCCATTTCAGGACACGCTGCCGCAGGGTGCTCCGCCGGGCGAGAATCGGCTCGTCGCGGCGCCAGCGATCCAGATCGTCGGCCAGTTCCGCCGCCGAGCTGTAGCGACGCTGCGGATCTTTCTCGAGACACTTGAGGCAGATGACTTCCAAATCCGAGGGCCGAAATCCGAAGCTCGAACGCCAGCCAAGCCCCACTGAACCGGCAATGGCATCCGCCGCGGACTGGGAATCGGCTTCAGGATCCTTTTCCGATCTCGTGTTTGGAATCTTGGATCGGACTTGCGAAGGCGGCACGGGTTCGTCCTGGACGACTTGCCGCAGCGTCTCCAACGGCGTTTCGGCCACGAACGGAGGCCGACCGCCGAGCAACTCATAGAGAATCGCTCCCAGGCTGTAGATGTCGGTCGCGGTGGTGAGGCGCTGGCTGCCGCCCGACGCCTGTTCCGGCGACATATAACTGGGGGTGCCCAGCACGGTACCGGCCAGCGTGGGGTTGAGACTGCCTTCGACCTGCCGGGCCAGGCCAAAATCAGTGAGGTGCGGCTCGCCCATCGGGTCGACCAGGATATTTCCGGGCTTCACGTCGCGGTGGATGAAGCCGTGCTGATGCGCGTAGTGGATGGCGCGGGCAATCTTGGCCACGAGCGCGGCCGCCGCCGGACCAGCGTGGAGAACCCCTGGCGGCTGGGACCAGCGGCCGTCAGTGACGAATTTCGCCAGGCTGCCCCCTTCAATCAGCTTCATGCTGAAGTAGTGCTGGCCGCCGTGCTCGCCGACATCATAAACCGGCACGATGTTCGGGTGATCCAGGCTCGCCACGGCCTCGGCCTCGGAATGAAAACGCTGCACCTCGGCGTCGCTGGCCAGCAACCCCGCGCGGATCATTTTCACGGCCACCACGCGGTTCAGGCTGATTTGACGCGCCCGCCAGACCACTCCCATGCCCCCGTGGGCGATCTCCTCCAGCAACTCGTAATCGCCGAAGATACGGAAGTGCGACCCGGGAGGGGATGCCTGAGGCGAAGGCAGCGGCTCGTCGGGATGGTCGGGATCGTCGCCCAAAAGAGGCCCGAGGGTGACCCGGATGACGCACTCACAGCACAATCCCTGCAAGACCCCGGAGGGATGCTTTGCGCCGCACTGCGAGCATTGGCGTTCCGCCGTCATATCACTGCCCAGCCCTTAAAGAGGAAACAGCGTTCCGCCCTTACCGGATTATTCCGCCCGTCACCGCCCGAACAAATGCCGGAGTTCCTCCGCCATCTCCTGGGGGCTCGAAACTGTGTGGGCGATTTCTGCCCTCACCAAATCTCGGTAGCGCTGGCGTAAACGATGCACGGCCACCGCGACGGCCCCGGGCTTCATCCCGAGCGCGCTGCCCGCAGATTCGTAGTCCCGGTCCGCCGCGGGGCTTTCGAGAAATATTTTCAACGCATCAAACGTCGGAATTTTGCCGATGACGGCGTATTCCTGACGGAGGTTCGCCAGGGCCCGCTCCAGCAGGGCCACCACCCAGCGCCGATCAAAGGCGACGTCCGGCGCGGGATCCAACGCCGGCTCCAGTCGGTACCGTGCCTCTGCCCCCGCTTCGTCGAGCGACACCGGCGGCCGACCGCCACCTCGCTTGGCCGCGGTGGCGGCATCCCAGGCGTCCGCCAGAAAGTGTTTCAGCGAGGCGAGAAGGAACGTGCGAAACTTCCCTTTCTGCGGCCCCACGGCCGCGAGCGAGTTCAGGCGCAGCAGCCGCGCAAAGAACTCCTGCGTCAGGTCCTGCGCGCTGTGCGGATCGTGGCCATCCCGGCGAACGTAGACATAGATGGGATACCAATAAGTCTGGCAGAGCGTCTCCAACGCGTGGGCCGATTCCGGCTTGCCCGTTTGCCCCGCACGAAGCACCACACTCCAATGGGTGGTCCGAAAGTCAGCCGCAGCAGCGGAAGCGGGAATCACCATTACATCCTGAGCCTGCCGCGTCGCCGATCTCTTGATTCGGATCAATTCCGAACCGGCTCGGCCGAAGACAGCCGGGCGCGGAGCCGTCGCATCCCCATGACGTCAATCAGCCGTCGGGAATTTTTGAAAACGGCCACTGCGGCGGCCTCTTTCTCCGGCGTTTCCATCGAAGCCGCGCTTTCGGCGCCAGCCGGCGCCGACCGCCGCCCCGAGCCCACCGCCTCCAAACTTCCTCGCTGGCGCGGATTCAATTTGCTGGAGAAATTCACCGCGCGTCGGGATGGCAACCCCGCATTTCAGGAGCCCGACTTCCGGCTGATGCAGGAGTGGGGCTTCGACTTCGCCCGCCTGCCCATGTCGTATCATTGCTGGTCCAAACCCCAGCCTGAATCCGATGAATGGCTCAAGATGGACGAAGCCCAGCTGAAGCATGTCGACCATGCTCTGGAAATCGGCCGACGCTGCGGAGTCCACATCAATCTCAATCTCCATCGCGCGCCCGGTTATTGCGTGAATCCGCCGGCCGAGCCGCTCGACCTGTGGAAAAACGCGCAGGCCCTCGACGCCTGCGCCCACCATTGGGCGACGTTTGCCCGGCGCTACCGGGGCGTGCCCAATCGTGACCTCAGTTTCGATCTCCTGAACGAGCCGCCCGACATTCCCGCCGACGCCTACGTTCGAGTGATCAAGAATCTGATCGCCGCCATCCGGGCCGAGGACCCGCAGCGCCTGATCATCGCCGACGGGCTGCGCTGGGGTCGCGACCCCGTCGAGGGTCTGGTTGGCACCGGCATCGCGCAGAGCACGCGCGGCTATGATCCCATGCGCATCAGCCATCACCGCGCAGGCTGGGTCAAAGGTTCGGACCAGTGGGCGGAGCCAATCTGGCCGCTCAAGGATGGCGGCAAGGAGTGGAATCGAGAGCGGTTGCAGCGCGAGCGGATCGCGCCCTGGCAGGCCTTGGAGCGGAAAGGCGTGGGCGTGCATGTCGGGGAGTGGGGCGCGCACAACCAGACACCGCATCGCGTCGCGCTCGCCTGGATGCGCGACCAGCTCCGACTCTGGCAGGAGGCCGGCTGGGGCTGGGCCCTCTGGAATCTGCGCGGCAGCTTCGGCGTACTCGACAGCCAGCGGCGCGATGTAACCTACGAACCGCATCAGGGCCACCAGCTCGACCGGGAGATGCTCAGCGTCCTGCGTTCGGGATAAAGGCTGACGAGACAACCGCCGTCCGGCCCACCCGCGCTCGCGCTTGATCCAGGTCAACGAGCCTCCGGCCGTTCTATTCCAAATTGGCCGGGCACGATCATGAAATTGGACCATTGGTCATTGCGGTCCCGGCCGCTCGGCCGGATTGAACCCCCAGAGGTGCCCGGAGTCTGCCTCTTTGGCAACGTTGTCGGTCACCCCTACCACCTCGACGGCAAGGAAGTCTTGACCACCGCCGTCCTGCACTTCGGGCTCGACTGCGTCATCACCAAATCGGGAAGCGAATATGAGCTGGGCGAGATTGATCCCGCCTACGAGATGCTTTATCCGGGCGCACGGGAGCGCCTGCTCCAGGCGCTGGAACTCTCCATGCCCGAGCCGCCCAAGCTGTCATCGCCCCCCCAACATCCGAGCTGGACGGACCACGTGGCCCGCGCGCACGCCTCGCCCTGCTAACCAGAGCGGTGGTCGGCACTCGTTGCGCGTCTCTCCCATCGAACCAGATCCTTCGGTGACTTCTTCAGCCTGCGGGCGCCGCCGGTCCCGGGCGGCCTGAAGGACGGGGCCATCGCTACCAGTCTGCCAGCGATTTCCAGGCCGGGGCCGCCTTTGCAGCGGCTCCATTGCGAGCCGGCGTCAGCAGAACCGCCAGCCGGACTTCCCGGGCCGCCGGCAGGTGGATCGACAGTTTCCGTACGCCGCGATTGGGATTTTGCCGCTCGGGATGTGGCGCTCCCGGCAAGGGCGCCGCCGGCTGCACTTCAAAGGGTCCCGGCGTTGGCCCCAACAGCTCGGCCCGGACCACATCGTCACCCTGGCGCAACATCGCCACCCGACCGCCCGCGCCAATCGTGATTTCCGCCGGAGTGTGCATGAACCACCACGCGTCGACCGGAACGTCCGCGTCAATTTCGTCCTGCACCAACAAGCGTTCCCGGTCGAGCAGCGCCAGGCCGCGCCGGACCCGGCGCGCGTGCGCCGTATACGCCGCCGACAAATCCGCGATCGCCAGCGCCCGGCCCGCGGTCGACTCGAACCGCTCCAGGCGCGCCGCCGCAGTCGGACTCTGATCCGGCCCGTTGCCCGGATTGAGGACGAGCGTGTTTTGGCCCTCGGCGCGCAGCCGGTAGTAAGTCCAGCGCGCCTTGCCGAAGTAGGCCGGCAGGTTGTAGTCGTCTCCGCCCAAATCCATGGCCCAGCGATGGCCCAGCGCGTCGAAGACAAAGGTGCCGAGATCCAGGTGGCTGTGATTCGCCTTGTTGTCGCCCGCCTTGAACCCGACAAACACCGCCTGCCGATCCTTCCAGGCGCTCCGCAATGACACGATGTCGGCACCCCGAAAATGCCGGTCGAGTGGCAGGGTGTCCTTCTCCTTGTCCGCTGCCACCGCCCCATCGAACCACAACAAATCCATCGGCTCGGGCGACGCCATCCGCTCCTGATACGCTGCGTAGGCCGGGCGCGCGAACTTCCGGGCCAGCCACAAGAGCTGCGGAGCCCGCACGGGCCCGTCGCCACCGTCCGCATAGTTGAATGTCCGATCCAATGGCCCCGACAGATACAACGGAAACGCGCCCGCCTCGGCAAAACCGGGAATTCCCGACAGCCCGAAGTCAGTCCCCACCGCCGTCTCCAGTGCGGCGAGCAACGCCACGTTATAGGTCGTGGCGTAGTCCCAATAGCCCGGGCCTTCCGCCCACGCGCCGTCGGGAGCGAATTCAGCCATCGCCAATTGAATGGACACGAGGGCGTCCTGCAGAAGTTCGCCGGCCAGCTCCGGCTCGCTCTCGGCCACGGCCAGCGCGCCAATTCCCAGTCCGCCGTTGCAGACCTGGTTCCAATTGTGCCGCGCCCGCGGCCACGAACCCGGCACCGTGCGTTGATGAACCCCCAACCCCACCTTCAGCCCTTTCTCGACCAGAGCGGTGCGCAATGTCTCCCGTTGCGCGTCTGTCCACGCGTCGTACAGCCAGTCATAGCCAACGGCCAACGCATGAGTCATTTCCGCCGTGTCGAGAAAATGGCGCGGGTTCCAGTCCTTGAAGCCCGCCGCCGCCTCCAGCTCCCGCCAGAGCCGATCCCGCCACCGGCCATCGCCATCCAGCCGATATAACAACCCCAGCACCTGTGCGCGACGCAGCACGCGCCGGCTCACGCTCAAGAGTCGCAGCCCATCCGGGATCTCGTATTTCGACGGCGCTTGGGTCAGCACGGCTTCGCCCTCGCGGCGAATGGCGTCCCGCCACTCGCGCAGGCGCCCTCCGGCTTCCACCCGTTCGCGCAATCGCACGAAGTCGTTGCTCGACGCAAACAGGCGCGGGTGGCCGGGCTTGAGTCGCGCCAGAATTTCCGCGCCTGCGGGAATCGCGATGCGCGGCTCGGCCGCCGACCCCACGTTCACTGCAACGCTGAGGAAGACCAAGGCGACCAGCCGGGCCAGATTCGATTTCATGGTGTTGACTTGGACGACGCCCAGCCGTCATCCAGTCGTACGGGTTCTCTCGTCCCATGAACCTGGCAGATTTTTGATTTACGATTTACGATTGCAGATTGTCCGACTTGGAAATCGTCAATCGACAATTACCAATCAAAAATCACAAATGGGGTCCATGGCCGTACGGTAGGGCTCGCTCTCCGCAACGCGCCACCGATGCGGACCGCCGTGCGGACCTCCGGCTGGCGGCGGCCTCGGCCCGCCGCAGCTCTGAGCGAAGGCGGGAGCGCCAGCCCTACCTGCAGTGCCCGCGTTCATGGCCCGTGAGCAGGTCCGAAAGGAGCAGGGAGCTCCCCATGAACCGCAGGGCACCGAGCGTTCCCCGCCAAGTTCAAGCCCGGCGGTCCCACTCCAACGAGGACCGGCCTGGCAACGGATCCCCGGCGGTTCGTGTGAACAATTTTTTTGCCGCCCATCTTTTTGCCAAATTCTCTCCGTCGTCGCTGAAACTTTCCTCTGAGCCCGTGCTTCCCGCCCCCGCGCCGGAAGAACCAAAGGCAGAAAGATGCCTGGCAAAAAGATTGCCGTGGAAGTTCCTCCGTTTTCGACTGCTCCGCCCGGCCTCGGGGCGATCGATCCAGAACACGGCCATGGCTGGATTTCACGTCCGTCCTTCCCGGAATCGAAGGCTGCCTTGGCTGATTTCCATCTCTTGGGAGTTTTGAATTCATGGCCCGTGAGCAGGCCCGAAAGGAACAAGGAACTTCCCGTGAATCTATGGAGTGCGCCGTGAAACGGCGCTGGGGAGCTTCACCCTCAACGAAAGCGGCGTTGCCCGCCGCACCACAGCGCCGGCGCTTGGCCACTCGTTCGCCTCAGAAACGGGCCGTCCAAAAATCCCACACCGGCACAAGGGTTTCATGGTCGGCGTGGTTCTTCACGGACGCGGTCTCCGAATGACAATCCGAACCAGCCCCGCAGTCGGCTCCTCGTCAAAATCCACCGGCCGATCGCCGTTATCCTCGCCCCGATCGCAAATGGTCAACTGGTCCCGGTCCAGCAGGTAGATCCCGTGGATCGGAAGACCTTTTCCCGGGGGCGGATAGGCGTCGATCGTCCGTGGCCTGGCCGTCGGATCCAGCACGATGGTGCACTGGGCCAACAGATTGGTGCCTTCCGAGACAATCCACTGATCGCCTTCGAATCGAACCACCCACCTCTCGAACTTCGCGTCAGTCTGCGTCTGGCCCTCCACTTCGAGGGCGACGCACTCCCAGCTGCCTCGAAACTGCTCCAACTCCTTCTCGGCCGCCGCGGTCAAAACCCGTGCCGCCGGCCGACGTCCGGCCTCCACTCGCAGGGATCGCACCCCCAGGAACCACCAGAGCCAAACCAACGCCAATAGGGCGACGAGGACGGTCCAGATCTGGAAGTGTCTCCGTCGACGGTTGTCCATAATTCATGGGCGGATCGCACCGGCGCTGTCGGCGGCCAACCGGAGCCGATACATTTCCTTCCCGACTCGGCGGGCCGCCGCCACGGTCTCCGCGTACGGCGTGTCGGCGATGTCCACAAAACCGATCTGATAATTCTCCTCGTCATACACGCGGCCGGTGGTGGGCTCGTCCTGGTACTGAAACCAATGGGTGCCGACGACCTGGGGATGGCGCAACGCGCCGCGCAGGTAATTCTCATAGGCCGCCGCTCGCTCGGCCTGGCTTGCCACCGGCACGAGGCCGGTGTGAAACATTCCGCGATCGAGCGCGCCGAAATGGAATTCGCCGATCAGGATCGGGACATCGGCCTTTCCGGGCACCACAAAGTCGGAGATGTCGCGCTGATACAGATTGTAGCTCACCACATCGCAATATCTCGACGCCGAGGCCACCGCCCGCGGATTCACCCAGGCAAAGCGGCAGCCCAAATACATCTGGTGGGGCGCGACCTCCCGGATGACGTCGCGCACGGTGCGGAAGTATTCGTCGGCCAGGCGCGACGCGAATCGCTCGAGATCAGGCCGCGCGCGTTTAATCTCCGGCTCGACCCGGCTGGCCAGCAGCGCGTCCCAGGATTCGTGCAACGTGCCCCACGCCCGATTCAACGTCCCGATCTCGCCATGCCGCTCCCGCAAATCCGCGACGAACGCCTGCTTCGCCGGTTGATCGGCCGGAGACTTCAACGCGGCCAGCGCCAAGGATAATTCGTCGCCCCAGGACATTTCGTTGTCCGAAAAATAGCCCAGACACCACGGGTCTCCGGCGCTGCGTCCCTTCCGTCCCGCCATCCCGCGCCGCAGCGACGCGCGGAAGCCCGGATCGAACGGGTCCGGAAACTTGCCCCAATACCCGTCGCTGCCCTCGATGTTGCGGGCGCCATGGGAGCTGAGGGAGTCTGTATAGGGCGTCCGCCGCAGCCGGCGCGTGCCTTCATCCGACCAGTTCCCAATCGTATTCAAACCCCAGCTGCGCAGTCGACGCTGCACCACCTGCGGATACTCCTGCCGCCAGTCCGCGCCGTATTTCCGCTTCAGGTTGGCCCGGGCGAACGAAAAGCATTTCGGCGAACGCCCGGCGTAATGCCCCTTCAACGCATAGGCCCGCGCCACGAGAAACTCCGCCAGCTCAGGGTCGTCCCCTGGGAATTGTTCAAACCAGCTCGCCCGCTCCTCCACCGGCGTGACGTCATCCGTCACCACACAGTCGATGCCGTGCGAAAAAAACAGCCGTCCGTCCGGATCAACCAGCCACCAGTTGCCTCCGTGTTTCTCCGTTCGAAAATATCCCGTGGCGTTGAGCTGCGGTCCCGCCGCCCACCCGCCGTATCGGTCCCACCCCTCCGGCGAAGCCTCGCCGACCAGCTCCCGCTCCTCGTCCTGCCGGCGCTGGCGCAGATCGGCCAGCGAATGCACCTTGCCGGGCCAGTCGCGGTGCCGGTATTGGCCAAAGGTGTCGATCAATGGAAAATAAGGATCCGCATCCGTTACCATCGCCGTCGGCGCCGCCACGGTCCCACCGGCCACAATGTCGTCCACCTCAAATCGATGCTCTTCCTTTGGTTGGCTGACGAAGATTAGGACCTGGGATATCCGCGCGGGATCGACCGTCCCTTCCCCACCGATCTCCGCCGGATAGCCGCGCAGGCCAAAGAGCTTCCCGCCCAGCTTGCCGGGACCATATCGATTCAACGCGACCCGCAGCGTCTGCGTTGCCCCAATCGGAACCTTGACCGAGGCCGTCACGCAATGATTGCGTCCGTCCGCGCCCGCGTTGTCGACCCGGGCGTAGACGGTCACGGCGTTGGTTCCCACGTTACGCACCACGAGGCGGACCTGGGCAAACTTGCTGAGGTCCCAGCCGCTTGCCGGCCCTTTCAGCCCCACGCCAGGCCAGGTCTGTCGATGGCCCGTTTGCACTTGCAGGACGCCGCCGGTTGCGCCCGGTCGGACCACGGCCGTCGCGTCCACCGGCTGCAACACGGACGCGTCCAGCTTCGACTCGAAGCCGAACAAAACTTTCGTCGGCTCGCCGATCGCCTCGCCCCCCCCGCCCGCCGCGCCCACCGTCAGGCACGCCGTCGCAACGGCGAGCGCGGACGTTCCGCGTGCCAAGCCGAAGAAAAGACATCGGAACGACGTTCGCGTAAAACTCGGCCAAGGCCCAGCAAATCGCCAGCGGGTCATGCGGCGACGTTGCTCCCCGGCGCGCCCCGCTGCCTTGACGACGATCAACGGGCACAGACGGCCAGCCTGGTTTCGTCGGAGGAGCAACCGTATCCTCGAGCACGGATGAGTGGTTTTGGAGACAGTCATTTAATCCCTCAGTTCTCCGGCCCTTGGTCCGACGTTCCCTTCTGCGCGCACCGCCAGGGCTTAAGTCGGCGCGAACTGGCGGCTGGCGGCGGCTTCGGCCCGCCGTAGCTCTGAGCGAAGGGGGGAGCGCCAGCCCTACCTGCGCCGACTCGATTACGAACGCGCTTCGTCCGTCAACCGCTGGATCACGCGTCCGGCGGCAACGAAACCGAACGCACCGGTGACATGGCAGGCCGAGCCGTAGCCCCCCTCACAGTTCAACCGCAGGCCCGGCTCGCGCGGCGCACACGCGCCCTCCGCACGGCCCGCATCGGGATACGCCACCGGCTCGGTCGAGTAAACACAGTCCACGCCAAACAACTGGCCCCCGCGCGGAAAGCCGTGCTCCTTTCGCAGCCGGCTGCGCACCGCCTCGAGCAGACGGTCATGAGTCGAGCGGGCCAAATCGGCGACCCGGAGCGCCGTGGCGTCCTTGCGCCCACCGGCGCCTCCCACCGTCACGACACGCCGGCCGCCCGCGCGACAGGCGGCGATGAGAAGACACTTATTGGCCGTGCTGTCGATCGCGTCGATGACGTAATCATAGGCCGGCTCCAAAAGCTCGGCGGCCGTGGCGGCAGTGAAGAACGAGGGCCGCGCGTGCACCATGGCCTTCGGATGGATCGCCCGGATGCGCTCGGCCATGACGTCGACCTTCGGCCGGCCGACGGTGTCGTCGAGGGCGTGCAACTGCCGGTTGACGTTGCTGACGCAAACCTCGTCGAGGTCCACCAGGGTAATCTGGCCAATGCCGGCACGAGCGATCGCTTCCGCCGCCCAACAGCCGACGCCACCAATGCCCACGACGCAGACATGCGCCTGCTGCAGGCGGGCCAGACCTGCCGGCGAATAAAGGCGCCCAACGCCCTCGAAACGCGGGTCGGTCAAGGGGCCAGCGGCTTGGGCTGAGCCTTCTCCCATTCCTCCGTGCTGCCGTTGCGGATGGAGTGCAGGTGCACATACGTGCCCTTCTTGTTGCCGACGATCACGTCCGGCAGGCGATCGCCGTTCACGTCCGCGGCCAGGACTTGCGTGCCCACACCCGACACGTCGTCGATCCGGTACGGAATGAAATCCACCGAATGATCCGCGCCGCGCACGAGCTTGAACCAATACAGATACGGCGTCGCGTTCGGCTCCGGATCGCCCGTTGGCCCGTGCGCCCAGAATCGCTTGCCGGTCACGATGTCCTTCAGGCCGTCGCCGTCCATGTCCACCAAGTCAATCGCGTGCAACTGGGAGAAGTGAACGCCGTACTTGTTCTCATTCGCCTCCTTGTTCATGAAGATGTGCTGCTTGAACTGGATCTCATCGCCCGCCGTCCGGTCTGCCAGCTGCTCATACCACGCCAGCCCATACCCATGCGCAGCCAGGCTGGTGATGACGTCGTTGCGGCCGTCGCCGTTGACGTCGTAGGCGTACATCTGGGCTCCGCCGGTTCCGAGATTGACCTTGTGCTGCTTCCAAACCGGATCGCCCGCCAGCGACGCCGGCTGCTCCCACCACCCGTCCTTTTCCAGAATGTCCAGCCGTCCGTCGCCGTTGACGTCGCCATAGCCATAGCCATGGTTGAACCAGTGCCATTTGCCCGGCGTGGAGATTTTGTGGAATGTCCACTTCGCGTTCGGGTGCTCCCAGTCCGGAACGGCATAGCCGAGGTAACTGACGGAGTTCGTGCCTTCCATGAAGCGGGTGTGATAGATCAACTCCGGACGACCGTCGCCTGTCAAATCCCCAAACGTCGGCGATTCGTTGTCCGTCATGTCCACGGCCACGTGCCGCTCCCAATGGCCCGACGCGCCTTTCGGATTTTCAAACCACCATGATTCCTTGCCTGGAAACCCCAAAATCAATATGTCCGTCCAGCCGTCGCCATTGAAGTCGTGGGTGAACGCGAAGAAATTTTCCGAGTAATCGTTCTCGCGACTGAGCGCGCCCTTGTAGCCCGGGATGGTTTCCTCGGTCCCATCGGCTTTCTTCCGTTTGAAACTCTTCGTCGCCGGCGCGTATTCGTGCCTGGTCTGAAACGACGGCCCTTCATACCAGTAAGGACCCGAAACCACGTCCATTTTTCCGTCGCGGTTAAAATCCCCGACGTGGGCGCCTTCGCCCCAAAACTGATCGCTGGCCTGGATCCTCTGGAACGAATGAATCTTGTGCTCGGCGGAAAATGCGGAGCCAACCGGAACGGAAAGCGCCAGTGCTACGCCCCAAAGGCAGGTGGTGTTCATGGGTCTTGTCTCGCAGGTTCAGGCACGTCGGTCAAGGCTGCGCCCGCCAGCGGAGCAAGACTCCAGACGTGTCGAGGCGATCCGCCCGGGCCGCCGGGTTTCAACCGCAACGGCCGACGCTGGGAACGCGCGCTGCAGACCTACGTCTTCCGCGGATTCGAGCTGCTGCGGGCGGGAAGGCCGCGCTTCAAACCGCCCGCGGCCATCGTCGCCAGCGGGCGCGGTCCGGCGTCAGTCACGGCTAATTTTCCGCTGGCGACCCGGTGGTGGTGCGCGCGGACTCGATCAGCTCCCAGAATTTGGGGTTCCGCTGCAACGCCTCGTCCTCGGCCAGCGGCAGATTGGAGCGAAAGAGGAAATCCTTCAGCGTGTTTCGATTCAGGATGCGGTGCACGAGCACGCCCAGGTCGTGCTTTTCGAAATACACGCGGTAATCGCCAATGCGAAAGCGGTGCAGCGTCCGCCCCTGCCGATCGAGGCGCCCAAAGCGCTCGAGCTCGGTGCTGATCACCTCCTGCGGCAAACCCCGGAACTCCCCCAGGATGCTCAACTGCAGCTCTTTTGGCATGCGCGCCAGCTCGGACGCGCTCACCGGCGTAAAGATGATCTGAAACGGACGCATGTGGAATTTGGTGACTTGGTAGCGCGTACGGGAATCGAACCCGTCTTTCAGCCTTGAGAGGGCTATGTCCTAGCCGATAGACGAACGCGCCACAGACCCCTCTCGGCTATCACCTCGCCGCGCCGGTGTCAATGCGCCGATGCAAACCGGGTGCGATTGGAAGTGGCGGTCACTTCCGTTCGGAGCGCGGGCTGCCAGCCCGCAGCAACACGTTTCGAGGGCGCGGCAGGAAGATTCGTTCACGCGTCGTCAATTGCATGCTGCTGGATCCCGCGATGGCGGGATCCGCGTCCGAAAGTTCACGTGACCGCCACTTCCAAACGCACCCATTCAAAACAGCGGTCGGGCTCGGCGCCGTTCCGAATCGCAGG
The DNA here is from genome assembly GCA_044229355.1 of Limisphaerales bacterium. GTDB lineage: Bacteria > Verrucomicrobiota > Verrucomicrobiia > Limisphaerales > JADJPG01 > JBGARF01. The sequence continues at coordinate 92,006 of JBGATF010000031.1, forward strand.
CCGATCCGTTCTTTGGCGAAAACTCGGCGAGCAACGCGCAATAAGCGTCCGTCCAGAGAGTCTGTAGGCCCGACTCCCCCCTCCCCCCGGCCCGCCACCGATTTCGCCAGCGCAGAATTTATGTCATATCGGACGACGGTTTGCGCTTTATCCAAGAGACCCGCGCTGCCGCGAGGCCGTCATCCGAAGCGGAAATTTCTTTATTCGCACCGGAGACGTTTTTGGGTTAGAAGTCCGGGATTTCAACCGTTCAGAACTGCAACTTACAGACAATATGAGTTCGACTTGTCGCCGCTGCGGAATCGGCTTTTTGGGCTTTTTGCTCGCTGCCATGTTCAGCGGGTTTCCGGCCCCCGCTGCCGTCGACTTTTCCATCGAAATCCAGCGGATGCGCAATGCGCTCCGCACCGAATGGTCGCCTGGCGGCGAATACTACGGCCTCGACGCTCGCATGACCGTCACGCCGGTCGGCGCCACCAATTTCCTCCACTCGCCCAATACAAATCACAGCTGGCGGATCGGCCCGGGCGAATTTGGCCCCGACCAAATCCTGCCCGGCAGCGGCGGCCGGCTCTACTATCAACTCGATGAAGCCCTCGACGAACTGACCAACGGCGTTTGGACCATCGTGCTGAACGAAGGCGCGCCAAATGAGGACGTCTATCATTTCCGAATCGGCCTGGCCCAACCGATCACCACGGCCACCCTGGAACTGCCCACCATCACTTATCCCCTGGACGACGCGGAGGGTGTGCCCACCGACCCGACGTTCACCTGGACCCTTCCCCAGCCCGCCGACGACATCGAGGTTTCGCTGGGGCTGGCCAATTCCGCCTTTGCCCGCCTCGCCGGAACCGAGACCACCTGGCCGGCGCCCTTCCCGCTCACCGCCGGGGATACCGAGTTCAATCTCGCCCTGAAAACCCACGCCAACGCCCGCCTGAACATCAGCACTCCCCAGCGAGCCGACCTGACCCCACTGGCCGCTTGGACGACCAATGCGATGTTGAGCGTCCGCCGAACTCACCAGTTCTTCGTCGGTCCACGCGCGAAATCTTCCCTCATCGCGCACCTGAAGTTCGATGACGCGGGCAACCTCGGCCACGATTCCTCCACCGCGAATCACCCGGCGGAGACGGATTATGCCGGGGCGCCCCCGGCCCAGGATCCGGACGGCGCCGCAGGATCGTCGCTGCGCCTGGTCGCCGACGACCTTGCGGAGCTGCGGTGGGACCAGGATTTCATCGCGCTGATCGCGCGCGGGTTCACCGTGAGCGCCTGGGTCAAGACCACCCAGGATTTTGGCCCGGGCGACGGAGATTGGGGTGCGGGCGCCGGGATCGTCGCGGCCCAGGCGTGCTGCGACGGCAGGGATTTCGCGCCGCTGGTGCTCAACGGTGGGTATGCGTTGTTCAACACGGGTGACGGCGAGGGAGGCGGCCAGACGATCTCGTCGACCAGCACCATCAACTCCGGCGAATGGGTTCATCTGGTGGCGACCCGCGAGGCGGTGGATGGACGCATGCGCCTTTACGTAAACGGCCAGCTTGAAGCCAACCTCGTGCCTGGGCGCAATGCCGTCCTCGATGGCCCGGAACACCTGACCGTGGGCAGCCTCGGCAACTTCCACAACAGTTTCGACGGCCTGATCGATGACGTGCAGATCTACACGAATGCCATCTCCGACGCCGACGTGGTCTATCTCTACGAACATCCGGGCGAAGTTGTGGCCGGCGCCGGTTCCACGATTTCGCTGGGCGACGCCCTGGATGCGCCCCAATTCACCTGGTCGACCGGCGGTGACGCGCCTTGGACGGGCCAGCACGACACCACCGCCGACGGCGTGGACGCAGCCCAAAGCGGAATTGTCAATCCGTTCGGCGAATCGTGGGTCGAAACGACGGTGGAGGGACCCGGACAACTGGAGTTTCAATGGAAGCTGGCCGCGGAGTCGGGCGTGGACTACCTGGAGTTCCTGATGGACGACTCGTTCCAGACCGGCCTGAGCGAGACGGCCGATTGGGAAAGCTACACGCAAGAAGTCCCGGCCGGGTTCCACACGTTCCGGTGGCGCTATTATCAAACCGATGTGGCGGGAGAAGGCGATCACGCGGGCTGGCTGGATGAGCTTACGTTCCACTCGGGAGTCGCACCGGTGATCTCCGTCGAGCCGTTCGACCAGACAAATTCACCGGGCTACCAGGTGGCGTTGCAGGCGGCGGCCACGGGCACGCCGGAGCCCACATGGCAATGGTATAAAGTCGGCCTCGGCGCAATTTCCGACGCCACCAACGCACTTTTCATCCCGCCGGCTTCGGGCACCGCCGAAGTGGCCGGGCAATACTACGCGGTGGCCAGCAACCCTTCCGGCTCGGCCTTCACGCGCACCGCCGTCGTTTCGTTCACCGCCCGGCCCGCGCCGCCCGCGTGGTCGGTTGCGGTCGGCACTCCATTGCAAGTCGACAACCTGGAGACCCCGCGTACCAACTACGGCATCGCCTGTCTATTCGATGCGTCCGGCAACCTCTTCGCGGCGAATTCATTCACCGGCACCAATCATATCGGCACCAACGGCCTCACCGCCGGGCCAGGCCGGTTTGCCACCGTGCTGATGAAGCTGGCTCCGGATGGATCCCCGCTTTGGGCCCGCGGCCTCACCAACGACGGCAGCGGCAATTCCTTTCCGCAGTGTCTCGCCCCCGCACCAGGAAATGGCGTCTACATGTCCGGAGTTTTCCTCGGCACAAACTGGCTCGGCACCAACCGTCTGGTCGAAACCGCGGGCGCCTCCGTCTACCTGGCGCGCTTCGCCGCCAACGGCGATGTGCTCTGGGTCCGCACCATCGGCGGGACCAACGCGGCCTTCCAGAGCTATCATCAACTCGCCGCCAACCCGGCCGGCGTGGTGACCCTCTCCGCCCTCATCCAGAACACCACCAGCTTCGGCCCCACCAACGTCACCGTGTCCGGGCAGCGGGGCGCGCTCGCGCAATTCGAAGCCGATGGCACGCTGCGGTGGGTGCAAACGCCATCCGGCTGGGTCCAATCACTCGTCCAAAGCGGAGACCGCCTTTACGCCGCGATGGATGCCGGCGACACCGCCGTCCACATCGGCGGAGTGACGAACCTCACCGATCGTCGGTGGGTCCTCGCCGCCTTGAACCTGGCAGATGGACATGGCGTTTGGATGCAGGGCATCGGCGCGGACCGCACTCAATTTGGATTTCGCGACACCCCCTGCCTCGCCGTTTCGGGCAGCGATCTGTACGCGATCGGCACGGCCTACGGGTCGGAAGCGACGTTCGGCCCGCTCACCGTGCCGGGCCTCGGGCGACAATATTTCGTCCGCTTCACCACGGAGGGCGCCGCCCAGGTGGCCACCACGTTCGGCAGCGACACCACCGTCCCATGGGCCGCGGCGGCAGATGCTGCAGGCAACGTCTATGTGGCGGCCGATTTCGAAACGAAAGCGGTCTTCGGCGATCGCATCGTGGCCGCGCCCCATCGGGACGCGCTCGCCCAGGGATTCCCGAGTCAAATGTTTCTGGCCAAGTTCGACCGTAACGGCACTGCCGCCTGGGCGCGGCTGGCCGAATCCGGCGCCGGCTACGTCAACATCCGCGATCTTGCTCCGGCCCCGGATGGAATCTGGGCCTGCGGATTTGTCAGCACGGAGGCGCGCTTCGAGCCGTTCACCGTTACCGGTCCGGTGGCGTGCATCGGTTTTCCGCTTTGCTCGCTCACCTTCCACGTCGGCGGCTGGGCGGCCAAAATCACCGACGGGGCGACGCCGTCCGCCATCAGGCTCGTCAATCCCCGGCTCGCCGGCGGATCGTTGACGTTTGATTTCGCGACCGACGCCGGCCGGGCCTACGCGGTGGAGTCCCGCGACGAATTGGGCCCCGGCGGGTCCTGGCAGACGGTGACCAACATTGCGGGCGACGGATCCGTGAAGTCTGTGACCCGTCCCGCGACCGCGCCCGGCACACGCTACTTCCGGGTGCGTTCGCCATAGGACCATCGTCGGATCACCTGCCTGCGGCGGCCTGGCGTCGGGCCGGCGAACAGCGTCCTCCGCCCGTGTCGGCGAAACGAGTCGGCGCCCTGAAACCCAGGCCGCTGGCACGGGACACCGCGGGCCGCTGGCGGGTGGGGATTCCCGGAGAGACGGGCGTGGATTCGCGCCAGGCCGCGCTTCCAAATTCCCTCCATTTCTGCCAGCCTCACCCATCCGTGGACGCCCCGCCCAAAACACCAACTGCCCTTGGGGACGACGTGTCGCCGGCGGAGGTTGCCCCCGCCAAGCCAGGCCGGACTCCGCCCAGCGTGCCGGACTACGAGTTACTGCAGCGCGTCGGCAGCGGCAGCTATGGCGACGTCTGGCTCGCCCGTAACGTCCTGGGCCAACACCGCGCGATCAAATTCATCTATCGCCATCGCTTCACCGACCCTCGTCCGTTCGAACGTGAGTTCGCCGGCATTCGACGCTTCGAACCCATCTCGCGATCCCACCCCAGCCAGTTGCACATCCTCCACGTCGGCCAGAACGAGGCCGAGCAATGCTTCTACTACGTGATGGAGCTGGCAGATGACGCGGCGGAGCCGCGAAATCCGAAATCCGAAATCCGAAGCCCGAAGGGCAGCGCGGAGGAAAACGACGTTCCAAAAACACCAACGGAGCGAAGCGGGCGCCTGGACCCGCGCCATGAATTCCCAAACGCGATGGCTTCGTCCAACGCTCCTTCGGATTTCGGATTTCGGGCTTCGGATTTCTACACTCCTCGCACGCTCCGTTCCGATCTCACCCGTCACGGCCGCCTGCCCCCGGCCGACTGCGTGACCATTGGCCTTTCTCTCGCGACCGCCCTCGCTCACCTGCACGACCAAGGGCTGGTCCATCGTGACATCAAGCCATCCAATGTCATTTTCGTGAACGGCGTGGCCAAGCTGGGTGACATCGGGCTCGTCACGGACGCAGGCGACACTCAATCCATCGTGGGGACGGAGGGCTATCTGCCACCGGAAGGTCCGGGCACGCCCCAAGCCGACATCTACAGCCTGGGCAAGGTGCTCTACGAGATCAGCACCGGCCTGGACCGACGGCGCTTCGCCGAACTGCCTGAGGATCTGCGCGCGTGGCCGGATCACACATCTGTCGTCGAGTTCAACGAGCTCGTGCTCAGGGCGTGCGCGAAAGAGCCCGGGAAAAGGTACCCTTCGGCTGCGCATGTGCGCGCGGACCTGGAATGGCTACAACGGGGCAAATCGTTGGCCGAGACACGACGTTCACAACGCCAGGCGCGCACGGTACTTCGAACGGCCGTGGCGGGGGTAATCGGGCTAGTTCTCGTATTTGGACTGACAATGCTCTGGCGTCACGCGCAGGAGTCCGGAGTGCGAACCGGGTCCAATTTGCAAGCGAGCGAGGCAGCAGGAACGCGAAACGTGGCGGCCGCGGAAGCTTATCGGCTGGGTCTGCCAGGCCTGCGTCGCGGTACGACCGAAGGCTTCCGTCAGGCGGTTCAACAGTTCTCAGCGGCCGTGGCTGCGGATCCCAAGTTCGTGGCCGCGCACGGGCGGCTCTTCGAATGTTACTTGATGTCTGAGGATCACGGCCTGCCGATTCAAATCCAGGGCAAATCCTACGTCCTCCAGCAACTGGCGGCGAACCTGGTGAAGCTGGCGGCAACGAATGCCGAGACGCACGCCGCGTTAGCGATCGTCCGCTTTATCAACGAGTGGAATTGGACCGAAGCGGAGGCCGAGTTTCGACAGGCGTTACAGGTCGATCCGCATTGTCGGATGGCGCTGACGTACTACGGCTACTTCTTGACGAGGATCGGCCGGGCCCGCGAAGCGCGCGAGGTGCTCGAACAGGCACGGCAGCACAATCCTGAATCGCCTCTCATCGTGAAGTTTCTTGGCCACTGCGATTTCTTAGAGCGTGATTACGAAAAGGCGCTGGAGTCATATCTCAAGGCGTCCGAACTCGAGCCGAGCTATCCCGGTAGCCACTATTGGGCCGGCCGGGCTTACCTGGGGCTCACCAATTACCTCCAGGCACTGGACGAGTTTCGGGAGTTTGAGCAGACGCGGGGCTATCGCATTCCGCGGGAAACCTGGTTACTGCCAAGCTTGCGCGGTCGCTTAGCCACGAACGGGCCACGGGCGTTCTGGAGCGAGTTGGTGGAGCAGGAGAACGTCGCACTCCACGACGCGACCCTCCAGTCACCGTACTTCTATGCAGAATGCCATGCGCGACTTGGCGAAACCAATCGCGCGATGGAAAGCCTCGCCAAGGCGGTGGCTCAGCACCAGGGAGGAGAGCATTTGCTCTTCGACGAGTTTTGGGATCCGTTTCGGGGTCAACAAGAGTATAAGCGAATCGCGACGAAGATTGGGCTGGACCCATGGCTCAAATGACAGCTTTGGGAGACACATCGGCGACTGATGAAACCGACCGTCTCAAGGCGCCGACTCGTACCAGTACCAGTCCCTGGACGGCTCGAAGGGGTGCGTGGGGTTGGAGCGAATCTCGCTGGTAAAGTCAAAAACTGCTGTATGACCATCCGCAAATAACACTGGCGAAATGGAACGATCTCCGGCCTGGGTAAGACTGGAGATTGTGCTGGGCCCACGTGCCTCATGCCAAAAGAAGTAGTGCCAATTGCCATCAAAATACGGTGAGGCTGGCGGCTCATTCACCAGGATGTAGCGGGCAGGGTCGCTCAACCAAGTCTGGTGCTTACCCGCAACGCCGTAGGCTGGATCTTTGCGAGATCTTCGAGTGGTCTCGGTACCCCACAGATTGTTGTTATACTTGTAGCTGGTGCCCACGGTGTCATAGAGACTGGCGAAAGGCTGCATATAAGGCGACAAATCCATGCCTCGATCTGCCGGGCATCGGTAAATGTCAGGCCGAGTCGTATACTTCCACAGCGGCCTGTTCGTGGCGCTTGGCATTCCAAATCGCGCGTTCATATACGCATCCCCATCCCCACCCCCGAAGCGGAAGCTTTGCCAGGCTCCGACGACGACGGGATAGCGTCCGTCGTGGTCGTCGCAGTAAAGCTGCATGGCGAGACCAATTTCGCGGAGGTTGCTGATGCAGTGAGCAAGACGCGCCCGGCTCGGGCGACGTTGAAAAACTGAGAACAAAATACCGGCCAAGACTGCGATCGCGGCGATCACCGTCAACGCTTCGATTCGTGTGAATCCCATTTTTTGAACTCTGCCGGACCGAAATCTCAGTTGAAGACTCATATGGGCCGTAGACCGCTTCTCGACCAGAGGTTATTTACGGCAACGGCCGGCACCAATCCGAAACAATGAAAGGCCTGGGTTCTTTGGAAGCGAAGACAAGATGACAATGAAGGCACAAATGTGTGGACGGCATGATCGACAATTGTGCGGCCGCACTCGGGTGGCAAGGCGAAATGCGATGTGATGTTCTCCGCGCACCCCATCCGGGGTGCGGGATCGGGTTTTGGGGAACGTGAACCGGTGGTTTCGCTTTGCTCCACCACCGGCTAATCCCCTGGCAACCCTCCGAGTTGCCGACAGCACGCCTGACGCCGCCTATCATTGCCTCGCGCGATAAAACTTGTGACCGGCAGCAGGCGCAAGATCGGTGATCTGCACTGTGCCATTCATGTTTGTAATGGTTACATCGTCGACAAGTGACCACGTGCGGAGGTCGGCAGAACCTTCAATGTCATAGTGCATATTGCGGCCCCCTTTAAGAATGAACTCCGGCCGACCACTGACTTCGGTCGCCGTCAGGCGCGGCGGTTCGGTGACGGTAAGGATTTGTCGAGGGATCACGTTATGCAGTTCCTGCAGGGTGCCCGAGGGCCACTCAATGCGCAGCGTCTCGACATTTGTGGCGCCGCCAAGGCCGAAGTGGGCAACCAGTGGCGTGGCCACATCCCAGCCAGCGCTGGATTTCAACTCGCGCACTTGCCAGAAGGTCAGGCCGTCGATGGTAGCCTTGACGCGAATGCGGGCGCCAAGTGCGGAACGGTTGGCGACGGTGCCGACACATTTCACCTCCAACCAACCGTTGCTGTTGCCCCAGTTGTGATAGAGGTAGCTGGGCCGGCGAGGGACGGGTTGTCCAGGCGTATACCCCACGCAGAGGTACAAATCGAGAAATCCGTCATTATCGTAGTCTGCCCAGCTCACACTGTTAAAACCGTAGGGGGCCGAAAGTGTATCGGCGGCCAATCCGGCGTGGCGAATCTCGGTGAACGTCCCGTCTCGATTGTTTCGGTAGAGCGCACTCTGAAAAGTGTAGAACATCACCAAGTCCAGATACCCGTCGTTGTCGTAGTCGCCCCAAGTGGCGCCACGCGGGTTGCTTCCGGCAGGAGGAGCCAGCATTGGCCCCATCGGGACGTCGGCGAAGGAACCGCTGCTGTCGTTGTGATACAGGTGGCTCCGCGCTCCGCCGTTGTCGGCCACGAAAAGGTCCATTAACCCGTCGTTATCGTAGTCGCCCCAGTCCGCGCCTTCGCTGCCGCCGGAAAGCCGATCGGTGCCGATCGGGCTGGTCAGATTACGCGTAAAAACGCCGTTGCCTTCGTTGTGATAGAGGTAGTTCGTCGCGCCGCCGGAGCTCACGCGGTTGAGCGTGAGTAAATCCGGTTTCCCGTCAGTATCGTAGTCAAACCACAGGGCGCCTGAAGCAAATCCCCGATCCGTCGCGATTGGTCCGCCAGTGATGCGAGAGAAGGTACCGTCGCCATTGTTGTGCCAAAGTTGATTATTTCTGGCGGTGCCATCGCCAAAGGTGCCGTCGGAAACAAGGACATCTGCGAATCCATCGCTGTCGTAATCGGCCCAATCTGCCGCGACGAGATAACCGATCGTAGTGCCCAATCCGCCCGCGGTAACACGTGTGAACGTGCCATCCCCATTGTTGTGGAAGAGTGAATTGGTTCCTACCGCGGCTCCCGGCCCGTTCGCAGTTACGACCAGGTCGAGATAGCCGTCATTGTCATAGTCCACGGCCGAAGTGCCGACGCTTCCCAAGCCAGTGTAGAGCGACGCATCTTGACCGATCCGGGTGAAGTTTCCGTTACCCGTATTCTGGAAATAGTGATTCGTCCCCGACTCGAAATCGAGCGTGTATAGGTCAAGCAACCCGTCATTGTTGAAGTCAGCCCACACCGCGCCTGTGCCCTGACGCGTCGTCGTCGCCACCACACCATTGGTCACGCGCACGAAAAGCGTCGGCGCCACGACCCGCACCGTCGCGACCTGGCTCGTCGCCGCTCCGTACGGGTTGGTGACCACGACGTGATAATCTCCGGCATCAGCGGGCTGGACGCTGGCGAACGCCAGGTCGCTGGCCGTCCGGTTCGCCAGCGGCTGGCTGTTGAAATACCACTGATACGCCAGCGGCAACGTGCCGCCCGCCACGACGTGGAGCGTGGCGGTCTCGCCCGCGACCGCGGACTGGCGGGACGGCGGGTTGGTGAGGATGGGACTCAGGTAGGTTTTCAGTTGCGCCAGCACACTGGTGACGGAGTGGCCGAACCCGTCCGTCACCGCCACGCTGAATCGATGCGTCGTCACGGGGGGATCCACGAAGGTGAGGGTCGCATTGGTCGCGCCAGGGATGGCGCCGCGGGCGGTCGAATTCGTGTTGAGCAACCACTGGTAACGCAGCGGCGGCGTGCCGGTCGCGGTGACGGCAAATGTGACGGTCGAGCCATTGGTCGACGACTGGTCCTGCGGCGGCTGGGTGATCGCCAGCGCCGTGGCCGGACGCAAAAAGTTGTCCAGCACATAGTCGGCAATCTGCAGCCCGACGGCTTCGCCCACATTGCACGAGTTGCGATAGTGAATTCCCGCCCAGATCCGTGCCTCCTTGGCCTGCGCTGCCACCTCGCTGACGTGATGGAACGTCCAGGTGAAGCCGGGAAAGTCCTGCGAGCCCAGGGTGAATGTGTGATCGTCGCCCAGCAACCGGCGCAGCGCGTGCATGAACCCGCCCGTGAACACCGCGTGGTTCGAGATGTACTCCTGGTGTCGCGGCGCGACAAACAGTGCCGCCCATTCCGCGTCAGGCGTCGTGTCCGGATTCCCGTCCAAGTCCGCGAAACGAATCGCATGATGGGGACGCCAGAAGTTGTAGGTGTACTTCGAGTCAAAGCCGGCAATAATGGTGTCGGCCGCCACGATATTGACCAGCGCGAAGAGCCGTGCATTGTCGACCAGCGATTGACCGGCCGGCACGATCTGGCGCACGCAATTGTTCTCCTCGGCTGCACCGGTGGCCTGCCACAGGCGCGCCAGCGACGTTTGTTCAGCCGTGCGCGTAGCGCTGTCAAACCGGCCAATGGCCTTCACCTCGTTCACATCCGCCGCATAGGCCGCGCTGGCCAGGGCCGCGGCAAGCGGCAGTCCGTACGGTGGCCCGGGACGGAACTGCGACGGGCTGTTCATCGCAAACGGCACCAGGACCGCCATCTGCGGAAACACCGCGGGCAACGTCCCGTCCGAAGCGCTCGGCGTCGGCACCGAGCGCCAAACCCCAACGTTGGTGCCGCCGAAGTACCCGGGGATGGCGTCCGCGAACCCGTCGGTACCCCGCCAGTCCAAAATTCGATGCGCCACGCTTTCGCCCCAGGCGCGTCCCTGCGCAATGGCGTTGCTCTGCGCCACCGCCTCGGGCAACGCGGCCAGCGACGTGGCCAAAGCCGCGTCGAACGTGACGGTCTGCGTCGGGAACAACCTGGCCAGCGCCGCGTAGGCCGCTTGCACGGCGGCTGCGTCCGGCCGGGCCCCGGTCGGGCCGGATTCGCGGACGAAATAAGGCTCGTATTGCTGGACGAGCCCGTTGACAGCGTCGTAGATGGCGCCATGAACAATCGCGGCAAAACGGCCCTGGACGCCCGGGTTGAGCGCCTCCGTCTTCATCGCGCGTTCGAGGTGTCCGTTCCAATCGGTGACGACATCGGCCCGGGTGCGGGCTGGGGTCACCGAGGTCATGGCGGCCAAGGCAACAGCGAGGAGTTTGGTTTTCATGGAGGGACGAGTTGGGTCTGGTTAAGCAGTTCGGGGCCTTAAACACGTCACTTCCGGAGATCTTTCAAAAATTCTGCGCTTGGTGACCGCCGAAGGCGCGACGTAGACCTGGGCCGCCCGCCGCCAACGCCCGCGTCGCCCATTTCGGTGCCGGCTCCCCCGCGGCTGAGATTTTCTGAAAGATCCTCGGATTTGGCGGGTTTAATGGATCACAATGGCCACGACGATGACGATGGAAGGCGGATGGGAGACGCGCTCCAGTTTGCTGCGGCGTCTCCGGGCGGATGACGACCCGGAGGCGTGGCGCGAATTCTACCGCGTGTACGGCGGGCTCATCCGATCGATCGCAGCCAAAGCCGGGCTGAACATTGACGAGGCGGAAGAGGTGGTTCAGGAAACGGCCATTGGCGTCGCGCGTCGCTTGCCGGATTTTGTCTACGATCCAAAGATCTGTCGGTTCAAAACCTGGCTGCTAAACCTGACCCGGTGGCGCATCTCAAACCAACTTCGCAAACGAGCGCAGCCGGGATCCGCCAACGCCAACGCCGGCGCCGGCGTCGCTCCCGTTCGACGCTCCGGCGACGGCAGCAGCACGCACCCAATCCACCGCATTCTGGACCCGGCCGTGCCGGAGTTTGGCGCGGAGTGGGACGAAGCGTGGGAACGACACCTGGTGGCCTCGGCGTTGGAACGGGTGCGGGGCCAGGTCGACGAGCGCCAGTATCAGATTTTCGACCTCTACGTGACAAAAGGATGGCCGGCTCGAGACGTCGCCAGGACCCTGCGCCTGTCGCTGGCGAAGGTCTATCTGGCCAAACACCGGGTCGCCGCCGTGCTCCGGAAGGAGGTGCGGCGTTTGGAAAAGAAGGTGGAACTGCGATCGCGTCGGGCCAGCTGACCTGGTTCTATCGTCTGCATCGTGGCGGCCTCCGGCTCAGCGCCTCCTCGTTCACATCGTCCACCTCGCCCACCGGGTGGCCCTTCAAGGCTGCGCCAATTTCCGACCATGTTTTCGCAGTCCACGGCGGGATCTTCGTCTGACAAAGCCCCACAAATGCCGGCCGCCAGACGGGCTGAGCGCCGGCGGAAGAGCGCGTCGAAGGAATTGCCGTCGTGGCCTGTAGTGGGGCATCCTCGCCCGTCCGATCGCCAGGCCGGCCGGAATCCTGGACGGCGGGGTGGTCGGACCCAAACTTGCAATTGAACCTGAACCTGAATCCATACCGGAACCCGCGTCATGAACTCTGAACTCGTCAAACTCCTCGGCGATCAAGCCGACTCCCTCCTCGGTCATAAATGCCAGACGATCCCCAAGGAAAGCCTGCACCTTCCCGGCCCGGACTTCGTCGATCGCATCTGGGCGGCCTCCGACCGCAGCAACCGCGTCCTCGCCAACCTTGAGCGCCTCTTCCGCAGCGGCCGCCTCGCTGGCACCGGCTACGTTTCCATCCTGCCCGTCGACCAGGGCATCGAGCACTCCGGCGGCGCCAGCTTCGCCAAGAACCCGGCCTACTTCGATCCCGAGAACATCGTCAAGCTGGCCATCGAAGGCGGGTGCAACGCCGTCGCGTCCACCTACGGCGTCCTCGGCGCCGTCGCCCGCAAATACGCGCACAAGATCCCCTTCCTCGTTAAGATCAATCACAACGAGCTCCTGACCTACCCGAACAAGGCCGACCAAATCATGTTCGGCACCATCAAGGAGGCCGCCGACATGGGCGCGGCCGCCGTCGGCGCCACCATCTACTTTGGCTCGGACCAAAGCGGACGGCAGATCATCGAAGTCGCCCAGGCCTTCGCCGCCGCCCACGAGCATGGCCTCGCCACCGTCCTCTGGTGCTATCTCCGCAACAAGGATTTCAAGAAGGACAAGGACTACCACGTCAGCGCCGATCTCACCGGCCAGGCCAACCATCTCGGGGTCACCATCCAGGCTGACATCATCAAACAAAAGCTCCCGGAGAACAACGGCGGCTTCAAGGCGCTCAACACCGGCGGCTCCAGCTACGGAAAACTCGACGAGCGGATCTACACCCAGCTGACCTCCGATCATCCGATCGACCTCTGCCGCTATCAGGTCGCCAATTGTTACATGGGGCGCGCCGGACTCATCAACTCGGGCGGAGCCTCCGGAAAGAACGACTTCGGCGAAGCGGTCATGACCGCCGTGATCAACAAACGCGCTGGCGGCATGGGACTCATCTCCGGCCGCAAGGCGTTCCAACGTCCGATGAACGAAGGCGCCCGCCTCCTCCAACTCATCCAGGACGTTTACCTCGACTCCAGCATCACGGTCGCCTGACGGTTCGCCTTATTCGAACCCTTCCGACACGCGGGAGGTGTCACGCGAGGTCACAGTTCTCACCACGCGTCGACATCTCCCGCTGCGCAAGGACGGAAACGAGAAACCCCGCCACCGCTCCGTCCTGAGTCGAGGCCGCCTGAAAACCCGCCGGCCGGACCAAACCCTTCACGCCCTCCCCGGGCACCGCAATCGCAACCGCGATTTCGGATTTCGGATTTCGGATTTCGGACTTCGCTATTCCCGGTCGTTGATCGATTGGTAGGGGCGCTCGGACGGGCCGATGTAGACCTGGCGGGGGCGGTAGATGCGCGACGACGGGTTTTCGATCACTTCGCGGTAATTGGCGATCCAGCCGGGCATTCGGCCGATGGCGAAGATCACCGTGAACATCTCCACCGGAATGCCGATGGCGCGCATGATGATCCCGCTGTAGAAATCGACGTTCGGGTAGAGCTTGCGCTCGACGAAATACGGGTCATTGAGCGCCGACTCCTCGAGTTTCTTGGCGATGTCGAGCAGCGGATCGCTGATCTTGAGTTTGGCCAGCACCTCGTCGCACTGGGCTTTGATCACCCGGGCCCGCGGATCGTAGTTCTTGTAGACCCGGTGGCCGAAGCCCATCAACCGTTGACCGCCCTTTTTATCCTTCGCCGCCACGATAAACTTCGAGCCGTCATCTCCGGACGCATGGATCTCCTCGAGCATCTCGAGCACCGCCTGGTTGGCGCCGCCGTGCAGCGGCCCCCAGAGCGAGCAGACGCCGGCCGCCGCGCTGGCAAAAAGATTGGCGCGGCTGGACGCCACCATGCGCACCGTGGCCGTGGAACAGTTTTGTTCGTGATCCGCATGCAGGAGGAAGATCAAATCGAGCGCCTTGACCACCGTCGGAAGCAGCTCGTACTCCTCATAGGGATTTGAGAACATCATGTGCAGGAAGTTCGCCGTGTACTTCAGCTGCGGCTTCGGATACATGATGGGCAGGCCGCGTGACTTTCGGTAGGCGTATGCGGCGATGGTGCGCACCTGCGAAAGCAGGCGGGCCGCCTCCAGGACAAAGTGGGTGCTCTGGTGCGCCGGCGTCATCAGCTCCGGGTAAAAGCAACTGCACGCGTTAATCATCGAGGAAAGCATCGCCATGGGATGGGCGTTCGAGGGAAATCCCTCGAAGTGATACTTCATGTCCTCGTGAATGTTCTCGTTCTGGGTGAGCAGATCGGAGAAATGCTTCAGTTCCGCCCGCTTGGGCAGATGCCCCATGATCAGCAGGTGCGCCACCTCAACAAACGTCGAGTGCTCGGCCAGTTGCTCGATGGGAATGCCGCGATAGCGCAGGATGCCTTTCTCCCCATCGATGAAGGTGATGCCGCTCTGGCACGAACCCGTGTTGGCGTAACCGTCATCCAGGGTGATGTAGCCCGTTTGGTTGCGCAGGTTGGAAATGTCAACGGCCCGTTCCTTCTCCACGCCCTCAAAAACCGGCAACGTGTAAGTCCGGCCATCCAGCTTTAGCTCAGCCGCATTGTTCATATGTTGATTTCGGTCGTTTCGTGCTGACCCGGCCTCAGGTTAGGCCTCCCGCGGGCCGTCCGACAATGAAATCCCTTACCGTCTGTATATCGTTCGATAGCGGATAATGATGAGCGCGTTTGCACGCGCGACTTCGTCGTAGCCCGGTAGACAACCGAACTCCCATCGCCCCCCCTGTCGCCGGCCTTTTCCGGGCCAACCCCGGACAGCACCACCCCACCCGCAGGCCGCCGGGCGGTCCGGCCAAAACGCGCTACTACCAAAGGCGCATTGTCGCTCCGGGCGAATCGCGGCTATCTCATGGCGCGTCGGCGGGCCCCGTCCCCTGCCCGGGAAACACCTCGGATCCAGGCGGGATGCCCGCCCCACGACCGGCCAGGGAAATTGTCCCTCCGACCCATAATAATTAACGCTCGACTACCATGATGAAGTCCTCGATCCCGACCACGGTCATCCCGCGCCGTGATTTTCTCCGTCACCTCGGCCTCGCCGCCGTCACCACCACGGCTCTCGCCCACGCGCCGTTCGTCCGCGCCTCCGGAAAATCCGGCAACTTCGGCAACCGGCCCATTGTCGTGGGCTCGGGCGAACACGAATACGAGGTCATCCACGACTGGGGCCGGCTGCCCGTGACCTGCGTGCTCGGCAACACCCACGGCGTCGCCGAGGACTCCCAAGGCCGGATCTACGTCAAACACACCGTGGGCAAAGGCAGCGCCTGCGCGGACGCCATCCTGGTCTTCGATGCCGAAGGCCAGCTCATGTCGAGCTGGGGCGGCGAGTTCAAAGGCGGCGCCCACGGCCTCCACCTCGCGCGCGAAGGCCGGAACGAATTCCTCTATCTCACGGATCCCGCCCGCCATCTCGTGGTCAAAACGACTCTCGATGGCGACGAGATCTGGCGCGCCGACGCGTCCGCCTGCCTCGATTTGTATCCGGATGGCAATCAGTTCCGGCCCACCAACGTCGCCACCGCGCCGGACGGCACGGTCTTCGTCGCCGACGGCTACGGTGCGAATTTCATCCATCGCTTCGATCGCGCCGGCAACTATCAAAGCACGTTCGGCGGGACCGGCGACGGCCCGGGAAATTTGAATTGCCCCCACGGCCTGATGGTGGATACCCGCGGCGCCCAGCCCGAACTGATCGTGGCCGACCGCGGAAACCGTCGCCTGCAATATTTCGATCTCGACGGACGCCATTTGCGGTTCGTGAAGGACGAACTGCGCGCACCCTGCCATTTCGCCGAGCGCCACGGCGTGCTCCTCATCCCCGACCTGGAGTCGCGCGTCACGCTGCTGGACCGAAACAACCGCCTCCTCACCCACCTCGGCGATGGCGGTCATTACAAGGGCCTGCGCGAAAAAACCCGCGATGCCTTCACCCCCGGCCGGTTCATCGCTCCGCACGGAGCCTGCTTCGATCACGCCGGCAACATCTTCGTCGTGGAATGGGTCGAGGTCGGCCGCATCACCAAGCTGCGCAGGCTCGCGTGACCGGCCCATGAAATGGTGGCTCACGTTCGCCTGGGTGGCGCTCGCGGCGGAAACGGTCCTGCTCATCGCCTGGATGCTCTTCGCCCTGCGCGCGACCGGGCGCGACCCGGGCGAACGCGTCTGGACCACCCTTTTCAGCGTCGGGCCGGCGATCTTCCTCGCGATCGCCGGCCTGCTCCTCTTCCAAGGCCAGCGATCCCAGTCCGCTCTCACACTGGGCTGCGGCGTCGTCCTGGTCTTCACCCCCATCGCTCTGGTGGCCGTCCGGGGAGGCGTGCAGTCCTTTGCATCCTGGGAGCGCGCGAGAGGGCGCGAACGGGCCTTCCGTGCGGCCGCCCAGTTCGATCAGCCCGCAGCCACGGAAATGGCGGGGGCGATCCAGCGGCAGGACCTGGCCTCATTGCGCCAGCAAATCGCATCCCGCCCGCCGGACAACGCCGCCCGCAACGCGAGCGGCGACTCCCTGGCCAGCCTGGCCATCCGCCAGGCCCTGGCGAGCCGCGGGGACAATGCCATTGCCGCCGGCGAACTCCTCATCGCCGCCGGCGCGCGTCTGCCACGCGACGCGCCGGGAGCCACCGCCCCCCTGCTGCTCACGTTGATTGAGGACGGACACCCCGATTCCCTTCGTCTGCTCGATTTGGCGCTGCGCGCCGGCGGAGATCCCAACGCAACGGACCGTGACGGCGATGCCTTGATCCATCAGCCGGCCTGCTCGCGCGCGAAGCTGGAGATCGTGCTGCGCCACGGGGCGGACCCCGGCCGTTTGACGGGTCGCCCCGACCGGGCCGGCTGGACGGCCCTCATGATCGCCGCCCATTTTGGCGATTGGGACCGGGCATTGTTTCTCGCCGAAGCCGGCGTCGCGCTGGACCACCGGGCTCCCGACGGCACCACCCTTGTCACCGTGCTTCAGCGCGTCGCCCGGATCACCAGCGGCACCGGACAAAAGCCCGATCCCCGATTGCACATTCTCGAACAAAAAGTCGCTCCGGCCGGGCTGAGCGCCTCCCACCCGCAATCGCGGCCGCCGCCCTGACCCGGCGTCGAAGCGTCCATTGATGTTTAGCTGAATGAACGAAGATCCATTTTTGCAGGAAACCTCGCGATTTCCGCAGGCCTTGCGCGCCCTGCTCGACGCGGAGCTCGCGGCCGGAAACAGAATCGTCGCAGTCACCCACGGCCACCCGGCGCCGCCCATCGGCGCGTGCCTCGTCCTTTCCCGCCAGGTCTCCAGCCGCCCTCGCGCGTCGGGAGACGGCCTGAAATTTCGCGCCGTCAACAGCGCGTTGCACTCCGGGCAGTTCACGGATGACGACGAAATTTTCTTCCTGCTCGAGCCGCCGCTCCCGCCACCGCCTGAGCCGGACATGGACGCCATCCGCGCGGCGGCCAACGCCCCGCGACCGGTTCCCGAGCGCAAGATTACGCCCGAGACTCCCTACGTCATCGAGCTCGACCATCGCGGTGAGATGCTGACGTATCGCGAATTGGATCGAAGCACCACGTTGGCTTGTGGCTTTGGCCGCAAGGTCGTGCTGGCCACCCGCACCCTCTGCGACTGGTGGTATCCGGGCGAACGGAGAGTGCAGCCCATGACGGCCAGCGAAAAAGCCATGGTCATCGAGCGGGTGAAACTTTACTGCTACCGGGAGCAAGGGGTCGCCCACGTGGAGCTGGAAGAGTAAGTCGGCGAACCCGTAGCGCACGCGTCCTCGCCGCCCAGTCCACTCACACCACCAACGAACACATCCCCACGACGCAAGGATGCGTCGTCACCTGCCGGCGAGACGCCGGCGCTACGCTGTCGGACCCGAAACGCACCTGTTCTTGCTTCCGCATCGTCGGGTTGGTAGAGAGCCACCCGCTTACGCAATCTATGACACCGATTCTCGCCCAGGCCGCCGCGGCGGCCGGATCCACCAACGCGCCTTCCCGCCTCCTTGATGCCAACAGCGGGCTGATCTCCCGCTTCGAAGAAGCCACCGGCCTCCCCCGGGAGGTTGCGCTCTGGAGCGTCAGCGCCCTCGCCGCCATCGTCATTCTCATCGCCGGCTACATCCTGGCCGGATTTGCCCGGAGCCTCATCCGCCGCCTGTTCGCCCAGCGTAAACTGGATCCCACCGTCAGCGGTTTCGCCGGCAACATGGCCCACGCCGCCATCATGGCGTTCGTCGTCGTCACCGCGCTCGGCCAGCTCGGCGTCGACACGAAAAGCTTCGCCGCCATCATCGCCGCCGCCGGCCTGGCCGTCGGCCTCGCCCTTCAGGGCAGCCTCTCCAACTTCGCCGCGGGCGTGTTCATCATCGTCTTCCGCCCGTTCAAGGCCGGCGACGTCGTCAATGGCGCCGGCATCGAAGGCACCGTCGAGGAAGTGCAGATCTTCTCCACCACCCTCAACACCGCGGACAACAAGCGCATCATCGTGCCGAACTCGGCCCTGATGACGGGGACGATCACGAATTACACCGCCAACGCCAGCCGCCGCGTCGATCTCCAATTCTCCATCGGCGCCGGTCAGGATTTGGCGAAGGCCCACGAGGCCCTGCTGGCCGCAGCGAGGGCGGACTCCCGCATTCTCAAAGACCCTGCACCCAGCACGGCCAATCTCAAACTCATCGATGGAGGCACCCAAGTCGAATTGCGCGCGTGGTGCAAGACCGGCGACTACGGCGCCCTGCTCAGCGATCTGATCGCACAGTGCCCCCCCGCCCTCGCCGCCGCCGGAGTGAAAGGGCCCGACAAGACCCTCTACTACGTCGAGCGCAAGAGTTAGCGCGTCGAGATTTCCGCCCCAGCCCGTGCGCGTTGGATGGCGAACGCCACCAGATCGTCCGACAGAAAGAACCCATCGTAAAAACTGTGCCCCTGGCCCGGCAGAACGATCAGCCTGGCCAGATCGGCGGCTCCGGCCATCTGATAGCGTCGCAGGAATTCGGCTGAGTTGGGTTCCATCGGCACGACCGTGTCGCGGTCTCCGTGAATCAACGTCACCGGGATTCGCGCCTTCGCCAACGTCTCGATTCGCGCGATTGGGTTGAGCTCGCCCGCGTGGGCGTCCAACTCCTCCGCCATAATTCCATAGGCCGGCGCGGCGGTTTTCACTCCGGGATAGGTCCGAAAATCGAACACCGGATAAATGCCGATGATGCCGGCGACGCGCTCGGGATGGGCGATCGCCCAACTGCTGACCCACAAGCCGCCGCGGCTGCGCCCAAAGAGGCACGGCTTCGCGGCAAAACCCCGCTTTTCCGTCAGCTCCCGATAAAGCTCTGCAAATGCCGAATGGCTGCGCGGGCTGCCGTAGGTTTCCCCGACATCGATCCCTGCCACCGCCACGCCGGCGGACAAAAACTGCTCGTGCATCCAGCGTTCCGCGCCATCCGGATACCCAGGCAACGTCGGTGCATAAAATATCCACGGCTGCGGAGTCGCCCGCTTGGCCGCCGCCGGCAGGAACACGAACGCCCGGTGGCCGTCGATCTCGAAATCGTCCAGTCCCGGCAGCTTCAACCGCGGGCTCGGCCCGGTGATCTTCGGCTTCGGTGCGGCCAGCTGCGCCTGCAGCCACGGGGCGACTGAGTCCGCCCATTTCCCGCCATGCACCCGCAGGCCTTCGGCGCTGAAGTGGACCCCGCGGCCGCCGCTGTCCCGCAGCTTGCCCGCCAACGCGTCCGTGTCCGGCCCTTCGAGGGCGACGCCGGACTTCCACAACGCCGCCTGGGCCGCCCGGATCTCCGGCGAGCCAGGGTCGTCGGGCGTGTGATAGCTGGCCTGGGCCACGAACCAGGGGATCTCCCAGCCCGCCTCGCGCCGGGTCTCGGCAATCAATTGCTCCATAAACTTCCGGTAAAACTCTCCGGATAACGTGCGTGCCGGATCCGTCTGGTTCGCGTCCGACTCGCCCTGATGCCACAGGACTGCGCGCACGCCACGGAGACCGAATGGACGGATCCGCGCGGAAAGCTGCTTGAACAGCGCGCCCGTGCTCTCCCACTCGCCGGAGTCCAGCCGTTTGACGTTGCCGGTCAGGGTCGGCGGCTGCGGAAATCGCGTCCCGGACGGCAGCCACTCCCGCACGCTCGTGGCCCCCACGCCAGCCGCGATCAGGCCCACCGGCACTTTGAATTGTTTCGCAACCGCATCGCCAAACGACGGCAGAAAGCTTCCGCCGGATCCGCTGGCCCCGGGTTGCGGATCGGCCGCCGGCTGCCAGCGCTGACCCGTGAACGCCACCACCCGATCCGAAGAGGGTTGCTGCTTCTCCTCGCCGTGGTTGGCCGAGTTCGACTGACCCGCCACCAAGAATACTTCTCCCATCCCAACATGAGATACCGTCACCTGGCCGAGCAACTCGTCGTCGTGACGGACCCGCACGATCAATTCAAACCAACCGCCCGCCGGTACGGACCAATCAGCACGGAACGACGACTGTCCGGCCTTCACCTCGCCCATCTTCACCCAGGACGGATTTGCCGCCCCACCAATCAGCATGCCTTCAACCTGGCCCCCCTGCACCGCCGGGGAGCCGAGTGTTCCCTCGACGTGAATCTCGCCCTGCGTCGAAGTGGAGCGCTGGAACACCTGGAAATCGAGCGGCGATGAGAGGTGGACTTCGGCGCGATTGCTTCCCGGGGAGCGCAGCAGCATGCGCATCCCCTCGCCCAAGGCCTGTCCCACCAGCAGGTACGTTTCGGCATTGCCGAACTCGTGGTGCCCATGCGTGGGATTGGGCGAATCCTCAGCCCGCCGGACAAAATCATGCGTCGAAACAAAGGTCACGGTGCCGGCGAACTCCGGTCGCGCGGCCGCCGCGGCCTGGGCCTGGCGAAGACGCGTCCATTCCGCCGGGGCATTCACCCAGGGCCCGGTCAACTCGCCGACCACCACGGGCAATGCCGGCGCACGCAAGTCGCGACGCACATCATGGATGAGATTGACCAGATTGGTTTCGTAAGCCGGCACGGCAGTCCGCGGATTCACGCCGTCGTTCCAACCATGATACCAAACGAATCCCGCCAATTCCGCCGTGCGCCCCTCCAAGGCAGGGAACTCCATCGCCAGATTGGCCAACGCGTCGCGCACCTGTTGAATCATGCGCCGGTAGTAATCTCCAACCTGACCGCCTGATGACGGAGGACGAAAGTCTTCATTGAGACTCTTGCCTCCCCAAGCCGCCTTGATCAGCAAGACCGGCACGTCCAGCGCGTCGCCCAGGACGTGCCCAAACTCCAGCTCCGGTCCAAAGTGATGCGGGTCCCCGTAAACGCTGAAGCCGAATCCCAGGGGCCCGGCCAGTAACGGGCCGTGCTCGCGCTGATAGCGCACCCAAACGTCCTCCCGCGTTCTCCACTGGCCGTTGGTTGATCGAAGGTGACCGAAGCGGGCGGCGACCTCCGGCTTGTTCATCAACCTGGCCAGGGTTCCCCGGCCTTGGTTGTAGTCCCGGCCCTCGAGATCCACCACCGCCTGTCCCTCCATGTTCGACTGCCCGGCCAGAAGGAATACCTTGAGTGTCTTTTGTGCAGATGAGGAGGCCGCCGGCGCCGGTGGGGCGAAGCTCAGGGCGAGGATCAGCAGCGAGAACACGGCGGCGCGAGCAGTCATGGCGCCAGCTTTGCAGACACGCCGCCGATGCCAATTCGAAAGTTGGCGCCGGCCATTTTTACCGCCAAATCAACTCGCCAAATTCCTTCTTCCCGCGCGGAGAGGAAATTGTGAAGCCGACAACCATGTCCGTCGGCGGCCCTTCCATCCCAGCCTTCTCCCAACTGTGAGACCACCAAAGGAGATAGGTCCGGCCCGGTCCCAGCAGGTAGCGAGGGATGGTATTTTGATAGGCTTTTTCTGTAAACGGATACTGGTTCTGGGACTCCGGGCGATCGCGAAACAGAATGCGTTCGAGCGATGGCACCCGCACAGATTCGCCGCCCTGGCCGACAATGCCCCACTCATAGCTCGGCCGCCGTTTCAGCTCCCGCTGGCTCTGATACGTGTGCAGGAAGGCATACACCAGGTCCCCATCGCGCCACGTTGGAATGGTGAGGCGCAAGCCACAGTAGCCCCGGCCGTCAAACCAGCCGACCACATTCTCGCTCGCACGAAACGCCTGCAGGATCGTCGCCCCGTCGGGGCCGGGCGCCACGAAATTGAACACGGGAAAGCGGGACCAGTTCGTGAACAGAAACCGGTCGCGCGCCGCGTAAAGGCTGTGCCGCCGAAATGTCTCGTTGTCTCCGGTAATCGGCAGATTGGTGAACAGCGTCTTGGCCGAAAGGGAGGGCGCAAAACCCGGGCTGGTGCGTTTCGGGGAAACATGCCAGACGCGGAAGGCCAGCCAGTGGTTCGTGGGGACCGTGATGTTGGTCAGCGCGATCGTGATTTGAGCCACGCCAACCGTGATCTGACTGCCGTAGATCAAATTGCTCCCCAACCGGATGAACGCGCCCTCGCTGACGGTGTTCCAGTCACTGCCACCGTCCGTCACGAGACTGACGTCGTACCCTTCGATCCGTCGCGAATCGCCCGCCGGCCCGTGTTCCGTGTAGCCGATCACACCCCGGTCGACACGGACCACCATCGCGGTGGTCCCCACCGTCGCCGTCCCGGTAAATTTCGACCGCACCGAGAACAACGGATGCGTCTGCGTCTCGAACGGAATCGGCTTCTCCGGGCTGTCCGCAGCCATGGCCAGATTCCAGGACAGCGCGAACGCGGCGCCGACGGCGAGTCCCGCCCACCTTGGTGCATATTCAGTATTCATTCGTGCTCCTCCGCGCTGTGCTTGAGGGTTGGAGAATTCGACGCTGAGCCAACGCCTTTCTCATACTAAAATGTGCCATCCGCACTCCGTCCCTTGCGCAAGTGACAGCCGAGGCTGTTGCTGACCTTGGTCGCGCCGGTCTGTTCCTCGCGCAACTCGTCCATCGCAGAATGGGACAAACAGAAATGTCCGTCCAGCCCGCCGTCGTTCACCCGCATCAAGCCGCAGGGCAGAATGTCGTGGGTCGTGGAAAACACCCGCCGCCTCCTTCCGAAATGACAGCCGTGACGAAGTTCGAACATGACTGGGACCCGGCGCGCACGCCGGTCCGGCTCGTTGGCAGAAATGGGCGAGGCCGCAGGCGGACGTATGATGGCGGTCGCAGTCGTCGTACGGCTGCCAACGAAGGAGATGGTTACCGGACGATTGTCTCGTCTGCTCCGGGATTGGCCAAGCCGTCGCGTGGACGCGGATCGCCGTCGATATCATCCAAAAAACCTCCCAGCGACGGGACGCGCCTCAACGTGCGAGCCGGTGACGGGAGCAAATGCAGGTCGCCGGCCGCTGGATTCACGAACAGGCTTGCGGCGGCGTTGGTCACATTGCCGCTCAGCCGGCCGGAGGCGCCGTCGCGCCAATGGACCGGCGCATCTGCCAGGTTATTGCGGGCCGCGCTATTCGTCGTCCTGGCAAATCGAAACTCCACCGCGAAAAGCGAGTTGCCGTTGACCAGGACCGTGTTGTGATCGATTTCAGTTCCCGGCGAGTTCCACGCGATCAACGTGCCGTCCGCGCTGGCCTTCCGCCTCGCGCTAAAGAGCCCGGGCGTCAGGCAGACGAAGTTATTGCGCATGCTTCCACCCTGGTGATCGGGATAGCCAACCTGGTTCTCGAGCCCGTAAGCAACAGCGCGGTCCGTGTTCAAGAAGATGTTCCGCTCCGTTCGCGTGTTGGCCGAGTGCCGCCAGAACAGCACGGCCGCATTCCACGGATACGCCGTGCCGTCCGGGTTGTGCAGGTTCTTGAACACATTGTCGCGCACCACCCAGTTCTTCGCCCCGTGCGCGCTGATGCCGTTGAAATAGCCAACGCCAGCCCCATGATCGTCCGGCGGATGACCCGTGTATTCGAACCAGCAGTATTCCACCACGCCGTCGTCGACTCCAAGCCCGGCCGCCACATCCGTCGGATTCGCCTTGATGAACTGCGACCCGGCATCGAGCAGCGCCACGCTGTAGACGTGCGGCGCCTGCGCGCCGCGGTTCAATATGATCTCGTTGTCCCACGTGTCGCGGATGCCCAGATGCGCCACTGTCGTCCTCCGGCTGTTGGACCAAATGCCAAACGGCACATCACCGTGAGCCCGGTTGTTCATGCCCCGGCCGACCAGCATGACATTGGTCCGACCTGACTGCCCTCGGATCGTCACATCATCCCGGCCGTTGACCCGCAGGCTGCTCGTCAGGTGATAAACCCCGTCGGCGAGGAGAATGGTGTCACCCGCCTGCAGGGCCCCCACGGCGGCCTGCAACTCGGGCTCGGTGGCCACGCGAACAACGCGGCGGCCCGCCAGGGGAAGTTCCGGCGCAGCTCCCGCGATCGCACCCGCCGCGAGCAGCTCGATCGTCATCGCAAAAAGGAATGGGCTCTTCATGGCGTTGGACACGCGCCTTTGCATTCACTCGGGTCTCTTCGTGGTCCTGGTCACGGGACGGCTGACCGCCTGCCCAAAACTCCTACCGCTCCGTGGCGGGAACCCGGGCCAGCAGATCGGACAGGTTGTACCTGGTGTAGCGCGTGTGGCTGGCGGGGCTTTGGGAGTCTGCGTTGGCGACCCAGAAATCGAGCGTTTCCGGATCGAACAGAACGGAATGAATGTTTGAGTTCATGCAGACTGGGCGCGTCATCAGATCCCGCGCCGTGTCTGCCGTGAACTTGCCGTAGCCCGCCTGGACCCGCTTGGTCAATTCCTCATAGCGATCCCCCGCGGAGAGAACGACCGCGTCCGCGATCGGATGGGTCAGGCGCGGATGCGCTTCGCCGGGCTTGACCACCTCGAATTCGGTCGGCGTCGCCGAAATGCCGACGGCTGACTTCGTCTTTCCATCGGAGATTACATAGTAATATTCGCAAGTGCGGGGTCCTCGCCGCATGATGGCAATGGCTTCGTCCAGCGTATTGGCCTTTTCCATGACCTCGCGGACCAGTTGCGCCATCGGCTTCCCGTCCCAGTTACCCTCGCCCCGGCCGCCCATTTCACCAATCGCCACGTGTTTTTCGTTCATGGCCGTAACCGACCCGATGAACCCGGCGTAGCTGATGTTCACCCAGGCATTGCCTTGATCCGGCCGCGAGACGATGACGACCGCGTTTTGTTCCAGCCCCATGCCGCGGAGATAATCGAGAATGCGGCCGTGGTAGATCTTGCCGCCGGCCGTGGACTGCCCGAACAGCGCGAAGCCCGAGCAATGAAACAGCTCCGGGAAAAAGTTGGCCAAGCGGATCTCTTCCTTCTCGCGCCCGGTGGCGAGGGCGATGGCATCCATCTCCGCCAGATACCGTTGGTCGATGAACGGATTCAGCCGACGTTGGGCGTCTTCAATCTCGCCGAAGAACCAACGGCCTTTGCCGAAGGAACTGCCGACTCCGACGCCGTAGAGGATTCGATCCACAAGGTCTTTAATCTCGCCCTTCAACAGCGCTCCGTGCTGGGAGCCCATTTGCTCCGGGGTGCCCTTGAGAAACAGCACCCGCGTGCCGTCGTGAAGTTCCAGACGTCCATCGCCCGAAGTGGCGAGCAGACGTCGTTCGCCGGTCACAGGGCCCAAAGTGGGGACCTTTCGCCCCAGGCTGGAGAGACTCACGGAGAGGAAGCGCGCCAGGTGGCTGACGGCGGTTGTTTCGATCTTGTCGTCGGCGTGAGCCGGGATCTTCCACTTTTCGTCGGGCCAGGCCGCCGCCAGCACCGCGTCGTTGAGGCGGACCTGGACGTTGACCCTGGCACCTTCCGAGTAAGCCAGCCGTAGAGGCAGATCGTCGCTCGGCCGAATCCAAAGCTGGAGCGCGCCTGCGGGCAGCTTCAAGGCCACAGCCGCCTCCGGCTTGGCGGTGACCTTCAGCACATGGCAGCGCACCGCACCAACATCGTCGTCCGCCAAAAGCTCCACGGTGGTCAGGAGGGGGAGCAGGGCGATTTGTTCTTTGGGCAGCGGGAGCTTGATGGGATTCAGCCGGGTTTGATCCTTCTTCTCCGGCGCGCTCGCAAACCGCGGCACCCCGGGCTGGCCGATGACGCCGAATTTTTTGTCGGGGACGTAGGCCCAAAGTTCCTGTTGGTTCCGGCCGGCGCTGTAGGTTTTGCCCTGGTACTCGGCGCGGACCACCAATCGGTCGGGCGCCTGAAAACCGACGATGGCGCTTTGATTCAGCAACTCCTTGGGGACGCCTTCAGCCTTCTCGACCTGGAGCCGGGCGGAAAACGTGTGGGGCTCCGAGTCAGGGGCGGGTTCGACGACGGCGACGATGGCTTGGAGGGTGCGGGCCAGGAGCTCCGCCCCGGTGCGACCGGAAGTTACTTCGGCGAACGAGGTGAGTGGACAAACTGCGAGCAGGGTCGCCAACAGGAGTGCGAACTGGGGGTTCATAGGCAGAGATGGGGCGGATCCGGGATTATGGCGGCGGCGCGATCGCATACCGGGCAAAGGTAGCCATTGTCGCCCCAGGCGTCCAAGCCGCATTCGTTGCCTCATTCGCGGGATCCACGGGCTTCGCCGGGACGGCCCTGCGCCGCTGAGCCAGGCTCGGAGGCGCGCTCCCCCCAAAGGGCGTTGCGACGCTCAGGTTGCGCTCCCGCAGAGCCTTCGCAGCACGGCAAACTTCTCCTCAACCAAACCTTGAAATCCAAACCTCTAAATCCCTAAATCCTCCTGCTCGGGGCCGGGTCAATTTGATTCGATCGCGGGTGGGTCAGCTTGAATCGACCGTCGGCAACCCCCAGTTCCAACACCGCCAACACCGCCAACGCCGAATCCGCCTATGCAGACGTGCTCTTCCACCAGCCATTCAAGCCTGGCAGCCATGGTTGATTGGGACATAGTCCGGCGATGCCTGATCCCCCTGCTGTTGGCACTGGCGACCACGTCTACTCGCGCCGCCACAATGACGGTCACCCGCTTGAGCGATGATTATCAACAAGGGTCGCTGCGCTACTCGATTCAGCAGGCTCGCGATGGGGACCTCGTCACGTTCGCGCCTGAGCTCAAGGGCCAGACAATCTTCGTGACCAGGGGTGAGTTGGTGGTTGACCGAAGCGTGACGATCCTCGGACCGGGTCCGGCGCAACTCGCTCTGAGTGGGAATGGAAGCAGTCGGGTGTTGAATATCCACACCAACTCGACCTTCAGGCCCACACCGCTAATGGTTGTTGTGGCCGGCCTGACGATCACTGGCGGCCACGGTGCAGATCAGTCTAACACCTTCGACCGAGTGATCGGGGACGGGGGGGCGATATCCAGCAGCGCAACTCTCACGGTTAGCAACTGCACCCTCCGAGGGAATGCCACTTTTCCTGGCTTCAGTGGCGGGGCCATTTACAGCCGCGGGAACTTGACGGTGGTCGACAGCGATTTGCATGGCAACCTCGCGAGCCGCGGCGGCGGCATCTACAACAGCGGTAGGCTGACGGTCCAGAACAGCACCGTTCGCGGTAATTCGGCCGCCGACGCCGGCGGCGGCATCCGGAACGATGGAGGCACTCTGGCCCTGACCAACACCGTCGTCACCGGCAACCTGAACAGGGGCGTTTATAACAGCAACGGAACCGCACTCGTGAGCTTCTGCCTCTTTCACGCCAACTCGGACAGCGGGCTCGTCAATTACAAGGGAACCGTGACCGTGCTCAACAGCACCCTCAGCGAGAATTCCACGACCACCGTCGGCGGAGGCGGCATCCGTAACTCAAGCGGGATCCTGACGGTGCGGTCCAGCACCCTGAACGGGAACTCGGGCCCCTTGGGTGGCGGCATCGCCAATGAAAACGGCACCTTGACGCTTCAGAATTGTACTCTCAGTGGCAACATGGCGGACGTAGGCGGCGGCATTTGGAGCGGCCACGGATACACAAACGTCATGCTGACGATCCAGCAGAGCACCCTGAGTGGCAACCTTGCGGGCGAAGGCGGCGCCATCGCTAACGAAGATTACGGCCAATTGAGCCTGCTCAACAGCACCGTGAGCGAGAATGTATCGATCGGCGATAACCGTAACGATCCGTTGATGAGTCCCGGCGCAAGCTTGTACAACGCCGGCACGCTCACCATTGGCCACACGCTTGTCGCCGGAAATGCCGTTGGGATTAATTTCTTTTCGGCGGTCGCTGCGGTGAGCCCCGTCTCCCTGGGCCACAACCTTTCAGATGACAGGAGTTTCTATTTCTTCGGGTCAAACGATCTCGTGATCGCGGACGCCAAATTGGGCCCGCTGACGGACAACGGCGGCCCCACCTTCACGCACGCGCTCCTCCCCGACAGCCCGGCCGTTGATGCAGGCATCGACTTCATCCATTACCTATCCAATTCGGATCTGTCCAACGACCAGCGAGGCCCGGGCTACCCCCGCGTGGTTGGCTCCGCCATGGACATCGGCGCCTTTGAGTATTCGTCGGTCGCAGCGCCAAGTTTCGTCCTCATCCAAAAGGTGCCCGCGGGCCTGCTCCTGCGCATCGCAGGCTCCCCGAACGAGATGCTGCGCGTTGAGTCGAACGCCGGGCCCGGCCCCGCCAGTTGGCAGACGGCCTTCACCGGCCGGGTCGATCGTTCGGGTATTCTCGCGGGAACTCTAGTAAACGCCGGCGTCACCGGGAACCGCTTCTACCGGGCCGTCCGTCCGTGAAGGGCCGTGCCTCACTCTGGTCAATTCATCTGAATCGACTCGATGAAAGGTGCATCGCGGATTGCACCATTGAACACCGTTCATTGTACCTTCCACGCGGCTGGCTAGCCCTAATGCCTTTCGGAAATTCCAGTTTGCTAGGCAAAATTTGCCTTGTACTTATTCACAAGCTGAGTAGTTACGCTGGGGATGCGAAACGCATCTTCTGGCCGACCGCGCAGGAAACGGTCTCCGCGACAAACA
>JBGATF010000004.1:0-418244 GCA_044229355.1 Limisphaerales bacterium
TGTGTTGCTGCAGGGTTCCAATCAAATCGTCGGCGTGACCAACTACCAGTCAATTTTAACCCTGCGAAACGTGACGCCAGCTGACGATGGCATCTACTACGCCATTCTGAGTAACAGCTTTGGAGTCGTTACTTCCAGGTTGGCCACGATCACGTTTGGCGCGTTGGTTCGAGGTTTTGTGACGGATGCGACGCGGACCACTCCTCTGGGTGCGGCCATCGGCATTCCAGATGTTCGTGTCTGTGTGGGCCCTGCCTGTGCCATCACCGACACGAACGGCAATTATGAGATCTCCGGCGTCCAGCGCGGAGACTTGCGGGCTGACTTTCTCGCGAACAAGACCCGCGTCGGGCTGAATGAACCGGTTCAATTCTGGAACCGCTCAACCTTCGGCGGCGCCATTCTCACCGCAACCAAGGACGGTTTTTACGACTACGTCGATACGCAGTTTGAAGTTGGCCCGGGCCAGACCGTCGCCAAACGCTTCTCGATGTCGCCCATCTTCGCCGGACTTCGCTTCGTCTTGAACTGGACCAACAAGCCTTCCGACCTGGATCTACTGTTGAGAATGCCGACCAACGTGCCGATCGCCTATCCCTGGATCGATTACCTTGAACGCAACCGGGGCAGCCGAACGCAGCAGCCGTTTGCGATTCGCGATGCGGACACCACGCTCGGCTGGGGGCCCGAGACCATCACCATCCATCGTTTTACCAACGGCACGTACAGCCTTTTCGCCCGCAAATACCCAGGCGAAGGTGGCTTCTATCTGACGCAATCGGCCGCCCAGATCGTGGCCTACAAGGGCGGCGACATCGTGCCAGGCGCGTCGCCGCAACTGCGCCCGTATGAGTCCATCGATGTGCCGGCAACCGGCAACTTCGATTGGTGGTACATCTGCGACATCGACGGAGCAACGACCAACATCACCTGGGTAAATCAGCTGCTCGCGGCCGCTCCGGGTGGACTGCAAGAGGAGGATGATCTAACGCCCGCCGGTGGGCGAGGCGGAGGGACTACCGGGGAGGATGGCGCCGTTCAGTTCGTGGCGGCAGGCGCCCCGGCGTCGCCCGGAACACCAGGTCTAATCTCCGAATGGAACTTCGGGGACGGAACTACCAGTGCCCAGTTCGAGCCAACCCATCGGTACACGGAGCCCGGATGGAAGACGGTGTCGCTGAAGGTCAGCCTGCCAGGCCCAGGCGGTGCCTCTCACACCTTGACGCGGACGAACTACATCTACGTCGAGAACCTGCCGCCCGTGGTCACCATCACGAACCCAATCGCTGGGACTCTCTTTCGCGCCGGCGATTCGATTGTTCTCCAATCAGTCGCTGACGGCATCGACGATGCCATCGCGCAAGTGGACTATTTCATGGTCGAGGGCCAGCAACAGGTTTTCATCGGATCCGCAACGGTCCCTCCCTACAGGGTGGACTTTGCCAATACAAATTACATCGACCACACAAATCTCTTTGTGGCTCGCGCCCGGGATATCCATGGGGCCACGGGTTGGTCCGCGCCCGTCACGACGTATACCTTCGACCTGCGGGGAGACATCCTCATCATTCGCAATCGCCCATCGGTTGAGATCGACCGCATGGTCGCTGCATTGACGCAGATTGACAACACGATGATCCCGTATCGTGACGGATCCGGCCATTCAGGGTGGCGTGTTCCAGTGGTCAAGGTTCTCGATCAGGAAGGTCTCTATCTCGGGCTTGTCTTGGGCTTCAAACTGATAATCTGGAACGATCAAGGCGAGACGGACGGTGGACTCACCGACAACGACGTCGATATCCTCAACCGCGCCTACGCCGCCGGCATTCCGGTGTATCTGATGGGCAGTCAGCTTGGCGAATCTCGCAATCTCCTCACAGACGTGGACCTGGTCCGCCGCTGGACAGATCTGATCGGGTTCGAAAAGCGGGGAATTGCTCCCGGACCTTCTCTCGTTCAAGGGATCAAGCCGACGAGAATGAACACCCTGGGTCAGATAGAGGTGGTGATCGAAGACGGCATATTCTACGGCTGGTATCCGTTCTGGGAGGCGAGCACCCATTTGCCGTATTCGGACGCCCTGGAGACGATCGAGCTGATGACCACGAACATGGATGTCGTGGCCCAGATTGCCGTTCCTGGCTGGAACCAACCCAATCCGGTTATGCTTCGGTGGCCGCAATTCAACGAGCCTGACTTCGGGCAGACCCGCCGCCTGATTCAGAACTTTCGGGTCAAATCGGATCGCCCGTTTGAGCCCGCCGAAAATGCCGAATCTGCCTTCGACCGGGAGGTGATATTCATAAACGGATGCGCGTGGCTCCTGCACTTGTTCGAGTGCCAGGAAATCAACCCGTCGCTCAGCTGCACTCCGCCGCCGCCCTTGCCTGGTGCAATTCCCGACGCGCTCGGACGCGTGGCGTCGGGCCGGGTCGGCGAGCGCATGACAAACATCATTCGGGTGACTCAGAATGGGGAGTGCACGGCCACGGGAGTCGCGGTGAAGGCAGATATCTCTCCCTGTGTAGAATTGGTAAGCATGAGCCTGTCGGGCGTTACGGATCCGGCCATCTACCGGCTGTCTGCAACCGACAATCAAATCAGCCTGGGTTTCTCACAATTGATTTCTCGTGCGAACTATGAGCTTTCCATCGTGACCGTTCCCCGGGTTGGTGGATGGATTACCAACCGCTTTTCGATCTCTCGTGGTGCCACAACAGCGCAGGGCTGCGTCCAGGGGGCATTCATTGACGGTCCGGCCCAATCTGGACCGGTAGCGCTCAGCATCGCCATTGACTCCGCTCGAATTGTCCATTTGACCGTGCTCAATGGAGCGGGCTGCGCCTTCCAGGTCGAAACGTCGACCGATCTCGTGTCGTGGCAGGGCGTGACCTTGATTCGCCCAAACCAAAACCGATACGACGTGCCCATGGCCGGGGCATGGGATGACTACCGCTTTTATCGCCTCAAACGAATGGATTGAACCAATTGTCTTATGTGCACATTGACCAACGAATCAACCCACATGCGCATGTTGCGCATCGAGACGCCCAGTGCGACGCTCAAACGGAGCGCTTCACGCTCCCTGCGGCCAGCGGTGACCGCCTTTACCCTGATCGAGTTGCTCGTCGTAATCGCCATCATTGCGATTCTCGCTGGCCTGCTTCTGCCTTCGCTGGCCGGGGCCAAAGGACGCTCCATTGCAGCCAGCTGCCTCAGCAACAACAAACAAATGATCCTCGCCTGGCGCCTGTATATGGAAGAGCACGATGATGTCATGCCCGGCAATTATTCCGGTGCTGACGCCCAGGACCTCTCGAATTCGAACCGCACGTGGTGTGTCGGCTATCTCGACGACCAAGGCAATTCGGCCGCGAACAGTGACACGTCGCTGCTGCTCAATTCCCAGCTCGGTCCGTATGCCAAGGCAGCCAAATTGTACAAATGCCCGGGAGATCGCAGCGACAATGTGCGCTCCTATTCAATGAATTGCTATGTTGGGGAAAACCGACAATCACCCGCTGCTTCAGTGCCAATGAGCCGCGGCTACACGCAGTTCACCCGGGAGGAGCGGCTCGGAACTATGGCTTCCTCCCAGTTGTTCGTCTTCATTGACGAGCGCCCGGACGGCATCAATGACGGCTGCTTCGACGTCAACATGGTGACCGATGAACTGCGCAGCTATCCGGCGGTGAATCACGTCGACTCGAGTACATTGTCCTTCGCGGACGGCCACGCTGAGATTCACAAATGGACTGACAGCAGGACCAAGCCGCGCCGGAACCCGGGAACGCAATCCTGCCCGAACAATCCGGACCTTGACTGGCTGCGCCAGCGGGCCACGATCAAGTCTTCCATTCCAATCCGATAGTTTTCGCGGTTCGGCGGTCCGCGGATCGGGACTGCTGCGATCGCGGCGGAGCCCACCGCTCGTCCGAGATTTGCGAGCCTTGCAGCAAGATGGCCTGAGGCTTTGGCCGAGGCGCGACGCCGGACCATATCCGAAAGGCACGACTGAACGACGGCCGAACCGGACGTGGCAGTCAAACGCGTGCGTGATGATAGGGCCGGATCTGCGCGAGGTCGCTCCGACAAGGCGTTTCAGGTCTCTTCCTATCGATGGTCAGATTTGAGGAGCCAACCACGCTGCCGCTTGTCATGATGGTGAAGCGGTCCGGGTAGGGCAGCCGATGCGGCGGCGGGACCGAAATCGTCAGCCCGCACCACCAGCAGCGATACCGGCAAATCCCTTCCAATTTGCTGCATTCGGAATCTGCAACGCGGTTGTAGTGCCCATGGCGGTACACTCCGAACAACCGCGCGAACACTCTGGCCGAGATCCTCTGAGTTGATCTTCGCGAACTTGAATGTCGGACAGAATCCAAATCCGTCACGGCTAGTTGACCGATGTTTTGCAGCGCCTGCCCGGTATGACCATAACGCAAAACAAGGGACTCTCGCCTCAACGCCGGAACCGCTCCAACTCCCGCGCTTAACTACCAGCGCCCACCGAGGAGCCTTCGGTCTGACCTGTATCCTGCTTACCGCCTACCGAGAGCCTAGAAATCTTTCAACGGTTGGGTGCGAGTCCGGCCGACGCAACGGGAATTCGACGGAGCAGCAGGTTTTCTCAGTAACCATTGGGCGGCAACTTTCGTTGCATGGGGTGTATGAGAATGCTCTTAGTGCAGATGGTAGGGTTGGCAATCTCCGCCCCAACCCCTTGGGCGGTGGCTGACGTCCCGGAACCGGTGAGGGAATCGCTGGTCTTTGAATACAATCTGGTCGCACGGCTCAACCAGGATGGCATCAGTTCTCTCCAGCCCTATCCGTCGATAAATGATCACGGAATCGTGGCGTTTGTCGGGCGGACCGGCAGTGGGGATGCCGCAGTGGAGAATGTCTATACTTGGGGCCCCGACTTTGTTGGCTCGCGGCTGCACCCGATGTTTCACAGCGGCCTGGCGCCGCACGCCGATGGAGGATCTCCGCGACAGGTTTTTGCCGCCGATGTGCAGATCAACAATGCTAATCAGGTTCTCGCGCGCCGCTATTTGACGGCGCGAGTCCAGGTTGCGTTTCCCTTGGGGAGCATTCTGGACGCTCCCCTAACATATTTGGAGCTCTACGATGCGCTGACACCCAATCAATATCACGTTCAGCAAGTGGCGATGGGAAATGGAGGCTACTCCGGGGTTACCATTTTGAACCCGCTCTGGGCAGGTTGGTCGACCTGGGGCGTCGGAACGCCTGATTTGATTAACATCGCATCTGCCTACGATCCCGCGACACCCTTCGCGGGCCTTCTGCCGTGGGCGACGCTGAACAATGCCGGCCAGACTGCGTTTAACGCTCTCGCCGATCAGAACTACTTCATGAATCGCCCTGGGGGCGGATGGATCGGAGCACCACTTGGCAGCGCGCGGCTCAGGACCAAGCTTGCAGACAATGGATTCTTTGTTTATCGGAACACATCAGCCTCGGCCGTCCGAATCGCCTCGTACGGTTTTGGGACGATTATCGACATCGCCAATACCGGCTCATATCAGTCCGTTGGTGCCCTGCCGGGAATAAGCGACGATGGACACGTCGTCGCGTTTGCCGGATCGTTCAAGCCCGACGGGCGGCGGGCGATATTTGTGTCAACCGATCTGGGGGGACGAACCTTTGCACAGCCCCTACAGATTGCTGGTGTTGCCGGCAATCTACAGCTCGAGCCGGGCGAGTCGTACGCCGACTTGAATGAGAACCAGGCCTTCGACCCTCAGCTGGGTGAGGTTGACGAAGGAACATTTGCGGATTTTGAGCTCGATTCGCCAGTGGCGGTTGAGCGAATGGCGAAAGAGGGAGATGAACAGTACCGGGTAGCATTCATTGCCACGCGGCTGGTCCGGGGGGAATTCGGGGAGTTGCAGCCTCGCCGCGGACTTCACGTGCTGGCCATTGATGTGCAGGATTCGGTAAAGCCGCTCAGGGCTTTGGGAACCGTCGTAAAGGTGGGCGATCGACTTCCGATTGACCAGGCGGGCACGCTGCTGCCGGGGATCGTGCAGGACTTCGGCATGCACGATCCGCTGAACACCCTGGGAAACGTGGCGTTCTGGGTGAAGACTTCCGAAACAGAAGCGATTCTGCGCACGGGTACCCAGAGTGGTGAATTGGAAATTGTGGATTATAACGCTCCGGAGTTTCGAGGCGAGCCTACTTGTCAGAAGCTGCTTTCGCGCGGCAATCAGGTAAAGGGGTTGACTGCCGACGGCGTGACAAAGTTGTTGATTCGCACGCCAGGATTTGATCTCCCGGGAACCTTCGAATTGACGGTGGCCGCCGTTGAGGATGGCTCGGTTCTGGCCGAACACGCCGGCATTTTAGAGGATCCGTTTTCGGCAAGGAAAGGCAACCCCTTGGTCACGGAATTGGCCCGCTGTTCTGGGCCTACGGGACGAAATCAAGGCTATTTCCTTTTGACAGCGCCAAAGGATTTTGTTCGCAGCGAGACACCGTTTGCAACCGGGGATGCAACGTTGCGTGGCTCTTCCGCCCCACGGAAACTGAAGCTCACAGGAAGGTACTACCCGAACTTCGGATCAGAAGCCGTCACGTTCGAACGCATCATCGAGTTGCATCGACCGCCCGTCGTTCTCGTACACGGCCTTCACGACCGGGGCGCGTCGTGGAACTGGTCCATCCAGCGAGATCCGCGATTCCGCGTCCATGTCATGGACTACGAAGGGAGCAATGGTGATGAGTTCGTGAAAAATGTTCCGCGGGTAAGAAGCTTCATACGCTCCGCGCTGAGTCGAGTTCGAAGCGAAGGAATCGCCGCGACCCAAGTAGACGCATTTGGGCACAGCATGGGCGGAGTCCTCTTGCGGTTATACTCAACCGACGAGCTGATCTCCGGGATGGATACCGACTACAAGAATGAATGGAATTTTCGGAGAGGGGATCTCCATAAGCTGGTGACGGTCAACAGTCCTCTTTGGGGATCTCCCATTGCGCCCCAGATGGCAAACCTAGACGGCACGACCACATGGGCGGGTTGGGCGGCTCCGTTCCTGGTCTCCCGCGTATTCATGGATCTCATCAGTGGTGGTGCTTGTGGAGTGGATAAAGCGCGCTGCATGGATTGCGGGGCTGTTCGGGATTTACGACCGGACAGCGACATCATGATTAAAATGAACGCGGTACGTGCTCCGGTGCCAGTCCACGCGATTTATGGAGTGGGCGGCGACACAGCCGATTCGCCGGCCGAATATGGGAGTTGCAAGCGTGCCCTGATGCAACTTCCAGCGGAGACCTGCCTTTCTCGAGACTATCTGCCGAGCGATTTGTTTCAAGAGGACAGCGACACCGTTGTACCCGAATCAAGCCAGCGAGCGGGACTGTCCGTGTCGGCGACGACCCGCGTCGAAGGCGGCGAAGGGCTCCACTATCCGACGATCAACGAATATCCATCCGGTCGATCGGCGATGAAGGCCGTCGAGCTTTTGAATGCCACGGTTGATGGGCCGATGTTCGAGATGGGATTTCCCGTAAGACGAACCTCACCGCTGATTCCGTTCAGTCCCCCACTATGTTTGGTGAGCCAAGTGCAGGATTGGGCCAAATCTCTGGAGGAGCTGTTGGAAATGGGAGCGGGTGGTGCTGGCGGATTCGCAGCAACGGTGTCTCCAGGCAGCGTCCTCCGACTCCCGGTCGCCATTCCCGCCGGAGCCATCGTGACGCAGGCCATGGTTATATCCGAAAGCCCGGAGATTCGGACCGTCAATCTGCAACAAGCCGTCGAGGTATCCATTCCGATATCGTGGCATGGCTCATTCTCGTGCATGGTGATAGCCCGATTGAATGACGGCCGCCTGATCCGATCGCCCGAGGTGCGGGTCTGGGTTCAATCCCAGGACTTACCTGAGGCGATAGCCTTTTCCGGAGAGAACCGAGATCTCTATGTGGGAGAACCGCCTCCTCCGTTGCATCTGATTGGACGATACCCCGGGGGCATCGAGCGCGAGCTTGGAGGCGCCTTCGGAGTCACCTATGCCAGCTTGCGTACCAACGTGGCGACGGTTGATCCGAACGGATTCCTTAGCCCGCTGGCTCCAGGCCGGACGGCGATCACCGCTCGGTTCGGACCGCTGACGGCAGTCATCGACGTTACCGTTATGCGAGCTGAGCCCATTGACCAACCAATCACATTTGGCCAATGGGCACTGAGGCTCCCTGAGGGTCAACGAAGTTATGAGAATGCACCATTTGGTGACGGCGTGCAAAACCTGGCCCGCTATACCTTCGGGATCACGCCGGAACCCAATGCAGATTTGAGTAACTTGCCCCGGGTTGTCGTTGATGGGACGTCCGGCACCAACTGGCTCCGCCTGGATTACCGCGTTGGCAAGAACGGCAACCCGGACCAAGTAGGCCTGTCTCGGTCCGTCGATCTGCGCACGTGGACCGAGATCAGACCGGAGCTCGAACCACCGGGCACCCTGTCGATTCAAGACCGAGGTTACCATTGGCGTTTTCCACTGACCGACAAACTCAAGTTCTACCGGGTTGCAATCAAACCGTGAAGCAAACCATCGTTCCTCAATGGGTCAGCACCCCAATCTGATTAGTGGAACCGAGATCGACGATCCGCCCGTATAGAAATCCGTGGTTGTCGGAATAAGCGGAATCATTTATCCGAAGACTAATCGGTCGATCAGCTCCATCCAGAATATAGGAATACGCATGGTGCGAAAGATTAATCCCATCGTTTACCACCGCGCTGGCGCTGCCTTCGATTGAGAGGTTGCGGCCGCTCCGCCAGGTATGATTATCGAGTTCGACATGCTCTGCATCCGCAAGTTGCCCCGGCTCACCGACGTCGTAGCGATACGTGCCAAAAACTTCGAGCCTGTATCTGTAACCGCTCCGAAGAATTGTTGTCGATTCAACGGTAACTCCATCGGAGGGAATCTCGATAATTTCCGTGCCCGGACGAGGCGCGTATTCGTGACGCTTCACTCGAAAGAACCTGGGCACGCTTACCGTCACGACGGAGCCGGTCGGCTGAATTTGCTGGAGGCCCGCCCAGCTGTTGGTCCACGTGCCACCCAACGGCGACATCCATTCCACGTCATAGGATAATGTCGGATCAGCTTCGAACGTGAGGGCTCCATTCTCCTTCAACGACACAACCTTAAAATCCTGAGCACTACTGGGCGTTCCACAGACCAAAAGGGCCAAACAGCAGCAGGCAAGTTCGAGCTTGGACCGTCGGATGACTTCCGCGATTTTGCCAGGCAACCTGACCAGCTCGCTTGACAGGGCGTAGATTTGGCAATTCTCAAAGAGCCGGGGCGGGCAATGCCTCTTGGTGGCACCGGCCGGCTCTAGGGATGCGAAGGTGCCATTTAACAGGGTTTGATGTTTCATAATTGCTCGATAGGTAGCTTTCTCGATCAGGCAACGATTCTCGTCCTTTGCTACGTCATCCTTGCGCCCATATTTCAGTAAATCTGTCGTTCGCGAGCGAAATATTGAACACCAAAGCGACGTGAACAGCCTGCCCTGCCGGCTCTTGAATTGACCTTGACCTCGATGCCGGCAACCCCGCCATACCCGGACAAGAGGTTGGAATCACTTACTGACGGGAGCACCACGACTCCTCCACCTCCCCTGGCCGCTACAGTTAGTGCTTGGAATCTCGCCGATCAAGCTTCGAGCAGAAGGTGGTAAACCTCCTCCTGCAGACGGCGGCAGCGAGCGACACGCCATGTATGACCGTGACAAATACGCCGGTCTCCATGAAGACCAAGATTGAATCGAATCTTAGCTCAACGGCGTCACCGGGCTTTTTCGACTATCCAGGGAATAGCTTCTCTCGGACAATACTCGCATGCACCCATCGGCGGACGCGCTTTGGCGCGCGTGCCCATTCAATCTTCTCCACCGAATAGGCGACGAAGACGACTATTGCGAAGTGTGGTCCTGCCATACTCGAGGTAGAGGTTGCCCACGTCGTTCGAGTAATTTTGGAGAAAGAGGCGTGTCCGCGCGTTGACGCGCCTTGGGTTGGCTATCAGCTTTTCCAGGCTTGAATATGGGCCTCCCGGCCTTCGCATTGCACGGAGCGCCTCCGCGGCGGTCTTCGGCTTTTCCACAGCAAGCGCCTTCAGTGCTTGCGCGGCATCAGCATCGAGTCTGTTGAGTTGAACATACAGGCTGTTGAACGCATTCGTCAGGACGGGCGGTGGAACTTGAGAGTCCAGTCTTTGCCCCTCAAGAGACGCTATCTTCTCCAAGGCGCCGTAAAGGGTAATCCCGGTCAGAGGGAATACGAGGAACCAGGTCACGGGCCATGGGAACAAGAATTTCCTTGCGACCGTGCGCGCTCGTGGTCCTCGGGCTACCCTTGGATTGTCGTCAATTAAGTCGGGATTCGTCACGCCGTGCTCGGGTGCCAATTTCTGGAATATTAATTGCTCGAACCATTCTCGGTGAGCGGCGCGCGCCGTCGAAAGGGCGCCAGGCGCGGGCCACTTCAGCAACCAGCATGGAAAGCGATGGAACCAGCGCGGGATCAGCAGGGCGATGCCGGCGGCAACCGCGCCAAGAATGGAGCTCACCGGAGCCATGGCTTTCAGAAAAAGCACCGGATCCGCGTAAACATAGTCGAAAATCTCCCACGGCTCGACGTGTTGGTAAGGTGAACCGATGCGCGGGGTCGCGTCAACGTCCCAACCGTAAACCAGAACAGCCAGACCGGCTTCTGGGTTAGCGAAATATTTTTCGGCGAAGTGCTGGCCCAATTTGTATTCCATATCGGTGAATCCGAGCAATCCGAGGAAAAGACCGCCCCACAGAGCGAGAAATGCCGAGAGATACAGGAGGATCCGAGCACGGGCGATGACCATTCTCGACAGCAGGCGGCATCGCACGCCCAGGCCGTCCGCACGAGATTGAAACGTTACGTCCAACGCGATCTGGTCCCGGGGAGGCAGCTTGCAGAGGATTCGAACCGTGCGATTGCAGCCGGGAACCTGATCGGCTTCCCGCGCTGTGCCCCAGCAAATCAATCCGGGAGGGCGGAATGACCGCACCGCCTGCACAAACTCGTCGACCAACCGGTCCAAGCGATTGGCCAGCGCTGGTTCTTCAATGACGAATTTGGAGAGGGTGGCTCGCGACGCGGGTCCGTCAAACGGGATTGGAATCGGGTGGAGGGGCGAATCTTCCGAAGGCAACGCGAGAAGATGAGGACATTTCCCCAAGGAGCGATTGGTTGACATAGGGTCGTCCTGACATCTGCCAGTGTTTGCGTCTTGGTGTACTCTCGTATCAGCACCAAGCCCAACGGCGCGGCGCTTGCCGACGTGACGATCGACGCCAGCGACTGGGAGCCAGGCGAGGACTGGATTCAATCTTTACGCGAACATTACTTGGGCCGGCCGAGGTTCAAAAGGTTTGAACCTTGAACATCTTATGAAACGAATTCGCGGTCGGTTCGTTACAGAGATTTTGACCACTAACCTCAGACGGTGTCATTGGGCTACCTTTCCAACGCCGTGAACAGCCCGAGGCCGACGGCAGGATGGTCACTCCGGTCAGATCCGGCGGCGACGACACCGGAGGCGGTCAATGCGAGCGCGAGGCTGAGGATGGTTTTCATACGGTAGATGTGGGTGATTCTCGATGCTGGGTTTGATTTATTGAGCTCATTATATCAGTTTGGGAGTTGCGACGCTCTGGGGAGTGGAAATCCGCGAAATGGCAGATTCAGAACTCCTGACCTGTGCTGGAAGAAGGATGGCCTCTCACCCTTGATCCCTCTCCCCGCGCCCGGGCTGATCTCCTCAGGATGGGACGCGCGGAGAGAATGCCCGTAGGGCGGGTGAGGGGTCTTGGTCGTTCCCGTTGCACAGTTCCCTTCCCGCATGACATCAGGATCTATGGGGACCGGAAGTCTGCGCCACAGGGTGAGGCGATGTGAGTGGATTTGGGGCGAAACGGGACGAAGGTGCGAGCAGGCGGCGGAGATGAAAGCCAACGCGACGATCCACAAGGGCGCCGGCCAGGAGGCTGGCACCGGTCATCTGCAGGGGTGATTTCATCATCCAACGCTCCGGTTTACGGATGGTTCGAGGGAGGGGCAAAGATGGATTGCAGATTTATGTAAATATCATCTTCAGGGCCTTAGACCGCGAAAGAACCGTTGTTGTAAAGGCGCGGTATTCGTATCCAGAAAATCAAACGCACCATTCGAGAGCGCGTTCGTCATGAGCGGACGCCAGTTCTGGAGATTCGTTGAACTTTCCAAGACATGCTGGATGCCCGGCTCTCCAAAAAGCGTAACCAGTGGCTGGCTGTTCATGTAGCGGATCTCCAAAAGAACCGCTGGGACAACTTTTACACGGAACTCGCTCGTTCCGTTCAAACCTTCAGGATCAGAGACCACCAGTCTGACGACATATTCGCCCGGGACGGAGAATGTGTGACGAGCGGGCGCTCTTCGGTCCGATTTTGTACCGTCGCCGAAATCCCAATTGTACGCCAAGGGTGCGGATTCCGGATCGCTGCTTGCGGAGCCGTCGAATTGAATGCTTATCGGCGCGCGACCTGACGCGTTGGTCGAGTCAGCGGAGATATGTGCGGTTGGCGGAAGATTCATCAGATTCACGGTGGTTTGCACGTT
This sequence comes from Limisphaerales bacterium, assembly GCA_044229355.1. Classification (GTDB taxonomy): domain Bacteria; phylum Verrucomicrobiota; class Verrucomicrobiia; order Limisphaerales; family JADJPG01; genus JBGARF01. The sequence goes on from JBGATF010000004.1 coordinate 12,677, forward strand.
GGTCGAAATGACGCCGTTGGTGACGGAGATCGTTACTTCTGTGGTTGTGTTATGAATCGCGCTGACCATCCCATTCGTGTCAACACGCACGCGAAGCTGATCGCTGGAACCGTACATCGTCCCAGCCGCTGCCGATGTGATATCACGTGTCAACCCATCGCTGAATCTACCCAGCACGCGCAACTGATACCGGTTGGCCAAACGCATCTGAATGGAAGAGGGTTCCACGAAAAGAGACTCCAAAGCGGCATTGGGCTGCACACGCAACGTAATGAACTGCACTGAAGGTTCGCCATTGGCGTCGGACGCTATTGCCATGAGAGGGAGATCTCCAGTGGCCGTTTGAGGTACGCTAAATTGCAAGCTAAACGGCTCCGCCGTCATTTCGATGACGTCGGTCCCTCCAATCAGGGCAAAACCCTGCAACGGGCGGCCGTCGGCCGCGAAAGCGGTAACCGTGATGACATCGTTTGGCTGAACACTTTGTCCATTAAACAGACCAGTGACCACGAGCCAGGTGCCCACAGTGTCGCTGGCGGGAGCGGCAGCAACAGCATCGGGCAAAATGTTCGCGATGGAAGGGCTAGGCATGGTGACACCCGCAAAGGATGTAAAACCATTTGCATCGAACCACCCAGACGAAGCAATCGGCGCCTCCAACAATCTGAATATCCTTGCTTGGATTGCCTGCGAGCTCGTCTGGAGTGTGTGCTGCGCAGTAGAGAGAAAACGAGTCACACTGCCGCTTGCAATGCCGTCAGCCTGGCTTGACATCTCAACAACCGCATCGCTGGTCGAACGACGGGGGTCGGATTCCGGGAAGATTATGAACAGAGCTGTGTACAAATCTAGCAAGTCATCCCGCAAGCCAGCAGGATTGTCACAATTGCTGACGATGGCATGGCACGGAATTCCCACTTGGCCAATATCAGGAATTCCAGAATATCCAAGGTATGCGCTGAGGTTGTCCGCTGCCCCTCGATCAACGTACTTCATCTTCAGTGCCATCAGGTTGGCGATTAGGGCGAATTTCCTGGGTGAATCGCGCCTGGCCAAAATGAGTTGGTCGGCAAGAAAGCTGCCTCGATGGGGTGTGCCAATGGAAATCAATTTGTGGATGTTTCCCTTATTGTAGTTTCCCGGTTGCGGTCCATACCTTTGCATTGCAATCCGAGATAGAAGGGCACCCATGCTGTGGCCGACAACATCCGCTCTCGAACAAGCGTAGTCTGGATAACATGTCTGAATTACTTGTTGGATGCAGTTGAAAACAACTGGCGCATTGACGTTGAATTCCTCAGAGCTTGAGACTCCATAATCAGCTAACCCTACTGGAAAGCCTCCCGCAGTAGGGCCGACTCGAGCCTCGATGTAAGCTTTGGCTCCCGTAATTGCAAACGCATCCCGCGGGTTGCTCCAGATGCCATGAACCAATACCACAGGCGGACGCCTAATCTCGATCTGCTTCTTGGAAATCAGAGTGGATCCATTAAGGAATTGCACCGTCGCCGCCGGTGTTGAAGCGGGGAAGTCCTCTGGCGATTCGAATATACAAAAGGCTTTGCTGACACCGCCCTGCGTGTGCAACGCGGCCGGGACGTCGTAAGACCATGTGTCTGCACTTAAAGGTCGCAAACGTCCGTGGCTTCCTCCACCGGACAGAGTAAAGTGAAGGTTTAAGGTGGGATCGGTGATGTCCATTGCTCCCAAATTGACTCGCAAAACCAGCCGGCTGGCACCGTCCGCGACGGCTCCAACTCGCAGTTGCCCCCCCGAGAAATACTGAGCGGGATCTGTGGGCAAAACTCCCGCTTGTTGGAAGGTCATGGCGTCCACGCGTTCCAGAGTTGCAACTTCGATTGCGGCCACATTGTTCAACTTGTCCAACTCATGCACCAGGTTATCGTAATCGAGTACAAGAAGAACATGGGTAGCGCCGGCCGGGCGGTTAGCGAATGCCGAAGCAGGCGCATTGACGACAGAGTTAGTTCCAACAAAAGCAACCTGAATGTCGTGAGTGAAAAGAGGTGTCGAGGAAACGATATCAGAGATATTGGTCCCCCGTGCCCAAAACAGCTCTGCAGTAGTCGCGACGTCGAGGGGACTGTATTGAACGCCGTATCGGAAATCGACTCCGCCCAATGCGAGATTCCAATCTAAACTCACTGGGATCAAATCTGCATACGGGGTGCCTCGCACGATTTGGTAATTGCCTCCGACTGATTGTTCGAAGGCAACAACCCGCGCATTGTTGATTGTAGGGTCCGCGCCTGTTCCCACCGTCACCACGACTCCGCTTGCCAAGCGAACGCGTACCTCCGAACCAACAACATACGCGATGTCGCCAGCATCATTGATTGCGGGTTGGGCACCCGCGACGAGTGCTCCTCGTGTTGAGGAGATCACAGTGCCGCCAACCTCATAGACGTACTCGCCCGCGTTATTTACTGCCGGGTAGTTCCAGGTGGAGATACTCCCTGGCGAAACTTGGGCGCCGTTGAGAAAATATTTCTGGGACTGGAGAGTGAAGGCGGTGCTGTAGAATTTGTAGGCCCAGAACATTTTGGTTCCATCGCTGGAGATGCCAGTCTGCCAGATAGTGTCGCGGTGGGCACCTGATGTCACATTGCGCGAACAGAACTCCACTGTGGTTTCACCTGGATAGCGGAGAAGAAAGCCGCTACCAACACAAGGAAGCGAACCGGACCGGAAGCAAATGTAGCTGCCGTCATCTGCGAGGCTTGGCCACTGTCCCTCGGTGTAATCACCACTCGGGAATGTCAGTTGCCCTCGCGTGCTGCTGAAGATTTCCCACCCATTGACAGTGTTATCCTGAGCCCAAACGATCTCTCCGGGATTGTTGATGCTAGGGTGGCGATGGTTAACCCCGCCAGCCGTCACTTGCTCATTTGTATATTGGGCTAATAATGGTGTGGCGCAAAGACACGAAACTGTTCCCGCAACCATGAAAACGTGGGCGAACCGGCGGCTTGCACGGCTCGGGCTAGTGCTTTGCGTCGGTTGGATATCTGTTGTATTTAGCGCGTGATTCATGCGATGCTCTCTCTTGTTGGGATATCTTAAGCCATCAACACTTCATGATGAGTTCACGATTGTCCGGGATGCAGCCCAAGTGGTGGACATTGTCCCAGTCCAAGCAATCGAACTCGCTGCCACACGGCTCGTCGCCACGTGGCGCGTCTGCGCAAACACGCGCAGGGCCCGCTCGTGGATCCACCGGAGGCATAAATTCGTCGGGAGTGGAGGCTTCCCACCTGCCAATTCGCACGGACGTCCCGGAGCCGTCCCGAGCCACGATTCGTCCGTCGACGGTGAGCTGGAAGAACGTACTGAATGTCGCTCCCACGAAACTTGGTGTGACGTGCGTGAGCTGCTTGTCCCGCGCGAAGAAAAATCTCTCATTACCGGTCAAGTTGGCGATGAATGCGACGTGACCGTTTCTGTTGACGGATGGGGCGGATTTGATTCCGGTCAGTCCATCCTGCCCCGTGCGAGCCATGACGGTAATGTCGAAGTCGTCGTTGGCCTGCTGGGACATCGCCGGAACGCTCCAAAGCGCGAGCAGACCTGCGGCGCAGAGAATCCTTCCGGCACTAGAAGGGCCGCGTGCCGCGGCGCGTGAGAACATCCGCCGTGCGAAATGCCAACGAAAAACGTTTCCGAGGACTAAGATGATGGCCATTGGAATAGGCACACGGTGTGGAGATTTCATGCTGCGCTATCAGGTTCAATGCTTGCCGCCCAGCCCCTGGTTCAGCGGCTCGAGGTTTTCCGCATCGATTCCGGCCAACGCTAGGTTCATACCCGTTGCTACGCCGGGCGATCCTCGCCATCACCGATAAAATCTGAAAATGCGTCTCCCTGTTATGGGGTCTCAGTTTGCACTCGGTAGAATTGCTGACCTTCGGCGGTCTGTCGCTGGAAGGTCATCGAGGCAATTTGCCCGTTTCCGGCAACCGCTCCGCCGACGGATCTCCACGACAGACCCGTCGGGCGGTCGGCGGCGAGAACTGTGTAGCGGTGCCCGCTCAGAGTCGGGAAGTGAAGCAAAACGGCTCCATTCGGCACCAACTCGATTGAGAGGCTGGGAGGTTCGGGGACGACCACAACTTCCTCCTGGCCAATCGTGCGCAAACTCTGAGCCTTGAGACGGACAGCCGCGATGTGTCTTCCGGGCCGGAGCGCCAACAGGTTTGTGGAAAAGTGAATGGAGGCGGCGGTTTGGACCGTTCCCAGTGGGATCACCAGCGCGCTCGCGTTGCCGATGCGCAAGCCGTCTGTGACCAGGAGCTGCAGTATGGCGTTGGTGAGCGGTGCCGTGAAGGTGTTGGTCCAATGCACGCTAAACACATTGCTCTCGCCCGGGTAGAGGGCTGCCGATGGCGTGAAGTGGAGTTGAGGCGTCGGAGGAGACAACACGATACGGTCATGAACGAGCAGAACGTCACCCGAGCTGGCACCGGTGATGTAGAGTCGTGCCTCGAATGACGGAGAAAGTGCGAGCCAGTGGAACAGCTCGGCGGCTGGGATCACCCATTCGCGAGTGACGAACTGGCCGGGTTCGAGCTCGACAATTTCGTCAAGACCACCCGCCAGTGTGCCGAGCAACGTTCCATTGTATTCCAGGCAGTCTGCAGCGAGCCTGAGACGCATGCTTTCCCGCCGACTTGCTCGATTTGCCAGTCGGACCACCCAAGTGACGTCTTCGCCCACACGAGGTTGAGCGGGCCCTTGGAGAGTGGTGCTGATAGATTGCGCCGCTGCCGCAGCGGCCACGGCGGGTGCCGCAACCTTCTTGTAAACGCTGGTCAGATCTTGTGGCGCGTCGCTGAAGAGGCTCTTGGTCAGAATGAGGCGGCCGAGAAAATCAGGGTCGCTCGGGCCACACGTCTCAACAACGCTGCCCGATTGATCGAGGGTTACGTCGCAGTGCTGGATAGGCCCGTTTGCCGCCGTGCAGAAATAGTCTACTTCGTACAAGCCACTGCGCCGATTTCGGATGGCTTCGATCGGGGCAGGTCCGAGCATGAAGTCTCCTTGGAGACGGCTTCGCTCCGGTGTGCCATCGACGGCCTGCCAACCATCAAATCCGGGTCGGTCGGGCCGAGTCATCCAGGCTTCGCACCAGACATGATAATTCCAGAACGTCTCTGAGTCTGGCAGGCGCCGGCCTTCGAATGCGCGTTCGGTGATCGTTCCGTCGCCGTTGGCGTCACGACCAGATTGAAAGTTGGTTATCGGACGAGTTGGCATGCCTACGCAGCGCAGCATGCCGGTGAGCACTCCTGCGACCACCCAGCACTGCCCGTACTCGACCGTTTGGCCGCTGTTGACAAATCGGTGGAAAATTTCTTCATTGCCAGCCCAATCGCTTGGATCGACCCCGTCCCCGTAAACGACCTTCGGGTCGTCTCCCTCATTGAGCCAACGCGCGAACACGATTCCGTTGTCGCCGCCGTCAGAGTTTGCCTTTGCGGCGAAGAGCCTCGCAACCTGTGCTGCGCTGCGCCGAAGCTCCTGGTCTTCACCTCGCAGCGCCCAGAGCACAATCGTCAGAGCGTCATCTGAAAACTGACTGTACGTCCATGGGATACTGCTGCGATTGCTGAAGCTTCCGCGCCACATTCGCCCGGTTTCCGCTAGAACGTATTCATCCCGTTCATCGGGAGAATCCAGCGCCACTTCATCCGCCACGCCGTCCCGGGTATTCCACGGATTGAAGAGGACGACGACTGGCTCTGGAAAGGGAACCCGACACTGGCCGCCAAGCGAGCCACTGTTGGCCAGCTGCAGATTAAACTCGTATTCACCCACCGCAGCCGTAGGCGGAATGCTGATTTCAAACTCAAGCGTCTTGCCTCCGAGGTCGTTAAGATAGACCTGCGAAAGGCGCGCCCACCATTCGTGAGGTGCTGGCGAAGCGGCCCGCTGGACGGGGAATTGAATCGGGGCCGCGGTTGGATCCGATGTGTCGTTAAGGTGAAAAGAAAGCGTTTCAGGGATTGGAGCGAATCCGGGAGGCAGGCGCCACTGTACGATAAACGTGTCGCCGCGACGTAGAATGAATTTGTCACCCACCCGAAAGTGATGCGTGTGGTGCCGCGTTTCGTTCAAACCCGATTGGAGGTCAAGTTGGCCCGGAATCGGTGATAGAGGGAATGACTGGGACACCCGGCAGAAGGGGCGAAGCCCCTTTGTTTGATCGAAGGTCGAGTAACCGTCGGCACTAATGGTGACCCGGAGGGGCCCAGACGGTGCGTCGCTGAAATTGAACCGCCCACTGTCGTCGGATCTCACGCTTAAAGTTCTTCCGGAGCTGCTGATGGTTACCAGGGCGTTGGGGACAGGCGTTCCGTCGCACGCATTGGTTACCGAGCCGCCGAAATCGCTTTCGGCACCGCCCACGGTGGCCGTGGCCCGGATTGGATACAGATCATCGAACCACCAAAGATTGGGCAGACGGACAAAGTTTGTGAGGATTCCGGTGCTGCCCTCGAATTTGATCCCGTAAAGGCGCGGATCCTGTGTGTCTGCTCCAAAGGGTAACGACGTGCCGACGTAATCGGCCTGCGGTTCGCACTCGATGAAGTCCGTGTACACATCCTTTCCGCGCAGATCATATTCCCTGGTGATATCAAAGGTCCACGTGGTGAGAGCGCCGAAGAAATGATCCTCGGCGGTGCCGAGCAACCGGATACTGCCATTGACGTCGGCGCGTGTTGATTCGAGGACCGTCTCGTTGATCGCGATGGGGGGAGCCGGTTGGAGCTGCAGGTTGGCCGTGATCGTGTATGTGATCTTCTGCCACCATCCGTCCGGGTGATGAAACTCCTTAATGCCGGAGCCGGAGCCAGAGAGTTGGACGGAGAGTGGAGCCCCTGGCGCGGACGCCGCTGCGAACAATACCGCGACAGCGCAAGTGCGAATCAGTTTGGACGGGGTGGTTAGGCGGCGACCCTGAAAACGGCAGGGAGTGAGCTCGCATCGTGCGGGAGCGCAAAGCCTCTTCCAGACTCGGCGGAGGCGAGACATGGGGAGAGGTTGGATATCCGACTCGGTTTTGCAAACCCAAAGATGCTCCCATTCCGGGGTCGTCGCCTGACCCGAGCCTACGCACGGCTGGCGTCAACTTTGACGGGTAATGATTGGCTGCCGTTTGTTATCCTGGTGTTCGGATTTGTCTGGGGCAAGAGTTAAGCACGATCTGAGGGTGGTCTTGCGCTCAGGCTATTGAGGATCCATCTGCAACCGGAAAAAGCCTGTCGAATCCCGCGGGGGAAGGTCGACGCCATCTTCCGGGCCAAAATCCTGGATCTGCGCGTCTGTCGCGCGCCACGTTGCTGCTGGGCCGACTGATTCAGAGGTTTCGACTACAATTGGCCAGCAACACTTTTCCCACGACAATCTCACGTGATTGCCTGCGAACGCCGCGCGTAAATGCGGGAGGATGGGGAATCTGTACAAGTGCGTCCGATTTCCCGCGCGGTCCGTCCCGAAGGCAAGGATCTCGCCGTTGGTGACTCTTCTGACGTCGATCGCTCCGACATAGTTAGTCGGCGCCTCGGCGCCCACCTGATATACGATATCCCCAACTCCAGAACCTTCGTCGACCGCGGCCAATTGCAAGTTAGGCCTGCCGTTTTGACAAATTCGCCGCGCGTAGATCTCGGGCGGGACTTCATCTTGAGCGGCCGCGCCCGAGAGATTGTACTGCGCCGCGACCACGTTGTCGGTTTTACCATCTGCGTCGGCGTCAATCTCCAATTGATAGGGTGGGCTGCCGTTGTCGACCAAGTGAGCGGTGCTGCCCTTAGGAAAGGCTACGTCGAGGAAGCGGACTGCGTTCATCACATTCCCACTGGCGTCCCGTCGTTTCAATTCCAGAACGGCCAAGACAGCAGGACTATTTGTGATTCTGAAAGTGAAAACAAAAGTGCCGGTGGGTGAGTAGATCATGTTGGCTGCAACCTGATCTCCCGAGTAAACGACGCTATCCGGATGCAGCCAACCGCGTCCAGGCGCATAGACGCTCTCTTCGCCGTCGGCATCTCTAACCGACACATCCGCCACCCCAACGGAGAGCAGTTCACGGGAGACCGCGATTGGCTCCGATTCCCCGGCCGGCTTGAACCCGGCCGGTGGCTCCACATCGGTCCAGAGCCTCTTTCCGGTGCTGAGAAAATACATCAGCCCTCTATGTACGCGGGGGTTCGCGGTCAGCTTGAGGTGTTCGGTCATGTCGTCCGACAGTTCTGCCGAACTGGACTTGCGCTCACCTCGAACAATCGTTGTCTCTGTCCGGGGTGCCCACCATTCTGGTTCCCGATACGCGCTCAGGTAAGGAACGGTCTTGTCTCCCGGCCCATGCTTCGCGATATAAAATTGATGCCGCCAAAGTTGGCGATTGATGAAAGGCAAAACGCACGCTATTTCATGAGCCTCCAATCGAACCCCTGTGTCTTCCTTCTGGCGGACCCCTACAAAGTGGAGAAACCTGACTCCTAAGTCTGCTCCGGACCAATCATCCTGGCTGGGAACATGAAAGGCCTCACATGTATCAACAGGGCTGCTTGGAAATGCTCCGTTAAAGTAGCTCCGGATCATGGATTCGCTCCATTCGTCGTAGGCCTTGCCGTCGCCATTCAAATCCCTGCCTACTTCGGCGAGCAAGCTTTTGGCGTTGGGCTGGAATTCGTGTAGTCGAAAATAGCCCGGCGACGGAAAAAGCTCGTGAAAGCCCGGGAAGTCCTCGAGAATGGATGTAATCGCGCCGTTCTCAAACATGTCGAGCGGGGCGAACCCGAAAAAGTCACCTTTTAACAATCGGTAGTAACTGACGGGGGCTCCAAGAAATGGTCCGGCGATCATCGCGCCATGCTCTACGTAGTGATCGGTGGGGTGATCGAGCAGATACCGCCGGGCGAGCAGGCTGCCCATACTGTGTGTGATAAAGTCGAATTGTGCTTCCGGGTAAAGATCCCGGATTGCGTCGATATATTGACGAAGCCGTCGGGCATTCGTGCCGTTGCTTATGCGCCAGTCATAGGGAAATAGGAACAGATTGGGTGAATCGCGCTTTGCGTCGGACGGTATGCGGTAGTTGCAGGAGCCGGGCGAGTCGCAAGTGATATCAGGAACCAGCTCCCGATAGCCACCGCGTTCCCGCAACATGTCAAGCAACCCGCCGTAGAACTGAATTCCGAGGAAACTGCGCAGAACGTCCGCAGGATGGACACTGGGATCACTCTTGCCGCGAGCCAACGACAGGGCTGCAAGGTACTTGGGGCGAATCGATGGCCAAAGTTCGGCATCTTGGTTCTCCAAGGTTGAGCCGGCTATCCCAGGAATGAAGATCAGCGGCCGCGGGCCGGGCCGGGTCATGACGATGGCTTCATCGCCCGTGGTAGTCTTAACCCAAAACACCAAGTCTCCGGGCTTATTGCGATTGTTCAGGCCGTCCGCGATGGCAAGGTCTGTCACCGTCCCCGGGAGCCCCGTGATGCTTTCGCCGACGGCAATAACGCAATAAGGATCACTCACGGGAAAGGCATTTGCGTCATGGTTTATGGTCGAAGAATACAGTGCCTTTTTCCCATCGAGGTTGGCAGCGAGAAACGCGACCGACCCCAAGTCATTTACGGCAATCGGAAGGTCCGGATAATAGTTTGAGATCGGGCCGAGATCGTCCTCAATGCCTTCATTGAACTTTCCGTCGCGGCAGTCGGGGGATTGATTGTCATTCCAGAATTCACCCGGCGCCAAGATTTTGTCACCGCAAATTCCTGAGAGGCGAAACATTCGACGTTCGTTGCGCAAGTAAGCAAACAAACCGGGGCCTTTTTTTAAGCCGCGGGTGATAGTGTGCTCGATTCCGTCGTCCTTTAGGTCACCGTAGAAGGCGATCACATTTCCGTTGTCGCTGATGTTAGGTCTCCGGCCCAGTGTTCCAAATCCAAGTTCGGTGCTGACAACCACTGTGCTTTCGGTCAGGTCGTAGTTGAACAGAAGGATCGCGCCGGAGGGCGCATTCGGGGCCTGGATAAGAATATCTCCAGTATCAGCGAGAACGGGAACTCCGGGTGCGCCGGTGCCAATGCCGCTTGTATGGTAATCGTCCTCCGCTGGCGTCACCAGCAGCGCATTCGATCCTCGAAGCGCTACAAACGCCATCTGACCGTGGTTGTTGAGCGTCGGATTGGCTACGGCATCAAACGTTAGGGTGGAGACGGGCAAGCAGTTGGCAAATTCGAGGTCTCCACCAGGAACGACAATTGGACAGTCGAAGTCGGTGATGCACACTTTGCCGACCCGAGTGCCCGCGTCGCACAGATTCAAGGAGCGCCCTCCTGCCGCGACGAGCTCAAAGGAATCCGTCAGTCCAGGATCCGCGTTCCACCTGCGCACATAGGTGGTCGGTCCCGTGACTCTGTCTCTCGCGCCTACTTGATTTTGATTATTGATTTGAAATGAAAGAAATGTGCGGCTGGCTTCGACGGTTCTTGGGTTGATGCTCACGGCGGGTTTGTCCTTTGGGGCGACGTAGATGGACTCTCCGCCCGAGACCCGGCCCACGAACGCAACGGTTCCATTATCATTTACAGAGGGTGCGGCAAGGCCGGCCAATTTGCCCATTTCCGTTCGGGCGACAACTTGGTAATGACGCTCTCCGGCCGCCACGGTAAATGCGGCCATCATGCAGACAGCGAATGGTGCTTTCATAGTCGGTTTACACCTCTTAACTGTCGGAGCGGCTGTGTGTGACGGAGAATCTATGGTGGCCTGCCTCCAGGGAGGGCATTACTCTCAGGGTTGGAGGCAGGGTGGTGCCTTTACCATCGGCTATCCGAGAAATTGGTCCGCCACATCAGGCGCTACGGTGTCTGGACTGGCGCGGAGGCCCGCGCTCGGGCGGTTTCCCTGGCCTTGTCGAATCCTTGCAGGCGCTCTTTCCAAATGGCCGCCTGTGCCGAATGAGTGGTCGGGGGCCAGAGTTGAGCGACCCGGGCCAGGGTGTCGCGGAAGCGCGTCCATCCGGAATCTGGAATGCGTGCCGCCTGGACGATGGCGTTGGTGTAGGCAGCTTGCAGGAGAGGTTCGGCTGCGGTGAACTGAGCGAGACCCAGCAGGGCGTTTCCGTGCAGGAACTGGAGGTCATACGCGCGCCAGTGACCCGGGCGGGTTTTTTCCAGAACGGCCTGGGCGTTTGCCGCGAGTTTTTCGGCCTCGGCATACTTGCTTTGTTCAAGCAGGACTTCGATCAGTGGCGCCGCCGCTCCGGCGGCTTCGGTGCTGGCTGCGCCTTCCGGTGCGGGCTCGCAGGCGAGTGTGTAGGCCTCGCGGTAGAGCTTCTCGGCCTCTGGCGATCGGCCGAGGCGTCTCAGGACAAACGCGAGGTTGTCCCGGACGACGGCCACTTGCGGGTGCCGAGGCCCATGGAGTTTCTTTCGAAGTGCATAGGCTTCCTCGTAGTAGGAGACGGCTTCAGCTCGCTTGCCCTGGCGTTGCAGGGCCACCGCCAGATTGTTCAGCACCGTGGCGACAAACGGGTGATCGGACTCGTTCGGCTTGGATCGGCAAATCTCCAATGCCTGACGATGGAGACTCGCCGCTTCCCCATAGTCTCCTTGCCTCGAGCGAATTCCGCCGAGGTTGTCGAGGGAAGCGGCGATCAGTGCATCGGCCGGGTCCAGGACGTGGCGTTGCATAACGAGGGCCGACTGCAGCGCTGATTCGGCCGTCCTTAAGTCGCCCTGCTCCGATTGGAGCATGGCCACATTGACCAAGCATTCGGCGATGTCCCGATGCTCGGGCCCGAGTTGATTTCGCCGGATTTGCAAAGCCTCTTGATAGCGCGGCAGCGCTGCCGCGAGCTTGCGCATCTTGTGGAGCGCGAGTCCGAGCGCATTGAGCGTTTCGGCCACCGTAAGGTGGTTCGTACCGAGTCGCTCCCGCTGCACGGGCAGGGCCTGCTCCAGGGATTCGACCGCCGCCGGGTAATCGCCGATGTCGTAGTAAACAAGGCCCAAGGTTGTCCGGAGATCGGCTACCACTTCTGGATGTTCCTTCAAATCGTTGTCCAAGCGTTTGGCTGTCCTTCCCAGGATGTCGCGCAGAAGCTTGGTGTCGGCCCCGCGGGCCACTGTCGGCCCTGTGCCTTCGAGCACGTAGCGGAGAAATTGTGAGATGTGTTCGGCCTTCAGAGACTCACCGCGCAATTTGTGTTCATTGGCCCGGGCCTCCAGGATTTCCTTCAACAATCGTGCATTCTTGCGGGCCTGCCAGTTCTGAAATACCGCAAATGCCGAGACGGAGAACGCGGAGACGGCGATGAGAGCGGCCAGAGCCGGTCGGCGCCGGGTCCATTTCCAGAGCCGAAGGATCGGGCCGGGCGGCCGTGCTTGGACGGGTTCACCTCGCAGCCAGTGATCCAGATCCTCTGCCAGGGCATCGGCATTCGGATAGCGACCAACAGGATTCTTTTCGAGGCAACGCAGGCAAATACTTTCAAGATCTCGATCGATGATGTTGGAACGGCCGGCCCCGGCCCCGGAAGGATCGGCTTTCGAGTCCGAATTGTGCCGGGGTGTCTGGCGGCTCGGTGCGATCGGTTCTTGATCCGTCAATTGTCGCAGAATCTCGACGGTCGAGCGTCCCACAAACGGAGGGCGTCCAGCCAAAAGTTCGTAAAGAACGGCTCCAAGACTGTAGATGTCGGCTGCAGTGGTGAGCTCTGTAATGCCGACCGACGCCTGTTCGGGTGCCATGTAACTCGGGGTCCCGGCGATATTCGCAGATTGGCTGACGGCGTCGCCGTCAAACAATTTGGCCAACCCAAAGTCTGTGACGTGCGGCTGCCCATCTCCATCGAGGAGAATGTTCGCAGGTTTGATATCGCGGTGAAGCACGCCGCGCTGGTGAGCGTGGGAAATGGCCCGGGCGACCTCCCGCATCAATTCGGCGATTTTACGCTGTTGGGTGCGGGCGTTGGACCGACTTAAACGCCATCGACCGTCGGCAAGTTGATCGGCCAGACTGCCGCCCTCGTGCAATTCCATCGACAGGAACCATTGTCCCTCGTGCTCGCCGATTTCGATGATGCGCACGATGCCCTTGTGATCCAGGCGAGCCACCGCCTCGGCCTCCAATTGAAAACGGTGTCGTTCCCGCGGCGTGGCCTGTGGCCCGCTGCGCATCAACTTCAGCGCGACGGTTCGATTCAGTTTCTCTTGATGCGCAAAATAGACGTCTCCCATCCCGCCGGAGGCGATCCGGCCCAGGATGAGGTAGTCGCCGAAGAACCGAATACCTCGAGTGCGATGCGAACTCATCAGGGTGCCAGCGTGAAAGGAAACACATGTGACAACCGTGCGCCGATCATCAAACCATGTTAACGATTTCCGTGCTCAGCTGTGACGGAAAAGTATTCATAATTCCCGACCACAAGGTCGGGCTAGACGGCTGCGTGTCGGCGCCGCCGCCAGAACGCGATCCCACGAACGGACTCGGGAACAGGTGCTCCTCGCGACGGCGCCTACAGGGACCTGCTGATGCGGGCTAGGCGGCGTCCTGGATGAACAGTTCGAGCAGGTAACGCACTTCGTCATCGAGCCCTTTCTGGCCATAGTCGACGGTCTGGCAAACCTCGCTCCGAAATTGGGCGCAGAATTCCTGCCGCATCCGATGAACCGATTGGCGCACCGCCAGTTCAGAGATACCAAGCTCGTGTGCTACGATTTTGTATTCGCCGTCATCGGCCTCGTCGCGAAGAAACTTCTTCAATCGGTTCAGACGTTCGAGTTTTTCCGGCCGTTTTTTCGCCGCCGCTGTCAGAACGTCCCAGGCGCGCGCTCCGACATCCCTGGCGAAGTCTCGATCGAAGTCGAGGCCTGGTTCGAAGCTGGCCGTCCCGGACGCTTCCGGGACGAGCGGCTCAATTGGGGGTGAGGGGGGTGGGTTGTCGCGGAAGTAGTTTTTCAGCATCACGCTGAGGTATTTCCGAAACTGCTCGCCTTCGCGCCGTTCAAATCGGCGGAATCGGTTCTTCTCGATAAGTCGACCAATAAAGCCACTCGCCAAGTCCTCGGCGTGCTTTGGGTCCCGACAGCAACGCGCGAAATATCGGCGTATGGCCGGCGCGTAGGTCTCGGCGAGCACTTGCATCGCTTCCTCCGCTTGCGTTTCGCTGCCTTGAGCTGCCGTGACAACCATGTCCCATAGCGTGGTTGGATATCCAACGGGATTCTCGGGGTCGGGTGGGTGCATGAGCAGGGTTTGGGATATTTATCGACGGAGGCGGAAGAAGCGGGCTGATTGTGCGAGGGGCAGGCTGACCGAACGCTGCTCGCCATTGATATCCGGCGCCAACCCTACATCCGTCCACGCCGCTGGAGCGGCGACATCGTTCGATTGTTCGAGAACGGCGTCGCCGGCGGGATCCGTCCAGGTCAGCTCGAGCCCGGCCGGTGAGACGTCATGTGTCACCCGAATCGATAGCGACAGCCCGGCGTCGACGGCCAGGCACGGCGACAACTCAGACGTATTGCCGCTTTCGTCGGTTGCCGTTGCCGCCATCGACTGACCCGCGGCCGCTTCGGTGTCTCGGAAAGCAACCCTGAACCGGGCCTTTCCGGTCGCGTCGGTATGGATGCGGGCTCCGCCAAGGTATTGGCGGCATTTTGGCCGGGCCGGATTGCCGCAGGTTTCACCAAGATAGAAATCGATCCAGTAGTCGCTGTTCGGAGCAGACTCGAGTTGGCCAGCCGTCACCGAATTGCGCCCCGCGGCCGCCGCATACTCGAGAATTGGAAAGTTCTGCAGGAAATTGGGGCCGGTGTCTTCATCCAATCGGTCATTGGCCGTGGGTCCGTCCGCCATCAGGTCGACGGCGAGCTCACCATTATCGAAGATGGAGTTGGCGACGAATTCACATTGCTGGGTGGGCAGACGATGCGGTGGGGTATCCGATTCGGCGGATATTCCGGCCCGAAGGTTATAGGCGATGACATTGCCGATCGCGGGTGTGCGCTGCCCTATTTGGATGCGGCTAGAACCGCGGATGCGAATGCCGTCGCCACTGTTCCCGAGTGGTGTCGTCCCGTCGGCTGAGATGCCAATTGAATTGCCGACGATGCGAATATCCCGACTCTCGAGGACCGTGATTCCGCTTTGCCCGTTGCCGGCGATCTGATTGCCCGTGCCGGGTTGGATTCCACCAATAATGGCTCCGGCCACCGCTTCGATGAAGATTCCTTGCAGCCCGTTCGGGATTGGGTGGAGGCCGGTCGGATCAACACCGACGCGATTTCCCAGGACCACAGCGTTAGATCCGACCGGGCCGGCCAAATGGATGCCGACAAGTTGATTGCCGGAGCAAACGTTGCCTTCACCGGCGTCTGCGCCCCCGACGATTGTGGCGGGCGCGTTGACTTCGATGCCAAAGAAGCCGTTCGGACGGCCCACGCGGCCGGAGGCGTCGATCCCCACCCAATTGCCGTAAATGCGGTTTTCCGTGGCGCTGGGCTCCGCGATCTGAATTCCGGCCTGACCATTAGCGCCAATCACATTGCGGGCATCGGGTGATTTCCCGCCGACGACGTTATGGGGTCCCTCGGCGATGAGAATTCCGGTTCGGCCATTCCCCATGGCTTTGTCGCCATCTGCTCCGAGGCCGATGAGGTTGCCCTGGATGCGGTTCCCTTCCGCCTCAATGCCGGATATCTCAATCCCGTTGCCACCGTTGGCCGAAACGATGTTTCCTGCGTGGGCGATCGCCCCGCCTACTTCGTTGTCGGATGCGCTCTGAATGACGATGCCAGTATCGAGGTTGCCCAGCCCGCGGGAAAGGCCGGATGCATCAACGCCGACATGATTGCCAAGGATCCGGTTGAAGCGTGCCTCAAGGCCGACGATAAAAACGCCTATATCGTCGTTGCCAGCAATTGTGTTTCGGCTTTCGGGCGAGGCACCTCCGATTTGGTTGTAAGAGCACTCATGGATAATGACTCCTGCGACCATATTCCCCACGGCTTGAGAGCCGTCTGCGCTGAGTCCGATCGTGTTACCCACCGCCAGATTATTGGTCGCATTCTCGCCATCGAAGATTAACCCGCCATTAAAGTTACCGGAAACGAGATTGCCGGAGCCCGGCCTTGTTCCGCCTACCTGGTTGCCGGGAGAGGTGATGTAAAGGCCGCCGGACAAATTGGGCGCTGACTGAGTGCCGCCCAAATCCGTGCCAACGTAACAGGCCTCGACGACATTGGTTCCCCCATCAACGATGACGATTCCTGCGCCGGGAAACCGGTTGATAACCAGGCCGCGCACCGTGCACCGCCCGCTGAAGATGAGCAAGCCGTGGTGCTCGTAGGGGGATAAGAGATTCTCGCCCGAGATTTCAATAATCGGTGTCCCGGTGAATCCAGGCTGAGTCGTGGCATCGATAATGACTGGATCCACGATCGGGGGAAGCGCGGAAAGCAGAACTAAGATATGGGGCCCGGGATCGAGAGCAAAGTGGATCTCGTCGGCGCCGGGTGTGGTATTGGCGTCTTCGATGTAAGCTCGCAGCGTGCCCGGGCCGGCGTCGGCATCCGAGGTGACGCTGAAATCGGTCGCCGGAAGGGCGAGAGAAGATATCAGGGTGACTGAGGCTGAGAGCACGAGCGGATGGAAGGGTGACTTCATCGAGGTGGGTGTTTGGGGTTTGGACTTGGGAGTAAAGCCGGAGATCTCACTTTGTGGCAAGCGCGGGTTGATCAGGACTTCCGCTCTGTCTCTCGCGAGAGGAGAAGATCGGATCATTGCAGCGGACGCTTGAGGGACCTAGGATGGCCGCAACCGGAATTCAGACAAAAAAAGGAAATGGCTGGGAGCAACGAGATGTCCAACGGGCAGGGGAATGACGCGGCGCCACGTGAACGCCTATGCCGATCCTGTTCGGCGCAAATCCCGCCGGAATTGGAGGGGGATGTTTGTGATAATTGTCTATCGGCGGCGGCATGGGGCGTAGAGGATGGGCCTAGAGCATTTGCGGGGTACGAACTCTTGGATGAAGGGACCGCGGGAGGGATGGGATTAGTCTACCGGGCACGACAAACGAAGCTGGATCGGATTGTCGCGATTAAGTTCATCAAGACGGGCCCTGCCTCCAGTTGGAGCGATTTTCAAAGATTTCAGATCGAAGCGCAGGCCGCCGCGAGCTTGGATCATCCGAACATCGTGCCTGTCTACGAGATTGGGCAGCAGGAGGGTCAACCTTACTTCAGCATGAGGTATGTCGAGGGTCGAAACCTCGCTGAAGAGCTCCGGGACCACCCGATGCCACAGCGCCGTGCAGTTGAGTTGGTGACCAAAATTGCCCGGGCCGTCCACCACGCCCACCTGCGGGGCGTTCTCCATCGGGATCTCAAGCCGACCAACATTCTCATCGACCGGGATGGGGAACCGCACTTGACGGATTTCGGCCTGGCCAAGGTGGTGTCATCGGATGCGAGCCTGACTCACAGCCATGTTTTGGTCGGCACCCCGAACTACATGTCTCCGGAGCAAGCCGAGGGAAAGAACAAGACGATCACGACGGCGACGGACATCTACAGCCTGGGCGCTGTGTTTTTTGAACTCCTTACCCTGCGACCTCCCTTCGAAGCGGACACGCCCGTCCGTCTGCTTCCGAAAGTGATCGCGGAGGAACCCACATCCCCTCGTTCCATTAACGCGGCCGTGCATCCCGATTTGGCCACGATCTGCCTAAAGTGCCTGGAGAAACAGCCTGAACGGAGGTATGCCTCGGCCGAGGAATTCGCGCGGGATCTCGAGCGGTGGTTGCAGGACAAGCCGATCATGGCGCGGCCCGTGCGCCGCTGGGAGCGGACGGTAAAGTGGGCGCGCCGGCACCCGGCGATGACGACTTTGATCGGCGCCCTTGCGCTGGTCACGGTCCTGGGTGTCGTGGTGGGCGCCTGGCAGTGGCGGCAAACCAATCAAGCGCGGCGCCGCGCCGAGGATGCGAACGCCGCCATGACCAATACGGTCATTCGATTGCGACTGCAGGCGGCCGAAGACGGCCGCGACAAAGGCAAGCTGGGCGCGCAACTGACCCAACTGGCGGGCGTCCTTCGGCAGCAGCCAACCAATCAAATCGCGATCGATCGGCTGTTGTCAGCCTTGGGTCACAGAAACTACCTCCTGCCGGCCTGCCAGCCATTTGCTCATTTTGGCGATGTCATGCACGCCACGTTCAGTCCCGACGGAACCCGGGTTGCAACCGGCGCCTCTGACCTGCGGGCGATGGTTTTCGAGGCGAGTTCGGGCCGGGTCGTCGCCGGGCCGTTGCATCACAAGCAAGAGGTGCATTTGGTGAAATTCAGCCCGGATGGCCGCAGGCTCCTCTCAGTCTCCGCGGAGCGTTTCGTCCGGCTTTGGGACGTCGAGCCCGGGCCGGCCGACAAAAGACGGCTGCTCGCCGAGGTTGGAACTCATCGTGCCGGTGTGACCTACGCGGAGTTCAGTCCGGACGGCGGGAAGATCATCACCGCGTCAGACGATGGCACAGCTCAGATTTGGGATGTCGTCTCAACTCCGAAGCGCATTTGCAGTTTGTCGCACCAAAGCAACGTGGTGAGGGCGGTGTTTAGCCCCGACGGCAAGAGAGCCTTGACCGCATCCCGCGACGGGACTGCCCGATTGTGGAACTCAGCCACCGGCGCACCCGAGATGCCGCCGCTCGTGCATCCGGCACCGGTGCGGATCTGCGCGTTCTCTCCCGATCGAGAACATTTGGTCACCGCGTCGGGGCAGGAATTGCGCGTCTGGCGGGTGGATTCGGGTGCACTGTGTTATCCGCCGTTGGTTCAGCCCGGAACCGCGACGGCGGTGGCCTTCAGCCCCGACGGCAGCCGCCTCGCCGTGGCGGCCGGCTCGGTCGTGACGCCGGCCGCATCGGGTGTCATGCTTTGGGAGACGAAAGATGGGCGATTGCTCGCGGGCCCTCTGATGCATGCGGCGGAGGTGAATTCAGTCGAGTTCAGTCGCGACGGCAGGTGGCTGATTTCAGCCTCGTGGGATCGAACGGCGAGAATCTGGGATGCGCGCAATGGCACCGCCCTGGCTGAACCCATCATTCATAACGGCGTCGTGTTCCACGCGGAATTCAGCCCGGACGGACAATACGTTGTCACCGCCGGCCACGACCGGTGGGCGGTGGTATGGAAGATCCGGCTTCAGCGTCCCGGGAACCTCTGGTGCAAGCATGAGGACGTGGTGAATACCGTCGAGTTCAGCCCCACTTCCAATCCCACCCTGCTGACGTCTTCGTTGGATGGCTCGATCTCCTTATGGAACACGACGACGGGCGAGCTGACATTTCGATGGAAAAAGCATCCGCGCGGTCGGACCTGGGCCAGGTTCACCCCGGACGGAGAACGGGTGGTGACCGCCGGTCAGGACGGTATTGTCAGGCTTTGGGACGCAGGCGCAGGAGTTATGCTGGACGAAGCGTCGTCGCCGGATGGTGCGATTCAAAGCCTCCATATGAGCCCGAGCGGACGGAGATTCGCTACGACGATCACGAAGGGGGAAGGATCCGAGACGAACATCGTCATTTGGGATCTGGACGATTCGATTAAACTACTTCGAACCGTCTCGCAGCCATCGGGGGTCCGATGTTTGCGCCTGAGTGCCACGGGGCGCTGGCTGGTGACGGCGGCCAGCGACGGCATCGCCCGTATCTGGGACACCGAGACGGGCGCGCTGGTCACCGACCATTTGGTTCATCGGACGCCCGCCACGACGATTCCTCGCGAGATCCTGCTCAATTTCTACAATGCAGCCAGGTTGGACAGCGCCAGCCCGGGCGACCGGATTCTTGCGGCGACGTCCAACCAGAGTTATTCGGGTGAAGTAAGCCCGGTTCAGAATGGCGGGCCGGCAACCACGGCCCCGGGCGGCCATCCCGGTTTCTCTGTGCGCGTGCCGGAGTGGTTTGCCGAGCATGCTGGCAGCCGGCTGTGGAGCAGTGACATGCCGGTCACCAACATCGTCCTGCCGAATCCGGAGATGGGCGAATACTTTCAGATGCTGCACCGGGGACCGGTCGGCCCGCCGATGTGGTCGACGGGTTTTTCGCCCGACGAAAAGATGGTGGTCACGGCTTCGGTGGAAGGAGTCGCGCAGTTGTGGAACTCGAAGACGGTGCGTCCGCTGCACGGCGCCTTCACCCATACTGCGCCGGTCTTGCATGCCGAGTTCAGCATGGACAACCAGTATCTGGTGACTGCATCGGGTGATTGGACTGCGCGGATCTGGAGCACGAGAACGGGTGCGGCGACGACAGACCCCCTGCCGCATACAGCGCCGGTGCTGTTTGCCCACTTTGATCGCAGCGGGCGGAAAATAGTGACCGGCACAACCGATGGCCAATTGCGGGTTTGGGATGTGGCTACCGGGCTCCCGCTGAGCGACTCACTCGCACACCCTTCATCCATCCGGCAGGCTGCCTTTAGTGCGGACGGTCAATCCGTGGTCGCCTGTAGCGGCGATGGATTTGCCCGCGTCTGGGACGTGCCCTCACCCCGAGGGCCGGTGCCCGTGTCCCTGCTGGCATTGGCCGAGGCGCTGGGAGGCAACAAGGCACAGTCAGATATCATTGAACCCAAAGACGTCAATCAGTTATTCCTGGTCGCGCAACAGAGAGCGACAGACCGCGGCACGAATGTTTTCATTCGCTGGGCCCGCTGGCTGACGTCGAACGACCCGCGAAACACGGTTTCCGCGGCTGGAGAATTGACCCTGGCCGCGTACCGGGACCGGATGTCAAAAGTCGCGGATCAAATCTCGTTGGATGAGGCTGCGCGATTGCGGGCATCCATCGCGGATCACAGGGAGGTTTCCACTCGATAAAACCGGTGCGAGTTGGTTCTGGGTTCCTCGTATATGGTGGAAGTGGCGGCGGCGTTGGTGGTCGCAATGACCGCCCACTGCGCCAGATTGGCCGAAGCATGGACGCGATACGTGCGACCCGGTTTGGTGTCGTATCGAAAACGGACGTTCGGTCGCCCGAGCGACGAGAGAACGGTCAGTTGGGGTCTATCATCGACCACCACCCGCACTGGCATCCGCGTGACCTTGGTGTAGCTCGAGCGGGCGAGCATCGTGATGTCGAACAGTTCGAGTTCGACGTAGTTGGTAAGGCGAAATGCATTCCAGTGGTCGAAGACCAGTTGAGCCTCATACGTGACACCGACACGAAGCGTGCCGGCCGGAATCACAACACTGGGCGCCGCGTTTGTCGCCAGGTAAAAATCCGCAGACCGAAAGACGGGCTTGCCGGCGCAATTCTCACATTCTGACACAGCGTTGGTGCATTCAAAGATCAACAGTCCAGCGGAGTCGAGATCACTGGCGCCGACAAACGGCTCCCACTCAATTCGGTAGTCCTGATTCGCCGGGATTTGCTGGGCGGACTGAGCATTCTTGAACGTGGGCGTGTTCGGGTACAGGTCCCGGGACAATGGGATGCCGATCTGAAACGAGCCCGGCAAAAGTCCCAGGAAATCGTAATCCAGCTTCGCCTCGTAGTCTCCGGAAGGATACTCCTCGTCGATTTGGCCGCGATCGGTCGCGCAGTCAAGGGTTCGATAAACATTCGTGACTATGACGCCACCGCCAATATCGACATTGGCCGGATTCAAAGCGATGTGTTCGCCATTGGGGGCGGTAACCGTGACTTTGGTCAAACTGACGAAGGCCTCGTCGGCCTGGGCCGAGGAGAAGAAGCAGAAAGGAGCCTCGCAATCCGCCTGAGGCGGCGCCGTATTCGTCTGATAGAACGTTTGCGTCTTGCTGACAACAAAGTTGATGTTGGTGAATTCCTGGGCGCCAAGGATTCCTCCGCCGGCTGATAGGATGATGGCAAAGGCAAGGGCGCGCAGTAATCTGATTGGCATTGAGGTAGTGTTCTTCATGGCATGGGAACCGGCAGAAGTCATAAAGATTGCCTTCGGCCAGAGCAAGCGAGAAGGAATATTCGTTGACGGGTCAGTCCGATTATGGCCCGCTTGCACCGTTCCGAGCGGAAACCATCTACTTAATCTTAGCGGAGAGGCATCATGAACCATCGGCCTGCGAAAGGAGTTCGAGGCGAGGCGCCACTGCTGCGTTGGACATTTGGTCAACCGCGTAGGCTGGCATTCACACTGATTGAATTGCTGGTCGTCATCGCAATCATTGCCATCTTGGCGTCCATCCTGTTACCCACGCTTGGCCGGGCGCGAGAGGCGGGTTCCGCGGCCTCGTGCATGAACAATCTTCGGCAGCTGGGAATTTGTTTTCGCGAGTATACCGATGAGAACGGTCAGTTCCCATCCAACAACCTAGTCACGGTGCTCTCCTACGGGACAATCCTGGGCGCAACCTGGGCGCCGGGCGATCTCAATTCAGATTCGTCCATTGACGCGTTGGAATACGGGTCGCTGTATCCCTATAATACGTCCCTCGATATTTACCGGTGCCCCTCCGACCGGACGCTTCTTCCGGGCAATCCTGGCGACCGGCGGGTGTTCAGCGCCCATAGCTACAATTTGAGCATTTGGATCAATTGCATCGCGGAGCCCTATGGGTATGTGACCGACTCCGAGATTGCGGCCTGCGGGAAGGCGACCTCTGACATCTTCCTGTTCATTGACACTCATCCCAAGAGCATTGTGGATCCGGCCTTTGGCGTTTATCACGAAGACGACGCCACCCGGCGCAATCTCTGGGTGGATATGCCTTCGGACCGACACAATAACGGCGCCAATGTTTCCTTTTTCGACGGCCATGTGGAGCGCCACCGTTGGAAATCTGCCATGGTCATGACGAACCAGCCCCAGAGGTCCGTGCTTGGAGCGGACCGTGATGATCTTCGATGGCTGCAAAACCAGATCCCGCCCCGCATGAAGCGGAGCTTTTGGGACACGATTAAGTCCAACTGAATCGGCGTTGGTCTACCAGGTCGACGCCGGGTGGTCGTCCAGTCCCGGGCGAGGGCAATGGTGTCCCGCATGAAACCCGGAACGTGCGTGTTTCAATTGGCGGGGCACTGGCGGGTCAGCCACTGATCTATCTCCGGCCGGTTTTCGGACAACCACTCTGGGTCGGCGAAATGGAGGGAGAAGGCCTCGGGCAGGAATTCGTCGTTGGGGTTGGATCCGGCGTACCAGGTGATGGGCGCCTGGGTGGGGATTTGCAGCTCCCGGTTGAAAAGCGCGGAGCGGCCGTT
Source organism: Limisphaerales bacterium (assembly GCA_044229355.1). Lineage (GTDB taxonomy): Bacteria > Verrucomicrobiota > Verrucomicrobiia > Limisphaerales > JADJPG01 > JBGARF01. The sequence continues at coordinate 35,952 of JBGATF010000004.1, forward strand.
GTTGGCGGCGAAGATGTGCCCGATTTCGTGCAGGTAGGTGGCCACGAGGGGCGTGAAGATTCCACGACGGCCGCCGACAAAGAGAATGGCGTCTCCCTCGCGGGCCGCGTCGAAGATGGAGATGGTTTTGGCTTCGACCTGACTGTTTCTCCAGGTCACGAGAGTGAACCCGGCTGTGCGCGCGGAGGCTCCCAAGCCGCCGCCTGGATGGGCGGCCTGTCGGAGGAAACAAGTGCCGCGGAGTTCCTGGAGGACTGATGGTGGGAGGGTCTGCAACGCCCGCTCGAGTGCTTCAAGTTCCTCTCCATTGAACTCTTTGAGGCCGGTGGTTTGTTTGCTCGAGGCCTGGTGGGTTTGCTTCAAGCGTCTGGCGGCGGCAGCGGGGGTGAGAATGGTGATGCCGTAGTTGGTGGCGAACCAGGCGGGAGAGCCACTGCGGGCCTGCAGCGCCGCGAGCGCGGCAGTCTCGAGGTCGCCCCGGTTGATCGAATCCAGCTTTGCGCCCGGATAACGATGATTCCACCAATCGCGCAATGACTGACCATCGGCATTGTGTTGGTGATATCCCTGGATGTTTTCCAGGGAGAGCGGCTGCGGATAGCCCACCGCGGGCGCGTCGCCGATCCGGTCGATCAAGACGTCGAGGGCACCGGCGGACTCGCCCGACTGGAATCGAAGGGTGTAGAGGGCGTGTCGGTTGGTGCTCGCCAGGGGCAGGCGCACGTCAAGCTCGCAGTCCCGAAGGCCCTGCTCGAGATAGGTCCGGACCACCCATTTGACGGGCAGCCTTTCCCGTCCCGGGAGCAATTCCAGTCCATGGAGTTTTCCGAGGCGGACGTAGAAGGCGTTGGTGCCGGGCTGGGTCATCCGCGCCAGCGATTCGTCGATCGCATCACGATGCGCGCGCGGGAGCCTCGAATCGACCAGCAGGGGCTTGCGTTCCCCCAAGTAGACGATTTCGAGCTGGCTCAGTCCGTTCGATGGGTCGTTCGATCCCTGCACAAAAAAAGCCGAGGGCGACGGGGCGTCAAATACAAGCACCCGACCAAAATTGGACGACCCGGCGTGAACCGCCCAGCTCGCGATGGAATCGTGCAGTCCAGTCCGGGCGGACCAGTAGGACCGCGAGTCATTGTTCGGGAAGCCGGTGTAACGAACGGGAACTCCAGCGGACAAACCGGCGGGCCCGGCGGGCGCCCGGAGGGCGACAGCGAGGTCATCCGTGGCCTGGACACCCGCTGCCAGCGAGCGGCGGTTGGCAGTTCCTGAACGGCCAAACTCGACTCGGTAGAGGGCCCGACTGTTCGTCCCGCCGTGGATCACGCATGAAGCCACGGTGCTTGCATTTGACGCAATCGTCGGCCCCAGGCGAGAGACCGCATACCAGAACGCATCCTCCTCCTCCGGGTGATGAAGGAATCTCGAACGTGCTTCTGCGGTGATCGTCGTTGCGAAGTCGTTCGCGACGCGGTCGCGCCAATAGGAACCCGGCTGGAGGTTTCGTAAGTCGGCCGCGTGGATTGTGACCCACTCCATATAGTAACTTCCCACAGTCTTGCGAATCGGCGCCTTGGTGGCGAGCGGCTCGAATGGCAGGGCGTCGCCGGGGTGCGTCACCGGCTCATAAGCAGCCAAATCCTCCGCGAATGCACTGGGCTGCGGATTGACGGCAGCAGTGGCAGGCGCAGCCGGTGCTGAGTTTGAAGATGGGGTGATGGACGGTGCTGCCGCCATTGGAGATCCGGAGCCTTTCGCTGTTGGCAGGGGACGCAATCCGGAACGCATCCCCGCCAGGACGGCGAGGACCAGGGCGGTGGTTGGGAGAAGATAGGGGACGAGCTTCATGGAGAAACGTGGGTGAGCGGTTCGACTGAGTTCTAACGCTGGGGAGCAGCGTTGCGGGTTTTGGCGACAAAGGTGGCTTTCGCGCGCTCCACTTGCAGGGCGCAGGTTTGGCGCGCGAACTCGAGGCTGGCTGTTTCGGCTTCGAACGTCTTCTGGGCCAGTTCGTATTCCCGCAACGCCTGTGCTGCATCCAGCTTCAAGGTTGGATTGTAGGGTGTGACGGGTGGCGGTTGTCCACCCATGGCGACGATGGTCCCACTGGTCTGCTGGGCCAAGTCCCTTTCCAACCGATAGCGATGGTAATCCGCGGCGTCCCGGGCAACGGCCACCTCGTGCCTGTTCCTGGCCGATTCAAGGGTGACACGCGCCATTTCGAGTCGGTTGCTGGCTTGGAGCAATTGCAACTCGGCGTCGCGAATGGCGGTCTCCATCTCCGCTCTGGCCGCTTGGAGGGCAGGGATGGAATTGCTGGCAGAACCCGTCGCTGGCGTCTGCGCGCCAATGCGCGGCGCGATCAAAAGACGGTACGAGTAGAGGCTGGTGGCGGCGATGACCGCCAAGAGGGCGGCCGACAATTTGAGAATTGACATAAGGTTTGCGAGTTCGCAGCCGGGAGTCGGGCCGCGTCATCGACCGGGGATACGCAAAAAGAGCGAGTTGGTTACGACCTGTCTTCGGGAGGTGAGAAGCGACTCGTGGCCGGAGCCCCGCTGGAGTGTGTAACCAAGTCAGGCGGCGTGCGTAACCCAGGTTGGAGTCGCCCGCCGGACTTAAATTTTCGGAGCGCCCACCACCGCATGACAACACTGGCTCCCCAAACCGCAGGTTCGCTCGAGACGTTGCCCTGGCTGCGCCTGAATGCGAACTGGCATCTGCCGCCCCTGAAGCTCCCGCACCTGCTGATCACGGGCCTGGGGGCCCATTGCGATTCAGTGGCCCAACGCCTCGTGGTCGCCGTCCAGCGGGAAGGCCTCTCTGACCATCAGTCGGGGAGGGTGGCCGAGGCCAGCAATCTGCCGCGCATCAACCGTTCGCTTCGATTTCTGCGGACGCTCCGGCCGGGTCACCGGGTGGCCGCGGACGTGGTTGTGCGCGCGCAGGGCGCGGATCTCTACGTGCGGTTCGACTGGCAGGCGCGGACACGCATTACGTTCCTGCGCTGGGGAGTCTACGGCGTGCTATTTCTAGGCCTGTGGAGTCTTCTCTACGGCGGCTACTTCGCCTCGACGGATGCCTTCAACTCGTTGGCCCACGAATACGCACGAAAGTATTGGACGGACCCGGTCGTTGGTCTCGAACAGATCCGCACTGGCTGGCATGTGGACCCGGCGACAAAGAACCTCGTGCCCGGGAGCCCGATGACGATGTGGGACTTTTATGAAGTCGATCCGAAACTGTTTATCACGAGTCTAGCCGGGCCCCCGTCGATTATCGCGGGCCTGGTTGGAGCGGTGCTTTTGTTGATCCCCAAAACGGCGTTGCGGCACCCGTGCCGCTGGCTGGGCTGGCCTACCCCGGATGAATTTCTTAACGCGGCGATGGCGCATGCCGGCTGGGTCCACCGCATTCTCAGCGACATGCTGCTTCAGCAGTTCGGGGTCAGCCGGGATCGGATCATCGAACTGCAATCATGAATCGGAGCGAGTCATCCCATGGCGAATGAATCCATTGAAGTTTGGCGGATCGATCCGTTGCCGGATTTTCTCGTCGATCACACATTGGCGGGCGAGGCCGAACCCGAGCGGTTGAAGGAACACGCCGCCCGCTGGGTCCAGCTTATCGGCAGCGTGTGGGAATGGAGGGATCGCGCCACGTTCGGCCTCCGCTACATTGCGCGGGCCGGGCGCATCAGCGCCTGCTTCCTGGCGACGCCTCACCGGCGCGCCGACGGGCCGCGACTTGTCTCGGAGATGGACGTGCTCTTGCGCGCCCACCGTTTGATCAGCGACCCGGCCCGCGAGCGCGTTCCGGCGGCCGAATTCGAGCAACTCAGCGAGCTGCAGCGACCGGTGTTCGTGGAGGTGGCGCAATACTCCACTCGCGCGTTATGGCGAATGCCAGCCCACTTTCAAAACAACGAGCAATTCAAAGGGCGCTACCCCTGGCTGCCCACAGCCGAGTGGAATGAGCCGCTGGTCATTTATCCATGGTGGGGACCCGGAGGCCCTTTTCTGCTGCCGATGGAAAGCCTGCTGTCCCAATCCGTGGCGGTGTCCCTGACCATTCTCCTGGCGCCGACGGAGCTTCGCTCACATGAATGGGAATGGCTGGCGTTGATGGCGCGCGAGGCCCAGTCGAAGGGAGAACAGAATCTTCAACAAATTGGCTCCGGCGCGTCGGTGCGCACGGTGGATCCTTCGGCCAACCTGGCGGGGAGGCTCTACATGGCGAATTTGCGCCGGCTCTCCGCAACGCCGTTCCTCGTCGCTGCGCAATGTGCCGCGGAGGACGGACGTATCGACGTGGCGCGGAGCGTGGCGGGGGCGCTGCAGTCGTTGGTGCATGAACCTCCCTTCGAGCGGCCTCAGCAGGAGGAACAGCGCCTGCCTTCGGGTGCAGCGCTCCGGGGCGACGTGCCGGAACGAACGTCCGCCTCGTTTTCCGCGCTGGCGCTCCACCAATACCGCGAGGCGCGATTACTTTGGCCCCAGAATGCGGAACCGCTCGCCCGTATGCCGTATCTGGCCGACGCGCAGGGTGCAGCCACGATCTTTCGATTGCCGGTGAGCGTCCGCGGTGGGGTTCCCGGGATGCGGGTCAAACAGCTCCCGCCTGATTTCCACCCCGGGGCCCGGGAGAGCCGCCGCCCGCCGGACCAATTGCAGTTGGGACATTACCACGCGGGGGGCGGGGCATTCCTGCCGGTGCGCGATTTGTGCAAGCACGCGTTGATCACGGGATTCACGGGCAGCGGCAAGACAGTGACCGTGATGCAGATCCTCCACCAGCTTTGGGTGGATCATCAGGTGCCATTCCTCGTTTTGGAGTCGGCCAAGCAGGAGTACCGCGGCCTGATCACGGTGGAGGCAATGCAAACGCGCCAGCCGGCCCTTCGCGTCTACACCTTGGGCAACGAGCTGGTGGCTCCATTCCGGCTGAACCCTTTCGAGCTGCTTCCAGGCGTGCGCGTCGAGGCGCACGTGAGCCGTCTGCAAGCCTGCATCGAGGCAGCCATCCCTCCCATCGGCCCCTCCGCGTCCATCATCTCGGAGGCCCTTTTGCGGGCTTACGAACAGTGCGGCTGGAGTCTGACCGATTGCTATCCGCTTCAGGGCGTCGCGCGCCGGCGGTTTCCGGTGCTGTCAGACTTTGTTCGCACGGTAGAGCAGGTTCTGACCGATCGGGCCTATGAGGGCGAGGTCAAAAGCAACCTGCAGGCGGCGTTGGTGGGCCGGTTCAAACCACTTCTGCTGGGCGGCAAGGGCCGCATGTTCGACACGCAACGATCGGCGCCGGGGCCGTGCGAGCTGTTTGCCGGGCCGGTCGTGTTGGAGATGAACGATCTGAACCTCGACGACAAGGCGCTGGTGGTGATGTTCCTGCTGACCCTGCTGCGGGAACATCGCGAGCTCAACCGGAGCCAGCACGGGGAGCTGAAGCACGTGACCATGGTCGAAGAAGCCCACAACGTGCTCGAGGAAGTATCGTCCCAGGGCGGCGGGGAAGGGGCCACGTCGGCCGACACCCGTTACAAGGCAGTACAGGCGTTCTGCGCCATGCTCACGGAGATTCGTTCGCTGGGAGAAGGCCTGATCATCGCCGATCAGAGCCCGGAGAAGCTGGCCCGCGACGCCTTGCGCAATACCAACGTGCAAATCGCACATCAGCTGCGGGACGGCCACGATCGCGACGCCATCGCGAATGCGATGATCATGGAGGACGAGCAGCGGGATTACGTGGGCAAGCTGCCCCCCGGGCAGGCCGCTTTGTTTCGCACCGGCCTGGAGAAGGCCACGTTCATCTGTGTCGAAAAGTACTCCCCCGGCTCCGACGATTTTCAGGCCGCGCCGACGCGCGCCGACACGGCGGCGTTCACGGCGTGGAAGCGTCGCTTCCGCGGCTACGGCTTCAATCCTCTGCTCGCGGATGCCGACCTCGCCCGCTACATGGAACAAGCGGATCCGGCGCTGCTCCAACGCCGTCGCCTTGTCGTCCCTTACCCCGAGTGCGACCTGTGCCGAAGCCAGTGCCGTTTCCGCGACGCGGTCTTTCCCGAAGCGTCGACGGAGAGCGCCCGTCGGCACGGAGCGCACTGGTTGAAACTCACCGACCGGGTCTATCGAGAACAGGCCGGAGTCAGCTTCGAGCAGATGTGGCGACGGGCGGTGGACCTGGCGGCCGCCGCCTTGAGCGCGGCCAACATATCCTGCATGGCGGACGCGGTCTGGTGCCACTTTACCCACTTGTGGGATTTCGCAACGCGCGATGCAGGCCTGGACCGGCAGAGCGCGGATCATCAACTTGGCGCGCGCGAGCGCGACGAACTCGAGGCGGCCCTTCGACGGATGGGCGTTCCGAGCGCGTCGGTGAAATCCCTGGTCGTGTGGTCCGGCGACCGGCAGGTCGCGGCTCATGCGCTGGCTGGACGTCCCATCGTGATCGGCAGCAGCGCGTCGGCTCAGGTCCGGATACCACAGGTGGAGGGTGTGCCCGAGATCGTGGCCGTGGTTTCCGAGACAGGTGGAGCGGTTCACCTCGAGAACCGCGTCAGCGGAGCTCGCCGGTCCCTGCCGGTCGGGGCTCGCATTCAGGTCAGGCCATTTGTGCTGGAGGTGCGCGAATCCGCTCCTGTAACGAAACGGCGGTGACCCCGTATTCCCGCCCGGACGCAAACATCTCGATTCCTGACTCCATGAATGAAAATGACAAGGCGGACAAGATCCACCAGCCCGAGAACTCCGATGTAGGCTCCAAGCACACGGATCAACTCTGGACGCGCCACTCGCCTCGTGAGGGCCTGACCGAAAAAGGCGGCGCGCCCGGCGGCGAGGCGCGAGGCGAGGTGCGGTGCCTCGACAAGCCCGCGGGGCAGTTCACCACCACCCATCTCGCGGACGGTGGCGTGCGCATCGAAGGATACGCCGCCAAAGGAAATGGTCAGCCGCGCGACAGCCAGGAGCTTGCGCTTCAGAAAGACGTGCGGAAAAGCGCACCTGCCGGCCTCAAATCCGACGCCAGTCACGGAATTCCCTACGACCAGGGGGGGCGGGATCGCGACAACCTGTCGCTGAAGGCGTCGGTCGTTAATCGCAGTTACGATGGCAGCTTTGAACGCAACCTTCGCTCGGAAATCCAGGATGCCCACGCAAACGGCGAAAGTGTCTACATGGTCTTCACTGGGAAAAGAACGGAAGATGGATCCCATTGGAGCCACGGCCGGACCGAGGTCTATCGGGGGCACCCGGACACCGGGATGAACAAGGTGATGGATCATCAGGATAAAGGTGACTGGTATCCATCGCCCGAGCGGATGCAGGAGCACGAGCGCATGCTTAAGAATAGGGAGGAGCGGGGCGAGGTGGTGACGGACAAGGACCGGGACCTGGAAATGCCAAGCCTGAACACGGTGCTCGGACATGACCGATCGGGAAAGCCGCACGGCGCGACGATCGACGCGGAGACGAACCGCCGGATGGCGGGTGGACAATCTGCCACCGAGTGGGCTTCGCCCAAGCCGCCACCCAAAGGAACGCCCCTGCACTGAACGCGGCGTGTTCGACGCCGAATCCCACTCAAATTGCCCATGAATACCTCATTTACCCAATTGGTCGCCGGCCTCAGCCGGAACTTTCGCAAGCCGGTCCTGTTCGCCATCTTTGGCGCCGCAGGAGCCCTGATCGGGGCGCTCTTCGGTGAGCTGCTTGCCCGGCACACGGCCCAGGGACCTGGTGCCGAGGGCGCCCGGACCCAAATCACGTTGCTCATCGATAGCTCGGGGAGCATGAGTGCGAACAACCGGATGGAGGAGGCGAAGAGCGCCGCGATCGGCTTCGTACGGCGAACCGATTTTACGAATGACCTCGTCGGGTTGGTGGCGTTTGCGAGCCGCGCTGCCGAATTGGTGGCCCCGACCACCAATCCTTCAGAATTGCTCGCCGCCATCAACCAACTGCAGCCCCTGGACGGCACGGCCATGGATGCGGGTTTCCTGGAGGCGGGCCAGCAGCTCGGTCGTAGCGCCGGCAATGTCAAACGCGCCAAGGCCATCCTGCTTTTTACCGACGGCATGCCGAGCGATCCTGCCAGCACGGTCACCGTCGCCGAAGCGCTCCGAAAGGCGGATGTGCGCATTGTGGCGGTGGGCACCGGGGACGCCGCCGCTGATTTTCTGGCCCAAGTCACCGGCGATCAGAGCCTCGTTTTCTTTGCCAATCAGGGCGGCTTCGAAAACGCCTTCAAGCAGGCGGAGAAAATCCTGCGCCGGCCCCAGTTGATCGATTCCGGAACGGGGAACTACACGCTCGGGGCGTCATTGCTCCGCAACGTTGGGTGGGCGGCCTGCATTGCGGTGGGGCTGGCGCTGCTTCTCATCGCCGGCCAGAACGCCTACCAGCGCCGGGAGTTGTTTGCATCCACGGCGCTGCAATCGGCGATGATGGGCAGCGCCATTGCGGGTGTGGTAGCCGGCGTCGTGGCCCAAGTGGGGCTCCAGGTGGTCGCGGGAACCCAGGCTGGGGCGTCGTTGGCGGAGTGGATTCGCGTGCCCGCCTGGGCCGCACTCGGTGCCCTGCTCGGGCGCGGCGTGGCGGGGGTGGTGCCGAATCTGAAACGGCCGGTGGCGATGAAAGGCGGCGCGATTGGCGGCGCCGTTGCCGGAGTCGCGCTCCTGCTCGTCGCCGCATCGATGGGAGCAAGCGCGGCGCGGTTCGTTGGCGCTGCCATCCTCGGTGCCTTCGTCGGCTACGGCATTGCCTGGCTCGAGGAACGCGCCCGGGAGGCATGCCTGGTGGTCCATTGGGGACCGAACGAGAACACGATCCTGTCCCTGGGGGCCGACCCCGTAATCATTGGGAGTTCGCGCGAGGCCCACGTCTATCTGGCCGCTGAGAAGGGATTCCCGCCCATTGCTGGCGTGGTCTCGTTTCACGGGGGCCAGGTCCAGTTTGAAAATCGGATGAACGCTCAACAATACACGTTGCGCAATGGCAGCAGGCTCCAGCTCAGCAACGTCACTCTGGAAGTGAAAACAGCATGAACCCCGTCAACTCCCCGGTTCCTCCCACATCAAGCGCGGGCGCCTACGCCCGCCTCAACACGGCCGCCGGGTCGCGCGATCTGGCCCTGGGCCCACGCCCTCTCACGATCGGAAGCGCGGGCAATTGCCAGGTGCGGCTGTCAGCAGGGCCTCCCGTGGCTGCGGCGCTGACATTCGAGAACGGCGCCGTCATCCTGCACCAGGGCGCCACGCGGCAGCGCCAGGCTCTCCGCCACGGGAGCAAACTACAGATGGCCGGTCTTACGATTGAGATTCTGGTCCCCGGAGCTGCCCAGGCCCGGAACCACACCGGCGCCGCGCCGCCGGCGGCCGTAGGCGGCTCCGCGGTTGGTCAGGCCACGGGATCTCCTGCGACCCGACCTCCGTCTCGTCACCGGATCGCGCCCCACCTGCACGGGTGGATCGTCCTGTCGTTGCTGTTTCTCGCCTTCAGTGGCGTGTCGGCTGGCTTCGCCTGCCTGCATGCCGGCCAACCGTCCGCGGGGATCCGGCTCCATGCCGTGGTTCGCTCGGTTTCTTTGGTTTACTGCGGATACTGCCTCGCGGCGCTGGCTCTGGTGCTGATGAACTCGACGCGCAAACCGGGAACCCTCTGCGCCGTGGCGGGCGCTGCGGTGACGGCGGTGAGCTTGGGAGTCGTGGCCTGTCTGCTCGGGTCGGACGTTCCCTTCACCCGCGTTTTCCCCGCCTGGCTGGTGGTGGCGATGCTGTTCGGGATCGCCGGATTCGTGGGGTTGTTTTTGGGACGAACGCTGGCCCGCCCCGCCATGGACAGAGGCGTTTATTAACAGGAGCGGGATCGAATTCTCCTTCAAGGAATCCGCATTGTGCCAAGCTCCGCCTTGCCCTCAACGACAGGCTCGCGCGTTCTCGTCGCTACTCGGACCCCGTCGCCGTTGCCCGCCATCCGGATCCCGTTCAGCACCCGGATTGCCAGGCATCGTCCGGCGAGCTTCCTGGTGACCAACCGATTCCTTGGCCGGCGGTTGGATCAGGTTGTGGGAGAATTCGTGCATACGTTGCGCGCGGCGCGCCCGCCTGGCGCCGTGCACATCGGCACGTCCAGCGAAGCGACTCAATTGCCGGGCAACAACCGCACGTTGCGCATCGCCCACATCCTGCGCCCGGGTCATTCCCTCGCCATCGACGTCACATTTCGAGCGCAGGGCGATGACCTTTACGTCCGATGCCATCTCCTGGCGAAGATGATCATCGCCAAACTTCATGCGACGTTGTTTCTCACCGCCTTTCTGGTGGTTTGGAGCGTGCTGTCGACCGGCTTCCTGTTGAACACCGATCTCCAATACGCGCTGGGCCAAAGCTTCGCCCAGAAATACTTCACGAATCCCCAGGCTGGGGTCGCGGTCATGGTTTACGGTTGGGAAGTTGACGCCGCTCCGGGCGCGCCTTCCCCGTTCCGACGGGTGAAGCCCTGGGCTGTCGTCGACTACTTCTGCGCGGACCCGGTTTTGTTTCTGCAAAGCCTCGCGTTGGTGCCGTCGATTCTGGCCGCTGTTTCGGCGGCTGTGCTGATGCTTATCCCGCGGTCGGCCTGTCGATACCCATGTCTGTGGCTGGGGTGGCCGACGCCCGATGATTTCGACGCCGCCCTGCTGGCGCACAAGGGCTGGGTTGAACGACTGCTCTACCAAACCCTTGAAGCCCGGCACGGCGTGAGCAAGACCGATTTAATCGACGTGCCTGTGGATTAACACCAGTCAGTCCTCTCCGATTCGATCTCCCAGCGACCCAACCCGACTCGACGTCATCCGATGCTTCCTCGAAAGATCCTCGCCTTTGCGGTTCTGCCTCTCACGTTGACCGGCCTCTATTTTGCCTGGAACAAGGTTTTGTTGGCCAACGAGCACCGAGTGAACGCGAGCGGGCCACCGCCAGTGCTGATTAACGCCCACGCCACGCTCCAGAATCGCTTGAACCAACTGGACATCCAGACTCAGCAAGCTCTGAACGATTACAAGTTTGGCAAGTGGGGCCTTGGCGCAAGCGCATTCAGTGGCGTCCGGGATCCGGGCGGCTTCTTCTTCCAGCTGCCAAGCATGTGGGTGAACTCGAAGAGCCTGGACGCCAACGTGCGCAATCGGTTGCAGACCTACTCGAACGAAGTGATGAATCTCTACATCGAGTACGGCAAGACCACGCAGCATGATGGACGGCTCCGACGACCGTGAACGGCACCGCCGATCCGCCGGCCACGGGCTGCGGTTCCGAGCTTGAACGAGTCCGAGGGCCACGTAGCCTCGGCGTCCATGGCCCTTGCCACCTGCCCACACTGCCGGGAGGCGATCCCGCAGGATGCCCCCGCCGGACTCTGTCCGCGCTGCCTGATGGCAGGTGCGAAGGCGCTCGCCCGCGAGACGGACGGCTCGAGTTCCGGCCCGCGCGAGTTTTCGTCGACGGGATTGGGAGGCCCTCGCGACGTCGAAGGCGGGCGCGTGGGAGACTACGAACTGGTCCGGCGGCTGGCGCACGGCGGCATGGGCGTCGTGTACGAGGCCCGCCAACTCAGCACCGGGCGCACCGTTGCCGTCAAAATGATTCGGGGCGGTGAACATGCGACGCTCGAGGAGGGCCGCCGTTTTCAAACGGAGGTGGAGGCAGCGGCCTGTCTCGATCATCCCCATATCGTCCCGATCTATGAGGTAGGTCACGATCGACACGGTCCTTACTTCAGCATGAAGCTGCTCAAGGGCGGCAGCTTGGCGGACAGCTTGTGCCGGGGCGAATGGCGAGCGGAGCTCGGCCATCCGGAAGCAATCTTTCGCCGCGCCGCGAGGCTGATGGCGTGCGTCGCGCGTGCCATTCACCATGCCCACCAGCACGGAATTCTCCACCGGGATCTCAAGCCGGCAAACGTGCTGCTGGACATCGAGGGTCAGCCGGTGGTCTCCGATTTCGGTCTGGCAAAGTTTGTCGATCGAGAGCAGGGGGCCACGAAGTCGGGCCAGGTGATGGGCACGCCCGCCTACATGGCTCCTGAGCAGGCGGACACGCGAACGCACGCCATCACCACCGCCGCCGACATCTACAGCATGGGAGCGATCCTCTACGAACTGATGACGGGTCGTGTGCCCTTCCCAGCGTCCCAGCCGCAACTGGCATTAAACGCGGTGTTGCACGACGAGCCGCGTCGGCCAGGCGCCGTGATCGCGTCGGTCCCCCGGGATCTGGAGACGATTTGCCTGAAGTGCCTGGAGAAAAATCCAGCCGGGCGTTATGGCAGTGCCGAGGCTCTGGCGGACGATCTGGATCGATGGCTGAGGCACGAGCCCATTGCCGCCCGGCCCAGCACGCCCTGGAGCCGCGTCGGGAAGTGGGCCCGACGAAAACCGGCCATCGCTGCCCTGTTGTCCGCGCTGATTGCCACGGCCTTGATCGGGCTGGCCGGGGTGCTGTGGCAACTTCGCCAGAAGGTGGCGGCGCTCCGGGAATCGGAACGGGCGCGTCAGCAGGCCCAGGCGGTCAGCCGTTTTCTGGTCAGTTCATTTCGCAGTCCCGATCCGCGGAAGGAGGGGCGGGATTTGAAGGTCGTCGAATTGCTGGATCGTGCCAGCGGCGAGCTGACGGAACAGCGATTGGCGGAAGAGACCACGCGGGCCGAGCTGCTGGACGCTCTCGGCCAGACCTACGGCGGTTTGGGCTTCCACAGCCGTTCGGCAGAATTGCATGCGGCAGCGCTTAAGCTTCGCCGCGCGGAGCTGGGCCCGGCCCATCCGGAAACCGTGGCCAGCCTGAACAACCTGGCGGAGGCCCTGCAAGCTGAAGGAAAGTTCGAACAGGCCCTCCCGTTTTGCGAAGAGGCATTTCGGCTGGCGGACGCCACCCTCGGCCGCGAGCATGCCGACACGCTCACCAGCATGAGCAACCTCGCCACGGCCCGCGAGGGCATCGGTCGCCGCTCGGAGGCGATCGCCATGACCGAACAAGTGCTGTCCATCCGGCGACGGCGATGGGGACCCACCGCTCGTCAAACCCTCAGCAGCGCGAACAATCTTGCGATGATGTACCTGGAAGACGATCAAACAGCGAAAGCTCTTCCCATGTTGGAAGAGGTCCTGAAGCTTGCCGCTGTCTCCCTCGGGGAGAGCGATCCCGATGCCCTGGCGAGCCTGAACAATCTGGCGACCGGCTACCAGGCGGCAGGCCGGCCCGAGGAGGCCTTGCCGCTGCTGGAAAAGGCGTGGGCATTGACGAAAAAGAAGCTGGGAGACGATCATCCGGACACGCTGGGAAGCATGAACAATCTCGCCCTGGGGTACCTGGACTCCCGAAGACCGGAAGACGCAGTTCATCTCCAGGAATCCGCAGCCGAGATCGCTCGCTCCCGGCTGGGCACCAATCACGCCAAGACTCTCACGAGCCTGAACAACCTCGCGGTAATTTACGATGCCGCGGGACGGCGATCCAATGCGCTTGCATTGTTTGAGCAGGTCTACGCGCGCCGCCGGGAGCGTTTGGGTCCGGACCATCCCCAGACCCTGGCCAGCTTGCACGATCTCGCAACCCACTACTACGAGTCACACCGGCGCTCGGAGGCCCTGTCCCTCTTCGAAGAGGCCGTGCGGCGCCGGCGCAGCGTCCTTGGATCCGAACATTCCGATACGTTGAAGAGCATGAATAACCTCGGGCTCGCCTACCAAAACTCCGGCCGTCTTGTCGACGCGATCCCGTTGCTGGAGGAAACGGTGCGATCTCGTCGGGGCAAGCTTGGCCCGAACGACCCGCGAACGGCTGTCAGCCTGGAGAACCTCGCGGACGCCTACCAGGCGGCGGGCCGCTCGGCTGAAAGCATGGCGGTGTTTGCGGAGGTGCTGTCGGTGCGGCGGTCAAAAGCCGGAGCCAATCATCCGGAGACGGCCAACGCGGCCGTCAAGCTGGCGGGGGCCAGTCTTGACGCGGGCGAGTTTGTGCGCGCGGAAACGGCGCTCCGCGAAGCTTTGCGGATCTTCGATGCCGGAGATTCCCAGCGGGCAGCCGCGCTACGCGCGCGGGCCAAGCTGGGCGCGGCCCTGCTGGGTCAGGACAGATACTCTGAAGCGGAGCCATTTCTCGTGCAGGCTTACCAGAATCTCTCGGCTCGAGAAGCCCGCGCTTCCGCCTCGCGCACGCGACTTCAGCGGGACGCGGCGCAGAAATTGGTTTCCTTGTATGAGGCTTGGGGCCATGCCGAGTCGGCGACGCAGTGGAAGCAGAAAGTGCGGGATTTGGAACAGCGAATGGGGACGAACGGAACTCCGGTGACGGCTTTGCCCTCGAACGGGCCGTGAGAGTCCTCTGGGGAATCCCACGGCCCGTCATGTGGGCTGGCCACGCGCTGACCGGATCTGCTTACGACGGTTTCACCTCGTTCTTCTTTTGGGTCCCCGCGTCGTGCAGCCCTTCCCGCGGCGAGTTTTGCGACCACATCCCGCTGTCTCCTTGGCTTCCAGACCCGCGTTGCTGAGCGATCTCTTTCTGCCAGTCAGCCTTTTGCTCCGCGGTTGAGTGGAAAGAGGCCTGGCTAAGATCCTGGTGTCCTCCGCCTCCCTTTTTGCCGCCATCGTCCCCGGCCATGGCCGCAGGACCTTTCTCGGCTTTGGTGCCTTGGGAGTTGTGAAACTCCGTGTATTTGGGATCTTCTTTCTGCTCGGGTTTCTTGGTTGTCTCCATCATCGACATAGGTGCTGCCTTTGGTTGGGTTACGGTGCCTGCCGCTTCTGCGGCGGGCGCTCGAAACTTTTTCTCTCGCCGTCGCCTCGCCGCGCTCCACCTGTCTCGCGGAGAGTCCGTCCGGACATCGGGAATACGCGGGCCGGGTGCAAACGTTACACCGGGCTTACGGGGCGTTCGTGCCAATCGTGCCGGCCAATTGCTGCGTGATCCGGCCCACGATTTGGCGCATGGACTCGCTCGACGGCCATTCACCCTGTTCGAGTGCGTATTGAAAGACCTGCCGTTCAGTCGGCGGGCCCGTCCGGCCATTTCGGGTTGTGCCAGCGCAGACAAATTCCCGGCCAACCACCTGCCCTTCGACGCGGTCGCCGGCGCGCACAAAACCGTCGCGGATTAATTTCCAGTTGCAGGTGTACGTGACGGTTGGAACGCACTTGTATCGCGCATTGAACACGATGAACTGGTTCTTGGTCTCGACGTTTAGCATAAACTTAACCACATCGATCACGAGGGAGTAATCCGTCCCGACCGGCCGTCGTTGCGGTTGCGTCAATCCGGTGGAGATGACGTCAAAGCTTCCGCTGCGCTGGAGTTCGGTCTGTGCCAGGGCAAGGAAATCCGCCTGAAGCCGGCGCGCCAGATCGCCGGGGCGTCCAAAGGCGTTTGCGGGAGTGACCTGGACCAAAAGGGTCGGTTTTCCAGGGTGACCCGCGACCGCGGGGGCGCTGTTCGAGGCCGGCCCGGGAATGGGCGGGTTAAGCGCAGGCGACGAACCGCCGGAAAACGGGGGTGAGGTTTGCGGCGGAACGACGGGTGGCGTGAGGGGAGTCGCGGCTGGCGAAGGTGGGGTTGGGATCGCCGGCGGCGGTGCTGCGGAGGATGGCTGGAAGCGACTGGAAGATGGGGCGGCAGGGGCCGCCGCGCGGGGTGGCGCCGCTTCAATTTTGAATTGGATTGTCCGCGTGGCAGCGCCGGCGGGATTGGTGGCCATCACCAACACCGACACCACCCCGGGAGTCTGAGGGAGTCCGGCTAACGCGCCCCGGGGGACGTCAATGTTGCATCCGGCGGGAAGCCCGGCAGCTCCGAACCATGTGTTGGTTGGCGTCACCATCAGGGGGAACATGAATGCGACTCCCTGGGTCAGTACCCCCGCGGTCCCGCAATCAATGCGAGGCGGCGCCGTTGTGGTGGACCGGTGCGCGATGGAATCGAACGCGTATCGGATCGCGTGGGCGCACCAATTCCGCCATTCCGGGCGCGCCACGGCGATGGCGACGACGAGCAAAGCAATCCCGCCGAGAGAACGAATTTTCATGATTCCAGGAGGGCGGACACGCACCCGTCCTTCAAGGTGCCTCCACGAGATGGCGGCGGATGGAGTCGCTGTTTTTGAGGTAGATGGTCAGGAGCAACACGCTGAGGAACACGGTGCCCAGGCCGATCCAACCCCACGTGAACGTGTCGTATATGCCGTGCGCCAGCGCCGGAATTCCGATGGCCAGCACCCATAGACCGAACCGATTCTTAGGGTGCAGAGCCGCGAACGCGATGAAGTAGCCCGCCATGCCACTCCAGATGCTGTGGAAGAACGGGAGGGACGTCAGTCGCGCGATGTTCATGAAGTAAGCGACCGTGGTCTCCATCTGTGAATTGACGGCGCGCTGGTACATCACGCCCTCATAGATGCCGAATCCCAAGCCGGCCATCATGCCATAGAAAACCATGGTTTGTGGGTGGAGCGGTCCCAGCCGCTTGACGATCCAAAAGAGAATGGCCGCTTTACAGAGCTCCTCGTGAATGCCGACGACCCCGATATACGCGAGCAACCGCGTGGAGAGCTCCTTCGATTGCGGAAAGCGGTAAAGGTATCGCCAAAACTCCAACTCCTGGAGCTGCAAAAGTCCGGCGATGGAAACGAATGCCGTGAAGCCAAACGCCAGGAGGGCGTAGCCTGTGCGGACCTGCGGCGTGCGAAACACGTAGTAGAAGAAAAACGCCCACAGGACCGAGAAATAGAGCGCGATCAGCCAGTAGCCCGCGTTCGCGCTGGGAGCGACGGTGAGCAAGACGGCCGGGGACATGCCCGCCACCGCCAGATTGATCAATCGGCGGTCTTTGAGCCAGTCACCGGAGGTGATCTCACCCCAGGGAAACAACAATTTGAAACCCAGAGCCCGAATGGTGCCGATCGCGTTTGTGAGTGCGTCGGGTTCCGATGAGCCGTTGCAGGCGGACGCCGCGGCCGGTAGCGGAGCAGGCGGTGGAGCGGCGGCGACCGGACTGCCGCCAGAGCAACGGCTCAGCAGGTCTCCGAGCCGTGACACGCTGGACGCCGCCTCTGTGTCCAACCGCGCCGTATCTTGCGCCAACAGCTGTCCGGTTGAGACGTAATGTCGGGCCTGGCCTACAGGGAAAGGCCCATACGCCTTCTGATCTCGATAGACGATGATGTTCATGGGGTGGAGATGCGGAGAGCCAATGTGGTTCATCGGTTGTTCTGGCTTCCCATGGCGTCGTCGGGCGTCCGGACGAAGATCAGCTCCCGTTCGCCAACCTGGATCTTCTCCTCGTTTCGCGGCCGGGACGCGCTTTCGTAGACTTCATCTCCGACGATCTGGCCGGCAGCAGGATCGTAGAGGACGAATTCGGTCGGCTGGGCGACACTTGTCGCCGATCCTGTGGGAGACGGGTTTGTCCGGGGAACTTCGATGGCGAGGAGAGTCCCCCCAAGGGAAGAACCTCCGGTGGAGGCCACTGAGGCTGGCAACTGTTCCTTGGCGGCCGGGGCTGTCGGCGCCGACTCGGCCGCAGGGGAAGGCATGGGGTCTTGTGCCTGGCGAGGGCCGGGTTCGGCGGCGCCCGAGATTCTGCCTTGCCAGGAGCGACCCAGGCGCTCCGCCTGTTGGAGCTGCTCCGAGGTTGCTGGCCTTACTGCCACCTGCGTCGCCGCGGCCCCGGTGATGAGCAAGGGCAGGAGGACTTGTCCGTCGCTGCTCCTCGAGACACGAGCCTTGGGAAACTGCTTGGCAAGCCGCTCCAGCAACGATTGACCATCTGTTTTTCGCCTCGGTGCGGCCGGGCTCGTCCGGTGGGGTTTTTCGAGAGGCGACGAAGACCCGGGCCGCGAGGGTGACGTCCCAGAGGGGACGGGAGACCGTTGGCCGCTTCCGGCCTCCGACCCTTTGGGGTCCGGTGACCTGACGGCCTGACGACTGGTCTCTCCAGACTGAGGAGACCCCTTCGACTCCTTCGACACGGACGCTGATGATGGAGCTGATGGGGTTGGAGCGAGGGGAGGGGGCTGAATCTCAGCGTTTTTATCCGGACCGGGGCCGGTCGTACGGGAAGGCTCCTTGTGGTCTTGCTTGGTGAAGTGGCTGCGCGGTGGTTTTGTGACGGGGACCGGCTGAACTTCGTGCGCAGGTGGGCGGGGCGCTGGAGGCGCAGGCTTCTCGGGGCGCGGGCGCTCAGGCTTTGGGGTGGGCTCCGCGTGGGGACGCTGTTCTTTTCGGGCGGGGTGTTCCTTGTGTTTGTGGCCCGCCGTGGCCTGGTTTGGAACCGCGAACGCGCCGGCCAGCAACAGCGAAGTTGGAACGAGGAGACGTTGGACAATGCGCGAGGGGAGTTTCATGGATTCGAGGGTTCAGTTTGCTGTCCGAGGCGCCCGTGTTAACGTGGCCGGGACAAAGGCTTCGCTGGGGTTACGGAGCCTGGCTGACAAGGTTACGCCGGCGTTTTTCATATTCCTCCGCTCGGGCGGTGTCCCGATATTTCCACGTTTGAGTGAGTGCCAGCAGGGCGTTTTTTGCGATCTCCAGATTTGCCGATGCGGCTGCGGTCTCCAAATATCCCACGCCCGAGCTAAAGTCGGAGCGGGCCGTGCTGACGCGACCGACATAATCCAACCCGACCAGGTGAACGCCGAGCAGCAGGCAGGCCTCCTCGTTTGTACGTTTTGCGGCCCGTTCAAGGAGACTGAGACCCTCTTCGATCCGCCCGGTTTGCCCAAATTGGGCCTTGAGTAAAATCGTGCCCAGGGCAACGAGAGCCCGTTCGTATTTGCGGACGTCGCTCCGGGCGAGCCGCGAGTCACTGGGGATCCGGCAAATCTGGTCCAGCAACGCGATACCCTTTTGGGCCCGTTCGCGGACGGAGATTTGGGGCAATGAGTTCGTCGAAAAAAGGATGCTGGCCAGCTCGTATTTGGCCGCGATGGATCCCGCCGAGGCTGCACGCTCGAACCACGCATAGGCGTTGGTCCAATTGGGGGCGCCGTCGATCATGCCGCGGGCCGCCATCTGACCCAGCTGATACAGGGAATGAACCGAGCCACCGTGCGCCGCCGCCAGGTAGTGTTGGTAGACCTCCTGACGTTTCGAGTCGATGGGCAATTCCCGATCGGCAAGGAGGCGGTCGGCCTCGCTGCACCCGTTCGAGGCAATCCGATGAAGGAAATCCTGGTGCCGGGTGTGAATATCCTCGGTGATCTCTCCCCGTTCCAGCTGTCCCAACGCCACACAGCAGTTGCTTAAAATCAGGGATTCAATTTCGAGCGAACGCCCGAGAAATTCGTGGTAGGAATCCAGCGTCGTCCCGATATTCGTCGCACCGAGCGACACGGTCAACGCGTGCAGCTCCGGGGCCAGTGACGATGCCACCCGCGCCAACCAAGCCTGGCGCAGCGGATCCAGGCCGGCGCTGGCGGCGCCGCGGACCAGCAGACGTTGCGCCGGAAGACAGCCCGCCTCCGCCGCGGCGATGATCACGTTCGTCGTCAGGGCAAATTCAGGGCTTGGCAATTGCAGAAGGGCGGCGGCGAAATTCAGGTGATTCGTCACATGCGGGATTAATTCCGACTCGCGCGCGGGGTTTTGGAGCAACAGTTCGTTGAACGCCCGCAATGCCTGCCAGTCGGGCTGTCCCACAGCACTGATCGCGCGTTGAAGACCGGCCCGGAATCCATCCGGAGCCGACATGGGGCCATCGGTGTGTCGGCCGTCATTCTCCTGCATTCGAAGGAGGATCCAGCCGGAAATCGCCAACAACGCCAGCATCGCGACCGCCGGGACCAGGATCGATCGCCGTCGGCGCCGTCGGCCTGGGGTGGTGACCTGCGGCGATGTTGGCGCAGCCGTTGTGGAAGGCGTTCGGCGGGGTGGTCTCGGCGGTGGCGGAGGCGGACGAACGGTCGTGGGAGGACTCGCAACGGGCGAACAGGACGTCCCCGGGAAGGACGGGTTGGGACCTTTGGTTCGACTCGCGTTCCCTACCCCGACCGGCGGTGGGACGCCGGGTCCCGCCGCGGCGGCCCGCGTCATTTGCCCCGTGGTTGGAGGCGGCGCCGCTTTGGGCTTGGAGGCGGGGGGAGGTCGGAGAAGCGGTCCTACGACCTGATCCCAGCTTGGCGCGGGAGGAATGATGGGCGGATCAGGTGGTGGAGGTGCGACCGGTAGGTGGCATGCTTGACGGATGGGGAAGGGCACCCGCCCGCCAGCCTCCGGATTCACCCGTTGAACACCCAGGCGCCGGGCCATTCGCTCCACCGCCTCCGCATCCGGGACGACCGGAATCGGGTTGTTCCACACTTCTTCCAAGGTCAACCAGGGCGACGCCGGCTGGTCGCGCCGGACCAGGGTGTTCATCTGGATCACGCGTAACTCCCGCAGGGCCGACAGTTCTTCTGCCGAGACGTGATCGGGCGCTGGCCGGCCGTTCCGCTGGTAAATCCAGTTGGAGGAAGACATAGGGAGGGCGGGAGGCTTGAGGTGCGGATTCGTTCAGTTCATCACGGGGTCGGAGTTGGACTGCCCGGGCTATATTGGACGTACGTGAGTTCCTTCTCGCCGACCTTGATCTTTTCCTCGTTCCGGGGGCGCGACGCCGCCTCGTAGACTTCGTCGCCGATCACCTCGCCGCTGGTCACGTCCACGATGACGAAACGGGTTCGCGAGGATGATGGCGGGTTGATGGACGAACCTGTTCCGGTGGACGCCCCAGTGGGCGAGCTGGAAGGTGGTTGGGTCGAGGCCGGCTGAGAGGTCCCCGCGTCGGACGGTGACGCTGGGGCGGCCGGAGGAAGTTCGAGCGCAACGTAGCGTTCGGAAGATTGGGTTTTGTCGGTCGCTTCCGGGTTTTTGGGCGAGGCGGCATTTTCGCGATCGCGCTGGGCACGGAGTTCGCGGGCGCGCGCTTCGGCCTCGCGTTTCTCCTCGGAAGTGGCGGCTTTGACCACAAAGAACACGGTCGTGCTGGCGATCAGCGCGACGAGCACGGCCTGGCCATTGTCGGCCTTGAAATGCTTGGCACCGAAAAACGCGGCAGCGCCGGTTGCGACACCGGAAAGGACGGAGACGTCTGTGACGGCTTTGACCGTATCTTGAGCGACTTGCTGCAGCGTGGCGCAGCCGCTGTTCAGGAGGAGTGCAACGGACAACACTCCGGTCACAAGCGGGGTTGAGGTCGAATGGGGAGTTTTCATTGCGGGACGAGTTGAGGGATTGCATCGAGTCATCACACCCGTGCAAACGAGCGGCGGTGGCAAAGGTTACACGGGCCCGCCGGCTTCTGTTGTTCTCCCTTTTTGGGGGGATGCGCCGCGCTCTCTCTGCCGGCCCGTCCTCTTGTAACCAATGGCGCCCGGTCTCGTATCCCCGAGCGAACGGCGTCGTCCAGGCCAGACCGGTTAGTCCCGCAACCGAGTGGTTGAAGGGGACCGATGGGGAGGCTGGTGGGCGGCGGTGTTCCCACCAACTATGAGTGATTATCAACGACTGCCCATTTATATCCTGGCCGACCGCTCCGGTTCGATGACCGGCGCCCCGATCTCCTCGGTGAATCAGGGAATCAGCACGCTGGTCAACGACCTGCAGGGCGACAGTCGGTCAAACGAAATTGGGCATCTGGCTCTGGTCTCGTTTGCCGACGACTGCCGGCAGGACGTACCCCTGACGGAGATTCAAGCATTCACGCCCTCCACTGTGCCCGAGCTCAAGGCAGGCGGCCGGACGGCGTTTGGCGCCGCCTTGCGAAAGGTCGCCGACTGCATCAAGGCGGAAGTCCGTCTGACGGACAAGGCGAAGGAAGTCATCGGTGACTTCGCGCCACTGCTGTTCATCCTGACGGACGGCGAGCCGACCGACGACTGGCGAGGAGGCTGGCAGGAGCTGCGTGGTCTGGGGCGGCGGTATCCGTATATCGTTGCGGTTGCTTGCGGACCCGATGCGAAGCCGGACGTGCTGCAACAACTCATCGTGCAGGTGGAAAGGAACGGGCGCTCCGAGCCCTTTGGCCAGGTGATCGTGATGAACAACATGAGCGCCGACAGCTTTAAACGGTGCTTCCAGCTGCTGAGTCAGAAGTCCATGAAGTTCGGCGAGAACCCGTTCGCGATGGCCCCGGCTCCCACTCCTAGTCCCGTCTTTGATCCCCTCGCCAGTGTGGCGCCACTTCCGAGCGATCCTTCAACGGCCATGTCCCCGGTCCCACCGCCGCTCCCGAGTTACGATCCGGCTCTGCCGTCGTTCGATCCGACCGTTGTCGGCACACCCGCCGACCCAAACGCCATCGTCGTCACCATCTAACGGTTGCTTCCGCCCAATGAATGCATCCAAGGACATCCCGACGACTGATGGGACTCGCGCGGCGCTCGGCTGTGAGGCGATCGCCCCGGCGACTCCGGTGTGGCTACCGCCGGAACTGGCGCCGTTCCTGCCGGAACTGGCCGGCCATGTCTACGAGGACAACGCTCATTCCACCGTAAGCACCGCAACGGGCTGGCGCGCTTTGGGCGCCACGCGGCGCGGTTGGCACCACCGGCACGAAGGTGGTTTCCGGGAGGACGCCTTTGCCTTTGCCACAGACTTGGATGCCGCGGTCGTCTGCGTCGGCGACGGGCTGGGTTCGTGTCCGCTCAGCCGGATCGGCTCCGAGTTCGTCACCCGCGAGGCGTCCCGCAGCCTTCTCGCCTCCTTTTCGTCACGCGTGGAGACTCCAATCGAGGACCGAATCATCGCCGCGCTCGAGGGCGTTTCCCGGCGATTGTATCATGCGGCCGAGCGCACAGGCCGTTCGTTTAAGGAGTTTCGGACCACGCTGCTGGCGGCTGTTTTGATTCAACGCCCCCCGGAACATCGACTGATTTGCCTGCAGATTGGCGATGGAACGATGGTCGCCGTCCGGCTGGACGGACGAATCGAAATCTTGGGCGCTGCCGACGCGGGTGATGTTGGCGGTGAGGTGACCAAGTGCATGCCGGACGCCATGGACATCGCTTCCGGGGTCAGGGCGAATCTCACCGTGCGCCCGGCTGAGGATCTGGCCGCTTTGATACTCTACACCGACGGCGTGGAGATTCCGTTCGCGTTTCATCCGGAGTTGGTCGTGGGCCAATTGTGCGAGGGGGTGAGCGCGCCCCTCCCCGGCTTCCGGGCTCAGGCCGTCCAGCCACCCGTCCTGCAAGACCCGAGTCCGGCTGAATCGTTGCAGCGTTGGCTTGGCTTTGAGAAACGGGGGGCCGGGGATGACCGGACGATTGCGATTCTTCACCGGCCCGGAGTAGCCATCCCGCCGGTGACGTTTCACCGGCAGAGCTAGGTCAACCATGGGCACGTTCACCATCCAGCTGGATAGCGGCGCCAAGGTCGAAGTCGGCGACGTTCCCATCGGCGAGGGACGTGAAAAGTCCGTCTACAAGTCCTGTGATGGGCGCCTGGCGGTCTATTTTTACCGGGCCGATCTGGCGCCGGAAGCGCCGGATCGACGTCGCCGCCTCGAGGCCGTTCGCCGAAAACTAAATCCAACCGTCGGCAACCAATTCGCCGAATTCTGGAAGGCCCACTACTGTTGGCCCGAGGAGTTGATCACCCAGTGCAAGTCTCTGCCCGGGGCCCTCCAATCCGGAGGCAGCCTCCTCAACCCGCCACTGGGCTTCGTCGCCCCGCTCTACCCCGATAATTTCTTCTTCGCCGACAAACGTTCGGGAGAGAAGCGAGAGAAGAAGCCAAACTGGTTCAGCAGCCCACGCAACCGCAAGAATGCCGTGCCCGAGGATGAGCAGGGAAATTTTCGCAATTACCTACTGTGCGGTGCCAAGCTGGCCCGCGCGGTCCGACGATTGCATCAGGCGGGCCTGGCCCATTCCGATTTGTCCTTCAACAATGTGCTGGTCGATCCGCGCCACGGCGACGCGCTGGTCATCGACGTGGATGCTCTCGTGGTCCCGGATGTCGCCAAACCAACCGTCGCCGGGACCCAGGGCTATATCGCCCCCGAGGTTCTCGCCATGCGGAGCCAAACCAACGGGGCCAAATTCGAGCCGGGCATCAACACCGACAGACACGCGCTCGCCGTGCTGCTCTATGAAATGCTCTTGGGACGTCATCCGCTGGATGGCAGGAAAATTCACTCGGAGGACGCGAATCTCAATCTTCACCTGCGTCTCGGTCTGAACGCGCTGTTTATTGAACATCCGTCGGACAAGACCAACAGCCTGAAGAACACGCCGGCGATCTCCATCTCTCATCTCGGGCCTCATCTTGAAAGGCTGTTCCTGAAAACATTCGTGGAAGGCCTGCACAACCCCAACCGCCGAGCCACGGCCCAGGAATGGGAGCTGGCCCTCTACAAGACTCTCGATCTCCTCCACCCGTCACCCTCCGGAAAGGAATGGACCATTCTCGTGCCGGGGCGTCGGCTGACGTGCATGTTTTCCGGCCGACCGATCGGGTACAGCGTGCCCACTGTTTCCATCTTCGATCGGGATCACAAGGGCGGGGAGGCCGCGACGGATCGGAAGCTAATTCTCTACGACGGCGCACCGCTTTGCCGATGGCACTTTCAGAGCGGCCTGTGGCCGGACGAGCGTCTCAGGCGCCCGGTAGCCGCGGAGGCGCGTTGCTCGTTTCATCGCCCCTCCGGGCAATGGCGGATCGAAAATCACAGCGGACAGCCGATGTCGGTGGTGGGATCCAATGTCAGGGTCGAAAACGGCGGGGCGGTGCCTCTCCGTCGTGGCTTGAAACTTTCCCTAGGAACCGAGTCCGCCAGCATCCTGCAGTTCGATTTCCAAAACCCCTGAGCGGCGCGGGATCCCGTCGAGCCAAAGGCAGCAAGTCTCGCCCGGCCCCTCTCACGCCCTATTGACAGTTCAACCCCCGGCCCTGGGCACGATCGCCTTCGGGTGCGTCGAGGAATGGGGGTAACTTTTTCCTCGGGGCACTCGCGATCGGTAGAATTTGCTGAACGCTGGACTGCGACGCAGGCTGGCATTTGCTGCCCTGCTCGCAGTCGCCAGTTTGCTGTGCGTGATCGTTTTGGTGGGGCTGCCCATCGCGTGGCTGAGAATCAACGCGGCGCTAAAGGAGGTGAACGCAGCCCGCCGGAGCGAAAGTCAGCTGAAGGACTCGGCCATCGACTTGTTACAAGCGACCTTCAACAACCTCACAAACGGGACCAGCGGGGCGGAGATCCGACGTGGAGTTCAGAGAGCCTTGGAGTTGCTGCACCAGAGCCCCACCAATGGCCAGATTATCCGGGCGGAATCCCGATTCGTGAGGGGAGCGAGCGAGCTCTGAAAGGACAAACAGGGTCGAGGCTCATTGCTTTTCACGAGCCACACCCCCTCCAAAAGAACCTCGCCTACTTTCCGCCAAGTGCGGCAAACAGGGCGCGCTTTTCTTCCTCGATGGATTGAAGAGTGGGCTGACACAGCGTGTCGGCGATTTGATCCTCGATTAATTCCCGATATCGCTGCCGCATGCGCGATACCTCGGTCTTCACGGCACCCTCAGACATCGAGAGTTTTTCCGCAGCTTCCCGGTGGGACAGACCGGGCTTCTTCTCCGCCAAATATGGATGCAGCAGGTCAAAGACGTTCTGGCGCTTGCGCTGGGCATATTCCTTTTCCAGCCTGTTCATCGCATGCCGAAGAAGCTCGAGCGCCCAGGCCCTGTCAAACTCGCGATCCGGCGGCGCCTCGTTCCCCACTGTTTCCTCCAGAATCTTGTCGGGACCGTCCGAGGAATCGTTGAGCGGCCGTCTCTTCCGCCATTGATCGATTGCGAAATGAATTAGTCCCGCTCTGAGGAAACTTCGAAAACGTCCCTTCGCGCGCTGCACGTTCGCAAGGCCGGATCGGGAAATCAGGTGAGTAAAGAATCCTTGTAGCAGATCTTCGCACTGATCGGCGGGTGTCCCCTTGCTGCGCAGAAGACCCAATAGCGGGCGTCGGTAACGTTGGTAAAGCTCGCCGAGGGCATTGGACGCTTGGGCCGGATCGGCACCCGCCGCGTTGATGACCAAGGTCCAACTCGTCACGGGGAAACTACCGCTCGCCTGGTTGGCGGGGGGATCCTTTGCGGAGTCATCTAGCATTGGGATGCCAGATATCAGACATTTTCAAGGGACGGAAGTGCAAAAAGGTGTTGAGCGCCTGGCGGCTGAGAGAATGCCACACGTGGCGAAACGACGCGGGCGGTGTCGGGAGTTGGATTTGGGAAAAGTGCGGGAACCTATTTTCAAATGCTTCGCCGCACCCGGGGTGGCCTTTTCCTGGCCGGCTTTCGTCTTTTGTGATTGCCGGGCGCGATGACAAGTGCTCGTGCCATCAAACAGCGAGGACAAAGGCCCTTGATCAGTACTGGTAGCCGGGCTCCATGGCAGTGGGGGCAGTCTGGTAGTGCTTTCATGACAGAGCCCGGTGAAAACGCTACTCGCAACGACGTTTGGGAATCGACCTGCTCCGGGCGGCCTTCGACCGGTGCGGGATGCCTCCCAGCGCCGACTTCGGGCCTGAGAGACGCGCACATTTAGCATTCATCGTTGATGATACGGCCGTCTGATTGAAAGGTTACGTGGCTTGCGGGCCCGTGTTGCATTTCGGGGTCGAGGAATCCCCAATCGGATTCTTGGAAGCCCCGCCGCGGTTGGCAAAATAACCTGTTATCCCCAGCAAACCGTCAAGTGGATGCCAGCGGTCGATTCAAACTGACCCACCCTCGGTCGAATCAAATTCGACCGGGCCCTGATGGTGGGTTTCCAGCGTCTTGGGTTGGTTGATTTTGAGATTTGACTGAGTCGACGGCGACATTCTTGCCCAGTGGGCAAGTTCATTGAATTGGGCCAAGGCGTCGTCGTCGCCGTTTCTTGACACGGGCGGAAGAGCGGCGGCGACGGGCTTCGAGCGCCCAGCTTGCGTCGCCGCCGGTCACTTCGGTCTTCCTTGAATGGCCGCACGGCGAGCTTCCAGTTCTGTCCGATCCCGGGATTCTTCGGCTCAATGATGGCCACCGGGAGCCCGTTCACGGCGAGCACCATGTCAAGTGTGCGATTGTCCCGCAAAGCCCGTTGTGCACATCAAAGCTACTTCACCTTCTGGCTGTCGACGGCGCCGAAGTTCCTTGAATCAAAAGCGCCGGCGCTCGATTCAGGGGCGGCCCGAAACTTCGTAGCGCTTTGTTCAGGTCGTTGCCGGAGACCTTTGCTCGGCATACTAATCCACACACTGCGAAGCCTAGAACGAGAGAACTTCGGCCTAACTTTGAAATTGACTCTGTTTAAATTGCGTCGACACTCCGGTCTACCGAAGGCGTTTCCAACCCAACTAGGATTCCTTTCGTCTTGCCGTGGGGAAGGGTGCCGACAATTACAGCTGCCAGCCGCAAACGGACCGTCGGAGGTTCCATGCGGCGCTGGCATTTTCTGACCCGGGCGGGCGGGTGCCTTGCGTAATTTTGACGACCTCCTTCTCCACCGTGAGTTTCCTTTCATCTTCCATGCAACTCCTGGCGTGTAGCCGGTATTTGTCTATTGAGCCAATGAACTAACCAGGACGTAATTCGATACAAGGATGGCGACCATGAAGGAAATTCGAATCCTACTCTTGGATTTCGGCGCTCCAGCCGAATGGTCGACGACATTGGGAGGGATAATCACAACGGAGCTGGGAAGGTCCGCGGTTCTTCGTCATGAATGTCACTCGCCGGCCCAGGCCTCTACCGCTCGAAGCGTGGCCGAGTCAGTGATTCAATTCCAACCGAGCTTGCTTCTGCTGTTGCTTCCGCTCGAAGGTCAGGAGGGCGTCGAAGATCTCTGGACCCAATTAAACAAGTCGCCTGGTGCGCCTCCGATTGTGGTCGTCACGGAGGCAGATGAATCGGGCTTGCTTCATCAGCTCTTTAAGCTGGGGGTGAGCGATTTTCTCGTGCCGCCACTCCGATCGGCTGAAGTCTGGCCCCGACTTCGGCGATGGCTGCGATTCATTGAGGAACAGCACTCCGATGTTAACGAACTCAAACGACACATTGGCCTCCAGCAGTTGGTTGGCGAGAGTCCGGTGTTACTCGCGCAGCTTCGGAAAATACCGCAATTCGCCCAATGCAACGCCGGACTTCTCATCACTGGCGAGACAGGAACCGGCAAAGAGCTTTGTGCTCGGGCGGTCCACTACCTGAGTCTGCGAGCAGAACAACCTTTCATTGCGTTGAATTGCGGTGCCCTCCCAGCCG
Organism: Limisphaerales bacterium; assembly: GCA_044229355.1. GTDB lineage: Bacteria > Verrucomicrobiota > Verrucomicrobiia > Limisphaerales > JADJPG01 > JBGARF01. The sequence goes on from JBGATF010000004.1 coordinate 64,188, forward strand.
ACCTCGTTGAGAACGAATTGTTCGGCCACGAAGCCGGAGCGTACACGAATGCCAACTCCGCCCATCCCGGGGCAATTCGCGAAGCCAATGGCGGCACCCTCTTCCTTGACGAAATCGATTCGCTCCCAGTTTCGGCTCAGGTCAAGCTGCTCCGTTTCCTGCAGGAAAAAGAGTTCCGACCACTCGGTGCCCGCAAACCGACCCAGGCCGATATCCGAATTGTTGCTGCCGCCAATACCCAGCTCGAAAACGCCATCCAGGCCGGCCGATTTCGCGCCGATCTTTTCTACCGGTTGAACGTGCTTCGGCTCGACCTGCCGGCCTTGCGCGACCGTCGGGAGGACATTCCCATGTTAGCCCGGCATTTCGTAACCCGGTATACCGCGGAGTTCAGCAAACCAACGCGCGAGATCATTCCGGCCGCCCTCCATAAGCTCTCGCTTCACCATTGGCCAGGCAACGTCCGGGAGTTGGAGAACGTCATCGAACGCGCCGTGGCTCTCGCCAACGGTGGCGCCATCCAACCATCGGACATCGACGTGCCTGTTCCCGACACTGATCCGGTAACATCCCCAACGGGCTCAGTTTCGTTTCGCCGCCTCAAAGCAAAGGTCGTCGCGGACTTCGAAAGGGACTTCGTAGCGGACCTGCTCGAGCGGTACCAGGGCAACATTGCGCAGGCCGCGCGCGCCGCGCAAAAGAATCGGCGCGCCTTCTTCCAGCTCATGCGGAAGCATCAGATTCGAGTCGAACACGTCAGTGCCCCGTCCGATTCCCAGGTGGTCAAAGTCGTGATCCAGGTGGACAAAAAGGTCCATCCACCGTTACGCGCGCAGGCATAGGGCGGATCCTTTTTTATCGCAGTTGCCGCTCCTCCGTCCTCCGTAGCAGCCCGGACAACTTGGTCCACCCTGCCGCCCGTAATCCCCCGGATCCCCTGTGTTTTCATCCTGGCACCGCGACTGCTCAATGCGCGCAAATCCGCGCACGGCGAATGAAACGGCGTCAAAGAGGCGCTGGACCGCCGCTGGCCTTGGAAATTCTGGATTACCTGAAACGACATCCAGAAGCCAAAGACACGGCGAACGGCATTGTCCAGTGGTGGCTGACGGAGCAAAGCGTCCGGCGGACATTGGTGGACGTGAAGGCGGCGGTGAAGGATTTGGTCGCAAAAGGTTTGGTTGTTGAGAACCGCGCGTCCGACGGACGGGCTTACTACAGCTTGAACCAGCGCCGGCCCACCGCGAGCCGAAGGATTCTGGCATCGGGAAGGCCAAGGCCAGTCAACGGACTTGCGCCGGCCCGTGGTGTACAGACTGGGGATTCAAAACCTGAATGAGTTTCTGGGACGAAACCAATTGGTTCGCAGTGCAGGCCAAGCCCTACCGGGAAACCTTGGCCGCTGCCAGCGTATCGAAACTGGACCTGGAAGTGTTCCTGCCCCGCATCCGACAGGAACAGATGGTTGGCGGCATCTGGCGGTCTGTCATCAAACCGCTCTTTCCCGGCTACTTCTTTTCCCGATTCTGTCCCGTCGTCTCCGCCGAGGCGATTGGTTGTGCTCGAGGAGTTCTGCGAGTGGTCGGCACACGCGAGTTTCCGATTCCCATCGGCCAGGAGATCATCGCGGAAATTCAATCGCGGATCGAACCCGACGGCTGTGCGGCACCCAGGTCGCGGCGATTCCAACCCGGCGACAATGTGACGATTGAACACGGTCCCTTGGAGGGACTGATGGGCAGGGTCGAACAGGAAACGGACGACGGCAAACGCGTCGCCATATTTTTGGAAGCACTCAGCCAAGCCCGTGTCCTGATAGAAAAGCGTTGGCTTTCGACACCTGAGGCTCGGGCCTGACGATCGCCGGGCCTGATTGTCAATCTTACCGGTTAAACGCCGACGTGCGGAGCTTTGCACGTCGACAGGGTCGGCTCAATTAACGTTTCAAACGCGTCGACCATCCCTTCGTTCCGAGTTACACGAATCGCCGTTTCTGGCGGCAAGGTTGAGAATGGCCAATTTTTCGGGACTTTCGGCGGCAGGAAAGAGTGTGGAGCGGTTCCTTGCCTTGGCATTTCTCGAGGAGGAACCGTTGGCCGGCGTCGTGATGGACGCAAAAACCAAAGTGGTATTGGCCCGACCGGAAGACTATGCCCCGGCCAATTCGTCGTCCGCGATCGGTTCGCCGGCGCTTTCTATTCTGGTCTACAGGGTAGACTTCAACAAGACCCTGCGGGCGGCGTGGTCGGCCGTTGGCAGCCAGGATGGGCATTCGCACTTGCCGGTGGACTTGCACTTTCTGCTAACGCCTTGGGCGGATAACGCGGAATTCGAGCTGCTCATTCTCGGACGAGCGATGCAAAGTCTGGAATCTACGCCGATTTTGAGCGGACCGTTGCTGCATCCGTCGGGCGAGTGGGCTCCCAATGAAACGATCCAGGTCCTGCTCGAAGATTTGTCAACCGAGGCGGTCATGCGGACCTTCGATTCCCTGCCCGGCGATTATCGGTTGAGCGTGCCCTATCTGGCCCGCATCGTGCGACTCGATGGCCGCAGCACGGTGGCTCCGACCGTGACGACCGTCGTCCGAGGGTTGAAACCAACCTAAGCCGTGAACCAGTTCCTGTCGGATCAATGGATTGAGCGGGTAGAGCGACTGGCCCTGGGTCTCGAGCCGATTGATGCGGGTCGCGGGACTCGCCTGGCGCATCCGCTCCGCATTGTCGGGATTGGCGGTTCCAAGGCGGCGCCCAGTTTGCGAGTGACTCGACATTCCTCGTGCCGTCAGGTGCTGCTCTATGAACGCGGAGTCAAGGGCCGAATCGTGCTGCGGTTTTTCGAGCCGGTGCGCTCGGTTGCGGGCGGTCCCTTCGATGTGGCGCGCCGCATTGTCCCACGAGCGATCAGCTTTCCCATCCTCGACGAGAAGGGGATCGATGGAACCGATCGACGACGCCGGTTTCGGCGTCCGCATCTTTTTCCAGGCGCCGGTTATGATCTCGCTGCGGGCATGACCGGGATGCGCGGCCGGGTGGAGCGAGCCGGGAAGCCGGTTCGCTGGGCGCGCGTGTTCGCGACTCGCGTCGGAATGCCACGGGTGATCGGCCGCGCGCACGGGGACGATCGCGGCGAGTTTCTCCTGCTCATCGCGCCTGAGGCGAGTAACGAAAGCGAGCTGACCAACCCGTTAAATATCCACTTTGAGATTCGGGTGCCGAATCCAGCGACCGCTCCCCAGCCGCCCAAACAACCCGGGGGAGATCCGTTCTGGGATTTGCCGGTCGAACCTGCGGCCGATCTGATACCGCCAGATTACGAAGCAGATCCCGTTTCTCGAGGTGATGCTCTGCCTCCGGACTATATAATGTTCACCAGCCGTAACGCGGCCCTCGTGCTTGGCGAGATTCTTAATGTCGGCACGCTCAACTCACCCTAGTTCCCCCAACCATCATAGGAGACTCATATGCCCGAATACCTAGCTCCCGGAGTTTATGTCGAGGAGGTCAGCTTCCGTTCAAAATCGATCGAAGGGGTGCCGACCAGCACCACCGGGTTTGTCGGGCTGAGCCGGTTCGGCCCTGTGCCATATGCGGGCGGACCGAAGACCACCGAGCCGCGTCTGATCACCAGCTTCACCGAATTCGAGTATGTCTACGGTGGGCTGGAGCCGTTGGCCTTGCCGACGGATACGGATGAGCGGATCGGTTATCTGGCGCACGCGGCGCGCGCCTTTTTTGCCAACGGTGGACAGCGATTGTATATCTCCCGCGTGTTCGCTCCGCGCAGCGCCAGCGACACCGGCGTCGCGCGATTTCAGTTCGCGGTCAGCGGTTCGACGGCCACGTGGACGGCGCGCTGGCCTGGGCGCGTGGGCAACGCGTGGATCAATGTGACCGTCGTTCGCAGCAAGAACCTTGCGTTTCAGCATCCGACACTGCTTGTGGTTCAGGCCAACGGAGTGCGGAAAGGCGCCATCGTCGAGATCATCCGTGGAGGAGCCACCCCACCCGATGGAGATGCTCCGCTGACGCCGGGCGATCTGGCTGAGGTCAGCTTTGACCCGGCCGATGGACGGCAGATCTTCAGCCACGGAGGCGTGCCGGTTCCCGCTCTGGTTCCAGGCGATGTCGTCCAACTGGTGCAACTTCAAGTGGAGGTACGGGCTGAGCCGGACCGGCGCACCACCTATACCGAACTCGCCACTCACCCCGACCAAAAACGCTATATCGGACACATCCTGCAGCTTGATGATCCCGAAGACGAGAACGCGATCGTGGCCCTGCAGTGGGATCCCACGACGGCGACCGGCACGGATCCGGCGACCGACCTTTTGGTGGCGCTCCGGGCCAATTCGGGGATTCGGCTGGATCACGGCAACGATGGCCTGCTTCCCCCGCCAAGCGGAGCACGCGTGAGCTTCGGTGGCGCCGAGGCCAATCTCGACAACGCCGACGAAAAGGCGACGGGTCTCGCGGCGCTGGGCGAGATTGACGATATCGCGATCGTGGCGATGCCGGACGCGGCGGAACTGGGCGGTATCGACATCAGTTTCACCGCCCATCAGGAACTGCTTCAACACTGCGAGAAACTGCGCTACCGCATCGCGGTGTTCGACGGGCTCGAGGGTTCATCCATGACCGAGATCCGCGGCTATCGCGGGCGGTTTGATTCGAAATATGGCGCGCTCTACCATCCGTGGATTCAGATCCTCAATCCAACGGAACGCCCTTCGCAAGGCGCGCCCCCCAAGCGATTGCTGCTTCCGCCTTCGGGATTTGTCTGCGGGATATATGCCCGCAGCGACATCGAGCGGGGTGTGCACAAGGCTCCCGCCAATGAAGTCGTGCGCGGGTTGACCCGGTTCGAGGCCAACATCAACAAGGCCCGCCAGGATGTCCTCAATCCGGAAGGAATCAATGCCCTGAGGTTCTTCGAAGGCCGGGGCAATCGAGTTTGGGGCGCCCGCACGATTAGCTCTGACCCGGAGTGGAAGTACGTCAATGTCCGGCGCCTGTTCATCTACCTCGAACACTCGATCGACAAGGGCACGCAGTGGGCCGTGTTCGAACCCAACAACGAACGGCTCTGGGCCAACATCCGTGAGACGATCGAGAATTTCCTCCTTGTTCAGTGGAAGAACGGCGCGCTGCTGGGGGACAAGCCCGAAGATGCCTTTTTCGTGCGGTGCGATCGGACGACGATGACCCAGAACGACCTCGATAACGGGCGACTGATCTGCCTGATTGGCGTGGCGCCGGTCTACCCGGCCGAATTTGTCATCTTCCGCATCGGTCAATGGACAGCCGGCTCGAAAGTTTAACCTCAACCTCGATTCCCGCAGGAGAAAGCTATGCCTACTTTTCGTGAAAACCCGTATGGCGCGTTCAACTACATCGTGGCCTTGGGAGACCGACAGGGCGACGGCTCGTCCGGCTCCATCATCGGCGGATTTTCGGACGTGAGCGGCCTGGGCGTGGACGTTAGTTACTCCGAGTATCGGAACGGCAATGAGAAATTCAACACAGCCCGGAAAATTCCCAACACGCACAAGCTCGACGATGTGACGCTCAAGCGCGGCTTGGTCGGATCGGATGATCTGTTTGCGTGGCTGAAGACGGTGCGGGACGGACAGGCGGACCCGCGCCAGGTCACCGTCACGTTGCTGGACGAGGCGCGTCAGCCCGTGGCCACCTGGGCGTTGCGCAACGCGCAGCCCAAAAAGTGGAGCGGCCCGACCCTGGCCGCCAAGGGCGGGGGTGAGGTGGCGATGGAGGAATTGCACCTCGTCCACGAGGGCATCGAATACAAATAGTCATGCTGCCCGTTTGGCCGCTGCAGCCGGGTGCGCCCGGAGTGTTCCGCGATCGCGATGTCCCATTGCGAATGCTGACCGGCGTTCGCATGGACGTGTGCGCATTCGTCGGCGTGGCGCCTCGTGGACCAGCGCGCGAGGCGGTGCTCGATCCGATCGCCCGGGACGGACGGCCCGATTCGCGGGTGCGACGGCAACTGCGCCGGACCGTGCCGGTGGCGGTGGAAAGTTTCGACGAATACCGCGAGCTGTTCGGCAGCTTCGAGGGTTCCGGCCTGCTGCCCTATGCGGTGGCGTCATTCTTTGAGCAGGGAGGCCGGAAAGCCTACATTGCGCGCATCGTTCACGATTACGGCGACGGCGACCCAAGGAATGAGGGTGGGGTCGCGTCGGGCCTGGTCGGCGGGGCCAGCACGGGAGGTGGCGCCATGCGGATCCGGGCGCGCAATGAGGGAACGTGGGGCAACCAGTTGCGCGTCTCGATTGCGTTTCAATTCCGTCCCGTGCGCAAGCCCACGAAGATCTCGCCGTCGTCACTCGGGTTTGAACTCAATGCGCCCGTGACGGTCGGCTCGCTCCTGCGCCTGGGCTTGAGTGACGGCACGGAAGAGTTTCGGGTCGCCAGTCGAATCATTGAACAGGCCGGGCCGGCGGAACCGAATCCATTCCTCGAAGTAACCCTGGACCAATCCATCGGTGCGAACATCGACGCGGCCGACGTCTGCGAGGCCGACTTCACGGTCCAGGATGCCGAAGGGCGGCGGGAGATCCATGTGGGGCAGGGTCTGTCGTCGTTGCATCCCCGTTGGCTGGGGGCGACGCTGGCCTACGAGTCCCGCCTGGTGATGCCGGACGCGGCATGGTTGCACGGCGAAATCCGTCCGGCGCCATTGGTCCCGGGCAAATTGTTTGAAGGAGGCGCCGACCGCCAGGCGGAGATAGTGCCGGAGGATTTCTTTGATCCACGGTGGACACCGGGCGACGATGAGCCGGGCAACGGGGTGATGTCGCTCACTCATCTGTCCGACCTTTCCCTGCTGGTGACGCCGGACCTTTACTCGCCGGGGCCCCTGGCAACACGATCCTCCGTGATCGATCCGGGACCCCTGTCCGGCCCAACATTTCAACCCTGCGTCGATGCCGTTGCTCCGCAAACGCAGGAAATACCGGTTCCGGATTTAGATGGCCTGCGGTTGGACCCGCGAACGGATTTTGATGAGATCGAGGATTTGCAGTCGAAGCTGGTCGATTTTGCGATCGAGCAGCGTTCGTTCATTGTCCTACTGGATGTGCCACCAGGAGTTTCCCACCGCCAGATCCTTTCGTGGCGCAACCGTTTTGACTCGGCCTACGCGGCCGCCTATCACCCTTGGCTGCAGGTCAGTCGTCCGGAGGATGAGCGCGATGAACTAATCCGGATTCCGCCCTCGGCGGTGGCGGCCGGGATCATCGCCCGGCGGGAGCATCTCTACGGCGTGCCCCACGGTCCGGCCAACGAGCTTGCTTCCGAGGTGGTGAACGCCGTGGAATCCGTCTCGCCTGTGCGACACGATGAACTGCATCCCTTGGGCATCAACGTCTACCTCCGCGAGCGGGACGGCATTCGGCTGACGGGCGCGCGGACATTGAGCCGGGATGCGATCTGGCGCCAGCTGAACGTTCGGCGGCTCGTCACGATGATCGCCCGGAGCCTGCAACAGCAGACCCAGTGGATCGTATTCGAACCGAACGGGCCGCTGCTGCGCTCCGAAATCAGCCGGATGCTCAACGCGTTTTTACGGGAGCTTTTCCGGGCGGGCGCGTTCACCGGGGCGACTGAAGACGAGGCATTTTTTGTCCGGTGTGACGCGGATCTCAACCCTCGCCGCCTGGTAGAAGCAGGACAGGTCATCGCCCACATCGGTCTGGCTCCGTCCGAGCCGGTGGAATATATCGTCCTGCGCCTGACGCGGCAGGGCGACGGCACGCTTCTGTTGGAAGATTTTAGGAGAATGTAGGATGGCAGAAACCGCCTTGCTGCGTTCGTTCAATTTCCGAATCGCCCTGCTGGGTAGCGCCGGGGATGGGTCGCGCCTTGGCGACGGCGGGTTTCAGGAGTGCAGCGGCCTGGAGGTCGAGCTGGAGATTAAGGAATTCTTGGAGGGCGGAAATAACGCGGGTGTCATTCGCCAGGTGGGGAGGGCGAAGTACGCGCCGCTGGTGCTGAAACGCGGCATGTTCCATCCCGAAGGCGGCAGCGTCAACCGGGAGCTCTGGCAGTGGATCCAGGGCATAGCGGAGGGCGTCCGTCCGGTGCGACGTTACAACGGCACGGTCACCGTGCTGAGCGTCGGCCAGGAGATTGGTGCGACCTGGCAATTCGACCGTGGACTGCCGATGAAAGTCAGCGGCCCTCAGCTCAATGCCAAAACCGGCGAAGTCGCGATCGAGGAATTACACATCGCGCATGAAGGGCTGCGCCTGGTGGCCTCCTAAGCAACGGTCGAACCCATCCCTATGTCACTCGCGAAAGCCAAAATCGGCATCTTGGTCGATACGAATAAGACCGAGAAGGACTTGGACGTCCAGTTCAACCCGGCCACCCTCCGCCTGCAAATTACCAACAATATTGAAGGCGGCGATTCCGTGGGGAAACAGGTTCGGCAGTTTATCGGCTCCAGCTCGACCACCTTGACTTGCGATTTGATTTTCGACACGGCCGACGAAGGGACGACGGAGCATCCCGTCTCGGTCCGGATGCGGACCGATATTCTCGAACGTTTCCTTCGACCGAGCGACGACAATGGCAGAAAGTACGTGACGCCGCGGGTGCGTTTCATGTGGGGGGATCTGACGTTCGATGGCGTCATCACGTCGCTGTCGATCGATCTGGAGCATTTCGCCGGGAACGGCGTCCCCTTGCGGGCCAAGGCGTCGCTGTCGATCAAGGAGCAGGATCCCGCAAAGAACCTTAAGCCGACGAATGCCCCACCGGCGCCAAAGGCTGGGGAGGCATCGGGCGCCGGCCTCGGACTCGGTGGCGGACTCGGGCTCAGCGCGGGACTTAGTGCCGGTATTGGACTGAGCGGTGGCTTTGGGCTCAGCGCTTCCGCGGGTGTGGGTCTGGCCCTGAGTGGCGAGAGCGCGCCGGAGTTCGCGGCCCGCGTCGGATTGGACCCGACCGCCTGGCGTGGTTTGCAGGTGGAAGGCGGAGCCTCCCTGTCGTTGAGTGCCGGGGTGACCATTGGATTTGATGCGGGCATCAGCGCCAGCGCCGGGTTGGGCGTTACCCTCGGCAGCGAAGCGGCGATCGGAGTTTCCGTCGAAGGCGCCTTCGGCCTGACCACGGATACCCGACTCGGTGCGATCGGTGGGATAGGCGTCAGTCCCACGCTCGCCGCGGGCATTGCACTTTCCTCCGCCGGCGGTGTGAGCGCGGCACTCGAATCGGTCCAGACGGTGAAGAATGTCGCGAGCGAACAACGCTCTCGCGCGGCGTTTGCATTGCCGGAGACGACGACCGTGGCAGCCGCGGCCGCGGTTCGCGCGCCGTCGCCGTCTCCCGCCACGGCGCATCCGGGACCGCCGCCCCAAATTCGCACCGCGCTCAGAGAGTCGGGCCTGCCAACGCCCGCGACGCGCCCGGCGGCGCCCGCGCCGCGCCCGCTGCCGGCGGATGCCCGCGCCAGTTCATTTGGGTTTGGCGCTCCCCTTCGCCCGGTGCGCGGGCCCGCGACAATTCAGCGGATGGAAACCATTGCGGCCGGTGGGCAGCTTCGATCCAAGGAGGGTCGGGGCGAACCACCAGTCACGCTCGATCCGACCACACCCGGCTGGGAGGCACTCCCGGTGCCCACCGTCTCTGCTGACCTTCGGGAGCCGGTGCGTGGAACCAAATCGGCGGGCTGCGGCTGTGGCTGCGGATAATTGAAGCGACCGATCGGGCCAGATCGGAACGAACCCACGCGGGTGGGGCCATCCTGCGGAAATGAGAGGAAATCCTGCCATGCCTGTCCACATCGGCGAAATGACCGCGGAAACCATCGTCGAGCCCGAGAACCAGACGGGTTCGATGACCGACCACGCGGAAATGCGAGCGACCGGCGCCGAAGAACCCATGCTCCGATCGCATCGGGACCGCCGGCGCACGGCTGCGGAAGGATACGATGACTGAAGAGTTTCTCGTCGCAACAACCCCGATCTTTACGGTCGACGGCGTGGTGAAAGGAGAGCTCGTTCGGGATCTATCGCGACTCGAGATCGAGGAAACGACGGCGGGGTTGAAAACGCTGGAGGCGTGTTTCGTGGCGGTGGGAGCGGCGGGCGCCGCGGGGCGCGATGAACAGCGGCTTTACCTCGACGGCGCGATCCTCGATTTCGGCAAGAAGCTTGAAGTCTCCATCGGACCCGATTCCGGCGCGCGCACCGTGTTTACGGGTTGGATCAGTGCTCTCGAGGGAATCTTCCGCGAGACTCAGGAGCCACTCGTGGTCGTCTGCGCCGAGGACAAATTGATGAAGCTGCGGATGACCCGGCGAACCAAGACGTACGAGCGGGTCACGGACGCGGACCTGGCCAGCGCGATTGCGTCCGAGCACGGGCTGTCGGCTGAAGTCGATGCGGACGGGCCCCAGTATGATGTGGTTCAGCAATGGAACATGAGCGACCTGGCGTTTCTTCGGGATCGGGCCCGGCGGATTCAAGCCGAGCTTTGGATCGACGACGAAACCCTGCATTTCAAGGCGCGCGGAAAACGGACTGCGACCGAACTCACATTGATCCAAGGCAATCAGCTGATCGAAGTCCGCGTGCGGGCAGATTTGGCCCACCAGCGCACGCGCATCAAGGTCAGCGGTTACGATGCCACGCAACGCGATCGGATCGAAGATGAGGCCGGCGACGACGCAATTCGAGCCGAGGCCGGTCCGGGGCTGACCGGGCCGGCGCTGTTGCAGCGGGCCTTCGGAGAACGCGAATCCCGGCGGGTGCGGGAAGCGCCGCTGGCGGCGCCGGAAGCCACGGCCTGGGCCCGGGCCGAGATGCTGCGACGAGCGCGGGGTTTCGTCACGGTGACCGGAGTCACACGGGGTTCGGCGGACATGGTGGTGGGAAGCCGCCTGACGTTGGACCGGGTCGGACATCCTTTCGAAGGTGGCGGATACTACGTGGTCCGAGTCTGTCACTCCTACGATCTGCAGCACGGTTTTCGAACCTATTTTGAAGCGGAACGGGCCACGATTCAGGAGGGTGGATGATTGGGGCATTCCGACCCGACGGCGATGCGCCACGCTATTTCGGCGTTTACCCGGCATTGGTGACGGACATTGTGGATCCTGACCAGCTTGGCCGGATCCAAGTGAAGTTCCCATGGCTGGGCGCCGACGGAGACTCCGTGCGGGCATGGGCCACTTTATTGACGCCGTATGCCGACGACGACCAGGGATTCGAAGTCCTGCCGGCGGTGGACACCCAGGTCGTGGTTGCCTTCGAGGCGGGGGACTTGCGTCGCCCCTACATCATTGGCTCGTGCTGGAACGGGCGGGAATCGCTTCCGGAATCTCCGACTGCCGCGAACAACAAACGGCTCATTAAGACGCGGTCAGGCAGTTTATTGGAGTTCGACGATACGGATGGTGCCCCCAAGGTGACGCTCTCGATGAAAAACGGTCACAAGCTCGTGCTGGATGATGGAGGGCAGGAGGTGAAGCTGACCCACTCCAACGGTTGCAGCGTGACGTTCACGCCGGGCGGGCAGATCCAGGTTCAAGCCAACAGCACTGTCGAGATTACCGCGTCCGCCGTTAACGTGCATGCGGCGACGGCCACCTTCGATGGCATTGTAAACTGCACCACGCTCATCGCAAGCGCCTCCGTGGTGTCGCCTTCCTACACGCCGGGAGCTGGAAACCTATGGTGAACGATCATCCTTGGCGACTCGTCGCTCCCTGGTATCGCTGGCCGCGCGCCGGGGCGCCCTCCAGCGGACGCGGCACCGCGCCCGTGTTTCAAAAGTTCTCGAGCGGCAATTTCGTCAACGAGTTTCTCCGGCAACCCCAGCATTCCCTCAAGTTCGACCCGGATGTCGATCAGGTATACATGGTTCATTTCGAGCCAGCCGAACTCCTGGCAGGCAAATTGAAGGGATTGCAGGCGTCGCTGTACCCGGCCGACGCGGATGGGAAGCCCAACCCTTCCCGCACGAAGCTGACCCCGACCGGCATCCGCAAACTCTTCCTCGATACCCACAGCCGACACTATTTGGTCGTCTGCGAATTGCATTGCGATCGGCCCGGATTTCCCAGCGCATCCAAGGCTGAGGTCTGCCAGATGGGATTTGTCGTCCGGCGGCATTATCTGGCCTATCCCGAATCTCGCGCGCCGGAGGTCAAGGCGCTGCTTCGCGACATTATCGCGGTCCAGTCGCAATTGGCGGAAATTGAAGAAACCTCGCCGCTCCGGCCCAGGGCCGCCCGGTATCGGGCCGCCAAGATCGCGCGACTGAAAGAGACGGGCGAGTTCGAGTCCGTCCGGGCAGAGGCAGTCGGGAAGCTGCAGGCAGCACAAACCCGGCTGGACCAATGGAAGACGATTAACGGCGTTCACACCGTGATTCAAGGCTGGGTCCCGGGAGCACATCCGCGCGTCGGCACTTGGCAGCTTGTCGAAAACGAACCGCAGGAACTGAACGAAGCCTGGTTTCCGCTTTACCCGTTGTTCGCCGATCCGACGGTTGCAGATCATGACGCCCAGGGCCGGACCATATTTTTTGGAGTTGTTCCGACCGCCAGCCTCGATGCCGAGCCCGGGGGAAACGCGCGCTTCGATGACCGGTCAGTCTACGAGATTCGTTGCTTCGTCCGCCGACACAAGCCGGAGCGGCCGCGTTCGTTGCCGGCGCCGGACTGTTGCGGCCCGTTGACCTGGAGCCTGCCAACGGAACGTTTCCAACTCGCGCCACCCTTTGATCTCGAAGGCACATCCAACCGGCCGATCACCATTCAGATGCCAAACCTGGCCGAGCTGGCGGCCCAGGCGATCAAACGTCCGTTCGGCAAGTATTCACCCGTCAAGGTCCTGCAGCCACAGTCGCTGAGTCCTCCCAAGGACGTCATGTCCCTCGGCTCGAAATCAATTGGCGGGGCGCAAATCTGCTTTTTCTCCATTCCGCTCATCACCCTGGTCGCGATGTTTGTCATCAACATCTTTCTGCCCATCGTGGTTTTGATTTTTAATCTCTGGTTTCTGCTGGCCTTCAAATTCTGCATTCCGCCGAGCATCTCGATCGGTGCCGGTTTGCAGGCTGATTTGAAGGCGCTGCCGCCGAGTGCCGGGGTTGATCTGGAGGCATCGGTCAAGGTTGACATCGATGGCGACGGAGTCGCGGAGACGGACAAGGACGCGCTGCAAATTAATACGGAACTGCGTTTGGGGGTGAATGGCGAAGCGGGGATTGAGAAGATGATTGAGGAGAGCAACCCGATCCTGGACGGAAACGTTGCCGGCAAGCTGAGTACCCTTTCGAATGAGCCATTGGTGGGACTGGCCTCCGGTTTTGCCGAATTGGACGCGCTGCCTGATGACCTCAATGCAAACCCGCTGACCAAGGTCGATGTCACCAGTTCACTCCAGTATGAAATGCGGCGCACTCCGGAGGCCGGACAATGAGTTTGCTCCGCGATTATCTTGGGCGCGGTTGGGCCGCGCCAATCCGGCCGGGACGGACCGGCGGACTCGAACAAACGGAAGGCCCGGAGAAGGTGCGGCAATCGATCTTCCTGATTCTGGATACCGAACCGGGCGAACGCATCATGCGGCCCGACTTCGGCTGCGGTTTGCGCCGGCACCTCATGAAGCCCAACACGACCAGCACCCGCGCCCTCATCCAGCGTGAGGTCAGCCTGGCTTTGTCGCTGTGGGAGCCGCGCATTGATGTCAACGCCGTTCACGTGGTCCCTGGCGATGAACCGTCGCTCGTCCTGATCGAGCTCGAGTATGTCCACAAGCGGGACCGGCGTCCGGGCAACCTGGTCTACCCGTTTTACCTGGAGTAACCGTATGCCGATTCCTCACCCCATTCTCGATGATCGTTCGTATCTGCAACTGCGCGATGAGCTGGTCCGACGTATCCCCGTCTATGCGCCCGAATGGACCGATCATAATCCGAGCGATCCGGGCGTCACGCTAATCGAACTGTTCGCCTTTCTGGGAGAGAACCTGCTCTACCGGTTCAATCAGATTCCGGAAACTGCGCGCCTCGAGTTTCTTCGGCTGCTCCAAATTCCCCTCCGTCCCGCTCATCCATCGCGGGCGTTGGTCACGATGAAGACCGACAAACTGGAATTCGATGCGCTGGGGAACCCAACGGGGGCCCTTATTTCCCAGGGCTCGGTCCTCGCCGCGGGCAAGACCCAGTTTGAGACAGAGACCGAGCTGCTCGTCTGGCCGCTTTCGATTCAGGCCGTAGCGCGAGGGATCAGCCGCGCGCCCAATCGCGACACCGAACCCGAGACTCATGAATTCGCCACGCGCGTGCTTGACGCCATCGGCCCGTTGGCGCCCGGACACGCGCCGGCTTTTTACGAGAATAAGATTGTCGACCTCAGTCTGCCGCCGGTGGACTTCAAATCGACTGTTGACGGCATCCTTTGGATCGCGGTCCTGCTTAAGGATCCGACTCCGGACAAAACGGACTTCGAACTGGAAAAGAAGAAATACGCCCGGGCAGTGCTCAACCTTGGATTGGTTTTGGACCCGCTCTTCGAGAGTTTGTCCGACATCAAACCCTGTCCCGGCCCCGCGTCACTGCCCCCGACCCATGCGGTGGAGTGGCGGGTCTCAAAAGGGGGACCTCCAGGCAACGGTCCGGCGCCTTACACGCGGATCACCGTCGAAGGCGACACGACCCGCGGCCTCAGTCAGGACGGTGTCATTCGGCTGCGTCTTCCCGCGGACCCTGCGGACTTTGGCCGCTTCACCGTCGAAGACCTCGGTGATGCCGACAAGCGGGGCACGGGAAGCCTGCCGCCGGTGCTGGATGAAGCGACCGAGCAGCGGGTCCTATGCTGGATCCAGGCGTTTCGCCCCGATCAGGTGCCCTTCGAGCGAATCCTCTTTCTCGGATTGAACGCGACCGAAGTCGTCCAGACCCGGAAAGGCAACACCGAGTTCCTGGGCACCGGCAATGCTCAGCCGAATCAGGTCGTTGAACTCAGCAAGGAGCACGTGATTCCCGGTTCCGTTCAGCTCGATGTGGAGGAGAACGGCGGCTGGGTGCCGTGGTTGGAGACGGACAATCTCTGGGCAAGCCGGGCGGATGATCGGCATTTCGTCCTCGATGCCGAAGCGGGGAAGATCCGGTTCGGAGACGGCTTCCATGGTTTTCCGCCGCCCATTGGCCAGCGCATCCGGGTTCGTGGCTATCGCTACGGTGGGGGCATCGCCGGGAACGTCGCGGCGAAGGCGATCAACGCGGCGGTGACCTCTCGGGATGGAAAACCCCTGCCGCAGGTGAAGGTCGAGAATCCGTTGCGGGCGCGCGGCGGCACTGATGCTGAATCGATTCAGGAGGCGCTCACGCGGATTCCGGGCGAGTTGCGGCGGCGGGATCGGGCCGTGACGATGGGAGATTTTCAAGAACTCGCGCGGGCGACGCCAGGTTCCGAAGTCGGCCGCGCGGAGTGCCTGCCGAGATTTCATCCGCCTTCAAAGCAGCGTGAAGCGGCGGGCGTTGTCAGTGTCGTCATCTGGCCGCGCGAAGATGCCGCGCATCCCAATGCTCCCGTGCCCGATCGCAATTTGCTGCGCGCTGTCTGCGCCTGGCTTGATCAACATCGACTCGTCACGACGGAGCTGTATGTCATTCCGCCCACGTACCGCCAGGTGGCGGTGGCAGTTGGACTCCAGGCCAAACCGGGCTACGGCATCGAAGCGGTTCGTCGCTGGGTCGAACTCGTGCTCCGCCAATACCTCGCACCCTTGCCACCGTTTGGGCCGGAAGGCCAGGGTTGGCCCCTCGGCCGACCGGTCATCGGCGCGGAGCTGGAAGCGGCTGCCCTGCAGGTGGAGGGTGTGCAATTTCTCACTGGGTTGAAACTGGTGGCCAGGGCCCGGACCTCCGACACGTGGGAGACCGACGCGGTCCAGCTCGCCGATGGGACCGTGATTACGAATTCGGCCTCGCTCGAATTATACGAAGTGCCGGAACTCTCGCGGATCATCGTCGTCGATGGATCCATCGCCGATCTCGACCCGGCTGCGCCGCTGGCGCCACCGGATGCGGTGGTTCCGGTTCCGGTGCCCATCCTCAGGGACGAATGTTAAACGTCATCGCACCAACTTCCACCCGTCCCTTCTCGCTGATCCGCACGCGCGACCAGTGGCTCCGTGCGTCGCACAAGACTACAGCGCTGCTCGGCGAGACGGTCCAACTCGCCTGGATCGAACCGTTGCGCGGCGTCATAGACCCTGCGGTCCGCGACCCGGACCCGCCCGCCGGTTTGGCGTTCGACAGCCATTGCCGTCTCTTCCGCAGCGTCCCCGCGGAGGGACGCGTCGAACGCCGGCTCTGGGCGGCGGAAGATGCGCTCCACCCGGCCACCGATCAGACGGGTCCCGTTGAGCTTTTTGCCGAGGCAGCTCCACCAGCCTTGGGGGATTTTGGGCTGTCGACGCCCACGGCTCCGACTCTTTGCGCCCCTCGAGGTCTGGCGGTGGACGCTGAGGATCGGCTCTTCATCGCAGAGTCAGGTGCTCATCGAATACTGATCTACGACTTATGTTCGCGGCGTCTTGTGCGTCGGGTGCCACTGGATTCAACTCCGGTTGATCTGGCCGCCGACAGTCGAACGGTTTACGCGCTGGCGCAAGATCCGCCAGGAATCACTAGTTTGGAGGCGCGAGGTGGCGCCGTGACCCTGGACTGGGCGCCTTTGCTTGAGAGGGACGTACCCTCGCGGCTGGCAATTTCGCCAACGTGCGGTCTCTACATCCTGGTGAACGCAGGGACGAAGGCCGCCGCGATCTACCGCCATGAACCGGGTAGTGTGCCGTCGAAGATCGTCGATGTTGAATATGCATCCGATCTTGAATTTCAGGTCGCTGATGAAGCGCTGCTTCAGGCGTGTCCACGGGAGCACGAAGTGCTGGTCGTGGCCGGACGTCCGGGTGAGGATTTTCTTCGCTTCTGTATCGTGGGCGATAAGCCAAGCGACCTGCCGCCGCTCAAAGCCCGGGGGTATGATGGCGCCGGAATCGTGCGGACTCCCGATGGTCGAATCGGCTTTTGGACCGCCCAGGGGTTTCGTCATGCGGTGGCTGCGCGGCTCCGCTATCGAAAACAGGGTCGGGTCGTCACGTTCCAGCTCGACAGCGGGGAGTTTCAAACCGTTTGGGGCCGGCTCTTTCTCGATGCTTGCATCCCTCGCGAGACCCAGATTTCAGTGCGGTGCATCACGGCGGACGACGTGCCCGATGATCCACCGATCCTGCGTCGGCGTCCGAACAACACGGACGAATTGCCGGGCCATGAGCCTCCGATGCCGCCAAAATCACTCGCGATCCAACTGGCCCAACAGCCAGCCCAGGAAGTTCATCGACGCGCAACCGGTCGGGAGTTGCCGTGGAGCCGGGAGGCGGAAGGCGATCCGTTCGAGACCTACGAAGCGCCCATCCTCGCCCTGCCGGGCCGGTATCTCTGGCTTCGGTTCGATCTTCGCGGAAACACTCGGGTGACACCGCGACTTCGGGCGGTGCGAGCGGAGTATCCGTCTCACGATTATCTCCGTCGCATCCCCAAGACGTTCTCCCGCGAGGCGGAGACCGCCGGGTTCTTGCGACGGTACCTGGCGATGTTCGAAGGGTTCCTCGGCGAATTGGGCACCAAGGCCGACACGCGCTCGACCTTGCTGGATCCGCGCAGCGCGCCCGCAGAAACGTTGCCGTGGCTGGCGGGATTTCTGGGATTGACGCTGGACGAACGGATGGCGCGCGCGCCGCAGCCGGGAGGGAACGTGCGTGACGTCCGACGGCTCTTGATTCAGGAAGCAACCGCGCTGTTTCGATTCCGCGGCACCGTCTGGGGATTAACCCGCTTCCTGGAAATCTATCTCGGGCTGGCTCCCATTCTGATTGAGAAATTTCGTGTGCGGGGACTGGGGGGCGCGCTCCTGGGAAATGCCAGCGGGCCCATCGCCAATTCCGTCCTGGGCGCAGGGTTCCGGATTGGCGGTGCGATTGGCAGCGACGAAAGCCAGCTCATTGAAGGAAAGATCGAAGATGCCTTCAAAACGCACGCGCACCGCTTTTCGGTGATCATTCCGGCCCTGCTGACCGCGGAGCAGCACGCCGTCGTGCAGCACATCCTCGACGTTCACCGTCCAGCGCACACGTTGGTGGAGATCTGCACCGTTAATGCCGGGATGCGAGTCGGGCGAGGCCTGCATCTGGGGTTGACGTCCATCATCGGCCGGACCGGCGGCTTCCGCCCTTTGCGGGCGAGTGGTTCGTTTCTGGGACGGGGCACGATCGTAGGACGGCCCGAGGCGGGCACCATCGCGGGCTCCGGGCGGATCGGTTCAGACAGCCGCGTCGGTTGATGGGCGAGACAATCAGGTCATGCAAACCATCCGCATTCAACGTCTGCAAGTCAGGCACCATCTCCCCGCTCATGCGACCGAAGACCGCCGGCGGCTTGACCGCGTGCTGCGGAGCGTGCTGGACACGGAACTGGAACGTGCCGTTGACCAGTTGGGCCTGGACCCCCGGGAGGAAGTCTGTATTCGGCGAATTCGGCACACGGTGAAACTGCGCCTTTCCGAATCCGATCAGGCCTTGGCCGAAGAATGGAGCCACGCGTTGGCCAGCGAAATTTTGCGCTCCGGGGATGACTCGAGTCCCGAAGCTGGGCGGGTTGAAGTCGTGCGCTATTCTTCCCGCGTGCAAGCCCTGCTCGACCTCGCCGAAGGCGTGGCGCGCGATGATTACGAGCGGGCGTGGGCGTGGTATCAATTGGGCTGCTGGCCGTCGGTCGCCGCTCAGCCTTCAGCGGCCGAAGCCGCTGCCTGGCTGGTGCGGGCGCTGGGAAATGATCCAGCGATGACGGTTCCGGTGCTGCGGTACCTGGCAGAGCGTAGCCTGCTCGCTCCAATCATCGTCCGCCTGGAGGCGCGCCAATGGATCGCCCTTGCGCTTGGATCGCTCCAGGCCATGGGGGCGATCGTGCGCCCTTCCAATCTGGCGCATCCGGGCGATGGGTCCAGGCCCGTCGAAAGCGCCGGCGAAGCCGCGGGTCTCGTGCGTCTGGCCGAAAGACTTGCTCGGCACTCGCTTCTCGCTCGTGCCACGGCAACCACGAATATTCCGGCGTCGATTCGACGGGCGTTCGCTGCCTTGGTGCTGGTCGAAGCGGAGCCAGTCTTCGCCACCAGCCCGCGCGAAACGCTGCTTGGCTTGCTCTCCGCGTTGGAGCGTTCAATCGCCAGCGCGGAATCAAACGCGACGGCGGCAAGCGCAATGATTCATCCAAAGGACCTGGCCGAGCCGGGAGGTCAAACCCGACTGGCTCCGGCGGCAGTCGTGGCGGGCGGGCAGTTCGACATGCGATGCCGTGCCTTGACCACCTACGGTGGGCTGCTCTTCGTGATATCGGTGGTCGGACGACTCGGCCTTCCGGCGCGTATGACAAGGCTCTTCCCGGAGCGTGCGTTGCGCTGGGCCCTGTTTCATTTGGCGCTCACTCTGGTTCCAATGGGATCCGACGATCCGGTAGCGTTGGCCTTTGCCGGTCTGGCGCCGGATGCGCAGCGTCCCGATGAGGACGAGACGCCGCCGACCGACCGGGAACGCGAAGCGCTCGTGACATTGTCCGGAGAAATCAGCAGTGAACTCGAATCGTTGCTCGCTGTGCCCGGTCGCCTGGACGAGCACGTGATGGCTTGGATTTACGAGCGGCGCGCCACCTTGGTGGCTGAGCCCGGATGGATCGAAGCGCGTTTTTCACTTGAGGACGTTTCGACCGACCTGCGGCGGGCGGCGCTGGATTTGGACCCCGGACACGTTCCCTGGCTGGGAGTGGTCATCAAATTTATTTATGAGTGAGGACCTCGGAACCGAGGTCGCCAGGATGGCGGGTGCGTTGGCCGATTTTCTGTCGGCGGCATTCCCGAATCCGGACGGGTCCCTGGCCCAGGGGATGGCTTTTTTGCGATCTGCCGGAAATTCCGCCACGCGACGCACCGGCGAACCGGCCGAGTCAACCCCGCGGTGGGGGCGCCTTGTGCGCCGGTTGAATTTTGCGGCCGCTGACATCGGGCTGCTGGTGCTGGCGGGGATGGCTGAGGAGCATGAGGGCTTCGCCGCCGTCTTTCGCACCTTGCATCCGCGCGGTGAACCTCGCCCTTCCGTCGGGTTGGCGGCGCAGTTGTTGGCCGGGGGCAGTCGCGCGGAATTTTTAAAACGATTCATGGGCTTTTCGGTAATCCAAAACGGGGCTGTCCGCTTGAAAGGGGAAGTGCCGTTCTTCGAGCGATCGCTCGAAGTGGCCGAGGCCTTGTGGCTCGTTTTACATGGGTGCAATGAATGGCCGGCATCGGTGCCGTCTCGCGTGGCGGCCTTCCCGGGACATGGCCTGGAGGACTGGCTGGAGGGCCCGGTATTAAAGCGTGCGATCCAGGCCGTGCGAAAGCAGCTCGCGTGCACGGTGCTTATTACTGGCGATGGCGAGGACGCCGCGTTTCATCGCGGCCTGGCCGTGGTCCAGGCGGCCGGCCGTGAACCCGCGGGCTTCCCGCTGCCCGCCCCGCTCGATTCGGAATCGTGGAGAGCCCTCAAACTGCACACGCTGGCCCGGGGGATGGTCCCCGTCATTCGCATCGTCCCGCCCGATGGACCCGGGATCCCGGAAATGCCTTCTTTCGATGGGTATCCCGATGCGTCCGTGATGTGTGGAAGAACCGGCTCGGTTTCCGCGCGCGGTTCGCGTCCGCTAATTGCATCGCTGGCCGAGCCGCTGACTCCTGCTGCCCGGCGTTCCATGTGGAGCCATTCGTTGCCCAGGATGGCCGAGGACGCTCCGATTTTGGCGACCCGTTACCCGATCGAGCCGGCCGCAGCGATGGAGGTCGCATCCGACCTCGAGTGCCTGGAACAACTCGAGACCCGCCCGGGGACGCTCGAGGATCTGGCCGGCGTAGTACGGGCGCGGGCGGCACTGGCACTGGGCGGAGGGGTGAAACTCATTCGACCCACCGCGAGCTGGGATCACCTGGTGCTCCCGCGCGATCGCGCCGAGCAACTGCAAGCGGCGATCGGCCGCCTCGATTTGCAGGCCCGCGTCATCGATGATTGGGGTTTCCTCCGAGGTCGCCCCGGTGTGCGCGGGGTGCGGATGATGTTCTGCGGTCCCCCCGGGACGGGCAAGACCCTGTCGGCCGAAGTGTTGGCCGCCGCGCTCAAGGTTGATCTTTTGTTCGTCGATATCTCGCGCGTCGTTTCGAAGTGGATCGGCGAGACGGAAAAAAACCTGGCGGGCGTCTTCGATGCGGCGGAACGCGCCCGGGCCGTCCTGTTCTTCGACGAGGCGGATGCACTGTTCGGCCGGCGCACCGAGGTTTCGGATGCACACGATCGCTACGCGAATTTGGAGACGGCCTACCTGTTGGCCCGCCTGGAGCGGTTTGAGGGCCTGGCCATCCTGGCGACGAATTTGCGACAGAACATCGACCCGGCGTTTCTCCGTCGCTTGGAATTCGTCGTCGAGTTCGGGGAACCTGATCGCCAGGAACGCGCCCGACTCTGGCGGTGCCACATTCCGGATCCGGATCTGCTCGGTGCTGATGTGAATCTCGACGAGCTGGCCACCTTGTATCCGGTGGTTGGGTCCTTCATCCGCAACGCGGCCCTGGCGGCCGCGTTCCTCGCGGCCGGCGATGGCGGGACGATCGGACGACACCACTTTATTCGTGCCATCCGCCGCGAATACGAAAAATCCGGCAAAGCCTTTCCCGGGCTGCCGGTCGACATGAAAAGCAGTTGAGCAAAGGAGAACCATGGCAACGCCCACCACAATACTCGAGCTGGCAACGCAAAAACGCGACACGACTAAAACCGACTCCGTGGCCGCCCAGGCGCGACTCGCCTCAGCGCAGCTGCAGCTCCCCGCCAAACGAACGCAGCTGGGTGCCGTCACGAAGGAATTGGCCGATCTGGTTCGCGAGGTAAAAACGATCCGGGACAAGCTGGCCGCCATTCCAACTCCGGCCGACGGACCGGCCCTGCTGACCAAGCTCGGCGCTCTCGTCGTCAAGTCCCGCGCGCAACAGGCCCGGTTGCTCACCGAACGCGCCGAGCTGGCTGAGATCCAGGCCAGCCTGGAACGTGGGCAAGCGGAGGTTGCCTCGTTTACCACCCGGCTCGCCGCGGCGGAGACCGGTGTGCAAACGGCTGCCCAGTCGACCGACGTGCGAAATCGATGGAGACAAGCCCTGGCCTCCAAACCGCTTTCCAGCATCAAGGCTGACGCCAACGCGGCCAAGGCATCGGCCGCTTTCAACGACGCCAAATCGCGCATCACGTCGAGTCTTCCCCAAGAGCTGCTCGATCGGGCCAGGGACCGGCGGAAGGCGACGAACGAGGCGCTTGCTCGCTACCAATCCAAGCTCGTCGAGGTTGAAGGCGAGATTGCCACGGAACGAGAAAGCAACGGGGGCCAGGCCGGGAAAAGTGAAAAGTTACACCTTGGACTTCTCCAAGCCGATGCGGCTGCCATCGACCTGGTTCAGAACGCCACTTCTCAACTCGATCGGGCAACAGCGATTCTTCGGGAAATGGCTCAAAAGAAAAACTCAACCGATCCAAAGGATGCATTGCTCACCCCGGAGCAGAAGGCGGAGATCAATAACGCTGATCCCACGCTCTCGAAAAAGCGTCTCGACGCGGCCAAAGCTGAAGCCGACCGCGACAAAGCCGTCGCGGATGTTCAGACCCGCGAGAAGGAGTTGGCTGACGCCATCCAAACCGCAGTCGATGCCGGAAAGGATCCGGAAGATGAAAAGGCCGTAAAGGACGCAAAAGCCAATCTGGCCAAGGCTCAAACCGACCTCACTACGGCGGAAAACGCCTTCACCCAATCGCACCGGGATGAATTGCACGCCTGGTACGCCGTCGTGCCCGATGGTGCGTGGGACGAGATCGAGTCGTTTCAAGTGGCGGAAGGCATTCTCGATCGCCTCGCCGCGGCCGATCCCGCCGCTCTCTCTCTGGCGCTCGACAAGACCGAGGCCGACTACGTGAAGAATCAAAGTCTGGCTGATGCGAGCGAACGCCTGCTTGAACAACTGACCTTCGAAAAGGCAAATCGATCGGCGTTGGCCAAGAGCATCAGCGAAACCACATCCGACCGCCTCTTGGGCGCCCTTCGCGGTGATAGCTAGGAGGAATCCTCATGACTAAGACCATTGATAAGCGGGGTTGTGCCTGTGGCGACACCGAGAGCGGGAATGCGTCCGCCTTCCTGGCGGTCCGCTATCACTTCGGCATGCTCCTCGGGGCGGACGACTTTGACACCGCAAAGGCTTATCATCGGGACAAGCTGCGCCTGCACAACGCCTGGCTCCACGGGGAAGGGGTGGTCTGGGGATTTGGCGTGGAATTGGAGGCTTCCGGACAACTCCGCGTCCGGCCAGGTCTCGCTCTCGACGCGCTCGGACGCGAGCTTCATCTCGATGCCGACGCCTGCCTGAAGGTCACCGAGTGGTTTGCCGATCGACGGAAGCGTTTTCCCGATGACGACAATTGGTTCCGGCAGGAAGGCCCGGCAATTCGCTTTGATGCCCATATCGTCATCTGTTTCAAATCGTGCCTGACCCGGCAGGTGCCGGCGCTGGCCGAACCCTGCGAAGGCAGTGGGACTGCTACCGAGTATTCGCGCATCTTTGAAACGGTCGAAATTCTCCTCAAACCAGGCCTCGCGCCGGCGCCGCGTGCCCGGCCGTACCGCCGGTTGCGTTTGTTCTTCGGACTCGATGTGCCACCCCCGGAGGACGTCGCGACGGTTGAATCGGATCAGGAGGTGGCTGCGGCTCCCAAGACCCTGGCGTCGTTCCGTCGATTCGCCGCGTTCGATGAAATCGATCTGCAACCGCTGGACGACGATTGTGTCTGTCTCACGCTGGCCGAGTTGCAGGGAGTTCAGCTCGCCACCGGGGAAAACGGTCTGAGTTATCAAGGCCTGGACGAGGTGGACGTCACCGTGCGCCCGTCCCACGTGGCGACGAGCACAATACAGGAATTGCTGGTTGGCTCTCTTGACGTCGTCGGCAGTCCGCTCGTGATCCCGGGCAGCGCCAAATTGAACGTGGCCGGAAACGAGTTCATGTTCCAAACGACCGCAGCCTTGGATCCAGCCAGCGTGACGCCAGCGGCGTTTTCCGTCACGTTCCTGACTCCCGCGCCGGGGGGATGGCAGACCGCCACGATCGGCGAGGCCGTATTCGATGCCGTGACCAATATCGTCACGCTCAAACTCGACACCACCAGGCCTCTCCCGCAAAACGATCAAGTCGTGCGATTTGTCGCCACCGCGTCCAGTCCGGCGCCGTTGTTGGGTGACAACGCAGTCCCCTTTAACAACAGCCGCGACTTTGTCTACATGCAGAAATGGAGCTAACCATGAATTCCACCGTCACCACCGCCACGATCGCCAGCAGCGCGAAGACCAGTCCGCTTCTCCTCATCAATGGACAGAACGGAATCACGGTAATCCCCAGGCCGACCCCGCTCACGCGGCTCAATTATTTCGACGGCAAATTTCTGCGCGCCGCCGATTTGAGCGCCGAGCAGCGCTACGTGCGTTCGCTCGTGGACCTCTCCAATCGGGCCGGGGGGCATGGAGTGGCGCATGGCTTCGACGTCACTCTTGGTGACGCCGGTCAGCTCAACATCGGCCCCGGCCTGGCGATCGACGCCGATGGCCGCGTCATTCTGTTGCCAACCGCCGCCACGGTGAACCTGCAGGAATTGATCGAGAAATCACGGCAAGCCACTGCGTCTGGTATCGCAACCAAGCCCGTCGGATTGGCGGCGGGCGACGGGACCTTCGGTGAATGCGTGGTCATTGAGGAGGCGCCGCCGGCCGTGATCCTCGAAAGCGATCTGTTCGTCATCACCATCGCGCAGGCGGAAGCGTTGTGCGGGACGGAGGATGTCTACGGCAAGCTCTGCGAGGAAGCGTGCGTAACCGGCACGGACCGCCCGTATCGCCTCGAAGGTGTCATTGTGCGCGCGCGACCCCTGGAGTTAACCGTTCCATTGCCTACTTCGGCCGCCGTTGTCCTCAACCAAACGCACTTCCGCTCGCGAGTCGCGAGCGCTTTTTTCGAAACGGAACGCCGGCGAGTCGCCAGCCATATTTCCAAGGCCGGTCTGGAGTCCGAGATCTGGTGCCTCGGTGCGGGCGCGGATGCCGGCGGCGAGGTGGCCATCGCCGTGGTGGCTCGAGCCGGCGCCGGCGTGTTGTTTCTCGATCCCTGGATTGTTCGGCGAGAGCGCATCGATCCGCCGGCCCGCCGCTACTGGCAATGGCGGATGGCGATGCGCCCATGGGACGTGTTCCTTGCGCAGATATTCCAGTTCCAATGCCAACTTCACTGCTGCCTCAAACATCGCAGCCCTGACGGCGGACCCGACGACCCGTGCAAGGACGAAAAGAAACTCCTCAGCGACGCCACGGACACCATCATGCAGGTCACGGGGTTCTATGAAAAAGTCGCTGAAAAACTGGCAACACTCGACGCGGCGACGCTCCTGCCTGGGGGCCTCAGCGGCCTTCGTGCGGTCCAGACGCGCCTGCTCGACGCCCGGTTGAGTTTCACGCGACCGGCCCAGGATAGACTCTTAATCCGTTGTGGGATCATCGAGTTGCCCAGCGCCGGATACCTGCCCGTCACTCCGAGCTCAACTTTGTCCGTCAATCGTCAGGTGCGCCAATGGATGGGAGAGGGCGTGGATCTGCGATTCTGCATCGTCCGGCCCGACTATGTTGCGCACGCCCTGGAAGAGGCGCAACACATGGAACGCATCTCCTTGACGGCTGGACTCGACCATCCTGAAGCCCGGCCGCAGGTCGACATCCTCGTTCCCAACGGCGAGGTCCTCAAGCAACCGCGACGAAGCCCGGGCGCCGGATTCGAGGCACTCGTCCAATTCGGAGTCTCGCGAATCGACGTTGCCAACGCCAACAATATCGCGGGTGCCGCGACGGCGGCGATCCATTTGCAGGGCGCGGCTCGCGCCGCGAGACTCGAGGTGGGCGGCGGTGCTATCTACATCGCGGCGGTGACCAAAACCGAAATGACCGATCGGCTGGTCAATCTCGTGGCGGGCCTTGCAGGCATCGGAAAGACATCCCTGACCCATCTCAACAAACTCCGCAATCTCGCAAAGGAAACCGATCCCGCCCCCGTCGGATCCATCGCTTCCGATCCCCGGCTCTTTTCCCGCCTGAACACGGTGGCGGCCGAAGCGCTGCGCTTCAATGCCGCCCGCCGCGCTACCCTTGGGGTCTTCGCGAACGAGGCGCCGGCGAACCCGGTTGCAGCGGAAATCTTCGCTCCCGCAGCGGTCGGCGCCGAACGGCTCGCCGCGTTTTGGGCTGGAGCCAGCATTACTCAGAACCCGTTCACCCTGGCCGTGGGCGACTCCTCGCCGCTCGAACTTCGGCTCGTGCTGGTGATGCCCGCGGAAAAACCCGTGCTTTATGATCTCGCGCTGCGCGGAAGCTTCCGTTTGAGCCAATCGGTGCCGAGCGCCGGCGGCCGGACGATCGCGGGCGTCGCAGACTGTTTGATATCGGTGACGCAAAATCAGGGTGAGGACACTCCAAAACCGGCGCAGTCGTCAGTAAGGCTAAAGGTTACGGCGTTCATGAACAATGCCGGCACGCTTTTGGAAGTTGGCCTATCCGACCTACGATCGGTCCTGGAGCTCAAGTTCAAGTCCGAGCTGTCGGGCGACCCGCTCCAGGTGAAGTCCCAGGTCTTCTATGTTCTCCGGCGAGAGGGTAATCCCCTGGAAGTTGAACTGGCCAATTCCCTGTTGCTCGAAAACCCAGCCGTGCTTGAAACAGGCAACGCTTCCCACACCGCCGCGCTGTCCGCGCTCGAGACCATCGAGGCTGCCTTGAACGACACCGGATTTGCGGACGCCAATGCGCGACTGCTTTTCCCGCCTCCCCCGCCGCCCATTGACGACCTGAGCATCCGTCCGGTCCTTGACTGGGTTTTGTTCCATCGACGCCGCACCAGGAAGTGCACGGCCGTGACGGAACCCATCGTCGCTTTGACTCGCAAATACCAGGTTTATCATCTGCAGGCCGCCGACAAAGAGCAGGCCGACGCCGTGCGACGGGCGCTGCTGAGCGATGAAATCGAATTCCTGGCGAGAGCCGGGTTCCGTCCGGTGGACACGGTAGAATTCAGCCCGGGCATCGCGGCGCTGCTGACGCCGGAAGCCGACATTCAGGCCGATTGGAAGGCGGCTCAGCCCGGCCCGAATCTGATCTACGGAGCGGTCGCGAGCCAAGGCGCCGCCGTGGACGACGGCACCGCCCTTGCGCTGGCGCGCCTCGCGAAATTGGAGCAAGCCGTGGCGCCCGTGAGCGCGCCGAATGCGGCGCTCATCAATGAGCCGTTGCCAGCCGTCCCCGCGCCGCTGGGCGCGCCGGGCACGGACGGGGTCATGGTTTTGATGACGGTGACCCCGAAAGTAATTAAGGTGTGTCACGACGTGCGGGTTGCCACCAACAGCGACAATGCCGTCGGTCGCCTCCGGGAAGCAGCGGGCACTCCGGACTTTCCTAATCTGTTGGAGTTATTCTCCAAATCCATCGGCGAGGTTGACTTCATTGCAGGAGAGACAACTCCCCAAGGCGCCACGCTCAACCAAGTCATCGCTGAATGGAAAAATCGGTACACGGACCCGTCCCCCGCCAACGTTCTATTCCATGCGCAAGGAGATGCGGCACAGGCGTACTATCAAGCGCAACGCAAGGTCATTGTTGGTGCATTGAAAACCACGCCAGGCGACGTCGTGCCGGTCGCGGGAACGTTCCCACCTGGGTGCCCGGCGATTACAGTCCTGGTTCCCCCGCCGCCGCCGCCCGAAATCTCCGGGCGCATCGCCACCGTTCTCACCGGTGTGCTAACGCATGTCCCGGCTCCCTTCAGCGCACCGGAATGGGGTATTCGGTTCGTTGGTGATGTGCTGCCGGGCGAAAAGTTCTCCGATCCTGCGGCCGATCGACTGAAACAAGTGCTTGTTCAAGGCCGCGTGGTTGCGGTCACGCTGGCGACCCGCGGCGATGCGGCCGCACCCGGAGCTATCACGCGCCTGAAAAGCATTGTGGAGGCGTTGAAACGGATCGACCGATACGACGATGCCACCACTCAGGCCAAAGTTCTCCCGTTTGCCGAATTGCCACCAGCATTGGCCAACCTGGCTAACACCCCGCCCGCGGTTGACGAGTTGGTCGTAATCGCGCAGCGGGCGCAGTAGAAGTAGCGAGACCGACATACAGGCCGTCCTTGGCGAGGAAGTAGCGGCCAACCATGGCATACAAGCCTGCTGACTTTTTCATTGGAGTGATCGACCTCTTTGGGATTCTGGTGCCCGGGGCCGTCCTTCTTTACCTTGATGGAGACCCTTTAATCGATCTCTTCGGCCTGCGCGTGGTGCAGGACGGGACTGTTCGATGGGCTCTTTTCGCAATTGGATCGTATGTGCTGGGACATTTTCTCCTGGGCATGGGCGTGCCCCTGAATCGCCTCGTGTGCTGCTTTTGGACCGAGGCTAAAGATCATTTTTATCAGGAGGCAAAAAAGCTGAGTAATCTGACCATCAATCCGGCAATGTCCGACCGGACCAGCGTCTTTTATCGGGCGTATGCATTTCTGCGACTGAACAACGCTTCGGCTTTGGTGGAGATCGAGCGGAATATGGCCGACTACAAGCTGTTTCGAAGTCTGACGGTGGCCTTCGCCTTGGATGTAGTCGTTCAGATTTATTTTGAGGCTGCCGGTCATTTTCGATTGCCCGGGTCGGTCGTTCTTTGCCTGCTCGCATTCTCGCGCTTTCTCTTCCTGCTGCATTGGACACATCGGGTCACGTTTGAGTACCTGGCGCTGTTGCCGAATCGACCACAAAACCAAAGCGAGCCGGGCCACAAATCCGCTCCGGGAGAAAGTAAGGCTTTGCTGTGAGGCACGCGGATCGGCTGTACCCTGGAGGAGCTTTGGAGAAGAATGGATCTTAGATCGTCCATAAACGCATTTCTTGATGGGCTTCCCTGCCCGCGATTGGGTTTGTTTGCGCGGGAGGTCCCGACGTTTCGCGCGTGTGGAATCGTCGGATTTTATGTCGCCTTGCTCGTATTGCTCGGTGGCGGACTGCTGACCGGAAGGTCATTGGTAGTCCTCGCGGCGCTAGCTTTGGTCAGCGGGCTTTCATTCTTTGTCTACACCTACCTGCGGATGTGGATCACGGGGCGGGAGGAATTGGTCTTGCTCGAACACGTATGGTTCGCCCTGGCTTGCAACTCCGAGGCGTTGTGGTGGATGGGGGAGCCGATCCTACCGTATCTGGATATCGTCAGCGTCGCCCTCTGCCCATTTCTCGCCGCGGGCCGGGTTGGATGCACGCTCGTCGGTTGCTGTCATGGGCGGCCATCTTCGTTGGGCATTGCTTACAACGAGAACTGCGCCCGCGACGGGTTTTCCCGCCACCTGGTCGGAGTTCGCTTGCTCCCGGTGCCCGCGATCGAAGCGATGGGATTGGTGGCCATCGGCGCGACGGGATTTATCGCGCTTCCGTTCGCGTCCCCGGGCCATGTGTTTGCCTGGTACCTGATCGCGTACTCCGTCATGCGGTTTGGTCTCGAAGGGGCCCGTGGTGATTACCGGCCGCATTTTCTGCTGTTGTCTCAGGCACGGTGGATGGCCTTGCTCGAAGTGGGCTTGGCCCTTCACCTGACCTCTGGAGAATACCGGGCGCCAGCTCTCGCGGCTTACGCCGCTCTGTTTGCAACCTTGGTAGCCTCGCTGGCGTTCATTTGGAGACAGGACCGACGTCGTTCCCTCCTTACCGCCGCGCACCTTGGTGAGATTCGCCAATTTCTTCAGGGTGAAATTGCAGGCCCGAAGCCCACAAACGCACAGCCGAAGGCACACAAGACCTCCTGCCGAGTGACAGTTGCAGTGTCGCGAGCGCTCGAGGATCCCGGTGCCGCGGCGCACGTTTCCCTTTCACTCCCGGATGGGCAAAGCGATTTACCATGTCTTTGCGAACTGGCTGTGCGGGTCGTGCCAGAACTGATCCCGGAAGCTGCCCAAGTAACTTCAGGACGAGTCATTCACCTGCGCCTCCCCTCGACGGCGTTGGAACGCGAGTGCGGTCGCGAAATGCTCCGGGACCGGGTAAATGCCCTGTACGGCTCGGTCGTTCGGAGGTGCCAGAATCCAAATGGGTCACCGCAGAAAGCGGTGGCTAACGATGAGGATGTTTCCGTGCCTGTGGTGGATATGGCTGCGCCAGCTCCTCATACGAACGGGTCCAAACGAACACGACCTTGGTATTTCACGGACGTCGACCACCACCGGTCCTGAGTTCCATGCTCGCACCCAAAGCCGAGAACAGAAGAGACCTGAGACGAAATGCCACGTCGACGTCACCGGCCGTAAAACTGCCGGTTTTGACTCCGACCGGTGAGGGCATCGCTTTTCAACTTTCCACCCGGACGGGCGACGGAGACACCGCCGCCGAGCAGGAAGCCGATGCAGCAGCAACAGCCGTGGTCGACGGTGAATCAACTGATGAGGAATTCGCCCCGCCATTCGGGGTGATTATTGACGACGAACAGCCCCTTGTTCCCGGTCAGATTCATCGGACCCAATTTGTCGAGACGATTAGCGCTGAGATCGAGCGCGTGGCCGACGAAGAACTGGCAGCTACGGGTAGCGCAGCACGCGACTGCCCTTATCTGGCGCACTGGCTGCGGTACTACCGCGAACGTCCGGCCGTTCAAATCGAACGGGCAATCCGACGGTACGCGCGCCCGGAGAATACGGATCTCGAAGGACTGCGTGAGGCAATCCTGACACGAGTGCGCACGGCGGTCCAAGCTTGGATTCGCACGGGAGGGCGCGAATTTCAGGCTCCGGAGAATATTCGAGGCTTTGAATTGAATGACCGAACGCCAGAGGTCTCAGCCGGCAGCGATGTTCAGCGCAAGGCTGTCGACCCAAGCGGTAGCGGCGCGCCATCGTCTCACGATCCAGGAACGGTGCGTGCCCAGCTTGGAAATGGCGAATCATTTGCGGGCGGTGTGCGCTCGCGAATGGAGCACGGCTTCGGTCGAAGCTTTGCCGGCGTGCAGTTTCACACGGATGCACGGGCAGTCCGACTTGCCAGCTCGCTGTCGGCACGTGCGTTTACGGTCGGTTCCCATGTTGCATTTGGGGCTGGGCAGTACCGGCCGGGAACGCCGGCGGGTGACTTTCTCATCGCCCATGAGCTGGCGCATACTGTGCAGCAGCAACGAGGGGTTGCGAAACCGGCTGAATCGACTCTCGAGGAAGATGCGGACGACGCAGCGATACGGCTATTGAAGGGCGAACGGCCATCGGTCACAGCATCGAGCGGCTTGCGGCTTTCGCGGTGTATCATCAGCGATTCGTCCACAGCCGTGCCTCCAGTCGGCACTCCCGAGGAACAACTCGCAGATTACCTTCGGCGACAGCTCGACGACAACGCTAGAGCGAGCAGTCTCTCTAGCTATATGGCCGGATCAAGCGCAGCCGTGCGAGCGGAGGCAATGCGCCTGCTCCGTCTTCGTCCACATGCGCACGGGAGTTACTACCGTCTGATGGTTGAGCGACTCGCGACGGAATTGGCAGGACCGGACCGAGAAACCGCGCTTGGGCTGGTCGATGCGGGCCAATCGATTGGACCTGGAGACTTGAATCCGGCTGCGCGTGGGATCTTCGAGCTGTTTTCAAACCAGTTGCTCGTGACCGCTGCGTCGCGCTCACAGATAGATTCGCTTCTCCAAGCCGTGCAGGGGGCCGCGCCTTCCGATCTGGCTGCCGCCCTGCGCGGGCTGCATCGCGAGCCGGAGACGAGATACGGCAGTCGCCTAAATGCGTTGCAGGCCTATGTGCGGAGGGACGGTACGCCCCAACAATATCGGGAGTTCGTCGCCCGGCTTCACAGTGCCGGTGTGGCGCGTGTCTTGAGCGACGCCGATCCCGTAGTGAACCTCGAGGTCGAGCGTGAAGGGACGCTCAATCGCCAGGGCGGCACGTCGGCGCTTACAGATGAACAGCTGGCGGGGTTATTCGAAGTCCGAGCAATGGAGGCCGTCCAGATAATGCTCCGCGACAGCGAACACCAGTTGATCGGGGTGCTCACCCGTTCGCAAGGCGCCGGTGGCACGTCCACTGAGTTGGATGCTGACGCCGATGCTGCCCTGCAGGTGGTGAACGGCTATCTCCGTGCACCAGCAAGGATCGAGACATTCGAGACGTTTGCGGCGCGCGTCCGCGCCGCGGGGGGCAGGCCCAGCACGGACGAGGAATTACGACCTGTTTACAATCGGCAACGCCAGATCGAGCTCTACCAAGTCGGCGCGCTGGTCGACCGCGAGATCGTGCGTCTGCTCACAGACGTTCAAGGGCAGATATCCGATCACCAGACTTGGTTCGGACGAACCCACGTCGTCATGGGACCTAATCCAGTTTCTGATGCTCTGGCAGGGCCGGCTCGGGCGTACCAGGACGCTCTGCGACTCCAGGAAGAAGGGGCCCAACGAAATAGGGAATTGGCGAAGTTGCGGCCGATTCGTGACACTCTCACTTCACACCGCAACCGAGTCGAAGGTGTGCTGCCGTTACTGGGAGGCCTTGACCAAGCTGGACTCACGAACCTGGCAAACTTAAGGGGAGGTGCGTCGCAGTTCGATCAGATCCTTGAGCAGCAGCTCGGTAGGATATTCGCCAACATTGAAGAGGCCAGGCGGATGCTCCGAGCCGGAGAGGTCTCGGTGTGGCTCCTGCCGCCGATCGTTTCGGCAACGCGGGGTGCCCTCCGAATCGACGATCCCCCCGCGAACGACGCCCAGCGTCGCTGGGCTCGAATTATTGATTCGCGAATGGCGGCGGCAGTGTCCGAGCGCGAAAGCGTGCACAAAGTGCTCGAGGTTCTCAACGCCGGCGCGCTGATTGGAGCTATCGGATTGGCCGTCTTCACTGGGGGTGGCAGCCTCGCGCTTTATGCAGGGGTCGTGGGTACCGGGTTGGCGCTCGGAACGTCAATCTACGATGTGGTAGATGCCACTCGCCGCGCCCATCAAGCCGAAGCGGCTTATGGGAGCGGCTTGACCGCCGGCACCCGCCTCTCCGACGTTCCTCCGGACTACCAGGGGATCCATGCCGCGTGGGTTTCACTCGGCATCAACGTCTTGCTCTCGGTGTTGTTCTTACGGAGCGCAGGTCCCCAATTGAACTCTTCCTTGCGTGGAGAGGAGGCAGCCGTTCGGGCCGCGACACGGCGGATTGCTCGGCAGTTGCGTGCGATGGGTGCTACCGCGACCGAAGAGGAAATTGTCGAAGCCACAATTCGCGTGCTTCGTAGGGAAGGGAGAATTGCCGGCGGCACGCAGGGCGGCATTACGACACTCGACGTGAACCTTGGACGCGAGGAGTGGCGCACGGGAGCATCCCTCGAGACTCAGGTCGCGACTCTGACGGGAGAGTCGCGGCTGGGGGGCGCCACCCTTGCCGCTCGTGGCGCGCCCCTCGCGACGACTGCGTCAGCGCCAAGCGTGTTCCGGATCGAGATTCCTCACAGCCTTGGCCCGGTTGAAGTGCGGCTTAGCGTTCAACCACTTCCAGTCACGAGTCTGCCTCCAGGCGCCGACACTTCGTCGATTCGGTTGTTGATGCGTCCCCTGCGTGAAGGTGTGTTCGAGGCGACATTGTATATTGATCAGCAGCTCAGCGAAATTGCGCTGGCGCCGACGACGACCGTCGCAATCACGCGGATTCGGCAAATCATTCAGAGCATTGGTCCTCGCGGCACTGCGAATGAAGTGGCCCGACAGCTCAATCGTAGCCCTTGGACCGTATCGGTGCCGCAACTGCTGGACGCCAGTGCTACGCCATGGACAGCCGGGACGGTCGGAAACTTGGAATCCAGGCTGGGGCCCGCCGTGGCCAATGCGGGGCGCGATGCCGGCTTGCGTGTCACGGCACTGCGCGGTCCCAGCGGATGGGACATGCGCCTCACTCGCGCTGACGGCAGCATCGCGCAGGTGGAAGTCGAGTTTCGGTCGGTTGCAGAGGCGGATCTTCCTCCAGGACCCCACGGCCGGGCGAGTGGGCCGACTCGCTATGTGCTCACACCGACGGGAGGTGGAAATTTCCGCGCGACCGTCTATGTCCACCGCGGGCTTCGACCCGAAGCTTTCGCTGGAAAAGTCGGACACGAGCTGGACGAGATCGCCTTCATCGTTCACGCGTCGAGCCCCGCGATGACGGCTGCTGCGATCGAGGCAGAGCAGTTGCCCCGCATATTCCGGCCGGGTGCCATCGCGTCGGGCACGGCTCCTTCCGGACACGATTTTGCGCAGGCTCGGGAGCTTTCACGCCTTATTGATGAGATGCGCGGGTCGCGCGACCTGATCCGTAGCCAGCGCGTGCAATATGCACTTCAAGACATGGGTTTCACCGATCTTACGTCTCTCGAGGCGCGAGTGAACGCATTCGGCGCCGCTCCCGGGGTGTCCGCCAATGCGCGTGCTTGGGTGATCTCCGATATGCCACAACGCTTCGCGGCGCAACGTGCATTTGCGACATTCACAACTGCACCTGCCGTCGCGCGTACTGCAGCCGCGCGCGCGGGGGGGACGGTGATTATTTCAGAGGACGCAGTCGAGCACATGATGTTCCCTCAGGCACGGACAGGAAGTTCTTTTGTTGCGGATGGTCTCGGTGGTGGTCACGTCGAAGCCAATCTCCGCTCTTGGCTCGCGCGGAATCCGACCTACGCGGTGGTCGAGACGACTCCTGCGGCGCGCGCATCAAGCGGATTTCACCGCTACGAACAGTGGCATTACACCGGTGCGCCAGGAACCGAACCTCCGATTGGGGCGCTAAACCGTCCTGGTGGTACCGGTTTTAACCCGACAGCGCCTGGTTATTGGGTCCGATCGAGTATGGTAAAAACCACGGTGGAAGACATCCAGGTCCTGCTCCAGCAAGGAGAGGACGCTTTCAACCAGTGGCGCCTCGCGGATCGAGTGCGAGCGCTGGACGACAGTGTGGCGTTCGGGCGCGGTATTGCGCCCCCACAATCGGCGGGCGCACCCGCCGGGACCGCGGCGCCGCGGGTGCCTGCGATTTCCGAACGAGGTATCGAATTTGGCGGCTTCTTCGATTATGTTCCACCCAGCACGAATGCCCCGGCATATTGGCGAATTCGCACTCTTTTCATTGAATCATCATGGTTTTGAGATTTGGTCCATTGGTATTCCCTCTCAGATCGGGAGCAGACGGTCCGACGCTGGTGGCTAGCGCTTGCGGAAGTTGGGAAGCCGCCGCTCGACTCGCAAATGCGATACTTCACCAATCCGACCTGCAAAGCTCCCTAGCCCGCGGTGACCGAATCTCGATGGAGGGAGTGAGCGGCTATGTTCCTGATCGTGCCATATTCGCGAACCAGGCTCGTGTTGGCAACGTGCTGGCGGACGATGCTTATGCCGTTGATGTCACATTCCTCGCGCAGCCCTTCGTTTATCCACGGTCGGTTCTGGTTGCGTTGGTGGACGCGTTGCTCCGCTACCGAGCTGCTCCGCCATCGCCCGACATATCCGATGACCCGCTCGCGCCGTTAGAGGCGATTGCAAGAGAGGTGTGTGTCAACCCTCGCGCCGCGGCGCGAGTCCGTCCAACTCTCCTAGCCGGTTTGAAAGCATCCGGAGTTCTCGACCCGCATGACCTTTCGTTGCTGATTGAAGAGCTTGACCGTCGCGACCTCCCGACACTGGGGACCTACGTTCGTAGTGTGGTTGCCTTACAAGAATACGGGCGTAGCGTCGAGCGCGCTGCACATCTGCCGTCGACGTCGAGCGATTGGCTCAAAATAGGTGTTTCGTTGGACTGGTTCCGGCTTGGCACATTAACACCTCCGGGTTATCTGCCTTACCACTGGTTGGCATTTTGTGAACGAGCACTCGTTGACGTTTCAGAGCTACCGCCGACGCAGGAGGGAGAAGTCTATACCGGCGGACCGGACGGAATCGTCGTGGTGCTCTGGAGACGAGACGACGGCATCCGTCCAGTGGTGATCGCTGCGCGGCTGGCGACGATTTCGCGGTAATTCTCCTAGAGTGTCCAAAGGAAGGACAGAGACGATTCAACTAGCTCGTCGAAGTTTGCGATTCAAGGGAGGCTGCCCAGTTCGGCCATGGGGTCACCCATCTCGTTTCTCCAGCACTAGGAAAGAATATGAGTTTGCCACGCCAATGGTCAGCCCCCAAAAGTGCCCGCGATCAGGCAGGTTCGTCAAATGGCAGGCCGATCAGGACGATCCGATCGCGGCCGGTTGACGTGCCGCAGCACGAAGCATCCGAGGCAGCCGCACAGTGGTCGACTACGATTCAACTCAAAAGCGACGGCTCCACTTCCGAATCTGAGACTACTCCCGAGGCTGAAGTTGAATCCGCCCCGATCGACGCCACAATCGTTGATTCGTCGATGGCTTTGGCGCCAGGACAAATGTCGCGGGATGAGTTCCTCTCGCGTTTGAGAGCCGAGGTCCTTGCGGCGTGTGAAGCAGAACTGAGCCCAGATTGGTCAGCTGAAGGCTGCCCTTACATTGAAGCCTGGTTTGAACAACACCAAGACTCGAGCGCATACCTGCTGGAAGGGTTGGCGCGGCGATACACCGGCTTGACGACAGCTGCCACAGCTGCCGACTACATTCCCGCGGTAGTGGCACGCTTGCGGGTGGCGGTAGGGCGCTGGCGGAATGGCGAGGACGTCACAGCGGATCTGGTCGATGCGAAAATGATCGAGGACGGTGGTTCTGAAGCAGCCGTCCAGGCCAAAGCCATCGGAAATGTTCCTGCGGGACAGGTCACCGCCAGGGAAACGATTTCCCGACTGGGACCGGGTCAATCACCCGACGCACAAACCACTGCACGTTTAGGGTCTGCGCTTGGAACATCGATCGGTGATGTTCGAATTCACGCCGATGCCAACGCGGGGCGTCTTACTGAAGAGTTGGGAGCGGCAGCCTTTGCTGTAGGCCGGCACGTGGCCTTTGGACCGGGACGGTATCAGCCTGGCATTCCCGAGGGCGATGCGCTGCTCGCCCACGAGATGGCTCACGTTCAACAGCAGCGCGGAGGAATTTCGGCAAACGAACGACGCTCAGGTTCTGCGGCACTTGAAGCAGAGGCGGATCGGATTGCTCTCGCGGCAACCGCGCATCTTCATGGCGACGATCGTGGAGCGCTGTCTCAGGCGACCGCCTCACTGAAGACGGGCCTGACGCTCACACGTTGCTCCAAGAGCGACGAAGAAAAGAAGAAGGATCGGATCGCTGAACTGGAGAAACGGAAGGTAAAACTCGATGCAATCAAGGCGCCCGGGGCCAAACCTGCTTTTGGGACTCTCGCGGCGGCACTGGGTGAATCGCTCGATGTTGAACACAAGTTAAGCGTGGAGAAGACAGGCCGTGGGATCCTGACGGGTAATAAATCGGGGGAGGCTTCCAGTGCGGGAATTCAGCAGAGTGATTGCACGATTCTGGTTCTTGACGTGCTACAGCGAGCGTTCGCAGCCCAGGGCCGGGCGCCAGACTGGCAAAAGGCCAACGCCAAAGCCTTAGCTTTGGCGAAGGCTCACGGCCGGGGCATTTCAGGTTTGGACATTCAGCAAGCATTGGTTAGCGAGCTCAATTGGAAAGGCATTTTTTGGGCTCCCAATCCCAGGTTTGCGTATCCGGACCCCGCCGACAAAAGTGAACACGCAGACGCCTATAGAAAGGTGCGTGAGTCGGGAAACTACAAGGGATTGCCGGTAGAGGAGTCCGTTGTCGATTACGCACCGGCTAAGGGAAGCACTACAACCAAAACGACTACCCAGTTGGAGAAGCTTCGACGTATACCATTCGGAGTCTTGTCCGCACGCGGCGCGACGCACATGGCTCTGATCATCCGCGGTGTCGTCTACGAAGTGCATTGGACCGAGACCAGCGATAAGCCCAACGTCATCCAGGGCACGCCGCTCGAGGAGTGGAATTGGCTCTCCGGCGCCATCGTTGTTCCGCCGGACGATTTCACGAGCGTCTTTGGCACGGCGCCGTAGCCGACTGGCTGCGCTTCTCACCACCCAATCAGCGAATGGAAAAAACTCTGATCCTCGGTATCGACGTTGGCTCGACGACGGTGAAAACGGTCGTCGTGGATCCGTCGGCTGGGAGTATCCTCTGGTCCGCCTACGACCGGCACGAGACACGCCAGGCCGAAAAGGTGCTGGAGCAATTGGAATCGATTCACCGAAACTTCGGCCAGACGGGAGAGTTATTCCTGAATCCCTCGAAACCAGGCGACACCGCCTTTCGTGAGGTGTCAGGTCCACGATTCCGGGTTTTTGTCACGGGGTCCGGTGCCGGACCCCTCGCGGAGCCGCTGGGTGCCAAGTTCGTCCAGGAGGTCAACGCCGTGACCATGGCGGTGGAGCGGTTGCATCCCGATGTCGGCAGCGTGATTGAATTGGGCGGGCAGGACGCGAAGATCATCATCTATAAAGCGAACTCGCAAACGGGTGACAAGCGAGCCATCGCGTCAATGAACGATAAGTGTGCCTCCGGCACGGGTGCGACCGTTGATAAGTGCCTCGTCAAGCTGGGCATCGATCCGCGGGAGATGGCGGATGTCGGATGGGACCCGTCGAAGCTTCACCACGTTGCCGCAAAGTGCGGCGTTTTCGCCGAGACGGACATCGTGAACCTGGTGAAGTCAGGCATCCCATCCCGTGAGATCCTTTGCTCGCTGGCCAATGCCATCGTGATGCAGAACTTGTCGGTGCTGACCCGGGGCAATACGCTCCCGCACAAAGCAATCCTGCTGGGCGGGCCGAACACTTACCTTCGTTTCCTTCAGCACTGCTGGCGCGAACGAATTGTCGAGACTTGGAAGGAGCGCGGACATCGTTACCCGACCGATATCCCAAGCGAGGAGTTGATTTTTGTCCCCAACAACTCGGAACTGTATGCCGCGTTTGGCGCGGCCGTATTTGGCCTGCACGAGCCCGGGGAGGTGGGTTGTTATCGCGGGCTCGAGCCGTTGAGGGAGTTTATTCAGCACGGGCGGAACGCTAGGTTGGGCACATCCGCCGGCCCGCCGCTGGTGAAAAGCGATGACGAACGTGACGCCTTCGTGCAGATGTATCGCATTCCGCCGTTCACGCCCGCCGCGTTCGAAGCAGGCGCGCGCATTCGCGGCTACATAGGCCTCGACGGCGGCTCCACCTCGTCCAAGGCGGTTCTGATCGACGAGCAGGGAGAAATATTGTGCAAGCAGTACATGCTGTCGAAGGGTAATCCGATCGCCGACACCAAGGAGATACTGCAAAAGATAAGGCGCTACGCGGATGACCAGAACGCGACGCTCGACGTGCTGGGGTTCGGAGCCACTGGCTATGCCGCCGATGTGCTGGAAGAGTCAGTTTCTGCAGATGCCAACGTTGTCGAAACGGTGGCGCACGGGCTGGCTTCGGCGCGGTTTTTCGACAAGGTTGACGTGATCTGTGACATCGGCGGCCAGGACATCAAAGTGCTATTCGTCGCCAACGGCCAGATCACCAATTTCCGTTTGTCCAACCAGTGCTCGGCGGGCAACGGGATGCTGCTCCAGGCGATGGCCAGTCAGTTTGGCGTTCCCGTGAAGGATTACGCAGAGGCAGCCTTTGCGGCGAAGCTCAGTCCAAAGTTCAGTTATGGTTGCGCCGTGTTTCTGGACACCGATCGCGTGACATTCCAGAAAGAAGGTTACTCGCGCGAGGAACTGCTCGCCGGTCTGGCGCTCGTGCTGCCGAAGAACATCTGGCAGTATGTGGTGCAAGTGCCGCGAATGGCTTCGCTGGGGACGAACTTTGTGTTGCAGGGCGGCACTCAATACAACCTCGCGGCGGTCAAAGCGCAGCACGACTACATCAAGGAGCGTGTGCCGGGCGCCGTAATCCGCGTGCATCCACACCCCGGGGAAGCTGGCGCACTCGGAGCTGCCCTCGAAGCAAAACGCATCGTGGAGCGGCGCGGATACTCGACGTTCATCGGCCTTGATACCGCGATTCATCTCGAGTTCACCAGCAGGAACGATGAAAGCACGGTCTGCCACTTTTGTCCGAACCACTGCAAACGCACCTTTATTGACACACGCAGCAGCGGCGGACGAAAGAGCAGGTATATCTCGGGATTCTCCTGTGAAAACGGCACGGTGGAATCACGGGAGTTTCTCAAGGTGTTGGCGGACAAGCGGAGAAAGCTGAAGGCGAGTTTTCCCAACCTTGTCGACTACGAAGCGAGGCTGGCGTTTAGAAATTTTTACGCTCCTGCTCCGTTGCCGGCGAACGGAGAGTTGATTGGAGACGTTGAGGTGTGCAGAACAATCTTCGGCCGGGTGAGGAAAACCCCGGTACGCCGGCCGATGCGGCGATCTTCCGACGCCGACCGCGTCTGGCGCGACAACGCACGGGTCGGAATTCCGCGCGTGCTCAACCTGTATTCAACCGCGCCGATGTGGCGGACGTTTTTTGAAACGCTCGGCATCCGGAGCGCGAATGTCGTCTTCTCGGATTCCACGTCGCCAGACCTGTGGGCGGAAGGTGGGAAATATGGCTCGATCGATCCCTGCTACCCCTCCAAGGTGAGTCAGGCGCATATTCACCAACTGCTTTTTCGGAAGCACAAGGACAGTCCGTTAAACTTCCTCTTTTTCCCCTGCATCACGCACCTGCCGACGTTCGTTTCTGGCGTGATGGAGTCCACTGCGTGCCCCATCGTGGCGGGGGCGCCCAAGGTTGTTCGCGCGTCCTTCACTAAGGACGTGGATTTCTTTGCGCGGGCCGGCGTCGAGTATGTCGACGCGGCCGTGACGCTCACCGAGCCGAATTACTTCAAGAAGCAGATGTTCGAGACTTGGGGCGGACGGCTGCGCATCACGCGCGACGAGTGCGACTTTGCATGTGATCAGGGCTTCGAGGCACTGCGGCGCTTCGATGAGGAGATGCAGCGCAAGGGAGCGGAGATCATCAACCAGCTTGAGGCGGAGAATCGGGTGGGCCTTCTCCTGCTTGGGCGGCCTTACCATAACGACCCCGGCCTCAATCATGGAGTGCTCGATGAGTTTCAAGCCCTGGGCTATCCCGTGCTTTCCATCCGGTCGATTCCGAAAGACCCTGCGTGGCTTGCCCGTTTCTACGAAGATGATCTGGCAAGCGAACGAGTGGATTCGCCGCTTTCAGTGTCTGATGTGTGGCCTGAAAATTATTCCACCAACAGCGTGCAGAAAGTATGGGCCGCCAAGTTTGCGGCACGGCATCCGAATATCGTGGTGCTTGACCTGTCGAGTTTCAAATGCGGGCACGACGCGCCCACCTATGGTTTGATCGACAACATCATTTCCTCGAGCGCCACGCCTTACCTGGCTCTGCATGATATCGATGCGAACAAGCCGGGCGGCTCGATCAGGATTCGCGTCAAGACCTACGCGCATACCCTGAAACTCCATGAAGAAAAGCTGCGCGAGAAAGCGGCTAGGCAATCGGAACTGGAGCGCAATGTTGCGGCAAGAAGGCGCGAACTTCTGGCAATCCGGCAGGCGCAATTGGCGCGACGGGAGGACGTCGCTCTCATGCACGCGGCCTATGAAGAATATCTCGCTGCCGATCCGGCAGTCGAGCTGCCCGACTCGGAGCACACGTTTGCCTCCGTTACTCCCACCGCCCGGCCGCAGGTTGAAAGCTGGCGAATTGTCGGCGGCGCGGTACTGCCCGTATTGAATGGGCGAAGCGTTTCTTTCCAAGGCGGCCTGACTCCAACAACTGCCAAATCTGGTTGCTCATCGTGCCCACAACAGACCAGGACAGCGTGCGCTTGCGCCCGCTAGTCCGACCAACAGACCAACCGCTTGGCCTTGAGCAAATCGAGGCAGAGTTGAGGGACTTTGAAGCTCAAGAGCGCGAGCGCCTGGGGCTGCAAGCGGATCCGGTCAATCATTGGATTGATAAGAACCCCCAAGGATTTGCGAAGTCCCAGCGCGACAGCACGACGATCCTGTGCGGCGGCCTGACTCGAGCGCAGGATTACCTCATCAGCGGAGCCCTGCGCGGCGTAGGCTATCGGGTGGTGCCCATGGACGTGCCCGACCACGAGGCCCTGCGCCTGGGTAAAGAGTTTGGCAATCGTGGCCAGTGCAATCCCACGTACTTCACTGTTGGCAATCTTGTAAAATACTTGAGGCGCTTGCGGGACGAGGACGGTTTGACCGTCGGCGAGATCATCAAGTCTCATGTTTTCTTTACGGCCGGTTCATGCGGGCCCTGCCGCTTCGGCACCTACGTGACGGAGTATCGCAAAGCGCTTCGGGATTCCGGATTCGAGGGCTTCCGCGTGTTGCTCTTCCAACAGAATGGCGGGCTCAGGCAGGCGACCGGCGGTAACGACGGACTCGGGTTCGATCCGCCGTTTTTCATCGCCATCTTCCAAGCTATCGTGGCGGGCGATGTCCTGAACGCGGTTGGCTATCGCATCCGGCCCTACGAATTGGAACGTGGCGCCACCAATCGAGCGCTGAACCAATGCAAAGTGATCCTCCACGATGCACTGTCAGGGCGGCGGAGCCTGCTCCGGGCTTTGTGGAGATGCCGGCGGATCCTGGCCGGCGTCGAAGTTAACCGGCTACGGCCGAAACCGAAGGTCAGTATCATCGGGGAGTTTTGGGCGATGACGACCGAGGGAGATGGGAACTACAAGCTTCAGGAGTTCCTCGAGTCCGAGGGAGCGGAAGTGGATGTCCAACTTGTCACGGCGTGGTTGCTCTACATGATTTGGCAGGCGCGTTGGGACACCAGGCGGAGGATGGATTTGAAGGCGCACGATTCTGGAAAGAACGGCCTTGAAGGTAGGAATCCGCAAAAGAAATTGGTCTTGCTCTGGGCGACTGAAAAAGCCGTGCGCGTCGCCTTCGCCGTATGTTCCAAACTTATCGGCCTTCAAAATTATCATCTGCCCGACATGGACGAGGTTGCCACCATTTCTCACCGGTACTATGACAACCATTTGCGGGGGGGCGAAGGTCATATGGAAGTCGGGAAGCTGATCCAGACGGTTCAGAAAAAGAAAGCGCACATGGTGGTGAGCGTG
Organism: Limisphaerales bacterium; assembly: GCA_044229355.1. GTDB lineage: Bacteria > Verrucomicrobiota > Verrucomicrobiia > Limisphaerales > JADJPG01 > JBGARF01. Next base: position 107,452 of record JBGATF010000004.1, read on the forward strand.
AAGCCCTTTGGCTGCATGCCTTCGTCCGGTGTATCGGATGGGGTCCAGTCGCTCATCACCGCGAGGTATCCAGAGGCCCTTTTTTCACCGATAGAAACCACCGGTGACGGCGCAGCCAACGTGCAAAGCCGCATTCAGATGGATCTTTTCAAAGCCCGGAGGCTCGCCCAGCGAGAGTATGATGATGCCCTGAGGAACGCCCAACTCACCCAGGAGCAGGCGGAAGCGGCAGTAGCGCGCAGGGGGCGAAAAAGTTCCCTCCACTATCCCGCGACCATCGGGAGCGCGGGAACAGCCGCCCGCGTGGTCGATGAATTGAACTCTATTTGAACAGGATTACGGCGCCGACTCTTTCACTCCTAGATTTGGAATTTCTTCACAGAGCACGGCAACCGCATCTTTCAAAAAGGCCAATAAACAGTGCACACGTCGTGACACCATTGTCACGGTGACGGTCCCTTAATTCCGCCCGGCGTGAAACCCGAGCTCTTGATGTTTCCGGAAATCGTCAAATTCCCGTCAAACCGCAGTTCAACCAACCGAAAGGAAAAAGCACATGATCATCTCCGTCATCAACCACACCAGCGGGCGCCTGCTCGACGAGCAGGTGCAAAACGCCATCCGTGCCATCAACCGCCAAATTCGCGAGGATTTTGCGCCGTATTGGAGTCTCGGGGCGCAGCTTCGCCTGGAAGGGCGCTCGGGACCAAACCCCACCAAACAATCGTTGCCCGACATGCGCGGCGACGCCGTCCTATATCTGTGGGACAAATCCGATGTTGAGGATGCCCTCGGCTACCACGATCGCAACAACGCCGGCATTCCGTTCGGCTTTGTCTTCCTCGACATCATCGAGAAATTCCAAGAGAGCTGGACCGTGACGCTCTCCCACGAGGCACTCGAGGCCACCCTGGATCCCGAGGTCAACCTGCTTGTCCAAGGCCCACACCCGGCCGAGCCCAATCGCGACGTATTCCATTGGTATGAAGCCTGCGATGCCGTCCAGGCCGAGACCTACAAGATTGACGACGTCGAGGTATCCAACTTCGTCCTGCCCCTCTACTTTACGAGTGGGGACGAAACCGGCGGCCGCAACGACTTCCTGGGCCGCATGCACAACGGTCAAACCTTGAAATCCTTCGGCATTAACCCCGGCGGCTACATCGGGTTTTACGACCCCGAACTCGGCGATCACGACACGTTTTCGATCAAAGCCGACGTCGTGGCGGCTCGACGTCTGGAGTTCAAGAAACTGGCGAAAGAAGCCCGCCGAGCCGTGCGACACGCGTTGATGCGCCGAGGAAAAACCAGACCGGCGAAACGTCCCAAAGCCGGAGAATCCCTTCTGCTTCCCAAGCCGCGCGAAACCAAAGTTGTCGTCGGCAAGCAAGGGTGAAAGGCCTTCAAGTCCGCGACCGCTCGCGCACCGCGCACCAAGTTTGCGCCGGTGCGGAGCGGCGTCGCGGGACGCAAATGAATCGGAAGGTCGCCTGACCCAAACTCGTTCGCGCAGGCCAATTCGACCTATCCATTCCGGGCGAAGCCGTGGCGGTCGCACTCATGGTCAATCTGGTCGGCGATATTGATCGGTCCCTTCACCGTTCGGCCCGCTACTAGCGCTCAACGAATCCGCTCCGTTTACTCCACTCTCACCGTTTCCAAACAACTGTTGCCTGCCCGATCGGTTGGAATTGAACGCATCAACGATCCTCGTGCTATGAAATCGCTGCTTGTCCCGTGTGGTTTTCGAAAAACGGTCGCTCTCTTGGCAGTCTTCGCCGGATTGGGCGAGGCTGTCTACTCGCACCCTGAGTCTCACGGGGCGACGACCAACTCCGATCGCGCGACGTATTCCAAAGCTATTATACTGTCGGAACGTTACAAAGCGGCTTATCAGGAAATGGTCGGTTTGCGATCGAAAGCGGTTCCCAGTGAACCGCTGGATGAACCGATGGGGGGCTATACGCTGCATGGCACGCCCGTCATCCCACGGGGGCCAGACGCTTTTCCGGCTGAGTCACGGGATCTATTTTGGCAGATGGACATGGTGCCAACGGGGCCGGGCGGTCCACTGCGTCCGCTGAGTTTCGATTTGGATGGGGACGGGCACATCGATAAGGAGGAACGGAAAGCCATTCAAGGCAGGAACACCTGGTTGCTGTGGGGCGGGGGAAACGAAGGTTTCTGGAACTGGCTGGCGCAGGACGGGTATGGGATCACCGACTTTTTGATCCTGCTCGATTCGCGAACTCGTAAAAGTCGATATGAGCGTGCCGGCCTGATCAATCAGCCCGGATTCCAATCGAATGCGGATCCGGATCGACGAATCCTCGGCCTTTATTTGGATGCGCCGGCGGACTCTGCCGGCCCCGGGCATCGCCTGAAGCCGCCGATTTGGGAATCGTATGAAGCGGCGGATAAATGGGCCAGTGCCCCAGGTGATGATCTGTATCTCTTTGATGCTGGGGATCCCGAGATTTACACGAACACGCTGGCCCGACTTTATGCCATGGGCGACGGCGTCAACTACGCCGTCTATGGCTTTCCCAGCGGCATATTCGGACTGCGCCTGTTTCCAAATCCGGACTTCTTCGGGCGGGGGCCCGAGCCTGCGCGGGCGCGAGACTATTGGAAGAAGCGGGTCGAGGATACCAATGGCCGTTACTACGAGGACCGCTCGATTAATCAGGATCCCAAACTGGTTAGGCCGTTTCGGGTCAGCATGTCCTGCGGCTTTTGTCATACGGGGCCGCATCCGCTGAACCCCCCAAAAGACCCGGAAGCTCCCGAGTGGGCGAATCTTTCCTCCAACATAGGTAACCAGTATTGGAAACCGCAGCCGGCCTTCGCGAACCTCCAGGATGGAAACAGCTTTTTGTTTCACTTCTTGGCCAGCCAGCAACCCGGCACGATCGACACTTCGCTCGTCAGCTCGGATCACATCAACAACGCCAATACGATCAACGCCGTCTTCGAAATCAATGCGCGCCTCGCCCGCGCTGCGGCCAACCCAACCGAACGTCAGAGCGTCGCCAATGTCCGGGTGCCCAGCATCGAAGATCCGACGACGGCAATTAAGCGCGATGGCAATGACCAGAGGCACACGCCGCGCGTGCTCCTCGATGGGTCTGATTCCATCGGGGCATTCGGGGCGCTCGCCCGCGTTTACCTAAACATCGGGACCTTCTACGAGGAATGGGCGACGTGCCACAATCCGATCATCGGGTTCAAGAAGCAGCGTCCATTTCGGCTGGAGGTTTGCCAGCGCAATTCAGTGTACTGGCAGGTCAACGAAAAATACCGGACCGAATACCTCGCAAAATTCTTCACCATGCGGCGCGACGTGTCGACCAGGGCGCTCGTCACGAATTCCGTGGCCACTGCCATCGTTCCTTCAACCAACGCGCAATCCAGCACCCAGCCGATGAAACTGGCGGATGCGAAGGAACCGGGCGGGGAATCAGCCAGCGTCGCGGCCGCGACCTACCTGGCCCTCGACAGCCCGGCCCAACGCCGCCATGGCCGCGCAGTTTGGTTGCAGCACTGCGCCATTTGCCACTCGAGCAAACAACCGAAGAACTTTGGCCTGACGTTCGACCGCAAGACCGACGCGGCGCAATGGGCCCTTTCCTCTGCCCCGACCAACGCGACCTACACCTTGCCGTATGATGCCGGCCTCCGAGGAGCGAACTGGACAGCGTTCAAGGAGAGCCCGGCCTACCAACACTATCTGGCTGCGCTGCGGGCGGAAGTGGAACAGGCTGGGCCACTCACCGGAGATCCGCTTACCGACGGCCATCCGTTCTGGCGCGACAATTATCTCTCCACGGACATTCGCATTCCCATCACATTGGTCGAAACCTCGTCTGGTCGTTCCCTCGCCAGCAACGCCATCGAGGACAACGTCTGGGACAATTTCAGTTCGATCACCTACAAGGGCTTGTCGGCGGTTGGACCGATCTCCTTTTTCAATCCAATCAATGGCCACATGGAGTCGTTTGCCGCCCCGGGTGGAGGGCGCGGCTATTACCGCCCGGCGTCGCACGTTTCGCTTTGGGCAACGGCGCCGTTTCTCCACAACAACACGTTGGGCGTCTACCTGCACGACCCGTCCGTGCGTGGGCGATTGGTGCAGTTTTCCGACGCCATGCGACGCATGCTTTGGCTCACCAATCGGGCGAATCGCAAGCTGCTGCTTGCCCCCAAGGAGAAAGCATGGCTCGCTGAGATCTCGAAGCCCGCCGAAAATTCGAAGGTAATCGATCTCGACTTGCCGCCGGCGCGGCTGGGCGATTTGCGGGCCGAGCATTCTCCAATTGCCGCCAAAGATCCTGGTTTCATCTATCGCGTGCCCAAAGACACGCAGGTCCAATTCGCCGCCGTCTATTTTCGGCCATTGGTGCATGGCATCGCCGGACCTTTTCTCACGTCGCTGCTGGAGTTATGGCTGTGGGTTGCGTTGGCGGTGGTGTTTGGCTACCTGGCCTACCGTCATGAACCCCGGGCCCTGGGGATCGCTCTGCTCGCGTTCGCCATCGTCGTGGCGGTCGGTCTCGGTTTGAGCGGATTGGGCGGTGGCGGCACGACCGTTGGCACGCTGTTGATGGGGGCGTCCGGCCTGTTGGAATTTAGTTCCTGGCAGTGGTGGCTGGTGGCGCTCGCGCTGGCCAGTCTCGGCGTCGCCTTTATTCAGGCGCGACCCGACGGCAACGCGACGGCACGTTGGCTGTTGGCGATCCTGCTGGCCGTCGGCGTGGTTGTCGTGGCAATTCAGTCCCGCTCGGTCTGGGCGACAGCCGCGGCCTTGCTGGCGACGGTTGCCGTCGGCGCCTGGTTCCGCCCGACGTTGGCCCGATTCGCCCGAGCGTTCTTCGTCATCCTGACGTTGGTGTCAGTCGTCGGGGGCTACGCCGCCAATCGAGTGATCAATGGCAAGGCATTGGTAACGATTCCGGTCCTCAACAAGACAATTGGACCGTTTCCGGTCACAGCCGGCCCGATTCCGCGCGGAACGCCCGTCAACCTCGTGATGAATTTAGATCCAGAATCGCCGAATCTTCCCCGCGCGTTGGTCTCGATGATCCTGGCGATGGCCGAGATCAAAAAGCAGGGGCTGACAGGCGAGGTCGCTTGGGAGTATTTCAGGGATCGCGCGGGCCAGCCGTTGATGGACGCGAACAAGTGCCGGGATTTCGTGCTCGATCGCGGGCATTTGTTTGGCGAGAACCTGGAAAGCGATTCCACGCTCAACGACCAAGCCAAAGAGGATCTGATCGCGTTTCTCAAAACGCTCTAATCGAATCCAAGTCGCCCCCGCCCTATGGAAAGTTCTCCTGCCAATCAACCGGCGCCGCGCGCCGCTCAGGTCTCCCCGACGGACCCCCTGCAACTCGCGTCCAAGGAGAAGACTTCTCCGTTTGATTTCATCATCGTGGGAGCAGGTGCGGGTGGCGGTCCCCTCGCTTGTCGTCTCGCGGAAGCGGGCCACAAGGTGCTCTTGATCGAGGCCGGCCCAGATCCCAAAGACGCCGGCGTGGTCCACGATGCGCCGCTTTTTCATGGTGCCGCCACGGAAGATCCCGCGCTCAGCTGGAGCTTTTCCGTTCGTCATTTTGCCGACGACAACCGCCAAAAGAACGATCACAAGTACGACTCCACTCAGGATCCCGCCGCGGGAGCCTCCGGCAAGGGCGGGATCTTTTATCCGCGGAGCACGGGGCTGGGTGGCTGCACGGGCCATCATGCGATGATTGTGATCCGGCCGAACGATCGGGACTGGGAACAGATTGCGGAACTCACCAACGACGAAAGCTGGCGGGCAAAATACATGCAGCCCTACTTCGCCCGATTCGAGCGGTGCCTTTATCTCGACGAATATCGAGGCTTTCTGGTGAAGCTGTTCGGACTCTTCTCGCGGGCGGCGTTCGCGTTCATGGCGTTCATCAATCCGCGCTCTGCGCTCGACCGGGGGGGCCACGGCGACAAGGGCTGGCAGCCAACGAGCTTTATTGCCCCCCGGCTGATCCAGAGCATCCTCAAAACCGATGCCCTGTTCGCCAAGGTCCTGATCCAGTCCGCGTTCAAAGTCATCGAGGGGAACTCCCGTTTCACGGCGTTTTTGAAACGGCTCCTCATCATGTTTGGCTTCGTCCGCTCGTTCGACCCGAACGATCGCGGCAGTCGCGCCGACTCCGCCGAAGGCGTGTTTCTCATTCCCGCCGGGATCGGAGGCGCGAACATCCAGGATGAGAATGGCAACTCCCTCCGCGGGCGGCGCGCCGGAGTTCGCGAGTTCATTCTCAATACGCGGGCCGCCCATCCGGACCGCCTGGTGATCGCCAAATGCTTTCACGTCACCCGGGTCCTGTTCGATCACGCCACTCCCCCGCGGGCGATTGGCGTCGAGGGCGCCCAAGGGGAATATCTTTACGCGGCCTGCGCTCGGGAAAAACGTCGAGCCGCTTCCGAAGACCGCCGTAGCTACTTCGTTCGCCATGAGGCATCGACGGATGAGAAGTGGCAGGCGGTCGGCGAGGTGATTTTGTGCGGCGGCTCCTTCAATACTCCCCAGCTCTTGCTGCTGAGCGGCGTCGGTGATTTTCGACACATCAATGAAATCAATCAACGCGCAAGGGCGAATGAGCCGAAGATCACCCCGCGGGTCAACCTGCCCGGCGTGGGAACAAACCTGCAAGACCGTTATGAAGTCGGCGTGGTCAGCGAGATGCAGACGGATTTCAAATCCCTCGAGACATTGTCATTCAACCCGGCGAGCAACGACGACAAATTGCTCCAACAATGGAAGGAAACGCGAGACGGACTTTACGCGACCAACGGCGGCACCGTTGCCATAGTGCAACGCTCCTCGGCGGCCGACGGGCCCGAGCCCGACCTTTTTACCTTCGGCGCGCCCGCAGCGTTTCGCGGCTATTACTGGAACTGGTCCCGTGAGTTGCTGCGGCCGTTGAAAGGCGCAGCGGTCGATCAGACCAACCTATGGACGTGGGTCATACTCAAAGCCTATACCCGCAACAATCGCGGGCGGGTGCGACTGACAAGCACCGATCCATTTGCCACTCCAGACATCTGCTTTCATTCGTTTGACGACGCGACGCCTGGCAGTCCGCCACCGAATGGCTGGGAAAGAGACGTGGCCGCGCTCGTGGACGCCGTGAAAAAGGTCCGGGAGATCAGCGCCGCATCGGAGACCCCCTTTCTTCACGAGCTCCAACCTGAGGGTTACTTGAAGCGATGCAACGCGATGCGCGCGGCCAATAATTTGCAGCCGTGGTCGTTGGAGGACTGGATTCAAAATGAGGCTTGGGGACACCACGCCTGCGGAACGTGCCGCATCGGAAGCGACCGGTGGACGGCGGCGACCGAGCAGTTGACCGACAAAATGGCGGTTCTTGACAGCCGCTTCAAGGTTCATGGGGTTCAGGGCTTGCGCGTCGTGGACGCCTCCGTGTTTCCGAAGATTCCGGGGTACTTTATTCTCGCTCCGATTTTCATGGTCAGCGAGAAGGCGGCCGACACGATTCTCAAAGATAGCGGCGAGGAGCAATATCCTCAGGCCGTTCGGGAGTTCGAAGAGAACGCCGTTCGCGACCGCCGTCGGGCGGCTTGGCTCGATGCCAAGAACCAGCTGATTGAAGCGAAGGATCGTCCGCTGCCTCCGTCATCGTCTCCGCTTAAAACGGACCCCGCGCCGCCTTCACCTGTCCTCCACGCTCCTCTCGAGAATTGCGTTGGTCTGGCGCTATCCGGTGGCGGCATCCGCAGTGCCACGTTTTCGCTCGGCGTCTTACAGGCGCTGGCGACCCGCCACCGGCTTCGGTACGTCGATTACCTCTCGACGATCTCCGGCGGCGGATTTACCGGCAGCTTCCTCGGTCGATTGTTCACCCGCCCGGGAATTTGTGGATGCGTCGATCCCGCCGGTCGGGCAGAGGAGTTGCTACAGGACCCGCGCAGCGGTCCGCTGGCCTGGCTGCGCCGCCAGGCCAATTACCTCATGGCCAGTGGAACCGATGATTTTCTTACATCGTTAGGCGTGTTCTTTCGTGGCGTGTTCAGCGTGCACCTCTTCGTCGGCACGCTGCTCCTGTTCATTTTTGGTGCCGTGGTCGGATTCGGGGAGTTCCTGTCCGCCCACGACTGGCTGCCCTTGCCGCCGGGCCCGCCGCGTTGGTTTGGTTTCATCCCGACAAAATGGTGGTGGCTGCCGGTGGCGGCCCTCGGTTTGGTCGTTGTCCCGTTGAAGCTGGCTTACTGGCTTGCGCCCAAGAAATATTCGTACCGCGCGTTTCCGCCGCACGAGTTTGCTGCCTGGTTGATTGTCGTAACCGGCGTCGCCCTGGCGGCAGCCTTGCCGGAGGTCGGACTTTGGCCCCGCTATGTGCTTGGTGTGCTCGGCGCGACCCTGGTTTGGCTGGAGGCGGCACGCGGGCGCTTACCGGCAACCACAGCAGCACGGCGCCTCGACGGCGTCGTCGTCAGGAATCGCTTGACCCGTGGCCTCGGGGATTCCCTGCTGATTTTTCTCGGGCTGATTCTCTGGGCGATCGTGGATTCGGTGGCGCGCACCGTGGCGACGCAAGATCGCCTGACCGAAATGGTCGGCGCACTGCTTGCGCTGGCGCCGGGCTTGCGACTACTGCGCTCCTGGGCTGCCAAGGTGGCCCCGGTCGCCGACGGCCGCAGAACCTTCACCCTGCTCAAAATAACCGCGGTTGGACTCGCCCTTGCGTTGTTGTTCATCGTGGATGTCATCGCGCATTCCCTCTTTTTGGTAGGTCAGCCCGCCGCCGCCTGGTGTGTGGTGGTCGTCTCGCTGCTGGTATCCTCGTTCATGGGGCGGGCGTTCGATTTTCTGAATCTGACATCGCTGCAGTCCGCCTATGCGGCGCGCATTACGCGGACGTTTCTGGGCGCGTCAAACAATGCGCGCACAGTGGCCTCCGATAATATCGCGGCGGACGTGCAGGTGGCGCACCCTGACGATGACCTGCCCCACCACGAGTATCGGCCTGAGCGCTCGGGCGGCCCGTTACACCTGATCGGTGTATGCATCAACGAGTCCGTCGATCACACCTCGCAGCGGGAGATTCGCGAGCGCAAAGGTCTCCTCATGACGGTTGGTTCCTTCGGGGTCAGCGTCGGTCGTCGCTTTTTTGCCCGGTGGTCGAGCCACACGAAAATGCCGCGGTGGCTGCGTTTTCGCCGCTGGTTTGAAGGCATTAATGGCGGTCAATCGGCGCCCACTTCGCTGCAGGCGATCCTGTCCAATGCCGACGGGAACACGTTTCATCCCTTGGCGCGGCGCGATAAGCAAGCCGCGGCCGCCGCCAGTCTTTCGTTGGGGGAGTGGGTGGCGATTTCCGGCGCGGCCTTTTCGACTGGCCGCGGGCGCGCATCCAATCCATTTGAGGCCCTTTTCATGGGCTTGTGCAATTTCCGGCTTGGGTACTGGTGGGATTCAGGCATCGGGGCCACCGAACGTCCCGGAAGTTATCCCCCAAATGTTTGGCGCCGTTTAAAAGAGCTACCGGGCGAACTTTTCGCCACGCACAACCTTTTGCTGTCGGAATGGCGGGCTCGGTTCGACGGGCCCTCGAGGGAATTCTGGAACCTCACCGACGGCGGTCATCTGGATAACAGCGCAGCGTACGAACTGGTCCGCCGCCAACTCCCTTTCATAATCCTCGTCGATGCGACCAGCGATCCGGATTACTCTTTCGAGGCGCTGGCTACCCTCGAGCGCGATGTCCGCATCGACTTCGGCGCCGAGATCAATTGGAAGCCCTACCAGGATCCGCCGGACTGGATTTCCCAGTGGCTCAATCCAGTGGCACTCGGACGTCTCGCCCAACTCCGTGGCAATCCTGCCTCCGGTGGTCCCGGACAATGCCGCGGCGTCCTCGCGCTGATCACCTACCCGCCAGTCGGCAATTCGGAGGCAAAGAAGTCGTGGCTCCTGTTGATCAAGTCGGGGCTCGTGGGCAACGAATCCGGCGACGTCACCCAATATGCGCGGAGTCATCCGTCCTTCCCGCAGGAGTCGACGACCGACCAGTTCTTCGACGACGAACAATGGGAAAGCTATCGCCGACTGGGTTACCAGGCCGGATTGGACCTCCTGAAATGACGTCATGACCAAGACCAATGCCTCACTCATGAACTCGCACCTTCGTCTGCTGCGCTGCGCGGTAGCGGCCGTCACTCTGTTCGGGCCGGCCGTCCTCGCGTCGGATCATGCCGATCCGATGAGCCCGATCAATCCGTTCAAGCTTCAGGACGACCCCGTAGCGAACATCACGGACCTGCACGCATTTGTCGCGGATACAAACGGCGCGCCAATCTTGACCGAGGCTCGGTTGCCGGAAGGCGATCAGCTAGTCGTTAGCCTCTGTGTCCGGCGCCGCCTTCTGCCCTGGCAGATTCCAGGTCTCTCCAACGATGTGCCCCGCTATTCATTCCGAGTGCACCTCGATCTGAATCCCGACGTGCGGGTCTTCGACTCGAGCAAAACTCGCGATGGTCGGGACTATCAATCCACGCTGAACCGATTGAATGCACTCATCGCAACGGGGACGTCCGAAGCCGCGGCGGCGTCCCGTCAGCGAAGCACGCTGATCGAAGAGCACGAACGGGATCAGGCCGCCCAGGACCTTTACGGCGGCATCATTCGCAATCCATCCACCATCGCCGAAGAAGCGATTCTTGATTTTCAGCTCGCGTTCAACTCGGACGGAGAGAACTCCGAAGTCTCACTCAGCAAGCATCAGGTCGAGGGTATCGCCGCCGAGGTTAACGTGGTCTCCAATGAGCGACGTTCACTGGATGGTGAACGCGAGATCTCGCGACTCACCCCACGACGACCGGACCGGATCAATGTGCAGTGCGGCATCTTCGATGATCCCTTCATTTTTCCTCGATTCTTTCGAGGCAACGTAATCGGCATTGTCACCAGCATTCCGCTCCGCGCTTTGCGACCTCCTCAGGCCCAATCAATCACCAACGGCCCAATCCTGATCTGGGCCACCACCCATCTGCCCAACGGCCAGCAAAGCGATCACGTCGGACGATCGCTGCGCACCCAACTTCCGCGGTTCGGCTATTTGAACGGACTGCACCCTTCACGTCATGTTGCCGAGATCCAACGTGTCCACGACCGGCCCGACTTGTTGGAAAACATCCTCGCCACGTTTATCGCCCCGCTGGAAGCGCATCGGCACTACGATAATGTGCCGGATGTGATGGTCTTCGATTTGCGTAAGCCCGCGAAATTTCCGAACGGCAGATGGTTTGCCGACGATGTGGCAAAAACTCTGGCGGACGCGGGCGAGACGCTGCTGCTTGAGCTCTCCGTCGCCGAGTCGCGGCAATATCCCCGGTCGACGATTAACGACAAACCATTCAGCATGACTTTTCCCTATCTGGCCCCGCGCTGGACAACAGAGGAATCGAACGCCGCCCGTTTGCGAGGATCTACCTTGGATGAGTTTATGGTGCCGGCCGCGCCGGATAACGATGCCATCGCCTTGCCCGATCTTCACCGGAATGTATGGGCAAATCTGTGGCTCAGTTTAAGCGTGGGCTTGCTCGGGGTGGGAGTGCCGGCATTTTGGGCAGGCCGCGGACTCGGTTGGCGATCGCTGGTGGTCGGAGCGGTCGTGTTGGGGCTGTTTCTCGTCCGGCCCATTTCCGCCCCCGCGCGAGCCCCGATGGATCCCGCTTTCATGAGGCAACCGGGGGAGCGCCTGCTCAGCGTCATCCTCGGCGGTGGCATGATCGGACTGCTCGGCCTGGCAGCTCTCTACCAGTATGGAATCCGACGTGGTCGTGCACTGGCCGCTCGCGACGCACGGCACATCAATCAAGGGCAGGAATATGGGCAGTCCGATCAGCAATATACAGGCTCGTCCTTTGACGAAGTGAAATCGGTCGTGATGTCCGACCCTTACTACAGCCGGCCATGGGGAGCGCCCGGGCAGGGTCCGTTGCCGGTTGAGAAAACGACACTCTGGGATGTGGCCCAAGGCCTCTTTTCTCGAAAAGAGGCCTACCACTTTTTCGACGCCGCCTCACGAACGCTCGAGAGCCACTCGGACCTCCGACGCGGTCCGGACGGAACTGGCGTGCGTCGACTTCTACATCCGAACGGCGTCTGTTTATTCGGAAATTGGGAAATTACCGAGACGTCCGATTACACGGGCTACTTTGCCACCGGAAGTCGTGGGTTGATCATCGGGCGTTACTCGTCCGGACTCGCCGTCGCCCGTGGGCAAGCACGCACGCTCTCGCTGGTTGGCAAGATCTATCCAACGCTCCAGCCAGGTGAAAGAAATAAAACCGCCAGCTTCATTACCCAGGAGGATCTCGGCGCCGCCTACAGCAGGTCCATCGACGAGGCTGTCCTGCGAAACGCCCCGAATGTGTCCCTGCTCCGGCGTCGCGTCAGCCTGGGCACCCTGGTCCTCACTGTCCTCGCCTTCCTCCGCGTCGACCGCAGGGTCATGGTCCGCCAACTATACGAAATCGCCGAACTCAACAAACCCAAGAATGTTCCAACCAGATGCCCGGAGTACATGGAACTCCGCGTCGTGAAACGGAACGACGATTTGGCTGACAGCGGTGATGGCACGAGTGACTTTCGCGATGAAGTGCTATCGCGCATTTATCGCCGGGGCGTGCGCTTGCCGGAGCATGAATTGCAGTTCGATGTGTTTGTTGCGGATCACGGCAAGTTCAAAGGCTTGCTCAACCGCCGGCTGGAGGTGACGGACTGGAAGCGGATTGGAAGGATCACGTTTAACGATGCGGTGACCTCGCGGTCCGGCGATCGGGTCATTCATTTCCATCATCCGAAATGGCGCGAAAATGTGAACGTCGCAGACACCGCCGTCGGTCCGACCGAGGGAGGCCGTTTTCTCAATTGGCTGATTAACGGAATCAAAAGGCTGAACAAATGGATCGGATAAATGCTATTAGCTCCGGGATCGTGAATTCGGCGGGTTCGACCTCCGCAAGACCGCTGCCGTGCCTCCACGCCGACAGCCGTCGAGTTTTTGCTCTCATGGCGTTGGCTTGGGGATTGGCCGGCCTGATGGGCTGCTCCTCGCCGCGTGTCTGCCTCACTCCGGAACAAAAAGTCCTGTGCAGCGAAGTGAGCGCCATCGACCCGTGGGAGCATCCCATAACAACCAACACGGCGATCATCGATGTGCATACGCACACGTTCAATGCCCGCTATCTGCCCCTGCGAGGCATCCTGCTGGGCAAACGTGACGCCAAGCCTCCCCTTACCTGGTTGATCTCGGATCGCTGCGCCGCCCTGATCGCCCAAGGACTAATCGACCGGACCGAACTGGCTGAGTTGCCCGGATTGCCGGGCGTGAAACCTGCTCCCGACACCCGCGCCCTTCGATCCACCAATCGCGTTGGGTTCATTTGCAATCTCGTCTTGTCGCTGCTCGATGAAGCAATTGAAAAGAACGCGTGGGATAAAAGCACGCCGATCGAAGGGCGCATGGCGAATGTGATGCAGGTGGCCGCGCATATGAATCTGGCCCAGCGGATAGTGGTTCAGGTCGCCGCCGCCATGATGGGGATGGACCGCCATACGCGGGGGGGAAAGCGCTCTCCCGAGATGATTAAAGGCACGGAGGCGGCCGTTCTTTTCATCTGGACCCTGACTCAAAGCGAGGACGACTTGATCAAGCTGTTTCACATGGTCCATGCCGATGCGCCGAAGAACGGCCCGATCACGATGATTTCACACATGATGGATCTCGGGCCCGTCTATAACCAGCCACCCGAGGGCCAAGTATTGCTCGATTTTCCGACCAACCAGGTGCGGCGGATGGTGCACTATCAGAACCAATCGGGATCCAACCTTCTTTACTTCGTCGCCTACAATCCATACCGGTCAGATTATACCAATGACGGTTCTCCCGGCGCCCTTGACGTCGTTCGGGATGCCGTCCAGCACCACGGCGCGAAGGGAGTCAAGGTCTACCCGCCATCTGGATATCGGCCCGCCGCGAATGAGATCAAGGCATCTCCCATTGCCCGCGCGACTCGCTATCCCGGCAGACAATGGGAGGCCCGATACAAATGGTTGGGCAGCCACGCCAACGCCGCGTTGGACGCCGAACTGAATAGCTTGCTCGAGTGGTGCCTTAAGTACGATGTCCCGGTGTTCACCCATTCCGGCTACGGGGAATTTGAAGCTCGGACTGGCTACGGCGAGCACCACGCGAATCCGGACTTTTGGGCCAAGTTCCTCGAGGCACACAGCCGGCCCGACCAGCCCTGTCAACTTCGCCTGTGTTTCGGCCACGCCGGGGGGAGCGATTATTGGTTTGGGACCGGGGGCCACAAAGCCTGGGGTCGCCAAGTCTACAATTTGTGCACCCGCTATCCAAACGTCTACTGCGAAATCACCACTGGCGAAGAGTTGGTATCTGAAAACGAACGCGCTTACTTCGTCGATCGCCTGGCAAAGTGTTTCGCCGAATCGGACGCAGCCGCCAAAACCGATGTCAGTCGCTTTCCGTTTGCATCAAAATTGATGTACGGCACCGATTGGCCGCTCCCAGACAAGGGTGTGCCAGCCCGGGTTCTTTTGAACACCCAAAAGGCCTTTTTGCATCCTTTGCTGAAACCGGCCTACAGCGACTATTTCTCAGGAAACGCCCGACGATACTTGAAGTTGCTGCCGTAAGGGCATCGCACTCCGGCCCACCAACCCAACGGGAAATACTGAGGACGATGATTACCAAGAATGCAGCCCGAAACCCACCACAAACAAGACGCTCTGAGCAGTTGAACGTGAATACCTAACAGGACCAGCGAGAGCAAAAGATAAATTATGACAAAACAGAATATCAGTCAGCCGCAGTACGTGGGACCGGCTCCCAACGTATTGAAAGCTATTCGCGCGGAGATGAAGAAGCGCAAATTCTCGCCCCAGGATCGGCGGATGCCCCTCGTCTCCGCCGCGTTGGTGGCGGAACCGATCCGTGAAGTGGGGTTCAACGAGGGCATTTTTTATCCGCCCGAACAGTTGCCGAGACGCGCGGCAGCGCTCGCGCCCGCTGAAGCGGTACGAAGTCGTCCCACCACGGGAAAACTGCGTTGCCTCGTGTTGCTGGTGGACTTTTCGGATAATCAAGGAACCCGTCCGGCGCAGGATTTTCAAGACATGCTGTTTTCGCAGGGAACATATCCAACCGGGAGTTTGCGCGATTTCTACAAAGAAAATTCCTACGGGCAACTGGACGTGGACGGCCAAGTCGTCGGTTGGCTGCGGTTGCCGCAGAAGTATTCGTATTATGTGAATGGGAAGAACGGAGGTGGGCCGTATCCCACGAACGCCAAGAAAATGGTGGAAGATGCGCTCGCACTTGCCGCGCAGCAGGTTGATTTTCGTCAATTCGACACCGATGGCGATAAGTTTCTCGACGGCCTTTTTGTCGTTCACGCCGGCGGAGGCGCCGAAGCAGATCCGAACAAGGCCTCGCGCGCCAAAAAGATTTGGTCGTATCAATGGAATATCAGCCAGCCGTTTGTCTCCAACGGTGTCACGGCGTATGCCTACTGCACCGAACCTGAGGATGGGCGGGCGGGAGTGTTCTGCCACGAGTTCGGGCACATGCTCGGCCTTCCTGATCTATACGACACCAATTACACGTCCGAAGGCGTCGGAGCGTGGTGTGTCATGGGCGCCGGAAGCTGGAACAACGGCGGGCTGACGCCCGGTCACTTCTGTGCTTGGTCGAAAATGACGCTGGGCTGGCTCAAACCGAAAAACATCAAGACTGCCGCCAATGTGACGCTCAAGCCTGTCGAACAGGACAAAACCGCCGTTCGGCGACTCTGGTCAAAAGGGAAGACTGGCGCGGAATACTTTCTCATCGAGAACCGGCAACTCATCGGCTTTGACGCCGATCTGCCGGCCTCGGGGCTTCTCGTTTGGCACATTGACGACACGCAGCATAACAATGATCACCCGGGAAGTTATTGGGTAGGGCTGCGCCAAGCTGATGGTCGACTCGACCTGGAGCAGAACCGAAACCAAGGCGACGCCGGCGATTCTTATCCCGGCAGTGCGGGCAATAAGACGTTCAACGCTGGCAGCAATCCGAATTCGAACGACAGATTTGGGAACCCAACCAGCGTGGCCGTCACGAATGTTGCGGTGAACAACGGGGTGGTCACTTGTAAAGTCAAAGTCTGATCATCGGCTCCAATGGGCCCACCCGTGGAACACCCGTGCAGCTCAGACCTTGCGTATTTCGTCACCAACTGTGATGAAAAGTCCGCCTCGCTCATCCCCTCGATAGGCGAGACGAGCCTCCAGGAGATCGTGCGCAACGAGCCCGGGCTTCACCTCCGGCTGAACATGAACTGAAATCGTCTTGCCGACATATTCTCGGACGAAGTTAGGCATACCTGCGATGTCGCGGGCTTCCTCCACGACGATGGCCCACTGGAAGCCCCGGCCGCTTGGGTCAGGTTTGACGCTCAACAACCTTCCGCGCACCAAACTCGCGTTCGGAATGACGGGCATTCCAGAGATATTCCGGTCAGGCATGATCACTCCTGGATTCCGTTGTTCGGCATGATTGCCATGGACCAAGTCTAGATCATCAACATTTGACCAACAAGAACGGTCTGAAAGTCTGAAATCGAGGACCTTCCTTGTTCGGAGAACGAAGGACTCTTCGGTTAATGACGAATTAAGCCGGTCTATTGGTGGAACGATCTGTTCTTCCCCCGGCCAGCGCAGCCCAATTGGGCGAGATCGAGCGGGCATTGAGGTTCCCGCGTCGTGTTCGCTCAATAGCTCTTCGAGCGCCGGTTGTCACTTGGCCAGGGATTGAAGGCTCTCGTGGCGGGCTCGTCCGGCACTGGCAAGACGATGGCAGCTGGAGTATTGGCGCGCGAATCGGGACTGAGCCTCTGCAAAATCGATCTCACCGGGGTCGTGAGCAAATACATCGGCGAGACCAAGGAGACCCTCGACCGCATCTTTCGCGCGGCCCAAGCAGTCGCCCGCGAATGGCCGATGCCTGGCAAGCTGCCGTCAGCCTCGGAATTCAGGCAGTATTACTGCTGCACCACCCCTCCTCCTCTACACCACCCTCCTCAATCGTCTTCTCCTCATAGTCGATAGCTTTATCGATTCGTCCGGAGTTGTCTTCGACCGTCTTTTTGTGGCGTTGAGCGCTCGCTACGGTTTGCCGCACTCGAAAATTGGATCATCTTCTGTCGGGGCTCACTACCTTCAGTAGGTGCTTCAGTTACCGAGTAAAAAACTGGTTCAGATCGGCGTTAGCAAAGTTACTTGCAATTGCCTGTGAACATTGGGTGTTTTCTGCACCCGGATGCAGGCCCGTCCGCGCGTGTCCGCCGGTGACGAATCGGATCGAACCGGGGCACGGCCATGGCCATTGGCGCGGGACGCCTGGCTCAAGCGTGGTGACGTTGCACCGTTCGTGATCGCTTCCCGGTGACGGTCGAAATAGCGCCTCGGGATTGCGTTTCAATGCCCGTGATAATGGGCTTCACCCGAGGCCGGCCGCTGTTATGCTCTCCTCTATGAGGCGAGGTCCACAGCGGACACCAGGCCGGGGATGACATCGAGTGCTCCTTGAGCGGCCTTGGGAGTTTCCCGGCCAGCCGCTTCGCCCCGACAGGTCGTCGATGGACCTAATGAGTAGGACCCGCCTCGTACTGTGAAACGATTGTGGTCCAGACCGGCGCAGGTCGCCTCAAGGAATGGCTCTCGGATTGCCGTCGGCACTTGGAAAGCGCTGGCATGCCGGAGGCTTCTGGGGGCCGCGGTTATCGCGGTCATCGCGGTTATCTGGCATGCGGGCCTGGCACGCGCGTTCGGGCAGGCAAAATTTTGGCCGGAGGAAGTCGCTCAACCCGCCCCGCCTCCGTCGGTCATCACCAACCTGGTCCAGCTCCGCACCTTGGACGAGGCGACGGCGAGGCTGAAGATTCCCGTGCGCCTCCGGGCGGTCGTGACCTATTGCGAGGATCAGTGGCCCACCTTGTTCGTCCAGGATGGCGTTAGCGCCGCCTATGTCTACCGCCCGCAGGGCATCGCTCCGCTCGCCGCTGGGGATCTGGTGGAGATCGAAGGGCACTCCGGCGGCGGATTCTCTCCTCTGATCACTGCGACCGCCATCCAACGCGTGGGCCGGTCAGAACTGCCAGCCCCGGTTTCCACCACGCTCCAGGAACTGGAGACCGGCCGTTACGATGGATTGCGGGTGCGTGTGACCACCACCGTGAGGTGGATGCATGTCACCTATCGGCGCCTTTATCTGCACATCGGACGGGGCAGCGGTCGTTATGAGGTCCACATCCCAACCCACCTTGGCCCATTGCCGACGAACCTTTTGGGTGCGACGGTCGAAATCACCGGTATTACGGGCACCAAACTCAATCCGCAGGGCTACGTCATTGGCGCCGGTCTCTCCGTGCCGCGCGTGGAGGATGTG
This sequence comes from Limisphaerales bacterium, assembly GCA_044229355.1. GTDB lineage: Bacteria > Verrucomicrobiota > Verrucomicrobiia > Limisphaerales > JADJPG01 > JBGARF01. The sequence continues at coordinate 125,973 of JBGATF010000004.1, forward strand.
CGCGTAGTCGTGCCAACGCCCGAGCGTCCCTGGGAGAGGTCGACCCAAACGATTCGCACACTGATGCGTTATCATCCGAGCACCTCGTTCGGACAGCGCACGAAAGTCGCTGGTGTGGTCACCCTGAATACTCCGTCGGGGAAACTGTTCGTGGAGGATCCGTCGGGAGGATGCGAGGTTCGCCTGCCCCTGTACGCGCGCCCGGACGAGCGGGGAAAGTATCTCGAGCCGCCACGGCCTCCGGACCTGAAAGCTGGCGATCGGGTCGAGATTTTGGGATATCCGGATGTGGGAACCTACGCGCCCATTCTGGCGGACGCCGTGGTTCGGCGAGTCGGGACCACCAATGTTCTGGTGCCCAGGACGACCGCCGCCACCAACGTGCTGAGTCTCCGACCCGATTCCAGGCGGGTCGGCGTTGAGGGGCGGGTCGTCGCCAACGAACTGCGATCCGTCAAAGTCGGCATCCAGCAGCGGTTGACCATTGACGGCGATGGGGTGGTGTTCTTCGCCGAGTTTGAGGGCGCTGAACCGTTGGTCAGCCCGGTGCAAAGCCTTGTCCGGATTACGGGCGTCTGTGCGCTCGACGCGGACGAGGCGTTGCGCGTCACGGGCTTTCGCGTCCTTATCCCAGGCGCGGACGATTTGCACATTCTCGTTCGCCCGCCGCTCATTACCACGCGGCGTCTGGTCGGGATCGGCGGGCCGATCGCGGTAATTGGATTGGGCTGGGTCTGGATGCTGCGCCGACAGGTTCACCGCCGGACCCTGCAGTTGCGCGCCAAGAACGAGGAGCTGCATGGCGAAGTCTCGCAACGTCTCCAGGCGGAGCAGCTGCTGCGGGAGCGCGTGCGCGTCATGTCCTTGAGCACCGACGTCGCGCTGACCCTGAACGAAAGCACGGATTTGCGGCCGATGCTTCAACGCTGCATGGATCTGCTGGTGCTACATCTCGACGTCGCCTTCGCGCGCGCGTGGACCCTCGACGAGGCAAATTTGATGCTCGAACTCCAGGCCAGCGCGGGCGGCCACGTCCACCTCGACGGCCCTCACAGCCGCGTGCCGGTTGGACAATTCGAGATCGGTCTCATCGCCCAGGAAAGGAAACCGCACCTCACCAACGATGTGATCAACGACCCGCGGGTGAGCGACCAGGAGTGGGCGCGGCGGGAAGGCATGGTGTCCTTCGCCGGCTACCCGCTCTTGATTGAAGGCCGCGTCCTCGGCGTGACGGCGGTTTTTGCGCGCCGGCCTCTCGGGGAGGAAGCCCAGCAGGCGGTGGGCGTCGTCAGCTCCTCCATCGCTCTCGGCATCGAACGCAAGCGGGCTGAAGCCGAACTGCTGCGGACGCTCGATCGCGAGCGGGAGCTGGGCGAACTCAAAAGTCAGTTTGTCTCATTGGTCTCACACGAGTTCCGGACTCCCTTGGAAGTCATCCTGTCCTCGGTGGACAACCTCGACCGATACCACGACCGGCTGCCGCCCGCCAAACGCCAACAACTTCATCAGACCATTCACAAGGCGGTCCGCCGCATGGCTGGAATGATGGAGGAATTCCTGGTGCTTGGCCGCCTGGAAACCGATCGGATGACTTTTCGGCCCAGTCAGCTTGATTTGCACTCCCTGTGTCGACGGGTGTGTGATGAGATCGCCTCGGCCACAAATAATCGCTGCCCCATCGTCCTGAACGTCGAGGATGCTTCGGGGGAAGCGTTCGGCGACGAGAGCCTCCTCCATCATATCTTCACCAACCTCCTCTCCAACGCTGTGAAATACTCGCCACCGGGCAAGACGGTGGCCTTCGGGCTGCAGCGCGAAGGTGCGCAGGCAATCTGCCGGATTGCCGATGAAGGTTGCGGCATTCCCGAAACCGATCAGAAACATTTGTTCCTCGCCTTCCATCGCGGCAGCAATGTCGGCCAGGTGCCCGGCACCGGCCTGGGGCTGCTCATCGTCCAGCGCTGTGTCTCATTGCATGGCGGGAAGATTCAATTCGCGAGCGCCGAGGGAAAAGGAACCACGTTCACCGTGCAACTCCCGCTGTTCGTCAGCATTGCCGTTCCGTAACGGGGTAACGGGTAACGGCAACGCCAAAACTCGGTCGACCCATGGCGATGCTCGATATTGCATCCGTACCCGGGTTGTCTGGTCTCGTTCTCTGGGGCTCTGGGCTCGCGCATCAATGCTCCCCATTCCCCCAAGCTCCGCGCTTGATGGCGCCCTCTTCGCCGCCGCAAGGGGTGGCCACCGTCGGGTCAAGTCACGCGAGATTCCCGTTTCGCCATCCTCTCCGCCGCGACTCGGGGTCCGCCTCGACCGCGAGTCCGGGACAAAAAGTATCCACATGACGGATTCCCCCCGCCGGCTTACCATCGGGGTTCGAAGATGAAGCTCATGCCAGCGTGGAATTTCCTGCGACTTCTGTTGGTCTTACGCGCGAGCGGTGCGGTGGCCTGGTCCGCGGCTTCCCTGTTCGGAGATCCGGTGGACTGCGTCAACCCGCTCTCCGGCGCCAACGGCGATGCCCAATTTTCCCGCGGCAATACGGTGGTCGCCATCGTGGCGCCGTTTGGGATGACCACCTGGGCGCCGCAGACGGACGGCAATGCGAGTCCGTTTTATCAGGTGAAGCACACCGAATTCGAAGGCATTCGCGCCACCCATCAGCCCAGCATCTGGATCCGGGACTACGGTGATTTTCTCATCATGCCGGTGGTCGGCGCGTGGGAAGGTTCCCGGAAAGATCGCGCCTCGAACTACAGCCACGAGAAGGAGACTGCCCGGCCCTACTATTACTCGGTGGACTTGGAGCGTCACCACACCCGGCTCGAGCTCACGCCCACCGAACGCTGCGCGATGATGCGGTTCACATTCCCGGACACCGACCAGGCGGCGATCGTGTTGCAGAACGAAGGGCCAATCGAGGCCGTCGCCGACGCCGGGCAACGCCAGGTCCGCGGCAAGGCAACGCACGTGACCTTCGGCGCACCCGGCGGGTTCGGCATGTTCTTTGTCGCCGAATTCGAACTGCCCTTCGCATCGGTCGAGGCCAGAACGGAACGCAAAATGACGACGGCCGCGATTCGCCTTGCCCAGGTACAGGCGGGCCGGCCGGTGGTGATGCGCCTGGGTACCTCGTTCATCAGCTACGAACAGGCGGCGTTGAATCTTCATCGGGAAATTCCCACGTGGAGCTTTGCGGCCACCAAAGAAAAATCGAAGGCCGCCTGGGCGAAGGAACTGGCGCGCGTGGACATCAAGGGTGGTTCGGCTGAACAACGCTCGACCTATTACACGGCGCTCTATCGGGCGATGCAATTTCCCCGCATGTTCCACGAACCCGGCCAGGACGGAGCGATTCGTCACTACAGTCCGTTCGCGAATGGCAAGGTCCTCGCGGGTCCGCTCTATACCGACAACGGCTTGTGGGACACGTTTCGCGCCGCGTTTCCGTTCTTCGTGCTCTACGCGCCGGAGTGGAGCTCCGACATTCTCGAGGGTTGGCTGAACGCCTATCGGGAGGGGGGAAGTCTCCCGGCCTGGCCGAGCCCGGGCAATCGTCCTTGCATGATCGGTTCCCATGCCGACTCCATCTTTGCGGATGCGTGCGCGAAGGGATTGCGCACGTTCAACCTCCAGGACGCCCATGCTGCGACGTTGCAGAACGCCATGAAAAGCAACCCCTGGGCTGGCCGCGACCACGTTGAAGATTATATCCAGTATGGGTATGTCCCGACGGACAAGCGCAAGGATGGGGCGACGGCTTGCACGCTCGAATATGCCTACGGCGATTTTTGCGTCGGAGTTGTGGCCCGGGCGGCCGGCAAGATGGACGTCGCGAAGGAGATGTTTCGGCGGGCGAGAAACTACGAGAAGGTCTGGGATGCAAAGACCGGGTTCATGCGCGGAAGGCTCTCTGATGGTCGTTGGGTGGAGCCATTTGATCCGCTGGCGTGGGGTGGGCCCTACGTTGAAGGCAATGCGTGGCAATGGCTGTGGTCCGTTCAACATGATCCCTACGGCCTCATGAAATTGCTCGGGGGGAGGAAGACGATGGCGGCCAGGCTGGATGCCCTGCTGACGATGCCCAGCACCACCGTGGTTGGCGGCTATGGTCACGTGATCCATGAAATGCGCGAAGTCGAATACTCGAAAATGGGCCAGTATGCGCACATCAACGAACCCGGCCATCACGTCCTGTACTTCTACAATTACCTTCGTCAGCCGTGGAAGACACAGCACGCGGTCCGCCGGGTCCTGGACGAGCTCTACAACCAGGACGGGATTGTGGGGGACGAGGACACAGGCGAGATGTCAGCCTGGTACGTGTTCAGCGCCGCCGGAATTTATCCGTTCTGCCCGGGCACGCCCTGCTATCTGATCGGCAGCCCGCTGTTTGAGGAAACCGTGATTCACTTTGGCCAGGGCAGGACGTTCACGATCCGGGCGAAGAACAACAGTCCGAAGCACCGCTACATTCAGTCCGCGCGCCTCAACGGCCGCGAATTTAACAGGACTTGGCTGACGCACGACATGATTACCGCCGGGGGGCTGCTTGAATTTGAGATGGGCCCGAAGCCGGAAGAGAAGTGGGGCAGCGCGGAACGCGATGCGCCGCCGAACTACTTCAATTGAGCCGATGACGTGTCGTCGGGAGCATGTTGTCATTGCGATTGGCAATTTCGATTTCTGTCTGCCTGGGCGGCTGCACCGGCCTCCTGAACTGGCTGGCGTTGCGTCCCTGGCGGGAGGCGGCGAGCGCGCACTGGACCGAGCGGGCGCGCCTGCTGTTTCCGGTGCGAAATGCCGCTGGTTCGAATTTGGTTTGTGGGCCCGGCTGTCTTGTTTTGGGCCTGTACCTGGTTGGCGTCGAGGACGACTCCACCTTGATCCTCGCCGGCGCGACCGCCTGGCTGAGCACGGTCGCCGCCGGGTGGCCGTTGGTTCGCGAGGTGTTTCCCTGGCTCACGTTTCGTGATTGGCTTTACGAGACGCTGACTCAGTGGCTTTTCTGGTTTGCCGGTTGGTTCGTGTTGGTCGGCGCCGTGGCGATTGCGCCACAAAATTTTAGCGCAGGCTGGTGGCTGGTGTTCGGCGTCGCGCTGGTCTTGCAAACTTGGCTCATCTTCGGCGGCAGCCTCTGGTTGGGTCGGCGCCTGGGACTTGTGACGGATGCGCCAGAAGGATTGAAGAACCTTGTGATGGCGGAATCCGGGAAGGCCGGGGTTCGCTGTCGCAACGTGTTCGTGATCCAAAGTTCTTCCGCCAACGCGTTCGCGCTGGTCCACACCGGCGAAGTTGGGGTGACCAGCCGCGCGCTGGACTTGTTGACGAACGAGGAGTTGTCCGCGATCTGCGCCCATGAAATGGGACATCTGGCGGAACCCAGCCGGGTCCGCCTCCTGCGATTTTTGGGCTCCATGACGTGGGTCGCGTGGATTGGCGTTCGCCCGCTCTGGCCAATCCTCGGCCCGGCCGCTCCGCTGACGATCGCCGGCTGCACTTATTTGGCCCGGTATTTTCTCGTCCGCCTGAGCCGGGCAATGGAGGTCCGAGCCGACTCGATGGCGCGATCGCACGAGATTCAAGAGGGCGTATTCGCGCGCGCGCTCGCTCATCTTGCCGAGTTGAATTTATCGCCGGTCGTCCTGCCGCGAAAACTTTCGACGCATCCGGACGTTTACGATCGGTTGATGGCGGCTGGCGTGACGCCGGATTTTGCCCGACCGCCTGCGCCCGAAGAGATGAGCTGGCATGGGTACATCCCCAAATGCGCTTTCTGTGTCCTAGCTTTCCTTGCGGTTGGGAAAGCGGTCGATCGATTTGGAGCATGAGGGGCGATTTAGGGCGCACGGGCTTTCGCCGAATGCGGCAGGGTCGGCCGGATTGCCGTTGAGGGCCTTGAAATCGCTGGCGATTCGCTCTAACTGATCCGAATGAATTTTAAGTTGTGGGCACTCCGTGGCTCGCGTTCGTTGTGGGCAGTTTGGCTTCTTGGGATGCTGACTTTGCCCAGGGACTCAAACGGTCAACCGAACGTAGCGCAAACGGGCGCCCCCGCACCATTCCCGGTGCTGCCGCTGGCGCAAGCCGCGAGTCGCGGCGTGGTGACGCGCGATCCGTCCAGCATTGTGAAGTGTCGGGACGAGTATTGGGTGTTCCACACCGGGCGGGGCATCCCGACGTTTCGGTCGAGGGATTTGGTGAAATGGGAGCGCGGTCCGGCGGTGTTTGACGCGGCGCCGGGATGGATTGCGAAGGCTGTGCCGGACAATCGCAACCTGTCCTACTGGGCGCCCGACGTCATCAAGGTGGGTGCCCGTTACCTGCTCTATTACTCGGTGTCATCGATGGGGAAGATGACCTCTGCGATCGGGCTGGCAACGAATCCGACGCTTGATCCCAACGACCCGGAATACAGGTGGACCGACCAAGGCATCGTGGTGCAAACGCACGAAGGTCAATCGGGCGACGCCTACAATGCGATCGATCCCGCGCTGTTTCAGGATCGCGATGGGAGTTTGTGGATGGTGTTTGGGTCTTACTGGACGGGCATCAAGCTGATTCAACTCGACCCGAAGACAGGCCGGCGCATCGCGGCGGATTCGAAGCTGACATCGCTCGCCTATAATGAGTCCATCGAAGCCGCTCACCTCGCCCGGCACGGGGATGACTACTACCTTTTCGTAAACTGGGGTTCGTGCTGCCGCGGTCCACAGAGCACCTACAACATCCGTGTCGGGCGCAGCAAACGCATCACGGGTCCGTATACGGACAAGGCTGGGAAGAACCTGCTTGAGGGTGGTGGCAGTGTCTTTCTGCCGAACGCCAATGGCCCGCTGATTGGGCCGGGGCATGCCGGAACTTTGATCGCGGACGGGAAAACATGGTTCACGTCCTGTTTCGAGGGCGACCTGCGGATGGACGGAAAGGCGACCCTGGCCATCATGGCGCTGGGCTGGACGGCTGGTGGTTGGCCCGCGGCGACGGTGCCCGAGGTCGAATCGGCAATGACGGCGCCAACGGGGGCGAAGTAGCGGTCGCGTTATGGAGAGCCGCGTGTTCCTGACGGAACTGCTCACGGACCATGAACCGCGGACGGCTCCACCTCACCCTGCCCTGATCCTGCGGGATCAGGGCGGTCCCTCTCCCCCGCAGGGCGGCGGAGAGGGATCCGACGGTGGGCAGGCCATGCGTGCCGGCGGATCACTTCTTGCGCGGCGTGTACCAGTTTCTGCCGGCCGCGTAGTTGAGCAACGATGGCATGAGCGGGCCGCGGCCGGATTTGTCCTGATCGTGGAAGCACTGGCACGCGGCGATGACACGCCCGGATCCAAACGGATATTCGACGTAGGTGGGCTTGGTGGGATCCGGCATGTCGTCCAACGCTTCCGTGGCCAGGATGACGGCGTTTGTCGGCACGTTCTCGAGGAAGCCGTGGCTTGCGTAGCTGGCGCGAATGTGGCGGCCGAGGAACGGGGCGACGGCCGGGTGCTGGGGCGTGAGGATGAGGTTGTCGCGCGATCCATGTTTGGCCATGGTGACACCCAGCGGGAGGGTCACTCCGTCGTTTTCGGCGCCATTGAGTTCGAGCACCAACACCCCGCCGTTCGTGACGTAGCGCGAGAAGCGATCCTGGTTGGCGTTGAAGGTCTGGTAAAAGTCAGTGCGCCATTGGGCGCCGGGAATTACGACGAAACGGTAGGGAGCAAGCTCGGTGGCGGCCATCTCGGACGAATCCTTGACTTCGAAGTCCAGGCCGAGATCGGAGAGCTTGTCCTCGAAGTCGGGATTTCGATTCCACGAAGGCTGGTTTCGAAAGACAAGGACCTTGGCGGCGGCGGGCTTGGCGGGAGTAGCCGCGGCGACCTTCGGCTCGGGCGGCGGGGCGTCGGCGGCCACGGAGCAAGGCATGGATTCGTGGACGACGATGGCCGTGGAGGCGGCGAGGAGCAGGGCAGCGGTGGAGGCGGCGAGTTTGTGGGCTTGGGCGTGGGCCATAAATTTGAGGGCTCCCTTGGTGGCGAGAACGGTGGCGCCGCCGGCGTTTTGCAAGATGGCGGCGGTCGCGATGGTGGCGGCGAGGCCGGCGGGCGCAGCGGGGGCGGATTGAGCGGAGAGCAGGGCGAGCACGACCGAGGCGGACACTGCCAGGCCGCGACGGCGGAACAGTTGGCGAAGACGTTCGATGGCGCGGGAGACTCTCATCTTGGCTGCGGCCTCGGTGGTGCCGAGGGCGCGCCCGACTTCGCCAAGGCTCCGCCTCTCAAAGAAGCGCAGCAGGATTGCAGCGCGATCGATCTCAGGCAGTTCGTCGAGGGCTTCGTCCAGCAACGGCGCCGCCTGGCTGACGTGATCGGGTTCTGATTCCATCGAGGGAGGTTCCATGGGGGCCGCGTTTCGTTCCCAGTGTTCACGCCGCGCCTGGGCCCGCCGGACGTTGGCGGCGGCGAAGCGCGTCGCGCGGTAGAGCCAGCCGGACAGAATGGTCTGGTCGGGAAGGCGGCGGGCCTTCGATGCCAGGTCGAGGAACACGGTTTGGGCGACGTCCTGCGCGGTTTGGCGATCGCCCGTTTGGCGCAGCGCCACGGCGTAAACGACGTCGACGTGCCGTTCCACCAAAGTGCGGAAGGCCTGTTCGGATTGGTGTCGGCCGTAAGCCCGCACCAGTTCCATGTCACTTCGTTCCATAGCCAGCCAGCGTCATGTTCTTGTTCTCGTCGTCATGGATCTAACAGCCGGTCGGGCCGAATGGTAACAGGATTTTTTCAGGGATTGGAAAGCCGGCGGCGCGTGCGATGGGCCAACGGCCATTCACGCCGGACCCCAAGAAAATTGATACCCGGCCCATCACAGAGGGAATGGTCTGGGTGAATTCAGTTCTCCGCGGGCGCGGCGGTCAGTCATCGGGGCCTGGCGGTGATGAGTTCTTACGGCCGCGGTTAGTGGAGCAGCGTCGAGGCACACCGATTCCCGGTTGAGGAAAATCCTGAGATTTTTCGTTAGATCGGCGCGGCCGGCGGCAATTGATCTGTGAAGGAAGTCGGCCGCCGGACGGGGCACCTTCGACCAATGCGACAGCGAAGCGGGCCCGGACGGTGCACGCCAAGGAGGGAGCCGGGCAGGAAATCTCTGGTTGAGTTTCCTGCCCGGCATTTTTGCCCGCGCGAGTGTCCTGGGGGCTGCAGGGCGTAGCCTGCTTTGATCGTCGGCGGGTGTCGGTCGAGGCGAGCTGTCTCGATTGCGCGTGCGACCCTGGCTGGTCTGGCAATCTCGGCCGCCCTTCCTCTGCGGCCCAATCGGGAACTGCCCGCGAATCCCGGTGTCCATCGGCACGCCAATGCATCTCCGGCTGGGACTCGTGCATCCGCTCATCATGATGGGAGATTTCAATTCGAAGCTTCTTCCTAAGCGAATCAGTTGGAGAATTGGTTTCTCCGCGTGTTAGTCCTTTCGCTGTGCAATGATCCCCTGCATGAACACAGAGGTCACAACGGTCGCGCGCCCATGCAGGATTCGGCCGTCGCGCCGCGCGTGCCGGCCGGTCGACCCCTGGTGGAAACAGGAGCATTGACGCTCCGAATCTTCTGACGAGCGACTGGGGCCGGACTGCTTCCAGGCCTGCGGAGCCGGGTGGTTGGGTAATTGCGCCAGAATCTGCATTCCTGCCGACAGCGCCGATCGCCCCGGGCACGCCTCCTTGGAGTGGGTGTTCGCGTCCGGGTTGCGCCATCCGAATCCCGCGGGAAAACAATCTTCAATTCGAGAAACAACATGATGACAAACTATGGTCAGGAGCTTCGGCGGTTTTCGTTGAATCTCTTGTATAACGGCAATGCCTATTGGATCGAACGCCTGGCCGAGATGGAAGACGCGCTGGCGGATGGGCCGAAGAACCTCCAATTGGAGCTGGTCGGGGACGGCGAGCTGAGCGCCGATTGGGCGCTGACGTTCCGGGAGGCGTTGCGGCAGCGCTCGCCGGACACGAAGCTGATCACGAATGCCCGCTCAGGCCTGCAGAACGGTGCGGTGTTGCTGTGGCTGCTGGGCGACCGGCGACAAATCCGCCCGGACGGACGAATCTTTTTTCGGCGCGCGAATTACACGGAACCGCTGGCCGTGCCGGAAAAGATTTGGGACGGCGACGTGATGGAATACGTGGACAGCTTGTCCGAGGCCGACCCGGAGGAGGCGGATCACGCGAAGGTGTTGCACTACATCAACGAGTTCCTGCCGGTGCGGGAGCTCGTCGGACGGATCGTGGACGTTCCGACCTTGCGCCAGTTTGGGCTGGTCGAGAACGACCGATTCGACGCGCTGTTGACGTCGGCGTTCCAACCGGCGGCGGGCGCCAAGCCGGCGATGAATTCCCAGACGACTGAGCGCCGGGAAATCGATCGATCCAGCGCGAGCTGATCGGAGCGGTCAGGCTGGGGGCCGGGAAATTTCTTGTTAGATCGCGCGCGGTTTCGGCAATGGATAGATGAAGGACGACACGGTCGGTCGGGCGTCGATCGTTGGGACAGCGACGCGGTGGCCGGGCCGTGCGGACCAAGGAGGGCGCCGGGTCGGGAGTCTGGTTAGGCTTTCGGCCCGGCATTTTCCGGGCTTGGTTGATGTCGGAATTGCACAAAGCAGGGGCGCGGCGCTCCTGGGCTGCGTTTTGCACGACGGATTTTTGGATCGATTGGAGGTGGCGCTCGCTCCGAGTCGTGCTTGTGAACATACAGGTTGAACTGGGCGGGATCGTCGAGTAAAAGGCATGGGTAGTCGGGTTTGCTATTCCCATGAATCCCAAATTGCGAAGGATCGTACTTACGGGTGTCGTGTTCTCCCTGGTGTTGGTGGTGGGAGGTTATGGCGGCTATCGCCTTTATAAAGGCGCCCGGCAGGCCCGCCTGTTGTCCCAGGCCCGAGAATTTCTCAAGAAGTCTGAGTACCGCCAGGCTCGCCTGGTTCTGCAAAGAGCGATTGGGTTCAATGCGCGGGACGTCGAGGCGTGCCGCCTGATGGGGGATCTGGCGGAAGCAGGGCGGTCGCCGGCGGCGCTGCTGTGGCGCGGTCGTGTGGTCGAATTGAATCCCGGGTCCCTCGAGGACCGCCTGATGCTGGCGCGGACGGCCCTGACTTTCCGCGATACGGCGACGGCCACCAACGCGCTGGAAGGTGTGGATGTGGCGGGTCGGAAGACGTCGGATTATCACAACATCGCAGGCACCGTGGCGGTGGCGATCAACCGGCCGGAAGAGGCGGAGGCGCATTTCCTGGAGGCATCCCGGTTGGAACCGTTGAATGTTGGACTGCAGTTAAATCTGGCCCAGAGCCGCCTCCACGGGACCAATGTGCAGAGGCAGGCTGCGGCACGGACCTCCTTGCGGCAGGTGTCCGTGAACCCGACCAACGGCCAGTTGCGCTGCCAGGCGTTGCGTGAATTGATTTCCGACGCGGTGCGCCAGCGTCAAGCCGAGACGGCGGTGGCGTTGTCGCTCGAGTTGCAGCAGGATCCGCAGTCGATGTTTCAGGACAGGATTTTGCGCCTGGATGTTTTGCGGGTCACGACGAACACCGCTTTGGGAAGCGCGTTGGCGGGCTTTCGGCAAGAGGCGAGCACCAATTCGGCGCGAATTTTCGAGCTCGGCATGTGGCAGATGGCGAACCTGACTCCCGCCGAGACGCTGGCGTGGCTGCGCACGGTGCCAAGAAGCGAGCAGACGAATCCGCCGGCCGCCTTGCTCGTGGCGGAGTGTCTGACGATTCTGAACGACTGGCCCGGATTGCAGGGTTTTGTCGCCGGGCAGAACTGGGCGGACGCGGAGTTCCTCCGTCGGGCCTACAACGCCCGGGCGTTGCGGGCCCAGAGCATGACGGTGGCGGCAAAGAGTGAATGGGAGAATGCGGTCAAGGCGGTGGGTGGGCAGTTGGCGGGTTTGGTGCAGCTATTGCGGCTGGCTTCAGCTTGGGGCTGGCCGAATGAACAAGAGGATATCCTGTGGCGTGTGGTCAACCGATATCCGGCCGAACGGTGGGCCTTTAACACGCTCAGTCAAAGGCTGGTGATGAATGGGAGGACTCGGCCGCTGATGAACTTATACTCCCAGGAGCTGAAACGAACCCCGTCGGACCTGATCACAAAAAACAACCTGGCCGTGACTGCGCTGTTGTTGGGCGCCGAGGAATTGCGACCGCACGAACTCGCCGTGGAGGTTTACCGCGAGGCTCCGACCAACTCCTCCTACGCGTCCACTTACGCCTTGTCGCTGCATCTGCTGGGAAAGAACAAGGAGGCGCTGGACGTCATGCGCGCCTTAAGTCCAAAGGCCTTTGACGATCCTTCACTGGGCGCGTACTACGGTTTGATCCTGAAGGCAGCGGGCGATGCGGCCCGGGCGACGCCCTATTTGGCCAAAGCGTCGAAAGCCCGGCTGCTGCCAGAAGAGCGCGCATTATTTAACCGGGCCGGGATGCAATAATTTTCCGGCCGGCGGATGAAATTCGGACAACGACAACTCGAACAATGAGAAAGGATGATCGTGAAAATTTGTGGTGGTACAACTGTCGGACAAACTGCGCGTGAAGATTTCTGCCCGCTTCGCGGCACCGTGGACGGACAGGTCGGCGAGTTGCCGCCCGACGGGCGGCGGCGAACTCGTCCGGTTCGGGCTGCATTTGTGGGCCTAGGCTTGTTTTTCGCCGCTGCGTTTGGCTGGGGGCATGCGGCCAGGGCTGGAACCTTGGTGGCGTGGGGCAAAAACGACAGCGGCCAAGCGACTGTGCCGTCTGATCTGGGTGACGTGACGGCGGCTGCTGGCGGTGTGTTCCATAGCCTCGCATTGCGGGCCAACGGAACGGTGGTGGCCTGGGGTCGAAACCTTGAGGGACAGACGAATGTTCCGGCGGGATTGCAGGGAGTCCGGGCGGTGGCAGCAGGCTCCTTTTTCAGCATGGCGCTCAAAAGCAATGGCACGGTGGTGGCGTGGGGCAGCGGCAACGTGGGGCAAACCAACATTCCGCCAGGCTTGTCCGACGTGGCCTCCATCGCGGCGGGAAGCGAACATGGCGTCGCAGCGCGGAGCAATGGCACGGTGGTGGCGTGGGGTCGAAACATCGAGGGTCAGGCAGACGTGCCGCAGGGATTGAACAACGTGACGGCTGTCGCTGCCGGGATTGCGCATACGGTGGCTTTGCGGAGTGATGGCACCGTAGTGGCCTGGGGCCCGAGCTTTTTCGGCGAGGCAACCGTTCCGCCGGGCCTGAATCAGGTCAAGGCGATCAGCGCGGGCTATTACCACACCGTGGCCGTTAGAAGCAACGGGACCGTGGTCATTTGGGGACGCAGCGAGGAGGCGCAAGCGGCGCCAGGTGAAGTGAACAATGTGGCGAGTGTGGCGACGGGAGCGCTCCATTCCCTGGCTCTGCGGACGGATGGAACGGTCGTTTCGTGGGGGGAGAATGGCGAAGGTCAGCTTAATGCGCCGACCGGCTTGGCGGGGGCGACGGCCATTGCGGCGGGCGGGTTTCATTCGCTGGCGGTAATCTCAGCGGTTCGACCGACGCTCACGGTTTCCAGTGATGCGGGCATTTTGACGTTGCGCTGGCCGGCAACGGCGACCGCTTACCGAGTCGAATCCACGCCCAGCTTGTCTCCGCCCCGCGTGTGGACCACTGAAAATCACCCGCAAGTCAGCAACGGAGGGTTCATATCGATGGCGATCCCGATGGGCGATCCGGAGAGATACTTCCGATTGGTGACGCCTTAGCATCGGGCGGAGTGATTTCACAGGGCACGCCGAATTTGGTGCCGGGAGTTTGGCATTTTTCCAATGCCAAGCTCATCCGGCATCATTTTTTACCCGGCCATTTCTGTAGGCCGGGATGCTCTGACCTTTCGTGCTCGAGATGACTGGCCTGGGAGCTCGGCCTGGTTGATTTTGCCCGCGGGAGGGGGCGGGAGTCGAAGCGGCGGCCTCGCGATTTCCAACGCGGTGTGTGGTTATTTGTTGGAAGGTCAGTTATTCCCGCCGATCACGAGCCGGCGTCCGGCGAAAAGCAAACAGGCCGGCACAGTGGCCGGCCTGTCTCGGAAGTTGGAAAAAAGCGATTTACACTGCAACCCGCTTGCGGATCGAGCGCACGGCGCTCAGCCCGACCGGAAGCAGCAAGAGGGCGCCCGCGATCACTGTTGTGGGCTCTGGCACCGCGACCAAGCTGATGTCATCGATATAGGCACTGGCGTTGCCATCCAGCCAGTTGATGAGAAGCTGGGTGGGATTGATACCCGAGAGGTTAACAAAGTGAGTATGCAGCGTCCAGGTGGTGGTGGGGTCAAAATTCTCGATCACCTTGTTGTCAAGAAAGATGCCGACCGTTTGCGATGAACCACTGGCACCTGTGTCACGAGCCCAGAATTCCAGCTTGTAAAGTCCGGCACCCGGCGTGGGGCTGATGACTTGGTTGATTCCACCGATGGCAGGACCCAGTTCCGAGAAATAATTTCCCGAATGAGCCAACGCTGGCACGTTCACAATCGCAGCGTTCGGGCTGAAGAACCACCCGGTGTTGCCTGATTCAAAATCGCCGTTGGCAATCAGGTTGGCGTGGACAGGGATGGAGGTCAGCGTCGCAACGGCGACCAGGGCTGACAACGTTTTCGTGGCTTTCATCTCGCAGGGCCTTTTGTATTCGTTCTTCGTGAACTGATATGCATCAATTCCGTGATGTTAATACGACTAGTGCCTCTTTAGAGCTCAAGTGCCAACTTACCGAGAGACAAGTCATAGCTTTGATACCTTATCAAAACCGGCCCATCGTCGCCTCTCAGGCACATTGGCTCTTGTACCTAAGATTGCACTGCGGCCATCCTGAACGCTGACCGGAAAATCTCAATACATTTTTCGGAGATATTTTTGGCAGGTTCTTGCCATATTTGGGCCGTTCAACGGAGCGTCGGAACAGACTTAGCAGGCCCTCTCGAAGAATCGGCGCATGCGCGCGGCGAATCTGACGTCAAAGCCGCCCCAGTTCGCCTTGGATCAATTGCATCAGGGGACGAATGGTCTGGGCGTCAAAGGCGAAGCGACAGCCGGCCGCGGCGAACAGCTCGGGCAGCGGCCGGGAGCCACCCAACGCCAGGGATTTGCGATAGCTGGCGAGGGCCGCCGCCTGGTTCCGGCGGGAGTTGGCCCAGACCTGCAGGGCGCCGAGTTGGGCAATGCCGTACTCCACGTAGTAGAACGGGTAGAGAAAAATGTGGAGCTGCCGATGCCACAGGTTTGTCCGGACCTCCTCAAATCCGGTCCAGTCGGTTGTCCCACCGAAGCGCTCCATCAGGCCGATCCACGCGGCGCTCCGTTCGGCGGTGGAATGACCCGGATGGGTGTAAACCCAGTGCTGAAAGGCATCGACCGTCGCCATCCATGGGAAGAATTTGACGATGCCTTCGAGGTGAACGCGCCGGGCCCGGCGACATTCCTCCGGCGAGTAGAATTGTTCCAGATACTCGTTGCCGAGAAGCTCCATGCTCATGGAAGCGACCTCGCAAAACTCGATCGGACCATGGCGATAGGAGTAGAGGTCCTCGTTCTGCGTCGCGAGGGCGTGAAACGCGTGTCCGGCTTCGTGCAGCATGGTCTCCACGTCGCGCTGCAAGCCCACCGCGTTCATGAAAATGAAGGGTAGCCGCGCCTCGTTGAGGGTCGACTGGTAGCCGCCGGGAGCCTTGCCCTTGCGATTGTCCAAGTCCAGCAAACGCAAGCGACGCATCTCTTGAAAGCTTGCGCCCAGCTCCGGGTCGAGCCGGTCGAAGATTTGTTGGGAGCGACCCACGAGGTCGTCGACATTTTGAAATGGCCGGAGCGGCGCCCGATTCAACGGGTCGACTTCCCCGTCCCACGGGCGGAGGCGGTCCACCCCCAACTGGTTTCGCCGGCCTTCCTGGAGCTCGCGGACGATGGGCATCACCTCGGATTCCACCGCGTCGTGAAACATGGCGCAGTTGTCGGGGGTGTAATCGAACCGACGTTTTCGGCGGAACGCGAAGCCACGATAATTGCCGAAGCCGGCCTGGGCGGCAATCCGCTCACGCAGCGCGGCGAGCTGGGTGAAGATATCCTCGAATCGCGGCGCTTCCTGCAACCGCCGCCGCGCCGTCAGTTCCCACGCCTGCTGGCGCAGGGCCCGGTCGGGCTCCTCCAAAAACCGGGCCATCTGCGGCAGCGTCCGCTCCTCGCCCTGGAACTGCACGGTCAACGCGCCGGAAATTTCCTGATACTGCTGGCCGAGCTTGGTCTCCTCGGTTTCCAAAGGAACATTTTCCGGCCGGAACAGCTCGACCTCAACGGCGATGTCGCGATCGAAGACCTGGTAACGTTCCACGGGCAAGGCCCGCCGGCAGGGGTGCGCCAGATAGGCCTGGGCGAGCGCGAATTCCTGTGGCTTGAGCTTCGGCTCGATCTCTTCCACGAACTGCAAGTAGGACTTTTTAGCCGTCTCGTCATCTGTATGACATGTCATGGCGATGTAGCGACGGGACGATTCCTCGTCGATGGCGGCCGAAAATTCGCCCCAATGCAGCAGCCACTGTTCGAGCCCGGTCGGGGTGGTGCACTCGCGCGCTTCTCTGGCCAGGCGCTCATAAATGGGCTGCAACTCGGACCACTCGCTGAAGTTGACGTTGGCCGGGACAAACGAGCGTGGGCGATAGGCGGGCAACGATCCAAAAGGCAACAAGCTCATGGGTTCGTAGCGTGGCGGAAACAGGCGGCCACCGAAAGCGCAAAACGGAGTCCAGCCATGCGCCTATGGGATTTTTGATTTACGATATTTCGACTCGGACCACGAACCGAGTTCCATTGCCTGGGCTGGCGATCCGTCGCCGGCTGGTTGTCCGAATGGCCGACCGCGTCAGCGTCGTTATGATCAGCAGTAAGTCGCGGAACTTCGCGTTGGTCCGGACAAAATTTCGGAGCCGGTTCTTCTCCAGCAAGAACTCGATGAAGCCATTGGCCAAATCCTCGGCGTCGTTGAGGCGGCCCTGCCGGCGCAGACGCGCCACGATGGGCTCGCGATACATGGCGCACAATTTTCGTAGAGCCTGCGCCGCCGTGTCGTCGTCCTGCTGGCTGGCCTGACGAACAACCGTCCAGAGGGTGTCGGGGAAGCCGGACCCGCCGGCGGCGGGGAGCTGGACGGAGCTGGAATCTTCGCCTGGGTTGCTCACGGAATGGACGCGAGGCTAACGAACCACGATGCGAAAGCAAGCCGGGGCGGAACGTGGCGCACGGGTGCCGTGCCTCGTCAGCCCGCGACGGTGGAGCGCGGCTTGCGAATCTTCGACAGGCGGACGATTTCCGTGATGATTTCAGCGAGCTGCGGCTTGGTCAGACGGAATGCATTGGCGATGTCCAGTTCGAGCACGGACTCTTCCGGATGGTTGAAGCCGAGGCCGGCCGACTGGTCGGCCCAGGTGGGCGTGCGTTTGGCTAGGTGCAGAATTGCGGCGAGGCGCTGTTCGCGGGAGGACGCCAGGACCTCGAGGGTTTGGCCATGATGATGGCGGATGACCTCGGCGTATTCCGGGGGGAACTGCCAGAAGGTTGAGAGGGCGGCGCCGACTTCGCAGTGGGTGAACTGGTTGCACTCCATCTCCATCTCGATTCCGGCCGGGGCGACGCCGAAGGCATCCGCGGCCAGGTAGCTGTAATCAGGAACGTGGCGGAGCAAGAGGGGCACGGCGCAGTCGTGGAGCAGCCCGAGGAAAAAGGAGGGTTTCAGCAGGGTGGGATCGAGGAGTTGGGCCAGCAGTTCGCCGATGCGGGCCGTGGTTTCCGACTCGTTCCACCACCGCGCGAACTCCGGGCTCGCCCCGCTGCTGAGATGGAAATGCAAGACCGCGGCTACCGTGACCTGATAAAACTCGTCGAGCCCGAGCCGTTGGAATGCGACGGCGACCGTGTCGGCTTTCACCGTGCCTCCGAACCAGGCGGAATTCGCGACGTCGATGACCCGTCGTGCCAGGACCGGGTCCTGGTGAATTTGGGCCAGAATGGCGTCGAGCTGCCCCTCTTCCTTCGCCATTTCGGCGTTCAACGCAGGCAGGATGCGGGTCGCCCCGAGCACCTGGCTCTGGCTGAGGATGGCCCGAATGGCCGGTTTCAGTTCGGCGCTCTCACCCATTTTTGCGAATGGCTATGGCTGACATTCCCCGGGAGGAAAAACCTGTCCGGGCGAGCGTGGGCACAGTCGCAATCCCGACCCGCGCCGTAAAGCTCCGAGTTTCCCGGGCCGACGGAGCGCACGCCTCTGGCGTGCAAGTGAGGCGGCGCCCTCGCCGCCCGATGTGCGGAGAAGCGAAGCGAAGCGGATTGGGCGAGGTAGCGCACGCCTCTGGCGTGCCGGTGAGGCGGCGTCCTCGCCGCCCGAGGTGCGGAGAAGAGAAGCAAACCGGATCTGGCGACGCCGGGAGGCGTCGTGACTAGCCCGCGAGGACGTGTGCGCTACGGCGTGGCCCCAAGCCGCCAAACGTCGAGGCGCAGATCGCCGCCGTCGAGGTGGCCGGTGAGATAGTCGGCCTCCGCTTCGCCCACGGTAGGAAGCGATGTCACGTCGAGAATCTTCGTGCGCGGCAGGTGAGTGCCGGCCGGGAGGCCGCCGATGGCGACGGTGAAGTTCTGCAAGGAACCCACCTGTCCGATCCCGGCGACGACCTGCCAGGCGTCCAGGCGCAGCTGATCGGCGCCGTAGATGACGGCGCTGACGGCGAGCGTGTCGTGGATTTTCCGCACCGCGAAGTCGGTGATCGCCGGCGTTTGGATGCTGCCGCTGCCGCGGTGGTCCGGAGTGAACAGCAGGCGATAGCCGTAGTCGAGGAGCTGGCGCACGCTGCCCCAGCGGTTACCCGTTTGTTCCAGGGCAAAGATGAGCGTGTGCTCGAGGCGTGTGGCCTGTCCCAGAACGCTTGAAGTGCAGAACGGCACGCCAAAGGGGAACGTGCCTTTCCACAGTCCGCCGTTGCCCCCTTTCCAACCCTCGAGCCCAGGATAACCGGATTCGGCTGAAAGTTTTTCCAGGCTCCAGATCTTCGGGTGCCCGTCGGCGTCGTGGCCCTGGTCAATCCACTCGGTATCCGTCGAGAATCGCTGGAAGGCCGGGAACTGCCACGCGTAACGCCACAGGTTCACCAGATCCTGGGGCGGCGTGATGGTGCCGCCTGCGGGATGCCCAAAGAGGGTGTCGACCATGGCCAGTTCTGTCGCTTTGGACTGCATCATGTTCGTCACGAAATAGTCGCAGGCATCGAAGTTGTCGGGCAGCGGGCCGTGCATGAACAGATACTGTTTTCGGGCGAGATGTTCGGCGATGGCGACCGAAGATTTGTTGCAGGATCGCAGCATCATCCCGTAAAGGAGCAGCTCCAACGGCATCTCGTCGCCTTCGGCCAGCGCCACTCCATACGGCAGGTCCACGTGGCTGCCGCCCGTTCCGGCGGCCAGCTCGCTGACGGGAACGACATCATCCAGGTGCACGTCGGCGCCGGGCGTCTGCAGGAGCTCGACCGCGAGCAACAAGGTCATGCACTTCGTCACGCTGGCCACGTGCACGTTGGTGCGCTCGCCGGCCGGCATCCTCTCAAACAGCTTGCCGGCCCGGACGCCGCCGGCCGCTTCGCGCTGGCTGTCGGTCAGCAGCGCGCGCACGCGCCGCGGCTCGCCCTGGCTCCAGACCTGATCGTTTTGTCCGGTCAATCCTCCAGCCGATCCGTAGATGGCGTGGACGACGCCGGCGTTGTAGACCGTTTCGTCGTCGGGCACGAGGTCTTCCCGCGGCACGCCGACCACCAAATCGTCCCGGCCATCACCGTTCAGGTCGCCGGCCGAAATGGCCTGCCCGAAATGATCGCTCTCCTCCGCGGTCTCTTCGTAGCCGCCGTTGCCCAGGGCGCCTTGGTAAAAGGAAGTGGCCCACGCAAGGCCTCCGGCGCCTCCCGCATACACGTCGACCGCGCCGGCTTCGACCACGCTGTTGTTGATCACGCTTTCGTGCGGCACGCCCACGGCCAGGTCCGGCACGCCATCGCCGTTGAAGTCGCCCGCGGCCAGCGCGGAGCCAAACAGGTCGCCATCTTCATAGATGACCTGCGACAGGAGTTGATGCTGGGCTGTGGTGACGCCCGCTGGCCCGCCGCGCAGAATGTGCACGACCCCTGCGTCGACGATATCGCCGTTCGCGATGTTCTCGTGGGGCACGCCGATGGCCACGTCCGCAAAGCCGTCTCCATTGAAGTCTGCAGCCGCGAGCGACGCCCCAAAAAAGTCCCCCGTTTCGGACTTGGCCGGGAACGTCTCCATGCCTGGCTCGATCGTGCCCTGATAGATGAGCTGGTTTTGGGTGCCCAGGCCGATCGCCGTGCCATAAATGATCTGCACGGCGCCGGCGCTGTCCGCCGTGTCGACGGACTCGTGCGGAATGCCGATAACCAGGTCGTCCCGTCCGTCTCCGTTGATGTCCGCTGCGGCCAACGCCTGGCCGAAGCTGTCCTCCGCCTGGGCCACGCCGAGGATGGACGCACTGTCCTGGTGCAGATACTGGGTGCCGGGTCCGGCGATCGCGCTCAGCCCGGTGACGCTGCCGTACAACACGTGGACGGCGCCTGCTGCGGGAGACCCGTTGATGGTGTCGCCCGGGACGCCGATGGCCAGGTCGTCGCGACCGTCGCCGTTAAGATCGCCGGCGACGAGCGCGTAGCCGAGGAATTCGTTTTGACCCGGCGAGCCGGCGAGCCCGCCCGCGCCCTGATACCACACCTGGCTACCGTCGCTGCGCAGGCCGGAGATTGAACCGTAGAGGACGTTGACGGCGCCAGCGTTGGAAATCCCATCGACATCCTCGTAGGGAACGCCGATGGCCAGGTCGGCGAAGCCGTCACCATTGAAGTCACCGGTGGCGAGGGCCTGGCCAAAATGGTCGCCCGTGTCCGCCACGCCCACGACGCCCGGGCTGTCCTGGGTCCAGGTCTGATTGGGATACGTGTTGGTCAGGCCGTCCGCATGACCGTAGAGGATGCTGACCATTCCGGCGGCGTCGGCGGTCGGGGCGCCGTCTTTCGCGACGTTCTGGCCCGGCGCGCCAACGGCTGCGTCCGCCCGCCCGTCGCCGTTGAAATCGCCGACCGCCACGGCCCGCCCGAACTCCTCATCGGCCGCAGCCGAGTCGCTCCAGGAGTCCGGCAAAATCGGCGGCGTGATCTCGACCCCGGCGGCGCCGGGATTCAGATCGAATGAATTGTCGGTGATGAGGTAAGGCTCTCCGGTTGCGGTGGTGTCGGCGGCAACGTGGACGCGGTCCTCCCACACGGCGAGGCGGGCGGCGCAGTTTGTCCCGGTGAGCAGGGTGACGAATCCGCCGGAATTGAGCGGGCCGAGCGCAAAGTCGGTCGTGCCGACCGGCGACATTTCGGCGCCGCGCAGGTCGACGCCCGACGTGCCGCCGCTGCGGGGCAAAACGTTGCCGCTGGACTCGATGTCGAAGAACCACGAGGAAAGTTCCGCTTGGCTGTTCAGATAGCTGATCACGAAACGCGTGTCGGTTTCGCGGGTGATCTGAAGGCGGCCACCGTCGGCCGGGAGGTTTTGGTGTGCAAGATCGCCGGAGTCGTAGATGCCATTGATGTTGCCGGTGGTGGGGTTGACGGACCAGGTGACGACGCGCAGTTGTCGGGCCCCGGCGGTGGTGCTGCCGATGACCGGTGTGATCAGAATATAGTGGTCGACCTGGCCGGCCGCGCCGCTGCTCAGGACCGGCCGGTGGGCCATGGCGTAGGCCTCGACGCGGAAGCTCGCGTTGGCGCCGTAGCCGATCGTGGTCAAGGCGGAGTGGGTTCCGATCGCATTGACCCGGCGGGTGGTGAGCCAGAGATTGCCGTCCTCGCGCAGGCGTCCGTTTACGAACGGATTCAGCGTGAGCGTGGGTGAGACTGGCGGCTCGAGCGGGTGCAATTGGGCGTTCCAGCCATCGATGGCTGCCGTGTCCTGGAGGTGAATCGGGGCCAGCGTGCCCGGGTTCAATGTCCAGCTCGAGAGCTTGAAGGAGCCGCCAGTCCCGGTCGCGGTCACGAGCGCGGTTTGGGTCGGCCCTTCCGGGCTTCCCCCAACGTGCGCTAGGGCGACCTCCCGCAGGCGGGCCGGCGCCGGGTGGCCCGCGACCCAATCGAGCCCCGCCTGGTGATCGCCGCCGGGGTTGCCGTGGGTGTTGGGCGTCAAATCCGACGTGCCGATGATGGACTCCTCCCAGGCCGTGACGCCGTCGCCGTCCGCATCGATGTCGCTGATTTTGGCGCGGAAGAACCCTTGGTTTGTATACGTGGCGGGCGGATTCGACACGCGGACGAGAAGACGCTGGATTTCGGAGCCGGCGCGTCCGGTGATCGCTTCGCCCAGGTTGCCCCAAGGACGGCTCAGATCTGGCGTGCCTTCGATTTGGTAGAGCTTTCCGGGAACCGTGGTGAGAACAAGGTTTGCGCCCAGCAGCCCTCCGCTCAGGTAGGTGTAACCTTCACAATCGATCACCTTGCGTCCATCCCGGCTTCGCGGATTCGTGCCCATCGCCGCTTCCTCTGCGTTCGAATATCCGTCGCCGTCGGTATCATCGCCCGGCCGCAGTCCTTGGGCGCCAAACTGGGCCTGCCAGACGTCGCTCAGACCGTCGCCGTCTGCATCCAGCCGAGGCAAGTTGACATCGGGCACCACCCGGACCAGGAACGAGCAGCGGGAGGTGTTTCCGCACGAGTCGCGCGCCTCGCATTTCACGATGGTCTGGCCGAGGGGGAAGACGCTGCCGGACGAGGGCGTGCACGAGGACTGGGGATTGCTGACGTTGTTGTCGACGATGGTGGGCTTGGGCCAGTCCACGCTGACCCCGCGCGGATCACACGTGGTCACGATGATGTCATCGGGGCAGGAGATGACGGGCGGGATGGTGTCGAGCCGCATGTCGATGGTGAAGGCGCAGGAATTGGAATTGCCGCAGCGGTCGGTGACGACGCAGCGAACCACGTTGGTGCCGAGCGGCACTTGAGCGCCGAAGGGCGGGGTGCACACGACCTGAGGCGCGGGGTCCTCGTTGTCGTCCACTTCCGGAGCGGTGTAGATGACAACGCCGCCGGAGGTCTGGCAGGTATAGCGAATGCCGCTGGGCGGGCAGACGATGGTGGGCGGCACGATGTCGCGCAGGACATGGACGGCAAACGTGCACGAACGACGGTTGCCGCATGCATCCGTCGCCGTGCACGTGACCGACGTTTGCCCGAGCGCGAAGACGCTGCCGGAGGCCGGCACGCACACCACATTGGGACTTGGGTCATGATTGTCGAAAGCCGTCGGGGTGGGGAAGTTTACCGCCACCCCGTTGGGGTTGCAGGTCCAAGCGATAAGGTCTGGCGGGCAATCGATGACGGGCGGGGTGGTGTCGACGTTGACGGTGACGGCGAATGAGCAGGTGGTCCGGTTGGTGCAATCGTCCGTGGCGGTGCACGTGACCATGGTGCGCCCCGGGGGGAACGTGCTGCCGGAACGGGGTACGCAAACGACGGCCGGCGACGGATCAGTGTCGTCTTCGGCGGCGGGGGTGGGGTAGTTCACGACCGCGCCGTTGGTCGAGCAGGTCCAGACCACGCGGTTGGTGGGGCAGTCGAGTGTTGGAGGCGTGTGATCGGATTTTACGGTGACCCGGAACGAGCACGTGCTCCGGTTGCCGCAGGCGTCGGTCGCCGTGCAGTTCACGGAATGAAAGCCAATCGGGAACACACTGCCGGACGGAGGCACGCAGGACACCGAGACGCTTCCGCCGCCGGCGTCGGTGGCGGTTGGCGCCGGATAGGAAACCGCGACGCCGTCCGGGCACACCGGCCACTGAGTAATCGAATCGATGCCGTTGTTGATGGCGGAGAAGGAGCCATTGCCGGCATTGCGGCTGAAGAGCGCGGCGAAATTGATGCCGTCCGAGCGGCGGCAAATCAGGGCGAGTGCGCCGTCAATGTCCCCGCGGTGATACTGGACTTTGACGCCGTTGGCGAGGGTGCCTTCCTGCCAGCCGAGGGCGTAAGTGTCGGCGAGGAACGGGTACTGATTCGTCGGGTTGCTCCACATTTCCCAGACGGAATCGTAGCTGAGCAGCGGGGTGTGGGTGTCGGTCTGGCCCGGCGTATAGCCGTCGAAGGATTTGAGCAGGCGGACGAGGTCGTCGCTCGTGGCGACCCAGCCGCCGGGGCCGTCGATGATCTGAAGGTTGTTTGCGCCGTAGGGGGTGGTGGGATACGGCGCGCCGGGTTCGCCCGTCCCGACGGCCGAGCGCACGGTCGGGTTGGCCGCCTGCAGCGGGTCGTAGCTGGAGTCAGAGACATACCAGCGGGGATGGGTGGAGAGGCCGGCGGTGTAGGTGATTTCATCAGGACTGGACAGCGCCAGGAGCCGGGCGGTGTGGCCGACCCGCGTGAACAGAGCTCCGACTGGCAGGAGAATATTTTCCCGCACGTAGGATTCGAACGATTGACGGGAGAGGACCTCGACGAGGTGGGCGAGCAACGCATAGCCGAAGTTCGAATAGGCGGACACAGTGCCCGGTGGAAAGAGCCCAGGGAAACCCACGCTGCTGCTCGCATTCGGCGTGGGCCAAAGCGCGGGGTTCATCATGAAGTCGATCACGTCCTGCCGGGTCAGCGGCAGATTCTTTCCAAGCTTGGCGGCGATCGTCCCATCGTGTCCGAAGGGATCCCAGAGCTCGCTATCCCAGCCGGCGCGGTGCTGCAAAAGCTGGCGGATGGTGATGTTGCGCGCGGCGGAGCCGTAGGCGGCCGGCAGATTTGGCATGCTGCCAATCTGGAAATAGGGCGTGTCCAGCGTCAGCGCCTGCAGGCCACCGCTTTTCATTCCCACAAAATAGTTCGCCTCGATCAGCTTGAGCACAGCGATGGCCGCAATTGGTTTCGACGCGCTCGCAATGCGAAACCGGGAGCAGGGCTGCGTGGCTTTGAATTCGTCCGGCGCCCAGTTGTAGCCACGATGATGAACGATGCCGCCGTTGCGCGAGACGCAAAGGGACGCCGCATTGATCTCCCGGGATTGGAGGAACGCCTTCATCGCATCGTCCAGACCGGACAATGACGGAACGGTCGTGCCGGTGGCGGAGAACCCGCGCGGCGCGCTGGCCCGCCAGACCGCTGCGTACCGTCGCGCCCCACCCTGGCTTTCCGAGCCATAGGCAGCGACCACCGTGGGACGAAGCACAGCCTCGAACGGGTTGATCGCGGCGTTGCTCCAGGCGGCGTTCTCCGCGACAAGACCCTCTTCGGTCAGGCCGTGGCGTGCGGCGTAGGGGCCGCTGTTAGGCCGCCGCACGAGGACCGCCGTGAAGAATGTGTCCGTTCCAATGGTGTAACCCGAGATGCTGATGGGGCGGAACCCGGCCGCCCATCGTTCGTCGATCCAGGCCTGATAATCCGCCTCGGCAATGCGATGGGCCGAAACCCAGTCGGCCCCCGGCAGGCCGTCCTGCACGAAGACGCCGCTGTAGCGTGGCTCGACGCCATCATAGGAGCAGCCGCTGACGGCGATCGGCCGGAACCCTTGTGCCGCCAGCGTCTCGAACGCGGCCTGATATTGGTCGAAATCGCGATCGAGAATCAAACGCCACGCGTAGTCGCTGTCATCGTGCAAATACGCGACGGCGAACCGGCTCTCGTGCGCGCTGATTTTGTAGCCGCTCAGGCTGATGGGGCGCGCCGGGGTCTGGGCGAGCTCTTCGGCGTGCAACTGCGCCACGGTGGCGGCGGCGTTGAAACCGTAGGGAAAGGCGCTGTCGTCGTCCCGGACCCAGGCCGCCGCGAACCGGGCCGCGTCGGTGCCGCCCTGGCCCCCGGGTTGCCAGGCATTGACGTGCACCGGGTGATACCCGTCAGCCGCGCGCAGGATCATGCGCTGGTTGATTTCGTTCAGCGTCAGGCCGTGCTCGAATGCCGCGCCGTAGAACAGCCCGTTGCCAGTGCTCGCAGGTCGGATCGGCGTCGGCGGGCTGGCCAGGCATTGGGAGACGCCGCAGGTGCTGCAAAGTGAGACCGTGATGTTGGTGGGGCAGGTGAGATTCGGCGGCGTGGTGTCGAGGTTGACGGTGACCGTGAAGGTGCACGTGGAGCGGTTGGTGCAGGCGTCGGTGGCCGTGCAAACGACGACCGTGCTGCCCGTGGGGAAACGGGTGCCGGACGCCGGCGTGCACGTCACGGCCGGGGACGGATCCAGGTTGTCGGTGGCGGACGGCTTGGGGAATGAGACGACGAGGCCGGCGCGGTCGCAGGCCTGACGGACGATGTTCGCCGGGCAGGCGATCGCCGGCGGGAGGTTGTCGCGGGCGACGGTGACGATGAACGAACACGTGGCGCGCTGGCCGCAGCGGTTGGTGGCGGTGCAGGTGACGGTGGTCTGGCCCGGAATGAAGAGCGCGCCTGACGGCGGGCTGCACGAGACGACGGGCCCGGACGAGCAGGAGCCTCCCGACACGGTGGGCGCGGGGTAGGTAACAGATACGGTGCTGCTCACGCCGCAGATCCAGTTGGTTTGATCCGGAGGACACGCGACCCGCAACGGGACGACGAGCTGGGCGTGGATCGCCGTCGGCGCGATCAGCAAGGCCAAGGCAACGAGCCGTCGCGCGGCTGGTTGATGGAGCAATGGGGACAAGGCGGCCGGCCACGGAATTCGTTTGTGCATACAAGAGCCATGGTTTTCATCGACTGTGCCCCCCGGCGCCCGTCTGCCGGGCGGCCCACCATGGTAAAGAAGAATTTCCCGCCAGCGATTACAGGGACATGAATTCAGTTGCCAGTGCACGTAGGTAGGGCGGGCGCTCCCGCCTTCGCGCAGAGCTACGGCGAGGCCAGGCCTCCGCCCGCCGGCGAAGGCGGGTTGCGGAACAGGTCCGCGAACCTGCACGGACAACGGTGAGGGTGGCGGCGCCCCGCTCTGCGGGACGCCCTACCCTTTCACCTGCAGCGGTTGCAGACCAAACATCAGCGCGCATGGATCGCCGCATTTTCCGGCCACGAGGCGCCCTGGTTGATCCAGGCCTCCAGCCTGGTGATTTCATCCGCCGAGAGCGCGGGAAACCGGTCGCGCCTGGCTCGGGGCGGCATTTCGAGGTCTTCGATCTGATCGCGGATGGCGTGGATCAGCGGGCTGGAGTCGGCGTGGCCCGGAACGACTGCGGCTTCGCCGCGTGCGCCTCCCCGAAGAAAGGCCGTTCGCGTCGCGACACTGAATCCTCCTTTGGGCCGTTGACCGCTGTGGCACGACGCGCATGAACGCTCGAGGACGGGCTGGATGTCCCGGGCAAAGTCGACGGACTTGCCTCCATCGATGGCGGTGGCGGTTGTGGGGCTCGCGGTCTCAAAGGTGGGCGAGCTCGCGGCGATGAGAACGTTTGGATGGCTCGGAAGCGCTGGCGAGTGGCTGGCATCCAGCGTCAACGTGAGTGCCATGGCGGCCCAGCTGGAGGCGGCGCTTGAAATCCAGCCGTCGGCCCCGTGCGGGAAGCCGCTGCTCATGGGCGGCTGGAAGGGATGGGCCCGTCGCCGGACGTGCCAGGTTCCATCGGGGAGCTGGGTCTTGAGCAGGAATTCCACTCCACGGCGGACGGTGACATCCTTCGCGGCGGCCCGGCCGCTTTCCATCAACGCATAGAGGGCCTGGCCAGTGGCGTAGGCATCGCTCTCCAAGCCGGCGAGCTGGCTCCAGCCACCGTCCGGACGCTGGGCAGAGGTGAGGGATGCGGCGAGGCGGTGGAGCGTCGACTTCTTACCGCCCGCCCAGGCGAGGCCGAGCAATTGGTGGACGCGTTCCTCGTTAGACTCGGCGCGCGCGCCGGCCAGCCAGGCCCGGGCGCGCGCGAGGCAGCCGTCGATCTCGCGCTGGCGCGCCGGAGGGCCGTAGGACCGAAGCGTGTAAACGGCCAGGGCCGTGGCCCCGATCGGGCTGGCCTGAATCGGCGGACGCGGCAGGTTCATCGTCCAGTGTCCGTCGGCGTGTTGCATCGTGACGAGCAAATGCACGAGCGCATCGGTCAACGTGTCTCCGGGCAGTTGCTGAAAGTGAAAGCCCAGGGCGGCATAGCCGGCGAAGACCGTCGCCTCGGGATGGAACGTCGGCTCGAGGGCCACGGCCATTTCCGTAATCCTCGGGTCGGCGGGGGAAACCGAGGCGGTGGCCAGGTCGCGCCGGGCCAGCTCCGTCTGGTGTGCAAGCACGCTGGCATCGACGCCGAGATGGCGGGTGCGGGCCAGGCCAAGCGCGGCCAACGGCAGTTGTTGCTGATGGCAGGAGAGACAATCCTGGCGGCTGGCGTGGCGGCGGAACGTTTGCACCGATTCTTCCGCGGTTTTGCCCAGCGGACCGAGCGCCCGTTCGATCGCGCTGCGGATGGCCGGTTCGGTCGCTGGCACCTTGTCCGTGTCCGACGCGCCCGCGGTGGGCTGGGTCTGCCGAGAAACGGGGGCGACGTCGGCGCGTTCGGCGGTGGCGCCGGCTTGGAGGAGCGCCTGCAAAATGGGGGTGTCTCCGCGGAGACGGGCCAGGCTGAACGGGGTGCGGGTCGAGCCGAGAAAATTGTCCACGGGCTGTCCGCCCTCGGCGTTGACGTCAGCGCCCCGGGCGAGCAGCAGTTGGGTCAGATCCGGCGACGCGTGTTCGCAGGAGGCGGCCCAGTGGAGCGGCGTGTAATTGGCGATCAAGTCACGCTGATTCACCTGCGCGCCGGAATCCAGCAAGAGGCGGGCGGTGCCAGGCTGATTCGCCCACGCTGCCTGATGCAGCGCGCTGCCGGCCACGCCGAAGGCGTTGATCCGGGCGCCCCGTTCGAGCAGCAGCCGGAGCATGGGTTCATCTCCGTTCAGCGCGGCCCACATGAGCGCGGTGCGTCCTCCGCCCCAAATGAACCCGCCCACGTCCATGGTCGGCTGGGCGTTGACGTTCGCTCCGCGATCCAACAGGAGCCGGACGATCTCGATGTCACCCGACGCGGCCGCGGCCAGCAACGGCGTGGCGCCGAAACTATTCGTCGCCTGCAGATCGGCGCCGTGATCGAGCAGAAATCTGACCGTCCCGATGTTGCCGGCTTTGCGCGCCGCGAGGATCAAGGGGGAATTGCCGATGACAGAGCGGGCGTTGATCCGGGCGCCGTGCTTCACCAGAAGGCGGGCCTTCTCTTCGAACGTGGCCGCCTGCAGCAGCGCGGTGGCTCCAGCGTGGTTGGTGGCGTCAATTTGTGCGCCGGCCTGGATCAGCCGCTCCATGGCGTCGGCGTCGCTGTTCAGCGCGGCGGCCAGGAGCGGTGTATTGCCGAAGGAATCGCGGGCGTTGACGTCGACGCCATCGCGAATCAGGCGGGTTATCGCCCGGGCATCACCTTGGCGAAGGGCGGCGAAGAGTGAGGCCGGACCGGCCGTCGGTTCGGCGGCGTCAGCGGGCGTGGCGGCGCTCGCGATGAGACCGGCGACGAGGAGGGTGAAGGCACCGCGAATCGCGGCGGGAGCGGAGACGAACTTCCTGACGATGGCGGGGTGACCCGCAGCCGGACGTTTAACGGGCTGCCTCAAGGTGGACAGGGCGGCGATTCGACTTGTCATGCGCTTTAGATTGGCAGATCCGGCTCGGTTGAAAATGGGCCGAAAGGTGCACCGATGGTTTTGGAATCAGCGGAGCGGCTGTGAAATTAGCGTCAGTATTTCGGGGGACTGCCGCCTGGCATCGCGATGGATGTTTCGGTCGGGGACTCGGGGCAGGCCGCCAGGTCAGGTTATAATCCGGTGAGCTGGAAAAAACGGGCAGTGCCCGTGGCGGGCAGGACGACCTCCAGGCGTTGGCCGGTGCCGGCGACCACCTTGACCCCCGTGGCGGGCCCAGCCAGCGTCGCACGTTCCTCGATGGAATAGGGAACACCGGCGATCGAGTCGAACGCGAGGATGACCGTCGCGCCGTCATGACGAATTTCAATCGGGACGAATGGCACAGTGCGAAGATCGATCGATTCCAGGAAGGCGATGACCTTGGCCTGGTCCGCGGGATTCGACAGCCGATCCGGCAGGCGGCCGCCGTCGGTCCGGTGCTTGGCGTCCAGGATGACTGCGGCGAGCGATTCCGCGGCGCCGTTGTGCAGGTAGGGCGGGACCTGATGGAGCCCGAGGAGCGACGGAACGTTGAATCCGAGGCCGCGGCCGTCGGCGTTGTAATCGATCCCCAGCGCGTCCTGGGCGGGCTGCAAAACACCGCTGACCACCGCTGGAGCGGCTTTTTCGTCGGCTCCGACGTTATTCCCGAGCGGGTTTCCCTGACCGGGCACGCCGAGGTTGAAGGAGCCGATGTCGCGCAGGAAGCGGTTCAGGTATTGAGTCGCGACCGGGTTGCCGGTAAAGGTGCCTGTCCGTTCGGTCGTGCCGAATCCTTCCGCGGCCGGTGGGGGGGAGGTGAAATCCTTGAGGCTGGCGGTCCAGTTCAAGCCTCCGTGACACGACGCGCAGCCGGCGTTTAGAAAGAGAGTGCGGCCTGCGGCGAGGTCGGTGGCGGACGCGCTGTTCGGGAGCCCGCTCAGCGGGTGGTTGGGGGTGCGGACGGCATTGCGAACCCACTCCCGCAGGGCGGTGAGCGCCGGGACCTTGTTCACGCGCCCGGGCAGGGTCACCGTGACCTGCGGGCGATTGGCATTGGCGAGGGCGAAAGGGTTGACGGCGCCGGGCGCGACGTTGAGATCGTTGCTGTCCCCAATGAGGAGCCCATGATTTGGGTCCAGCGAATTTCCATTGATCGGTGTGGCCAGGTTGCCCGGGCCGGAAACGTTGCGGATGTTCGCTTCAAAATCCTCGACCTCATCGAAGATGGCCGAGTAGTTGAGCAGGCGCTGCTGGTTTCGGTTGTGTGGATTGAAGGTCGCGTTCAGCGGGACGCTCTTGCGCGGCCCGGCGGCGAATTGCCAGACGACACCGTCGGTCAGCCCTTTGAAATGGCAGCTCGAACACGCCTGCCAGCCCTCGCTCGAGAGCCGGTTGCGGAGGGAATTCGTTCCGGGGATGACGTCGAAGTTGCCGCGTGACGAGAAGAACATCTCCGCGCCGACGAGGTTGGTTTCGCCGGCGGAGCCGGACGCGGGCAGGTCGGAGGTTGGGACGACGGCGATGACGGTGTCGGTGGTGAGATCGACGACGCTGACATTGCGGGACACAAAGTTGGCGACGTAGGCGCGCGTGCCGGTGCTGTTGATGGCGATGCCTTGAGGGTTTTTGCCGGCGTTGGCTCCGCGGGTCGCGACGTTGTCCGGATCGTTCAGGTCGATGTAACGCGTGGTGTTGCCGTCGACGGTGAAATTCGGCCGGCCGTCGTCGGCCACGGTGATTTTGACCAGCAGATCGCTGGCCGCGGAGACCGCGTAGCCGACCCCGGGGCCGATCTCGGTCGTGAACGCGATGGCCCACGGATTGGCGAAGAAAAGTCGCGGCTTGCCCGGCTCGGGATCCGTTGCGCCAAGGTGCAGGTTCAGGGCTCCCCGATTGAACGGCGTGGTTGAGTTGACGCCGGCGAGGACATTGACGAAAGCGTGGGTGTCGAGGTTGAAGCGGAGCGGGCCGGTGGGCGAGGCCGCGATGTTCGGCAGGTAGGCCGCCTCGCCCCGAATGACGACGCATTGGAGCTGGTTGGGGAACGCGGCCGTGTCGGTGCTGAGCCCGGGGAAACGGAAGCCGGTGATTTGCGCGCCCAATGGAACGAACCGGGCCACACGGTAGTCGTCGAGATTGGTCGAGCGGGTGTCGATATCCAGCACGGCGACGAGCCCTTCCTTGCCCAGATCGTCACCCTGCCGCCCGCCGGCCCGGGTGAAGGACAGGAATCGGGTGACGTAGAGCTTCGAGCTGTCGGCGGTCACGGCCAGGCCGCGCGGTTGAAAGTGCCGGGTGCGGTCCGGGTCGTTGGCCAGGGAGTTGCGCAAATCGACATGACCGAGGATGGAGCGAGTGACGGTGTCGATGACGGTGAGGGTGTCCTGCGCGCTGTTGGCCACGAAGACACGGCGGCCGTCCGGCGTGCAGACGATGTTCCAGGGTTCGGCACCGGTGGTCAGCGTGGTTTCGACCGCTGCGGAAAACGTGCCCCAGGCCGGGTCGTTGATCCGGACGACGCTGACCGAGTTGTCCGCCGCGTTGGCGACGTAGGCGTATTGGTTGTCGGGCGTCAGGGCGAGGCTTTCGGGCTCCGCGCCGACACCGATTTTCGCCAGCCGGGTGTTGTTGTCCGGCCGGATGACGCTGACGGAGTTGTCATTGGGATTGACGGTCCAGATCAGTCGATCGGTGACGTTGATCGCGATGGGGCTGGAGGAAGTGGGTTTGAGGCCGGTCTCGACGATCGGCGTGGTGGCGGCGTCAACGGACTCGAGGAATTGGACGAGCTTGGCCTGGTCCGCCGGGTTGACGAGGCGATCGGTCAGGCGACCGTTGTCGGTGCGGTGTTTGGCGTCGGCCACGACGGCGGCCAGGGATTCGGCGGCCCCGTTGTGCATGAACGGGGGCAGCACGTGCAGGCCGAGGAGCGACGGCACATTGAACCCGACACCTCGGGCGTCGCCATTGTAGTCCTGGCCAAGGGCGTCCTGGGCGGCGGCCAGCGTGCCGTTGGCAACCGCGGGCGCAGCCTTTTCATCCGCGCCGACATTGAGGGCGAGGGGATTGCCCTGGCCGGGCACGCCCAGGTTGAAGGAGCCGATGTCGCGGAGGAATCGGTTCAAATATTGGGTTCCAACCGGGTTGCCCGTCAATGGGGCGGGGCTTCGCTCGGTGAAAAATTCGGAGCTGGGCGGAGGCGAGGTGAAATCCTTGAGGCTGGTGGTCCAGTTGTCACCGCCGTGACAGCGTGAGCAGCCGGCCTGGATGAAGAGCGTGCGTCCGTCGGCCAACGTGGTGGAGGCCGGGCCGTTGGGCAGGCCGGGCAGGGGCGCGTTGGGCGTGCGGACCGCAAAGCGGACCCACTCGCGGAGGGCGGTGAGAGCGGGGACCTTGTTCGCGCTTCCCGGCAGGGTGACGGTGACCTGTGGACGGTTGGCGCTGGCCAGCGCAAAGGCGTTGATCGCGCTGGGAGCCACGTTCAAGTCGCCCGTGTCACCGATGAGCAGGCCGTGGTTGGGATCGAGCGCGTTGCCGTTCACGGGGGTGCCCAGGTTGCCGGGACCGGAGACGTTGCGGATGTTGGCTTCGAAATCCTCGACCTCATCGAAGATCGCCGAGTAGTTGAGCAGGCGCTGCTGGTTACGGTTGTGCGGATTGAAGGTCGCATTCAGCGGGACGCTTTTGCGCGGCCCGGCGGCGAACTGCCAGACCACGCCGTCGGTCAGCCCCTTGAAGTGACAACTGGAACAGGCTTGCCACCCTTCACTTGAGAGCCGGTTGCGGAGGGAATTTGTTCCGGGGATGACGTCGAAGTTGCCGCGCGACGAAAAGAACATCTCCGCGCCGACGAGGTTGGTTTCCCCGGTCGAACCGGCCGCGGGCAGGGTGGAGGTGGGCACCGTGGCGATGACGCTGTCGGTGCCGAGATCGACCACACTGACGTTACGGGAGACGAAGTTGGCGACGTAAGCGCGGGTGCCGTCGCTGGTGATGGCGATGCCCTGGGGATTCTTGCCGGCGTTGGCTCCGCGCGTCGCGGCGTTGTCCGGATCGTTCAGGTCGATGTAACGCGTGGTCGCACTGCCCCCGGTGAACGCCAGCTCACCCGCGGCATCCACGTTGAGTTTCACCAAAAGGTCGCTCGCCGCGGACACGACATAGGCGTTGCCGGCGCCCGCTGGCGTGGTGAACGCCATGGCCCAGGGATTGGCAAAGAAAAGCCGGGGTTTGCCGGCTTCCGGCGTGCGCGCACCCAGATGGAGGTTCGTGGCCCCCCGATCGACCGGAGTCAACCCGTTGATGCCTGCGATGACATTCACGAATGCGTGAGTGTCCAGATTGAACCGCAGCGGTCCGCTCGGTGAAGCGGCGATGTTAGGCAGGTAGGCCCGATCGCCCCGCAGCACCACGCTCTGCAATTGGTTGGGGAAAGCAAAGGTGTCAGGCGCCGGCGGATTGGTCAGCCCGGGAAACTTGAAGCCGGTCACCTGCGGGGCGAGCTTCACGACCCGGCCGACGTGGTAGTCCGGCATCGCCGTGGATGACGTGTCGATGTCCAGCACGGCCACCAGCCCTTCCTTGCCCAGGTCATCGCCCTGCCGGCCGCCCGGGCGGGTGTAGGAAAGGAAACGGGTGACGTGAAGCTTCGTATTGTCGAGGCTGACGGCGAGGCCGCGAGGCTGGAAGCGGCGCGAGCGATCGGGGGAGTTGGCCAGGCTGTCCCGCAGATCGACGTGCCCGAGGATCGAGCGGGTCGCCGTATTGATGACGGTGATGGTGTCCTGGCCGCTGTTGGCGACAAAGACACGCCGTCCATCCGGCGAACACACGATGTTCCAGGGCTCCGCGCCCGTGGTCAGCGTGCCTTCGACCGTGGCGGAGAATGTGCCCCAGGCCGGATCGTTGATGTGAATCACGCTGACGGTTCCGCCCGCCGCGTTGGCCACGTAGGCATACTGGCCGTCCGGCGTGAGCGCGATGCTTTCGGGTTGGTCACCCACGGGGATCGAAGTGATCCGGGCGTTTGTGTCAGGCCGGATCACCGCGACGCTGTCGTCGGACGGGCTGACCGCGAAAATCAGGCGGTCGTTGAGCGAGATGGCGACCGGACTCGAACTGGTTGGCCGGTTGAAACTCTGGCTGGATGCGGGGTGCGCCAGCGCCAGGACGATACCTGCACTGGTGAGGATGGGCAGCGGCTTGGCCACGGAGAGAAGGCCGGACGGCAGGATGGGACAATGCATACGGCGACGTGGGGTTTGGTTTTCTGGAGCAGCCTGGAGGCTTGCAGAAAACCGGTGGAAACACCACGAGAATTGTCGCCTTTTTTGCGCCTCTGACAGCAATCGTGGGCTAGTCCACGAATTGGGCCGGCGCGGATGGTGCGGCTGCGGCGAGGCTCCAAGGCGGCCGGCCGTTCGTGGACGGCGAACCCGGCTCCCGGGCTTATTGGCTTGGGGAGGCCATTCGATAGAACACCGTCCCGAGGGATGGGTCGACGGTGATGCGGATTTGGTTGGTCAGTCCGCTGGCCGAGACGGTGGTCCAATTGCGCGTCAAACCGACGGTGAGAGGGTTGGTTTGGGACTGGAGCAGCCAGCCGGTGTGGTCACCGGGCCAGCGGATGAGGACGGACTCTGGGTCCAGGGGGGAGGCGTAAAGCGAGCTGGGGACGGAATTCGTGGAGCGGGAGGCGACGCTGATGGAGTAGGTGTTGGCGCCGTAGTTGGTGGTCCACGAGATGAACGCGGGCAGGGCGGTGTTCGTGAACAACGGCGCGCCCGCCGAGGCGTAGGTGAGCAAGTTGAATGTTGTGCCGACCGGGGGCCAGTAGAAGATGTCGTTGAACCTGGCGCGGACGGCCCCGGTAAAGGCCGCCGGTCCGGGGAGCGCGATTTGACCGTAGCCAGTCGTGCTGGTGATGCCGAAGCTCATCTGCGTGCCGTCGGCAAAAGTGGCTGGCCCCTGGAGGGCGATGAGACCGGACTCGGCTTCCAGAGTGCCGGTGTTGTTGAATGTCGTGGCCGGGGTCATGATGGTTGCCCCGGTGGAAGACTCCTTCCGAAAGGTGCCGTAATTGTTGAAGACTGTGCCGTTGCCGCCGCCGTCGTTCTTCCAGACGAAATCCCCCTGGCAGGACCAGAGCCCGTAATTGTAAATCGTCGTTCCGAAACTCCCGCCGCCGTCGGGATAGCCACTGGTCCACGTGAACGTTCCGTAGTTCGTGATGGGCAGATTGTAAATGATCATGTTGGCGTCGCCTCCGGCCAGGTGGACGGTGCCGGCATTGGCGATGGTCACGGAGTCCGCGCCCGACCATTGGCCGCCGATCCATTGGAGACCGCCACGAATGACGTTGTGGCCAATCAACGCGCCGCCGGTTTCAATCGTGGAGGCGAGGGGGGTGGTTGCTCCGTTCAGATTGAAGCCGCCGGCCGACAGAACCGTGAGGCCCGGCCCGGTGACGGCCCCGCCGAGGAAGTCGCCGCCGCCTTGCAGCACGAGGTTGCCCTGGGTCACCTCCACGCGGCCTGCGACGTGATGCAGGAAGACCCCGCCCTGGAAAAGCGTCTGCCTTGAGGCCGCGCCGCCGGATTTGCGCAGGACCGAGTGATTGTAAAAGACCACGTGGTTGCCGCCGCCGTCGTCCTTGAAGTTGTAATCCGACTGGCAGTCCCACAGGCCGTAATTATGGATTTGGGTGCCCGGGTTGAACGTGCTGCCGCCGCCGTCCGGGTATCCGCTGAGCCACGTCACCGTTCCATGGTTCGTGAGGGGCAGGTTGAACAGGAGCATGTTGGCATCGCCGCCGGCCAGGACCACGGTGCTGTTACTGGCGATGGTCACGGAGTTGGCGCCGGCCCACTGGCCTGCGATCCATTGCAGCCCGCCTTGGATCACGTTGTGGCCGACGAGGTGGCCTGCGTTCTCGAAGGTGGACTCGAGCGGGGTGGTGGTGCCGTTGAGGTTGAAGGTGCCGGCGGAAAACACGGTGTGGCCCGGCCCGTCGACGGCCCCGCCGGTGAACGAGCCACCGCCCTGCAGGACGAGATTGCCCTGTTGCACCTCGACGCGGCCGGCCGCCTGGTCGAGGTAGACCCCGCCCTGAAACACAGTCTGGCTCGAGCTCGCGCCTCCGGATTTGCGCAGAATGGCGTGATTGTGAAAGACCGTGTGGTTGCCGCCGCCGTCATCCTTGAAGTTGGAGTCGGATCGGCAGTCCCACACGCCGTGATTATGAATCTCCGTTCCCGGGTTTTGGATGGCGCCGCCGCCGTCGGGATGGCCGCTCAACCAGGTGACGGTGCCGAAGTTGGTGACGGGCAGGTTGAACAAGATGAGGTTCGCCTGGCCGCCGTCCATGACGACCGTGCTGTTGCTGGCGATGGTGACGGAGTTGGCGCCGGACCAGAGGCCGCCCTGCCATTGGAGGCCGCCGTTGATGACGACATGGCCAAACAGGTTGCCGGTGGTTTCAATCGTCGTGTCGAGCGGCGTGGTGGTGCCGTTGAGGTTGAAATTGCCGCCGGAAAACACGGTCAGCCCGGGTCCGGAAACCGCGCCGCCGGTCAGCTGACCTCCGCCTTGCAGGACGAGACTCCCTGTCAGCACGTTCAGCTGGCCGGCCGGCTGTTGGAGGAACACACCGCCGGTCAGGACAGCCTGTCCGGAGTTTCTGCCGGCTGACTTGCGCAACACGCCATCGTTGACGAACACGCAGGCGTTGGCGCCGTAGTCGTTGTTGATCGTCAAGTCGCCGACGATGTCCCACAGCCCATGATTTTGGATGGTCGTGCCGGGGTTGTGGCCCGCGCCGCCGCCGCGGATGCGTCCATCGGTCCACCGGACGGTGCCGTGATTGACGAAAATGCAGTTGGCCAGATCGTGATCGGCGCCGCTCTCGATAAGGAGAGTGCTGCCAGCGGTCACGGTCGCCTGGCCGACGCCGTTCCAGGTTCCGGCCTGCCACGTGAGGGCGCCTTGGATCGTGGTTGTGCCCACGAGGTGGGCCGCATTTTCGATCAGGTTGGTGGGGGTGACGGTTCCGTTGAGGTTGAAATTGCCGGCTGAGAGAATGGTGACGCCATCGGCGTTGGTGGTGATGTGGCCGCCGGTGAGCGTGCCACCGCCTTGCAGGACCAGCTCGAGGCCGTTGGTGCCGTTCTGGACGTCGAGCACGCCGGCCGGCTGGTTGAACTGGACGCCGGCCGTGAACAACGTGTAGGTCGAGCCGATGCCGGCGCCACCGGATTTGCGAAACGTGGCGTGGTTGTTGAAGACCGAGCCGTTGGCGCCGTAGTCGTTGTTGATGGCCCAGTCGCCCTGCGTGTCCCAGACGCCGAAATTTTGATAAGTGGTGCCCGGGTTCAACGAACCGCCGCCACCGCGAAGTCGACCGCTGATCCAGAGGACCGTGCCACGATTCGTGAACACGCAGTTGGCCAGATCATGATCCGCGGGTCCGCTAATCAGCAGCGTACTCCCCGCCGTCAGCGTGACCTGGCCGGCGCCGTTCCAGTTGCCGGCCTGCCAGGTGAGGGCTCCCTGGATCGTGGTGGGACCAACCAAATTGCCAGCGTTTTCAATGAGGTTGGTCGGCGTGGCGGTGCCATTGAGGTTAAAACTGCCCGCGGACAAGACGGTGAAACCGCTGGTGTTCGTCGTGATGTGGCCGCCCGTGAAGGTGCCGCCGCCCTGCAAAACCAGCTCGAGGCCGTTGGTGCCGTTCTGCACATCGACCACCCCGGCCAGCTGGTTGAACTGCACACCGGCGGTCATCAGCGTGTAGGTCGCGCCGACACCGGCGCCTCCGGACTTTCGAAAAATTCCGCGATTATTGAAGACCGTGGCGTTTCCTCCGAAGTCATTGTTCATGGCCAGGTCCGCCTGCGCGTCCCAGAGGCCATGGTTGAAGATCGACGTGCCGGGATTCAACCCGGAGCCACCACCGCGGATGCGTCCCGCGCTCCAGGCCACCGTGCCGAAGTTGGTCAAGATGCAGTTCGGCATTTCGTGATCCGCGCCCGCGCCATCGATGCTCAGCGTGCTGCCCGCCGCGAGCGTGAGTGTTCCCGCCAGAGCCCCGGCCGCCCAATGGAACGTGCCGGTTAAAACGGCGTTGGAAACTCCCGCGAGAGCCCCGTTGTCGAGAGCGTAGGCGCCATGAGGGTTGACGACGAACGGCCCGCGCAGCTGGAGAAGCTGGTTGTTCATCGCGAGCGTTTGCACGCCGGCGGCGCCCCCCAGCGTCAGGCCGTCGATCGTCACACCGCCGTTGAGGATCACGGTGTACGTGCCGGTTCGGGTGATGTTTGCCGTGTCGCCGGCGCCCGGCACGGTGTTGGGGCTCCAATTGACGGGGACGTTCCAAAAACCGCCGGCCGCATTCGTCCACTCCATGGTCGCGGCGGGGCCCGCGGCGCTCGCGCCGAAAAAGACCAATGCGGCGCCGAGCCGCCCGAGCACGCGGGTCGAAGGGGTCGGATTCGAGGTGGGCATATCAGTTGGATTTTAGGGAGGTGGCAAACGATTTCTGTGGCGCGCGCCGGTTAGCGAAACGGCTCGCTCAACACCACAGTGGCGCACGTTCACGGGCAATCTCTCCCGGGTTTGGGCAAGGGCCGCTAAATCTTGGCACTCACCATCGGGCCGCCTGCCCTCCTCGCCGCCGCAGCGAGCCGGACCAGCGAAGGAAAGCCCAATCCTTTTCCATGCATCCAAGGCTCGCTGCGAAACGTTCAGTGGGCGTGATCAATCCATCGAGCTTTGGTGAACACCGGACGTTGACCACGCCGGAGGCACCGTCGAAACAAACCCGCTGCTCAACCGGTCCCGTCCCGGCACCAGGGCGACGGGCAACCTTCTGCGGGATCCTCGCCGCGCTGATCGCCGGGAGCGTGGCCGGCGCCTGCGCGGCCCCGCCGGTGCTCTCCATCGCGGGTGAAGGCGAGCGCGCCGCGCGCCTGTCCTGGCCCATGACGGCCAGCAATTTTGTGCTGGAAAGCGCCGTGCAATTGGCGACTCCCACCCGGTGGACGGCGGTGGCGCAATCGCCGTCCCTGCAAGCGGACCACTATACGGTGACCCTCGACCCCGCCGTCTCGGGCCAGTTTTTCCGACTGCGGGCGGTGCTCGCCACCATCCAGGAAACTTCCCCGGTCAACGGCGAGGACGGCGTCTCGGTCACGCGCGAGACCGTCATTCGCCTGAGCCGTCCGCTGGCACCCGACACCGTCTTGACCACGAACCATTTGTTTGCGCGGTTGGCGGATCGACGGCTCCTATCCCGGGTGGACCTCTCGTCGGATCGCCGGACCGCCACCTTGTTTTATCTGGAGCCATTGCCGGGCAGCACGCATCTCGTGGTGGTATTCGATCCGCAGGGGCTGGCCGACGAACAAGGGCTGCCGCTCGATCCGGACGGCGACGGGCAGCCGGGAGGGATCGGCCTGGTGGCCTTCGATACGTTGAGCATCGCTCCCGTGTCCGGCACGGAGGTGTATGGACGCGTATTTGCGTCGGAGCTTCAGCCAGGTCCGGACACCGGCACCAATGCGATCCAACGTCCGCTGGCCGGGGTGACCATCACGGTGGACGGAATGGAGGAATCGTTGCGCGCCACGACGGATGCCGGCGGCAACTTTCGTCTGCTCAATTGCCCCGCGGGCCGGTTCTTTGTGCACATCGACGGGCGCACAGCTCCGGCCAGCCAGTGGCCGGCTGGCGACTACTATCCGGTGGTGGGCAAGGTTTGGGAGGGCGTGCCGGGATCGCCGATGCCGGCCGCCGGGACCGGGGAAATTTTTCTTCCGTTGATCCGGCAAGGGACCCTCCAGCCGGTGAGCTTGATCCAGGACACGAGGATCACCTTTCCGCCGCGGGTCGTGGCGGACAATCCGGCCCTGGCAGGCGTGTCGTTGCTCGTTCCGGCGAACTCGCTCTTCAGCGACAACGGAACGCGCGGAGGCCAGGTGGGCATCGCCCCGGTGCCCCCGGATCGGCTGCCGGGCCCGTTGCCTCCGGGCCTCGACTTTCCGCTCGTGATCACGATCCAGACTGACGGGCCGCAGAATTTTGACCGGCCCGTCCCGGTCTGTTTTCCCAACCTGCCCGATCCGCGCACGGGTGAGGTGTTGCCGCCGGGGGCCCGGAGCGCCATCTGGAGTTTCAATCACGACACGGGCGAATGGGAGGTGGTCGGGCCCGCCACGGTGAGCGAGGATGGCCGGCTGGTCTGCAGCGATCCCGGCGTGGGCATTCGTCAGCCAGGGTGGCACGGGACCTTGCCCGGCTGTCCCGGAACGGCCAAGCCTCCGGAGAAATGCGACTGCGCGGCCATTCGCGGCCGCTTCGAAGCGTTTCGCAATCGAAACGCCGGCGGCTCGTCGGAAGGCTACGCCGCCCAGATGGAGTGCATCGCGCGCAAAGCGTGTGAGAATGAATCCACCTTTGGCGGCGGATTTATCAAGGATGTGTTCTGCGACATCTCACTCAATCCCGAGGGCCGAACCGCCCTCGGCCCCGCCGGCGCCGCGCTGGAGGATCTCTGCTATTACCTGCCGAACATTCCGATCGGGGTGGCCGGTGTCGGCGTGACCACGGCAGACGCCTGCTCGGTCCTCCAGGGCTTCGGCAACCACTTCGCCAGCCACCTCCTGCCGTTTTTCATCCGGCACTGCGAGAAGATCGATCCCCAGCAACACGATCAGTTTTTCGGCTCGGCGGTCGGCCCGTGTTTCCAGGAAAACAAAAACAATGGGCTCTTCTCCGAGGCCGGCTCGTTCTATGGGGAGGCCACGGTGCCCATCATTGCGGCCGCCGTCCGGGAGCTCGCCCGCGCGGTCTGTCCGTACAAAGATCTGCTCCCGGTCGGCCTGCGCGCCGGCCGACCGGGCTTCGCACCCGCGGGAGCGGGTCAACCGGGTCTCCCCGTTCTTCCGCCTCCGCCATCTCGCGAGCTTCTCTTCCAAACCAACATCGCCGCGCTGGGAACGCTTCAAGTGCAGGCCCCGGGCGATCGATACTTTCTGACGGTCGGTGAAACGGTGACCCTGCAGGTGCAACGCCGTAATCCCGACGGCACGCGCACGGATCTGACCGGCTCTCCCGACCTACGCTTTTACGCGACGGCCGATTCGGGGGACGTGCAGGTGTTGCCCGACGGGCGCATCCGCATTCTGCGAACGCAAAGTCCAACCCGGTCGTTGCCATCCGTATTTGCCGTCCTCGTGACGGAGGGTTCGGGTGCGACGCCGGCGGCCGGCATCGGCCAGTTTGCCACGACGGATGTCGACACCGACGGCGACGGCATCGTGGATTCGTATGAGGTGGCGGTTGGGCTGGATCCCCGGATCGCCAACGGGCCGCAGTCGGATTTGGATGGCGATCGCCTGAGCGATTTTGCCGAGGCGCTTTTGCAGACCAATCCGTTGAAAGCGGACACGGACGGAGATGGCTCGGACGACGGGGCCGAGGTTGAAGCGGGCACTGACCCGCTGAATGCGGCGCAAGGCGGGCTATCCGCCGAAGTTCACGCGCATTTTTATCTGCTCGAAGATCTCGATCGCGGCACGGTTTTACGCGGGCAGACGAGCAGCGCCGGGATTTTGCGCAACGTCGTGCTGGCGCCCAATCGCCACTATCGCTTCTGGGAGTGGCAACCGGGAGCGGGCCTGGTCGGCTCGGCACGGTTCACCACTCCGGACGCGGGCACGGCTGTGCAGCTGCCGACCTTGCGGCTGCGCCCCGACGAGTCGCCGGACTCCGACATCGACGGATTGCCGGACGTCACGGAATTTATTTTGGGAACGGACGCGGACGATTTCGACACGGACGATGACGGCATTGGCGACGGGGCCGAGACGGCTCAAGGCACGAATCCGCTGGACGGGTTGGCGGTGGCCACGGGTGTGATCGCGTCGACCGGCACGCTGGGTCCGGCGGTCGACGTGGCCACCTTCAACCATCTTGCGGTGGTGGCGGAAGGCGCCGCCGGCGTTGGCGTTTACAACATTTTCAACGGCATGAGCCCGGTGTTGGTGGCGCAGGTCGACACGCCGGGCAGTGCCAGCGCCGTCGCGTTTTCCGATCGGTGGGTTGCGGTGGCGGACGGAGGCGCCGGTCTGGCCGTCATTGACGTGGCGGAGCCGGCGGCCGCGCGGGTCGTTCGCCAGATCGACCTCGGAATCACGCCGCGGGGTGTTGTGACGGCGGGTCCGTTTGGTTATGTCGGTCTGGAATCCGGGGAAGTGGTGGCAGTTGATCTGGTTAACGGAACCATCCTGGGCCGCTTGGCCACGGGTTCATCCCTGCAGGACGTCGCCATCGACCGGGAATTTTTGTATGCGCTGACGCAGGATCGGCTCTTCGTGATTTCTCTGGAAGATGGGGAGTTTGCGCTGCGTGGATCGGTGAGCGCGCCGGGTCTGGCCGGCGCCGGTGGCCGCCGCTTCCGTCTGTTTGCCGGTGGTGCGCTGGCTTATGCAACCGATTCGTTTGGATACCGGACCTTCAGCTTGAGCAACCCGGTCCAGCCCGCGCTGGTGGTGGATGTCGACACCGCCCAGGCGGGTTGGAAACAGCTGGTCCCGAATGGCTCGGGCCTCGGTCTGGCCGCGGTGGGCCTCAACTCAACCGCCGAGGGTCCCCACGACATTTCGCTCTACGACTTGAGCTCGCCGACGAACAACAACGTGTTCCTCGCGACCTTCCCGACGCCGGGTTTGGCCTCCGCGGTGTCGATCTTCGACGCCCTGGCGTTTGTCGCGGATGGCGCGTCCGGTTTGCAGGTGATCAATTTTCGAGATTACGATCGGTTCGGCCAGTCGCCGAGCGTCAGCCTGACCACGTCGGCAGCCACCAATCTGGCGAATGCGAATTCGCTGCTCCGGGTCACGGCCGCCGTGGCGGACGATGTGCAGGTGCGCAATGTGGAGTTTTACGTCGACGGAGTGCTGGTCGCAACGGATGGAAACTTCCCCTTCGAATATCGATTCATGACGCCCGCCCTCGACGTGCAGCGAACGAACCTGATTGTTCGTGCCAAAGCCACGGACACGGGCGGCAACGCTGCCTGGAGCGATTCGCTGATTTTGACCCTGGTTCCGGATGGCACTCCGCCCCGGCCAACGCTGTTCGTTCCGCCCGATCAATCCGTCAATCAGTCGGGAACGATCTCGCTGGTTTCCGTGGTGTTCAACGAAGCGGTGGATCCG
Organism: Limisphaerales bacterium; assembly: GCA_044229355.1. Lineage (GTDB taxonomy): Bacteria > Verrucomicrobiota > Verrucomicrobiia > Limisphaerales > JADJPG01 > JBGARF01. The sequence continues at coordinate 169,869 of JBGATF010000004.1, forward strand.
GCGACGGTCCGGCCTGAGTCGTGCACGCTCTACGAGGCCGGGGCGGACGGCCGGTTAGGCACGCCCGATGATGTCACGGTGCCCGGCGTCACGCTCCGCTATCGCGCGGATCTGCCAGGCATTGAGTTCCAGCTCGATCGCCCGCTGGGCCCCGGTCTGTATCGCGGAGTATTGCGCGCGCCGCTTGCGGGTCCGGGAAATCTTGTGCTGACAGGCGAGCGAACCTGGACGTTTTCCGTGCGGGCGCCCGTGCAGTGGGCGCTGGATGCCGACGGTTTTTGGGATGTCGCGGCCAACTGGAGCGGCGGCGTGGTGCCGCAAGCCAGCGACTACGTCGTGCTCGATCGGCCCGCTGGCCATTACGTCGTCACCTACCGTTCCGGGAATGTGACTCTGAGCCGGCTCGACAGCGCCGAAACGTTGCTTGTGACCGGTGGCACCCTGGGCGTCGCCCAACGGTCCACCCTCCATGGCGATGTGACCGTCACCGGGGGCACCATCGAAGGTCCAGGTGATTTCGTGGTGGACGGTTTGCTTCGCTGGGAGGGTGGCAACATGCACGGGCCGGGCCGGACCGTCGCCAACGGCGGACTCTTGCTGAGCGGGCCGAGCGGCAAGGTGCTCGACGCACGAACACTGGACAATGCGGGCGACGCGAGCTGGCGCGATGCCGGGCCCATCGTCGGTTACTTCGGGGCGACGGTGAACAACCTCGCGGGCGCCACCTTCCGCGCGGAAAGCGACGCCGCGCTCGGCTATGTCTGCTGCCTCGGGGCCGGCCCGACGTTCAACAACTTCGGCACCTTTCGGAAAACGGGAGGCACGAACGCGACGACGTTCACCAGCACCGCCTTCAATAACGCGGGCGTGGTTGAGGTCCTGACTGGATCATTCGTTCTCGGCGGCGGCACTTCTGGCGCCAGCTCAGGCGCGTTTCAACTCGCAGCCGGCGCGGCGTGGGATCTCGCCGGAGCCAACTATCGTCTCGACGGGGGCACGATCGTCACGGGCGCCGGCCTTGTCCGGCAAACGGGCGGTGCGTTGACCTTGACCGCGGATGTCGCGGTGCCGAATTTTACGCTCGCCAATGGAAATGTGCTCGGGCCCGGCCGTCTCACCCTTACGGAAACTTCCATCTGGACCGGCGGCAACCTGCAAGGCCCGGGCGCGGTCGACATTGCCCCCGGAGCCACGCTGACCGCGACCGGCCCTTCCGGCAAGACGCTCGACGGGCGCACCTTGAATGTGGCTGGCTCCTTCGTATGGGAGGATGTGGGCAACATCGCCGCTTACAACGGGGCGACGGTGAACACCCTGCCCGGCGGGATGTTTGCCGCGCGTGGCGACGCGGTTTTCGGCTATGTCTGCTGCATCGGCACGCCACCGACCGTCAACAATTCGGGGCTGTTCCGCAAAGAGGCCGGGACGAACGCGACTCTCTTCAACAGCTCAACCTTTAACAACGACGGGATCGTCGAGGTGCGGAGCGGGCGCCTGGAGTTCAATGGCGACTCCGGCACCAACCGCGGCTCGGTGCGCCTCGAACGTGGTACGGTCTACCAGCTCAGCGGCGGCAATCCAGGCCTCAACCGCGCCGAATTTACCGGTCCAGGCCTCGCCCGGCTCAACGCCGAGCTGCGCGTGCTCGGGCCCTCGAGCGCCGAATTCTGCGAGCTGGCCGGGGGACGCCTCCGCGGCCCCGCAACATTTACAGTCAGCAACCGGCTCGATTGGACGGCCGGCGACATGACCGGCCCGGGCCTGACCGAAATTCCGGAGGGCTCCACGCTCGCCGTTCGTGGACCCGCCGGCAAAGCGCTCGACGGACGCTCGCTCGACGTGGGCGGCTTGCTCGAGTGGTCGGATGCGGGCGGCATCGCCGCGTTCAATGGCGCCACGGTGAACATTTTCTCCAACGGCGTGTTCGCCGCGCAGAACGACGCGGGCTTCGGCTACATCTGCTGCGTCGGCGCCCCGCCCACGATCAACAATCACGGGGTCTTCCGCAAATCGCCCGGCACCAACACGACGTCCTTCAACACCACGTATTTCAATAACCTTGGACAGATCGATCTCGCCTCCGGCCGGCTCGAGTTCAACAACGACTCCGGCACGAACCAAGGCACCGTTCACCTGGCCTCCGATACGGTGCTGCAATTGAACGGCGGGAACCCCACCTTCAACGGCGCAAATTTTGATGGGCCCGGCCTCGTGCGCGCCAATGCCGAGCTCAAGGTTCTCGGATCGTCCAGCGCCGATCGACTCGAGTTGTTCTCCGGACGGCTGCGCGGCCCGGCCGACTTCACGGTCCGCCAGCTCCTCGATTGGACCGGCGGCGAGATGGTGGGGCCGGGCACGACCGTCATTGCGCCTGGCGCCGCGGCCACGGTGCGAACGGCCACGGGCAAGAGCCTCGACGCGCGCACGCTCTCCAACGCCGGATCGTTGCAGTGGACCGACGGAGGCATCGCGGGCCTGAACGGCGCGACGGTTCGCAACGAGCCGGAAGGAACGATCGAATTGCGCGGCGACGTCGGCCTTGGCTACGTGAACTTCGTGGGCGCCATTCCGTCGTTCCACAACGCCGGCCGGTTGCGCAAGGTTGGCCCGGCCGGCACGAGCCAGTTTTACAACGTGGCGTTCACCAACAGTGGCCTCCTCGAACTGCAGAGCGGCACGCTGAGCCTGACCCGACAGTTCGTCCAGACCACCGGTGGCACCTTGCGCACCGAGGTGAGAGGACCGATCCCCGGGACCGATTTCGGCCGGCTGACCACCGATGGCCAGGCGATTCTCGCCGGCACGTTCGAGGTCAGCCAAACGGCGGGCGACGAGCCGGGGCTCGGCGACGTTTTGCAACCGCTGGCTTACGGTTCCCGGATCGGCGAGTTCGAAGCTTTCAACGGCCTGACGATTTCCAGCAGCCGACGTTATCAGGAATCCTACGCACCCACTGGCTTGACTCTGACCGTGGTGCCGGCGCCGTAGCCGTGCATCCGCCGGTTGTCGGTGACACTTCGTCCGATGTCCGGACCGCGGGCCTTCGGCCGCAGCGGCCAGAATCGGCGGTCCCGTGGTAAAGTTCGAGCCGCGTGGCCGCATTCGGCCGCTGCGGATCCCGCGATGGCGGGATCCGCGCCCCGGCCCGACAACTTCGCGAGACACTGATCCCGGGTGACGCTGGGATTTTGGATTGTGGATTGGCGTTCGGCGTTTACGTTGGCCGCGTGCGCATCGCGTTCAAAGAATGGGCGATCGTGGTGGACTTCCTGGGGCGTGGGGAGCAGATCCTCGTCCTCCGCAAGGGCGGGATCGCGGAGGGGCGCGGTGGATTTCGGATCGACCACCAGGAATTTCTCTTGCTGCCCACCCATTTTCATCAGGAGCGCGAGTCGATCACCGAAGCGGCCCGCGCGCGTTACGATGAGCTCGGGCCGACGCGGCCGCCGGCGGACGTCGTGCGCATCGAATTCCTGGCCCGCGTCGCGGCGACCCGCCAGCTGACCTGCCTTTCCGCCGCGGAGGCGCTCCGGGGCCAGCATTGCTGGACGGATGTCACCATCGCGTCCCGGTTCGCCTGGGGTCAGGCCCGCGACATCCACGCGCTCGCCCTGCGGGTGTTCCGCCTGCCACTGCCCATCGAGCTCCCGCGGCTGCCGTCCTACGGCGGGTGCCGATCGTGGGTGGAGTTGGAGACCGACCTCGCCACGGCCGGATCGGTCCCGGTCCTGGATGCGGTGGCGTTTGATCAAAAATTGAACCGGTTTTTCGCGGCGTTGAACCCCGCCGCCAACGCCAGCTTGCGCACCGGCGCGGACCCGGTTTGAACCGAACGCGGACCAGCCAGCCATGACCCGATCGCTGACGCCTCCCATTCGCCGCAAGAAAGTGGCGCCGGGTCTGACTTTGATCCTCGCCTCGGCGTCCCCACGGCGGGCGGCCTTGCTGAAGGAGCTTGGCTGGACGTTTCAAGTCGAAAGCCGCCCGGTGGACGAAGTGGCCCCAACCTGTCTGTCGCCGGCGGAGACGGCGCTGGTCAACGCGAGTCGCAAGGCGATGGCCGTCGCGCGCTGGCATCCGGACGCGGTGGTGCTGGGCGCAGACACGGTGGTGAGCCTGGCCGGCGAGCACTTCGGCAAGCCAGCGTCGCTGGAGGAGGCGGAGTCCATGCTGCGCGCTTTGGCCGGGCGGGTGCATCAGGTGGCGACGGGCCTGTGTCTCGTGCGCGCGGCCGGCCGCTGGCGGCGATTGGTGGCGGAGACGACGGCGGTGACGTTCCGGCCACTGGGCCGGCGCGAGATTCGCCGATACTTGCGCGCGATCCATCCGCTCGACAAGGCGGGCGGCTACGCGATTCAGGAGGAAGGCAAATCGATTGTAGAGTCGATCCAGGGCTCGTATTCGAACGTGGTCGGCCTGCCGATGGAACGATTGCAGGCGGAGCTGGCGCGGCTGGCGGCCGGCAGTTGAAAGCGAAGCCTGCGTTATGTCTTTACTGAACCCGCAAATTCTCCGGCAGCTCGAGCAATTCCAGTTGCTGGCCACCCGGCGCGCGAAAAGCGCGGCCCGGGGCGAGCGCCGCAGCCGCGCCCGCGGGCAATCCGTGGAGTTTGCGGATTATCGGACCTACGTTCCGGGCGACGACTTCCGGTATCTGGACTGGAACCTCTACGGCCGCCTCGATCGGCTGTTCCTAAAACTCTACGAGGAGGAGCGGGAGTTGCCGGTGCGAATTTTTCTCGATGCCAGCGAGAGCATGGCCTTTGGCGAGCCGCGCAAGTTCGACTTCGCGCGCCAAATCGCCGCGGCCGTCGGATACGTCGCGCTCTGCGGCTTCGACCGCATCAGCGTGCTGCCGTTCCCGGATCCGCCAGCCCGCGCCCCGCTGTCCGCCCCGATGTCGCCGCCAGAGACGTCGTCGCCCTCGGCCAGCCAGGAGGCGGCGGCCCGCGGGGCGTTGCGCCTGGTGCGCGGCAAACGGGCCGCCATGGAATTTTTCCGCAACCTCTCCGCGCTCCAGGCCGCAGGAACGGCCAGCTTGAACACCGCGCTGCGCCGTGGCGCGCTCGAAGCCCGCCAGCCCGGCGCCGCCATCGTGCTCAGCGATTTTCTGGATCCCGACGGATACGAAACCGGCCTCTCCACCCTTGTCGCGCGCGGATTCCAAGTCAGCGTCGTGCAAATCCTCGCTCCGGAGGAGGTCGCCCCAACCACCTACGCCGATCTCCGCCTGGTGGATGCCGAGACGGGCTCGCTCCAGGAGGTGAGCTTCGGCCGCTTCCGCCTGAAGGCCTATCAACAGACGGTGGCGAACTTCGTGCAGCGCCTGCGCGAGTATTGCACCGGGCGGGGCATCAATTTCTTCAGCGTGACCTCGGACGCCAACCTGTCGGATCTGCTCCTGAAGCAATTGCGGGCCGCGGAGGTTTGGGGCTGAGTCCGCGACGGCGTTCAGACTCGCCCCCGGCCGGATCTTCGGATCTCCGAATTTCCGGGTCACCAATCCACCACGGAGCCGTCGTTCAGGTCGAATGTTTCGCGGTTGCGCCAGTCGTGATCCAGGCGGTCGGCCACGGCGTTCTCGTCGAGCTCGATCCCGAGGCCGGGTCCTTCGGGGATGGCAACGTAGCCGCGCTCGACCTTGAAAGGTGTTTTGAGGCATTTCTCGCCGAGGCTGACCTGTTCCTGGCAGAGGAAGTTGGGGATGGACGCGGCGAGCTGCAATCCGGCGGCGAGGGAGATCGGGCCGAGCGGGTTGTGCGGTGCGATCGTGGCGTAATAGGCCTCGGCCATGCCGGCAATGAGACGTGCCTCCATGATGCCGCCGGCGTGACACAGGTCCGGCTGGAGGATGGTGGCGGCCTTTTTTTCGAGAACCTCTCGAAAGGCCCATTTGGTGAACAGCCGCTCGCCGGTGGCGATTGGCAGGTGGGTGCCCCGCGCGATCTCCGCCATCGCGTCGACGTTCTGACATTGCACCGGCTCCTCGATGAACATCGGTTGCATCGGTTCCAGGGCGTGGATGAGGAGCTTGGCGTTGGGCGGGCTGATCGCGCCGTGGAAATCGATCGCGATATCCACGTCCTTGCCGGCGGCCGCGCGCAATGCGGCGAAGCCCTCCGCCGCCTCCTCGACGAATTTCGGCGAGGCGATGACGCCCGACTCCGTGCTGTTTTTGATTCCCGTCTTGAAGGCCGTGAACCCTTCGGCTTTGCGCGCCGTCAGCATCTCCGGCGTGCGCGCGTGCGCATAGACCCGCACCCGATCGCGGGTGGGCCCGCCCAGCAATTCGTAGATCGGGACGCCGAGGAACTTGCCCTTGATGTCCCAGAGCGCCTGCTCGATTCCGCTCAGCGCGCTCGTGAGAATCGGCCCGCCGCGATAGAAGGCGTGCCGATAGATGGCCTGCCAGTGGTGAATCACATTGCGCGGATCCTGTCCCACCAGCTGCGGCGCGATCTCGTCCACGGCCGCGGCGCAAGTACGGGCGCGCCCTTCCACGATCGGCTCGCCCAGACCGACGATCCCCGCGTCGGTGTGCACCTTGAGGAACAGCCAGCGCGGCTTGACCAGGAACGTCTCCAGCCGGGTGATGCGCAGTTTGGTTTTGAACCGGGGCGGGCGGCCCTGCACCCGGGGGACGGAGTTGGTGGAATACGGATCGCCGGGCGGGCGCGTGCCTGGATCCGGATCGGCGGCCCGGGCCGGGCGGGCGGACGCGCTGGCGGCGGCCAGGCTGCCGAGGGCGAGGTTGCGGAGAAACCGGCGGCGGCCGGTGCGCGAGCGGGAGGAAGGATTCATGGGAGTGGAAAAGGAGCCGGGGCGGTTCACGTCGTTGGCGGATCAGAAACCTGGGCAGTCGCCCGACCGCGCAGCAGGCGCGGGGCGAGAATGCCGAGGATCAGGAGGGCCAGGAAGAGCAGGCAAAGCGGGCGGGTGACGAACGGGAGGTAGCTGCCGGACGATTTGATGAGGCCGGTCCTCAGGTTTTCCTCGACCATGGGCCCAAGGATCAGCCCGAGGATGAGGGGCGGCAGCGGCACATTCCAGCGCTCGAGCCAGAGCCCGGCGGCGCCGGCGGCCAGCATGACCCAGACGTCAAACAAGTCATTGCGCAAGGCATACGAGCCAATGACGCAGGACACGACAATCGCGCCCATGATCATGGCTCGAGGCAGGCGCAGGATGAGCCCAAAGCCGCGCAGCCCGAGCCACCCGGCCGGCAGGAGCAGGAATTGCGTGACCAGCGCGATCAGAAAGATGGTGTGCAGCTGCGCGACGTTTTGCGTGAAGATGAGCGGGCCCGGCTTGATGTTGTACATGAGCAGCGCGCCCAGCGCGATGGCCGTGATCGAGTCACCGGGAATGCCGAAGACCAAAGCCGGGATCCACGCGCCCGCCACGGCCGCGTTGTTGGCCGTCGTCGGCGCGACGACTCCTTCGATGGAGCCGCGCCCGAATTCTTCCCGCGTCCGCGACGTGCGTTGCGCCAGCCCGTAGGCCGCCCAGGCCGCAATGTCGGCCCCGGCTCCGGGCAGAGCCCCGACGAGCGTGCCCAGCAACGAGGACTTCACCACGGTCCAGCGATGACTCCAGATGGACCGGAAGATGCCGGCGGCACGAGCGAGATTCCGCCCAGCCCTGGCCTCGCCCAACATCGGCGGCGGAGCGGCCAGGTTCCGCAAAACCTCCGACAAGCCAAACAACCCGATCATGACTGCGATAAAGTCGATGCCGCCGGTCAGCTCGGGCCGCCCGAAGGTGAACCGCGGCACGCCGCTCACACGATCGATGCCCACCGTGGCCAGGCTCAAGCCGAGCGCCGCTCCAATCACGCCGCGCCAGGGCGGACATTGCGTGACCACTGCCCCGATGCCGAGGCCGGCCAGGCCGAGCCAGAAGTATTCGTAGTGACTGAATCGCAACGCAAACTGCGCCAGTTGGGGCGCCACCAAAACCAGCAGGCCCACCCCAATCAGCCCGCCCAGACACGAGCACCAAAGGTCCAGCATCAACGCAAATTGTCCGCGTCCCTGCCGCGCCAGTGCGTGACCGTCCAGCGTCCCGGCCGCCGATGCCGGAGTGCCCGGCATCCGGAGGTAGACGGCCGGGATGTCGCCGGCAAAAATCGCTGAAAAACTTATCCCCAGAATCAACGCGAGACCGGTGGCCGGGTTCGGCAGGTAAAATGTGAACGGAACAACCAGCGCCACCGCCATCGTCGCGGTCAACCCCGGCGTGGCGCCCACAAAGATCCCGAACACCATGCCGAGCAGCCATGGCACGAGAACTTCCGGCTGCAGCAGTTCGAGGAGCGCGTGCATGGCAGGCGATTTTATGTCAGGCCGACGTTGAACCGCACCATGGCCACGGGTGGGTGTTCATGGCAGTGGCACCTTGAACAGGTTCACGAAAAGCAGGTGCACTCCGGCCACCAGCAGCGCGGCGACCAATCCCGCCAGCCACCATCGCGTTCCCAGCCGCCACATCAGCGCGGTGGCAAAGATCAGCGTGGCCAGCGAAAACCCCGCCCACGGCAGAATCCCGACGTAAGCAACCAGTCCCGCAAGGACAGCTGCCGGAATTGGCGGGCGCGCCGTGGGACCTGTGCCCGGGCTGGCCTGCGCCGGTGCGGGTGTGGCGCGCGCGCCGGCCGCCGCCCGCCGGCATCGCCGCCACTCGGCGCCCGTGGCCAAAACCAGGGCCGCGGCCAAAGCCCATGGCATCGCGCGTGGCCCGGGATCTCCCATGCTCCGGCCAAGCCCTTCGTAGTCGGCGCCCCGGATCACCTCCCGCCACTTCGTCTCCTGGGCGGCCAGATACGCACTGAAGTCGGCGGCCAGCCGAACTTCCGGCGTAAACCCGTTCTTTCGCATGAACGCGGCGAAATCCTCCGAGCGCGTGATCTCGACCAGCATCGCATTCAGGGTGGACACCACGGCGGCGGGCGCGCCTTTCGGAAGCATCAGTCCACGCCAGCCCACGGCCTCGTAATCGATGCCCTGCTCGCGGGCCGTCGGAAAGTCCGGATACTGCGGCAGGCGCGCGGAACTCAGGACCGCCAGCGCCCGTGCCTGGCCACCCTCCAGTTGCGCCGTCGCCTCCGGCACGCTGCAGCTGACGACATCGATGTGCCCGCCCAACAACTCAACGAGCGCGGGCGCCGATCCCTGGGCCGGAGCCCAGATGACGTTGGTGGGGGCCAGACCGGCCTTCAGCAGCAGTCCAGCCCGCGCCAAATCCCAGGCGCCGCCCGTGGCGGTGCCCGACATTTTCACGCGCCCGGGCTCGCGCCGAATCGTGTCCAGCAGATCCCCGAGCGTGTGCCAGCGGGCGTCCTGCCGGACGATCAACGCGGCGGCATCCGCGTTGATCTGGGCCACCGGAGTGAAATCGGCCGAGGTCAATTCCGAGATGCCCATCGCCTTCATCGTCCCCAGCTCAAATGTCGCCAGCGTCAGCGTGTAGCCGTCCGGCTTCGCCAGCGCCCCGGCCATGTGCCCGACCACGCCCGCGCCTCCCGTCCGGTTGATGACAATCACCGGCTGGCCCAGTCGTCGCTGCAACGCGTCCGCGAGAAAACGCGCCAGTCGATCCGTGCCGCCCCCGGCGCTCCAGGGCACCAGCAGGTCGATGGAGCGTTCGGGATAATTCCGTTCGGCCGCGCCCGCGCGCGGGCGTCCGGTGATCAGCGCAAGGCCACCCACCAACACCACCGCCAGGCCCCGCAGGATCGCCGCCGATCGGAACGCGCGCCGCGGCCGCCGCGGCGGGCAGAGTCGCCTCCCAACGTTGGCGCGGGTGGCCCGCGAATGCGCGCCCGGCAGCTTCATTCAGGGGCGGACGGCTGAGCCGTCGCGACGCCGCACCGGTTCCCAATAGGCGGGTCGATCGGCGGCTTCGATGGGAAACTTCGCGGCGGCGGTCTCGTTCAAATCGACACCCCAACCGGGCGCTTCGTTGACATAGGCATAACCGTTTTTCAGGGTCGGACAGCCGGAGAATATTTCCTGCGTCGCTTCGTTGAAGGGGGAAAATTCCTGAATGCCGAAATTCGGAATGGCCAGATCCAGGTGGAGGTTTGCGGCGTGTCCGACGGGACTCACGTCTCCCGGCCCGTGCCACGCCGAGCGCACGTTGAAAAACTCGGCCAGCGTGGCGATCTTTCGCGCGACGGAAAACCCTCCCGTCTGGCTGAGGTGAACCCGGATGAAATCGATGAGGCGCTGCTGGATCAGGGGGACCCATTCGTGCGGGCTGTTGAAAAGCTCGCCCATCGCGATCGGCACGGTCGTGGCCGCGCGGATTTGTCGGAAGTAATCGTTGGCCTCTGGCGCGACGGGATCCTCAATGAAAAATGGCCGGAACCGCTCGAGTTCCTTCAGGAGCCGAATCGCGTCCCGGGGCTCGATTCGCTCATGGACGTCATGCAGGAGCTCCAGCTCGTCGCCGAACTCGGAGCGAACGTGCTCAAACATCTTGATCGTGGCCTTCACGTAGGGCAGGGAGTCCATCAGATGATCCTGCGGCCGCCCGTAGCCCGCCTCGCGAAAGTCCGCCTGCGTCGAAAGATGCTCGGAGCCGTAACTCCCGGTTTGGATACGCACGTGGCGGAAGCCCTGCGCGACCTTGCTCCGAATGCTGTCGTCGAGCTCCGGCAGGTCCCGCCCGCTGGCGTGGCTGTAACAATCGACGGCGAACCGGGTCTTGCCGCCAAGCAACTGATAAACGGGCACGCCGGCGCGTTTGCCGAGGATGTCCCACAGCGCCATGTCGAGGCCGCTCAGGGCGTTGTTCAGCACCGGCCCATTTCGCCAATAGGAACTGGTGTAGGCGTTTTGCCAGAGGTCCTCGATGTTCGTGGCGTCGCGCCCGCGCGCGAACGGATCCAGGAAATCCTTCACGGCCGCCAGCACCGGACTCGGCCGCTGGGTGAAGGTGGCGCAACCCAGCCCATAAAGCCCGGGCTCGTTCGTCGTCACTTTGACCACGATTAGGTTCACGCGGGCCGGCCGCATGGCCCACGCCCGCACGCCCGTGATCGTCAATGGACCCGAGCCTTTGCCCGCGCGCGCGCCGGCTTCCGCCGCGTGGAGTTCTCGTCGGGATAAAATGCCCAGCGCACCGAGCCCAAGGCCCTTCAGAAGATTTCGTCGATTCATAGTCGCCAAAGTCTGACGCATCGCACGCCCCACCCCTGGCATCCGTGCTCACGCCGTCGCCAACGCCAAAAACATCCACCGGCTCGGGCCGTCGCCGCAGCCGTCCCGGGCCCAAACCGAACACCCCGATGGCTTCACGGCGTCGCCCGCAGGCCCGACGGAAACCCCGGCACGCGCACGCGATGCCCGGTGTCCCTGGCCCGGCCCCGCTTCACCTCGAATACCCACAGCTCCCGATCCGGATGACACTGGACGACCAGGTGCTTGCGATCGGAAGTGAACGCCACCCCTTCAGGAATCCGCCCGACTCGATGGCGTTCGGTGACCCGAAAGGTTCGCCCGAACCGACGGAGCAACACCAACTCGCCGTGATCCGAACCCTGCGGGTCGCCGGGCGCAAGGTTGGAGCCGTTCATCAACACCGCAGCCAAAAGTTGTCCGGATGGATCCAGCTCGATGGATTCCGGGGCGGCGCCGAGCGCGACATAATCCACGGCGCGCGGCGGGTTGGATTTCAGGTCCACGACCGTCAGCGCGTCGGCGTCCAGCCCGTTGCCGGCGCCGGTTCCAGCCGTCAGCCCCAACTCGCCGTCGGGCGTGATCACGCACCGGTACGGCTGGCCGTAGGTCGAGATCTTCCGGCCGGTCCGGACGAGCTGATCCTGGTCGAGCTGCAGCACGGCCAGATAGCCGGCTTTCTGCGCACTCGCCAACACCAGGTGGCCATCGGGACTGATCGCGACGTCGGACACGCTGTCGGCCGGCTCCGCGATGGCCAGCGTCTGGACGCAGCGCGCGCTCAGGCCTTCGATCCGGAGCACCGACACCGACCCGCCGGCGCGGTTGGCCACGAGCGCGAGCCGACCGTCGCGCGTGATGGAGATGCCCGAGGGCTGCGGACCGACCGTGACCCGCCCGACGACGCGCGGCGGCCGGGCGGTGAGATCGAGCAGGTGGACGAAATCCTCGGGCAACCAGTTGGTTTGGAACTGCGGCTCGATGCGGATGGAGTTGGCGATGAGCGCCAGGCGGCCGTCGGGCGTGACGGCAATGTTGGACGGCGGCCCGAGCACCGAGTTGGCAACATTATCCACCTGCGCGACCGATGGCGGGAATTGGGAGAAATCGAGAATCGAGATCGAATCGGCCGGTGCGAACGGCACCACGCGGGCGGCGCCGGAGACGAGGTCGATTTTATTCTCGTTGCCGGAGAGGATCAGAGGACGGTTCGCCGCTGACACGCAGAATGAGTTGGGTGCGCCGGCCAGGCCCAGTCCCAGCGTCAAGGCCATCGCCTGCTGCAGGGGCCCCGGCCAGGGCCGCGCGGTGGCAGAGCGACACCGCATGGTGATCATGGCTTGGGCGGGTTCTCCGCAGCCCCGGCTTGGTAGGCGACATGAATCGCCATCGCCTCCGGATCCGGGTCCGGCACGATGTAGGCCTTGCGCGTGTGCGTGACGGCAACGTAGCAATCCCGATAGTTGAACGAGCGGAGCCGCACGCCCGCACCGATCTGGCTGGGACGGACTTCAAAGGTGGCGTCGCCATGGAAGAGAGGATTCGGCGGCTCGGGCTTTTGATCGACGCGCAGACGAAACAGAAAATGCCGGAGGAAAAAACCCGGGCGCTCGACCGATTCAAACGAAACCAGATTCGTGTTGGCGAGGCCCGGAACGATTTTGAAGCGCAGCGCCTTCGCGTCGGCACTCCGGCGAAACGAAACGAAGCCGGCGTCGTCCGCCAACGCCACGCCAGGCTCGAGCGCCAGTTCAAGAGTGCACGGCTGGCCCGGGATGATTTCCGGCGGCGGCTCGGCCGCTGCGGCGGATGCCAGCCAGAACCGGCAGACAACGATGAGCAAAATGAATGGATGAAAGAGCAGCGGCCGCGAATAAGGCCTGCCCGCTTTGGGCTGCCTGAGTGGGTTCATGCAGGGATTTGTATGCCTCGATCCCAACGGCGGCGGCAAGGGATTCTTTGGCCCAAGCCCGAGAATTTTCGGAGCCCCCTCCCGGCGTTTCCAGCCCCGGGCTGTCGGGACAAGCGCTGCGACTTTTTTTGCAGCTTGCACAAATCCCATCAGACGCAGGCTGGTCCCGTCCACGAAGCGGTGGGTCTTCGGGGCACGCTGAAGCCGTGATCCGGGTGCCGGAAGAGGCGGGAACGCGGGTTCCAGCGGGCTTGCGGAGCGGCGTGCCGCGGCTGGGCGGCGACCGAGTCGAATCCATTCCGGCAGGCAACGTGCTGGTCGGGATGCGCTTTGCCTTTCCACGAACCGTGCAAGGTAGGGCGCGCTCTCCGCAGCGCGCCGCCGGTGCGGACCGCCGGCGGGCGGCGGAGCGCCCGCCCGTCCGCGGTTCATGGGCCGGTGGGCACGAGTTCGGAACTCATGAAAGCTTTCCACGAACGCCATCCCCGTTGGTTGGCGGCCCGGGGTTGGACTCCCTGGGTCGTGGGTGTTGGCGTGTTGCTGAGCCTCTGGTTGTATGGAGCGACGCGCAGCATGGAGCGGCAGGAACAGCAGGCGCGGGTGCGGGAGGTGGTGCGCGAGCAGGGCGAAAAGCTGGAGATTTCAATCCTGCGATCCATGGAGGTGTTGAACGGAATCGTGTCGCTGTATGCGGCGCACAATGGTCTGGACGGGCCGCTGTTCCGGGAGTTTGTCCAGGGCGCCCTGCGCCGCCAGCCTGAGCTCGAGGCCCTGTCGTGGAATCCCTGGGTGCCCGCGGAAAAACGATCGGAGTTCGAGCGGCGGGGCGAACCCGGCGGCACCGCCGACTTTCACTTTTGGGAACTGGATTCCGGTCACAACCCGGTCGTGTCCCCCACCCGGGAGGCCTACGTGCCGATCCATTTGATCGAGCCCATGGACCGGAACGCCCCGGCGCTGGGTTATGATTTGCTCTCGGATCCGGCACGGCGCGAATGTCTCGAGAAAGCGCGGGATTCCGGCCAGGCGATGGCGACGGTTCCGTTGCACCTCGCCCAGGACCGGATGGAGCAGGAGGGCATCCTTGTGGTGCAGCCCATCTATCGGGCCGGGCCGCCTCCCGGCGATTTGGCGGAGCGACGTCTGCGGCTGGCCGGCTACTCGGTCGCAGTGTTCCAGTTGGCTCATCTGGTCGATCAGGCGTTTGCCGAGCTGGACCGCGCGGGCATCGCGGCCCGCCTGACCGATCGCGCCGACCCCGTCCGCATCCTATATGAGAATCAGCGAACAAAGCACTTCGCCGGATCTTTTCCGGCCACACTCCCGTTGTCCGTGGCGGGGCGACAGTGGCTGATCTCGTATGCCCTGGTCCGTTCGGGGTGGGCGACCGCCAATCGGCAAAGCCTGGGCGTCCTGGCTGGCGGGCTGGCCATCACGATTCTGGCGGGCCTGTTCCTGGCCGGAAGCGCGCGGCGTCGACAGTTGATTCTCGACGCCAACCGCGCCTTGCAGGCGGAAGTGACAACTCGGAAATACGCGGAACTGGCGGCCGCGCGGGCGAACGAGGCCAAGTCGTCCTTCCTCGCCAGCATGAGCCACGAGATTCGCACCCCGCTCAACGCCATCCTGGGCTACGCGCAAATCCTGCAACGGGATCCCCTTCTCGATGGCAGCCAACGCGACGGCATTGATGCCATCGGAGTCAGCGGCCAACATCTCCTGCGCCTGATCAACGAGATCCTGGACCTTTCCAAAATCGAAGCCGGACGCATGGAGGTCGCCTCGGTCCCGTTCGACCTGGCCCGGCTGGCCCACGATCTCGAAATTTCCTTCCGTCCTTCCTGTGCCCGCAAACGCATTGGACTGCGGGTCGAGCTGCCCCGGCCCGGACCCATCCCCGTGCGTGGCGATGACGGCAAGCTCCGGCAGATCCTCATCAACTTGTTGGGGAATGCAGTCAAGTTCACCCACGCCGGCGAGGTCGCGCTGCGCCTCGCCGCCTCATCCGAAACCGCGTGGACCTTCGTGGTCACGGATACCGGCCTCGGCATCCCGCCCGAAGAACAGGCCCATATCTTCAAGCCGTTTTATCAAGGCCGCGGCGCCGGCAACCAGCTGGGGACCGGCCTGGGCCTGACCATCGCGCAACGCCAGGTCGAGCTGCTGGGCGGACGCCTCGAGCTGATGTCCGAACGCGGGGCGGGATCGCGCTTTTCGTTCACCCTGTCGCTGCCGGCCGAACTTTCCAGCCACCAGCCGGACGCCGGGCCAACGCGGGGCTGCCGCCTGCGTCCCGGCCGGACCCTGCGGGCCCTCGTGGTGGACGATGTCGCCGCAAATCGGCGTGTCCTCCAGGCCATGCTGGAGCTGACGGGATGTGAAACGTCGGGAGCAGCCGGAGTCGCCGAAGCGCGTGGCGTGATTCATAAGCAAGCGCCCGACGTGGTGTTTCTGGACTGGCTCATGCCCGCAGGCGGCGGTCGCGAGCTGGCGGCAAGCCTCGGCGGCCCGGGCGCAGTGCCGGCCCTGGGCCGGGATTCGGCGCCGATCAAAGTGATCGCGCACAGCGCCGCCGCTTTGCCCAGCCAGGTGGACGAGATGCAGGCCATGGGCTGTCTGGATTTCCTGGCCAAGCCGTTTCAGGTCGAGCGACTCCATGAGGTTTTGCTGCGCCATTTTCCTGACGCGATGGAATCGGCCGACGCTCCGGTCGATGCCGGCGCGGAGGAACTGCTCCGGCCTCTGCCGGTCGACGGAGTGGAATTGCCGGAGGAACTCTGCGCCCGCCTGGAGGTGGCCGCCGAGCTCCACAGCGCGACGGCGCTCAAAGGGGCGCTGGCGGAGCTGCGCGCCCTCGGCGACGGCGCCGAAGTGCTGGCCGAGCACATCCGCGTGCTCATGCGCAGCTACGATATGACCGGAATCCAGCGGCTCTTGAACACCACCGTCCGGGCCCGTGGCGCCAGCCTGGCCCCCGCGCCCACCGTTCCGAATGGACCCACCCATGGCGCATGAATTGGCGGGAGCGCGCCTCCTCCTCGTCGACGATGTCCCGGCCAATCTCGCCGTCCTCACCGCCACCCTGGAGCCGGAAGGCTGCGAGATTCTCGCGGCTTCCGACGGGGAGCGCGCGTTGGAGATTGCAGCCAAAGCGCAGCCGGACTTGATCCTGCTGGACGTGGTCATGCCGCCGCCTGACGGCCTGGAGACCTGCCGCCGCCTGAAGAGCTCGGAGGCGACCCGCGGCATTCCGGTCATTTTCATCACTGCTCATGGCGAACGCTCCGGGGTCGTCGACTGCTTCCGCGCCGGCGCCGTCGATCATGTCGCGAAGCCGTTTCAAGCCGAGGAAGTCATCAGCCGCGTCGCGGCCCACGTCCGGCTTGGGCGCCTCACCCGCACGCTGCGGGAGAAGAACGAGGCGTTGCAGGCGCGGGCCCGGGAGCTGGAGGCGGAGGTGGAGCGGCGCCGGCAGGCAGAGCATGCGTTCGATCGGGCCGACGCCACCCTCTCGACCCTCTCCAGCCTCGAAGCCTCCCGCTGGGCGCCCGCCGGCCTGGTCGGCCAAAGCCCGCCGCTGCGCCGGATCGTCGAGGACATCGCGCGGCTGCAGCCCTTCACCCAAACCAGCGTTCTCATCACCGGCGAAAGCGGCACCGGCAAGGAAGTCGTCGCTCGCGCCATCCACTTCGGCGGAAGCCGCGCCAAGTATCCCTTCATCCCGGTCAACTGCGTCGCCATCCCGGCCGACCTCGCCGAATCGATGCTCTTTGGCCACGTCAAGGGCGCCTTCACCGGCGCCGCCGCGGATCGCAAAGGCTGCTTCGAGCAGGCGGACGGCGGCACGTTGTTCCTCGATGAAATCGGGGACATGCCGCTGCACCTGCAAGCGAAGCTCCTGCGCGTGCTCGAAGACGGCCAGATCACGCCGGTGGGCGCCGCCCACTCGCGGCCGGTCGACGTCAGAATCATCGCCGCCACCAACGCCAACCTCGAGGCCCGGATCCACAACGGCGCGTTTCGAAGCGATCTCTACTTCCGACTTGCCCGCTACGTTCTCCCAACGCCGCCCCTGCGGGAGCGTCCGGAGGACATCCCGCTGCTCGCCTCCCACTTCCTGGAACGTTTCGCCGCGGAGATGGGCTTGCGCGCCCCGGCCCTGAGTTCCGAAGCCATCGCGGCCCTGCAACAACATCAGTTCCCAGGCAATATCCGCGAACTGCGCAACCTGATCGAACGCGCCCTCATTCAAAGTTCCGGCCAGGCCATCGCCCCATCCCACTTTCAGCTCTCCCGCAAGGACACGCCGGTCGCCAGCCCCGAACCCAGAGGCCGTCCGCACCCGGCACCGCACCCCAGCCGTGCCGGGGGAACCGAGCCCACGGCCCGATCCGTCGTGGCCGAGCTTCCCCTGAATCTCGCCGAGGCTGAGGAACTTCTCATCCAGCGCGCCTTGCAGGAAACCGGAGGCAACATCGCGGATGCCGCCCGCCTGCTCGGTGTTCATCGCACGCGGGTCTATCGCGCCCTCGCCCGCGAAAATCCGGACCCGGAATCGTAGGCCCCTCGCCGGATCGTGCCAAACGTCTGCGGCGCTGCCCCCCAACCCGCCCGTGCGCCGGCGGACTCGCGACCACGGCTGCGACGTTGCGACGGTGCGACAGTTGCGACACTTGAAACACCGCAATCGGGGCGCGTGCGTCGTGCCGCGCTGAATTTCGCCGGGTTTTGGCCGGAAATCGCGGTGGCCGGCCTTGGCATGCGGCTGGCTAAAGGCCCGCCATGCGGTCGACCCATTCTCACTCCTCCATCCCTGCCGCCCTCAACCCGTTCGCATCCCGTTTCACCATGGCCACCTCTTCGTTCCAATTCCATCCCCGCCTCCCCGGCCCCCGCGGCTCGTCGTTCGCCCGGGCCTCGGTGAGTCTCGCCGCCATCGCGCTGCTGGCTGCCGCCGGCCCCGCCCTCGCCGCCGACGCCGCTGCGCCTCCGCAACGCCTCCACGTCGTCAACAACCTGGAGTTCTCCGACAAATACCTCACGCCGCGCGGCATGATCGTCCACAACGACGGCCTCACGTTTCAATGGCTCGCACTCGGGCTGTTCAACCTCTACCGCGGCGACACGTTCATCAATGATGTCACCCTGGTCGGCGGCGTGTGGAACGATTTCGCGAGCAAGGGCGTCTCCGTCCACGCGCCGTTCAACAGCCGTCCCACGACGCGCTGGGTCGAGATCGATCCCATCGCCGGCGTTTCCGTCGGGCTCGCCCGGGAGTGGAAGCTCGATGTGACCTACACCGCGTTCAACATGCAGATTCTCGACATCGGCACGTCCGAGCATCTCGAGGTGAAGTTGAGTTTCGACGACAGCCGCTATCTCAAAAAGTTCGCCCTCCACCCCTACGCGCTGTTCTGGCGGGAGCTCCACGGCAAGGCCACGGCCGCCCAGGTGCCCTATTTCGTCGATCCGCTCGGCAAATATCCCGGGGCGCCCCCCGGCTCCAGCCAGTACTTCGAGCTGGGCATCGCCCCCGCCTACACCCTGAAAAAGCCCGAGATCAAATTCGAGCTTCCCGTCCGCGTCCTCCTGCCCTCTGCGGATTTCTACGGCGAGTACTACGACGACGCCTCGACCGTCGGCCTGATCGAGGTCGGCCTCAAAGGCACGCTCCCGTTGAAGTTCGTCCCTCCCGGCTTCGGCTTTTGGAATTTTCACGCCGGCTTCAAATACATGAGCTTCCAGGACGCAAATCTCCGAGGCATGCAGCAGTTCAACGCCCCAGGCAGCCCGGTCAGCGAGACCGTCCAGTTCTACTGCGGCCTGAACGCGTTCTTCTGAGCCCCCGCGCCTCTCCTTCACCCGCGCATGAAACGTTTCGTCGCCGCCAACCCCTACCCCTGGCCGTACAACGGGGAGCTGACTCCGCAAAACTCCGTCTTCCTCGTCATCGATATGCAGACGGATTTCTGCGGGCGCGGGGGCTATGTCGACAAGATGGGCTACGACCTTTCTCTGACGCGCGCGCCGATCGAGCCGATCCGCAAAGTTTTTTCCGTCCTCCGCCCGCTCGGGTTCCACATCTTCCACACGCGTGAAGGCCACCGGCCCGACCTGTCCGATCTCCCCGCCAACAAGCGCTGGCGCAGCCGCCAGATGGGCGCCGGGATCGGCGATCCGGGTCCTTGTGGCCGCATCCTGACCCGCGGCGAGCCAGGCTGGGAGATCATCAGCGAGCTGGCGCCCGCGGCGGGCGAGCCGATCATCGACAAGCCCGGCAAGGGCTCATTCTACGCCACCGACCTGGATCTGCTCCTGCGCCAGCGTGGCATTCAGAATATCGTCCTCGCCGGGATTACGACGGACGTTTGCGTGCACACGACCATGCGCGACGCCAACGATCGCGGCTACGAATGCCTCTTGCTCACGGACTGCACGGGAGCAACCGACGCCGGAAATTATCAGGCCGCCCTCAAGATGATCACCATGCAGGGCGGCGTCTTCGGCGCCATCGCCGACTCCCAGTCCTTCCTCCAGGCCGTCCAGTCATGAACGCCGCACCCCATCCCCCGCTTCACCCATGACGTCCCCCCGGAAAATACTGGTCGAGGCCCAGCCCTACCCGTTCGAGCTCGCGCCGGGCTCGTGCGCGCTGCTCCTCATCGACATGCAGCGCGATTTTCTCGAGCCCGGCGGCTTCGGCGCAATGCTGGGCAACGACGTGTCGCAATTGCGCCGGACCATCGAGCCCAACCGCACGCTCCTCGCCGCCTGGCGCCGCGCCGGCCTGGCCGTCCTCCACACCCGCGAAGGTCACCGCCCGGACCTGTCTGATCTGCCCCCCGCCAAAAAGGTGCGCGGCCGCGGCCAGACCTGCATCGGCGACGCCGGACCCATGGGCCGCATTCTGGTCCGCGGTGAGCCCGGCCATGACCTCATCCCGGAGCTCCAGCCGCTGGCCGGCGAGCCGGTCATTGACAAGCCCGGCAAGGGCGCCTTCTACGCCACCGACCTCCACAGCATCCTGCTGCACCGCGGGATCACGCAGCTCATCGTGACCGGCGTGACCACTGAGGTGTGCGTCCACACCACGGTGCGCGAAGCCAATGACCGCGGCTATGACTGCCTCGTGCCCGCCGACTGTGTCGGATCGTATTTCCCCGAATTTCACGAGGCCGGCCTGAAAATGATCCAGGCGCAAGGCGGCATCTTTGGGTGGGTGTCCGATTCCCCCGCCGTGCTGCGCGCACTCAACCAGCGCCCACCCACCGGATGAAGCCAGCCCGGCCCGACCACATGTTTGATCCATCCCTCGACCAAAACCCCAACCCGTCATGACTGATTCCGCCAAACCAAAAATCTGGGTGCCCGGAGACTGGAACGCCTTCTTCGGCTTCGGCACGAACATCCTCGTCAACCTGCTCACCCTGACCGCCCTGCTCCGGTTCGTGCTGAAAATGCCGGACGAGCTGGTCTTCGGACGCATCCTGCCCGCCACCGGATTGATGCTCTGCCTCTCCACGCTGTATTACGCGTGGCTCGCCTATCGCGTAGCCCGGCAGACCGGCCGGACGGATGTGTGCGCGCTCCCGTCCGGCATCAGCGTCCCGCATATGTTCGTCGTCACGTTCGTCATCATGCTGCCGATCACCCTCAAGACCGGCGATCCCGTCAAGGGCTGGGAAGCCGGCCTGGCCTGGGTCTTCATCCAAAGTTTCGTCCTCATGATTGGCGGGTTCATCGCGCCCATCATCCGCGCGATCACGCCCCGGGCGGCTCTGCTCGGGACGTTGGCCGGCGTGTCGGTGACGTTCATCTCAATGAGGCCGGCGTTGGAAATGTTTCTGACCCCGGTCATCGGCCTGACCTGCTTTGCCATCATCCTGCTGAGCTGGTTTGGCGGCATCAAATTCCGCGGCATTCCCGCCGGACTCGTCGCCATCGCCGTGGGCACCGCCGTCGCATGGCTTTCCACCGCCGCCGGCCTCAACTACGGCGGACTCAGTGTGAAGGGCCTGACCGATTCGGTCGCCAATTTCGGCTTTCACTTCCCTCTGCCCGTGGTCGGCCATGTCTTCTCCGGCTTCGAGTTCCTTGGCATTCTCCTCGTCACTGCCATCCCCTTTGGCATCTACGATCTCGTCGAAGCCATCGACAACGTGGAGAGCGCCGCCGTCGCCGGCGACAGTTTTCCAACCACGCGCGTCCTGACCGCCGATGGCGCCGTCAGCCTGATCGGATGCCTCGTCGGCAACCCCTTCATCAACGCCGTCTACATCGGACACCCGGGCTGGAAGGCGATGGGCGGCCGCATCGGCTATTCCGCCGCCACCGGCATCATGGTCATCATCCTCTGTTGGCTCGGGGTTATCTCCGTCATGCTCTCCCTCATCCCCGCGGTCGCCATCCTCCCCATCCTGCTCTACATCGCGATGTTGATCGGCTCGCAGGCCTTTCAGGAAACGCCGAAGTCACACGCGCCCGCCGTCGTCTTGTCGCTCGTGCCCCACGTCGCTGCCTGGGGCTTGACCATTGTCAACGGCGCCCTCGCCGCGGCCGGCACGATCGTCCCGGCCCTCAGCGTGGAACAACTCGAAGCGTTGACATCGAAGATGCGCAACGAGGGCGTGCTCTATCACGGCCTCCAGATTCTCGGCGGCGGATCCATCCTCGGCGGGCTCGTCCTCGGCGCCATCGCCGCGTTCATCATCGACCGCCGGCTGAAAAATGCCGCCGCCTTCGCCCTCGCCGGCGCGGCTCTCACCTTCTTCGGCTTCATGCACGGCGAACGCATCGGCGTCGCCCAAAGCCCGGTCGTGGCCGCCAGCTACCTCGCGGTGTCCGCTGTCCTGCTCGCCTGCGCCCAGCGCGTCGCGCCCGCCACCAGTCCCAGCCCCGCGACGCACGCGGATGCGGCCGATGTCCATGCCACCGCCTGATGCGCCCTCCGCCTTCCGCCTCCGACGGCGTCATTCTCCTGCGGGATTTGTTCTCCGTGGCCGACTGGGCGCCACGCTTGTCGTGGCGCCCATTCCTGCGCGGGGTCGACATCCATTCGCTCTATTTGCGCGAGTCCGGCGCCCGCGCCGCCTTGCTCCGGTTCCAGCCCGGCGCACGCGTGCCCTTGCACGAACACGTGGGTTTCGAACACATCCTCGTGCTCTCGGGATCCCAGATCGATGAGAACAGCCGCGCCGATCAGGGCACGCTCGTCATCAACCCGCCCGGAACGGTCCACAGCGTCCTGAGCGAACAGGGCTGTGTCGTCCTCGCGATCTACGAAAAGCCCGTTCGCTTCCTCGAAGCCCAGGCAAACCAGCCGGCGGCCGGCCCCGCCGCCGCGACCCCGCGAGCGGAAGAGGCCGCGCCGGTCTTGCTCGCGGTCAACGGAACGCTCATGCGAGGACTCGAGCTCAATCCCAACCTGCTCGCGGTCGGGGCCCAGTTTGTCCGCGAGACGACGACCGCACCCGTGTACCGCCTTTGGTCCATCCACGATCGCCATCCCGCCATGGTCCGAGTCGCCGAGGGCGGCGTGGCCGTCGAGGTCGAGGTCTGGGCCGTGCCGCCCGCCGGCCTCGCGTCCATCCTGCTCAAGGAGCCGCCGGGACTCAGCATCGGCAAAGTCACTCTGGCCGATAACTCCGAGGTTCTGGGTGTTCTCGGCGAACCCATCTTGTGCGCCGGCCAAAAGGAGATCACCCACTTCCGTGGCTGGCGCGCGTACCGGGCGTCCCAGCACGGTGGCCCCTGACCGCACATCGGCTTCCCGGCCGATCCTCCCCGCCGTTCGATGCGCCCGCTTGACCCCGGCAATCCCTGGCCGACGACTGCGCCAAGGACGTGTCGCGACGACGATGTGGGCTGAGATCAGGCGAGCCGGGGTTCGTACGGGGGAAAGAGAGCGCCGAGCAATGCTGCCTCGGGATGGGTGCCCGAACTGTCCGGCAGCACCAGCCGGATTCGCGATTGATAGTCGGCCAGTTTTTCCCGCAGGGGCGCGAGGTCGCCCACACTCGGCCAGTGCAACCGTTTCAAGTCGAGGACCAGCCGGCTCCGGGTTCGCTCCAGGGAGGCCCGAAGCTGGTGCGCCAGCGCGTCCACGTGCGGCCCGCTGAGCACCCCTTCCAACCGAAGCCAGACCTGCTGCCGCGCCTGCTGGAAGTCCGCCTGGATGGCCAGGTCCGGGATTCTGACCCGGTTCTGGAACTCCGCCCACCAGGCGCTCGCCTGCGATGCGCGCGCCGGCATTCGATACTCCGTGCGGATTAGCTTCGGATGCTGAAACAAGTTGAACTTGAGGGTGAAGGCCGTCCACACCGCAGCCCCAACCCCCGCCAGCGATTGCACCCGCTCAACAAAGGTTGGACGCCCCAGTTCCGCGTGGATGCGCCGTTCCAGGTCACCAACCCAGCGCCGAATCGCGCGGTTCGGCCCGAAACAGCGGCCGGCGAGAAAGACCGGATACGCGTGCCGCATCTCATTGGCGTAATGCGCGGCCTGCCGGCGCAAGTGCGGATTCGGCGAGTCCTTCATCCGCTTATAGCCGAGCAGACGCGCCTCCAGAAATCGGAAGATGCTCGGGCCAAGCCGCTGGAAGTCCTGCTCGAAACACCACTGCTGAAGCTGCTCGATCTGTTCCGGCGACAGCGTCGGATGTTTGATCATCGTCCGGAACCCGTCCGCCCGCCGATAAAACAGATCCCGGTCCGAGGTGTAGCGGTCCTGCAGCAGGTTGTCCTTGAGGATTCGCTCGTAAAACGGCGTGCCCGGCACCGGACCGTAGATCAGGAACTGCGCCAGCGATGGCTTCAGCTTCATCAGCCCGTCGAGCTCCTTCGCCACCACCTCCGGATTCTGGTAGTCGAACCCAACAATCATCGAGGCCAGCACGGTGATGCCATGCTCCCGAAATTCCGTGAGGAGTTCCTCGACCGGTCGCCCCTGCTGCTTGGCGTAGCCGGAGCGCGTGCCTTCATAGCCGATCCAAAAGCCATCGATGCCCATCTCGATGATCTCTTCCACACGATACTGGCTGATGGCCTTGACGCTCGAAAACGCGAAGATCGAGACGTTGCGCCCGCCCTGGATCACGCAGTCCCGAAATTCCATCGCCCGCTTCCGGTTGAGCAGGAAATCCTCATCCAGAATCAGAAAGACAAGGCTCGGATCCATGTCGAGGTATCGCTCGACCACGGCATAAATGTCCCGGCCCGTCGGCAGCAGCTTGATGTGTTTGCGCGAGAAAAAATGCGACGTGCAACAGAAGTCGCAACCGTTGGGACAACCCAGCCCGGCGAATATCTTGCCGGTGCCGGAAACCTTCCACCCAAAAACCTTCAGCCAGCTGACGATCAGCGGATGCTGATACGGCATCGGCAACGGCGGCTCGCCCAGCAGCCGCCGAAACCACGCCACACCTTCCTCGCGGCAAATGTGGTCCGCATACGGCCGCAAGACCTCGTCCTTCAAGATCGTGCCGTACCCACCCAGCACAATCTGGCTCTGCGGCGCATACTGCCGGATCAGCGCCACCACCTCCTTCATCTTGTGCATCACCGCCATCAGGAACGACACCCCGACGTAATCGTAGCCCTTCTTCAACTCGCGGATCAGCTCCTGTTTCGACGGATACTGCAACACCACCGTGGGCGTATCCAGGTTCGCCGCGATGTATTCCAGCGAGAAATGAACATTGACCGTGCGCGGGCTGAAGATCCCCTGGGCCCGGGTCACCTGACGATACAGCAGCTCGTAACCGACAGACGGCGCGTCGCCATACTCCGGTCCCATCGGTCGACAAACACTGGTCAGCAATATTTTGCGGCTCATGATGCTCAGACGGTCTGATTCGCGTCCGGGCGGCAGGGCCAGACCATGGCCCGGCCTCGTGGCCTCAGTGCCGGCCGGAAGGCAGGAGCTTGAGTGACCTTTCACAAAAGATCTTGAGGCAGATCAAGAGCCCTCGCGAAACCCGGCCGCGCTGGCGCGTCAGTCGATTCCGCGGAGTGGTAGCTCCGGCAACCCTGCTGACCAACTTGTCGGACTCCCGCCTCCGTGTCACTCTTGCCCCATGAATCCTCAACGGACCCGGCGCCCGGCGCCCATGGCTGGCCGACGCTTGATGAAGTCTCCCCCGACCGAACTGGTCCGTTGGCCTGTGCGATCCTGCCGGGCCAGGTGCCGCCAGATTTTGGCTCTCGCCTGGGTTGGCGCTGTCGCCACCTGTTCAATCCACGCCGCCGCCGTCACTCAACTGAAAGTCTTGTCGTTCAACATTTGGGTGAACGGCGGGCTAAGCCTGAGCAACTGTATTCAGGTGATCCGCACGTCCGGCGCGGACCTAATCGGGCTCCAAGAATGCAACGCCACAACAGCGTCGACCATCGCTTCGGCTCTGGGTTTTCAAGTGCAGCCCGACGGCGACAGCTCCATCGTCAGCCGTTTTCCAATCGTCGCCAACCTTCCGACCGCCGGCGGCCGGGGCGTCACCGTCCTGCTCAGCCCGGGCCAACGCGTGCACTTCTTCAACTGCCATCTGCCGGCCTATCCATACGGCCCTTATGACCTCAAGAATGGCCGGTCCACCGCATTCGTGATCGATCAGGAAGCGACCACCCGCCTGCCGGCCCTGACGAACCTGCTCGCCGGGATGGCCCCGTTCATCGCCGGCACCGAGCCGTGTTTTCTCACCGGCGATTTCAACGCGCCGTCCCATCTCGATTACACCAGCCTGCTCTGGCCCACGTCGCTCGCGTGCGCCGCGGGCGGCCTGGCCGATTCCTACGCCGAGTTGCACACCGCAAATCGAAAATACCCGGGCGCCTTCGCCTACAACGACCCCGGCATCACCTGGACGCCGAAGACCGCCCAGGAGCCGAACGGCGTTTTCGATCGCATCGACTTCGTCCATTACTCCCGGAACGACGGAGCGATGCCGATCGCCGCGGTCGAACTCGACGAGCGCAACAGCGTGAGCCCATGGCCGTCCGATCATCGGGCCGTGCTCACGACGTTCACGCTCGTACCGCCGCCGTTGCCGGAGAAGGCGAGCGCCCCCGTACCCGCGGACGGCGCGAAAAAGGTCTCCCTCGCCCCGACCTTGAACTGGCTTCCCGGCAGCAACGCGATTGGCCATCTCGTGTATTTCGGAAGCAACGCTGCGCCCGAGGCCTGGACCAACACCACCAGCACGACTTTGGCTCTGACCAATTTGACCGGAGCGACCACGTATGCCTGGCGGGTCGACGAGGTCACCCCGCAGGGCACCATCGTGGGCGACGTCTGGACGTTCACCACGCTCAACACCAATGCCACCTACTACGAATGGAATTTTGGTCCCGGCCGCCTCGCCGCCGCCCTCGGCGCAGGCACGATGACCTACGCCGATGGCGCCACACCGACGTTGTCGGCTTTTGGCGTCACCACCGGCACCGGTGTTCCTCACCTGGGCGGCCAGCCGGCGGCCTACCTCCGCGTGCCGGCCTTCACCGGGCTGACCAATGGGTACCTGCTGTCGTTCGACGAGAGCGGGCCCAACGGCGGCGGCAGCTACCTCAATCGCTATACCTGGATCGCGGACCTCCTTGTGCCCGGCCCGCTGAACTGGACACCGCTGTTCAACACCAGCCCGCAAAATGCCAACGACGCCGATTGGTATATCGATGGCAGCGGCCGGATAGGCATCGGCGATCTCGGCTACTCCACCGCCGGCGTGATCCCGGCCAATGCCTGGGTGCGACTTGCCTTCGCCGCCGATCTCGGGGCAGGGGTGGTCACCGCCTACCGCAATGGCACCCAGGTCGCCCAGCGGACCGGCGCGTCCTTGCTCGACGGGCGCTTCTCAATGTTTTCCGGCGCGGATGCCGGCCCCGACTTGTTGCTGTTCAACGAAGGCGACACCTCGGGCGTTTACACCCACGAATTGTACGTCAGCCATGTTGCCTTCGTCGACCGCACCTTGACCGCAGGCGAGATCGCGTCGCTGGGCGGTCCGCGCGCTGAAGGTGTCTTCCTGCGGCGCCTCGACGCCACGGCCACCGCCGCCGGCGTGGCGGTTCGCTGGAATGCCGGCGCGAGTGTGCGGTTGCAACGAACGGGCAGCCTCACTCCGCCCGCTTGGGAGGACGTGCCGGGCACGCGCGGTACCGGGGCGTTCAATGAAGCAGATCACGCTGGGACGGCGTTTTATCGGCTCTTCGGATTGTAGGAAGCCGAAGCCGTTGCTGGCGGCGCTTCCTGCCGGACCCGGGACTCAGGGCACGAAGGCGAAGTAGAGATACGCCGCGAACAAAACCAGGTGCACCGCCCCCTGCATCACATACGTGCGCCCCGTGCCAAGCGTCACCGCGCTGACCAGAAACGTCACCGCCAGCAGCGAAATATCCTTCGCGGACAAACCGAGCACGATCGGGAGATTGAAAACCATTGACGCCATGACCACCAGCGGCACGGTCAGACCGATGGTCGCGAGCGCCGAGCCGATCGCGAGATTCATGCTCGTCTGCAGGCGATTGGCCCGCGCCGCCCGCACCGCGGCCCACGTCTCGGGCAGCAGCACCAGGCCCGCAATGACGATCCCGACCACCGCGCGCGGGGCCCCCGCCGATTCGACGGCCTTTTCGATCGTCGGTGACAACACCTTGGCCAGCCCGACGACGCTGATCAGCGAGACCAACAACAGCCCGACGCTCGCCCAGGCCTGCCGCGTGGTCGGTGGTTCGGCGTGGACCTCCGGATCAGTCGCCGGGCCGGCCGGGATGAAATAGTCCCGATGTCGCATGGTTTGCACGAAGACAAAGATCGCCCAAAGTGTCGCTGAGCTCGCGCCCGCAAAGGCCAGCTGTGAACGGCTGTAGGTCCCGGCCGGTGTGGTCGTGGTGAAGGTCGGCAGCACCAGCGTCAGTGAAGCAAGAACGATCAACGCGGCCAGCCCCGCGCCCGCGCCTTCCACCCGAAAGGTTTGCTCCCGGTGCGCCAGTCCCCCCACCAACACGCATAGGCCAACCACCCCCGTGCAGATGATCATGACGGCGGCGTAGATGGCGTCTCGAGCCAGCACGGCCATGTCCTGCCCCCCGGCCATCATCATCGAAAGGATGAGCGACGATTCGATGGCGGTGACCGCCAACGCGAGAACCAGCGTGCCCAACGGTTCCCCGACCCGGTGGGCGACAACCTCCGCGTGGTGCACGGCCACAAAGACCGCCCCCGCCAACGCGGCACCGCAAAGAACAGCTACCCAAAGGTTCACGGACACCGCTAACGCCGCCGCCAGCGCCGCCGCCGCCAGCCCGGGAATCAGCCAGGTCCACGCCGGTGTGGTCGTCTTCACGGCGATTCGTCCTCCGCCTGGGTCATCGAACTTTGCTCCCAGTTCGTTGGCTCGCTGCGCTGAGGCGTGGCTCGTTTGCGCTCACGCCTGCCACCTTGGCGTCGAGCGCACCGGTTGGCGAGCAATTAGCAGGACCGGACAGGTCGTTGGTCGTTGGCCTGGAGCGGGCGCGGTTCGGTCGAAGCGCCCCGTTCGAAATTGTGTGCGGCCGGGCTGGTAATTGGTCTGGCGCTGGGAAACGCTCGGCTTCATGTCACAGGATTCGCCCGGGTCGCCTGGCGTCGCGCCGAATCCCACGGTGGTCCCCGATCACGAGCTCGTAGAGCTGATCGGTCGTGGCAGCTACGGCGAGGTGTGGCTCGCCCGCTCTGCGTTGGGCACGCTGCGCGCCGTGAAGATTGTGCGGCGGGCGCGCTTTGATTCCGAACGCCCGTACGAACGGGAATACTCCGGCATCCAGAGATTCGAGCCCATCTCGCGCTCGCACGAAGGGCTGGTGGACGTCCTGCACGTCGGACGCAACGACCACGCGGGCTTCTTCTATTATGTGATGGAGCTGGCTGACAGCGTGGTCGGCGATGCCCCCAAAACCGGCTTCGATCTTCCCGTGCCTCAGGCCGGGTTCGCCTGTCCCAACGACGCGAGCGCACCCCGTGCCCATTTCGATGTCGGCAGCTATGAGCCGCGAACGTTGGCGCGCGAGATCAGCGCGCGCGGCCGCCTGCCGGCCTCCGAGCTTCTCCCCGCTTTTCTCACCCTCGCCTCGGCGCTGGCTCACTTGCACCAACAAGGCCTTCTCCACCGTGACATCAAGCCGGCCAACATCGTCTTCGTGGATGGTGTCGCCAAGCTGGCCGACATCGGGTTGGTCGCCCAGGCCGACCAGGCCGCCACGTGGGTGGGCACCGAAGGCTTTATTCCACCGGAGGGCCCCGGGACCCGCCAGGCGGATATCTACGCTTTGGGGAAGGTGCTTTATGAAGCCTGCACCGGGCGGGATCGTTTGGAATACCCATCCCTTCCTGTCGACCGCACAAACAGCAGGCAAAATCACGTCCTGCTCGAGTTGAATGCGATCTTTCTCAAAGCGTGCGCCCGCCATCCCTCAAGCCGTTACGCCACGGCCGACGAAATGCACGCCGATCTCGCCCTGCTCCAAAGCGGCCGATCCGTGAAGCGTCACCAGGCGCTGGAGGCCAGTCTCCTTCAGGCCCGTCGGGTCGGGTTGATCGCCTCGGCTGTCGCGTTGTTCGCACTGGCTGCGGTTTGGTTCAAAAGCCGCGAGGCCGAGGTCGAGCGACGCCACCGATACGAACTGGAAGGCGCCTACCGCGACGCCAATGTCGCCCGGGCCCGGGCCGAACGAAACAGCGGCCGCGCCGGCGCACGCCAGGCCAGTCTGGACGCCGTCGCCGCAGCCGTGCGGTTGCGAGGTCCTACTCCGGACGCCCGCACCGAAGCCATCACGGCGATGGCCATGACCGATCTCCGGGAGCTGCGCCGTCAACCGATCCGCTCGGCCCTCGCCAACGGCGCGCCGATGGCCTTGCGTGGCGACGGCGCGCAACTGGCCCAAACCGACCAGCACGGCGGCGTCTACATCTACCGGGTGTCACCCGAGGCCGGTGAGGTCGCCGGACTGGTCTGCACCCTGCCCGGCGACGGTCGCATGGTCCAGGCGGTCGGGCCCTTCAGCCCGGACGGATCGAAGCTGTTGATCATCGCGGCCGATGGCAGCGAGCAGGTGTGGGATCTGCCACGCGGCGAGCGGATCCTCCGCCTGCCACCGCCGCCAGCCGGTCGATTGCGAGTGTTCACCGGCGACAGCCGCGCGTTGGCGGTCCGGGAGCGAGATGGGCGGATCGCCCTGCACGATCTCCGCGATGGTGGAGTCTCGACCCTGGATGTGGGCGCCGCCATCTCGGGCTTTGCGTTCACCGCCGACCATCGCTGGCTGGCTGCCCCGGGAGCCACCGACAGTGTCGTGCGGATTTTCGCCCTGCCGGCCGCGACTCCGGCTGCAGAACTCGCCTTGCCGGCAGGGGTGCTCGGCCACGCCTCTGCTTTTTCTCCCGACGGACGACAAGTCGCGGTGAGTTGCTCCGACTTCGTGATTCGCGTCTGGGATTGGGGCGTAACTTCCGCCCCCCTCTCGGAACTTCGCGGTCATGTTTCCAAGCCGCACACTCCGGTGTTTCACCCGGAGGGCGACCTGCTCGTGAGCACGGCCTACGACGGAACGACGAGACTTTGGGACGTTCGTCAGGGCACGCCCATCTGCCTGATCCCCGATGCGAGCGCGGAGACGGTGTTTTCGGCGGATGGAAAATTCCTGGCGCGCCTGACGCTGCCGCATCGAGACCTGATGATCTCGGCGCTGGAACGCGGAACGGTCTCTCGCGTTTTTCGGGAAGGACAGGAGTCGACGTATCGGGATGATCGTCCTCAGCACGCAAGCTTCAGCCCGGACGGTGCGTTGCTGGTCACCGCCACCGTGCGCGGGGCGCAGTTGTGGGACTTGCGGAGCGGGCAGCGGCTTGCGGTCTTGCCTGGCGGCGACGCGTATCGGGCGGTCTTCGATGGTGCGGGCAACGCCATCTGGGTGAGCAGTTCGACGCGGGTGCTGCGCTGGCCCATCTCGGTTCAAGCCGATCGCAGCTGGAATGTCGGCCCGTCGGCGGCAGTTCCGCTCGAAAAGGTGTGGAATCTAATGCCGGCGAACGATGGCGAATCGGTGTTCCTGGCGTCGTTAGGCTCACGACCCTTGCAGCGGCAGAGCGCCAGGGGGGTGATGATGAGACTGACCAATTCCTTGTCGCTCTGGCATGCGACGCTGAGCGCCGATGGGCGCACCTTGGCGGGAAAGTTCCTCGCCGGGGGGGTCAACGTCTGGGACGTGGAGAGCGGCGCGCTCCGGCAGACCTTTTCCGAGCAGCGGTTTTCCTATCTCGGCTTGAGCCCGGATGGGCGCTGGCTCTACACCACCGCGTTCGATGAAATCGCCCGGTGGGACGTGGCCTCCAAGCGGCGCGCTTGGACAATCACGAACCCAGTTCCGCTGGGCAACGCGCGGACGATCGCGTGCACTCTCGACGGACAGCTGCTCGCCACCCTGCTGAACGACCGGCAGATCCTGTTGATTGATGCCGAAACGGGGAGGTGGATCGCCCGGCTCGATCAGCTGGAGCGCGAACGAATTGTGTCGCTCGCCTTCAGCTCAGACGGCGCCCAGCTCGCCGCCGCTTGCCCGCCGGGGACCGTCAAGGTCTGGGACCTCCGGAACATCCGACGCGAATTGGCCGCGTTCGGCCTCGACTGGAATCATCCTCCGTTACCTTCGCCCGGTTCGGTAGAGCCGCCTGCGCAAATTCGGGTCGTGGCCGCACCCAGTGCCGGCCCGTAGGGCCAAAATCGTTTTATAATTTGAGCCCGCTCGATGCGAATGGGGTTTGATGACCTGTTCGCTCCCACCGGTTTGGCCCGGCAATTCCAGCGTCCTTCCTGCCCGCCCGGGTAATCGGGCGCGTCACGCCGGATGGATGGATCCGTGCCCCGCCCAGACCGATGGCTTGTTGGCTCAAGGACCCCCTCACCCCCACCCCATGAAGATTCAATTGTCTCCCTCCCAGCTCCGCCTTGTCGTTATCTGCACGGCATTTTGTTTTGCGCTGTTGACCGGACTTGGCCCCGCCTCGTCGCTCGCTCAGGAGCGCCCGGCCGAGTTCGGGCTGAATTACCACGAAAACAGCCCACCGCCTTACTTGGGCACCTTGCCCGCCAATCTGACCAACCCGTTTCTCTT
This sequence comes from Limisphaerales bacterium, assembly GCA_044229355.1. Taxonomy (GTDB): domain Bacteria; phylum Verrucomicrobiota; class Verrucomicrobiia; order Limisphaerales; family JADJPG01; genus JBGARF01. Next base: position 202,097 of record JBGATF010000004.1, read on the forward strand.
GCCGGTCACTCTCTCCGATACGCGCGCCTTCGCCGGCCTCAAGACACTGAAGCCGTCTCCAGGATTGGTCCCCTATCGTGTCAACGCCGAGCTCTGGTCGGATGGCGCCAAAAAATCGCGCTGGATGTTCATCGCCGGCCAGGCGGGCTTCAGCGCCGACGACGAATGGACATTTCCTTCCGGCTCGGTCTTCGTGAAACACTTCGACCTCGTCACCAACGAGCTGACGGGCGCGAAACGTCGCTTGGAGACGCGGTTTCTCGTCCGCGACAACTCGGCGGCGGGCGTCTACGGCGTGACGTATAAATGGAAGGACGACGAATCCGAAGCGCTGCTGCTGGACGCCGCCGGCCTGGATGAAACGTTTCGCATCACCACTGCGACTGGCGTGCGGACGCAAGTCTGGCATTATCCGAGTCGCACCCAATGCCTCGAATGCCACAACGCCGGAGCGAAAGGAGTTCTCGGCGTAAAAACCCGGCAATTGAACTCGGAATTGACCTACGATGACACCGGGATCCGGGACAACCAGCTGCGAGCCCTCAGCGCACTGGGATTGATCAATACGAACTTGACCGGCAATCCGGTGCTGTCACCGCTGGATTTGTTCACGGCGCTCACATCGCTGGATGATCCCCAAGCGTCCCGCATGGATAAGCTGCGGTCGTACCTTGATGCCAACTGCGCCCATTGCCATCGCGCTGGCGGGGTCAACCCGGCGCTCGATGCGCGCTACCCGGTCGCCTTCACCCAACAGGGCATCTTCAACTTTCTGCTCAGCTACCGCGACGCGGCCGGCTCCCGCCTGCTGGAACGCGTCGCGGCGCCCAACGGTGGCGCCGTCAATCCCATGCCGCCGCTCGGGCGGAACCTGCCTCACGCTGAGTTTATCAATTACCTGCGCGACTACATCGATAACTCGTTCAACGTCGATTACGCCTCGGTCGAAGGCGACGGCAGCCTGGTCACGGTTCATTTCAACCGCCCGGGAGCCGAGGCCTCGGTGGATTACGCCAACAACTACGAAATACCCGGCCACACCGTCGTGACCGCCACTTACTTCGCCCAAAGCCGCGATGCCGCGACGTTCTACGTCACGCCCCCCATCACCACGCCCACCTACATCCAACCGGGCGTGGTCAGCGACGGCCGGTTGCCCCAGGATTTTTCCTGGAACGGCCGGCAGATCCCGCTGACACCAGGGCGCGTGCTGAATGATCGCTTCACCAATGCCTTCAGTCTTGGAAGCGAGCTTTTTGCCTACGCGCCGCCGATCACGAACGTGCAGGCCACGGCCGACACCACCGATCCGCGCGTCAATGGCAGCGTGGCGACCCGCACCGTTTGGTTCAAATGGACCGCGCCGGCCAGCCGCCCCATGGCGGTTGATACCGAGGGCAGCAGCGGACCAGTGTTGCTCGGCGTCTATACCGGCAACGCCCCCGGCGCGCTGATGACCATCGCCGCTGACGCCAACCCCGGGCCCGGGTTGAGCCGAGCCCAGTTCAATGCCGTGGCCGGCACGACTTATTTCGTCATGCTGGGGGCGTCCGCCGGCAGTCCCAACGTTCGATATCACGCCCGGGTCGCAGCGGTGAACGACCAGTTCGCCAACGCCGTTCTCGTCGGCACGTCCGGCCAGGTCGCCAACTGGAGCGCGCGCGCGTTCTCCAGGGAAAATGGTGAGCCCAACCACGCGGGCAGTGGCGGAGGCGCCTCCGCCTGGTTCATCTATGAGTCGCCCTGCGCCTGCGGCATCAGCGCCCGCACCTACGAAAGCGACTTCGACACCGTCCTGGCCGTCTACACCGGCACCGCCCTCAACAACCTTCAGCTTGTCATCGCCAACGATGACGTCAGCGCGGCGGAAACGACCAGCGAGGTGTTTTTCGGGGCCCGCCAGGGACAACGCTTCTACATCGCGGTCGACGGCAAGAATGGCGAGAAGGGCAACGCGAACCTTTTCTTTGAAACGTATCGCGGCCCCTCGACGCAATGGGTGCTGCCGTCGGCTGGCGAGCCGGTCTACGCGGGTGTTCCCGCCCGCTTGCGGGCGCGGTTCAGTGGCAACTTCAACGCCGGTGCGCCCGTCCGCTACCTCGTCAATGGCGCTGTCGTGGGCACGGACGCAAACGTGACTAATGGCGTTTCGTGGACTCCGCCCGCTCCCGGTGCCTACACGCTCACCGTTGAAGGGACGGATCAATCCTACGGCACCGCGGTCGACACCCGCGTCGTCACCGCGCTGGCCGCGACGCTGCGGCCGCCCAACGACAACATCGCGAATGCTCAGCCGCTGTCCGGCCCCAACGTGCTGGTGCGTGGCACCAACACCAACGCGGGCACCCAGGAAGGTGAGCCGTTCCACACCGGCAATCGCGGTGGACACTCGGTTTGGTATCGATGGACCGTGCCCAATATCACCGGCAGCGTCTACTTCCGCGTCAGCGCCACGGACTTCGACCCGCTCGTCGCTGTCTATGATGACCAAGTGCGTCTGTTCTCACAAAACGACGACGCGCGCGCCGGCACGCTGCAAGCCACGACCGAATTTCTCGCTTTCCCGGGCGTGACGTATCTCATCGCGGTCGACGGCTACAATGGCGGCTCGGGGGTCTTCGACTTCGAGATCCGCTATGTGAACGCCAATGACGACTTCGCCAACGCATGGGTGGCTCCCAACAACGGCCTGGCCGCCTATGTCAACAATACGGGAGCCACCGCCCAGGGAGGCGAGCCGTCGCCCTACGGCAGCCCCCAACACACGCTCTGGTGGACCTGGACCGCACCCGACGATCGGCCCTGGTCCATCACTACCGAAGGCAGTGAAATTCCGACGGTCCTCGCCGTTTACACCGGCACGGCTCTCAACAACCTCGCCCGCGTTCCGGAAAGTCATCGCTTCGCCACGGGACCGGACGCGTCCCGAGTCGTGATTTTTCCCACCGCTGGCCGTCGCTACCTCCTCGCCGTCGATGGCTACGTCGGCGCCGAGGGCAATATCACCCTGCTGATCCAGCCAGTCGGCTCGCCGCGAATTGGCAATTACTTTGTGATGTTCAACACCCCGAACCCGTTGGCCTTTTTTGAGACGTTCGGGCACGACGGCATCTCCGGCGTTCTGGAGGCGACCTCGGACCTTCGTTCGTGGCAGCCGGTTTGGACCAACCAATTCAATGGATTCGGCAGCTACGCGCCCTTCAGCGATTATGGCATCACCAATCCGCCGGCCCGTCGTTTTTATCGCCTGCGCTACGCGCCGTGATTCACCCGCGGCCGGAGCGGCCGTGGACCTGGAACAAAAGCCAGACCTGCGGCCGCTCCGGAAACTGCTCGCGCCGCCGCGAGAGATGACCGAACCTCAACTCGCATGTCGCCCCCCGCTGCGCCCATGCCGAATGACGCCGAGAGATTTTTGCCCACGCGCCGGAGCTTGCTGACCAAGCTGAAGGATCTGGACAACCAGGATAGCTGGCGCGAGTTCTTCGAAACCTACTGGCGGCTTATTTACGGGGTGGCCGTGAAAAGCGGCTTGAGCGACTCCGAAGCCCAGGACGTGGTGCAGGAAACGGTGCTCAGCGTCGCGAAGGAGATGCCCGGGTTCCGTTACGACTGCGCCCAGGGCTCGTTCAAAGGCTGGCTCCGCCAAATCACCCGCCGCCGCATCGCTGACCAGTTGCGCAAACGCTGTCGCCCGGCCGAACTCGGCGTCGCCGTCTCCATCGACGCCATGGAGGGAGCCGCGCTCCCGGCGGTGGCCGATCCCTCGTCCGACGATCTCGAGCGGATCTGGGACGAGGAGTGGCGCTGCCAGATGCGGGCCACGGCGCTCGAGCGCGTGAAGAAGCGAGTGAAGGACGAGCACTTCCAAATCTTCGAGCTGTTCGTCCTGCAGAGCTGGAATGCGAAGGAAGTCGCGCGCGCCCTGAGCGTCAGCTTGCCCCTCGTCTATTGGGCTCGTCACAAGGTCGGCGACGCTCTCAAGGAAGAGGTCAAACGGCTGGAGTCCGAGATGGGCACATCTTCCGACACTACTGCGGACCGACGGGCAAGGCGTTCACTTCCTTGATCAAAGCGCGTTTGGCAGCGCTTCGCCGCGAGCTGGTCCATTTGCAGGCTGGGAATAACACCGCTGACACGGTTCACGCCGCCGAAGCGCTGTCAGAAATTTTGAGATAATGGCCCCTCGGCAACCGCCGGCGGCTCCAGGGTCCGACGACCGATTCCTGTCCCACGTGGGACAGAAATCGGTCGAGGAGATCCAGCGCGGGCGCGTGAACGGGTGCCTGGTTGATTTGCAGGTTCAGAAGAATTCGCCGGCCACGGCCGAGTCCGGCGGGGTGCGGTTGGGAATTTCTGGAGGCCATGGTCGCCCGGCCGTTGCCGGTGACCCCAGAATCCGACGACCGATTTGTGTCCCACGTGGGACACGGAATCGGTCGAGACCATCCCGCAAAGGCGTCAGGGCCGGAGCATGGGTCGAAGGGGGGCGCCGGGATATTTGGGCCGACGCGGCCGGCGACAGCGGGGTGCGGGCGGATTGTTATTTGGAGGACGACGTCGTTCGATCGCAGTGGCGGGCGTCAGTGCGCCCCCCGGACCTTCGCCTCCATCTGCCGAGCTTGATCCAGGTGAACGCTCACGACCTCGGCCAATTTCGCGGCGAACGATTTCAGATCGGAATCGTTCGCGGTCAACGCCGCCTTGCGATAGTCGTTCAGCAGCCGTTTGTGGTCCTCCACCATCATCTTCGCGTAGGCCTTGTCGAAATTCGCTCCGGTTAACAACCGCAACTGATCCAAACGGCCCTGAGCATCGACAGTGAGCAGGGTGGGAAGGACGGCTGCTTTTTTCGCGCTCAGCACGCGCAGATTGTTACCTGCGATGCCGTGATCCACGACCATTCGTTCCCCAAATAGTCGAACCAGGATGTCCGCGCCCTGAACGCGCGCGAGCTCCCCGAGCTTCACTTCCATCATTTCGCTCTCGGCCGCCGTCGACGCGAAGCGATAATCCGCCGTGGCAAGATGGCCGCGCCGGCCATCCAAGTTTTTTTGGGCGTTTGCCGATGGAGCCGAGGCGCCCACGAAAGCCGCGAATGCCAGCATCAGAAATAATGTGGTTTTCATAGAACGAGCCGTCTTCCGACCGCAGATAAGCAACCGGTGCGCCGGGCCGTCAGCCCCCAGGTTTCGGGCGTGAACCAGTGATTGCCTTCCCCGGAGGCGCGCCGGCTGGGCGTTGTGCAACGTTCTGCCCGGGAAAAAACGGGCGAATTGCCCGGTGCTGGGGCGCGTGGGCTCCCGGGCTCGGCAGCTCAGCTCACAATGTCGCGCATGACCTCCCCCGAGACGTCGGTCAGACGAAAATCGCGTCCGGCGTGGCGATAGGTCAGCTGCTCATGGTCGAAGCCCAGCAAGTGCAGCATGGTCGCGTGCAGGTCATGCACGCTCGCGCGTTGTTCGACCGCCTTGAATCCAAATTCGTCGGTCGCCCCGTGGACCGCGCCGCCTTTCACGCCTCCGCCCGCCAGCCAGACGCTGAACCCGTAATGATTGTGGTCCCGGCCCAGCTTCGACTTCCCGCCGTCGCCCAATTCCACCGAAGGCGTGCGGCCAAATTCTCCGCCCCAAAGAATCAGCGTGTCTTCGAACAACCCGCGTTGCTTGAGATCCGTCATCAGGGCGGCGATGGGGCCATCGATGTCCGCGGAGTGCTTGCGAATGTTGGTCTCGATGTTGTCGTGGTGGTCCCACGGCTGGCCCGCGCCGTGCCAAAGCTGAACGACGCGCACGCCGCGTTCGAGCAAACGACGCGCGATGAGCGTCTGCCGGCCGTGGACGTGATCGCCGTAGAGCGCGCGAATCTCCGGCGGCTCCTGGCCAAGGTCGAAGGCCTCGGTCGCCTCCATTTGCATCCGGAAGGCGAGCTCGAAGGACTCGATGCGCGCCTCAAGCCGCGGATCTCCCGCGTGGGTTCGCTGGTGGACCGCGTTGAGTTGGCTCAACAGGTCGAGCTGGCGCCGTTGCATGCGGGTCGTCGCGTGCGGGCTGCGAATGTTTTCAATCAGCTTCTCCACCTCGCGATGCTGCGGATCGATGAAGGTGCCCTGAAACGCCCCCGGCAGAAATCCAGCCTGCCAGTTTTCGGAATCCTTGATCGGCATGCCGCCCGGACACATCGCGACAAATCCCGGAAGGTTCTGATTCTCCGCGCCCAATCCGTAGAGCGTCCAGGCCCCAAAGCTCGGCCGCGCCTGCACGCTGTCGCCGCAGTTCATCAGCATCAGCGATGGCTCGTGATTCGGCACCTGCGCGTACATCGAGCGCACGACCGCGATGTCGTCGGCATGCGCCGCCGTTCTCGCAAAGAGCTCGCTTATCTCCAGGCCGCTCTGTCCATGCTTCCGGAAGGCGAAGGGTGACGGCAGCGCCGCGCCGGTCTTTCGTTCGGTGCGCAGATTCTCGCTCGGCAATGGCTGGCCTGCGTATTTGGCCAGCATCGGCTTTGGATCAAAGGTGTCGACGTGCGACGGCCCGCCATTGAGAAAGAAGTGGACGACCCGTTTGGCGCGCGGCGCGAAATGAGGCGACCGCACAGTGAGGGGCGAAGACGAGTGCGCCGCGGTCTCCGCCCGGGCCAATGGTCCGAGCGAAAGTAGACCCAGACCCAAACCGGTTCGGCTCAGAAAATCACGCCGGCTGACCGGGAGACGCGGAAACAGGGACGGATTCACCGTCGGACTTTACGTGTGGGCCCCGCGCGTGACAACGGCTGTTTTCCCGATGCTCAGTCCGCGAACGCGAACTCATTCGCAAGCAGCAGGACCTGCGCGTATTGCTCCCACGGCGACAGCAGCGCCGGCGCTGGCTCCGGCCCGGAAAATTCCGCGCGGGCATCCCAGGTCGTGGACCCATCCTGAATCACCGGGGCCCACAGAAACTGGTCGTAGCTCAGTGTCGCTCCGATATGAACGATAAAATCCAGCGTGTCGCCGGCCTTCAGCTCCACGCCGTTGACCGCCATGTCCACCTTCGCTTGATGAACCTGGGCGGCCCGGAGTTCGCCCTGGCGACTGGAAACGATGAACCCGCTCACGCCGTCGCCCTGCTCGGGCTCGTGTTTCAATATCCCGCTGACACTGACCGTGCCATCGTGCGGAGCGACCCAGCGTCGAACGCAGGCTTGCCCCCGTGTGTTTCCCGGATGGCCGCCCTCGGCCGTCAGTTGAGCCCAGCCGGTCGCGCCGCCCGGAAATGCACTCGCTCCTTGCCAGGCCGATCCCGTGAAATGCGCCAGCGGAGTGAAGGATTTTAGCCGATGAGCCGCTTCCTCGTAATCGCCCGTGCCATAGCGCCATTGGGTCGGGCGCACGAGGGCCGGCGCGGGTCCGGCCTCTGCCCCGGCGTCCGCGACAAATTGCAGCGCCGTCGCGATTTCTCCGGTCGTGGCCGCGCGCTGGTAAAGCGCGCCGTAAAGCCGCTGCACCCGCTCGACCGGGGCGAGGTTGGCCGTTTGCCTGGTCAAAACCCGCGCGCGCTCGGCCGCAAAACTTCCGTTCAGGAAGAACAATGCCTGCTGTGGAACCGTCGTCTCGTGGCGCGCAGCGACGTGGATGTCCGGGTTGGCAAAATCAAACGTGCGAAAGGTGCCCGGCAGGAACTGGCGGTCGACCAGCGCGTAAACGGTGCGACGATGGTTGCCCGCGTCGAGCAACTCGACCGGCTTGCCGCCCATCGTCAACTCCAATTCCCCGCTCGCGGCCAGCATGGCGTCGCGCAGGGCCTCGAACTCCAATCGACGGCTGGGGAAATGGGAAAGAAGGCGATTGTCCGGATCGAGCTCGCTCGCGCGGCCCGTGGGCATGGAGGCGGTGCCGGCCGGCGACGAGCTCTGCTGGTAGACGGCACTTGAAAGAATCAGGCGGTGCAGGGACTTCAAGCTCCAGCCGTCGGCCACGAGGCGTCGGGCCAGCCAGTCGAGCAGCTCCGGATGGCTGGGCCGTTCCGCTCGCAGGCCGAAGTCGCTCGGCGTTTTCACCAGCCCGCTTCCGAAATGGTGCTGCCAGATCCGATTGACGATGACCCGGGCTGTCAGCGGGTTTTCGGGCGCGGCGATCGCCCGGGCGAGATCGAGGCGTCCGCTGCCGTGCACGAACGGTTTGCGATCGTTGCCGGCAACCGCCTCCAAAAATCGTCTGGGCACGGATTCGCCCAGCCGCGACGGGCTGCCGCGCTTGAAGACTCGCGGGTCCGGCTCCGGATCGCGATCGGTCAGGATCAACGCCGCCGGAGCGCCGATCTCGATCAGTCGCCGATCGACATCGCCGGAGATTTTCCAGAGCTCTTCCGTCACCGAGGTTGGAAAGAAAATCTCGTTGTTGATGATGCCCGTGTCGGGCACGACGGTCGGGGACAATGGACTCGAGGCAAACGCGAGCAGCTCCGCCGCGCCCGGAGTGTTGGTGGAGCTCTGGGCGCGGGCAAAGGCCTGGCCATAGCGGTGGGCCAGTTCCTGCCGCGATGCGGGAGCCGTGGCCAGAACGGCGGCGATGAGCGAATTCAGGTTCGCATTCGTTCGTAGACGCATCCACGCGCTGGCCGCGGATTGCGCGAAGCCGGCTTCCGGAAGATCAGACATTGCATACCAGGGTCCGAAGATGGGATGCGCTGAATCCCTGGCCGTGTGCAGGTAATCGCGCCACCGCCGGACGGATGCGGGAATGAGATCGTCGGGCGTCAGGATTTGGTCGAAGCCTTCCTCCGGAAATCGCTCCAGCTCGAATTGCGCCGCCAGATAATCGCCCACCCTGGCCCGCAATCGGGCGTTGGCCTCCCCTCGGCGCCGGGCCATCATGTCGGCCAGCTTCTGCTGGCGCTTGGCCAGTTCGGCGTCGTCCACCTGGCCCAGCGGCACGAGCCGATCGTCGCAGCCGTGAAACACTCCGTAGAGAGAGTAGTAATCCTGCGTCGGGATCGGGTCGTACTTGTGATCGTGGCAACGCGCGCAGGCTACTGTCAGGCCCATGGTGCCGCGCGTGATCACGTCGATGCGATCGTCGATGATATCATGGGTGACGCCGATGAAACGACGTCCACCGGTAAGAAATCCCATCGCGGCCCGATCCGGGGATTCGGGCGTCGTCAATTGGTCCGCGGCAATTTGCAGGAGCAGGAATCGATCGTAGGGCAGATCGTCGTTGAATGCCCGAATCACCCAGTCGCGATACGTGGGCGCGTGCACGAACCGCCGTTCTTCCCGTGCGTAGACGTAGCCCTTCGTGTCGGAGTAACGCGCGACGTCCAGCCAATGCCGACCCCAGCGCTCGCCGTAACGGGGGCTGGCCAGCAGCCGGTCGATCAGGGTCTGAATCGCCTTTGGGCGATCTTTCGCCATGGCGGCGCTGAAGGATTCCACGTCCGCAACCGTTGGCGGCAGCCCGGTCAGGTCGATGGACATCCTGCGAATAAGGGTCCGCGGATCAGTCGTCGGCGCCGGAGACAGCCCGGCGCCTTCCAGTCGGGCGAGAATAAACTGGTCGAGATCGGTCTGCGGCCAGCGGGTGTTGCGCACGCGGGGTGGTGCCACTTCCCGAGGCGGGTGGAACGCCCAGTGGGACCTCGCGTCTGGCGGGGGTTTGATTTCTGCCCGCGCGGAGAGCGGCGACAATGCCGCCCACACGCCGAGAAGAACTCCGGTTCGCACGCCTTGCATTCGCGAACCGCGCCGGGCGAGTTTTCTCAGGATGGCCGAAGTGAACCAAAGCGCTTTCAAGGTCGGCGCGACGTGTCCGTGCAACGAGGCTGCTCGCCGACACGGATGACGTCAAGCCCCGCATCGCCGCATTGCCGTGGCCGTTCGCGAGGCCCGCAGTCAGGCTGACGAATTATGTCAACGTACGTTGATTCTATCGGGACACGATTTTCGTGGGTCATTGAACTCGCGGATTTGGCCGGCGGCCTGACGAAGAACCTGAACCCGTTCATGCCAGACGATTCGGCCCAGATAATCTGCGGGCAGGAGAACTTCCGGCAGCAACGGGTCGGCCGTCACCGCGGTCAACCAGGTTGAGCGTTCGGTGGCCGCCCACTTCCGCAGGGCACGGGCGGCGGCGACGTCGTCCAGGGCGGCCTTCGGCCGGGTTGCGAGAACTTTGCGGTGGCGGGTATAGAGGGTGTTTATGGCCGGGAAATCCCAGGCGCCCGCGACGATCTCAGCATCGCTTTCGCCGGCGCCGGCGAGCGCCTCCAGAAGGATCAACGATTCCACGTTGGCTTTGGTGCCAAGCAGAATTTTTTGCTCTTTGGCCCAAGGGTTGGGAGTGATCCACGCGCTGTTTTGCAGGTAGCCAAAACCGCGTTTTCGCAGGGAGCGGCGCAACCCATCCCGGAGAGCGGTCTGGGAGTTGGGGAGATCGAAGAGAATCACCCGCCAGCGCCCGTCCCACGGCCGCCGCCACTCCGCCTCCGGGTCGCGGCCGCCTAACGCGTGGAGTTTTCCCAGTTCCGAAAGGCGCACGGCGCGTGGTTCGGCCGGTCCTTCACTCGAAGGCAAGCATGACGATTCCAGAAATTTTCGCCGTTCCAGTTCAGCCAACTGACGCATCAATCCGTTGCGATAGGCCCAGCTCTCGAACGAATCTGTCAGATTACGAAATGCTGGACGGGCGATCATTTCGCAAGTCCACATCAGCAGGTAGAGAAGCTCCTCCGTTTTGGCCTTCACCAAGGCATCTCGACAGAAGGAGATGTTCGCGTCGATAAAAATCAACGTACGTTGATTTAATTCGTGAGCGATTTGAGCTGGGGATTCGCTTGCTGCGCTGTGCGGATAGACCGTCTGTGCAGGTGCGCCGGGGTGCCGATGCGATGTCGTGGGCTGATGGCGGGTTTGGCCCTTTCGCCGCGGGGTCGCGCTTCCAGCTTTGCAGGGATTCAGTGGATGTCGATGCTGCGGCCGGCCTGGATGGACTCGAGGGTGGCGAAGGTGAGGAGCATGCTTTGGCGGGATTGGTCGTAGGGCAGAGGATGTTCTGCCTGGCCTTGGAGGTAGCTGGCCCACGCCGCCATCTGTTCGGCGTGGCCTTTGCCCTGGTAGGTGCGCGTGGTGGCCTTGCGTCCGCGCTGGACCACCAATTTCTGGAAGTTTTCGATCTCGGCCACGAAGCCGGCGCCGAACACGGTGCAGACTTCCTTGGGCCAGGTCGGATCGCCTTCGGCCGAGTAGATGAGCTGGCCACAGGAGCCGTCGGCGAATTCGATCTGCGCGGTGACGCTGTCCGGAAAGGGCAATCGGCCGGAGGCGGGCCAGGTGGTCTGCGCGAGCACGCGCACCGGGCGGGACTCGAAGAGGAAACAGAAGTAGTCCAGGAAATGGCAGGCCTCGCCGAGGACGCGTCCGCCGCTTTCGGCGAAGTTGGCGTACCAATGAGTGGGGTCGAGGCGGCCGGTCATGACGCGGAAGCTGGCGGACTTGGGCCCGGGGGCGGCCTGCATGACTTTCTTGAGGTCGACGGTGGCGCCGGCGAAGCGGCGATTGAATCCGACTTGGACGGAGCCCTGGCTGCGGGCCAGGGCGGCGTCGATGGCGGCCAGTTCGTCGCGGGACAGGCAGAGGGGCTTTTCGACGAAGACGTGTCGGTGGGCGGCGAGGGCGGCCTGGATGATGGGGGCGTGGAGGTGATGACGCGTGGCGATGAGCACGGCGGCGGGAGTCGTGGGCGTGGCCGGTTGGGCGAACAGGCGGGAATAGTCGGTGGCGGCGTCGGTGAAGCCGAATTTTGCCTTTACGTGGTTGGCGGAGAGGGAGGTGTTGTTGACGACGGTTCCGAGCGGCACGCGATCCTTGACGTGCGGCAGGAGCATGGTGCGGGCGAAGTTGCCGGCGCCGATGACATCGAGACGTTTCGCCGAGGTGGTGAGGCGCTGAGGCGCCGGGCGCGAAACCGCGGTGGCGGCAGGGGTGGGCGCTGGGGTGGCCGTGCGGCCGGCCGCGGAGTTCGCGGGCGTCGGTGAAGTCTCCGGGTATTCGAGAATGACGCCGACTTCGCGGGCGGCGCCTTCGCCGAGCAATTCCTGGTAGACGCCGATGGAATCGGCGAAGGGAACGCGGCGGGTGGTGATGGCGTTGAGATCGAGCTGGCCGGTCTTCATCAGGTGAAGGCAGGCGTCGAAATTGCGTTGTTCGGTCCAGCGGACGTAGCCGACGGGATAATCGGAGCCGCCCCATTCGTAGGCGGGATCGTAACGGCCGGGTCCGTAGCTGCGGGAGTAGCGAATCGTGATTTCCTTTTCGTAGGCGTATTTCCAGAGCAGATCGACCTTGGTATTGCCAACGACGACGATGCGGCCGCGGTCGCGGAGGGCGTCGATGGCCTGTTCGGTGGGCGAGTTGTTCTGCGTGGCAGTGGCGAGGACGACGGCGTCGACGCCGTAGCCGTCGGTCCAGGCGCGGATTTCGTCGGCGAGGTTGCGTTGTCCGGGGATGATGAAGTGTTCAGCGCCCATGGCCTGGGCGAAGCGCTGGCGGGCGGGGGCTAAATCGAGGGCCATGACGCGGGCACCGTTGGCCTTGAGCAGGGCGGTGACCAGGAGGCCGACGAGGCCCTGGCCGGTGACGAGAATGCGTTCGCCGAGGGTGGGCTCGAGCTGGCGGACGGTTTGCAGCGCGATGGAGACGATGGTGGTGTAAGCGGCCTGCCAATTTTCGACGCCGTCGGGAATGGGCGCGACCAGGAGGTCAGGAACGGCGATGAGTTCGGCGTGGAGGGCGGTTTCGGCGCCGGCGCATGCGACGCGGTCGCCAGCGCGAAAGCGGGTGTTGAGCGGATCGACGGCCTCGACGATGCCGGCGGCGCTGTAGCCGAGCGGAGTGGGGGTTTCGAGGCGGTTGCGAACTTTGTCGAGGGCGGCCTTCCAGCCGAGGTTTTTGGCGGTGTCGAGCACCTTGCGGACCTGATCGGGGCGGGCGCGAGCCTTTTGCAGCAGGTTCATTTTGGCCTGCTCGACCTTCATTTTTTCGGTGCCGACGCTGATGACCGAGTGCGTGACGCGAACGAGGACGCCGCCGGGAGGCGGGGTGGGCGGGGGCACGTCCTGGAGTTCCAGGCGTCCATCTTGGTATTGGGCGATTTGTTTCAAGGTCGAGCGCCCGCCGTTGAGGTCAGGCGCGTGTTACTTGAACGAATCGGCGATATCCGTGGCAAGCTTGAACGTGAATACGGGACGAGGCGGGGGTTGCGCGCTGCGGGATCCGAAGCCGAGGGGAGCGGCAGCGGCGTTGGAACCTGCGAGCTGAGATGCCGGCGTCGGCCGCTGCGGGTTAAAAACCCGCGCTCCGGGCGCGTCTCAATCGGCAGGCGCAAACGTGGCCATTTTGCGGCCGTCGGTGCCGTTCCAGATGAGGAGGCGACCGTCCTGACCTCCGGCCACGACGACGCGTCCGTCGGGAGTGGCGGCGGTGCTGTTCATGAAGTCGGCGGCGCCTTCGAAGGAGCGGACCTTTTCGCCATTTTCCTTGAGCAAGCGGACCTGGCTGTCGCCGGACGTGGCGACGAGCTGGTCGGAGATGCCGACGAAGGTGACGCCGGTGACGTCCTTGTCGGCGCCTTCGATGTTTTTGCGGCGGTCGCCGGTGACGAAGTCCCAGACTTTGATGACCTTGTCGGCGCCGGCGCTGGCGAGCGTGCGGCTGTCGCGTTTCCAGGCGACGCCGAGGACGTAGCTGGTGTGGCCCTCGAACGCCTTGGCGACCTTGCCGTTGGCGAGGTCGACGACCTTGACGAAGCGATCGGCGGAGGACGAGGCGAGGAATTTTCCATCGGGCGAAAAGTCGAGCGAGAGCACGGCGTCGCTATGAACGTCGGCGAGCGAGCGGACGAGGGAATTAGTTGGGCCGGAGGAGATGCGGAAGAGTTTGATTTCGCCGCTGCGAGTGGGTTCGCCTCCGCCGGTGGCGAGAAGTGTGCCGTCGGGGCTGAAACGGACGGCATTGACGCGATCGGCGAAGAGCGGCTCGGCGTCGCTGGATCCGAGAGTGGTTGCGAGGGCCCAGGCGGGGTGAAGGTTCCAGGCAAGCGCGGTGCCGGCCTGGGCGGTCGCGGGCGCGAGCAGATGATCGTCGTCGAGAAAGGCGAGGCCGGCGGGTTGGCTGGCGGGTGGGTGGACGTCGGCGGAAGGTGTCCGGCGAGGGAGGACGTCGTAGGCGGCGCCGGAGTCGGCGTTCCAGGTCAGCGCGTGGCCGTCGGTGGCGAGGGCGGCGAGGGTGTGGCTGTCCGGGGAGAACGCGAGGGCGAGCGCGGGCACGGTGGAATTGGCGGCGTGTTTTTTGGCGTGCTCGAGAGCGGTGGTGGCTTGGGTTTGGGCAGTTTCAGCGGCAGCGACGACGGTGCGGGTCGCGGCGACGGTATTGGAGGAACGGGTGTGGGCGGCGTTGGCGAGTTCGAGCTCGTGGCCGGTGACTGATTTGCGGGTTTCGGCGCGCTTGAGTTCGTTTTGCGAATCAGTCAGCGCCTTGGCGGTGTTATTGACGTTGTTGGTGGCTTGTTTCCGGCGTTCGGGCGCTTCGGCGCTCAGTTTGTCGTAGGCGGGCTTGAGCTGGCCGGCGGCGAAGGCGCGGCTGGCGACTTCTTCGATGGCTTTGGCGGCGGCGGTTTTGGCTTCGGCGGCGAGCTGGGTCTTCATGCCGGCGTCGGCGGCAACGGCATCGGCGAAGGCCCGGCTTTTTTCGGCGACGGAGGAAGATTCATCGGCGATGCGGCGCGCGGTGTCCTTGGCAGCGTCGACGTTGGCGATGGCGGCCTTGGTCCGGCTGGCGACGCTGGCCGTATCCGCGGCGATTTTGTCTGCGTCGGCCTTGGCGGCCGCGGCGCGATCGGCGGCCACCTGGGCGTCGGCGGCCTTGATGGCGGCGTCAGCGGCGTTGGTGGTGGCTTCCTTGGACGACAGGTCAGCTTTTTGGTAGCCCTCGGTCACGCGCTGGATCTCGGCGAGCAAATCCTGCAGCGCTTTCTCGGCGGCACTTTTGGCATCGGCTGCGACCTTCATGACTTTCTCTTTTTCGAGGAAGACTTTTTCGGTGACGGTGTTGGTCTCAGTGGCCTTGGCGACGCGGGCCTCGGCCTTTTTCAATTCGCCTTCAGCAGACTCGAGCGATTTTTTTTGGAAGGCGACATCGGCGCGGGCGATGACGAGCGCGCGGTCCCGGGCGGCGACCGCTTCGTCGGCGTAGCGGTCCCCTCTGAGTTCAGCGATAAGGCGTCCGGCATCCTCCCAGAGGCGGACGGTGGCATTGGTGCCGGCGGTGGCGATGCGTTTGCCGTCGGGGCTGACGGCGAGCGCGGTGATGGCGACAGCACCGGCGACCTGCTGGGTCAAAGTGGCAACGGATTGGTTGTGGCCGAGGTCCCAGATTTGCGCGAGGCCATCGAGGCCGGCGGAGACGAGGCGGTTCGTGCCGGGGAGGGCGGCCAGAGCGGTCACGGCGCCGGTGTGACCGGGCCAGGGTTTGGCGTCGGCGAGATTGGTCAAGGAGCCGACGGCGATGGAGCCGTCGCTGAAGCCCAGTGCGAGGCGGGTGTGGTCGGGCAGCCAGGCGAGCGCGCGGGGATCGGATGGCACGGTGGTCTCGCCGGCGATCGAAGCGTCCGCGATGTTCCAGATGCGAACGGTGCGGTCGGGGGCCGCGCAAGCGAGCTGGCGGCTGTCGAGCGAGAAGGCGGGAGCGGAAAGGGCGTTGGTCGAGCCGGGGAGAACGCGGGGGGCGGAGTTATTGGCGAGATCGAGAAGCCGGACGGAATGGTCCGGGCCAGGGCCGGTGGTGGCGAGCCAGCGGCGGTCGGGGCTGACGACGAAGAACGTGGCGGTGTTGGTGACGGTGCGGTCGGGGGCGACGGGGGCGCGGCGCCAGAGTTTGACGTCGCGGTAGCCGGCGGTGGCGAGGAGATCGCCGTTGGGGTGAAAGGCGACGGCGTTGACGAGGTCGCGGTGGGCGGCGTTGGTCAGGCCCCAATCGGCGGAGTGCGGGTCCGTGAGGCGGGCGACGTGGCGGCCGGAGGGGACATGATAGACATCGACGCGGTTGCCGCGGCTGCAGGCGGTGAACTGGCCGTCGGCGGTGACATCGAGGGCGAAGATGGGATCCAGCGGTGCGGGGTGGTCGAGCCAGTTGACGGCGGTGGCGGTGTGAACTTCGCCTTTGGCGCCTTGTTCGATCCAGAGGCGGAGCAGGGCAAGTTCGTTCGGGTTAAAATTCGCGGCGTTGGCCTTGTTATCCTTGGGCGGCATGATGACCTCGGGATCGAGGTGAGCAGCGGCCTTGAACACGAGGCTGTCGGCACTTTTGCCGGGGACGACGGCGGGCCCGTTGTCACCGCCTTTGAGGATGAGCTGGGGCGTTTCGAGGTTGAGGCCGGCCTTGGCCTTGGTGGTGTTGTGGCAGGCGAGGCAGTTGTTGCGAAAAACCGGGAGGACTTCCTTTTCGAAATCGACGGCGGAGTCGCGCTTGAGATCCGCGATGGGGAGGGGGCCTTTGCTGGCGGGAGCGGCGGGTGCGTCCGCGGCGCGCGCAGAAGGCACGAGGGCCAGCCCTGCGAGGGCGAAGAGGCCGCACAGGAAGGTAAGGATGGCCCTGCGCCTGGTTTCGAAACTGTTTCCGTTGCTCCCCTCACCCGGCCCCGCTGCGCGGGTCCACCCTCTCCCCGCCGGGGCGGGGCGAGGGATGTGCGGGGCGCGCGGTCGAGTTCGAGTCGTGGCAGACGAGCCGAGTGGCCGGGGCGGGGGAAGGAACAGATTCATGGCGATGGCGGTGACGGACTACTTGGCGGCGGATTTGGTTTCCTTCGCTTCGGCGACCTGGGCGGGGTTGATCTGGACGACGATCGGAGCGGACGTGAGCTGATAACTGACATCGCGCGGCTTGGCTTTTTCGGTCGCGGCCTTGGCCAGGTTGGCGGTGGACTCCTTGCGGGCGACGGCGGCTTTTGCTTTGGCGTCGGCGTCGGCCCTGGCTTTCTCGGCGCTATCGCGGGATTTGGCGGCCGCTTGGCCGGCGGAGAGTGCGGTCTGGTGAGCGGACGTGGCCGTTTCGACAGCTGCCTTCAGGGCTTCATCGGCGGGCGATTTTTCGAGAGCGGCTTTGGCGGCCGCGAGTTTGTCGGCGGCGGCTTTGACGGCGGCATCGGCGGTGGCGAGGTCCTTCCTCGATTGGTCGAGCGTTTCGCCGGCCTTCTTGTCGTCGGCGGCGAGATCGGCGGCGTTCTTTTCGGCTTCCCTGGCGGTGGCCTCGGCGAAGGCGGCGGCCTCGGGGTTGTTGCGGTATTTGCCGGTGGTGATGGTTTGGACGGCAAAGGTGTAGCGGCCGGGCGCAAGTTTGAGCGCGGCGAGATCCAATTTGAGCGTGGCGTTGGTGGCTTTGCCATCGACGTCGAACTCCTTGAGGGCGTCGGGCGTGCCGGGACCGAGAGGTTTGAGTTTGAGGTTGGCGTTGAATTCGCCCCGGCGGGTGATGGTGAGCGGGATTTCGAGACTGGCTTTGGCCGAACCTTCGTAGGTGCGCGGCTCTGTCGGGGTGATGGCGATGGGCGCGGATTCCTGGTCCGTGACGGCGAGTTCGAACCGGGCTATGACCCGGGCCTCGGGCCGTTCGGTGTCCACGTTGCCGACGGGAAACACGAGCGTGCCGCCGCGGGCCTCGCGTTGGACGTCGCGCTCGTCGATGCGGGCGCGGCCGACGAGATGGATGGGGCCGGCATAGGCCGGGGCGTCGGCGGCCGCGGTGAGGAGGACGAAATCGGTGCTTTTGCCGGACTCGATCAGGTCGCTGGCCAGGGAGAGGCCGGGTGGGGGTTGGACGAGCGACAGCGCGATGTCACCGGCGAAGCCATCGCGGCGGAAGGCCATCACGCGAACGGGCAACGTCTCGCCGCGGCGCAGGACGGGAATGCTGAACTCGATGTTTTTGGCGTCGCCTTTGTATTTTGGAGCCAGGGTTTGGGCGACGAGACGAAAGTCGGGGTTGGGTCGACGGATGGAGAGCCGGTAGGTGCTGGCGGGGCTGGCGACAATGGAGCCGAACAGATCGCGAACCTCGACTCGATACGTGCCGTCCTCTTTGGCCTCAAACCGGCCGACGGGATCGCGGCTGGCGGTGTTGAACTCGCGCTCGCCGAGATTCATGTCACGATCGCTCAGATCGAGAATTTCCGTCGTCGACTCATCGCCCTTGTCATTGCGGGTGACGCGTTGGACGAGGAGATGCGGAGACGTGGGGAGGCCGAGCCGTTGCGAGACGACTTCGAGCCAGTAGACATCGCCTTTCTTCGCGGTGAAGAGGTAGCGGTCGACATCGGTGGCGGGATGGAACTGGCCGGAGATTTCACACGGGGGCGTGATCTTCTGAGCCTGGTCGGGTTTGGTGTTGGGCTCCTGTTCGAGCACGGCGACTGCGCCGGTGGGCACGAGCGAGAGAAGGACGGGGTTGGCCCATTTGAACCGGTAGGCGAACGAGTCGAGCTCCGCGGAGGCCGGCAGGGTGCTGGCGGTTAGATCTTCGCGGGGACCGGGGAGGTTGACGCCGACCGCGAGTTGTTCCAGCGGCTTGCCGCCTATTGTAAGACCTTTCACCGGTTTCCCGCCGGGCAGGTTACGTCCGTAAAGCGTGAACTCATTTTTCGCGCCGGCCACCGCGGTCACGGGTAGGACAAAATCCACGTGAGGACCCGTCGAGAGCGTGAGGCGATAAAAATAGTCATCGCCGCCTCGGTAGAGAAAGTCGGTGAGGCGAACGAAGTAGGTGCCGTCGGCCGGGGCGACGAAGTCGAGCGGGGCGCTGGTGCGGGAGCGTTCCCATTCCCGGCCGTTGGCATCGAGGAGCGCGAGGCTGGGGTCAAGGCGGGAGTCGATAGATTCCGCCAGGCATTCGATGAGGATGCGTTGGGCCTTTTTCGCAGAGAATCGGAACCACGCGTAGGTCCTGGCCGCGACCCGGCCATGGTAGGCGCGGTTGAGGGAAACCTCGCAGGCGCTGGCTTGGGACGTGTTGGTTGCCGGCGCGATGGAGTCGGGCGCGGCGCTGACGAGAAACCGCCGCGGGTTGGAGAGGCCGAAGCGTCCGGCGAACCGGACGTCGTAGGTCCCGGGGGGGACGTTGGAAGCGATGGCGATCTTGTAGCGGAGTCCGTCGAGGGAGGTTGCCGTGATGCCGGGATGGGAAAACGCAAGGCGATTGGGCGCGTCGAGATCCGAGCCGCCGATGTCAACGTCGACGCTGGTGCCAACCGAACCGCCGGGCGGGAAGATCGTGGACAGGCGGGCGGCTGGCAGCTGTGCCCGAGCGGGCTGGACCAGGCTGGCGGCCAGAAGGCCGACGAGCAGGCCGGCCAGGAACCGGGCCGGGCCGGGAGACAAGCCTGCCGGGCAAATTCGAATCACGTGCATGCTGTATTTTCAGACAGCCGGCACGCGACCGTTCTTCAACGGGAAACGGCCTTCCGATCCATGGAGGCGAGACCTCCACAATGGAAGTGAGTTGGGGCCGTGAAGCCCCGGGGTGCGGGCGTCCTCGCCCGCAGAAACGTAAAGACGACTGGAGGGGGGAGCATCCCAACCATTAAAAGCATCCACCTTTCTGCCCCGCATTGCGGGACACCCCGAACGCTGGTTCATGGGGAGCTTCTTGTTCCTTACGGCCTGCTCACGGGCCATGAACGCGGGGTGCGGGCGTCCTCGCCCGCAGAAGCTCTCGGACTACCAACGGGCTGGAACACTCCCAACCCTTGAAAATTTCCCGGCTTTCTGCGCCCGCGGACGGGCGCACCCCGGGGGGAGGTTCATGGGGAGCTTCTTGTTCCTTACGGACCTGCTCACGGGCCATGAACGCGAGCATCAGAGGTAGGGCTGGCGCTCCCGCCTTCGCTTAAAGCTGCGGCGGGCCGAGGCCGGCGCCAGCCGGAGGCTCGCACGGCGGTCCGCACCGGCGGCGCCCCGCTCTGCGGGACGCCCTACCGGCCGCGTTACGGGACGCGGTTCGGATCCCACGCGTGGGCGGGCTGATATGAACAGGCGGGCGGCTTTCCGATGGGTCCGATCACGTACTGGCCGCCGGCCGGGCACTGGGGCCAACGCTCGTCTTCAAGGAACGGGATCAGATCCTGGGGCGTCGGCGTGGCTCCAGGCGGGGCTGTTCGGGCGGTGGCCCAACGCTTCTTTGCCGCAGCGATGGCGGGCAGGTTGACCTCGACGCACGCGTTGGCTGACCGTGAGGTGCGCTTGCGAAGGTATTTCGAGGCGACCATCGCGGTGAGCACGCCGATGACGGCGAGGATGACGATCGAGCGGATGAACGGTCGCATAGTCTTACGGTGCGCCTGCGTTCGGGCCGGGCCGGGCACCGGGCGAACGATGACTCATCGGCGTGGATGGAGAAAGGTTGATGTTTGGTAGAGGCGTGGCTGGCGGTTTGGATGCACCAGCTGGACGAAGCGGCGGCGCCTGGTGAAAACTTCGTGCCGCGTGGCGGGCTTCGGATGCTGCGGGTTGGAACCCGCGGTCTGGCCCGGGCACAATGGACCGCGCGCGCGATTGACACGTGATTGGCGAACAGGTGAATTTCGCGGCATGCACACCGCCATTTCATCGATTCGTTTAGTATTACTCCTGCTGACGTTGGCCATGGCCGGTCTCTCGTCCTCGAACCCTGCGGACGCGGCGGAGGCTGGTGCGCCCGGCGACGGGCGCTGGCAAATTCCTGCGACGGATGAAGGATTGCCCGGGGCGGGTCCGATCCGGAGGTATGACTGGTTTCGCAAGCTGTGGGCGGAACGACGCGCGGCCTGGGGCGGGCGCCAGGCGCAGGATCAGGGTTCGGTGGTGCTGTTGGGAGATTCGATCACGCAGGGCTGGGGCGACGATTTCAGCGGCTATTTTCCGGGACTCAAAGTGGCGAATCGCGGAATCAGCGGGGACACGACGCGGGGCGTATTGATCCGGCTGCAGGAAGATGTTCTGGCGCTGCATCCGCGCGCGGTGGTGTTGCTGATTGGCACGAACGACTTGGAAGAGGAGGCGGACCCCGAGACGATTGCGTCGAACCTCAAATTGATCCTGGCTGGTTTGAAGGCGGCAAACGGGGACATGCCAATTGTGTTGTGTCAGGTCTTCCCCAGCTCGGAGTCGAAGAAGCGGCCGGCGGCGAAGATTAAGAAAGTCAACCAGCTCTATGCCGCGATCGTGAAGGGCGATCCGCAAGTGACGGTGCTGGAGGCGTGGCCATTGTTTGCGAACGAGCAAGGCGACGCCAAGCCGGAGGAAATGCCGGACCTGTTGCACCCGAACCGGGCGGGTTATTTGAAGTGGGCGGCAGCGTTGCGGCCGTTGCTGGCGACGTTGGATTTGCAGGAACCGGCGGAGTATCAATTCACGCCTGAGCCGGGCTTCGTGAGTTTGTTCAACGGCCATGATCTCACGGGCTGGGGATTCCGGCCGACGTCGGAGGCCGACATGGCGTCGGCGCGTCGCTGGCAGGCGAGCGACCCGAATGCGGCGGCGTGGCCGTTCGTGACCAATGCGGTGTCGTTCGACGGGCAGACGTCGACTCCGGACGGGCGGTTTTTGGCGAAGCGCGGCCGGTTGATTGTCCGAGCTCCGGCAGAAGGTCGAAGAATTCAGCAGCTTTACACGACGCGGGAGTTTGGGCGGGACTTCGTCCTCCGCCTGGAATTTCGCGCGTTGCCGAACGCGGACAGCGGCATCTACGTTCGCGGGCCGCAATTGCAGTGTCGGGATTACCCGCTGGCCGGGCCGTATAAGAAGTTGAAGAATTATCGGCCCAGCGATTGGAACGAGATGGAGGTCACGGTGCACGACGGCGCGGCGCACTGCCTGTGCAATGGCGAGGTTTTGGAAGCGGCGATGAAATTGCCGGCCAGCGGCCCGGTCGGGGTGGAAGGGGATCGTGGGCAGATCGAGTATCGACGGATCCGCGTGCGCGAACTGCCGTGACTTGAAGCGGCCGGAGATCGAGCCACCGAGGTCACGGCGGTGCCTCGTGGGAAACGAAGGCGGCTGGCGAAGTCTTCGGCGCCCACGGCGGTGAACCGGCGCACAGTGGCCGCGTTTACCGGCGGCTATTTGGACTTCACCTGGGTCCAGGCGTCGTCGTAAAGGCGGTTGGTCTCACCGAGGTCGTAAGCGTATTCGAGCCGCGCCAGCACGTCGGCCGGGGGATAAATGGCGGGATTATTGCGATCGGCGGGATCGATGAGAGCGAGCGCCGCCTGGTTCGGCGTGGGGGCATGGTTGTAGTTGGCGAGGCGGGCGCCGATCTCGGGTTCGAGGATAAAATTGATGAAGGCCTCGGCAAGGTCGCGGTGCGGCGCCTGGCTGGGGATGCAGATGAAGTCCATGTAGATCTGGCTGCCTTCGCGCGGGATGAAGAAGTAAGTCTGGGCATCTTCGCGAACGCCGTTGGCCGCATCGCCGTTGTAGGTCATGGCGAGCGCGGCTCCTTTGGAAAGGACACGATTCTTGCAGCCCACGCTGCCTTCGAAGCCCATGGATCGACCTTTGGTGGCAATCAACAAATCGCGCGCGGCGGCGAGTTCTTCCGGGCGTCCGCTGTTCAGGCTATGGCCCTGGTAGCGGAGCGCGGCTCCGAGGGTGGCGCGAAGATCGTCCATGAGAAGGAATGAGCCTGCGGTCCGATTTGATGCAAAGACGAGCGCCCAACTCTCGTTGATGGCCTGGCCAGGGCTTCGGCGGGTGTAGAGACCGACGGTGCCCCACTGATACGGCGCGGCGTGACGCATGCCGGGATTGGCGCGCAGGTCGCGGAACTCGGGTGCGATGTTCTTCAGGTTGGGGATGTTCTCAGGGCGCAAGGGAGCGAGCATTCCGCGCTGCACCAGGACGGGCAAATTATTGTCGCTGGGCACGACGAGGTCGTAGCTGGCCGCTCCGCCTGCGGCGAGTTTCGCCACCATGCTTTCGGGATCCTCGTAGAAATCGACGTTGACGTGACAGTCGAAGCGGCGTTCGAACTCCTGCACGATTGCCGGATCGATGTACTCGCTCCAGATGAAAAGGTTCAGTTGGGCTTTGGGTTGGCCGCAGCCGGTCAGGCCAAGGGCAAAGACCAGGGCGGCGAGGAGGAAGTGGGTGTTCATGGGGAGCATTTTGTTCCTTTCAGACCTGCTCACGGGCCATGAACCGAGCGCGGCAGGCAGGGCGGACGCTCTGCCGCCCGCCGGGAGTCCGCACGGCGGTCCGGATCGGCGGCGCGCTGCGGAGAGCGCCTTGCGGTTCATGGCGAGACCTCCAGAATCTTGGAGTGCGATCCGCGTCTGCGGGACGCTTTCGGGAGCGACGGGCGTTCGAAAGCGGCGGAGGACCGCCGCACTCCAAAACCTGGCGGCAATGGGATGGCCCCCGGTCTCAAGGTCAGGGTTCACGGACAGTTTGATCCTGCATTGTTGTTCGGGAGTCGGGGCCATGAACTTGTGGGGGGAGCATTGGTAATTTGTGATTGTTGATTTTTGATTTGGGATTTCCGCGTCTGACAATCCGCAATTCCCGGGGTCAGCGCGGGCGGCGCGCCAGGGTGACGGCGACGGTGCCGGCGATGGAGGCGAGCACGATGAGGGTCGACAGGGCATTGATATCGGGTGTGATGCCGCGTTTGACGGATGAATAGATGAGAATGGGCAGGGTGGTCGAGCCCGGGCCGGCGGTAAAAAAGCTGATGACAAAATCATCGATGCTGAGAGTGAAGGCCAGGGCGGCGCCGGCGAGAATACCGGGGGCGATCAGCGGCAGGGTGACGTGGCGGAGCTTTTGCCACGAGTTGGCTCCGAGGTCGTGGGCGGCTTCTTCCAGGGCGGGGTCGAGGTCGGCCAGGCGGGCCCGGACGATGATGGCGACGAATGGAATCTGGAACGTCACGTGCGCGACGATCATGGTGCCGAGGCCCAGTTGGAACAGGCCGAGCGCGCTGCGGAGCAGGCTGAAAAACATGAGCAGCGCGATGGCGGCGACGATGTCCGGGATCGCGACGGGCAGGTAGAGGAGTGTGGCAAAGAGTTTGCGTCCCGGGAACTGGTAGCGGGACAGGCCGTAGCCGAGGAGCGTGCCCAGGAGGGTGGCGATCCCGGTACTGGCGATGGCGAGCACGAGTGTGTTGCGCAAGGCGGTGAGCTTCCCGGGATGCTGGAGCAGCGAGGTGTACCATTCCGTGGTGAAGCCGCGCCATGGGCCGCCGTGTTTGGCCGCGTTGAACGAATAGGCGGTCACCACGGCGATGGGCAGATAGAGGAAAAAGTAGATGACCGCGGCGCTGAGCCAGAGCGGGAGGCGGGGCGGTTTCACGGGTTCGATCAGAGGAGAGCTTTACGGCCCTCTTCGCCCGAGGATCGGGCGAACGCCCAAAGACCGACCAGCACGATGAGCATGGCGACACACGCGATGGCAGATCCGAACGGCCAGTCGCGGCTGACGCCGAACTGTTGCTGGATGGCGTTTCCCAGCAGGGCCGTCCGGGCGCCGCCCAGGAGGTCCGGGATCACGAACTGGCCCGTGGCCGCGATGAACACGAGGATGGTCCCGGCCAGCAGGCCAGGCCGGATCTGCGGCAAGATGGCGTGGCGAAAAGCCTGGATCCGGCCGGCCCCGAGATCGCTGGCGGCCTCGGCCAGGCTCCAGTCGATCTTCTCGACCGACGCATATAGAGGGAGGGCGAGAAACGGGAGGTAGTCGCAGGTCAGCCCGATGAGGATTGCGAAGAGGCCGGGGTAGAGAGCCGTGCCGGGTTCGATCCAGCCCAGCGCCGCCGCGACGCGCGCGGCCCAGCCGGTGCCGGACAGGATGAGTTGCCACGCGTAGGTGCGGATCAGGAGGTTGGTCCAGAACGGGATGACCACCAGCATGAGGGCGATTTGTTTTTGGCGAGGGCCGAGGCCGGCGATGAAAAACGTCAACGGCAATGCAGCGGCGACGCAGAGGGCGACCGTGGCGCCGGCGATGAGAACGCTGCGCAGAAGAATTTGCGGGTAGACCGGGTCGAACCCGCCGGGACCGATCCCGACGAAGCGTCGGAAATTTTCGAGGGTGAAGTGGCCCTGGACTTCGCCATAGGTGCCGCGGGTGAGCACGCTGGCCACGACGATTCCGGCCAGTGGCAGCAGGAGGAAGAGCGTGACCCACAAGAGGCCAGGGCCGTTGGTCAGGGCCGCGCGCGCCATTTCCTGACGCGCGGTCAGCTGCTCGCCGAATTGGATCTTCGCGGAGCGCGCCGAGCCGGGAGCAGAAGGGGGGCTGGCCACGGGTTGCATGGTTGAATGACAGGTGGGCCAACGATTCAATCGTCGAGAACGATCAATGCCTCGCCGGGCAAACCTGCGAAAACCGTCTCGCCGATTCCGAGGCCGGACTGGGTCGCATCCGCGTTCATGACCTCGACGCGCAGGTGCTGCGGGCCGGCTTGCACTTCGTAGTGGGTTTCCGCTCCGACGTAGACGCGTTCGACGACGCGGCCGGCAATCCAGTTGAGCGCCGAGGTGTCGCCGGACGGCCGCGCCGGGCCGGAGTGCAGGCGAATTTTCTCCGGCCGGATGGCCAGAGTCACCGTGTCGCGGGAGGCGGGTGGCTGCGCACCGGGGCCCAGGTGCAGCTCGCCGAGGGCGGTCTCCGCGATCCAGTTTCCAGAGCGGGCGGTGCGGAGGCGTGCTTCGATCAGGTTGCAGGAGCCGAGAAACTGGCTGACGAACCGCGTGCGGGGTCGCTCGTAGAGATCGTGCGCCGCCCCGAGTTGTTCGATGCGGCCGTCGCGCATGACGGCGATGCGATCGCTGAGCACGAGCGCCTCGTCCTGATCGTGGGTGACGCAGATGAACGTGATGCCGAGCCGCCGTTGGAGCTGGCGCAGCTCGACCTGAAGCTGTTTGCGAAGCTTCAGGTCGAGCGCGGCCAGGGGCTCGTCGAGCAAGAGGACTTTCGGTTCGTTCACGAGGGCCCGGGCGAGCGCGACGCGCTGCTTCTGGCCACCGGAAAGCTCGGCGGGCCGGCGGCTGGAAAGGGGTTCAATCTCCACCAAGGCCATGACGCGCCGCACCCGGGTCTCCACGTCGGCTGCGGGGACCTTTTTCATGCGCAGCCCGAACGCGACGTTGTCCCAGACGTCGAGGTGCGGAAATAGCGCGTAGGACTGGAACACCGTGTTGACCGGGCGTCGGTGGGCCGGCGTGCGGGTTGTGTCGACGCCGCCCAGGCGGACCGCGCCAACGTCGGGGGCATCCAGCCCGGCGACCAGCCGCAGCAACGTGGTCTTGCCGCAGCCCGAGGGGCCGAGCACGGAAAAGAATTCCCCGACCGCAATCGTCAGTGAAAGGTTCGCCAGTGCGACGACGTCGCCGAAGCGCCGGGTGACGGAAACCAATTCGACCGCGGGCACGACAGGGCGGTCGGGGGTGACGCCGCGTCCGGCGGAGTGGGCCTCCGCCGTGGTCGTCGCGGTCGATTGTTTCACGGCGCGATGCTTGCCCGGCCGGGCGGGAACACGCGAGCCGGAAAACCGGTGGTGCAGGAGCGCGGGCTTTCAGCCCGCCGCGCCGAAAATCGGCCTCGGGGTCCGAGGTGCCCGCCGCCCGCCGCTGAGGCGATTGGCGGGAAGGAGCCGTCGGTCCAGACGCATCCCATCGGGATTGGTGGAAGTCCGGACCGACGAGCCGCGACCGGCGTTCCCCATCACTTTCTTGACAGACGCGTTTGTTAGTGTATTTATGACACCAACAAAATGAGTGCGACCACAGGGCCAAGGCGGGGCGGGCTGGCGTTGCTGACGGATCTTTACGAGCTGACGATGGCCTATGCGTATTGGAAGGCGGGCAAGGCCGAGGACGAGGCGGTGTTTCACCTGTTCTTTCGCAAGAATCCCTTCCAAGGCGGGTTCACGTTGGCGGCCGGCCTGGAGGACGTGGTCGCGTATCTGTCGGCGCTGCGGTTCGAGCCACCGGACCTCGCCTATCTGAGAACCCTGCGCGGGCACGACGATCGGCCGCTGTTCGACGATGCGTTCCTGGACTATTTGGGCGGGCTGCGTTTTACCTGCGACCTTGATGCCGTTCCCGAGGGGACCGTGGTTTTTCCGCAACAGCCGCTAGCGCGGGTGCAGGGCTCTATTTTGCAGGCGCAGATTGTAGAGTCGGCGTTGTTGAACCTGATCAACTTCCCGTCCCTCATCGCGACGAAGGCGGCGCGGGTGTGTCTGGCGGCGCGGGGCGATCCGGTAATTGAGTTCGGCCTGCGGCGTGCGCAGGGCGTGGACGGCGCCCTGACCGCGAGTCGCGCGGCGGCGATCGGCGGGTGTGTCGGCACTTCGCACGTGCTGGCTGGGCAGCGCTTGCAAATCCCGGTGAAAGGCACGCATGCGCACAGCTGGGTGCTGTCGTTTGATCACGAGCTCGAAGCATTCAACACCTATGCCGACGCGCTTCCGAACAATTGCATCTTCCTCGTGGACACCTACGACTCGCTGCAGGGCGTGCGGCACGCGGTGGAGGTTGGGCGGCGGTTGCGCCGGCAAGGCCATGAGCTGGCCGGGATCCGGCTGGACTCGGGGGACCTGGCCTACCTGAGCGTCGAGGCACGAAAGATTCTCGACGAGGGTGGATTCCCGGCGGCGGTGATTGTGGCAAGCAACGATCTCGACGAACATCTCATTGCGAGCCTGAAGCAGCAGGGAGCCCGGATCAACGTGTGGGGCGTTGGGACGAAGCTGGTCACGGCCTACGACCAGCCAGCATTGGGCGGAGTCTACAAGCTCACTTCGGTCCGCAAGGCCGGCGGAGCGTGGATGCACAAAGTGAAGCTCTCCGAGCAGACGGCGAAGGCAACCAATCCGGGCATTCTGCAGGTGCGCCGCTTTCAGCTCGGGACCGAATTCATCGGAGACGCGATCTACGATCTGTTGCATCCGCCGGCTGGGCCGGTGTCGATCGTGGACCCGCTGGACGCCAATCGTCGCAAGCGGTTCCCCAAAGAAGCGACCTCGGAAGATTTGCTGGTGCCCGTGTTGCGACGGGGCCGGTTGGTAGCCGAGCTGCCGTCGCTGGTCCACATCCAGGAGCGGGCCCGGCAACAGCTGGCAAAACTCAACGCTGGGATCAAACGATTCGACAACCCGCATCAGTATCCGGCCGGCCTCGAACAAGGCCTGCACGACATGAAGACGAAATTAATTCTCCAGGCGCGAGAGGAATGCGCAGGATGACGGCTTTGATTTGGAAAGGAAGAATGACGCAAACGCTTTACCGACCCGTTGGACCGCGGGAGCTGGCGTTAATCGAGGCAAGCGGGTTTCGGGAGTTTCCGCGTCGGCTGCCTGAGCAGCCGATATTCTATCCGGTCCTCAACGAAGCATACGCCCGGCAGATCGCCCGGGAATGGAATGTGCCGGCGAGCGGCGTCGGGTACGTGACCCGATTCCAGGTGCGGAGCGATTTTTTGGCTCGATATAGGGAGGAGCAGGTGGGCACGGAGGTTCATCGGGAGTTTTGGATACCGGCTGAAGATCTCCCGGAATTAAACCGGAACCTGATCGGCTTGATCGAGGTGATTGCAGAATTTGGTGCACCGCCTGAGAGCACCCCACGCGCCCTATCCGTTCCCAATCGATCCTCGGAAGAGTGAAATTCCTTTATCGCAACCGATGTCGCACACCTACAAATATCCGCGGCCAGCGTTGACGGTCGACTGTGTGGTCTTCGGGTTTGACGATGGTGAGTTAAAGGTGTTGCTCATTCAGCGGGCGCTGGAGCCATTCAAAGGGCGCTGGGCCTTGCCGGGCGGATTTGTGCGGGTGGACGAGACACTCGATACCGCGGCGCGGCGCGAGCTGGAGGAGGAAACCGGCCTCGAGAAAGTTTATCTTGAGCAGCTTTGCACCTTTGGATCCCTCGGGCGAGATCCGCGCGAACGGGTGGTGAGCGTGGCCTATTTCGCGCTGGTCAAGCTGGCGGACCACGCCACGCGCGCGGCCACGGACGCGGCGGACGCGCAGTGGTTTCCCGTTTCCAAGATGCCGAGGCTGGCGTTCGACCATGCGGAGATCGTGTCCGCGGCGCTGGCGCGATTGAAGGGGAAGGTGCGGTATCAACCGGTCGGGTTCGAACTGTTGCCGCCGAAGTTTACGCTGTCGCAGCTGCAGCATCTCTACGAAGCAGCGCTCGAGACCGAGCTCGACAAGCGCAACTTTCGAAAAAAGGTCCTGGGGTTCGGATTGCTGGTGCCGCTCAAGGAAACGCGGATGGACGGCCGGCATCGTCCGGCCCAGCTGTTCGCCTTCGACCCGGATCGTTACGAAAAGCTGAAGCGGAAGGGATTTGATTTTGAACTGTAACTCCAACCTATTTACCGCGGGAAAACTGGATCGACTTGGGACGTCGGAGGGCCAAATGAAAACCATCCTGATGCTGGAGGACAACGAGGAGCGGCTGGCGGGCTTTGCCGGGGCGGTGGCGACTTTGGGGGAGGGGTTCGAGTTGAAGGCGTGGCCTGATGCTCCTTCAATGATGGCGGAGTGCGCGCGCCATTTTCCGACGGCGGCGCTGATCTCGCTGGATCACGATTTGAACCCCCGGCCGGGCGGCGTCGGAGATCCCGGCACGGGTTTGAAGATCGCGGAGTTCCTCGGCGATTTCCTGCCGGTGTGTCCGGTTTTGATCCACTCCTCCAACACCGAGCGCGCTTACTCCATGCACAACGAGCTGCGGTTCGCAGATTGGAAAGTCGATCGCGTGGGGCCGTTGGGCGCCGACTGGATCGAGACGTCCTGGTTGCGCGCCGCGCGCCGGCTTATGGAGGGATCTGCCAACACCTGGCATGCGCAGTTGCCGGCGGATCATACGGAGCGGGTGGCGCGGATGAGCCTCTCGCTCGATGGCGTTGGACTGGGAGATTCCCTGGGCGAGATGTTCTTTTCCCGGCCGCAGGCAGCACCGCGGCGTCTGGCAGAGAATCAACTACCGGCCGGGCCGTGGTGCCACACGGATGACACCGAGATGGCGATCTCGATCTGCAGTGTGCTCAAAGCGCACGGGTCTGTGCATCAGGATGCGCTGGCCAAACGTTTTGTCCGAAGATTCGAGCGCGAGCCGGAGCGGGGCTACGGTCGGATGACGCGGCTGCAGATGGCGGCGATTTTGCGAGGCGCGGAGTGGCGAAGGACAGCGGCGAGCGCGTTTGAAGGGCAGGGCTCGATGGGCAACGGCAGCGCGATGCGAATCCCGCCGCTCGGCGCCTATTTTGCGGACGATTTGGAGCGGTGCGCCGAGGAAGCGCGGGCGTCGTCCGTTGTGACCCACACGCACCCGGAAGGAGTGGCGGGGGCGATCGCGACGGCGGTTGGGGCGGCCATGGCCTGGCAGCTGCGGGACGATGCTCGGCGCGATCGCGGCCGCGATTTGTTCGCCGCGGTTTTGCAGCGCACGCCGGACGGCGAAGTTAGGCGGCGCGTCGGCCTGGCCAGCAAAATGGCCCCGGACACACCGGTCTCGAAGGCGGCGCTGGTGTTGGGGAACGGCTCACGCGTCACGGCTCCCGACACCGTGCCCTTCTGTTTGTGGATGGCGGCCCGTCAGCTGGATGGCTTTGTCGAAGCGCTGGGCCAGACGATCAGTGCGGAAGGCGATTGCGATACGAACGCCGCGATTGTTGGCGGGATTGTCGCGTTAAGCGGCGGGCGCGAAAAGATCCCCGGCGATTGGCTGGCAGCGCGGGAGGTCGTGTTTCTATGAATCCGATGACCGAAAAACAAACCGTCCGCACAAGCAAGTTCCTCAGCCTGATCCTGCGCCATGAACCGGAGCGAGTCGGGCTGACGTTGGATGTGGCCGGCTGGGTGGGCGTGAGCGAACTGCTGGAGGCCGTGAACCGGCACGGAACACCATTGAACTTGGATCAATTGCGTCACGTGGTCGCGACCAGTGAGAAGAAGCGCTTTGAGTTCAGTGACGATGGTGAACGGATCCGCGCGAGTCAGGGCCATTCCGTTGAAGTCGACCTGCAATACGCGCCGCAGGTGCCTCCCGAGATTCTCTATCACGGCACGGCGACCCGCTTTTTGGACAGCGTCCACCAGCAAGGTCTGCAGAAGATGTCACGGCATCATGTCCACCTGTCGGCGGAAACGCGGATCACGGTCGAGGTCGGTGCGCGTCATGGCAAGCCAGCGCTGCTCACCATCCGGGCGGGAGAAATGCATCGGGCCGGGTTTGTGTTTTTCTGTTCCACCAACGGCGTGTGGCTGGTCGATCGGGTGCCGCCGCAGTTCATTGACTGGCCCGAGGGCCGCTGATTTTTGATTTACGATCTACGGATTACGATCGCGGGTTGCCAGCCTCGGGAATTCCGAATCGAAAATCAGGAAACGCCAAACCACGATGGGGCTTAGGATGACTGAATCCGAGCTCACGGCCACAGCTCTCAGCCACTCTCAAAATCTCGCCCGCCCATGAATGCTCTCATCCTGATCGACATGCAAAACGACTTTCTCCCGGGCGGGGCGCTGGCTGTCCCCGACGGCACCGCGATTGTCCCGGTGGTCAACCGGCTGCAGGCGGCGTTTCCGATTGTCGTGGCCACGCAGGACTGGCATCCGGCGAACCACGGAAGTTTTGCGGCGAGCCACCCGGGGAAGCGCTTGTATGAACGGATCACGCTGAGCGGTCTGCCGCAAACCCTCTGGCCGGTGCATTGCGTGCAGAACACCTGGGGCGCGGAACTGGCGGGCGGCCTCGCGCGGGAGCGGATCCGTCGGATATTTCCGAAGGGCACGGACGTCGAGATCGACAGCTACAGCGGCCTGTTTGACAACGGGCATCGCAAGTCGACGGGGCTGGGCGAGTGGCTCAGGGCGGAAGGGATCACCGAAATTTATCTTTGCGGTCTGGCCACCGATTATTGCGTGAAATTCACCGCGCTCGACGCGGCCGCCATGGGCTTCAAAACATACGTCGTGGAAGATGCCTGCCGTGGAGTGAATCTCCAATCGGGCGACGCGGAGCAGGCTATCGCGGAAATGCGGCGCGCTGGGGTGTTGATTGTTCGGAGCGAAGACCTGCTAAAGCTCTAAAGAGCCAGCCGCAGCGGACGCGTTGACGTCAGACCCGTGACTCACGCGGCTGCGACCACGGGCGCACATCAGCATTGTTTTGCGGTTCGATGGGCCGCGTGAATTGGGTTGGTCATCCACGGGTGGAAATACCGAAAGCCGGAGGCCTCTGGTTGCCGCTTCCGCCCGTTGATTATTGTTAGGCCGGACTTCAATTTGCTTTTCCCCCAGCCCGGCTCGGGGTATGAGACTTCCGACCATGTTGCGATTCCGCCTGAGGCCCGTTCAGCGCGTCATCTTGGTGACCATTGGGGGCATGGCTGTCGTGGTCGTGGGAGCGGGGTGCGGGCGCGAGGCATCGTCCGGTCGTGGGCCGGAGAGCAAGGTGGTTCCCATGCCGCATCATTTGGCGGAGTCGTGGTTCGACGACATCACCGAGCGGGTGGGGCTCGAGTTCAAGCACAACCCGGGTGCGACGGGGGACTTTCTGATGCCGGAGTCAATTGGGTCGGGCGGGGCATTTTTTGATTTCGACCAGGACGGCCGTCTGGATGTCTATCTGGTGCATGGGGCGCCCGCTGCCGTCGGGGTGCGCCATCAGCTATATCATCAAGAGCCGGACGGCACATTTCGCAATGTCAGCGCCGGATCCGGCTTGGATGTTTCCGGACCTGGCATGGGTGTGGCAGTGGGGGACGTGAATAACGACGGGCAGCCGGATGTGCTGCTCACCGAGGTGGGGCGCGTCCGGTTATTTTTGAATCGCGAGCGGGGAAAATTCACCGAGGTCGGTGAGGCGGCTGGCCTTGATAATCCACGCTGGGCGACCTCGGCGTCGTTTCTCGACTACGATCGGGACGGACGGCTTGATGTGGTGGTGGCGAACTACGTCGACTACAGCCCGACGGTTCGCTGTTTTGATTCCAGGGGGCGTTTGGAATATTGCGGCCCGCAGGGCATGGCCGGGACGGTAACGCGGTTGTTTCACAACGCCGCGGTGGACGCCGGTGGCCTGGTGCGGTTCAAGGACGTGACGGTTGCTTCGGGGTTGGCGAAGACGTTGGGGGCGGCGCTGGGGGTGTTGTGCGTGGATCTCACCGGGGATCGTTGGGTGGACATCCTGCTGGCGGACGACGGCATGGCCAACCGTCTCTTTGTGAATCGTCATGATGGCACGTTTGTGGAGGAAGCGCTTTCACGCGGGCTGGCCTACAACGCGCTGGGGGCGCCGGCGGCGAACATGGGCATTGCGTGTGGGGATGTGGATGGCAATGGCCTGACGGATCTTTTCATTCCGCATGTTTCCTGGGAACAGCACGCGCTGTGGAAGCAGGGGCCCCCCGGCTTGTTTCTCGACCAGGCCGCCGTGGCAGGCCTGACCGAGGGCACCTTGCGAGGAACGGGATTTGGGGCGGCGTTGGTGGACATCGATCGCGACGGCGATCTGGACCTGGCGTTTGTGAACGGGCGCATCCGGCGCGCGGAGTTGGCGGTCCGGTTTCTTCCCGGGATGGAGCCCTTTTGGGAACCTTATGCGCAGTATGCTCAACTTTTTGCCAACGATGGCTCAGGCCGATTTCGGGAAGTGTCGGCAGAGAATCCCGCGCTTTGCGCGCGAGCGGCCGTCGGGCGCGGACTGGCGGTTGGGGATGTGGACAATGATGGCGCGCCGGATTTGTTGGTGATGAACACCGGCGCTCCGGCGCGTTTGCTGCGGAACGTGGCGCCGGCGAAGGGACATTGGCTGACCGTCCGGGCAATTGAACCCGCGTTGGGCGGTCGCGATGCGTGCGGGGCGGAGGTTGCGGTGGTGGCCGGGTCCAGGCAATGGCGCCGGTGGATCCAGCCTGGCAGCAGCTATCTCGTGAGCCACGACCCTCGGGCCCACTTCGGCCTGGGGCCGGCGACGACATTCGATCGGATCGAGGTCATCTGGCCGGACGGTTCGGTGGAAACGTTCCCAGGCGGGGCAGCCGATCAAGCGGTGACACTGCGACATCGTCCCGCGGCTCGTTGAAATGGAGTGCTACGATGCCATGAGCTCACCCCCCAAACCTCAGTCGAACAGGAAACGTGGCGAGCAGTTGGGCAAGAGAAAGCGGACGCGACCTCGGAAGATGCCCGGTCGTTGGTGGGTGGCGGCCGGCGCCATCGTGATTTTGGCCCTGGGCGGAGGCGTGGGGGTTATTCAGCGGGCGCGTATGCCGGCGGTGGCTGTGCCGGAAATCGAGCTGACCAACCTGGCGTCGCAGGCTTTGGCCATCGTGGAAAAGAGCCTGGATGCCGTGCGCCGCGAGCCTGGCGCGGCGGCGGCGTGGGGGCGGTTGGGCGGAACGCTGAAGCGCTACGGGTTTCCGGAGCAGGCGGCGGTGTGCCTGAGTGAGGCGCACCGCCGGGATGGGCGGGACGCCCGTTGGCCGTATTTGCTGGGCGGTCTGCAGGAAGCTGCATCGGTCACGGCCTCGCTTGATTCGTTTCGGTTGGCGGCGACGCTGGCGGGCCACACGCCGGAGATGCCGGCACTGCGACTGGCGCGGCGGCTTGCGGAGTTGGGCTTGGTCGAGGAGGCCCGGGGTGTTGCCGGTTCCTTGTTTCGCGATCGACCGGCGTGTGCTCCCGCGCAGCTATTACTGGCGCAGCTGGACCTGTCCGCTGGCAAGTGGGCTGAGGCCGCCCGGCAGGCGCAGGCTTGTCGGAGCAGTCCATACACGGCGCGCGCCGCCCGGATGCTGCTCGCCGTGGTCGAGCGACAGGCCGGGCGGACCGACGCAGCGGATCAGGTGGGGCGGGAGGCGGCGAATGCCCCGCCGGACACGCCCTGGCCGGATCCATATGAAGCTGAAGTTCAGAGCTGGTGCGACGATCCCAGAAGTCTGAGCGACGCGGCCCAACGACACCTGCTGGCCGGGCGGTTCGACGACGCGGCGCCGACCATCGAGCTGCTGACGCGCCGGCATCCAGATTTCGCGGAAGCCTGGCTTTTGCAGGGGCGTTTGCTGCTCCTGCGCAAGCAGCCCGCGCCGGCGGAAGCGGCGTTGCGCAGGCACCTCGCGCTGGAAACCAATTCAGTCAACGGCCATTTTCAACTGGGAATGACCTTGCTGGCGCAGCAGCGGTTTTTGGAGGCGGCGGAGGTCTTTAAGCAAACCATCCTGTTGAAACCGGACCTTGGACCGGCCCACTTCAACCTCGCGTTTGCTCTGGCGCGTTCCGGCCGTTTGCGCGAAGCCGTGGATCCGTTCGAGCAAGCGATCCGGCACAACCCGGAAAAAATCGACAGTTACCTTTTGCTGGCCGATCTCCAGGTTCGACTCGGCCGTCCTGAGGCGGCGGCGCCACTCGCTGATTTGGCGGCACGGCTGGATTCGACCGATCCGCGGCTGGGCCACCTGCGTGAGAAAATTGGGCTGCGTTGATCGTGGGGCGTCATCGCAGGTTGCGTCGGACGAGTTCGAGATTGTCGAGGATGAGCCTGTCGCCGGGATTTCGGTCGAGCGCGGCTTTGAACTGGACCTCAGCTTCGGGCAGGCGTCCCTGGCGGAGGAGGACCAGGCCCAGATTGTTCAGCGCCTTGAAGTTTTCCGGGTTGGTGCGGAGTGTTTCGAGAAACTCGCGTTCGGCGGCGGCGAAGTCCTGATCCATGAGGAGCACGCCGAGGTGATAATGGCCTTCCTCGGATCGGGGGTCGAACCGGACGCCCTGGCGAAGGTGCTCCCAGGCCTGGGCCGGCTGGCCGACGAGGATCAGCGCCTTGGCCAGCTGGACGTGGGAATGGGCATTGGTGGGATCCCGGCGCAGGACGATGGAATGATATTTCATCGTTTCCGCAAGGGCGCGGCGTTGCCAGTCCGTCTCGAGCGCGCGTCGATCGTCCGGGCTGCGGGGGATCACCTGGAGCCAGAGCTCGGCCATCTCGTCGGTGGATTGGAGGCCATAGGTGACGCGGACGGGTGGCTTGTGCGGGTTGCGCACGTTGTTGGTGGAGTTGTCGTAGGTGACGCGCAGGTCCAGGTGCGTGCCTTTGGGGAGGAAGAGGGGTGCCGTGTAGCGGTAATCGCTTTGCCAGTTGAAGTCCCAGTCCTTGATGTGAATGAGGGGCACGACTTGGCCGGAGGGCAGGGTCGCCCGGCCTTCGATGTCGCGGGCGAGGTAATGCGCGTGGGGGAGCACCGCCAGTAGGTCGACGTCCGCGGGGAGTTGGTACTGATCCGTGATCACCCGATTGGTTGAACCGGGCGGGAGGTCGATGTCGAGCGAGCTCAGGACAAGTTTGACGGGAGTGTTGGTGGGCGCCTGGTCGGTGAAGTAGAAGCCGATGCGCGGGCGGACCTTTTCCGGCTTGCCGCTGGGTTGCAAGTGGGCCTGGAGCACGAGATCGCGGCCCGGTTCGAGGGCCCAGGCGAGTCCGTCGGGAAATTGCGTGGGTCCACGGCCCGGCTGCCAGCTGAGGAAGTGGCCGCCGGCCGACTCCACGGACGGCGGCAGGGCCATGCCGGGGAATCCCACTTCGCTATCCTGCGCGTCGAGGCGGCGTGACTGTTGGGATCGATCGAGGCGGATAAACACGTGATGCAACACGCGCGTGTCGGCTTTGAATTCCACCGCGCGAACATAGCGCCGCGACGTGACCGACATGGGAATGACAAAGTTTCGATAAACGTCGTGTCCGGCCGCGGCCAGCGTATAGGCCTCGGGCATCTGGACCACCAGGTCCGGCTCGCCGAGTTGCCAGCCGTTCGGCCATTGGGCGGCGGACAGCCGATCCGATGCGTCCGTGCTTACCGGTCCTTCGGGGGCGCCTTCCGCCACCCAGCGGCGGATGATTTCGATTTCTGCGTCCGTCAGCCGGCGCTCGTCGGCGAACGGCGGCCCCGGTTCCGGCGGCCACGGAGGCATGTACCGGCGGGCTGTGACGGTCACCACGTCGGCCGCGCGCTGGCGAACGTCGTGGTAGGTCAGCAGGTTGAACGGCGCCGCCTCGCCCGGCCGATGGCAAACGGCGCAGTGGTCGTGGAGGATCGGGGCGATATCGCGGTTGAAGGTGAGAGGACCGGATGGGACGGTCCGAAGGCGCGCGGTCGTTCCATGGCGGCCGCTGGATTTCCACCATGCGGCCCCGGCCATTGCCGCTGCCGACAGCACAATGCACGTGATCCAGACCTGGGCTTTGCGTCGCGGCAGGCTGGGATCAAGCTTGTCGAGACGCGGCGTCGCCCGCTTCCTCGCCGGCTTTTTCATTCAGCGACCGAAATGGTGCAGCCAACGGCTGGCTTGCTGGGGAACGCAGTCTGCCCAGCCAAGACTGCGGCGATGGCCAATTCGAGATCGTGACGGCTCGCCTCCGCCTGCCATCGCCCAAATGCCTGGTATCGATCATCGATCCGCCCGTGATAGGCCAGATCGCCATGGGGGGTGATCACTGCTGCTTCCGGCGTGACCCGGGCGCGACAGAATTGGACCAGGGCATGGTCCGGGTCTTTCAAGACTGGGCACGGATAATCGTATTCGACGACGTGATGCTGAATCTCCGCCGTGCTCAGGTCACCATCCGGATAGACCAGCCAGAAGTGAACGCCCCGCGACGAATATTGCTCCCAAAGTCGGCCGATGTCGGGCGCGTAACGGTTGGAGATGGGGCAGTCCGGGCGGACGAAAATGAGCACGGTGGCTTTGGCTTCCTGGGCGCATGGATCGATGGCTCGGCCTTTCAGGTCGACGCCGCAGCGCTTGGGGGAGGGATGAGACGGAACCTGTGCCGCGGCCGGCGTGTGGGCGGCGAAGCCCGCGCTTAGAAGTCCGGCGAGACTGATGGCCGCGATGTGAGCGCCGATCCATCGGGGCGCATTGGCAGGCCGATGAATGGTATTCAGTTTTGGTGGATGACCCCACGCCTCCCCCGGCGACCGGCTGGCTGCCTTGCCCGCTGCTTCCAGTCCCGCTTTCCACACCGCAACGTTCCGACCCGACGCACGACTCTTGCAAAACGACACGCGTCATCATCGCCCAATTCCGGGATGTCTCAAAAGAAATCTTCGAATGGCGGGCGAAATCTTCCGGTGGGCCGGAGAATATTGCGTTTGTTGGTAAATCCTCAGCGATGGCGACCGCCCCGTGCATCTCGAATTCGTTGGTGAACCTTCACGCCGCGGCCGGCGCGCGGGCTCTCGGCCCGCAGCGGCCTGGGCTGGCGAGGACGCTCGAAAGTTCGGACATGCGTGATCAATTCCACCCGCTGGCGATCTCGCGATGGCGGGATCCGATCCAACGCCTTTGAGATGCACCGGTGGCGGTTCGACGCGGACCCTTGACCTGTGGGGGCCTTCCACCCAGAATTGAGCATCCCATGAACCTCGTACGCTATTTTCTTTTGGCTGGCGTTCTTGCCGGCATGTCGCTCTTGAACGCCCCCGCCCAGAGCCCGGTGCGCATTTCGGAATTCATGGCGGCGAATCGCGACGGAATCGAGGATGAGGACGGCGACAACGAGGACTGGATTGAGATTCAGAATGTCAGCAGCAACGCGGTGAATCTGGCGGGGTGGTCGCTCACCGATGCGACCAACAACCTGCGCAAGTGGGTGTTCCCGGCGGTGAGTCTGGCGCGGGATTCCTATCTGGTGGTGTTTGCGTCCAACAAGGATCGGGATGTGGGGGAGTTGCACACCAATTTCCGCCTGAGTGACACGGGCGAGTATCTGGCGTTGGTGCAGCCCGACGGTGTGACTGTCGCTTCGGAGTTTGCGCCGCTGTATCCGATCCAGGCGCCGGACGTCTCCTATGGACTGAGAGGCAGCACGGCGGTGGAGACGATCCTGGGGCCAGGGGCCGCGGCGCGGGCGTTGGTGCCATTGAACGATTTGCTCGAGCCGCCGGCTGGGCAGCAGGATCCCCTTCGGCCGTGGACTCTGGAAAGCTTTGAAGATTCGGCCTGGGTCGCGGGCACGACCGGCATCGGCTACGATTACCCCGGCCTGGTCGGACTCGACGTGCAGGGGATGAGCAACATCAACCAGACGGTTTACATCCGGGTGCCGTTTGTCGTCACTGATCCCTCAGCCATCCGGAACCTGACCTTGCGGCTGCGCTAT
Organism: Limisphaerales bacterium; assembly: GCA_044229355.1. Taxonomy (GTDB): domain Bacteria; phylum Verrucomicrobiota; class Verrucomicrobiia; order Limisphaerales; family JADJPG01; genus JBGARF01. The sequence goes on from JBGATF010000004.1 coordinate 241,278, forward strand.
GACGACGGCGTGATTGCGTATCTCAACGGCCGGGAGGTGGCGTGGGATAACTCGCCGGATCCGGCCGCGGCCACGTGGAATTCGGCAGCTCCGGCCAATCGCGCCGACGACATCGCCGTCACCCCGCGCGACTTCAACATCTCGGCATTTATCTCATTTCTGCATGTCGGCACGAATGTTCTGGCGCTGCAGGGGTTGAACAACGGGCTGGGCAGCTCGGATTTGCTGATTCTGCCGGAACTGGTGGCGACCATTTCGGGCAGCACCGTGGCGGCCTTGCGCTATTTTCCGATCCCCACCCCGGGCGGCCCGAACAACGCCGGTGTCAGCCAGCTGGGGCCGATCATCACCGATGACGAGTTTCATCCGGCGCGGCCGACGGACGTGGATGGCGTGCGGGTGACCGCGCGGATTCGGCCGGCCTTGGGCGTGGTCAGTTCGGCCGTGCTGCATTATCGGGTTGGGTTTGGGACGGAGGTGACGCTGCCGTTTCGGGATGACGGGGCGAGCGGGGATGAAGGTGCCGGGGACGGCGTTTACGGCGCGGTCATTCCGGCGGGGGCGCATGGGCCGGGCAATCTGGTGCGCTGGTATGTCACGGCGACCGATACGGTGGGCGGGAGCTCGCGTCTGCCGTCGTTTGTGGAGCCGCTGGACGGGCCGGAATATTTCGGGACGGTGGTGGTGGACCCCGGGCTGACCAACCCGTTGCCGGTGTTGTCCTGGTTCATTCAAAATCCGGCGGCGGCGGAGAGCGATGCGGGCACGCGCTGTACGATTTATTACGACGGGGAGTTGTATGACAACGTCTTGATGAACCTGCATGGGCAATCGAGCCGCGGGTTTCCGAAGAAGAGCTACGACATCGACTTTCATCCGGGGCACAACTTCAAGTGGAAGGAGGGCGAGGCGCGCGCGGACGACATCAACATGCTGACGACGTATCCGGACAAGGCGCACATGCGCAACGCGCTGGCGTACGGGGCCTATCGGGATGCCGGGGGCGCCCATCATTGGGTGGTGCCGGTGCGGGTCCAGCAGAACGGCGCATTTTGGGGCACGGCGCACCTGGTGGAGAACGGCGACCAAGACTGGCTGGTGCGGATGGGGGTCAACTCCCAGGGCGCGCTCTACAAGATGTACAACACGTTTTCCTCGCTGGGCGATGCGTCGAGCGCGGTGGAGAAAAAGACGCGCAAGAATGAAAACACGGCCGACCTCCAGGCCCTCTTCAACGGCATCAGCCTGACCGGCGAGGCGCGCCGGCGTTTCGTTTATGACAACATCGATCTGGCGGGCTCGATCAACTTTCTCGCCGTGCGCGACCTCATGGGCGACACGGACTGCTGCCACAAGAACTATTATTTCTATCGCGACACGGGGCAGAGCGACGAGTGGCAGATGTGGCCGTGGGATGTCGACTTGAGCTTCGGCCGGCGCTGGATCGGCACGTTCAGTTATTGGGACCAGAACATGATCATCGACACGCCGATCTTTGGCGGCAGCAACAACCGTTTTGTGACCACGCTCTACAACACGCCGGAAATTCGGCAGATGTATCTGCGGCGGCTCCGGACGCTGATGGACGAGATGCTGAAGCCGCCGGGGACGCTGGAGCAGGATCTGCACTTCGAGCCGCTCGTGGACGGGTGGGCGGCGCAGGTGAGCGCGGACGCGCGGCTGGACGCGCTCAAGTGGAACTCCCACGCCTGGGGCAACGGCTCAACGGCGCCCTGCTGCCCGCAGTTCCTGCCGGACGCGGTCAATGACATCAAAGGCATCTTTCTGCCCGGACGACGCACCCAATTGTTCAACAAGCTGGTTTCGTCGGAGATTCCCAACGCGCAGCCTCCGGGCACCGTCATCAACATTGCCGCGGTGGAGGCCAATCCGAGCGGCGGCAACCAGGATCAGGAATATCTCCGGCTGCAGAATCCGAATGCGTTCGCGGTCGACATCTCCGGGTGGACCCTGGCCGGCGCCGTGCAATACCGCTTTCGCGGCGGCACGGTCATTCCGGCCGGCAGCGCGCTGTATGTCGCTGCCAACCGCAAGGCGTTTCGCGCGCGCGCGCAGGCGCCGTCGGGGAACAACGCCTTGCAGGTGGTGGGCGATTACGAAGGCCGCCTTTCCGCCCGGGGCGAGGCGCTGTCGCTGACGGACCGGCAGGGAGTGCGGGTGGCGACCTTCAACACGCCGGCCCAGCCCAGCGCGGCCCAGAGCGGACTGCGCGTCACCGAAATCATGTATCGACCGCCGGTTCTGCCGGGCGACGCCTTTGCCGCCGACGACTATGAGTACATCGAGCTGCAGAACATCGGCCCGTCGACGCTCGATTTGGCGGGGGTGCATTTTTCCGAAGGAGTGGTATTTAACTTCACGGGCAGCACCCTGCCGACGCTGGCGGCGGGTGCCCACGTGGTGATCGTGCGGAATGTGGCGGCGTTCACGCAGCGGTATGGAGTGGTCGCTGCGGCTCGCGTGGCCGGTGTGTTTACCGGCACGTTGGATAACGCCGGCGATCACCTCCGGCTCGATGATGCAACCCACGAGAAGATTCTGGAGTTCGATTACAACAACGCCTGGTACCCGATCACCGACGGGCGCGGTTTCTCCCTCGCCATTGTTGATCCCTTGGCTGGATTCGAAACCTGGGGCATGCGGGAAAGCTGGCGGCCGTCCGGTCACGAGTATGGAACCCCTGGTGCTGCGGATCCCGCCTTGGCCTCCATTCCGACTATCCTGATCAACGAAGTGCTGGCGAACACCGACCTTCCGGCGCGCGACTCCATCGAGTTGTTCAATCCCACCGCCGCGCCGGTGGATCTGGGCGGGTGGTATTTGACCGACGATCCCGGCACGCCCAAGAAATTTCGGATCCCCGCTGGAACAACGATCGCGGCGGGCGGGTATCTGGTCTACGACGAGACCGCATTCAATCCTGCGCCCGGGACGCCGACGAGTTTCTCCCTGAGTTCCACCGGCGACGAAGTGTATCTGTTTTCCGGAAACGCCGCGGGCGAACTCACCGGTTACCATCACGGATATTCTTTCGACGCGAGCGCCACGGGTGTCGCCTTCGGGCGCTATCGCGACACGCTCGGGCGCGAGCAGTTCGTGGCCATGTCGGCGAATACGTTGGGGGCCGCCAATGCTGGACCCAAGGTCGGGCCGATTGTGGTCGCGGAGATTCACTATCATCCGACGGATCGGAGGGAAGGAGCCGAGCTGATTGAAGATGTGGCCGTCGAGTACATCGAGCTGCTCAACATCAGCGGCAACCCGGTGCCGCTGTTCGATCCGGCCACGCCGGCGAACACCTGGCAGATTCGCGGGAGCGTCGATTTTGATTTCCCTGCCAATATGTCTCTGCCCGCGGGCGGGCGGCTGCTGGTGGTTTCCTTCGATCCCGTGAACAACCTGGTGGCCGCGGCCGATTTCCGCGCCCGGCTGGGCCTGCCCGGCGGCGTGCTTCTGGCGGGTCCCTATGCGGGACGTTTGCCGAACGACAATGGAACGGTCCGGCTGCGTCGGCCGGAGCCGCCAGTAGCTGCGCCCGATCCCCAGGCCGGCCTGGTGCCCTACGTGTTGGTCGAGGAAGTGGAGTATCGCGACGATTCGCCCTGGCCTCTGGCCGCGGATGGATTCGGTCCGTCGTTGCAGCGAATTGACCCCGGCGCGTACGGAAATGACCCGGCGAATTGGACCGCCGCCAGCGCCAGTCCGGCCGCTCCGCTGGCCACGGGAACGCCGCCTTCGATCACGACACCGCCGGCCAGCCGCACCGTGGTGGCGCTCGCTGATGTGACGCTCACGGTCGGCGCCACGGGATCCGCGCCGCTGCGCTATCAGTGGATCTTCGACGGCGACCCGCTGCCCGGGCAGACCAATCAAAGCCTGTTTCTCCCGGCGGTGACGTCAGCTCAGCAGGGCGCGTATCGTGTGCTGGTCCTGAACACCTCCGGCTCGGCCGTCAGCAGCAACGCGACGCTCACGGTGTTGACTCCGGTGCGTCTCTCGCAACAGCCGGTCGACACCCAGGTGCATCTTGGCGGCAACGTGATTCTCGTGGTGCAGGCCTTCAGCAGTTCCCCCATTCACTATCAGTGGCGGAAAGGCGGCGCCGAGCTGCTCGGCGAAACCAATGCCTTTCTCAGCATTCCAAACGTCACGGCGGCGGCGGCGGGTTCCTATGATGTCGTCGTCTCGGACGTGGTCAGCTCGCTGACGAGCAATCCAGCGCGGGTGACGGTGCTGGTCAATCCGGAGATCCTGACCCAGCCCGCGAGCCTGAACGTCACGGTGCAAGCCACGCCGGTCACGGTGGCGTTCTCCGTCGTGGCTGCGAGCGCCACGCCTCTCCGTTATCAGTGGCTGTTCAACGGCAGTGCCCTGGGTGTCGCCACCAACATCCCGAGCATCACGCTGGCCACGCTCACGATCAGCAATGTGTCGCTCGCCAACGCGGGCACCTACTCGGTGATCGTCAGTGACGATTTCGGATCGACGAACAGCCAGGCTGCCACGTTGATCGTCAATACGCGGGCCAACATCGACACGGCGCCCGCCAGCTTGTCGGTGCCCGAGGGCGGCACGGCCGTGTTCAGCGCGGCGTGGTCCGGCTCCGGTCCGTTTCTCCACCGCTGGCGGCGCACGCTGCCCACCGCGCTCAACCTTGCGTTCGCCGCGCCCACGGGCATCGCCAGCGTCCCGGTCACCGGCGGGTACATCACCGCCAGCCCGACCAACACCGTCCTCGTCCTGACCAACGTCACCCTCGCTCTCTCCGGCACGGCCTACGACATCGTCGTATCCAATGCGGTTGGCCAGCTGCAGTCGGACGACGGCGTGCTTACGGTGGTGGCCGACGCGGATCGGGATGGGCTGCCGGACGCGTGGGAGAACAGCCACGCCGGGTTCAACCCCAACGACCCGGCGGACGCCTTGCGCGACGACGACGGCGATGGGGTGGCCAATGCCCGGGAGTATCTGGCCGGCACCGATTATCTGGACGCGCGGAGTTATCTCCGCGTTGAGATCACTGCAGCCGGGCCGGCGCGTCTGTCGTTCGGCGCCGCGGCGACGAAGGCTTACGTCGTGCAGTATTCCGATGGCCTTAGTCCGATCTCGTGGCGAAATTTGGTGCTGGAGCCGGCTGGCGCGAGCGCGCGGACGGTGACGGTTACCGATCCGGCGCCCCGCCCCACTCGCGTATACCGGCTGGCAACGCCGCCGCCACCGTGATGGCGGCCGCGGCTCTGGAGTGCGGTGACTTGTCACCGGTCGTGGGAAGTGGAGGATGCGTCACGCGAACGTGTGCGGCCCCGGGGGACAAGTCCCCCGAGTGGAAAGCTCCGACAAGTCGGAGCACTCCAAAACCGGCCCGAACTACGGTGCCGACGCTGTTACCTCAGTCGCGCCAGGCGGCACGCGCAGCTCGGATGTCTTCCCCCCGGGCCAGCGGATCTGCAAGCGATCGGCGCTCGCGCGTCCGGTGACGATCGGGACGGCCCCGTCCTGCGACCAGTAGCCGGAGCCGGCGTGAGTTTCGCGAACGGGGCCCCAGCGTTGGCCGTTACCCAGACGCAACACCGCGCCGACCGCGGCCGGATTGCCCGCCGGGCCTTGCAAACGAATCCGCCATCCGGGCCGACCCGCGACGTTGCGCCACAAATGCACGGGCCCGCCGGACTCCGCGGCCGCGAGATCCGTTCGCCCGTCGTGATCAAAATCGCAAACAGCCGCGCCTCGGGCGTCTCCGTAAAGATAAAGGCCACTCGCGGCGCCCGACAGCGCGGTGAACCCGCCTTTTCCGTCGCCCCGCAGAATCAGCCCGCGTCCCGCGTCCATGCGGGACGCTTCGGGTCGCACGGCGAAGAAATTCTGGCCGAGGAAGAGGTCGTCGTGGCCATCGCCGTCGAAGTCTGCGACGCACACTGAGGACACTGGCGCCACTTGCGCTTCCCGCGGCAGGGAGTGAGCCTCGAAATGATCGCCGCGATTGAGGAACAGGGTGGTGTCGGCCCAGGCCGCCTCGACGAAGCGGGCGGAGGCAAATCGATCGCCGAGGGCTTGTTCGATCCCGACGCGTGCAAATTTCTCGTAGCCGTCAAACCGTTCGAGCAACCACGGCAGAGTCCTGGCCAGGCTCCAGACGTCGCGCAGCGCGGCGTAGGTTCCCAGCTCGGGTGCAAACGCGCACTCGACGATGCTGGTGCTGTCGTCGCCGGCCAGGGCTCCGTAATAAACGCGGAGGGGATGCGCCCGATATCGTTCGTAGTCGGAGTTACGACCGAGGTTGCCGACGACCAGATCGAGGCGCCCATCCTCGTCGAAATCCCCGGCCTGCACGCCGGTCCACCAGCCTGTCAACTGGGCCAGGTTTGTCAGGGGCGGCTGCGTCCGTCCATTTTCGCCGGGCGCAAAAGTCAACCGCTCGTCGGCTGCGGTCAGCCGCCCGTGATCGTTGCGAAAGATCCGAATTGGCCCCCAGTCGCAAGCCAGGACGAGGTCCGGATCGCCATCCGCATCCAGATCCGTGAACAATACGCCGGCGACCATGCCCGCCGTGTTGAAGAGATTCGAGCTGGCGGGGTCGACGAGGAATCGTCCGTCAGGCTGGCGCAGAAACAGCGCTGAAGCGGCGGCGGCCGGCCAGTGCTCCGGCAGAAAGCGCCCGCCCACGAACAGATCCAGATCTCCATCGCCGTCCACGTCCGCGAGAGCCAGCGGGCCAACGGAAGCGGGGGTGGACGCAATGGTTGCATCGGGTGTCGATGAACTGCTGAAGACCCGGGCAACGACGGAAGGCCCATTGGTGCGGTCGCGAGCGGTGAGGGCGCCGGCGCCTGAGAACAAGATCGCTCCCCGGTCGGTGCGTGTGCCGACAATGGCCGTCGGAAAATTTCCGGCAGCGCTGCCGGCGCGGGCTTGGCCGCGCTGAAATCCGAGCCGGCCGTTATTTTCGAAAATGGTGATCTCCCCGCGGTGGCCTGCGGTCGACACCAAATCTTCCCAGCCATCGGCGTTGACGTCCTGCCACGCCAGTCCCGGGCCCAGCCGGCTCAGTCTCAGCGGCAGCAGGGGTTGAACGACGAAGTCATCCGCCGCCGGTCCGGAGTCGATGACAGGCAGGTTCGCAGAACGATCCTCAAAGAGCGATGAGGACGGCAGTCCGGCATTGGCGGGAGCCCCGGTGGTCGTTCCGGTGAGGGCTGGCGCGGAAGGCTCGCTGATTTCACAAACCAGATTTGCTGCGAGATTGGAAACGACGCTGACTCGTCCGCTTCGCCACCGAACCTCCACGGTCAGGCGGTTGGTGGCGGAGCCGGCGGCAAACACGCGCATGGCATCGTCGCAGGAGAGGTAACGTCCGCCGGCGAGCAACTGTTGGGATTGTTGCGGCACGGCGCCGTCGAGGACGCGGATCCGCGCGCCGATGCCGTGCGTGTTGGGAGGTTGTCCTTGGAGGCGCACGGCCAGGCGCGGAGCGGTGGACTCGTTGCGCAGCAGCGTGGCCGGGCCGTTCAGGTTGTTGATGACGACGTCGAGGTCGCCGTCCTGGTCGAGGTCGGCGAGGGCCATGCCTTGGGAGACCTCCGCGACGTCAAAGCCCCAGGCGTGGCTCACGTTCGTGAAGCGCAGGTCGCCGAGGTTGCGGAAGGCGAGGTTGGGCGTGGCCAGGCGTGGGTAGAGGCGATTGGCAGCCAGGCGGGCTCCGGGCGGGGCGCCGCGGGGCAGGCGTGCCTGGGCGGCGCGCACGCCGCGGTGCGCGTCCATGTTCATGAAATCGCGTTCAAAGCCGTTGGCCACGAGAAGGTCTTCGTAGCCGTCGAGGTCCACGTCGAGAAACGCGCTCGCCCAACTCCAGTCCGAGGCTTCGAGGCCGGCCAGTCTGGCAATTTCCTCGTAGGTGCCGTTGCCGCGATTTCGATGCAGCATGTTGCGGGGCGACTGCGGCCGGACCGTCATGTCCGTGAAGAGATGCATGTTCGGGTTGGCCTGGTTGATCTGGACGAGCCGACGCCAACGCTCCGGGCTGAGCATGTCGACCGTAAAGATGTCGTCATAGCCGTCGCGATCGACGTCGGCGACGTCAACGGCCATGGTCGAGAGGCTGGTCTGGCGGAGGGCGAGGGACGGCAGGGCGCGAAATTCACCGCGCCCGTTGTTGATCCAGATGCGATCGGGCGTGGCGAAGTCGTTGCACACATACAGGTCCGGCGCGAGATCGTCGTTCAAATCCCGGAACATCGCGCTCAAGCCCCAGTCGTAGGGCGGCTGCGCAAGTGCGGCGCCGGTCTCGTCGCGAAAGGCTCCGTTGGTCCAGGAGAGCGTCGTCCAGCGGCCGCCGCCGTCATTGTGAGACAAGACGTCGGGCTCGCCTTGTTCGTCGTGGAACACGGAGGCGCCGCCTTGCGGGTTGGGCTGATAGCTGAATTTGAATCGATGGGCGAGGGCCGGATCGGACATCGGCCGGTTGCCGTAGGCCTTCACTTTCGGCTGGCCGTTTTCCTGGCCAATGGTGAACCCCAGGTGCGGCTCATCGCGCGCGGTGACCACCCGATAGTTGGCCACATACAAATCCAGGCGGCCATCGCCATCGATGTCGGCCAGGGCGCAGGTGCTGCCGCAACGGCCTGCGTTCAGCGTGCCGGTGGCGGCGAAGACGTCGAACTTTCCGGCGCCGTTGTTCTCGAGCAGGAATGTTCCCTGGCCCATGGTGTTGAGGATTAGGTCCAGATCTCCATCGCCGTCGAGATCCGCCAGGGCGACGCCCGTCCCGTCCAGTTGCGAGAAATCCACGCCGGCTTGCGCGGTGACGTCGTTGAACCGCCAGTCGCCCAGATTGCGAAAGATCGCGGTGCGTCCGCCGAGGCCGGCGAACACGAGATCGCAGCGGCCGTCGGCGTCCAGGTCTCCCGCCGCCACGCCGGAACCATTCAGATAGATCTGATTCGTATAATGGCGGGAGACCGGCAACGAGTTGGTGAAATGAACGCCAGTGAGGCTTGCGGGCAGTGAATGAAAGCCGGGTTGGCCCGGCCCCACCGGGCTTACAGACTTCGAACGATAGCTGGGGCCCGCCCGCCAACCGTCTTCGGCGAGAGCGCTGCGGGCGGCCGCGATCAAGAAGATCGCTCCGATCGCAGCGAGCGATCGCCGGCAAATCTGTGGCCAACGATGGGCGGGATAGGCCATGACGGGACCGGCTGATTGCAGCGGAAGGAGGTGGCTGGCGCAAGATTCAAGCATCGTAGCGCACTGGATTGCACACGCCGGCAGGTGGCGACGCATCCTTGCATCGCCGGGCGTGGTTCGTGGGAAGCTTCCTGTTCCAGACGGATCTGCCTAAGGGCCATGAACCGAGCACGCAAGGAGGTAGGGCTGGCGCTCCGCCGCCAGCCGGTTGTCCGCACCGACGGCCCGTTGCGGAGAACGGGCCCTACCGGGCGGCAAGGACGCCGCCTGACCTGCACGCGAGGACGCGTGCGCTACAAGACCGTTCGGCGGCCAGGAGCCGCTTCCCTGGGTTGCATCCCCACGAAACGTGGAGTTGCGCGCCTCCGCATGGTTGTGCTGAGCTCTTGGTTCATGCGGATCCGCCCTCTCCCATCGTTGGGCTGCGTGGCGTGGCTGGTCCCGGCGTTGACCTGGGCCGCGCTCGCGCGGGCGGATGCGGCGGATCCTGCCGGGCCGTTGACGCCATCCGCGTCTGCGACAAAGGCCACGTCCGGCTCGGAGGCGCCGGCGTCCGACCGATCGCCGGTCGCAACCATTCCGTTTCGCTCCCAGCGCGGGCGCGTCCTGCTGCCGGCGACGATCAACGATTCGGGGCCGCTCACGTTTCTGCTCGATACAGGCTATTCCATCACCACCGTCCATCCGGATCTGCCGGACGCGTTGCGTCTGCGGCGGGTGGGCCGGGTGGCGATTGACGGAATCGCCGGCGAGGAAGAGGCCCCGACGTATGCCGGCGCTGAGTTTCACCTGGGCCCCGTGACGTATGCGCCGCGCCGCGTGGCCGCAGTCCCTTCAGAAGGCCAGTCCCAACGCCGTCGCCGGCGGGATGGCATCATTGGCGCCGGCCTGTTCCGGCGGTTTGTTGTGCAACTGGATTTTCCGGCGGGATGCGTCCGGCTATATGAGCCGGATCGGTATCGAGCGGCGGAAGCGGCCGGGGCGGTTCCCCTGCGCCTGCGGCGCGACATCCCGAGCGTCACGGCGACAATCCGGATGCCGGACGGCCGAGTGGCGACCGGAAGTTTCGAGGTGGACACCGGGTGTGATGACGGGGTGTGCTTTGCTCCCACGTTTGTGGCCGCGGAACATCTGGCAGATTCCCTGGCGCGGGACGACGCCGGCGTGAAGCGGGGTGTGGGCGGCGAAGCCCGGGTTCGAAGCGGCCGGGTGGCGGCCGTGCGCCTGGGCCGGAACGAGGCGCTCAATGTGACCGCCAGTTTTTTCGAGGATAACTCTCCCGCTGGCGATGGCATGGCTGGCCACATCGGCATGCACGCGCTCCGGCAATTCATTGTGACGATTGACTACTCCCGCCAGCAGCTGATTTTGGAACCGCTTCGCCGCCCATGACCCTCACGTCTCAACAACAGATCCTCCACGAGAAGACCCTGCTCATCCGCCCGGAATTTTTGAATCACGGGGGGACCTTGTTTGGCGGCTACATGATGCAATGGGCCGACGACATGGCCTACAACGCCGCTTCGCTGGCATTTCCATCGGCCAACTTCGTGACCAAACTTTTCGGGCCGTTTGATTTCAAATCTCCAGGTCGGGCCGGGGATATCCTTAAAATTTTCAGCCAGGTCGAGTCGGCCGGGACAACGTCGTGCACGATTGCGGTTTGGGCCGTGGACGCCCGCACCAAGGCCGAGGTGTTCCGCACGCATGCGGTGATGGTCAATGTCCGGGACGGACAAAAGATTCCGCTCTCCACCACACCCGACCGATGATCACCATTCGCCCGGCCGCCGAGGCTGATTTGCCGGAGATTCTCGCGATCTACAATGACGCCGTCCTGCGCACGACGGCGTCGTACGACTACGAACCGCGCACCCTGGAGCAACGGCGGCAGTGGTATTTGGAGCGGGAGCGCGACGGCTACGCCATTTTTGTGGCGGTCGACGTGTCCGGCCGAGTCGTGGGCTGGAGCGCGCTGAACCCGTATCATTCGCGCTGCGGCTACCGATTTACGGCGGAGAATTCCGTTTATGTGGCTGCGGAGCACCGCGGGCACGGCATTGGCAAGTTGTTGCTCGGCCCGTTAATCGGCGCGGCGCGGGCGCGTGGGCTCCACGCCATCATTGCGGCGATCGACTCGAGCAACGAAGCAAGCATCCGGCTGCACGCGGCCTTCAAATTCGAGACCGTCGGAGTGTTCAAGCAGGTCGGCTACAAGTTTGGCCGCTGGCTTGACGTGACCTACATGGAATTGGTTCTGCCCGGGTCGCCTGTCAATCCGGACGGGTGAGGGGAAGTTCAAAGTGCAAAGTGCGAAGTGGGAACTGATCCGTGGGCTGCGGGGGGCGGGCGGAAAGCCCGCTGGTCCGGCGGACAGCCCCGAAATAGTCATTGCGTGGCGTCGAGGGTCCGCGGATAGTGCGGCCCTTGGTTATCTGTCGGAGCGTAGCTCAGCCTGGCTAGAGCACTTGCTTTGGGAGCAAGACGTCGCAGGTTCGAATCCTGTCGCTCCGACCACTTTTTCCCCTCTCATGCCAGCCACTGTTTGAGCACGCGCAAATCCTGCTGGAAGTGGGCCAGGCGCTGGTCGCGATCGCCGAGGTCGTATTCGTGATGCTGGCAGATGGGGCCGCGATAACCCGTTGTCTTCAACCAATCGAAGAAACTGCGTTGCACCATGCCCTCGCCCAGCGGGCACCAGGTGTCTTTCCACCGCCCTTCCTCCTTTTTCCAGAAAAAGTCCTTCACGAAAACTGCGGTCAGGAATGGCTCGGCCAAACGGGCCGAAGTCGGCCACGACAATCCGCCTTCGAGCGTGGCGTGGCCGATGTCGAAGCAGAAGCCGATGTGCTGGGGATCCAAATCCCGGATCATCGAGTAGACGTCCCAAATCGGCGCACCCACGTATTGCCGGCCGGAATGGTTCTGGAACCCGGCCTGCAGCCCCAACTCCCGGCAGGCGTCGGCGATGTCCTTCAGCGCCGGCGCGATCTCCCGCAGGCGCGCGGCGGGCGATTCGTCCGGCCGGTAGGTGAAGAAGCCCAGCCGCAAACGCTTCACCTTCAGCCCGGCCATCGTGCGGAGGATGGTTTCGGCCTGCGGCGTTTTCAGCGACGTGATGTCCGTCGTGACAATGGCGATGTCCCGCTGGACGGCGCGAAGAGCCGCGGCGAACTGTGGCAATACATCCGCCGCCCGCTCCGGTTCGATGTGTCCTTTAGCGCGGACCGGAATTTCGATGCCATCCCAGCCCACCGCCGCCACGAGCTCCGCCGTGGCGGAAGCATTGAGGTTCTGAAACGGCTTGGAGAAGGCAATCACCGGGTAACGATTAGCCTTCGCATTGCCGGTGGCGCCAGAAGCACGGGCGGCCAGGTTTAGAGCCGCGGACGCCAAGCCGGCCCGCCGAAAAAACGCGCGACGGCTCAGTTCCGCGGCCGGCTCGGTGCCGGTCTCAACGTGATTCACCATGGTGACATGGGGGGCGTGGTCGCGCGCCGATCGGGGAAAGGCGCCAGTCCTTTAAGCGCTGCGCCTGCACGGCGGGCTACGGCCTGCCGCCGAAGCTCGCGTAGTCATCGACGTCCAGCAGATCGAACCAGCCGCGGATATCCTCGCGCTGGGCGGCTTTGGCCCCGGCCACGAGGCCGTTGTAATATTGACGGGTCTCGTTGTCGGCCGGGCCGTATTGATCAACCCAGGCGCTCCATTGCGCGATTTCGGGATCGATGCGTTTGTGGGTTGCGTTGGCCTGAATCCAGGCCAGAAGTTCACCATCGGGAAGGCCCCTGGCCACCTGCGCTTTGAGCAGATCCGGATTGAGCCCGACAAATTCGAAGAAGCGCATGTCGAGCGGACAGGCGTAATGGTAGTCGCCGCTTTTTCCGGCGAGGGACGCGCGGCACTTGTCGAGGCATCGAGGCAGGATGGCGTAGCCGCCGAGACGGACGCGGGCGCTGCGGGGTGGATGTTGGGTCAGGTCGGGGGCGTGATAGTTCATGGCATGTCAGGTTAGCGGCCGGGCCGTCCATTGGCGAGCGATGCGTTTGCGCTGGCTGGCGGACGGCAACTGTGCGGCGGGATCCTGCTCAAAGCGCGCTGGGGTGACAACCTCAGAACCTCAGAACTTCAGGCCGCGGCAGCGCCTTTTTGTGGCGTCCAGTGGACTCGGCCAACGCGCAAAATGCCGTCGGCAAAAATTCTCAAAATATTTTTCCGAAGGTGTCCTCCGCCGGAGGTTTCGTTTGTCGTTTCATTGAACGGGCCGCCGCGGGCGGGCTGATGCGGTCCAAATTAACAACATAGCGAAATCAACCATCCATGAAATTCAATGCCCATCACCCTGTTGCGTCCCGAACCGAGTGGCTCGCCGCCCGGCAGAACCTTTTGGAGGAAGAGAAGCGCCTGACCCGCCAAATGGACGTCGTGAGCGCAAAACGTCGCGCGCTGCCGTGGGTGCGAATCGAGCAGGACTATACATTCGACACCCCGAAAGGCCGGGTCGGCCTGTCCGACCTTTTCGCCGGCCACAGCCAGCTGGTCGTTCAGCATTTCATGCTGGGGCCGGGCTGGGGAGAGGGCTGTCCGAGCTGCTCGTTCATGGCGGACCATACCGATGGGATGCTCCCGCATCTGGCGGCGCGTGATGTCACAATGCTGGCCGTCTCGCGCGCTCCCCTTGCGGAGATTGAGGTGTTCAAGAGACGCATGGGCTGGCGCTTCGAGTGGGTTTCCTCCCATGGCAGCCGCTTCAACGAAGATTTCCACGTTTCGTTCACCGAGGCTGAGGTGGCCTCGGGCCGGGTGAACTACAACTACACGACGCAGCCGTTTGGCAGCACCGAAGCCCCGGGGCTGAGCGTGTTTCTGCGCGGCGACGACGGTTCGATCTATCACACCTACTCGGTGTATGGCCGCGGCGTCGAGCTGATGATGGGGACGTATCGCATCCTCGACCTGACCCCGAAAGGGCGTGATGAAGATGACCTCGAGCACACCATGGAATGGGTGCGCCATCACGACCGGTATGAGGCGGGCGGAGCCACGTGCGGTTGCCACGCGAAAGGGGTGAACTCGTGAGCGCGACGGGTTGCTGTCAACACGCGGCGCGGGCCGGGCACCGGCCGCTCATGGCCGGACCGTGGCGGCGCTGGTTGCCGGGCGTCGGAGGAATGGTTTTGCCGGGGGCGGTGCTTGCGCTCCTGCCGAAGTGTCCCTTGTGCCTTGCGGCCTACGTGGCGTTGGGCACCGGGATCACGATGTCCCGCACCTCGGCCCATCTTCTTCTGCGCACGATCACGATGCTTTGCCTCCTCACCCTGGCGTTGTGCGTGTTCCGGCGCCTGCTAAACTGCGGTCAACATCGATAAACCAACAACCATCAACCTTCCGTTTCAGAAATTGTTCTCATGAAAAAATCAGTCACCAATCAATACATGTTCCTGGTTCGAGGCGGCGCCTGCAGCAGTGGCGAGCCGTCCCCGCAGCAGATGCAGGCGCAGATGCAGGAGGTCTATGCCTGGATCGACGGCCTGACCAAGCGCGGGGTGATGACCGCCGCGCAGCCGCTGGTCCCGGGCGGGAAAATCGTGTCCGGCCAGAACGGCGGCCTTGTTTCCGACGGCATCGCCGCTGAATCCAAGGAAGCCGTCGGCGGTTTCTTCATTGTCAATGCGACCTCGATGGACGAGGCCGTGAGCATCGCCCGCAGCGGTCCGATGTGCAGGCATGGCGGGCAGCTGGAGGTGCGCCAGATTGCCAGGCTGGAGTGTGACTGAGGGCGAATGGATCCGGACGGTCCCAACGCAGGGGAGGCGACGGAGCATCTTTTCCGGCACGAGGGCGCGCGGGTTGTGGCCGCGTTGACGGCGCACCTGGGCCCGCATCGGCTGCAGCTCGTGGAAGACGTGGTCCAGGAGGCGTTGTTGCGCGCTCTGGAGACTTGGTCGTATCGCGGTCTGCCGGAGAATCCGGCGGCGTGGCTGACCCAGGTGGCGAAGAACCTGGCGATCAATGCGCTGCGCCGCGAGCAGCGATGGCACGAGCAGCAGGGCGGGATCGCGGCGGAACACGCCCGCTGGCTGGCCGCGCCGGCGGGGGAGGTGACCCACGAAACCTTCGCGGACGACACGCTGCGGATGATGTTCGTTTGTTTTCATCCCGAGCTCGCGCCGGAGGCGCAGACGGCATTGGCCCTGCGCGCGCTTTGTGGATTCAGCCCGGAGGAGATCGCGGCCGCGTTTCTGATCAGCGAGGCGGCGGTCGCCAAGCGTCTGGTGCGGGCGCGGCAGCGCATCCGCGATCTGGCGCTGCCGTTTGTCGTGCCGGAGCCGGCTGAACTTTCCGCGCGCCTGGATGGGGTCCTGCACACGCTCTACCTGCTGTTCAATGAGGGCTACAAGGCATCCGTGGGCGATCGCCTCGTCCGCGCGGAGCTGTGCCGGGAGGCCATCCGGCTGGTCACGCTGGTCACCGAACATCCGATGACCTGCGCGCCACGCGCCCGGGCCCTGCTCGCGCTGATGCTGCTCAATGCCGCCCGCCTGGACGCCCGGACGGACGCCGGCGGAAACCTGCTGCGGTTGCATGAGCAGGACCGGACGGCTTGGGATCACGCCATGATTCAACGCGGCATCCAATGCCTGCGCCTCGCCTCCGAAGGTGACGGATTGAGCGTCTTCCACATCGAAGCCAGCATCGCCGCAACTCATTGCCTGGCGACCGATGCGGCGGCGACCGATTGGCCGCGCATTTTGCATCTCTACGATCAGCTCCTCGCCCTCACGAGATCGCCCGTCACGGCCATGAATCGTGCCGTTGCCGTGGCGCGCGTCGAAGGTCCACAGGCTGGGTTGGAGGCATTGGACCGCATCCCCAATCGCTCCGTGCTGGAAGGGAGCCACCTTTATCACGCCATGCGGGGTGCTTTCGCCGGTGAACTGGGACAGAAGAGCGCGGCGGTCGCTCATTTCCGCCAGGCCGCGAGGCTGGCCGGCCTGCCGGTCGAGCGGGACTTCATCGCCCGCCAAATCGCGGAATACGGCGGTTCCTCCTCGTGATTCAATGGGCGGATTGGCGATTAGAGGAAATTCCTCCCGCCGGAAGCTGTCCCCGCCGCGAGACCGTCCCGGCATCGCCGCGCAGAACGCCGGTTCGCTGCGGTGAGTTCCGGCAAAATGCCCGAGCCGGACGGGACGAAGCTCTCGCCTGGGCCCTTATTAGCGACGATTTTCCCAGAGAGCGGCCGGGCGATCCGTCCGGCATGGGCCTAGCTCAGTTCGTTGCGATGAGACAACCAACGCAAATTCCGGGAGGCGCCTGATGAAACCCTTGATCGGAACTTTGGGGAACGTGGTGGGAGTGACGGCCGGAATAACCGCGTGCTATTTGGGGAGCGTCGTTTTGAATTGTGCGATTCAAACCACCTTCGCGTGGTGCGGTGCCTCCATCGTGGCATTGTGGTGGATGGTGATTCGAATTCTGAAGGACCCTTGCGCGACTTCCCAGTCGTTCGACGACTATTTCTATCAGGACCGCGAGGATTTGAAGCGGTGTCAGGCCTTTCCGGAAACACCCGCGTAGAAGCGCTCAGCGGATCTTCGGCGCGAGCCACGCGCGGAAGGAGGCTTCGAGGCTGGCCAGAGGGCGGTTGACGATTCGTTCCAGCGTCTTGCGGGTGTCGCTGGCCACGGTCTCGAAGGCGTTGGTGGAGCTCCCGAAGCTGAGATCCGCGGGCTGGCGTTCGCGGAACGCCCGGAAGACACCGGTCAATTGTCGCTGCTCCTGCAGGTAAAAAAGGAAGTAGCGGGCGGTGGCTTCGTTGATCGCCTGTCCCTCCGTGGATTTGGGAGAGAATTGAGTCCAATCCATGTCGATGAGTTTCTGGATGGGGGGAGCGGGTTGGACGACTTTCAAAATATCGGCGCGCCAGCTGTCCACGCCGCGCAACGCATCGCCGTCGTCGACGGACACTTCGTAAAGGGCGGCCATGCCTTCGTCGAGCCAGGGCGGAATGTCGCCGAACGAGCTCCGCGCCATAAGATGGAACAACTCGTGCCGCAGCGTTCCCGCCGAGGCAATGATGACCATGCTGAGATCATCCTGCTGCGAGTACCCGATGCATTGGTCGGGCAGGTTGAACCCGTGCAGCTTTTCGGCCATTTGCCGCAGCGCATCGACGGATGGCGCGAGAAATATCGTCACCATCGAAGCGGGGAGGAAGAGCCCGTACTCCCGCCGATAAAACTGTTCGGCGTGGGCGGCCGCGGCGCCGAGATGTTCAAGACCCGGGCCCTGGCCGATGACGATGAATCGGCCGGCGACCACCCCTTGCCAGGGGTCGCCCGCCAGGGTGACACCCTGGTCCCGGGCACGTTCGGGCTGGGCGATGGGGACCCGCCGGGCCAGGAGTTGTTCGGGGGTGAATTTTTTGAGAATCGTCGGCAGGGAGGTTCGCACAGCCGCGTTCGTCGGAAGCAGGTTGTAGGTTTTGAGCCGCCAGGTGACTCCGACCTGACCTGATTTCACAGCGGCCAGGCCGAGGCGTTCGGGCTCGACCGGATCTCCGCAGCGAGTGATCGCATTGGCGACGCGCGGTCGATCGGCCTCGGCGATGTCATAGTTTTTGGCGCACCAGGCGAGGTAGGCGCGGCCGAGATCCCGCTGCCCGAGTTTGCAGGCGCTGGTGCCAATGAGATAGTCCAGCTCGGCGGTTTGGTTGGTCCGGCTGCTGCGAATCTGCGACCCGAGCTTAAGCACCTGGGCGTAACGGCCCGCCAGCCAGGCATCCCGCAGCTCGGTCATGGCCGGTGTTTGCCCCCGGGCCGGGAGCGCCAGTGCGCTGCAGAGGATCGCAAGGCACGCCAGACTTTGATCCCTCAGGTTCATGGGAAGCCCCTTGTTCCATTCGGACCTGCTCACGGGCCATGAACCGGAGGGCGGCTCGTGCTTGATGGGGCCTCCAGGCCGGCGCGGCAGCGCTGTGGAGTGCGCCGCAACGCGGCGCTTTGGATCCACAGCGGCGCCCTGCGCCGCACTCCATAGGTTCATGACGAGAGTCATTCGTGAGGTTGCGGGTTGGTTGGTTTCGGGCTCCCGGTGGAGTGGCCTCCGGACAGGCTCTGCCACAGCTTGAGCGTGACGTCGTCCGGCGGGCCGTTTGAGACGGAGAGTCCGCCCGCCGGGGCGGTCAGATACAGGGCGCCTTCGCTGACCGCGCCGCTTTGCGGGGTGAGGATGGTGGTCATCATCAAGGCCGTGCCGAGCACCGTCATGATCAAACCGGGAGAGGTCGACTTGAGATTCAACTCGCCGACCGTGGTTTTGCCCGAAAGTTCGGAGGGCTGCGCCTCGTTGATTTTGGCAACGATAAAGGCGGCCCCGACGAGGGCGAGGATCATGCCGGTGACGAATCCAAGATAGATAACCCAAAGACGGGACATCAGGCTGACCTGGGCGAGGTGAAAGCGGCGCTCGACCGAATGGACCTCAAGCGCGATCAGGGCCCGCGAGACGTCGTTTTCCCGCTCGGCCAGTTGAATCCTGGGTGCGTCGCCGATCCGGCGTTGCAGCGAATAGACCTGCACCGCGGTCACGAGCAGAAAAAAGCCGAGCAGGATGGACACGGCCCAGATGAGGCCCCGGGTTAGGCGTCCGGGACGTTTCGATGAGTGACCTTTGGATCGGTTGCCGGCGTCGGTCGGAGCCTCGGTCATAATTGGTGACGCTAGTCGGAGGATGGCTGCTCGCAAACCTAAATCCGGCGCGATTTATTGGCCGGCGCGGCCCGCGAGTTCCAACGCGCTTGAACCCGGGACGACGCTTTCCGCCCCCGGGGCGAGGTGAGGGACGCTGGTTCCTGACGGACCTGCTCACAGAGCATGAACAGCCGACGGCTCCACCTCACCCTGTCCTGATCCCGCGCCTGCGGGATCAGGACGGTCCCTCTCCCCCGCAGGGCGGTGGAGAGGGCTCCGACGGAGGGTCGGTTCATGGAGAGCTGCTTGTTCCTTACGGACCTGCTCACGGGCCATGAACGCGGAGTGCGGGCGTCCTCGCCCGCAGAAGCTCTCGGACGACCAACGCGCTGGAACAATCCCAACCGTTGAAGATTTCCCGGCTTTCTGCGCCCGAGGACGGGCGCACCCCGGGGGGCACGTCCATGCAGCGCCTTACGCGCGATCGATCGCGCTGGCGACGCGGTTGGCGGAGCGGGTGGCGGCTTCCATGCCCCAGTTCAGGTTGTCGGCGTAGGCGCCCACGAAATGGATCCGGCCGACGGGTTCCATGATGTTAGGGATGAATTTCTTCACCTGGCCGACCCGGAATGACTCGCGTTCGCAGACGGGAGCCCACTTGTCCATGAACCACTGGTGCGCGATGACGGTTTCAATTTCGATGGCCTTGCCCGGGTAACGGCTGCGGTAGGCGTTGAGCGCCTGTTGCTCGGTTGTGCCCGGCGCCGCGGAGCCGATGAGGATGCTGCGTTCGCCGGGCACGTCCTCCGCCATCTGCCACACGTGATACAGATGCGACAGCCCGAGGTTGATGTGCGGCTTGAGCCCGTCGGCCTTCCAGAACGGTCGACGCGCCACAAACACGACGCGCGTCTGCATGTTGTAAAGGACATTTTCCATCACCCAGGCCTTGGCTTCCGGCCAGCCCGGTTCCACCGGGATGCGCTTGAGCACGGGCAGCGGGATCGCGTTGACCAGATAATCCGCCTCGGCGGTTTTGTCCTCGCCAAACTCCCGGAAGTGCACGGTGACGCCCGAGTCTGCGCGCACGATCTTTGTGATCGGGCAGCCCAGCCGGACGCGTGAGCCCAGGCGTGCGGCGAATGCGTCGGTCATCCGCTGGTTGCCGCCTTTGACCCGAAACAGCTCCTTGGGATACGTGGGCACGCCCCGGCGTTTGAGGATGGCCGCGTTCCAGAGCGCATAGAGCGCGGAAGTGTCTTTGCTGCCGGCGTATTGAATGGCCGCGTCCGAGGCTCGCTCCCGCCGGAGGAGATCGGTGACAGAGACTGCGTCCAATTCATCAAGCCCCACTCCGAACGGCTGGTACTCGTCTTTGAAGCTGTCGAGATACGGGCCGAAAAAGAGCAACGGCAGGTCATGCCATTCGTGGCGCGCGAGAAACTCGGCCTCGCGAGCATTGAAGCCAAGGCCGCTCAGCACGGTTTTGTCGGCGAGCATCTCCTCGGTATGGAGTTTGCCGTCGAGATAGCGCGCTTCGCCGTCCCGCCTTGGGTACGGCACCAATTCCAGGCCGAATTCCAGGGCGTACTGGCGGTAACGTTCGTAGCCCGGGCGGGTGCATTGCTCGGCTCCGAGGTCGGCGTAGAGTCCATCCGGCAGCGGATCGTGAATGGTCCGCACGTGACCTCCGGCCCGCCCGGCAGCCTCCAGCACGGTGACGTCGTGGCCAAGCTTCATCAGTTCGTAGGCCGCGCACAGGCCACCGATGCCGCCGCCGGCGACGAGGATTTTTTTCACGCGCCGCGGGGCGCGCGTGGAGCCGGCGGCCTCGGCGGCCCGCGATTGTGTGGACGCCAACACGGGGGACAAGGCCAGAGCCGTCCCGGCGGAGAGGCCTTTCAGCGCAACCCGGCGGCTGATGGAGTGGGAGGTCATGGGCGCATCGTGCAGAAAGGTGCCGACGCCCGCAACAGTTTCACCGCCCGTCGAAAACCGGGTCCCCTCTCAGCGGGCGGACGATTCAAGGCGTCGATGGATTCGTCGGGAGGCGAGAGCCTGCCATGGTCCGATGCCAGCGGGCGACGATTCCGATGAGAGCGGCGTAGGCCAGGACGACCACGACGTTAAAGACAACGGCCCAGTTTGTGGTCAGGGGCAGACGTCCGCGCACCCAGGACAAATCGACGATGAACAACGTGGCTGCGCCGAAGAAGAGCACGAACTTGACGAGGGTGCTCAGTCTCGGGTCGAAAACGAAGCGGGTGGGGAGGCGCCAGCGACGCAGGCACCACCAGCATCCATGAAGGCCCAAGGCCAGAAACAGCAGCGCGGAGATCGTGTGGCCGCCGTTCAACATGCGGACCATCATGACGGGGGTCGCGATCAGACAGGACACGAGGCCAAGCACCGATGCCATCGCGGCGTGGGCATTGGCTTCCGAGGATTGGCCTCGCAGGTCGGCCAGTAACTGGGCGGGACGCCCCCGCGTTACCGGTTCCCATTCAGACCACGTGCCGTCCTCGATCTGAATCTGGCGTCGCCGCCGATGAAAGTAAGTCATGCGCACGGCGGCTTCGAGCGCGCCAAAAAAGCAGTATCCGGCCATGCCGAATTCGACGACACCGGGTCGCTTGAGAAATTCGGGGACGGTCAACACTAATGCGACGGGGACGGCGGTGCCGACCAGGGCGAGGCCGAATCGCAGCCAGATCATGCGCACGAGAAACTGCCGCTCGCGCGGGGACCGGGCACTGGCCACTTCCGACTTGAGCATGAAGAATGCGCTGCCCAGGAACGCGGCGAACATTCCGAATATGGGAGCGAACGTTGTCTTGAGAAAGCCCTTGGCCAACCCGATCCCCGGGCCGCCGAACAGCGCGGTCTTGGCCGCCGCAATGAGGGAGATCGATTGCAGCAGGCCGGCTGGGGCGGCCTGAACGGAATTGGTCGAAAGCATCAGAGCCAGGCTGCCTGCGCCGACGGCCACGCCGCGACGGGCGAAAATCTCCCGCAGTCGCTCCACTGCCCGACTGACGCGCTTTTGGGCGGTGTCATCGCTGACGCCCAGGGCGAGGCCGACCTTGCGGAAGTCACGGTTCTGGAAATAGCGCAGCAACACCGCCTCGCGATCCGTCTCGTTCAATTCACTCAACGCCTCGTCCAGCTGTGGCGAGACTTCTTCCCAAACCGCACTCGTGTCTTCGTCGATCTGTGTGTGCATGGTGATGGCTTCCTGTTCCCGGGCGCGTTGGCGTTCGATGGTGCGGACGGTGTGGGCGGCGATGTTGCGCGTGGTGCAATGCAGCCAGCCCGCCAGCGATGCGCGTTCACTCAGCTGCGCGGAACTTCCGGCCAGAGCCACGAACACGCCTTGCGTCACGTCCTTGGCCAGATGCGGATCGCGAACGATGCGCGCCGCGGTCGAATAGACGAAGTCGAGATGGCGCCGGACCAGCTCGGCGAAGGCCGGTTCCGAGCGCCGCTCGGCGTAGGCGCGCAGGAGTTGCGAGTCGGTTAAATCGTTCACTACATGTTATTAGCCGCCGGGTCGTAAATCCGACATCGAAGGCAGCTTTTCAGCTGTTTGCCGAAAGTGCATTGATCTCAATGAAGGCCGCTGGCTTCGGCGGGAAAGGTCGTGAGCAGCACGTCGATTTTTATGCCCTGCATCTTTTTGCCATTCTCTGGGTGGCAAAAAGATGTCTGGCAGAAAGATAGGGACTGCCCGTGGCGGTCGGGTCGCAGGCTTGGGTAGTCGAAAGGGCGATGTGGGTCACTCCTTCGGTATTTCATTCAGCGTGTAGTAGGCGCGATCGTGGACCAGGAGTCCGCCATCCCGGGAGCGAAGGGTCGGCAGGTGAAACTCATGGACGTGGCCCTGGGCCAGGTTCGGCACGCGGAGGCGCACGCTGAGACCGTCCGGCGCGACCTCGGCGGCCGAAATTGCCGGATGGGTCTGATCCACTTCGGGGCTGCCATAGCCCGCCTGGTAGATGTGGGTGTAGGTCTCGAGAACCCAGGTGTCCGGCCGCGCGGCGATGGCGACGTCCACCGGGCGGGTGAACCGCACGACGAAACCATCATGACGGGCACGCACGTCGAGGATTTCGAACGGCGTGCGGCCGGTCCAGTCGAGACGCTGGAGGAGGTTGTCCTTCATTCCGCGCACGGGCCAGCCGCGGTTCGTGCCGCCGGCGAGAAGGCGGCCGCGCGGGGTGAAATGGACGGAGAGGAGGCCGGTGCCAAGGCCTTCGCGGAACGGATAACAGGCGCCCTGCCAGACGCCGTTGACGAGCTCGGTGGTGGCGCGCATGACGATGCTCAGGCTGTAGTCGCCGAGGAGGAGTTGATTTTCGAATGGCCCGAACCGGCCGCCGGTGCGATTGACTTCGAAGGCGGAGATCGAGCGGCCCATTTTCTTGTAGGGAAAGACCACGGCGTCGGGCACGAGTTCCTTGACGCGCCTGCGCTCGGTTTCCATGCGGGACGGCGAGTTGGGCTCGACCGGCGCCGGGCCGAGCTCGGGTGCGAAGGGATACCAGTTGAAGCTGGCCGGATGGCCCATGAAGCCACCGCGTTGCAGAAACTTCAGGGAACACGATCCGTTCCACGGCCCCTGGCTCTCCACGTAAAACATTGCGCCGTGCTCGTTCGGGCCGACGCCCAACGGGCTGCGCAATCCGCTGCACCAGGGAATGGTCCGCCCGTCGGGGGTAATCTTCAGGGCCCAGCCGCGGAATCGGGCCTTCGAGTAATAGGACTCCGACAAGCCCAGGGCCACGTAAAGGTTTCCTTCGGCATCCAACGGCGAGCCAAAGGCGAACTCGTGATAGTTCGCAAACCCCCACCGGTCGCTCAGCGTCTCGAACCGATCCGCGCGCCCGTCGCCATCCGTGTCCGTCACGCGCGTGACCTCCGTGGCCTGCGTGACGTAAAACACGCCGTCGCGAAAGCTCAGGCCGAAAATCTCGTCCAGCCCGGTCGCGAACCGGCTTACCTGCGGACGCGGCGGATCGTCATCCAGTCCGTTGAAGAGCAAAACCTCTCCGCGGCGTGTGCCGATGGCGACGCGCCCGTCCGGAAGGGTTGTGAAGCAACCGGACTCGAGGTAGATGCCGTCCGGCATGGCAATGTTGACCAGACGATAGTATTTGGCCTCGCGCTCGGCCGTGCCCCAGGTGTCCCCAAACTCCTCGGCGGGCGCGGAAAGGGTGAGGCCCGCCAGAACCAGCGCGCATGGTGCAATCGTTCTCATCTCGGGCTGCCCGGGTGATATTCGAGTTTGACCGGCCCCGTCACCGGCAACAGCAGCTCCCGCCGGCCTTCGACGTCGCGGACGACGCCGGGTGAAGGCAGGCGGATGACCAGGGCACGCCCCACGGTGAATGTGCGTTCGTCGCGCGCTTCGAGCTGCGAGTCTGCGGCCACGCGGAGCAGCCATCCGGCCGGCACCGCGCCGCCCGAGAAGCCCAGCGTTCTTTCCAAAAAGGGGCGACCCGCATCGTCCCGCCGATCCAGGAAACGATCGTCCACGAGAACCGGGCCTGCCTGGTAGCGAAAGGTGGGCCGCCGTTGAGCGTCGAGCGTGTAACCTTTGAAGGATAGGTCATCCGAAAATCCGGTGGCATTCGTCGGCCAGGTCGTGTCGGCGTGGGGCAAGACCGCGAAAGCCGGCCCGGGCGGGAAGTGCACGGTGTCCCGTCCGAGAATGTGGGCCTGGCCGGCGCCCTGTCCGCGCCACAGACTCGATGCTTCGATAAATCCCCCGGTCCAGATTGACCCCAGGCGAAGTTGGCCGGCGTCGAACGACAGGTTGATGCCGGAGGGATAACCCACGCCGATGCCGCGCTTGCCGATGCCCGGGTAAGCCCGTCGCAGCAGGACGGCCTCGTTCGTCACGGTCAGGACGAGCGGCTCCAGGACCAGGCCGCGCGGTTCGCCGGCGTCAGGGCCGAGGTCGAGGTATTGCCACAGCGCGTCACGCTGTTTGCCAGGATCGCCGCGCAGCAACTCCGGCAACGGCGAGACGCCGTCCGGCCAAAAGTTCGGCATGATGGTGAGTGGCGAGAAGCGCTGGGGACTGGCGAGGTATTGGTGAAACCAGTTTTCCTGGAGCCGCGAGCTCATTGTCATCAAGTCGACCGCGCGAATTTGCCCGGCGCTTTTTTCGCGGAACGGATGACACGCGATGCAGTTGAAGCCCTTGCTGCCCGCCAGTTCGCGCCCGATCTCGTGCGGTTTTTCCGCCCGCGTTGTGCGCACGATCTGCGGCGGCGGCAGCTGGTCCACCTCCTGAAACCATCCCGCCAACGCCACCGTGTTCGCGGCGCCGAAGCGCGGCATGCGGGTGTGCAAATAAGGCCGAACCGACGCGCCGCTGGCCAGCACCTCGCGCAGCCACTCGCCTTTGAGCTTTGCACCCACGCCGGTGAGCGGGGGCGGCAACCGGCCCTGCTCGCCCAGGTTTTCGTCGCGGCCCGTGAACAGCGACTGACGGTTCTCGGGCACGCCACCTCGATCGTCGCGTCGATGACAGCCCAGGCAGTTCAGCCGCGTGAGGGTCAGCTCGACGTTTTCCGCGGCGGTAAACGGTGCGGCCAGCGTGGCCAATGTCGCGCGGATCGCATCACGCTGAACTTCCGTCAGCACGTAACGCGGCCATGGACCAGGCTGTCCGGAAAGGCATCCTTGATCAGCCCGCAGTTCCGCCAGGGGTTTGGCGGCTGGTGTGGCTGGCTTTTCGGCGGTGGCATGGCAGGCCCCGCAGCGTTGGGTTAAGAAAAAGCCCTTCCCTTTCCGGGCCAGCGCCGGGTCGACGGCGAAGGGTGGATTGGTTGCCTGCTGATCCCGCAGCAAGTAGCTCGCGATGTCCCGGGCTTCAGCCGGCTCGAGCTTGAGGTCTGGCATGCGGCCATCCGGTCGGCTCGCCAGCGGGTCCTCGAGAAATGCGGCCAGGCTCGCGACCGAGTACTTTTCCGCCAGCGGTCCGAGTGGCACCGAGTTCGGGAGGGGTGTTTCCGGCGAATGGCACGCGGCGCAGCCGATCGTGTGGTAGAGCTTCCGGCCGTGGTCGACGGCATCCGACGAAGGGGCGGTGAAGTGCACGGTGGATCGCGTCTGGTCGAACAGATAATGGACCAGGGCGCTCGCTGCCGGCTGGCGTTCGTCGGGGGGCAAATGGCCCAGGATTTCCGGCATGGTTGTGCCGGGCTTGGTCGTCGCCGGGTCTTCGATAAATTTCACCAAGGACGACCCGGCGGCGCGGAGGCCGACCTCGGATAAGTTGGGACCGCGTTTCGGCGCGAGCGATGGGTGATCGGTCGCGTGGCACGCGGTGCAACCCAGTTCAGTGAGGAGAACCGCACCGGTGAGCTTTGGGGTGGCTTGAGCGAGCCTCGTCAGGCTGGGAAGCATGGGGCCTTCGATGGCCGCTGCATCGGATGGGTTCAGCCAGACCCAAAGCACCAGCAACAGGGCTGGGAAAACCGGGGCAGCGAAGATCGGAGCCCGTGCGGAGTTGTTCGCTCGATGGTGCAAGTTCGGTTCAGCGCCAGCGTTGCCACGCGTAAATTACGGCGCCGAATGGAATCAGGGCGAGCCAGAACTTGATCCGGAAAGAACGCTTCACGGTCTTATGCCGAAACAGGACCATCGCGAGCCACCCACCCGGCCAGCCGCCCAGGGCCGCGAGGGCGACAAGGTTGAATTCGGATACGCGTTTGCCCGCTCGACCAGCGCTCCATTTGTCGAAGAGGAACGCGAGGAAGGCCCACGCGTTTGCTACGGTCAGCCACCCGATCGCGATTCGATCCAGTGGCTTCACGCTCCACCTTTCGGTCCGCCGGCAACTCGCGAGCAGGTTTCAGCGGTATTTGTGGTCAGTGCGCGAGCGGTTCCGGCGAGAGCGAAAGGAGGTCTCGGCCGGCTGCTTGAGCAGCCACTTGAGGAATTTCTGAAAACGTTCATGGGCGCGGATTCTATCCACGGTATTGAAGTCGTCGCGCAGCTGGTTGTGCGTCCAGGTCTTGTGGATGAAATCCTCGCAGCTCTGGCAGGTGGGGACGATCTCGCGTCCGCCTTTGCACCGCGGCACCACATGGTGCCCGCGGGTGGGCACAAGCCGGTGGCAGAACGCACACATGTCGACGACTTCAGCCATGGACGGTTCGAGCGTCCGCAAATCTACGGTCCAAGCAACGAAATACTGCGGGCCGTTGCCCATCCCGACCCGTTGGGTTTTTGTGGGAATTCACCTCAGTCTCCGCCAGTTGCGGGTCGGCAACTTGATTTGGGGGTCGGTTTCTGGGACTCTAGCGCCTGTTGCAGCCTAAGCGGCCTTGCCTTTCCTGCAGGGGCGCGCGGGGGAACCAAAACCTCGGGTAACCGGGGACGGGGCGAACAGCGTTGGTGAACCAACGTTGCGGTCACTTTCAGGACCGAGCCCGTCAGCTAACCTCGTCGGCATCTGGAAGGGCGATCCTCTAGTCCCCGCGGATGCGGGCCACCACGGTCACCCCGAAAAAACCTGCGTTGTGTCCAGGCTCGCCTAACCGCCGGGCCGGGGCCCAACCACTTCGGAGATGGTTATGCTGGTAAATCTCGTGTTGGGAACGGTCATCGTGTTGGTGCTGGTGATCCCGTGGGTGAGCCTGGTTTTAATCCGCGAACGTCAAGTTGGCATCGTCGTAAAACGGTTCTCCCGGCGGAGCCTTGCGCCGGGGCGCCTGATCGCGGTGGATGGCGAGGCGGGCTATCAGGCCGCGACCCTGGCGCCGGGCCTGCATTTCGGTTATTGGCCGTGGCAGTACCGCGTTCTCAAGGTGCCGGTGATCGTCGTGCCGCAGGGGGAAATAGCGCTCATCATCGCGGCGGATGGCGCGGCCATCCCGGCGGAGCGCATTCTGGGAAAGATTGTTGCCTGCGACAATTTCCAGGACGCGCGGGAGTTTCTCTTGAACGGGGGTGAAAAGGGCCGGCAGCTCGGCCTGCTCACGGCGGGCACTTATCGCATCAACACGGCGCTCTTTAGCGTGATCCTCTCCGGCACCGCGCACGAACATGGCATGGTGCCGGAACAGTTGCTCCTCCAGCGCATCGACTCCGACCTGGTCGGAATCGTCACGACGCTGGACGGCCGGCCGATCGAACCCGGGGAAATCGCTGGTCCGGTCATCGCCGGCCATGACAACTTCCAGCAAGCGCAGGTCTTTCTCGATGGCGGAGGCCGGCGCGGCCTGCAGGAGCAAATTCTGTTGTCCGGCACCTGGAACCTGAACCCGTGGTTCGCCCAGATCGAGCAAGTGCCAATGGTCCAGATTCCCATCGGCTCTGTCGGCGTCGTCATTTCCTTTGTTGGCCGCGCCCATGTGGACGTCAGCGGCGCGGATTTCAAGCACGGCGACCTCGTCAATGTCGGGCACAAGGGCGTCTGGGTCACGCCCCTCTATCCGGGCAAGCATCCGCTCAACACGCGCGTGATGAAGGTGGAGCTCGTGCCGACGACGAACATCGTGCTCAATTGGGCCAGCCGGACGGAGGCGCATCACTACGACGAGAAGCTGTCGTCGATCACCGTGCGCTCGAAGGACGGGTTTGCCTTCAACCTCGACGTGTCGCAGATCATCCACGTCGGCGCGCTCGACGCGCCAAAGGTCATCAGCCGGGTGGGCTCGATGCAGAATCTGGTCGATCACGTCCTGCAGCCGATCGTGGGCAACTACTTCCGCAACTCGGCCCAGGATTTCACGGTGCTTGATTTCCTGAGCGCCCGGAGCCAGCGGCAGGTCGACGCGGCGGAACACATCCGCCAGGCGATTGGCGCTTATGATGTGCAGGCGATCGACACGTTGATCGGGGACATCACCCCGCCGGCGGCGCTCATGCAGACGCAGACGGATCGGAAGATCGCGGAGGAGCAGCGCAAGACGTTTGAGGCGCAGGAGGCGGCCCAGAAGCAGCGCCAACAGCTCGTGCGGCAGACGTCACTGGCCGACATCCAGCAGCAGGTGGTCGGCGCGGAGCAGGGCGTGAACATCGCCGAGCTTCAGGCGAACGCGGGCGTCAAGCAGGCGACCGGCGAAGCCGAGGCGCTGCGGCTGCGCGCGCTCGGTGAGGCCGAGGCGATCCGTGCGACAGGCCGGGCCAAGGCCGAAGCCTATCGGGCCGGCGTCGAGTCGCTCGGGGCGGAGAGCTACACTGTGATGCAGCTCATGCAGATCGTGGGCGAACGCAACGTGCGCATTGTCCCCGACGTCGCGGTCAGCGGCGCGAACGGCAGCCACGGGCTCGTCGACGGGCTCCTTGGCCTGATGCTGCGCCCGGAGGTCAGCCGCCGACATGGCATGTCGACGACCAAGGATTGATCGAGTGAGTGAGTAGGGGGGGGCGCGTGCTCCTGGCACGCGCCCCCTCATTCGTTTGCACCTTCGTCCGAGGCTGCCGGAGAACGGACCGGCGGCGCACCCTGGCGGGCTCCGCGGCAGCTCCGACCCTGCGGATAATATTTTTTCCAATCCGTGTCCCCGCCGTGGCGTTTCCTGCGCCTTTTCCAGTGAACCGCACCGCCGGTCCGATTCGCGTGTTCGCGAATTCGGGCGGTGCCAAACGAAAAACTGAAACGATCCGCCATGTTCCCGATCCACTTCTCCCGCGTTGCGACCCGCGCCAGCTTTCTTCGGGTCATGGTCCCCCTGTTCCCGCTGCTCCTGGTCGGCTGCGCCACGTCCGGCATCCCCACGCGCTCCGGCGTCCAGGTCACGGAAATGCGCGCTGATGAGCGCGGGGTGGTCGCCGGCACCGGCATCGAGTCGCAGGATCTCGTGGCTGTGACGGACAAGATGGCGCGCAGCATCGTCGCGGTGCCGGAGATTGCGAACGCCCAGGGCACGCCCCGGGTGGTGCTGGATCCCGTGGTCAACGAGACCCGGTTCCCGATCAACAAGGACATCTTCCTGGCCCGCATTCGCACGGAGCTCAACACCAAGGCCCGCGGACGGGTCCGCTTCCTGGCACGCGACCGCATGTCGTCGCTTGAGCGTGAGCAGGAGCTGAAACAATCCGGCCAGGTCACGAGCAGCGCCGATCCCCACACCGTCGAGTTCAAGGGGGCGGACTTTTTTCTCACCGGCCGCCTCCAGGGCATGACGGCCAAGACCTCGCGCGGCACCAGCGACTACATTCTCTACGCCTTTCAGCTCATCGACGCGCGCACCAGCGACATCGTCTGGGAGGATTCCGCCGAAATCAAAAAGCAAGGCCAGGAAGACGCGGCGTATCGCTAGGCGCCGGACCTGGCAAGCCGCACGCCGCCCCGGTCGGAAGCCCCATCTCCTCCGCCGAACAGCCAACCCGGAACCCTTATCGACCCTCTCCAACACCGAACACCAAAAATCAAACCCCAAACCTCCATCACAAAATGAAAGCATCCCTGTCGGTCTCCCTTACTGTCGCCGGTCTTTTCCTCGCGGTCGGCTGTGCCACCCAGCCCAAGCCCCGCATTGCGTCGAGTGGCGATCCCATTGCCGATGCCCAGGCATCGATGAAGGCGGCCCCCACCAATGATCAGGTCCTCTGGCAGTACCGGCTCGGGACGCTCTGCCTGCGGGCCGGCCGGCCGGCCGAGGCCAAGGAGTATTTCGACCAGGCGCTCACGCGCATCAATGGCATTCTCGGCAAGGATAAGTCCGCGGCGGCCGCCCGCAGCCTGTTCAAGGCGGAGGCGAAGAAGACGTTTGTGGGAGAGCCGTATGAGCGGGCCATGGCGAACTTCTACCGCGGGGTCCTTTATTGGCAGGACGGCGAGATCGACAACGCGCGCGCCTGCTTCATCAATGCGCAGTTCCAGGACAGCGACGCGGGCCTGGCCTATCTGAAGCCCGAGAAGGCCGCGAAGAAGAAGGACGCGGAGCGGGACCAGGCGATCGAGGACGCTGAGAAATACGCCAGCGACTATGTCATTCTGGATTACCTGGACGGCTGGACCAAGGCGGAGCAGGGGAGCGATGGCGCGGACGCCTTTCGCCGGGCGGCCGGGCTGGCGAAGGAACGGACGCTGCCCCAGTTCAACTCCAAGGCGAAGGTCGTGGTGTTTGCGGAATATGGAGAGGGCCCGACCAAGTACGCCACGGGCAAACACAATCATGAGCTGCGATTTCGACCGGGCATCACGAACGTGACCAGCGCGCGTTTGAAAGTCGGCGAGCAGGTCTGCTCGCTGGCTCCATTCGACGATCTGAATTTCCAGGCCAGCACGCGGGGCGGTCGGGTGATGGATCACGTGTTGAAGGACAAGGCGGTGTTCAAATCCACGACCGACACCGCGGGCGACGTGGCCATGGCGGCCGGGCTGGGGACCGCCATGACGACAGGATATACCGGTGACGCGGGCGGCTACGCGGCGCTGGGCATGATGGTGTTCGGGCTCGTGTCGAAGGCGGTCTCCGCCGCCGCCAATCCCGCGGCGGATATCCGGGCCTGGGACAACCTGCCCGCCTACGTCTCGTTCGCGGCGCTCGAGCTTCCTCCAGGCACCCATGCGGCCACGGTCGAATTCCTCGATCCAGCGGGCGCGGTGGCGTCGACCAGGCCGGTGACACTCGCCGTGCGGGACGACGCCCGGGACACCGTGGTCTTCGTCAGCGACCGCGCACGGTAATGCGCCGCGGGGCCGGGCCTTCGGGTCCGGCCCCAATGAGCTCTCCAGGCAAGCCCCTACTCCAATCTGAAATGAAATTCACCCATGTCTTATTCGTGGCCGCCGTGTTTTCGGCCGGTCTGGTGATGACCGGTTGCACGTTTGGCGCGCGCACCCCGGTCAACGCGACCCGGCACGATGTGGAAAACCACGAGCCGTTCGTGCTGCTCGGCCGGCGCGCGCAACGTTCCATCACCTGCGCCGGCATCACCAAGCGAACCCAGGCTGATGGCCGGCTCGAAGTCACAGCCAACGTGCGCAACCGCGAGGAACGCCGCCTGGAGGTGCAGATCAACTGCGAGTTCAAGGATGGCGCCGGCCGCGTGGTGGACTCCGGTCCGTTTCGCAGCCTCGTCCTGAGCCCGCTGGCCCAGGAGGCGGTCGAGTTCGCTTCCCTCAATGCGGAAGCGAAGACGTTCACCATCCGGGTTCGCGAAGTCCAGTAACGGCCTCTTAACCCCTCCTCTTACCTCATGAACCCATACCTGTTGCTGCGTCCCTGCACGTTGTTTCTGAGCGCCACCCTTGGACCGGTCATGCCGGCCTTCGGTCCCGAGGCCCGCGCCGCCGAGCCTGCCGTGTCGCCCGGCCCTGTCTACGAACAACGCATTTACCGCCCGGCCCGGACGCCGGCGGCCCGGGCCGAGCCCGGTGAAATCATGGCTCGGTTCCGCGCCGCCTATCCCAAGCTCGGTGCGCCCCGGTTTCTCATCTACGTGAATCGGGAGCTGGTGGATACGCGCTCCGGTTTCAAGCTGGCCGGTCGCGAGGAAACCGTCGTCAGCAACCGCCGCGAGGCGTCGCGCGACGTGGCGGCTTCGGCCGGCGAAGACGCGGATGGGCGTGGCGCGGCTGTCAACAGCCAGACAAAGACCGCCGGCGGCGGCGGCGGCGAGGTCTCCGTGACCACCTCGAGCTCGCCCGGGCCTGGGAGTGCGGGCGGTCCCGCCGCAGCGGCGGCCGACTCCGCCGCGCAGCCGGCTCGCGCTGTCGTCAGCAGCCTCGACCAAAAGCTGGCCTCGGTGAATCGCTACGAGCGGGTCGATCGGGAAGAGGACCCGTTCGAATACCGGCAGTTGTCCCGCGATGTGGAGCTGTGCTTCGGGCGCCGGCTGCGGTCCGCCGGCGCGAGCCTCGCCGACCAAAGGATTGCGACGGCGCTGATCGCGGACCGGCCGTTGCGCGACTTCGTCACGCCCACCGAAGGGGAGCAGGCGCGGAAGGACCGGGAGGCCCTGGCCCGCGTGGCGGATGTCGCCATCGAGATCCTGATCGCAACTCGCGACGTGACCGTGCCGCGCGTGTCAGGACCGGCAACGTTCTCGCGCCCGGAGATTCGGGCCGTGGCCATCCGGCTGAAAGACGCGCGCGTCATGGGCCAGGCGACGTCGGCGGACGGCGGCGGGCCGGCCGGGCGCCTGGGTTTTCGCGAGATCGCCGATGCCACCGCGCTGCAATTGATGGAGGACATGCTGTTGGGCGTGGAGCCGTAGCCCGATCCGCATGTTGAGAACCCATCCGACGATCAACCAACCAACCCGCATGAACCTGACGAGCCAAAGACGGAACCTTGTCCGCACGGCAACCCGCCCTGGCGGCGCGCTGCGGAGTGCGTGCCCCATCCTGCTGGTCACCGGTGTTTTTCTCGCCTTGGGCGTTGCGCCGGCCGGGCTCGGCGCCGATTTCAACTCGTTGCCCGCCGCGCAGCGCACGGAGGTTTACCGCCGCACGGACCAGCAGTTCTTCGCCCGTCATCCGGAGTTGCAGGGGCGCAGCCTTGGACCGAACGCGGATCCGGCCTTGCGTCGTGAATACATGGCCCTGCGCGGGGAGGTCGCGGCGCAGATGGGTTCACCGGCCAAGTCCGGTTCCTCGCCGTCGGCTGGAACTGGTGGCTCCGCCGGCCCAAACCAATGGAACGGGGAGGCGTTCCCGCTGGATGGAGCCTCCTCGCGCACCGGAGGGGGCGCCACGCCCGCCACCACGCGGGACGGCGGCAGCGCGAGCGCCGGGTCGCTCGACGCCAGAGCGATGTCGATGACCCAGGAGGCCCGCCGCCTGGCCGACGAGTACTCCACGGCATCGCCTCAGCGCATGGAACAAATTCGCGGGCGCTTGCAGCAGATGTATCAGGAGGCGCTGGTTCTGCAGAAGGATTACCTCGCGCTCGGCGCGGGGGCGGCCGGCGGGCCGAACGCCGGGAGCCCAGCTTCCGGCGTTGCCGGCGGACCTTCCGGATCGGGCGGGGGAATGGCTGCGGGGACGGTGGGCGCCACGGGCCAGTTGACGCCGGCCAGTTCCCTGGCGGTCTCGCCGCGTGATTTTTTCCAACAGCTCGCGAGCGAGCGCGCGCAGAAGGCGGCGGTCCGCGATCGTCAGGCCGAGATTATGGACGCCGGCGCGCGCGACCAGCAGGGCTATTTGGATGAAGGAAGAACGGCCTACAACCTGGCCGCGGGCCGGGCCGGCCTGGATGTGTTCAATGGCGTTTCCCGCACCGCCATGGCGGCCGCGGCGCCGACTCCCTTGTATCAATCTTACGAAGCGCTCAACGCAGGGGCGTCCCTGGCCAAAGACAGCGGGTCCAGCCTCTTTGATCCGGATTTCAACCTGAACAACCCGTTCGACGGCCGCCCGCGATCGGACGCGTCGCTGACGCCCGCCTCGGTGGCCCAGGGCGTCCGCATCGCCAAGGACGCCAGCTCGGTCTATCGCAACTCGGAACAGGTGGTGAATGGACTGCCACCGGTCTTCGTGCCGGGCGAGGAGCCCAATATCTTCAACAATTTCGGCCACGCTCCCGAGATCGACCCGGGTCCATCGCGTCTGAGCCAGAACCTGCGCAACGTCGGCCGGGGCATCGAGGTGCTGGATGGCGCCGCGAATTCGGTGAAGCTCGGCCAGAACCTGAGCGACGGCCAATATTTCGAAGCCACGAAGAACGCCGCCGATCTCGGCGGCAACTTTGCCAGCGTGGCCGGCAATCAGGCCGGCGGCCGCGTGGCTTCCGGCGCCAAGGGAGTTCTCGCCACGGCGGAAGGCGTGAAAAACATGGGCAGCGCCTGGGACGAAAAAGACCGGTTCTCGCAGAACACCCAGGCCACCCTCGATCAGTTTTCCGCCGTGGCGGAACAACGCCGGCGCCAGGCCGCTCGCGAGCGCGAGTTGAACCAGTGGATTCTCCAGCTCCCGGCCCAAACGCCCGCCATCGCCCCCAACGTTGTGCCGCCTGCCGGAGGCCCGAACCGGGATTACTTCAAAACCGAGTAACACGTTATGCAACACTCAGCCTCTCCCGAACCCACCATCGGCTTCGTTCCAGAACAACCGCTCGCGAGGGCGGACCAGCCCACCCCGGGTGGTGACAACGCCCGCCGGATCCGTCTGCGCCCAACAACCGAATCGAGGCTTGGCGATCCTTCCGCCGCACGGTTCCGGGTTCGACGACGCGGGTCGCGTCGAGTCGTGCTCCGCCGCTTTCTCAACGCCACCAAAGCCTCGCTGCCCGCCCTGATGATTCTGGGAATGGCGGCGCCGCTTTGCTCGCTGGCGCAGCCCGCACTGCCCCCAGCCCGCGTCGTCACCGGGGGCCGTGCCCTCCCGGCCAGGACAACCCCGACAGACTCGTCGGCCAAGGCCGCGCCGCTGGCACCCGCGGCGGATCCCTGCAAGGCGGCGCTCGACGAGCTGACCGCCTTGCGTCTCGAAGCCGCGGGCAAAGTCCGGGAAATCGAGCGGGTGCGTCTGCTGGATCCGGGATTGGGCGCGGTCATGCAAACGTCGCTCTCCGACCTGAACACGCGAATCAAGATCGCGGAGACCGCCGTCGCGCGCTGCGACGAGCGGGACCGCGAGCGGCGCGACGACGAAAAGCTGCGTGCGATCCAGGCGCACGAATTGCGCATGGTCGACCAGCAACATCGCCACCAGAAGGAATTGCTGCAGTACCAGCAGGAGCTGGCCCGTCCCGCCCTTGGGCCCGAACCGCCCGAAAAGGATTTCTTCGACCTATGGGCGGATGGCCTGGACGCCTCCGCACGTTTGAACCAGGGCGTGCGTCAGCTCCGCTCGACGGATGCCCAGGTGCAGGCGGACGGACTCCGCAACGTCGGCGGCGCCGTGCGCCAGATGACGCCGCGCAAGTGACCCTGCAACGTCTTCACCCACCCACCCGCAACGACCACTAGAGAACGACGAACCCCCAAACCTCCTCATCACTCAACTCATCATCCGTAATCCACATCTCATCCTATGAGCACCAAAAAGAAAGCCCCCAACAGCCCCCCTCCCGGTCCGTCCGCGCCCACCTTGCCGACGCTGATGGAATTCATCGCCGCCAAACAGGCGCGCCGGTGCCGGATTAAAATCGTCGTGGGAACATTCATGGTCATGGACTGGCGCGTGACGCTGGAGGACACCGCGTTTGTCCCAGGCGACTTCACGTTGAATGGATCCTTTTACGAGAAGGAGCTCAAGGATTTCGAGGTGCGCGGCACGTTGGACGCGCTGCTGGACGGGCGCGGCAACATCGGGGGTGCCGTGGCGGCCCGCATCACGTGCGACGGCAAGGTGCTGACGCCGGATCTGGAAGTCATCCTGAAAAACCTCCACGGCTTCGATGCCAAAAGTTATGTCATTTAAACGATTCACCCCCGGGGTTCTCCTGGCGGCGCTCGCCCTGGCTCCTTCCGCCGCGCAGGCCCAGCTCATCATCGATCGCGCCGGCGCGCGGGATCTTCTGTTCGGATCGGATCTGGAACAGCTCAACAAGGAGAGCAAGGTCCGGCTGACGTTCGATTCGAAGGATAAGAGCGCGGCGCTGGGCTACTTTTCCGCGCGTCCGCTGGAGCTCGCCGGTGGGAGCCTGCGCTTCGGGCTGCGGCCCAAGATCACGGCGCTCGACGGCTGGGATCAGTTTTTCAAATTCAACCGGGTGCCGGGCGTGGAGTTTTCGGGCATCGCCAACTGGACGCCGCACCTTCCGGACGGGCCGGCCAGCGGGGCGGCGACGAATTTCCTGCCGTTCGTGAACCTGCGGGCGTCGTTCAAACACCAGGAGTTCACGCGATTTGACGAGACCCGGCCGGTGACGTCGCAGCTTTCGAAATCGTCCCTCGATGGGGCGGCCGTGTTCCTCTCGGGCGGGGCCCTCTTCGCCGGGCGGTGGGGCGACGGTGACGGCGGGGTGCGCGATCAGCACGGCGTGTCGCTTTCGATCGGATACGAGCGGGAGTCGAACTACAAGGACCTGAAGAAAGTCGACGTTGCGGAGGTGACCCGGATCGTCCCGCTGCCGTATGGCGGCGAGCGCCTGGTCACCTCGGGAACACAGACGGCGCGCGTTGGCGATTTGCAGCAGTTCAACCAGTTTCCGATCGACGTCACGTATAGCTGGGACGTGCAGCTGGGCAACTGGGTCTACGCGATCCCGTTTGTGCCGGACAAATGGCGGTATGGGACGGTCTGGTCGCCTTACGCGCAGTTTGAGCCGAAGGATAACGGCAAGCCGGATCATTCGGTCGGCGTGCAGCTCTCGTTCAAAATGTTCACGGCGCTCAAAGCGGGTGGGGGGCTGGACCAAATCAAGAGCGCCAAGCTGTCGTATCCCATTTCCGTCTTTCTCGAATGGCGGAATCCCGGCAACGAGCGCCGGACGGTGACGGGCGGCGTGGCGGCGGTGTTCACGTTTTAGGCGGTTGTGCTCCGGAATCCGGTGCGCGTTGGGTGTGCTCCCGCGAGGCACGCCGGGCCGCGGGGGAGCTGTGCGACTCCCGACGCGCCCGGGTTCGATTGAAACAAAAGCGAAGGGCGGGACCGGCCTTCGGGCCGGCCCCGCCCCGGTTTCTTCAGCGGGCAATTCTCGCCGGATGTCGCGGGTGTGACGACCATCCCGACGTCCTATTCCTAACACTTCGACCTGGGTGCCGGCGGTGCGTCACGAAACCGCCCCCCGGTCTCTGCTCGTTTCGTCGCGCCGCCTGGCTGGTCGACAACCGGAGACGGCGCCTGGTGGACCATTCCGGACCCGATGAACTCGCCGCGGGGTTTCCTCCACGTGGCGGTCACGCCGGAGCCGTGACTGGGCCCGGGCGCTGCAGCGCTGGGAGTTCAACGTCCGGGCACGGCCGGGTCGGGGGCTGGTGGCGGTCGGCCGCTCTGATCGATCGGGGGAAGATAGATGCCCAGGAAATTCCGGTTCCACCACGCGCGGGTCTGGCGGCGCTCGGCGGGCGTCGTGAACTGATATTCGTAGAGGGTGGCGCGGATGTACTTCGGCGGCTGGTTCGGAAACGGATTGCTTTTGAGCAACGCGAGAACCTCCGGCTGGCCCTGGAACAGGCGGAGGCAAAACCGGACGAACCAGGGATTGTCGCGCACGGTTCCCAGCGCTGCGAACCACATTTGCCAATCGAGCCGGGGCTGGTGCGGCGCCACCCAGGTTGGCGCGCGCTGGATGTTGCCCGGCTTGTGGAGAAATTCGTAAGGCGCCCAGGTCACGCCGTCGTCGCTCCCCTCAACGATGATTTCCCGTCGTTCCGTCGTCATCACGGCGAAGAGGCCGTAGCCATTGATGGAACGGACGGGCGCCACGAGGCGGTAGATCTGGACAAACGGATGATCGGCGGCGAAGCGAACGCCGGCGAGACTAAGCATCTGCGGGGTCGTCACAGCGAGAACGACCAAGGCGAGCAGCGCCATCGCGGCGGTGCGCGCCCAGCGCAGGAATTTTGGCGGCGGTTTAAACCAGGCAAACCGTGGTCCCTGGGCGATGCGATTGGCCCAGGCCTGGGGAGTCAGGGTCCGCAGGCTTTGATCGTCCAGCGCGGTCACGGCCAGGGTGACGGTGAGGAGGTTGAAGAACGTGTAATTGCCGGTCAGCGCGATGAGGAGCATGAGCGCGGTGAAGGCCCAGAAGGCGACGAGGCGCGGGCGCCGCGGCAGCAGCAGGAGAAAGGGTGCGCCGAGCTCGATCGCGAACATCACGCCACAGGAAGCGCGTTGCAGCGCGGCGGGGAGTTGATGGGCGAACCACGCCAGCGGCGTCGGCAGCGGCTGGGTCTGGTAGTGAAAAGTCAGGGCGGCGAGCTGTTGCCACGTGGAATCTCCACTGGCGAGCTTGACGGCTCCACTGGCGAACATCAGTCGAAAGAGCAGCCAGCGCAGCAGCCAGAGCACGATGGCCGAGGGGGGCGCGTCCCGGCTGGCCCCGGGCAGAAGGCGTCCTGGAGCAAAAAAGATGGCCAGGAAGCCGGATTCGAGCAGCAAATTGTCCCACTGATAGCCGAGGAAAACGCTGCTGACGGAGGCCAGCGACAGGTAAATCAGCCAGAGAAGAAACAGCGCCGGCGCCGGCGCGATGTTCAAAATCACCAGGATCGACAGGCTGATTCCGGCGAGAATCAGTCCGTGCAACATGCGATCGCCGGCATCGAGCCAGCAAAGGGAAGGCGCGAGACGGAGCCGATCCCAGAGTTGATCCGGGGCGCGCTCACGGACGGACTGGAGAAATTGTTGGGCTGGAATAATGCCGTGGCTGCCGATGAGACCGGGCCATTGTCGGCTCAGCGACGCGAAGGCGGAGAGGTAGACGAGGCCGAGCAGGAATAGGAAGAGGCGCCGAACGAAGAAGTAGGTGGGCGGATCGAGGTTCGGACCCCAGAGCAGTCGCGTGAGGATTGAGAAGAACGTCCGGTTCCGGGCGACGATTCCGTAAGCCAGCTCCGTGAGCGGCGCGACGCCCGGGAGGCGGCGGTAGATCCACGGCAGGCGCGGATGGGCCGTGGCAAGCGATCGAAACACCGCCTCGGCGCCCCGACAAACCCGGCCGTCGGGTTCGACCAGATGAACGGCGGTTTCCAAGTCGGATCGGCTGAGCTCGGGGAATTCCGCCGCGACGCGATCGCTTTGCAGCGGCACGTAGTCGACCTGATCCTGCGTCGATTGTTTCCAGCGGGCGATCCAGCGCCGGCAGAACGTGCAGTCTCCGTCGAAGATCAGCACCGGCTTTGGCGGAGGCCGGGCGACGGACGTGCAGGCGTTCATCGCATAGGTTTAACCGGCGGCGGCTCCCCTGAGAAGCCTGCGCCGGAACGATTCAGTTGGGCGGCGGGCGTTCACGCGGCCGGGTTGCGGATGAATACTTCTGCGGGCGGCGGGCTCCAAACGACACACGCCATGAAAACTTCTCTTCGAAACTCGGAAAGCCGCGGGGCCGGCCGGCCACTCCCTCAATCCCCAGGGCCGGTGCGATCCCGGAGCGTCGCCGGATTACTCGCCGTCGTCTGCGGATCGCTCCTGTCGAACGTGGCCCATCCAGCGGTGGGCGCACCAGCCGACCCGATGGTGAACCGGGTGGCGGAGAGCTCCCTTCCGTCGGGCTTCGGTTTAGCGGGGGCGTATTCGGCCGACGCCGGGTTGCGCGCAAACCCGGACGTGATTTTCGCGGACGACTTCGAGTCGGGCGCGCTGGGGGCGGGCTGGGATGAGACGGGCAACAAGGGCGGCAAGGTTTTGGGGCTGGTGTCCCCGGGAAAGGAACCGCGGCTGGGCGGGCGTTGTCTGCGAGTGGAGGCGCATCTGGGGCAGGACACGGGCGGAGGCTTGACCAAGTGGTTCGAGCCGGCGGCCGTTGTCCATGTCCGGTTCTACACCCGCTTCGATGGCGACTGTGATTATGTGCATCACTTCGTCACGCTCCGGGCGAACAAAGGTCTGCGCGGAGGAGAGCGCTGGAGCGGGTTTGGCGGAGCGGGAAACAAACCGGCGGGAGACGAGCGATTTTCGACCGCGATCGAACCCTGGGGAAATTGGGGGCGCTGGCCGGCGCCCGGCCGCTGGAATTTTTACAGCTACTGGCACGAGATGAAGCCGTCGCCCGACGGCAAATACTGGGGCAACTCGTTCGGGGTGCCGTCCGCGGCCGTCATCCCGCGCGATCGGTGGATCTGTGTCGAGTTCATGCTGAAGCAGAACACGCCCGGTCAGCCGGATGGGGAGCAGGCCTTTTGGATTGATGGACAATTGCAGGGGCACTGGACCGGCCTGAACTGGCGGAAGACGGACGGGCTCAAAGCGAACGCGCTGACCGTGGAGTCCTACTTCACCGACCGTTGGACCAAACACGCGGTGAACGTCGTGTTCTTCGACAACGTGGTGATCGCGCGCAGCTATGTCGGGCCGGCCGGGCCGCGGCCGAATTGAGCGGCGCAGGCGTCCGGCCCGGGGGTGGCTGCCCTTACTCGAGATCCGGCAGAGTCCAGTAGACGGAAAACTCCGTTCCGCCGAATTCGTATTTGACGCGCTCCGCGAACAATCCTGAGTCCGCGAGCACCCGGTGATGGGCCGGCGAGTGGTAAATCACACAAACCCGCCGCGGGTGCGCCGCCAGCGATTGCCGGAGATTTTCCACCACCCGGGCCAATACGTCTCCGTGGAAAGGGTGGAAGAGGAAGAAGACGCCGTCGTCGGGCTGAATCGGGTAGTCGACCACGTCCAGGTGGAGGATTTCGACCTGGCCGGGCCAGGGCCGGCGCTTCTGGCATTGGGCGACGTTGCGCCGGGCGATTTCGCAGAGGGCGGAGCTGAACTCCACGCCCACAACTTTTTGAAATCCGTATTGGGCGGCGAGGATCAGCACGCGTCCCTTGCCGGCGCCGAGATCGACGAAGGTGTGGTTGCGCGGAGGGGTGATCTCTCGAAAGAGTCGCTGCAGCGGGCGCGCCCGCGTGGCGCCATAGCAGGTCGCGCTGCGCCGGTTTGCCGAGGTCGTTTCCAGCGATTCATGGCCAACCCGGGAGAGCGTGTCGGTCGCATGTTGCAGCTCCCAGACGCAATCAAGAACGACCTGCCAGGCGACTTTGAATGGGCGGATCACGCCCTTGCTGCGGACGGTTCGCCAGAGCCAGACGGTGGGATTGTGACCCAGAATCATGCGCGGGCGGGCGCGTGCCCGGGTGGTTCCGGAGGCAGGGCCTGTACCCGTTAAGGGCATCGGCCTTGGCTCGCGCGATCTTGAGCGCGGGCGTCGGCCCCCCGGCGGGAGGAAATCCGTTAGAAGTTGGCCGCCAGGGGCGGCCGGGTGCACCGCGAGATTCGAGCGCCCGATCAGCCGGGGCGGGAATGGGCGAAATAGACCGCGAACTCGTTGCCGCCGATCTCGTGGTCGACCCGCGGCGCAAAAAGACCGGACGCCGCCACGACATCGTGGTGGCGGGGCGCATTGTAAATGAGACAGAGGCGGCGTGGGTGCGCGGCGAGGGAACGGCGGAGGTTTTCGAGGACCTGGGCCAGGACCTCGGCGTTGAACGGATCGTAAAGGAAGAAGGTGCAGTCGTCCGGCTGGATGGCATAGGCGACCACATCGGCGTGAACGACGTCGACCTGGCCGGGCCACGGATTTCGCCGGTGACTTTCCTCGAGATTCCGGCGGGCGACCTGGCAGAGGGCCTCGCTGAACTCAACGCCCACCACCTTGGGAAAGCCGTATTGGGCGGCCAGGATGAGGACGCGTCCCTTGCCGGCGCCCAGGTCCACGAACGTGCCCGTGCGGGGCAGGGCGAGTCGCTCGAAGAGCTGCTGGAGGGGCCGGGCGCGGGTCGCGCCGTAACAGGTCGCCCGGTGTTTGTTCGCGGAGTCGGTCTCGAGGGAGCCGCCCTCGATGCGCACGAGCGTTTCGGTGCCGTGCCGCCGCTCCCAGCGATAATCCATCATCACCTGCCACGCAATCTTGACGGGCCGGATGACGCCTTTGGATCGGATGGTCTCCCGGAGCCAGGTCCAGGGATTTTTGCCAAAGATCACGCCGGCTCCACCAGCGCCCGCTTGTGGATTTTGCCGGACGCCGATTTCGGCAGCTCCGAGCGGAATTCGATGAATTTGGGCACCATGAGATCTTCGAGGTTCCGCCGGCAGTGAGCCAGAACGTCCTGTTTGGTCAAGCCCGGATCCTTCGGAACGATGTAGGCCTTGACGGCCTGGCCCAGCAGCTCGTCCGGGACACCGATGACCGCCGCTTCCAAAACCCCCGGCATGGCGTAGAGGACGTTTTCCACTTCCTTCGGCGCGACCTTTTCCCCCCGGCTCTTGATGATGTCGTCCTTGCGCCCGATGAAATAGAAGAATCCCTCGGCATCCTGGCGAAAGAGATCGCCGGTGTAGCAAAGGCGCTCGCCCGGGAGCGGCCCGGGACGGAATCGGAGGGCGGTTAGCTCGGGCGCTTCCCAGTAGCCGCGCATGACATGGCGCCCGCGAACGACCAGTTCGCCTTCCTGGCCGGGGGGCAGGCGCCGGCCGTCCTCGCCCACAACCCAAGCCTCGGTGCCGGGGATGGGCACTCCGACCGACCCCGGCCGGCGGGCCAGCTCGGCGGGCGGCAGATAAAGCGTCCGCTTTGTCTCGGTGAGGCCATACATGGAAAACAGCGTGGCGCCCGGAAATTTTCGTTGGATCGCCTCGACGTGCGAGGCTGGCAGGGCGGCCGCCGTATTCGTCACATACCTCAGGCGCGACAAATCGAACGACGCGAGATCCATCTCCAGGAGCATCGTGAAGATGGTCGGCACGCCGGGAAACCCGGTGACGCCCTCGCGTTGCATCAGCTTGAGGACGGCCGCTGGAAAGGTGAAGGCGCGCTCCAGCACCAGGGTGCCCCCGTAGAACGTCGCCATCAAAAGTTGATAGAGCCCGTAGTCGAACGACAGCGGCAATACGTTGAGGACAATGTCGGACTCGACGTTCCCGAGATAGGAGATGATGGAAGAGGCGGCGAAGACGACGTTGCTGTGATCGCTCATGACGCCCTTGGGCTCGCCGGTGGAGCCGGAGGTGTAGATGAGACACGCAAGATCGACGTCCACCGTGGCGCGGGCGGGACGCGACGCCGGAAAGGACTGTTCGAGCTCGTTGAACTCGAGGCTCGTCCCACCCCACTGGCGCGCCGCAGCCGTATTCTGGCCGCACCAGATGACGCCCTTGAGCGACGGCATCGGGCGCGTGGCGGCCGGGCCTGCCCAATCCTGAAGGTCGGGTCGCGCCGGGCTGAACAGGGCCGTCGCCCGGCAGTTGTTGAGGATGTAGGTCAGCTTGTCGCGTTTGGTGCTGGGGTGAATGGGAACGAAGACGGCCCCGGCTTTGAGCGTGGCGAAGATGGCGACGACCGCCTCGATCGAATTGGGCAGGCACAGGGCGACGCGATCGCCCTGTTGCACGCCGAGGCTGCGGAGCGCGTGGGCGCACCGGTTGGCCAGGGCGTCGAGTTCTCCATACGTCAGTCGGGCCGACCCACAAATCACCGCCGGCTTTTCCGCCAGCCGGGCGGTGTTCAGCTCCAACCCGTCCTGAACCAAATGGCACGTCATCATCGTTACGAGTTCCTTTAATGATATCGGTGTCCCTTCCGCCAGCTTGAATGAGGCCGGCCGAACCGCAGGCGCCGCCGTCGCACGTCGGGACGTCCGTGGTCCCGCCCGTTTTGCAGGGCATTTCGGGCGGGTGGTTGGGGGTCCGGTTGGGACGATGGGACCGGGGATGGCCGGGAAGCCGGCTTGGCGCCGGCGGCCGTGGTTCGAAGGTTGCGGCCAACTCAGCCGCCGGGTCGCCGGCCCGCGAGCACTTCGATCGCCGCCAGGGAAGCGGCATTGCGGCTCTCGACCCCGAGCTTGGCGAAGATGTGTTCCAGGTGCTTTTTTACCGTCCCTTCAGCCGCGCCGAGAATGATGGCGATGTCCGGGTTGGATTT
This sequence comes from Limisphaerales bacterium, assembly GCA_044229355.1. Classification (GTDB taxonomy): domain Bacteria; phylum Verrucomicrobiota; class Verrucomicrobiia; order Limisphaerales; family JADJPG01; genus JBGARF01. The sequence goes on from JBGATF010000004.1 coordinate 285,604, forward strand.
GCCTTGCGCCAGCCAGAGCAGGACCTCGGCCTCGCGGGGCGTGAGCCCCAACGCCTCCAACGGCTCCGGGGTGCTGAAATCCGGCCGGAATTCCACGGCGGCCTGCGCCGCTTCCGTTCTTTCCGAGTGTCGCTCCAGCCGGGCGCGAATCGCCGCCAGCAGTTCCTCGGCGTCGACGGGCTTGGTAAGATAGTCGTCCGCCCCCAGGTTCATGCCGGTGCGCAAGTCGCCCTTCTCCCCGCGCGCCGTCAGAAAGATGAAGGGAGTCGCCACCGTGGCCGGATCGGCCCGGAGCCGTGTGAGCACGCCGTGGCCGTCGAGCACGGGCATCATGACATCGCACACGATCAGGTCCGGTCGCTCGCGGCGGGCCAACTCCACCCCGACCTGTCCGTTCGGCGCCGGGAGCGCCGCGAACCCTTCCATGGTGAGAATCGTCACCATGTTGCGCAGCATCTCCGGCTCGTCTTCGATAATCAGTATCTTGTTCATACGGACGCTTCCTCTTCCGCGCCCGACGGCGCGTGGCCCGACGGTTCGTCGGGAAATAACGGCAGCCGGACGCGGAACGTCGTGCCGCGGCCCTCCTCGCTTTCGCACTCGAGCTCCCCGCCGTGAAGCTCGACGCACCGCTTCACAATGGTCAGGCCCAAGCCGGTACCCGGGATTTGCCCGACGTTGGCCCCTCGATGAAATGCGGTGAACAGGCTGGCCCGGTCGGCGGCGGGAATGCCAATGCCCTCGTCCCGAATCGTGAACTCCGCGCCCGGACCTTTCCGCGTGATGCGGAATCGCACCGGCTGTCCGCCGGGCGAGTATTTCACGGCATTCGACAGGAGGTTGGTCAGGATGTGGCGAAGGAGCGCCTCGTCAGCCTGCGCCATGGGCATCGGTTCGATCTCGAACTGGATCGGGCAGCGCCCGGCGGTCGCGGAAATCACCTCATCGATCAATCTCCGGCCCAGGCCGGGCAGATCCGCCGGCGCGGGCACGCAGCGAAGCTGGCCGGCTTCGACCTTCCCCAATACCAGAACTTCGTCGATCAAGCCGGCCATGCGACGGACGTTCCGGGTGATCGACGTGACCTGCTCGCGGCGTTGGTCGCTGGGGAGGCGATCGAGGTAGCGATCGAGAATCTGCGCCGAGGACTGGATGATCCCGAGAGGGGTGCGGAACTCATGGCTGACCATGGACACGAACGTGTCTTTCATCTGCCGCACCTCGCGCTCGCCGGCCAGCTCCCGCTCCCGGCGCGCGGCCAGGGCCTCGGTGTCCGCGTAGCTTTCCAGCAGGCGATGGTGTCGGCGCAGGGCCAGCAACGCGATCGCCCCCACCAGGCCGGCCACGGCGAAGATGCACATCGTCACGGCGATCGCGCCCGCCTGACTCGCCACGGCGGGCAACGGGCCCGCCGCCACCGCCGGCGCCCCCCAATCCAGATGGAGCGCGCCCAGCTCCGCGCGCAGCCGGGACGGTTCCCAGACCTGAATGTGGTTCTCCCGCGTGGCGGCAACCAGTCGCCGTCCGTCGTCCGACCAGCGCAGCGTCATCACCGGCGCCGGTTCCGGGGACTGCAGCTCCACGAGCTCCCGGCCACTGGCCACGTCCCGCAGCGCCGTCGAAGACGGCGTTTTGGTGGCCGCGAGCATGGTGCCGTCCGGCGAGATGGCAACCGCCGGATGTTCAATCCGCGGATGAGTGCTTTCCCAGGCTGGAACCCAGTCCGCCACCCGGTAGACGCGGTCCACCGAATTCCCGGCGGCGGCCAGCCAGCGCCCGTCGTGGCTGAATTGAACACTGGATTCGCCGCGGGCCAGCCGGCGGACGAGGTCGCCTGTGTGCGCGTCGAAAACGGCGACGCCGGAATCGCTCACGCCGCAGGCCAGCCACCGGCCGTCCGGCGAAAGGCTGATGGTCCCGCCCCCACGCGAGCTGCCGGAACGATCTGCCGTGCTGTTGTGCATCAGGTCCCGGACCATCACGGCGGGATCTTGATTTTTGGACGACTGGATCCAGGCGCGACCGGCGGCCAGCTCAACCCACGCGATGGTGCCGCCGTCGGCCGAGATGGTCATCAAGTCCGAATTCTTGCCGCGCGGTGACGACAGGAGCGTAGCGGGACCCAAGGACGGCCTTGGCCCGGTACTGTCATCAGTCAGGACCAAAGGCGTGGACTCCGTGCCACCGCGCCTCGTCACCAGCAGCTCCGGCTTCCGGGCCTGAAACGTCAAAGACCGCAGCCACGACACCGGAGCCGGGGTGGGGCGGGCGTCGCCGTCGAGATCCCAGATCTGCAGCTCCTGCCGTCCCGCCGCTGACGCCGCCCAACGTCCGTCCGGGCTCACGTCCATCACCCGCCCGTTGGCCATGCGGCCGGGTCCGACCAGCTCGCGATGGACCGGGCTGGGCGCCAGGTGCCGGATCTCCACCCCGCCGTCCGGGGTCTCCAACACCATGCGATTGCTGCGCCCCCATTGGGTCAGCCAGCCTTCGCTGGTCACGCCGATCAATCGCCCGTCGCGCAGATCCCACAGCCGGGACGTGCCATCTCCAGCGGCGGTCGCCAGTCGGTCGCCAGTCGGATCAAACGTCCCGACGAACACGTCGTTTTTGTGTCCGGCCAGAATCCGGCGCTCGCGCCGATCGAAATCCCAGACGTGCACCTCCAAAAGGTTGCCGACGATGACCAGCAGCCGTCCGTCGCGGCTCCAGTTCAGGAGCCGGACTCCGGCCCCGTAGTCCAGCTCGGCCACGCGCGCCTGCGTGGTCCAATCGAGGATGGCCACGTTCGTCCCGGTATGGGCGGCAAACTGGGTGTGTCCGGGCCGCACAGCCACGTGATGGTATGAGCTGATGTCGGCAAAGTGGGCGAGCATCCGGCCCGACTCGACGTCAAAGGCCGCCAGCCCATCCCGCGGGGTGAAGACCGGGCCGACGAGCACGCGCCCATCGCTGCTGAAGCGCCCGCGGGCGGCCAGCGAGTGGGGCAGATCCAGATCGTGCCGAAAGATCACCTTTCGCTCCCGCCAGTCCCACACCGTGAGGCCGCCGCGCTGATAGCGAACGGCGAGCCGGGCTCCGTCCGGACTGAATTCCAGGGGGCCGGGCCCCCGCTGACGGGCCGGGATTTCGCCGTCCTCCATCCGCAGGCGGGCCAGTTCCCGGCCATCGGGGACCGCGTGAATGACCACGTCGCCGTTGGTCCGTCCGCTCGCGCACCAGCGCAAATCGCGATCGAATTCACGGCGGATGACGGCCGGATCCGCGGCAAAGCGCGCGGCCGCCGGGTCGGTGGTGAAATCCGGTAGGGCGAGCGCCGCCGCCGCTTCGTGGCGCAGCTCTTCGGAAGGCGCCATGGCGGCTGCCCGGCGGATGGTGGCGAGCGCGGCCGGCTTGCGACCCAGAGTCTTGTCCTGGCGGATGGCGCGGATGTCCGCGAGGAGCGCGCGTCCGAGCTCCAGCCGGGCCGCCGCGCGCGCCTCTTCCGCGCGTTGCTGGCTGCGCCGGGCCTGCAGGCTGGCCATGGTGGCAACTGCGGCCAGGGCCATCACGGCCAGCAGCGCGAAGGCCACGGCGAGATTTGCCCGCCGCAGACCCCTTCGCGCCAGTTCGCGCCGCTGGTCCCGATCGGCTGGACGCACGGTGGAGGGTTGGGCTGGCATGGCGACACGCTATCGCAAGGGCCGGCGCATGCCCACGGCAAACGCGCGCCAGGACGACCCCATCTCCGCCTGGGATTCGAAGGCAGCCTTGCAGTTCATCGCGGCCAGCCTCCGCCATTCCAGCCCGGGTCGCCATCCGTCGATCGGCGTACTCGACGTCGGATCGCTTCGGGAGAACCGGCCTGAGGACGGTGCAGCCCCCAGGTCGGGACGGCGTACGCCGGCCGCCGTATTCCGCGCGACACGGGTCCCGTGGTAGTTCCATTCCCGACGCGCAAAAAGGCGCGCGAAACATCAAATCAACTCCGCGACCCACTGCAAATCCCGCTCATGAAATCGCCTCGAATCCTTCCCCGCCGCCGCGCGCGCCGGCTGTCCTCTCTCGCCATGCTCGCGCTCAGCGCCGCGGCCAATGTTCACGCCGGCTCCCACGTCTGGAGCGGCGCGGGCGCCAACGCGAACTTTTCCACCGCCGCCAACTGGGCGTCTGGTGGCGTGCCCGCCGCGCGCGAAGCCAACGTCATCCTCGTCTTCCCGCTGCTCGCGGCCAACCGCAGCCCGATCCAGAACATCGCGTCGCTTGGCATCGACCAGATCGTCGTGCACGGCGACGGCTACACCTTTGGCGCGTCCGCGGGGAATGACTATTTCCTGCGGGGAACCGCTGCCGTCGATCTTGAAAACAACACCAGCTCGGCCACGGTCTTCACCGCCCCGGTGGTTCTGAATGGCGGCGAGGTTGTGGTGCACGGCACGAATGGAGCCGTGACGTTCTCCGGCGTCCTCAGCGGGTCCGGTGCGTTGCGCATCGACGGCCCCACCGTCGAGTTGGGCGGAACGGCCGCCAACACCTACGCCGGCGCGACCACGCTCCAGGACGGGCTGCTCCATCTGAGCAAGCCTTCCGGCGTCACCGCGGTGCCCGGCGCGCTGCACATCGGCCACCCGGTCGCGGGATCGCCGTTCCCCCTCGACGACGTCATTCTCGATGCCCCCAACCAGATTGCCGACGGCGCGGAGGTCACCATCCATCGCTCGGGCCGGCTGCTGCTCGACGGCCAGGGCGAAACCATCGGGACACTCGAGATGACCGGCGGGTCGGTCGAGACGGGCTTCGGCCAGCTGACGCTCGGCGGCAACGTCCATGTGTCGGCCCCGAGCCTCGAGTTCGCGGCGATTGGAGGAAACCTCTCGCTCGGGAGTCAGTCGCGCGTGTTCGACGTGGATGCCGGGTGTCACCTCCGCGTGAGCGCGGCGATCTCGGGCGCCGCCGGCGTCGGCTTCACGAAACAAGGGCCGGGCTCGATGGAGCTCTACGATCGTCCCAACAGCTATGGCGGCCTGACCACCGTCGCCAACGGCCGGCTGTCAGCCTATGGCGCCAACGCGACCTTCGGGACCACGGCCGCGGGGACGGTGGTCTCCGCGGGGGCGACCCTGCAATTGAGCTGGGCTGACATCGGCAACGAGCCGCTCCAGCTCAATGGCGACGTGCCCGGCGTCCCGGGCGCGGACGGCGCCGTATTTGTCGCCCACGGCAGTTCGTCCTGGGCTGGGCCGGTCTCGCTGCCCGGCGATGTCACGAACACGATCCACGTTCTCACGGTCGACATGACGTTCAGCGGTGTCATTAGCGGGCCGGGCAGCCTGCGGTTGATCGGGGAGTTGGTGAATGGAAATTACACGTCGTGCATCCTGGCCGGCGCCGGCGCCAATACGTCCAGCGGCCGGACGCTGGTGGAGTTGGGCGACCTGGAATTGAACAAGACTGCAGGCGTGAACGCGGTCGCCGGCCCGCTGTTCGTTGGGCACGAAATTCCGGGCGGCGCGTCGACCGATTGCCGCGTGGTCCTGCGGGCGTCGAACCAGATTGTCGACTCCGCCCCGGTGAACGTCCGGCATGCCGGCGTGCTCAACGCCGCGACCTTTGACGAAGCCATCGCCTCGCTCGACCTGGATGGCGGCGCAGTGATGTCAACCAGCGGGACGGTGACCTTGCTCGGCAACGTGACGAATCGCGGCTTGGTGAACGACGGCGCGACGGCCTTCATCAGCGGGCGCCTGTCCCTCGGCTCCCAGACGCGCACGTTCGACTGTTTGTCCGGCAGCTACCTTTTCGTGGTCGCCCAGATCAGCGGTGGCGCCGGCGCCGGCGTGCTCAAGACCGGTCCGGCGATCCTGGCGCTGGCGGGAACCAACACGTATTCCGGAGTGACAACCGTGGCCGCGGGCGGCCTTTACCTCTACTCGGATCAGGCGCTTGGTTCCACCGCGGCCGGGACGGTCGTGGCTCCCGACTGCCTGGTCTACCTTTCGGCCGTCGACGTCGGCAATGAGCCGCTCCAATTGAACGGCGGCCAGTTCTCCGGTCAGTTGGCCAGCGACGGCACCGCGTCGTGGGCCGGGCCGATCACGTTGAATGCCGCAGGGGAGCAATCGTTCTATCCGCGCAACGGGCAGATGACGCTCAGCGGAGCCATCAGCGGACCCGGCCGGCTGCGGGTGGTGACTGAAAATGCCAAAGTCGTGCTCTCGGGCCCGGCGGCGAACACGCACACCGGCGGCACGCTGGTGTATTCCGGCGAGCTGGTCCTGGCGAAGAACCCCGGCGTCACTGCCATCCCGGGCGATCTCAGCATCGGGCTGAACCAGCTTCCGGCTTTCCCCACCAGCATCGTGTTGTCCAACGATCATCAGATCGCCAACATCGCCGCCGTCACGCTGTGGCCCAACAGCCGGCTCAATTTGAACAACCATTCCGAGACGATCGGCTCGCTCGGGGGCACAGGCGAGGTGGAGACGCAGTTCGCCACCCTCACCACTGGCGGCAATAATTTCACGACCACCTTCGCCGGGGAATTGCTCGGCGTCGGGTTTGTCCCGCTGGTCAAGGAGGGGACCGGCACGATGATGGTCACCGGCACGAACTTCAGCACCGGCCGCACGCTGGTGAACAACGGACGCCTGCTCGTGCACGGCTCCTTCGCCGGCCCGGTCTGGGTCAGCGGCGCGGCCACGCTGGGCGGCAATGGCGTCGTCGGCACCGTCGCCGGCACCAACGGCGTGGTCAGCCCGGGCGCCGGCCCCGGCCGGCTCAACACCCGGAACGTCACGCTCGACGCGGCGTCGACGTTCCGCTGCGAGCTGAACGGCACCAGCCCCGGCGTCAATTACGATCAGCTCCGCGCGACCGGCGCGGTGATCCTGGCCGGTTGCACGCTGGAGGTCACCCTCGGATTCGCTTCCGCCAGCGGCGACCAGTTCACGCTCATCGACAACGACGGCATCGACCCGGTTGTCGGCGCCTTCGCCGGGCTGCCGCAGGGCGCCCAGGTCACGCTCAATGGCCAGAAATTCTCGCTCAGCTACACCGGCGGGGATGGGAATGACGTCGTTCTGTCCCACGTCAACACGCCGCCCAGCCTGTCCGAGATCAACGCCACGCCGTATGCCGACGAAGGCGGCACGGTCCACATCAACGGGGTGGTGAACGATCCCGATGCCGGTGACGCGTTCACCCTGACGGTGGATTGGGGGGACGGCTCAGCCCCGCAAGCCTTCCCGCTGGCGGCGGGTACCTTCAGCTTTCACGTCGATCACATCTACGCCGATGACAAACCCGGCGCGAACGCCAGCGACAGTTTCACCATTCACTACACGCTCACCGACACGTCCGGCAGCCCGACTCTGGGCAATCTCAACGTGGTCATCGGCAACGTCGCGCCGAGCTTTCCCCAGTTTGGCGCCGTCGGCGTGAAAACAGGCGAAGCTCTCGTCACCACGCTCACGTTCTCCGATCCGGGCGCCGATGTGTGGTCGGCCTCGGTCGACTACGGCGATGGCACCGGCCCGCAATCGATCGGAGTTGGACCCAACCGAAGCGTGCCGATCCAGCACGTGTTTCCGACCAACGGGGTCTACCAGGTCAAAGTCAACGCGAGCGACGATGACACGGGCACCGGCACCGCCACATTGAAGGTCGTCGTCGGCCTGCAACTGGAGATCGCCCGGCGCAACGCCGGCAACATTGTGTTGTCGTGGCCGGCAATTTTCCCGGACGCCACCGTGCAGGAGTCACCGGCCCTACCCGGCGGCGAGTCGTGGACGTCGGTCGCCGCCGCGCCGGCGCTGTTGAATGGCAAGTGGACGGTCACCCTGCCCGCGGCGGACGCGGCGAAGTTCTATCGGCTCATCGTGACCGATGCGCCGTGAGGAACGGGGCGGGACGCTTACTGTGTCACCACGCGGTAAAACCATTCCGGGTGCACGGGCGTCCCGCCGTTCTTGAACGCGTCGGTGAACTGATAGGCGCCCTGCGCGTTGGCCGTGTTGGTTTGGAGCGGGAGCCAGACGACCGGCACCTGCAGGCTGGGCGTGCCCTCGAGCACGTAGACGACGAACGGCGCGCCCTGACCGCTGATCGTGAGGCTGTCTGCGGTCACCGTGGAAATGCCGGTCAAGGCCGGCGGCACCGATCCGGGGTCGACCCGTTGCAGAACGATGTCGTTGCCGTCGCCGCCCGTGTAGGTGATGCGATAGAACTGGCCGCCCACGGGCAGAAGGCCGCCTTCGGGCGCGTTGTTGAACGTGCCGTTCACCGGGCCGGGGCTGGTCTTGTCGACGATCAGAAACGTGTAGTTGGTGGCGGGGGTGAACCCGGCCGTCACGAGAAGGCGCGTGTTGTTCAGGGACACGTTGCCGGTGGCCCGCAGCTGGTCGTAGCCGATGACCGCGAAGATGCCATTGAGCTCGATGCGCAAATCGGTGTTGGCCAGATCCGCGTTCCCCTGGACGGTCAATCGGCCGGGGCTGGCGCCGGGCGAGACCGTGCCGTCGGGGGAGGGAACGATGGACGGAACAGAGCCGTATCCGGCCAGGGTGGCGTGCGGCGTCGCGTCGGGCGTGACCGGGTGATTGAGCTGAAGCTGGCTGCTGGCGGCAAGGCTGCCATCGACCTGGAGCGTTCCTTCGGCCAGCGTGGTCGGGCCGGTGAACGTGCTCGACGCGGTCAACCGGACGGAGCCGAGGCCGGTCTTGGTCAGGCCGGCGGGCGCGCCACCGTCGCTGATGACGCAGGCCATGGCCAGGTCCGGTGTGCTGCCGTGTCCAATCGTGTGGATGCTGCGGGTGGCGCCGCCGAGGGAGAGCCGGCCCGAGATCCGGGCGGACTCGTTGGTGGCGTTGACCACGATGTCGCCGTTGAGGGTCAGGGTGCCGCTCGACGTTTCCACGGCGCCGCCGTTGAAGATCAACGAGCCCACGGTGTCGTTGAACTGGGACAGGTCGAGCACGCCGCTGTGATTGAGGGTGACGGGCGCGGTGTCGGCGATCTGGTTTTGTTTGATGGGCCAGACGCGCGTGGTGTTGGTGGGGTCCGCGGCGACGCCGATGACGAGCGGGCCCGGGACGACCGGCTGGTTGAACACGCCGTCCATGATGAATCCACCTTCGCGCACCCAGCTCGTGCCCCCGTAGTTGTTGGTGGAGGCCGTCTTGAACTGGAGGGTGCCGTCGCCGTATTTCGTCCATCCGGCCGGGCCCGAGATCGGTCCAATCACGCTCAGCGTCGTGTTGGTCGCCGTGACGATCGCGAGATCGTCATCGAGCCGGATGGGGCCGATCCAGGACGCATTGCCGGAAAGCGTCGCGACGTTGCCGGCCGGCCCCGTCACGTCGAGGGTTTCGAGCACGCCGAACGTTCCCCAGAGATTCAGCTGGCCGAGGGCCGGTCGGGTCACGCCGTTCGTGTTGCCGAGCGCATGCCCGTCCGTGATCGTCACGTAGCCGCCCTCGATGACGACGTCGCCGCTGAACGAGTTGGAGGAGGTCAGCCAGAGATCGCCGCGGTTGGTTTTGACGAGGGGCGAGGTGGTGGCGCCGCTGATGGCGGCGGTGATGTTGAGCTGGACGCCCTGCGCGACGTCGACCATCTGTGGGCCCGCGCCGCGGCCGCCGAGGTTGAGATGCCCGGCGATCACGGAGTCCTTGTTCACGACCAGCGGCATGCCGGCCACGATGGGCCCGTCAACCCACAACGTGCCCGTGCCGGTGCTGACCGTGCCGCCGTAGAGACGGAGCTCGCCGATGGTATCGTTCTCGTCGCTCAGCTCGAGGCTGCCGGTCGAGTTCACGGCGACCACGGAGCTGTCCGAGATTTGGTTTTCGCGTTCGAGCACGGCGATGTCGCCGATGAGCGTGCTGTTGAACCCGCCGATCGACAGGGTTCCGGGGATGGCCGTGGTGCCGGAGAACGTGAGGCCGCCGCCGATGGTGTAGCGGTTCAGCCGGAGGATGCCACCGGCCACGACAGTGGTGCCGGTGAAGGTGTTGGCCCCGAGGCCGGCGAGCGAGAGGTCGCCGGTGTTCGCCTTGAAAATGCCGCCGGGCCCGCTGATCACGCCGGCGATGACGAAGTCGCCGGGGCCGTCGGTGTGGAGGTTGTGGGTGTTGAGAATGACGTCGCCATTGAGAGTCAGGCGGGCGGCGCTGCTGAAGCTGGAAAGCGTGAACGCTGCGGCCGGGCCGCCGGCGATCACGTCGTTGTCGATGATGTTGGTGCCGGCGGGATTGCCCGCGGTGAGGTAGTTCGTGATCGTGACGCTGTTCCCGCGCAGGTGCCAGCCGGTGCCGAAAAGGTTGATCGTCGAGAACATCATGCCGGCCGGAAGGTTGTTCGTGTTCGCTGTTTTGCGCAGCGCCCCGGCCGAAAAATTCAGGATGTCGCCGGTCGTCGGCACGCCGGCGTCCCAATTGGCGGCGCTCGACCAATTGCCGCTGGTGAGCGAGGCGCCGGTCCAGGTGCGGAGCGCGGCGACCGCCGGGGTCGGCGCGAGTTGGATAACGCCGACAAAGGCCGACGCGAGAATCCAGGTCAGGTGTGCCACCCATTGGGAAGCCTGCTGCGCGGGCGGCCGGGAAATTTGCGCGCCGTCGGCACGGCACGGCAACGAACGTCTGGAATTCATGGATGGAGGGCGGATTAAACTTCTTAGGGCTTCGGCTTCTGTTGGGCCGAGATGCAAATAAGGATTTGACCGCCCATCATTACACCGTTCGGGCCGGTTGCAACAGGACACTTTGGGTCGGGCTCGGCGCGTCCACGCCGGCAGGTGACGACGCATCCTTGCGTCGGCGGGTGCGGTTCGCGGGATAGGGCTGCAGACCGGGCGGCGGAGACGCCGCCTGACCTGCACGCGAGGACGCGTGCGTTACGGGGGTAGCGCCGGCGTCCACGCCGGCAGGTGACGACGCATCCTTGCGTCGGCGGGTGCGGTTCACGGGATAGGCTGCAGACCGGGCGGCGGAGACGCCGCCTGACCTGCACGCGAGGACGCGTGCGCTACGGGGGTAGCGCCGGCGTCCACGCCGGCAGGTGACGACGCATCCCTGCGTCGGCGGGTGCGGTCCGCGGGAGGCGACCGAGAATCGAATCATGGAAGAATCCCGGAAGTCACCGATTCGCCTTAACGGCGGTTGTCAGGACTCGCCGAAGGGGCCGGCGTTGCCGGGTCTTTGAGGACGGCCGTGACGCGAAAGGGAGCCGGTTCGGCGGCCGCGGGCGGCAGGGCCGGGCCGGGCCAGTCCAGCCCCATCCCGGCCAGCTGCTGGCGCAGGTGCCGCAAGTCCCAAAGTTGGAAATAGCCCGATTCGAAGGTGACGGCCAGCTGCGCGCCATCCGGCGAAAACCCGAGCGAGGTCAACAGGCGGTCGGTGGACAACGTGCCGAGGACCTCGGCGGTTTCCACGACCAGGAGTTGGGTCGCCTGGTCCGAGATCGTGTCGGCCAGCAGCCGGCTGTCGGGGCTGAACGCCACCCGGTAACGTCCGGGGGCGTCCCTGGCGTGCTGGATGCGATGGGCCAGAGTCCAGTCTCGGGTCCGCCAGACGGTCGTGGTGTCGTCCGCGGCGCACGCCATCCAGCGGCCATCCGCGCTGAAAGCCACATGCCGGACGGACGCCACCGGGAGGTTGGTCACGACCGCGCCGGAGGTGGGGCTCCAGATGGACACTCCGTTGGTGCGTCGGCTGGCGACGGTCGCCGCCACGCGACCGTCGGGACCGAGGTAGACCGGCCGTGCTGGACGAAGGGTCAAGCCACCACGGTTGGTGCTGCCAAACTGGTCGAGCTCGAGAATGGCGGTCGACCGATCCCGGGTCGCCGAAATCCACCGGCCGTCCGGGGATATGTCAAAGACGCCGACCTTCTCGTCGCTCGGTGGCAGTACGCCCTGCGGCGGCCCAATCTGCAGGACTGTATTGTCGTCCGACCAGGCCAGCGGCCAGCGCCGCACGCCTTCGGAACCTGCGGTGAGCAAGGCTTGGCCGTCCGGGGTGAACCGCGCGCCGCAGGCAAAAGCGCCGGGCAGAAACGCGACCGGCTCCGGCCGGGGCGGCTGATAGATGTAGACTCCATCCCGGTCGGGCGCCGCCACCAATCGGCCGTCCGTGCTGAACCCGGGTTCGACCGTGTAGTGGGTGGAGGTGCGTCGAGGCTCGGGCAATGTGTATCGATGAACCGCGCGGATGTCGGCGAATTCGTAGACTTGGACGGAGTCATTGCCCCACGTCTGGAAGGCCAGTTGGCGACCGTCCGCACTGAATTGCAGGCCGCTGCCGGAGCCTGTCGCGCGCAGCACTTCATGGGCGGTGTCCGTTTCCCACAAACGGGTGGCGTGGTCCCACGAGGCGGAGGCCAGCCATTCCCCGGTGGGATGGAACGCCAGGCCCACGACCAGGCCTTCATTCCCTTCAAACATGCGGAGCTGGCGTCCGCTGTCGGCGTCCCACAACCCGATTCGTGTCGTCCACGCGGCGACGAAGCGACGCCCGTCCGGATGCCACGTGGCGCACTCCACATGGGCCGGCAATTCCAGCGTCTGCACGATTTTTCCGTCGCGCGCCTCGCTCACCAGCACGCGGCGGCCCGCCAGGGCGAGGTACCGATCCCCCGCGGAATTGAAATGGAGCCGGGCCAGGTTGGTCGGGCCGGGAATGGACCGCTGCTCGACGCCCGTCCGGCAGCTTACGAAATGGAGCCATCCATCCGGGTGCTTGACGACCAGCGCGTCGCTGTCGGGCGTGAAGGCGCAGAGCTGGGCGCGTGGTGGAAATTCGATGGGCCTGGCGGTCGAGGTCGTCACCTCCCACAGCCAGGCCCGCCCGGAGGTGTCGCTGGTGGCGATCCAACGATCGTTGCGGCTGGACAGGGCCGCGGTCAGCGGGGCGCCCCGGGTCGGGATTTCGAAACGCACCGCGTCGTTGGCGGCGTTGCGGATCGTCAGGTTGCCGCTCGCGTCGTTGGTGCCATAGAGCTCAAACGTGGCGTTGAAATGGAATGAGTCCCACCGGGGCGTCTTGGCCCAGGCCTTTTGGGGACGCAGATCCGGCAGGCCGAGGCAGGCGATGGCTTCGTTGCGCAGCTCCAGGCTGTTCGTGCGCGCGGCGGCCTTGGCCAGTTCCGCCAGACTGTCGTAACGCCGGCCGGGTCGGCCGGTGTAACGGTTGGCGTGAACCCAGCTCAGCCTGGATTCCTGGAGACGTTCCACGGCGTCGGCCTCGGCGCGCTCGGCGCGCTGGAGGTTGAGCCGGGCCTGCCGGGTTTGCGCGGATGACCACAGAAAACCGCCGACCGCCAAGGCGGTGATGATGGTCGCCGCGATCCCGTATTTGGCCACCAGGGCGAAGCGGCGTTCCATGACGCGGAGACGCCGCACGGATCGACCCGCCTGCAGCAGGAGGAGGTCCTCGTGCATTTCCGGGGCCGAGCTGTAGCGGCGCTGCGCGTCGGCTTCGCACGCGCGCAGCACGACCTCGTTCAACTCCAGCCAGGCTCGCTTGTCCGGCAACGATTCGAAATCGTCCGGGAGCTGGGGAAAGTCACGGCGATCGAGCCCCGTGCTGATTTCGTACAGGACCTTGCCGAGGCTGTAGACATCCGCCGCGGCGGCGCCCGAGCCTTCCGGCGGGACGAAGCCCTCGGTGCCGACGATCGAATGGGACGAATCGATCGTCGACACGAGGCCGATGTCGGCCAGCTTGGGCACGCCGTGGACGAAGATGACGTTGGAAGGTTTGATGTCGCGATGGACCAGGCCGTGATGATGGAGGTGAACGAGGGCGCGGGAGAGGGCCAGGCCGATGGTCAGGCACTCGTCGGCCGGCAGCCGCTGCCGGCGGGCCCGCAGTTCCTTGAGCGTCTTCGGCACATACTTCTCGGGATAGATCTCCTCGCCGGTCTCCACGTCGTCGGCGAGCTCCAGCACGTAGTAGAAAAACCCCTCGGTGTCATTGCGTCCGACGTGGAGGAGGCCAACCTGGGATTCCTGCCCGGCCGAGACCGGCTCGAAGCGCCGGATGCCCTCGAACTCGCGCTCGAACGGGCGCTCGTCGTCGAAGCTGGCGCGCCGCACGATCTTCACGGCCCGATGAATGCCGGTCACGCTGCGCGCCAGCCAGACTTCGCCATAGGCGCCGCGGCCGATGGGGCGGAGCATCTCATAGTCGGGAATCGGCGGCGGTTGCTCCGGCCGCGAGGCTGGCCGTTCACGGGCATTCATTCCAAATTTCGCCGGAGGAATTCCACCTCGCGTCGTATGGACCGGGTGATGCGGTGAGCGACCAGATAGACCTGCATCCGGGAGACGGCCAGCTCCCGGGCCACCTTGGCGGCGGGCCAATGCCGCTTGGCGTAAAGATCAAAGATCTGCAGGTGTTTGGCCTTGGCCTTTCGGCCCACTCGCGCCAGCGCGGTCTCGAACAGGTTTTTGCGCCATTCCTCCTCCCAATCTGCGTCCAGCTGGTCAGGCCCCGGCACGCGCTCCACCACGGGCGTGCCCGTCCGCGCCGTGTCGTCCTCCGGCCAGAGGGCCCCAGCCGGGCCGCGCCGCTTGCAATGGTTGGCGATGCGCCAGCGAATGAGATTGAAAAGCCAGCTCTTAAACGTGCCGCGCTGCGGGTCGGACTCAAACTTGTGAATGGTCCTCGCCACGCTCAGCAACGTGTCCTGCTCCACGTCCTTGGCCTCAGACTCCGAGAGCCCGGCCTTGCGGGCCACCGACCGGATGAGCCGGGAGTAGATCTGCGTAAATTCCTCCCAGCTCTGCGCGTCCTCCCAGTTCCTGATTCGCGCCAGCAGACTCGCCCGCGTCGCCAGGCTGTCGGCGTCCGGAACCGGGTGAGGAAGCTCAGTCATGGATGGGGAAACTCCCCGATGGGGTTGAATATTTCAAAAAAAGTTTCGCGCCGCTGAAAGATCGCCCCGGTCGCCTTTGTTTCCCTGCTGATTCTACCCGGATCCAATCGGGCCCTTCAAGGGCGTGCCACCACCAATAACTGCAGCCATGTCGACCCCTCCCATGAGCACCATTTCACACCCCACCGCCGCGCGACCCACGGCCCGCCATGCTGGCGGGATCGCGATCCTGGCCCTTTTATTGAACCTCGCTCCCGCCGGTCGGGCCGCACCTCTGGGCACGGAATTCGTCTATCAGGGCCGGCTCGATGGTCCGGCTGGGCCGGCCACAGGCCGGTACGATTTCACCTTCGCGCTGCATACCGGCGCCCTCGGGGGCAGCGCCGTGGTCATCGCCACAAATCTGCAGGTCGCGGTCACCAATGGCGTTTTTACCACCGCGGTGGACTTCGGCGCGGGCATCTACAACGGGACGGCCTATTGGCTGGAACTCGGCGTCCGCTCCAACGGGGTGGCGGCCTTCACTCCGCTCCAGCCGCGTCAGGCCCTGACGGCGACGCCGAACGCCCACTTTGCCTCGCTCGCCGCGGCTGTCCCCGGCGGGTCCATCACGGCTTCAAAACTCGCCGTGGACTCCGTCACGACTGCCGCGTTGCAGAACAACTCGGTCACTGGCGCCAAGATCGCCGACGGCGCCATCAGCGCCTCCGACGTGAACCCCGCCAGTTTTGCCGGCACATTCTGGAAGGCGGATGGCAACGCCGGCACGATCGCGGGCCCGAACTTTGTCGGCACCACGGACAACCAGCCCCTGGAGCTGAAAGTCGGCGGCACGCGTGCGCTGCGGATCGAACCGCACGGAACCTCCGCGCCCAGCCTGACCGGGGGGATATGCCCAGAACGACGCCAACGGTCATCATGGCGCGGTGGTCGCGGGCGGCGGAACCAGCGGGTCTCCCAACTACGCGCTCGGGAATTATGCGTTCGTCGGCGCCGGCCACGGCGGCCGGGCGGGGGATTACAGCGCGGTGGTCGCCGGGGCTTACAATGACGCCTCCGCCCAATTCACCTTCGTCGGCGCCGGCCTCAGCAACACCAATCAAGCGAATCACGCGGCCGTCGTGAGCGGCACGAACAACTTCGTCGCGCCGGGCGCGGATCTTTCCGTGATCGTTGGCGGCACCCTCAATAGCCTCGTCGGCCCGGGTGGCTTCATCGGCGGAGGCGGCAATAACGCGATCAGCAACATCAACGGGGTCATCGGTGGCGGCGCCAACAACTTGGTGGACGGCAATGCTGCGACCATTGGCGGAGGCTCCGAGAATATCGTTCACAGCGATCACTCGACCATCTCAGGAGGCCAGGCGAATTGGATCGACGGGTTCTTCTACGGGCATTCCGCCATCGGGGGTGGCCTCGGCAACTGGTGCCTGGGCGAGTACGCCACCGTTGCCGGCGGATTCTTGAACACCAACGCCAACGACCTCACCGCCATTGGCGGCGGCGAATTCAACCGCGCCAGCGGCCTCGCCTCGACGGTCCCCGGCGGCAGCCGAAATTCCGCCGCCGGCGACTTCAGTTTCGCGGCCGGTCGCCGGGCTCAGGCCAGCCACGACGGAAGTTTCGTCTGGGCCGACTCGGCTGACCTGGACTTTGCCTCGACCCAGCCGGATCAGTTTCTCATCCGGGCCGGTGGCGGCGTGGGCATCGGAACCACCACGCCGACGCGCCCGCTCGATGTGGATGGAGTGATCGGCCTGTCCGATTCGGAGCTGAAGTCATTCAACGCGGGCATCGCAACTGAAGCGCAAACTCAGCTGATCAACATCGGGATCAACGATGACGCGGTCAACCGGTTTGGCGGCGTGTTTGATTCGTCCGCGCAAGGAGGATTTCTGCGCGTCGAAACGCGGCCCGGCCAGCCGTTGTTCGGTTTCTTCGGACGCAGCGCCCAGAGCCCCGGCAGCGTTCAACCGCTGGCGTCGATCAGCAGCGACGGCTCGGTGCGCTACGCGCTCGGCACCGGGCGCCGCTTTTCCGTTGGTTCCGCCGGCACCTTCGAGATTGACGGCTCGGCCGGCGCCGGGCGGCGACTGTTCGTCAGCGCGTCGGGCCGGATCGGGATTGGCACCAACTCGCCGGTCCAGCCGCTGCATCTCGTCGTTGCGTCCGGCACCGGGGAAGGACTGCGCATCGACAGCGCGGACGGAGGACACAACCCGGCCGTGTATCTAAATCACACGGGCCCGGGAGGACACAATTTCCGTCTGGCCAGCTTTGGCGACAACAGCAACCCCGGCAGTTTTCGCATCCGCGATGACACGCCCGGCTTTGGCGCGGATCGGGTCGTCATCGATGCCGACGGCAACGTGGGCATCGGGACCACCGTTCCCGCCGCCCGGTTGAACGTGGCGGGAAATGTGATCGTGGCCGGGGTCGTTTGTGCCAACAACGTCAACTGCAGCAGCGACCGAAATGTCAAAGGTGGCTTCGAAGCCGTGGACAGCCGAGCCATCCTTGAGAAGGTGGTCGCGCTCCCCATCACCCGCTGGCATTACACCAACGACGCCGACACCGTGCACATCGGCGCGGTCGCTCAGGACTTCCACGCCTCGTTCGAGGTCGGCACCGACGACAAACATATCGCCACGGTGGACGCCGATGGCGTCGCCCTGGCCGCCATCCAGGGCCTGCACGATCTCCTGGAAGAGAAGGAGTCGGAGATCCAGGCGTTGAAGCGCCGCCTGGATCGGCTCGAGCAACTCGTGCGTTGACGCGGCACAGCCCGATGGCGGGCTTCAGCACTTCAGCGGTTCTTGCTGCGATAGAAGTAGTATTCCGCAGTGTAGGGCACGCGCGCCTCCTCGCCGACGGACTGACCGGCTTCGGCGGGCGCAGTGCCACCGACGGTGTTGATGCGCTGGATGTAGGTCGTGCGGGAGAGGCGACCCGGTTTGGCCGCGGGCGTTGCGGCGAGCCGCAGCCACGGGATGGCGCCACGATTGGGTGTGCAACCGTCGAGCCGGGCGCCGGTCACCTTGCTGCCGTCGCGACATTCCCATGTGGGTCCGGCGTAATGAATGCCGACAGTTGCGTCGTAGCAGGGATCGGCGTAGAGCGTGGCCTCGGGCGCGACAAACGCCCAGTTCGTGCCGCTCCAGCGATAGATCTGAACCCCGAACGCGTAAAAGTGCGCGCTCACCCGCTGGCCCGCCGGGACATTGACGCCATCGCAAATCGTCGAGGGCAACTCGGGCGCGCGGGACTGTTGCCGTTCGTCGTCCTCGTCGGCGTGCACGGTCGCGGGCGCCGCGAGGCAGGCGAAGGCCAGGCCGAGACCAAGGCCAAGGCTGAGGCTGAGCGCCGGAGCGGGCCGGCGCATTTGGCCGTGGGTGAAATGATTGGAAGCGTTGGGCCGGCGGGTGGTCAGGGCAACTTGTGAGTTCATGGAGTGGATGGAGTGGAGGTTTTTACGATCGGATCAGAGGAAAACCGCGGCGCTTGCGAATGGGAGGAATGAGAGCTACCCGAGGGCGCGCCCCCGTATTCGGGGGAGGACACAGCAATCTTCAAGGCACGTGGCCGGGCGCAGGGTCGTTGGGTTGGCAGAGAATGTTCTGGCTCGATGGCGGGATCCAGCGCTGTCGGCAGGAGCGGATCGGCGAGCACGCGCCAACGGCCGATTCGCCGCGGCTGAGCGGCGGTGCGGGGCATTGCTGAAGGCGTTTCGTTCACAGCCTGAGTAAGCGGGGGACGGGCGTGGTCCTTTCAGAAAAAGTGCGCCGGCGATCCGCGGATGGGAATGGCGCTCCGGTTGCGTGCGGGGGCTCAGGCGGATTCTAAAACCAATCGAGTGCCAGCTTGACGTCGGCGCGCGCCCAGGCCGTTGCAAACTCGTGACGCACGAGGTCGGCGCTCGAGCTCTTGCCTTGTTGACGAAGCGCGTGCTCCAGTCCGAGCAAGCCCCACCCATTGCGGGGCCACCGCTTCAGGTCTTCCCGAAAGACGGCTTCGGCCTGAGCGGCGTCGCCGGCTCGCAGCAGAGCCGCCCCCAGCGCCGGTCGGCAGGGCAGGGGCCAGAAGCTCGGTTCCATGTAGGGAATCGCGTCCTCCGCCGCGACCGCCTTTTCCAGCCCGGCAATGGCAGCGGGGAAATCACCCCGAGCCAGCGCGACTTTGCCGTCCAGCCATCGCGCGGCCACTCCGAGGATCGCCGTCGCCGGAAAGTTCGGGTTGTCGAGTCTGGCCGCATCCGCGCTGCCCACGATCGCCGCGAGGGCCGCCTGCTCGCGCGCCGCCGCGTTCGCATCCATCTTGGCGGCGAAAGCCAGGCCCCGGGTGAAGTGCCAGAAAGCGCGATCGACAAGAAAGTCGTTGGTGCCAGGGGGCCGCTCGAGCGCCAGCACTTCATCCCATCGCCCAAAGCGGACGAGAGTGAGCCACGGCAGGTGACGCAGGCGTGGCGCCTCGAGGACTTTCCGGGGGCCGCAATAATTCTCCTGGGCGTAGGACGCGGCGAGGGTCGCCGTGCGGAGCGCCTGCTGGCTCTGCCCGTCGAACAGTTGCGCCCACCAAAGGAAGTGCAGGTTGTGCGGGTAATAGACCCCGGGATAGAAGCCCGCGGCGCGGCAGTGACGGATATAATCGCGATCCGCCTTGACCGCGCGCTGGTTCGCGGCGATCGCGTCGGCATACTGGCCCACCCGCATGTAGATGTGGGACGGCATATGGACCAGATGCCCGGCGCCCGGGGCATAGTGGGCCAGTCGATCGGCCGCGGGCAGGCCGAGCTCGGGGCTCGGTCCTGCTTCAACCGCGTGGATGTAAAAGTGGTTCGCGCCCGGATGATGAGGATCTCGCGCCATCACCCGGCGCAGCGTCGACAAGATTTCTTCGGTCTCCGGCTTGGGCGAAAGATCCCGCGTCCAGTAATCCCACGGCATGGTGTCCATCAGCGACTCGGCAAAAATCACCTGGGCATCGAGGTCGTCCGGGTGCTGTCGGGCGAGGTCGCGCATGGCGCCAGCGAACGCGCGGTCCAAGCCGGCGCGATCCTCCAGGTGGGTGGAGCGATAGCGCTGTTCGAGAGCGGTGATGTATGCCTGCTCGGCGGGTGAGGCGTTGGTCTTTGCGGCGGAAGCGAGCTGCAGAGCGGCCCACGCGTTGACCGTGTCGTTCGAGTCCATCGGCTTGTTCACGTGCGGCCCGAAGGCGTAGGCCACGCCCCAGTGAGCCATGGCGCAGTCCGGGTCGAATTCGGCCGCGGAGCGAAACGAGCGGATGGCTTCCTTGTGGTTGAAGGCGAAGACGAGCCGCATGCCCTGGTCGAAGTACCGCTGGGCGCGCTCGGACTTCGTGGTGACCGGGTGGTGCAGATCCCCGAGGTCATCAAACAGTGGACCGGGCCGCGGCCCGGCATCCGCCGCGGCCAGTGGTTGCCCACTGGCCAGGCCCAGGAGGACGATGGCCAAGGAGGGGCGAAGTTTTTGCGCGATGAGATGAGACAGTTTCATGACGGGTGTGTGGATTGGGGCCAAGGATTGGCGAAAGAGAGGGGTCACGGCAACGGATCATCCGGACCAAAGAGCAGGTCGGCCTTCCGTTCAATGGGCTCGCAGACTTCCGTCCAGGCATTGCCACCGCGCATCTGGACGGCATTCTTCGTCGCGCTCGCGGCCTGATTTTCCCGCAGGACCCATTCGGTCTTGGACATTCGGAACACGGCGCCCTCGGCGGTGGCCTCGATCGCCTGGGTCTGGGGCTGCCAGCCGGGCAACGTTTTCCCACCCAGCTCAGACCGGGAATACAGCTCGGGCATCAGCCCGCCTTTGGGCGCCGACGGAGCCGTGCAGTTGGGCAACCGGGCGGCAGTCCCCGCCGACAGCACGGCGCCGATGGTGAAATCGGCATACTCACCGGCAGTCTGGCTGCCGGTCACCGCCGTGACCGCCTGGGACGTGAGCGATGGGCGATCGAGAACACCTGAGGTGAACACGTCGGCGCCGTGCACCATGGCGGCGCATCCAATGCCCGTGGTGGGGCAGGCGGCGGCGCCACCGACGGCTTCCACCGCCCCGCCGACGACCTTGACCGTGCGCGCGCCGTCGAGTTCGTCCAGATCATCCACGACCGGGATCCAGACGTTCTCCCGAAACCAGCCCCACGCCCCGAGCCCGCTCGGGTCCGAGTAGCGAATGGGGTTGTTGAGCGCGTACGAGAGCAGGTTGTTCATCTGCGGCCGGGCCAGGAATGCCGTGAGCGCCCCGGCGCCGAGCACTTCCGGACGAACGTATTTCGGGTCGACGTTGATGAAACGGGCGAGGGCCGTGGAAAGATAACGGGCCTCGAGATAGTCCAGGTGGCTTTCCTGGTCTCGCTCTTTGCGGGCAAATTTGTAGGGCTCGTCGATCCGGCGGAATTTTTCTTCGTGCCGCGCCTGGCCGAACGGATAAAGCGCGGTCTCGCTCACGGGGGAACCGTCCGCGTCGGTCGCCACGCTGGCGGATCCGAGATGATCTTCGTGATAGTAACGCACGCGCAGGGTTGGCGGCGGCGCCGGCACCTCGACGGGTGCGGCGGTTTGCAGGTACACCGCCTCGCCCGGGGCCAGGAATTCCGGAAACTCAAAACCAGCCGCCAGCCACGACCGCGAGCTGCGCCAGCCGGACAGGAGGGAATCAAAGCTCCAGCCCGCCACCGGCGGATCGGGCGCGCCCTCCGCGTGCGCGAACCGGAGATCCCAGGCTTCCAGGCCCGCGCCGGGGAAGAAGCCATCGGCAACCGGGATTGTTGTTTGCATCGACACGGGGCAGAGCCCGCTCAGGACCAGGATGAGTTTTTGTCGCGCGTTGATCCACAGGACGGTGCCGGCGGCCAGCGTCTCTCCGGTGCTGAGTTGTTTCCAGCCCTTGGTGGAAGGTTCCCAGCGGTAGGCGGCGGCGAGGTCTGAGCCCGCCGGGAGTGTCGCGCCTTCCAGCGCGCAGGACGCCAGATTCCATCCCGGGCGCAGCCGCAGCCGCTGTTGACGAGGCCGCTCGGACAGCGAGCCGGTCACGCGGGCCACGCGGATCGCGCCGTTGAAAACATATTTGGTTGGCTGGTCGTGCTCGCGCACTTCGAAGTGGTTGCCCGGATAGGCAATCGCGGAAGTCGTCGCAGTCCGCCCGGGAGAATTGGGCGCGGCGTTGGTCGACGGCTTGGTCCAAACCTTCTTAATCACCCGGCGCCCGGTATAATCATAGCGATACTCGGCCTGCATCGTGCCGTCCTCGATCGCCACCAGCCGATCCTTGAAATCCCAGGTGCACCGCATGCCATCGATCTGCGTGAGGTTGCCGTTCGCGTCCGAGGGAAATTCCCGGGCTCCGGGATTGGACCCCCCAATTCGACTCAACGCGTGGGGTCCCGGCGGATCGTTGGCCTGGCGCCCGATCCGCCCGGCCCGCCCGGCGCTGCCGCCATACTCCATCGCGCCCACGTCGGTGACGGGAATGCCGCGGTCGCGATCATCGATGTCGCTGGTCTGGGCGAGCATGTTTCCGATTCGATCGTAGCGGTAATGAATCTCGCCCCCGTTGGCGCCCGGCGGGTTGGGTGCGTTGTATTGGACGGAAGTCAGGCGATAGAGATCGTCATAGGCGAAGCGTTGGGAATTGCGCCGGGGATGATCGGCGGGGACGGCGGTGAACGGGCGCTCATCGTGGATGGCGTCGATGTTGGACGTGGCATCAAGCTCGTAGCGGAAGTGCACCAGCTCGGTGCTGGAGGCGACGTGCGCGGTGAGCAGGCTGGTCATCCTCCGTCGGGAATCGTAGGCGTAGGTTGTCCGCACGCCATTGCCGAAGTCCACTCCCGCCTGCTGCGCGGACGGCAGGTAGTCCACGCGCGTCAGGATCTCCGCGCCCGGCCGGCCCTCAATTCCTTCCAGGAGGCTGCGCGCGTTATAGCGATAGGACACCGCATCGTTGTCGGGGTAAACCATGCGCGTCACCCGATCGAGGGAGTCATATTCGAACGCCGTCTTGTAGGCAACGGCGGTTTCCGGGTGGAAGGCGAAGGCGGGCTCGAGCAACGGGTCGGGGATCTGCTTGACCGTCCACGCGATCCGTCCGCGGGCATCGAACGAGGTGAACTCGCGGCTGCTCGGGTCGTCGATCCAGGCGAGCATTCCGCGGGTGTTTTGGGCGGTGGCGCGGGAGCCGTCGCCTTGATCCACCGGCCCGCCCGGGCTGTCGTAGTGGTAGGCCACATCCGGGGATCGGTGGTAGCTGAATTCGGCCGACGCCTCATCGCGGTAGTCCTCGGTCAACAGTCGATTCGCGCCGTCGTAGGTGAAGGTCGTTCGCTGCCCTTTTGCGTCGACGGTCTCGATCAGGTTCGACGCCTCGTCGAACTGTTGCGTGGAGATCCCCGCATCGGGGTCGTTCATCCAGACTTTGCGGCGAAGACCATCGTAGCGCAGTTCCTTGACGTTGTCCTGCGCATCGATGATTTGCGTCAGGCGATCATTCAGATCGTAGCGGTAACGGGTGGTCCAGGTCCGCGGCGAGCCGGCCGGCGTCCCGTCGTCGTGCAACCGGGTGATCTCGTCCACGCGCACAAGGCGGCCCAGCCCGTCCACGAATTGCACCGTGGGCGTGTTGAAATACGGGGAGTCCGGGTTGACGTCGTTTTCGTCGAGCGCGCGCGCCGTCAGCGGCTCGAACTCGGTGCGGCTGAAACTTCCATCGGGATGCCGGGATTCGACGACCCGGCCGGTGGCGTCGTAACGGGTGGATTCGCGGTGGGCGCCGGCCAGATCCAGCGGGATGAGCGCGCCCGCGTCGTGGAACTGCCCTTGCCAGCCGGGGGCCTCGATGTCCTCGAACTCGAGCAGGGCGTCGAGGGATCCGGTTCGCCCGGTGAAGAACGGATTCAACACGCTGGCCGGTTTGGTGCGGGCGTTGAACAGTTGGGCTCCACTCACGACGACGCGCGGCTCGGCGCCGCCGGGCGCGGGCTCAGCCTCAGTCCGGGTCATCAAGGGTCGACCGAGCCCGTCGGTGAACTGCCGGCTGATGAAGTAATGATCCCGTCGCGAGCCGGCGGTGCCGGGCAATCGATCCAGGCGGCTGGTCTCCACGTAGTTGACCAGCCCGGTGCGAACGAGGCCGCTCCTGTCCACACGCGCCTGCGGCACGGCCAGAGCATAGACGAACTCCGCCGTGGGATAGGCGGGCGTGTCGCCCGGCTGCACGATGGTGGTCAGACGCCCCAGTGCATCCTGGCGGTAAAGGGTCGAGTTGCCGTTGAAGTCGGTGGAGGACAGAACCGTCGCCAGACCGGGATCATAGCTCGCCCGGGCCACGAGCGGCGCCCGGCCGTCTCCGATGTGAATCGTCTCGCTTTCCGGAAACGTGTGCAGAGCGAGATCATAACTCAACTCGCGGCTGTGGCCGGACGCGGGCGCACCGGAGCCGGAGGCCAGCGGATCCAGGGTCATGATCGGATTGCCAAACGGATCATATTTCATCCGCACGGAATTGACCCGGCCGGTGGCGCTCGCCGGACTATACCAATCCCGGCGGAGGGTCAGGAGCCCGGCGGTGACGTGGCCGGCGTTGTTGCCCGAGAAGGTCTCGTCGTCATAAAACGATTCCGACCGGGAGATGATCTGGCCGTTCTCATCCTGCACGACCTGGCGCATGGGCGCATGGAGGATCCAGTTCGTCGTGTTCAGGGCGAACTCAGTCACCGTGATCCGTTCGTCATCAAAGGCCGAACGGTTGTGGTCGTCGACGATCCCATAGTCGGCGGTGCGCGTGATGTTGCCGTAGTCGTCGTAGGCCGATTCGTTCTCGAGGCGGCGTGGCGTGCCGGCGCCTCGCTCGAGGATCTCCTTCACCGAGCTGACGGGATGCGCGAATCGAACGGCGACGCCATTGGTGCCCGTGCGCAGCACGCGCGGCGGGTTCGCCCACGTCGTCTCCTCACGCGAGAACACGGCACCTTCCTCCGTCTCCGATGCGATCTTCAACAGCCGTCCCTTCATGGCCTCGAATGTCCTGCCCGTGTCGAAGGACGAACGGCTGATGAGCGTCGGGGCGCTGGGATCCCCCACGTCCACCTGCTCGACTTCCGCAAATCCGCGGAACTGCTTTTCCACGGAGTCGTAATAGCCATCGTGGTAACGGTAGCGGGTCACGTAGCCGTGCCCCAGCGAGTCGGATACGGTGGTCGACGCCACCACGGTGACCGGAAACGGCAACGGATCGGGCCAGGGACGCCCGGCGGCATCGTCCGCGAGCGCGAAGGAGGTGGAGGGCGCGTATTCGATTTGGGTGACGCGTCCGATGCCGTTGGCGATGCGGGTGAGCAGATTTGGCGCGAGGCCGCCGCTGACCAGCTGGCCGAATTCGATCAGGCGCATCGGCGTCGCGGCGGCGCTGTCGCTGTAAATCAGATCGGTGGTGCCGTTGCCGTTGAGGTCCGCCCAGCGCACCGTGGCCTGGGCGTCGACGATCGGGAGCCCCGTGACCGCACGGCGGGCGTCCCACGAGTAGTTGCCGCGGTTCAGCCAATACCAGCACACGCCCGGCTCGGCGCGTTCCAGCACCAAATCTGCGAGCCCGTCACCATTGACGTCTGCGAGCTTGGCGCGCTCGATCTGGGCCTCGTCGAGCGTGACGTCCGGTAGGACGAGGGCCTGCGGGGCGGCGAACCGACCATAGCCGAGCCCGGCGGCCACGAGGACGGCGCCCGGCGTGATCCGGGCCACATCCGGCACGCGGTCGCCGTTTGCGTCCGCGATCTGCACTCCGGGCAGCGCCAGATCAAACCCGCCGTCCGATCCCAGCAGGATCGGGGCGGAGTAACTCTGGCTGCCGAGGTTCAGCCAGACCCGGTAACCGACCGATCCGCCCCCGAAATCCACGCTCTGGATGATGTCGATCCGTTTGTCGAAATCCACGTCGGCGGTGCGCACTGCGGGGTTGCCGAATGGCGCCGGAGGCGCCGGGCCGTCGAGACTCATGTCGCGGCGCGAACCCCAGGCCAGATGTCCGCGGTTCGCGAAATAGAACACGGTGTCGTCCGCTGTTTGGTGAACGAGATCGGCGAGTCCGTCGCCATCCAGATCGGCCAGATGCGTCCGCTCGGAACCCAGATCGAAATTCCACGACGCGCCCGCTCCCGGGTCGACGGCGACCGGGTCGGCCCAGCGAATGGTCCACCCTTCCGCCGTGCGGATCGGCCCGCGATTGACGGCCACCGTGTGGCCGCCGCCACCCGAATCGGTCTTGAGCAAGTCCGGCAAACCGTCGGCATTGAGATCGACCAGGTCCACCTGGGGATGATCCAGCACCGCCGCCGGCGCGTTCACGCTGGTCCAGACGTTGCTCGACACGTCGATCGCGGCGGGTGGATTCGAGACCGCGTAGTCAAAGGTCGCTGCCGGCAACGCGGTGATTCCGTCCGCGCCGAACAATTGCACGGACGACAGCAACGACCAATGCGACGCGGTGCCCGCATATTGCAGGTAGCGGAGATCGTAACGGCGGTTGAGGTGGTCGGTCAGGCCGTCATGGTTGAAATCGCCCGCCGCATGATTGGTCAGGGCCAGCCCCTGAGTTCCAATCACGACCGAGCGGAGACGTTTTCCCGTCCGCACCAAAAAACCGGCCCGGCCGTCCTCGAACCAGTCCGGGCGATCCTCATATTCGAAGGCAACAAAATGAAACGCGTTCCGCGGCGGGCCGCCGGGACCGTAACGAACGAGAGCCAGATAGTTTTGATGCAGATTTTGGCCGCCAGGAAAAGTCTGGTAGACGTACTCGATGACGTTTCCGCGCGTGTCGGTCTCGCGTTCGAGCAGCCAGGTGAAGGTGCGGCTGCCCTCGGCGATGCGACCGTTGACCGTGAGGCCGAACTCCAGGCGCGTTCCGTCCGGTCGCGTGCCCTCCCAGTGATCGCCGGCCTGCCGGTAGCGAACAAAGGCGCCTTCATTCTCGCAGAAGAAAAATCCATCGGCGGTCGGGACCAGTTCCTCGCGCGATTCCGTGACGAAGGTGTCGACGTGCGGGACGCCGAGCGGCTCGCCGTAGGTGGGGATGCCGCGATCGGTCCGCCGCTGGATGTGGGGCAGATGAAGGCTCCAGCCGAAGCCAAGGGGGCCGTTGCCACCACCGCCGTCATAGCTGAGGCCCAGTGTCGGTTGATGGCCCGCGGGTCCTGGAGGCAGGCGCAGGGCCAGTCCGTATTTCGCGGTGCCGGTGTTCAGCGAAGGCTGGAACGAGTCGCCCAATCCTTCGATGGACCCCGGGCCTTTGGGCAGCGAGATGGTGGTGGGCGAAACGCCGTTCTTGTCCGCCGCGGGTGCCGTGGTGGTGGCGAGGATCACTGCCGCCCAGACCATTGTCGTCCGTGAGATGGTTTGGAACCATGGTGCCGCCTTCGTCCAGAATGCTTTCACACCTTCGATAAGCCGGGTCGAGACGGGGTCTTTTCAAATTTCTTTGTGGAAAAGGGGGGGTGGCGCTCCGTCGCCAGCCGGCTGATGTTTCACTCTCTCCTCGGGAGGAGAGGGTCGGGGTGAGGAGCGATACGCTGACGCGCCCAAGCGCGCGTCTCTGGAGTGCGGTGACTTGTCACCGCTTTTTCTGCGGGCGACTTGTCGCCCGTTCCGAGCGCGAACATTTTCGCGATCGCTGGCAGCTCGGGGGACAAGTCCCCCGCTGGAAAGCGCCGACAAGTCGGCGCGCTGTGAAGGTTCATCGGCGGCGCGCTGCGGAGAGCGCGCCCCACCTATCTCACCGGGCGATTGGGCGACGTCGACTGCCGTGCAGGAGAACGAACTGCTGGACGTGCCTCGCCCGCTCCGTCCGGCGCGGGTGCGTCGTCGTCGCCAATCCAGACGTCGCGCGCGTGCAAGGTGAGCGTCTCGACCGGACGTCCGTCCGCACTGGACTCGGAAGTCTCGAAGCGGTCGATGTAAACGTCGACGAGGATGAGGTGAAGGTCTTCTCCGCCCTTGCGAGGGATCGACAGGGTGAGCCCTTTGATCGGCTCGCCTTGAGTGGCCTTGCGGTGCAACTCCAGGCTGGCCTGGTCGGAGTTGCGCATGACTTTAAAGTCGCGCGCGGGCTCCCGGGAGGCCGATGTGCCGGAGTTGGCCGGCCCGTCGCGCTGGATGCCGTAGGCGAGAGCCGACAATTGGCCCGGGCGTTGGGGAGGCGCGCCCACGCGGAAGATGTATTGGCCCCTGGGCGGACCTGGAGTGGTGTCGGCCGTTGTCCGCGGCGCCTCCGATGGGCGGGGGCGCGAGTCGCGCCCGTCTGGATCGACATAGCGCTGCGGATTGTTCAGCGCATAAACGAATGGATTCAACGTCGCGGGCGCGGCGAGCTTCTCTCGGAGGACGCCGGCGTTCAACGTTTCCGGGTTTCGCAGGTTGGGATCGAACGAAATAAAACGTCCGAGCGACGCCGCCAGCGACCGCGCCTCAAAATAGTGGAGAGCCGACTCCTGGTCTCGCTCCTTTTGGGTGAAGCCATAGAACGCGCGCGCCTCGTCCGGATGATGCGGGTGCCGCGGGCTGCCAAACGGATGGTAGGACGTCTCTTCGACCAGCCCGCCAGCGGCATCCGTCAGCACGCTGGCTGATCCCAAGTGATCCGGATGGTAGTAGGCCACGCGCCGAATTGGATTCGGTGCCGCCAGGCTGATGGGCTCAGGGCTGTGGACGTAGACCGCCTCGCCCGGCGCGATCTCCGGCGGCCCGTTGCTCAACGCGGCGAGGTCGTTGTTGAAGTCCGGTTGCCAGGCGTGACGCGTCGCGTCGTAACGCCAGATCGTCACGCCAAATGGGAGGCTCGGCCGCCACGACTCCAATCCCCCTCCGGCCACGTACCCGCCGCCGGCCGGAGTGGTCGCTCCGCCAGGTGAACTGTCCGTGCCGCGGACGGCAGCCATGAAGTTCGTCCGGGCTTGCAGCCACAAAACGGCGCCGCCCGGCACGGTTTCCCCGGGCTCGACCCGGACGTAGCCGCCTCCGCCGGACACGGCCCGGTAGGCGACGGCGACGCCGGAGTCCGCGGTTGGCGGCGGGCCGCTGCGGGCGAGCTGTCCGAGCAGATCCGGTGCGGTTACCGCGAGCGCGATCAGGTTCCAACCGGCCTGGAGCCGGAGCCGCTGGAGCCGCTCGGTGCCGGCCAGCGATCCCGTCACGCGCGCGACGCGCGTGTCGTTGTCGAACACGAATTTCACGGGCTGATCGCGGTCACGAACTTCGAATTGCGGACTGACGTAGACGGTCGCGTGGACGCCGGGCGCCGGCTGGATGGGCGGGGCTGAGCTCGCCAAACAGCCCCAGGCCGCGCCGCCCAGCAAGGCGACGGCCAGACCCCGAGCTGCCTGACGGCCGGATGCCCGGCGGCGGGCGGCCAGTCGCCCGGAGGAACGCGGTGACAAGTCACCGCGCTCCAGAGAAGGCGACATCGTGGGGTTTCCCTGGCCCTCAATTCCCCGAGTAGGCATAGGTCTGGAAGAAGATCTTGATGTCGGAGACGCCGTTGCCGTCGCGCGTGCCGTCGGGGCGCAGCGCGCCGTTGATGAACCGCTGGATGCCTTCGTTGCGGTCGGTGTGGAGGGTGCCGGCCGGGATGATGAGCAGCCAGCGGGTGTTCCAGACCGATCGGCCGATCAAGCGGCTGTCGTTGATTGTCTCGGCGGGGTTGAAGCTGCCGCTGTCGTGGAAGGCGCGGAAGCGGCCGAAACGACGGAGGGCGGCGAAGTCTTCGCTGAGCGTGTCGTTGATTGGGATGTAGGCGGGGTCGTTCAGTTGTCCGGCGTTGAGCGGGAACGGCACGGGCAGCGCCTGGTCGACGAGCCGCCACTCCCGGATGAAGGCGTTGCCCTGGCTGGGCGCGCGGGTGACGTCGAGGCCCACGGGGATGAGATAAACGCGGGGCGTGTTGATCATGCCGCCGCCGAGATTGTTGTAATTGGCGAACCACACGCCGACGGAGCGCACCTTGGTCGCGAACTTCGTCGAGTCGTAGTCGTTGTCGCCGCCGCCGGCCGGCCAGCCGAAGAAGTTCAGGCCGAAATTGATGGTGGTGGGAAACGGGATGACGATGGCCGGCTCGACCGGCTGGGTGGGGCTGAACGGGATGCAGTAGCGCTGGAATTCGGGGAGCGCGAGGAGATTGGGCACGACCTGGCGTTCGAGGGTTTGCCGCCAGTTGGTGCCGCCGGCCGGGCCGGGCAGGATGCGGAACAATTCGTTGCGCAGCGAGAACCGGCCGGTCTCGGTTTGCGGATTGTTGAAGCCGAGCTGGCCCTTGAGCACGAGGTTCCAGTTCGCGGTCATGCGAGCCAGCGGATCGGCCAGACCGGGATCGCCGTGGCCGCTGGCGGGCAGCGGGCTGCCGTTGCTCAGCAAACCGAGCGAGCGCGAGCGGACGATCGACTTGAAGAAGGACTCGCCGGGTCCGCGGCTGTCGTTGGGCGCGAGGCAGGTTTCGTAATCGTAGGCCTTGGCCGCGAGGTAGGCGTAGCGGGCGGCCAGATCGAATTGGGCGCGATACTTCTGGAGCGCGTCGCTGCGAAACAGGCGGAAGGCCATGTCCTTGTAGCGGTGCGCCTGGACCTGCGCCGCGGTTTGCTGCCGGAAGCGGGTGCGTTCCTCGAGCAGACGCAGGCCGCGGGCGACCGCGGCCTGATAACGGCCGGCGGCCTGCTTCATGCCTTCCGACAAGGCGGCCAGTTCGAGGCGGGCGGATGGCTCGCCACGCACCACCTGCTCCAGCTGCCGGAGCCGCTCCTCCTGCGCGAAGTTGGCCTGGTTCACAAACAGCTGCACTTCGGTCAGGCCCGCGATGGCGTGCTTCTCCGCCTCGCGATCGCCCACCTTCAATTCCTCCTCCGCGGCCTGCGACGAGGCCGCCAGCAAACCGAGGCGCCCGGCGAGGCGCAACACCGCTTGCGGAACCGACAACGCGTCCGTCGCCAGCCCCACCACGTCCGGGATCTGCTCGGCGATGAAGAGGGTTTGGGCCTGCATCAGCTCGGCCGTCTCGCGGATATCCGTTGCGGACGAGCGCAGCCGGCTGATCTCGGTGTCAAGATCGGTCAGCTGCTGCAGCTGCCCCTTGCGCAATTCGATCTGGGCGGCGTTCAGGCGCAGCTCGGCCTGCAGCGACGCGGCCTGGTCCTCGATCTGGTCAATGAGGTTGTCATACTCCGAGACGCCGCGCTCGAGCCGCCGCACGGACTCCAGCAAGGCGCTGCGGGCCATCTGAATTTCCCCGGGGGCGCCGCGCTGGCCGACCCACGTGGCCGGCTTCTCGAGGCCGAAGCCGTTAGGCGAAAAATGGAACGTGACCGGGCGGGACACGGTGTTGAGCGTGCCATTGGCCTGCACGGAGACTTCAGCAAGATCGAACCGGAGCGTCGGTTGCTGGGCGCTGGCGCCGACCCGCACTTCGGGACCGTCGACATAGTCGTAGTGATAGGTGTCCGGTCCCGTGTAGCCGGTCGGATAGGTGCCGGCCGGTCCGATGTCGTCGGTGTAGGGTGTGCCGAAAATCTCGATCAGGCGGTTGTTGAAGTCGGCCTCGCCGTCGGTGACGCGCTGCTGGAAGCTGGTGGCGTCGTCGGCCTGGCGGCGGAGCAGCTGGGTGCTGGCGTTGGCGTGATCAAAAACGGAGACCGCATTTCTGAGGGCTTCATTGGCGCGCTCATTGATCTGTTCGAAGTGCGTCTTGCCGGCGGTGACGGCGGCCGGGTCGATGTCGAACGGCACGACGTTGTCGGCCAGCCCGAGGGGGTTGTTGCCCTGGTCGGCCTGGTCCACTTGATCCTGAATCTGCCGGTAGGCCTCGGCGATCTCGCCGAGCTCATGCAGGCCGGCCCGTTCGATCTTTTGGATCCCGGTGTGGGCCGGGTTGGGATCGGTGTCCGGCAGGACGGCGTTGGCCACGAGCCAGTCGAACAGCGCGCCCTGGCCGGCCCGGCGGGCCCAATCGTTCATGCTCCAGGCGCGGCTGGCGTCGGTGTCGCGATCGCTCTGCCAGGGTTTGCGCGGGAGCGAGCCGTAGGCATTGCGGAAGGTGAGGTTGACGATCTCGGCGCCGCTGCGCGCGCGGGCGGCCGCGGCGGCGGCCAGCTTGCGTTCGTCGAGATAATCCACGGACACCGGCACGCCGCCCACGAGGATCGATTCGGTCCGGGGCACCCACGTGAAGTGCGGGCTGCGCAGGAGCCGGTAGTAGTTTTTGATCGCGGTGAGGTAATGGCCCCAGGCATCGCCGTGGCCTTGCGGATAAAGCCGCTTCGCGTCGGCTTCATTGATCGTTCCGGCCACGTCGCCGTCGGCATTGCGGATGTTGTAATTGAGAGCGTAGGCCACCTCGCCGCCGGTGAGGTCGCGGGTGAAGTTCCAGATGAACCGGTTGTAGACCGGGTGCGTTTGCACGTTCGGCAGGCGGGTGTTGTCACGCCCGCGCAGAAGGCCGAGCTCCTCCTCCAGCAGCGACGCGGTCTGGTTCATGAAGCAGTGAATCGAGGTCGCCTGGGAGCCGTAGATTCCGTCGTCGGTGCCGAAGGCGATGGTGGGATCGGCCGCATCCGCGTAGGCCTCGTTGCCGAGCAGCATGTAGAGATCGGCGAGCCGTCCGGCGGCGAGGAGCAGCGCGTCGTTGGCCGGGGGATAATCCACGGGCGGCGAGGCCTCGATGCTCAGGCCGAGCCCGCGCCGGAGGATGGTTTCGTAGACTTCGATCAGGCCCGCGCCGTTGATCGCGTCCTGGTTGAGCGCGACGTCGCCGACCGCCCGGGCTCCGGCCTGGGCGATCATGCTGATGATCGTATTGACCTGCGTGTCCTGGTAATCCTGCACGCGCTGCTCGAACGGCCCGACACCGGCCAGGACGCGTTTAATCCAGCCTTCGGCCAGCATGGGGGACGTCCACTCGCTGAACGCCGTGCCACACGGGCTCGGGCCGGCGACCCGCCGGTAACGGGCGATGAAGAAATTATCGCTGAGCGTGTAGAGGCCGGGCCCGGCGATGGTGAAATCGACCGCGCCGAGGCCGTTCGCGGGGGTGGGCGACACGCGCACCCATTGGTCGGGCGGCAGGGTCGACGGTTGACCGTCGACCGGCGGCAACGTGCGCCATTCGAATTCGAAATCTTCCGGGCGTCCGGCGAAGTCGCCGCTATGGCGAAGGGTGAGCTGTTCCGCCAGGGGATTGGGGGAGGCGACGACCTTCAGCTCGCCGCGGTACAGCGGGCAGGAGACCTTGAGCACGCTCAGGGAGACAGGATCCGCGGGCGCGCTCAGGTTGGTGCTGTTGCCGAAGGCCAAAGTGACATAGCCGGTGGCCTGGGCGTCGCCGGCGGTCAGCGCCAGCGAGTCAAAGCCCGTCGAGTCGGCCGGCACCTCGATCAGGTTCGAGGCCAGCGCGGCCAGGCTGGTGACCGCGGATTGCCACGTCGCGTCCGTCGAAAGGCCGGACAGGACGGAGCGGTCGCGCGCCGAGAGAACATTGAGCAGCAGGTAAGACTCGCCGGCGGGCGGCTCGACGTGTTGGCCGCGAAACTGCAGGCGGCGGTTGACGGGATCGTACGTGACGCGGGCGTCGAGGTGCGGCGGGAGCGTCGGGAACGAGATGAGCCCCGCGCGCACGCGGGTGGGCACGGAAGGCGGCACTTGCGCCAGTGGCACGCTGCGGGTCCTCACTGGATCGATCAGGCGAACGCTTGTCAGGTCCTGTCCGTGAAGGGACTGCTGGTAAATGATCTCGGCGCTGCTTTGTCCGGCGATCTGCGGCAGGCCGTTCTTGGGTTTGACGAGGGTTTCACCCACGCGCAGCTCGGGCACGGATGCGGGCCACGCCACGTCATAGCGCACGTTGATGGGCGTGCCCGGCGTGCCGGCCCGGCGATCGAGCAACGGCACGCTCGTGCCGACCGCTGGCGGGTTCGTGGGGAAATGGAACTCGGGCAGCATCGGGTAGAAGTAGTGCATGACAATCTCCGCGGCTCCGCCCTGGTCGCCGGCGGCCCGCGCCCAGAATGACTTCTTGCGATCGCGGAAGAACGGGCCGGAAACGCCGGCATTTTCGGGCGGCTGCGCCATGGTGCTGAGCGGGAACGGAGGTTGCAGCAGCGTGCCGGCCACGGCGGGATACCGGAAAAAGAACGGCGCTTCCTCCGCCACCACCTTCCAAACCTTGATCCGCCATGGCCCGCCACTGGCGGCCGCATCCCGGTATCGAATCAGGACGTATGGCTCCGAAGTGGACGCGGAGCCCAAGTCATCGCGCAGCGCGAACACGCCTTCGCCGCCGGCGATCGGCCTGCGCGTGGCGTGTTCGTCGTTGGGATTGAATCCGGGCAGGGCCGGGTTGTTTTGAAAGTAGATCTGCCAGTCCGCGAACTGGGCCGGATCGATCACGCCGGTGCCTTGCTGGCTGGCGATGACGAGGTGGGGCGCGGCCGTGGGCCATTGCGGACGGAAGCGGACGGGCTTGTGCGGCCACGCGATCTGACTCGCCACCGGGCTGCCGGTCACCGGGTCGTAGAGTTTCGCTCCGAACTGGTAGAAGCCGACGACGAGATCGTCGGAGTCGGTCTCCGGCCGGTCGCGGTTGACCGGGATGATGGTGCCCGTGCGGGTCATGGGCTCGAAAACGGGCGCGGGAGCGTAGACGCCGTTGGGGAGCACGATTTGCGGGGAACCGCAGGCGGGATTGTGGTAGCCGGCGGGATCCTGGATGGGGACGCCGACGGTGGCGGGCGCGTTGTCGTGGAGCTGGGCGGGATCATTCCAGGCGAACGAGTGGACGAATTGAAATCGAATCGGCCCGTTGGTGGGGTGCCCGACCGAGAGCATCAGGAGCGTGTCGCCGGGCGCGGTGGCCGTGAACCACTGCTGGGCGTTGCTGCCGATCAGGGTTGCCCCGCTGGTGCTGGCCTGCAGGACGACGTTGGAGTATTGCCCGCCGTCGCTGACGTCGACGGGAGTCGGCCCGGCGATGTGGGTTTGGAACCGCGCGAGGTTTGTCGGCCAGACCACGGCGGCCTCCCAATTGTTCGTTTCGGCGGTGCCGGCCAGCTTCCAAGAGACCAGGATGCCGCCTGGTTTCACCGCAAACAATTTCTGCGACGGCACATGCCAGAAGGCCGCGTCGGGCGGATTCACCGTCGGGCCGAATTGGGGGAACGTGCCCATCCGATCCAAAGGCTGTGATGGCTCCGGGATGACCGAGCCAATTTCCACCTTCGGCACCGGCACGTCGTAGCCGTAAACCGCTCCGGCGTTCGGCCGGCCGGTGTCATCGAACGGCGCGCTGACGGCAAACCGACGTCCGTCGAGCGCGGCGAGGGAGTAGCCAAACCCGTCGAACATATCCGGCTCCGGATTCTCCGCGATGCCGAGCAGGATGCCTCCGAGGTTGTAGAGGAAGGCCCGGCCGGTGATGAGAGGGCCCTGTCGATCGCCCGGAGCTCCAATGAGGGCCCGGCCCGGATCCAACATGGCCAGCGCGGCGCCGAACTCCTCCGAACGCTCCGGATTCGGCCCCGTAAACGTCCGCAACAGCCCGCCAGTGTCGTCAAACAAATACACCGCGCCCGCCACATAATTGGTCACCGGCGTGCCCGCAGGAAAATAAACCTGCCGGGCGTAGGGCGCGCCCACCAGAAACCGCCGATCGTCCACCGCCACGACCGTCCGCCCAAATTCATCGAAGTCCTGCTCGACCGGATTGCGAATCGTCCGGAGCAGATTGCCGGAGAAATCGTAGAGACGAACGCTGCCGACGCGCCCGGGCGTTCCGGTGTCAAAATGATCGCTGATGAGCAGCCGATCGTTGCCCAGCGCCGCGAGCGCCTTCCCGAAGTGGCCCCCGGACGAGGGCGACGGGTTTGTGATGGTGGTCAGCGGCAGTCCGGGCTGGGCTGCGCTGAAGATGAAAACCTTGCCGCGGTTGCGCAGCGTGCTGACGGCAAACCGGTTTCCCGGCAGCGCGGCCACGTTGTAACCAAAGTAGGCCGGCTGGCCGCCCGAGTCCGTCGGCCCGTCGGGGTTCGACCACTCGCCGATCACTTCCCCGTTCGTGCCGTGCAGATAGACCGAGCCCACGCGGGTCACGACATTGCCCAGCGGCGCCACGGCCGAGTTCGCCGTCCCCACCAGAATGCGACCGTCGGGAAAGGAAGCCAGGGCGGTCCCGTAGTTGTAACGGAACCGCTCACGCGGAGCGTCCAGGGCCGCCGCGACCTGGCCGGTCGGGCCGTAGATCCAGGCGAGGCCCCCGTCCTGGGCGTAATTGGTGACGCTGATGCCGTAGGGCACTTCCGCCATCGGTGCGCCGACGGCGAGCCGGCCGTGGCCGGCTCCGGCCAGCACGGTGCCGAAGTAATCCTCGCTCCCGTCGGGCACATCCTGGAAGGTGACCGGCCGCTTGGACAAACTCGACGACTGCCACTGCACGCGGATCGACGCCGGCCCGGTGGTCTCGAGGAATTCAACGCGCAGCGGGTAGAGCGAGCCGGCCTGCAACGGGCGCGAGACCGAGGTGACCTCGCTTTCGGGATGGTCGAACCAGAAGTCGAGAATCAACTCATCGTTGACCCACAAGCGCACGCCGCCGGCCGCCGTGACGGAGAACGTGTAGTCCTCGGTCGTGGCCGGGGTGATGCGGCCCGTCCAGCGCGCGGTGAAGCTGTCCGCCGGAATGCCGGGCGCCGGCGCGCCGGCTCCCCAATTAAAGTCGATCGTCGGCGTGTCCTGGACGACGGGCACGCCGGCGAAGCCGAGGTTGTTATAGATTTCGCCGCGAGCGGTGACGGCCGCCGTGGTTTGGCCGTGATGCACGGTCCACACGGGCTGCAGTTGGGCGGACGCTGAGCCGATCATGGACGCGGTCAGCGCGAGCGGGAGAAGAGCTTGGCAAAGGGAAAGAGTCGGTTTCATCGTGACCAGGAGAAAAAAGGTTTACTGATTGAGCGTGGGGGCGGAGAGGACCCGCACGAGGCGGAAATTGCCGCGCGTGTGGAGGGCGCTCCGGTGCAGGCCGGTGACGGTTTCGCGGTAGGTTCCCCCCACTTCGGTCGCGCCCCAGCCGGGCGGGTTGACGCCCAGCGGATCGGTGGCTGTGAACGCGAGCGACACGGCCCGCGTCACCGTGAACGACTCGCGGCCTTCCGGAAGTTTTTGTTCGAAGCGTTCGTCCAGGTTGTTGTGGTCGGGGTGAAAGACGTGCTTGAACGGGTTCAGCGGGTGGTCGTAATCGAGGCTGAACTGCGCCTGCACCGTGCCCGTGCCAAATGCGCCGCCGGCGAGCGCCAGCGGCTGGTCGAGCACGAACGCGGGCGAACTCACGCGTCGCCCGGTCAGCTCCGCAGAGCCAATGAGCCCCGGGATGAACGACTCGTCGGTCACCGCCACCGTGCGGGCCGGGATCTCGACTCGGTTGACGAACGGATCGTCGAGGTCCGGAGTCAGCACCGGCGGCTTGCGCACGAGGAACACCTGCGACAACAGGCTGGCGGCGCCCTGGCCATCGACGTGCACAATCAGGCGGAACGAGAAGTTGCCGCCGGCCGGCCGCGTCGCCGCCGGATCGCTCGCGTGCGCGGGCTGCGAAACCGCGTCGAGCTGGACGTCACCGACCCACAATCCGGCGAAGGGAGAATCGCCGGGCGCCGACGCGGCGTGGAAGTCTCCTCCAGTGAATCCGTCGGCCGCCTGCCCGGCGCTCAGGGGAATGAGCCAGCGCGTGCCGGCGTCGTCCGCCACTTCCAACAGCCCCTGGAAGAGCGCGCCAGCGGCGGCCGCGGCCAGGGCCGTTCCCTGCACGCCGAGGCGAATGTTCCATTCCTGACCGGCAGCCAGGTTGGTGAAGATCAGCGCCGCGGGAAATGGTTCCCAACCGAGGTTCGTGGTGGCGAAGCCCGCGCGCCAATACCGCAAGGGCACCGGCCCGGCCACGGGCCTTTGCCCGGCCGGCGAGGGCGCGGAGGCCACCATGCGAATCGTGAGGTTGCGCGGACCGGAGCTCGCGTTGCGCAGGCGGACGCTTTGCTCGCCGGTCGACGGTCCGAAGTGAAACCCGCGTCGCGAGCCGCTCTCGAGGAGAAGCGTGCCGGAGGCTTGAGCCGGCTGGCGGCAACGGATCCAGTAGGCTTCTCCCGGCTTCGGCCGTGCGGTGGTCAGGTCGGCGATTGCGCGCCACACACCCGTCGCATCGAGCGTGTAAACCGGCTGGCCCGCAAGCCCGGCCTGGCCGGCAAAGAGGCTTTGAAAGGTCGGCCCCGGCGTCCCGACATGAAACCCCACGAGGTTCAGCCCGCTGGTTCGCCACGTGGCCCGCCGCAGCGACGGCCGGCCGGTCACGGTCCAGGTCACCGGCTGTGCATTGGTGGTCTTTATCAGGTAAGCGCGCCCGTCCCGCAGGCCAGACAGGCTCCCCTGGCCGGCCAGGGGATGTGCGGGTGGGAACCACGTCAGCCAGCCTGGCGCGCCGGGCAGCAGGGTGCTCAGGTCCTGGACAAATTGGGCGCTGTCGGCGGACGGGTTGTAATCCCAAACGCTTTCGATGGGCAGCCCGGCCAGGGCGGAGTCGCAATCGGCCGGCGCGGGATCCACTTCGAGGAAGACGGCGTTCCAGCCGGGCCGAAGAGCGATCTGCTGCTGGACCCACTGCGCCTGGACGTCGTGGGCGACACCCACGATTAGCAACAGGGCCAGCAGGCCAAGGCGGGCGGAGACGGAAGGCGTGCCGGTGGGCGACGGACCTGAGCGCAGGGCGCACCCTGGGCTACGGCGCGAATTGAATGTGGTGGTGTGCATGATGATTACTCCTCGATCTCGATGCGGTAGAAGTAGAGCCCGCTGGTTCCAGCGGTGCTGTCGATGAACTGGTTGAGCGGTGGCGTGGCCGCGAGGCTGGATCGGACGACGACATATTCGCTGGCCGGCGCAAGCAGGCTGGCCGCGCGCCGGACTCGATACGTGTGGTTGGCCTGGCTCGTCCACTGCAGGGCGGGACCGCCGGGCGTGGCCGAGATCTCGACGATCTCGAAGCGGGAAGCCGCATCGAGCGGGTCCGTGCCGGCGCGAAATTCGTGAAGGTTGTCGACACCGTCGCCATCGGGATCCGCCGCGGGCGTCGCGTTGAGCGATCCGAAATGCAGCATCTCCCACGCGTCGGCGAGGCCGTCGCCGTCGGCGTCCACCGAGGCCGATCCCAGGCGCAGGTCGAGGCGTTCGGTGCGGCCGCGATCGGAGAGCGCCGGCGAGAAGTCGCTGGCGGCGCCGACCAGGGCGAGAGGTTGTCCGTCGAGCGTGACGCTCAGGCGCCGGTAGGCGCGCGGAGGGACCGTCAGGTTGACGACGTTGGTCGACGCGCTGACGGCAGGCTCGGGGGACTCGCACGGCACGCGGAGCGCGAAGCTGAACTGCGAGTTGAGATTCGTCAGCGGCGTGGACACCACGATTGGCGGGCCGCCCGCCAGGGGTTCGATGCGCCACGCGAGCATGCCGCTGGTTAGGCGCACGGGCGCGCCGTCGATGGTGGTGGAGACCTTGCCATACCAGACGAGGTCCGGTTCGGGAATTCCGGCGAGGCCTTGCGCGAGGCTGGCGACGCCGGTGGCCCACGCGATCAATCCGATTCGCGTCCAGTTTCGATGATTGAGGATTTCAAGTTTCACACCCTGACTAAGCCGGGGTGCGCGCCAAAGTTTTCAACGAAGTGGATCTTTTGTCAGAGGAGGACCGGCCCACCTGCCGTGAACTGGAGCAGTCCGGGGCGCGGGCGCCCTCGCCCGCAGCAGGCTGAAAGGATCCGGCCGCCAGGAAAACGGCGTGGCGCTGGAGGGGGCGCGGCTTTCTGCGGGCGAGGACGCCCGCACTCTGGCGGGTCAGCGGTCGCTCCAGTCGAGGCCGAGCTTGGCCAGTTCGGCGCGGACCACCGAGAGGTCCCAGAGCTGGAGTCGACGGGAGTCGACGCTCACGACGATCTGGCGGCCATTTGGACTGAGGGCGAGCGGCAGCATGCCCGTGGGCAGGTGGAGCAGCGGTTCGAGCGTGCGGAGATCGTAGAGGCCGGCGCGGCGGAAGTCCGAGCTGAGCCAGGCGCGCCTTTGGTCGGGCGCGTAAAGAATGCGGGCAAAATTGGTCAGCACCCGGGTCTGCTGCCAGGTGGCGGTGTTCCAGAAGGTGAGGCCTGTCCGGTAGGATCCAATGGCGAGTTCATCGCCGCGCGGGGAGAATTGGAAATCGCCGATGCGATCGGGGTAGCGAATTCGAGTGGCGGGTTTCAGGTCTGGCAACTCGTAGACGTGCAGGGTGCCTTCGAAGGAGCGATAC
This sequence comes from Limisphaerales bacterium, assembly GCA_044229355.1. Classification (GTDB taxonomy): domain Bacteria; phylum Verrucomicrobiota; class Verrucomicrobiia; order Limisphaerales; family JADJPG01; genus JBGARF01. Next base: position 325,814 of record JBGATF010000004.1, read on the forward strand.
ATGGCCAGCCAACGCCGGTCGGGCGAGGCGCCAAGAATGCCATAGTCCGTTTTGATCCAACGGCCCGGCTCCGCCTCCGTCCGGCCGGGAGGCAGAAGTTGCGAACCCGCGGAGCCATTGAACAGGACGGCGTTCGAAACCAGGATGAGACTTTTCAGCCCGGTCGGTTTGGTCAGCGGGCGTGGATCGAGGCGCGGGGCCGCATTCGAGTTCGAGGGAGGTGTGATGGCCCAGTGAGCCGCGTAGTCACCGCGGCTGGCGTAGACTTCCCTGCCGTCCTCCGTGAAGTAAAAGCGGGAGTTGAAAGCCTCGGGCTCCACCGCTGGAGGGCTGTTTCCGGTGAGATCCCAGACGGCCGCACGCTGGCCGGTCGAGGCGCCAAGCCAGCGTCCATCCGGGGAAAAATCTGCGGCCCGCACGCGCGATCCCTGGACCTCGGGAAACTCCCGGTGGGCGAGCGGTCGTTCGAAATCGTAAAGGCTCAGGATGCTGCTGAAATTGATGAGGGCGCACTGGGTGCCGCGGGCGGAGAACTGCACCTGATAGCTGTCGAGACCAATGCCAAATACCCTGCGCGCACTGGCCACGTCCCAGCAGATCAATTCGCGTTCCCACCCGCCCGTCAGGAGGTAGGCGCCATCGGCGCTGAACACGGCGGTGACCGCTTCCGCCTTGTGTTGTCCCAGCAGACGGACCGCGCCTGAACGGGCGTCCATGAGATGAACCCCGCCACCGAAATCGGTCACGGCCAGCGTGCGGCCGTCCGGATGCCATTCGATGGCGGCCAAGGCCGACCCGAAAACGTTGGAGCACACGGTGGACAAATTATCCGCACGATGGATGGAGACGGCCCAATCGTTCGTTCGTTCGTAGAACCCGGCGACCAGTTGGCCGTCAGGCGAGTAGCCGAAGCCGGTCGACTCCACGTCCACCTGACGTCGGTCAACCTCATGCCCCGTCTCGAGGTCCCAGGTCGTCAGCCAGCCGTTCAGACCGCCGGTCAAGAGGTGTGAGGTTTTGGGCCGAAAGGCGAACGCGTTGAAACGAACGTCTGGTGCGGTCAGAACGAGGCGGCCGGCAGTGACATCCCAGACCTCGAGCAGATAGCGCCCCTGAGGGGGAAGGTGTCGTTTCAATGCGAGAAATCGTCCGTCGGAGCTCCATCGTCCCTCGGACAGGGGGAGGTTGGTGGTGGCGGGCAACGACGCGAGGGTTGCGTGGTCCGCCAGCGAGCGGATCTCCACCTTGCCGCGGCGTCGCCCGAGGGCGATGCGATCGAAATTCGGATCCAGCTTTTTGAGCACGTACTCTTCGCCATAGGGCAGAGTCTGGAGTAGCCGCAGGTCCGGCAGGGCGAGCGCCGCAAAGACCTCGCGGCGCAAGGCGGGTGTGTTGGAGATGGCGGCCGCCCGTTGCAATGCCGCCAATGCGTCCAGCCGCTGGCCGACTTCGCCGCTGCGCACCTTCGCCCGGGCCTGCTCGAGGAGAGCCGCATGGAGCTGGCTGCGCGACTCGCGCTCCGCCTTCTCCGCCCGCGTCTTCGCGGTCAGCGCCTCCTCCTTCAGCTGGGTCTCCTTCCCGCGATTTTCCGCCTCCACCCGCGCCCGCCACGTCCCGAAAAATGACACCCCCACCGCCACCAGCACGGTCACGGCGGCCACCCAGCCAATTCGGCGCCAGTTGCGCACCCGCCGTTCCAACGCGTGCAATTGCCGGACGCTCTGGCCGCTTTGGAGAAAGGCCAGATCCGCCTGCATCTCCTCCGTCCGTGCGTAGCGCCGCTCCCGCGCGCCTTCGCAGGCTTTCAAAACGATCTCGTGAAACTCCAACGGCTCCGGGCCCGCGTCCTCCGCAAACCATTCCGCCGGCACTTTGGGAAACTTCTCCGGCGCATTCCCGGTCGCTGCCTCGTAAAGAACCATGCCCAACGCATAAAGATCGGCCGCCTCCGATCCAGGCCCTTCCGGCGGGATGTATCCCTCCGTCCCCACGAACGTCCGGCCCTCGCCCCCCTTCGAGACGAGGCCCACGTCCGCCAGCTTGGCGCGGCCTTCGACGTAAATGATGTTCCCCGGCTTGACGTCGCGATGCACCAGGCCCCGCTCGTGCAGCCGCGCCAAGCCTCCAACCACGTCGAGGGCCAGCCGCAGGCAATCCGCCACCGGCAGCCGCCCCGACCGACGGAGATCACATCGCAGCGTGCGCGGCGAATAGTCTGAAGCGGTTCCGGGCGCGCTGCCGTCCGCCCCCGGCCCGAAGTTTTCACCGGAACGCGGAGCGCGCCCGGCGTCGGGTCCCGGCCTGCGGATTTCGGAGTGGGGATTTTCGCCTTCGGCGGAATCGGCCAGCTCCATCACGTAGAAGAAATATCCGGCCGCGTCGTTCCGGCCGACGTGCAGCACATGCACGAGGCCGTCGGCCGTGCGGGACACCGGCTCGTAGCGTTGGATGCCGGCGAATTCCCGCTCATAGGGCCGGTCGCTGTCGAAGTCCTGGCGCGAAATGATTTTCACCGCGCGCAGCACGCCCATCACGTTGCGCGCCAGCCAGACCTCGCCGTAGGATCCGCGGCCAATCAGACGCAGCAGCGTGTGGTCCGGGATGACGGGCGGGCCGGCCATTAGGAGAGTTCGGAGTTCAAAGTTTGGAGTTCAAAGTTGCTCGTTGGGAGGTTGGCAGCTCGAATTTGGAAGTTGGAGGTTCGGATTTCGACCATTGGCATTCGCCCTCACTCGGTCTCCCGTCGCAATCGTTGAACCTCTTCCTTGAACAGCTTTCCCACCCGATGTCGGGCCAGGTAGACCTGCATCAGGCTCACGTCGAGCTTGCGGGCGACCTGCTTGAGCGGCACCTCGCCGAGCGCCGCCAGCTCGAAGATCATGAGCTGCTGGCCGCTGACCTTGGCGCGCACGCGTCGCAGCGCGGCCTTGACCAGGTTGTCCTCCCATTCCCGCTGCCAGACTTCGTCGAGCGCATCTCCGGCCGGATCCGGGATGACCTCCCAGACGCTGGCTTCGTCGTCCTCCAGGTCAACCTCCGGCAGGGCTGGCTCGCGCGCTTCGGCCCGGCGGCGAAAGGCCGAGATGCGCGAGCGGGTCACGCGGCGCAGCCAGGATTTGAACGAGCCGCGTTCCCGATCGTAGCGGAACTTCGGCATCCGGCGGGACAGGTAGATGAACGTGTTTTGCACGATGTCCTGCGCGGTCGCGTCGTCGAATCCCGCCTGGCGCGCCACCCGATAGACGAGCCGCCAGTAGGTGTCAAAAAACTGCTGCCACCCATCCTGGTCCTTCCAATCGCGGAGGCGCGACAGAAGGCTTTGGCGCGTAGGCAGGAGCGAATCGGTTCCAGGTTCGGTCAACATGACATTGTTCCAACCTGTATAAGCCTGCCCACTCCACCTTCCTTTCAAGATTTTGGCGAGCGCCTTCCGCGGTGTTTTTGGCCGACCCGATGGCGGCCTCCGCGCGCCCTTCCGGCGGAGCGGGCACGCAGCAATGCCTGGCCCATCTGCGTCACCACCCGCCGGCGGTTGGCCGCGAGCGGAGCCGTTCGAAAACTCTAAAAGGCTGTTCGCCCCCGATAAAAGCGTCTCGCGGCGCCTCCGGCGAGGGGATCGGTCACCACGGCATTGCCGCCCTGGATGAGCACCGTGGTGAGCTCCTGCCAGTCGATGAGGTTGGCGGAGTATTCCACCGTATAGCGGGCGCCGGTGGTGCCGGTGATGGTGAACTGCCATTGTCCGTCGGGCAGGATGCGGGCCTGGCTGAGCACGGCGCGGGCGGGTTGGACCACGGTGACGACGGCGCTGGCGGTGGTGGTGCCGAGCGGATTGGACACGGTGACGGCATACGTACCGGCCTGGCCGGTGTTGACGCCGACACTTTCGAGGATGGCGTTGGTGGCCGCGGGGATGGGGACTCCGTTTCTGGACCATTGAAATTGGAGCGGCTCGGCGCCGTCCGCGGCGACGCTGAGGATCAATGTGGCGCCGGCCACGATGGATTGGCTGGCCGGCGGGGCAGCGATGACCGGTTGGCCGCCCGCTTCGGCGGTGAGGGTATAGGCGTCGAAGACCATGGCGTTGTCACCCGCGCTGAAGGGGTTCTTCAACCCCCACGCCGCGTCGATGTCGCCAAGGTTGAGCGCCGGACCCGGCGCGGCGGAAATGGGCAGCTCCGGGCCGAGGGATTCTCCGTTCAGGGTCGCGCGCCAACGATTGCGACCGAAATCCATGATGACGTTCAGCTCGTCGATGCTCTCGTTCACGAACGACACCGGCGTTCGGGCGAAGCCGGAGCCGTCGTTGAGGAGCGTGTAGACACCCAAATCTGCGTTGTCGAAGTTCAACGAAAAAAGCCAGTCGCCGGCCTGATTGTAGGCGGACCAGAAGAAATCATCGTACGAGCCATTGCTCGAGTCGACGATCGACAGGTCCACTTTGAACCGGACGATCGGGCGCGTGGCGACAGCCGGGGTGTGGTTGGCGGGCCACCAGACGAGGGTTAACTCGTCGCCGGGCAGGGGTGCATTCACTCCCAGAACTGCCTGCTGGGGAGAGCCCGTCCAGAGACCCGCCCAGACGGCATTGCCGCCGGAGCCTGATCCCTGCCATCCGCCCTGGCCGACCAGGGGTTGGCCGGCGGCGAAGCCCTGGCTGGCTTCGAAGCCGGTTGCATAGAGGGTTTGTGGCGCCACAGAGGGGACCACCTTCAACGTGACATCGCCATTGTCGCCGTTGTATCCGTCGATGGCGATGAAGTAGGTGGAACCTGCGGTGGCGGACAGATAGGCCCGGCTGGTTCGGTCGTCCCTCGCGTCGTCATTGGAGGCGACGACGGCCAGGGTGTTCACGCTGGCGCCGGTGTAGACGCCGAGCGTGGTGTCGAACCGGCTTCCGGCCGTGTCAATGGCCCACGTGCCGTTGGCCGGGGCCGTCCAGCGGTACCAGATGGAGCGGCCGCCGCTGTTGCTGGCGTGGTTGGGCTCGCCGGTTTCCTTTGAAGCTTCGACGGTGCTGCCGGCCACGACGACGGCCGGGCCGGTCAACAGTTGCGCGCTGGCGAACTGATCGTTGCGCGGGCCCGTGCCCACGGCGAAGGCGGTGGGGCTCGAGGCGGTGCCATTGGGTGTCGTGACGCTGATCGGGCCCGAGTTGGCGCCCAGCGGGACCACGGCCGTGATCTGCGCAGCCGAGTCCACCGTGAAGGTCGCGCTGACTCCGTTGAACCGGACGGCGATGGCGCCGGAAAAATTGGCCCCGCGGAGAATCACCGTGGAGCCGATGCTGCCGGTGGTGGGTGTGAATGACGTGATGGCGGGCGGGTTTTGCTCGCTGCTCCAGCGGAGGATCCACGATCCGCTCGCGCCATTGAACCCGTCGATGGCCAGCCGGTAGGTGATGCCGGCCACCGCCGGGAAGGTGACCCGGCTGATCGTGCCCGGCGCGGCGTCATCATTGCTGGCCAAGGGCGTGAGGGCCGAGACGTTCGCGCCGGTGTAGACGGCGAGCAGCGTGTCGAAATCGCTCCCGGTGGTCTCGAAGGTGAAGTTGCCGGCGGCGGGCGCAACCCACGAGAACCAGACGGAACTTCCGCCGCTGTTGCCGGCGTGGTTGGGCTCGCCCGCTTCACGGGTCGCGTCCGTATTGCTGCCCGTCGTTGTGCCGCTGGCACCCGTGAGTGTGCGGGCGTTCGCAAAGCGATCATTCGCCGGGGCCGTGGTTGCGTTAAAGGTCGCCGCGCTCGTCGCCGTGCCGCCCGGACCCGTGACCCGAATCGGGCCGGACCCCGCGTTCGCCGGCACCGTCGCCGTCAGGCGGGTGGCTGAATTGATGGTGAAGGCAGCCGCCACGTCGTTGAAACTCACCGCCGTCACGCCCACGATGTTTGCCCCGTCGACCACGACCAGGCTGCCGGCCGGACCGGACGCTGGATTGAATCCGGTGATGGCTGGTGCCGCCGCGTTCCCCGCCCAGCGAAGCACGATGTCACCCGCCGCGGCGCTCGCCGCCGTCCCGCCCGGGCTGCGATATCCATCGACGGCAATCCGGTAGGTGGTTCCCGCCACAGCGACGATGGTCACGGTGCTCTGCCGGCTCGTGGCGTTGTCATCGTTGGCCGCCACCGTCGTGAGTGCCCCCAGGGCTGTCCCGGTATACACCGCAAGCAAGGTGTCAAAGCCGCTGCCGGTGGTGTCGAATTGCACCGTCCCGGCGGCCGGCGCGGTCCACCGATACCAAAGCGATTTGCCGCCCTCGTTGCCGGCGTGCGCCGGTTCGTTGACCTCCTTCGTGGCCGCCGCCGAATTGTTGGCCAACGTGCCGGCGGCGCCGGTCAACACCGTCGCATTCGCGAAGCTGTCGTTGCCGGCCGGGTTCAGGACGGTGAACGCCGTCGCGCTCGTGGCCGTGCCGCCGGGCGTCGTCACGCTGACTGGACCGGTGGTGGCTCCCGCGGGAACCGCGGTGGAGATTTCGGTGGGGGAATTCACGGCGAACACCGCCGGCACGCCGTTGAATCGAACGAACGTGGCGCCGGTGAAGCTGGTGCCGGCGATGACGACCGCGGCGCCGACCGACCCTTGGGCGGGGGTGACCGCTCCGATGCTGGGCGCGCCGACCACGGTGAACACCGCGCCGCTCGAGGCCGTTCCGTTCGGGTTGGTCACACTGATCGGCCCGGTGACGGCGCCGGCAGGGACGGTGACGGTGATGCGGGCAGCGGAGTTGACCGTGAACACCGGGGCGTTGACGCCGCCAAACCGCACGGCGCTGGCGCCGGTGAGGTTGGCTCCATCGAGGACAACCACCGTGCCGACGGCTCCGGTGACGGGTGAGAATCCGGCGATGATCGGCTGGACCGTGATGACGAAATTGGCCGTCGAGGATCCGGTCCCGGCGGGAGTGGTCACGCTGATGCGGCCGGTGGTGGCACCGGCCGGAACGGTCACAGTGATCCGGGTGGAGGAATCGACGGTGAAGATGGGCGCGTTGATTCCGGCGAATTCGACCCGGCTGGCTCCGGTGAAGTTGGCTCCGGTCAGGGCCACGGGCGTTCCGGGAGCGCCGCTGGCGGGCGTAAACCCGGTGATGGAGGGAGTATTCACGATGACGAAATTCACGGCGCTCGTGGCGGTGCCTCCCGGCGTGGTCACGGTGACCCGTCCAGTGGCGGCTCCGGCCGGAACGGTGGTGGTGATATGAGTCGAGTCGTCCACCTGGAATTGCGCTGCCACCCCGTTGAACTTCACGCTGGTCGCCCCGGTGAACCGCGTGCCCGTCAGCGTCACCGCGGTCCCGACCGGGCCGGTGGCCGGGTTGAGGGCCGTCAGCGTGGGGGCGACGGCGCCCGCGACGGATTGGAGGGCGGCCAGGGCCATGACCAGACCTGCCCCGCAGTCCCGGTCCGTTCCCGGGCTTTCGATGTCGAGCGCGGTGCCGGTGAGGATCGACCGGATTTGGGCGGGTGAGAGGGCGCGGTTGTAGGATTTGACCAGCGCCGCGATCGCACCGGCGTGCGGCGCCGCGGCCGACGTTCCGAAAAACGGATTCAAGCCGCTGTCTCCCGGCAGCGTCGTCACCACGCCATCGGCCGCTGCTATGTCCGGTTTCTGCCGGATGGCACCGCCCGTGGCTGAAAAATTGCCGGGCGTGATGGCTGTGCCGTCGGCGCTGAAAAACACGCGCCGCGGTCCGTCGGAGCTGAAGTCCTCGACGGGGTTCTTGGCGTTGCCCGTAAACGGGTCCGGGAATGAGGTGTTGGCGTCAACGGCGGCGACGCAGAAGGCATCGACGGCCGAATTGTGACCGCGGGTGTTGCCCGGCGTGCTGACCGCAAGCCGGCCTCGCCCGGTGCCGAGGTAAAGATATCGGGCGTCGCCTTTGAATTTCACGACGACAATGCGCTGGCCGATTTCGAGCTTGTCGACGAACTCATAGGGGTCGCCCTGGCCGGCCTGGGTGCTGTCGGATTTGGCGACGACATTGGCGCCGGCGGCATCCAGCACATAGACGTCGTAATCGTTGGCGGCCGCCCCCAATGGATCGGCCCAAAATAGATCCACGTGCCGGCTGCTGCCGCCGCTGACGACCCGGTTGTCAGTCACGCCGCCGAAATTATGGATGCGCCCGGCCGTCTGGCCGCCGGTGGTGAACGTGCCGCCGTCAACGAAATCGCCTTCCCAGGTTCCTGACTGGTTGTCGCTCTTGTTGCCCGCATTGCCGGCTGAGGAAAAAAACAGCGCGCCGTCGGCCGTGACCTGGTTCACCGCCCGGGCGATGACGCCGTCCTGAAACGGCGACTCGTTGAAGTAGCCGACATCGTCGATGATGATGTCGCAGGCATAACGGTTGCGGAGATCGAGAATGTTTTGCGCAAACGACGCCGGCCCGTTGAAGGCGGTGGCGTAAAAAAGCTCCGCGCCCGGCGCGAGGTCATGGACGATCTCCAACATGGCCGTGCCCTCGCCGCTGCCGGGCACCCCGCTCTGTCCGGGCAGAACCGTGACCGGGCCCAGATCCGCCGAGGCCTGGGAGGCCGCCAGAAAATCGACGCTGTCCGAGAGGACCGCGACTTTGACGCCGGACCCATTGACGCCGAACGTCGTCCGGGCGGTGTTGGCGCGGTGGGCGACGTCGCCTTCGGAGTTCACGCTGCCGGTGTTGGTGGCCGCCTTGACCGCCTGGCGCACAAATTTCACGTCGGGCCGGCCGGCGATGGACTCGATCGAAGCCAGGGGCAGCCAGGCGCGGATGGCGTCGAAGTTGACGAAATGATTCACCACGCGCGCGCCGAGCGACTCGAGGGCGCGCAACAGTTCCGGGGTCACGCGGGCCTCGAGATCGACGAGCACGCGCCCGGCTCCATCCCGCTCGAGGCCGGGCGCGACGAGAGCAACGCCAGGTGCCGTCGATTCGCCCCGGCTGGCCTTGTCGGCGTCGATCAGGTTCGAGTCCATCTTTTGCTGGGCCGGCGACCGCGTGAGCTTGGCGTTTTGCAGCGCCTCGATTTGCCGAAGAGCGGACGGCGAGAGTCCGGCCGGCGCGCTTGCCGGCGCCGGGGGCGATGGTGGGACCGGCGTCGCCGCAGCCGTGGCGGCCGCCGGGGGTGGATCGGCCAGGCCCACGGCGGATCGCCCTGGAGCCGGTGGCGTGGATGGCAGCGGTGGCGGGTGGTCGACCGGCACGGGGCGGGCGGAGTCTGGCGGGAACAATTCGGTTGTCTGCTGCGGGGCGGGGCGGAGCAGGAGGAAGGCGGGAATGACGCAGAGAAAGAGGACCCAAACGGCGACACGCCGGGAAATTAGATTCATACGGAACGGCTGTGAGATATTTCCGACCCTGATTTCCTAACAAGAATGGCGCGTGAATGCAATGTCGGCGCCGACCTTTTGCGTCCTGCTTCCTGACGGTGAGCCACTCCGGTGCAAGTCGCCCGAACTCATGGAATCAGACGTGCACGGACAAACCCAATCCCATCCGAGGGCACGTTGATCACGGTGGTGCCAAACCGGTTGGTGATCGCGCCGAGGGTGGACCACGACCGCAGATCGAGCGAGAGCTGCACCTCGTAGCGGCTGCCGTATTCTCCCGCCAGCCGGAGGCGCAACAGCCCGCCCTCTTGCGACGCCGGACACGCTTCGAGGGTCAGGCGGGGACGGGCCGTAAAATTTGCCGTGACCGACCAGCTTCGATTCATGGAGAGGCGCAGGGGATTGTCCGTGGCGTTGGTGTCCCCGAGCCAGCCCAGAAAATCCTGCCCTGCGTCGGGCGTCGCGGTCAAAATGACGGGATGGCCCCGATTGAAAACGTTTGCTCGGGGGTTGGCACCCACACTTCCGCCCCCTTGAGCCCCGGCCATCAGCGCATACTGGTCGGGAGCGAGGCCGACGAAGAAGGCGGATACGGTCTGGTTGGCCTTTCTGACAAAAAACTCCAGCGGGTTTGTGTTGCTCGCGGCGTCGTCGCCCCACAGGGCGAAGCTGGCTCCGGCCGCCGGTTGCCCCAGGAGTTTCACTTTGGCGCCGTATGGATAGAGGTCGGCGGCTGGCGTCCGGAGCACGATGCCACCCCCGGTGACGATCGTGTTGAGATGCGTCCCGAAGACGGCCTCCACGCATCTGTCCCGGGTCATCGGGATGGTGATCACGGGATTGGTCCCGGCGGCGTCTTCCAGCCAGTGCAGAAAGGACCACCCGACCGCCGGGGTGGCGGTGACCGTGACGGAGGCATTTGACTCATGGCTCGGGCCCGGCGGGTTCATGGAGATTACGCCTCCACCTTGCGTCGTGGCGGAGAGAGAAAACGGCACTGTCTCCGACTCCACGATTACCTCCACGGGGTCCGCCTCAATGGAGCGGGTAAAATCGTGGTTATAGGCGAGCGCCCGGACAACCGCTCGTCGTTTGAGGTCAACGGGTGCCAGGTAGATTCGCGAGCCAACGGAGGGTGCCGATCCGTCCAGGGTGTAAAGAATGCGGCCGTTGGGGAAGGTGGTCGTGAAGGACAGCCGGGCGTGGTTGGTGCGGATGACGGTTCCGCTGACCACGAATTGATCATCAACCAGCACAACAGGCATGCCGATGGGGGCCGTTCTCGAGACCGGCCCGATGGTGATTTCCTCGAGGGCGGTGATCGGAGCGAACCGGGCGGTGAAGATGTTCTCCAGGTTGTTGGCGCTGACGGTCACGACCCGGGAATCGTTGGTCACCCCGTCATTCCACTGGATCAATTTGTGCCAGCGGGCTGGAATGGCCGTCAGCACCACGCGGTCGCCGACCTCGTAGGTGTTTCGCTCAGGCGTTTGCGCGACCGAACCGGGCCCGTCGGAGAGGACGGTCAACCTCGGGCCGGCGGGCCCGACGGTCTGGAGAATTCGTCCCCCGCCGCCCACGGCAACAAAGGTGCCCGCTCCATGGGCGATGCCTTCAAGCAGCAGGGACTGGCTGGCGAGTTCGCGCTTCCAGTGGATGGCATCGGGCGAGCTGTAAATCGCGCTGGCCCCGGCGCCCATATACACGTCGTCCCCGAAGGCCACGCAATCGAGTTGGTTGCTCACGACGGCCGTCCTCGTCCAGTTGGTCCCGTTGGCCGAGGTCAGGATGTCCGTCATGAATTCGGGCGGGTTGAGAAAATACTGCCCGAGCAGAACGAATTCGTTGCGGCCAAAAACGATGTCGTCGACGAGTCGGCCGGGTCCGTCGAAAACCGGCAGGCTCGGGCTGCTCCAGTTCCGGCCGTCCGCAGAAACCAGCACACGGTTGTCACCCTGGAGCGGAGTGCCGCTCAGGACAAAGTGGCCTGCGCCATAGGCCGCCCCTCGAAACCACGGGGTTTCTCCAAGGTAGCTGGCCGTCCAATCCACCGAGTTTCGTGACGTGAAAACGTATCCACCAAAACTGAAGCCCCGATAGTCGCCACCCGCGGCGATCAGCAGGCCATTGGCCCCCACCGTTTCATACAGCGGATAGGCGGAGCCCGAGGTGCGCTGGGTCCAGTCCAGACCATTGGTTGAGGTGAAGATTCCGGGGCACCGGCAATAGATGGACTCGATCCCGCTGACGGCCACGAAGGTGTCGCCGGAGAAGGCCACGTCGCGAAAGTAGAATCCAGCCTGGTTAAGGCGCTGGGTCCAAACCTTTCCATCGGGAGATGTCACGATAACACCGCGGTACCCGCTCTGGAGGTAGGCATATCCCACAGCCACGAAGGTGCCTTGACCGAAGGCCACTGAGGAGAGGCTGTAGTCTGCAATGCCTTGCCGAACAACCCACCCCCCGATGGGTCCTGCGGCGACGACCACCTGCGCCAGCATGCTGGTTGTGCTGACGGCGCCGCGGGCGGCCGTTACGAAGTAGCCCCCGCTGTCGGCAATGATCGCCGATTGAAGGTAGAGAGACGCGTTGGTGGCGCCTGGCATCGGTTGTCCATTCCGCCACCACTGATAGGCCGTGGGAGTGAATCCTGTCGCCACCGCAGAAATCGTAACGGCCAAACCAGCCAACACAGTTTGTTGCTGGGGCTGAACGGCGACAGCGGGCTGGGCTGCCGCCGAAGGGATTAGGATCAGCGAGGCCAGAGCGACCCACAGCCGTTCAAGGTGCGGCCTGACCTTTGGGTTCCGTGGCGGACTTTTGCGCCCGCGCCGGTAGTGGTTGGTTGGTGCCCTCATTTTATGCCTGGCTCGCGTCGGGTGAGTCCTGCCGATTAGCGCAGGTCCCAAGAATGACGGCACCTTGACGGTGAGCGCGATGGGAATCAAAACAAATGCCAGTGGGTTCCTCCGGAAGGGGGCATGAACGCGACCACGCAGGTAGGTCTGGCGCTGCCTCCTTCGCTCAGCGCTCCGTCCGGCCGAAGCCGCCGCCGGCCGGAGGTCCGCACGGCGCTCCGCACTGGCGGCGCCCCGCAACGCGGGGTGCGGGCGTCCTCGCCCGCAGAAACTCTTGGACGACCAACGGGCTGGAACAATGCCAACCGTTAAAAATTCCCGGCCTTCTGCCCCGCATTGCGAGACACCCCGGGGAGAGGTCCATGGAGAAGCGAGACGTCCAAACTGGACGTGAGTTGGGGGCCATGAACCTGCAGGCGGCCTGTGTACGATTGGGCACGCAGGCCAACGCGCCAGCGCTGTGGAGTGCGGGGTGAAACGCCGCTTTCATTTGGGGCAAAGATCTACAGCGCCGTTTCACGGCGGACTCCAGACGGCCCGCGGCCGCGCCTCAAGTTCCGGACAATTCCGCCGATGGCCGTGGGTCTACGTTATTGGGACGCCCGGACTGGATGTGTCCGGCTGCACGCAATTGCAATAGTTGAGCGAGCGCATTGATCTAAACCAGCCAGCGTCCCCGCGGGCGGGGCGCTGGTGCCCACCGTTGCCGCTGGCGGTGGCGTCTTTGGCTGTCGTCTATTTCGCCGCTGCGCGGCTGGGCCTGATGGTAGCCAGCGTGCACGGCAACGTCTCTCCGGTCTGGCCGGCGACCGGCGTTGCCGTCGGCAGCCTGCTGGTGTTCGGAACACGCTTGTGGCCGGGGATCGCCCTGGGCGCATTTGCGGCGAACGCCATGACGCCGATTCCACTCATGGCTGCGGCCGGTATTGGTTTGGGAAACACCCTCGAGGCTTTGATCGCGGTTGGGTTGATGCGCCGTTTCAACGGTGGGAGCGGGTGGCCCGGCAATTCATCCGCACCGTCCGCCCTGATCGGGGCTTCGTTTTTGGCCCCGATCATCAGCGCCTCGCTCGGCGTGGTCAGCCTCGGCTTGTCGGGAACCGTGGCGATGTCGCTGCTGGGGACGATCTGGTGGACGTGGTGGGTGGGCGATGCTCTCGGCGCGCTGGTGGTGGCACCGATCCTCGTATCGTTGGCCGAGCTGCGCCGCCCTTCGCGTCGATTCGAGAGTCTGGATTTCCTTAAGGTGGGCAGCGTTTTTCTCGGTACCGCGGTGGTTTGCACGCTGGTCTTTCTTCGTCCGCAAGGTGCGGGCTATCTGTTCGCGATCTTTCCACTGCTGCTCATCGCCGTCGCGTGGTTTGGCGCCTTGGGCGTGAGGCTGGCCGGGTTGTTCATTGCGGCGGCCAGCATTGGCGCTGCGGTGACTGGTTCGGGGCCATTCACCGGCGGCACGCTGAACCAGGATCTGCTCCGGCTTCAGCTCTTTCTCTTCTCCGTGGCCATCGCCGGGTTGGTCCTGCCCACGATTCGGTCGGCCGGCAGCTTGGTCGTGCCGGGGGCTGTCCTGCTGCTGGGGTGGGCGTTCAGCGGCTGGCTGTTCTCGTCGCTTCTGACTGACCGGCTGGAGGCGGACCGGGCGAATCTGCTCACCCGGATTCGCGACGCGGAGAATGCCATTCAACAGCGCATGACGGTTTACACGGACGCCTTGCGCGGCGCGGCAAGCCTTTTCAGCGCGTCGACAGACGTGACGCGTGGGGAGTGGCGGGCCTACGTGGAGTCCTTGCGACTGGCGGAACGTTATCCTGGCATTCGGGGAATGGGGATGATTGCTCCGGTGGCTGAAGCTGATCTGGACAGGTTCCTTTCCCAGGTTCGCGCTGGTGGCGCGCCGGATTTCAGCGTTCATTCGGTTCCGAACGCAATTCCGCCAAAGGTTCGCCCGACCAGCGGTGATCATTACATCATCACGTATATCGAGCCCTACGAACCAAACTGGCAGGCCCAGGGATTGGACATCACGTCGGAACACCACCGGCAGAACGCGGCCGAGGCCGCACGAGACACGGGCGAGCCTCAGATGACCGAGCGAATCGCGCTGGTGCAGGACCATGGGCAAGGCGCCGGGTTTCTTTTGTTCTTTCCTGTCTATCGCAAGGGTGCCGCACTGACGACCGTGGCGGAACGTCAAAACGCGCTGGCGGGGTGGGTCTATGCCCCGTTTGTCACGAAACAATTTCTCCACGGCGTGTTGCCTGATCACGATAACGACCTGCAGCTCCATCTTTTTGAAGGCTCAACCACCCACCCGCTGAACCTGTTGGTCGCCACCTCGACGAACAGTAATCGCCTCAACGAATTTGAGTACGTGTCGACGATGACCCTGGGGGGACAAACGTTTACACTGGGATGGAACCGCTCGCTGTCGATGCCGGGGCCGGACGTGTCCGGGGCCCTCTGGGCCGGCACGAGTTCGGCGCTCGTCTCGCTGTTGTTGGCGAGTTTGGTGATGAACTTCCAGACGACCAGCCGTCGAGCTGGCGCCATGGCGGCGGCCCGCACCGCTGAACTGCAATCGACCAATGCCCGACTCCAGGCGGAGATCCGCGAGCGCCAGCGCACCCAAGCGGAACTGAGCGAGGCGAAGGACTCCGCGGACGTGGCCAACCGGGAGCTGGCCGCGGCCAATCTCCATCTCAAATCGGCGATCGGCCGGGCCAACCAATTGGCCCAGGCGGCCGAACACGCGAGCCAGGCGAAGAGCGATTTTCTCGCCACCATCAGCCATGAGATTCGCACTCCCATGAACGGGGTTCTCGGCTTCACGAACTTGTTGCTGGAAACGTCGCTGAGCGAACAGCAGACGGACTGGGTGCAGACGATTCAAAGCTCCGGCGAGACATTGCTCACGTTGATCAATGACGTCCTCGATTTTTCCAAGATCGAAGCGGGCATGCTGGTGCTGGAAGTGCTGGATTTCAGTGCGGCCACGGCCGCGCGGGACGTTTTGCGGATGCTTTCATCGAAAGCGGCGGAAAAAGGCCTGGCGCTGGATCTGGAATGCGATCCGGGGTTGCCCCCCTTGGTGCAAGGAGACTCCAGCCGATTCAAACAGGTGCTGCTGAATCTGATTGGCAACGCGACCAAGTTCACCAGTCAGGGCGGCGTCCGCGTCAGCCTTGGCTGGGAGCCCAAATCGGAAGGCCAGGGAAGTCTTCAGGCCAGCGTGCGGGACACCGGGATCGGCGTGCCGCCCGACAAGCAGCCGTTGCTCTTTCAGAAGTTCACCCAGGCCGATTCGTCCACGCGCCGCAAGTTTGGCGGCACAGGGCTGGGCCTGGCCATCTGCAAGCGGCTGGTGGAATCGCAGGGCGGGACGATCGGGATGGAGAGCGAGCCTGGCGCTGGCTCGACTTTCTGGTTTGCGCTGCCGCTGCCCGTGGCCGCCGCGTATCGCGATCGCGGCCCCTTGGTCAGCCCAATGTCCGTCGAAAAATTGGGACCAACGGCAGGCGGCGGGGAAAAGGGCGTCGCCCACTCCCGGCGGATCCTGCTGGCGGAAGACACGCTGGTGAATCAAAAGCTGGTCGTGCACCTTTTGAAAAAGTTCGGCTGCGCGGTCGACGTCGCGAACGACGGACGCGAGGCGGTGCAAAAGGCCACGGAAACCGCGTATGACCTCATCCTGATGGATTGCCAGATGCCGGACATGGACGGCTATGAGGCGAGCGCCGAGATTCGCCGGCTGCAGGAGGGCCAGCCCCGCGTGCCGATCATTGCGCTGACGGCCAATGCGATGCAGGGCGACCGTGAGAAATGTCTGGCCGCCGGCATGGACGATTACCTGACCAAGCCGCTGCATCATACGGGTCTGCGCCGCGCGCTCGAACAGTGGCTGAAGATCGACCTGGCCGCGGCCGCGTGAGGCCCGGGCGATGGGTGTGGGTTCGGAAAACGGGTTTCTGTTCTTTTCCGTGAACCTGCGTGATGCGGCCCGCCCTCTGAGCAATTCGCAATGGCCCCGACCATCGACCCGAACTCGGGCGAGACGCCGCCGAAGTGTCAATTGATGAATTGTAAGATCTGACCCCACGTGTGTTGCCTCACGTGTAAGATCTGACCACGCGGACCGCCACGTGACCACGCGTGAATGGTGCGTCTCCAGTGGCGCGACCCCAGGGTGCTGTTTTGGAGAAGGCGGTGCCTAGACAAGCCACCCCGTCTTCGCCAGAATCGCCTCAATGAGCGCCGACCGTCGAAAAACTGTCTTCGTCTCCCATACGTCGAGGAACGACCCCTTTGTCGCCGCGCTCAAGCGCCGGGTGGAATCCCGCGGATACACCGTGCTGGAGGACTCCCAGTTCGTGCCCGGCGACAACCTGCCGGACAACGTCCGCGCCTTCCTCGATCGGGCGCCGACCGTCATCGCCGTGGGCAGTGCGGAGGCCACCGGCTCGCATTGGGTGAAGCGCGAGCTGCGCTACGCCCGGCAGCAGGGGAAACGCATCATCCCTCTGCTCCTGCCGAAATCCTCCACCGCTCAGTTGCGCGAGATTCTCGAACTCCCCGAGCCTGCCACCACCGACGATCTTCAGGACTGGCCGCCGGAAATCATCGGCATCCGCGTGCCGGAGGGTGCGGGTGGACTCGATGCCCTGCTGCCCGCGCTGCTTGATGCTTTGGAGGGCCTCGGCAGCGGGCCGGCGGACCCGGGACAGGCGCGTCCGGCAGTGCCGTTGGCGGACCTCGTCCTGCGGCTGCGCGCGCCGCGGTTTGAGCTGGTGAAAAATCCGCAGGGCGCGGAAGTGCGCCGTCCGGCAGCCACGGCCAGCCTTGCCTATTACCCGCCCGATGCGATCGATCCCGCGGCGGAGTCGCCGGAGTTCCCGCTCATCGCGCCGCTGGGCGGGATCGAGGCGGCCGAGCTCCGCTTCTACCTTGAGCGCTACTTCCTCACGCCCTACGGCGAGTTCACGAAACGCGCCCGTGGCATCGAAGCCCGCCTGCCAGAGTGGGGCCGGGATTTGTGGGAGACGCTGCCTGCCGCCGATCCCGCGACGCCCAACGCGCCAGATCCCGTCAAGGTGTGGAAAGCCCAGGCAGCGAAGAGCGACCGCCGCTTCACCGTGCAGGCCCCGCCCGAGCGCGTTCCGCGCCGTTCGGCCACGGAGGAGGAGAAAGCCGCGCACCGCACCGAGCTGGAAGCCACCACGGAACTCCTCGCCCTGCCCTGGGAACTCCTTCACGACGCTCACGGCTATCTCTTCCATGACGGCATCGGCGTGCGCGTGCGCCGCTCGTTGCCCGGCGGCGAGAATCCCGCCGAGCTGCCCGAATCTGCGCGCCATGCCCCGCTGCGCGTGCTGGCCGTCTGCGCCCGGCCCGAGGCGGACGGCATCGCCTACATCGACCACCGGGTTTCCATCCAGCCGCTCACCGAGGCGCTCAATGCGCTCGGCGACCTCGCGGAGTATGAAATCCTTTCGCCGCCGACCTTCCCCGCGCTGTGCGAAAAGCTGCGCGCCGCCCTCACCGCGGGCCGCCCCTTTCACATCGTCCACTTCGACGGCCACGGCGTCTTCGACAAGGTGAACGGCCTCGGCGCGCTCGTCTTCGAGCACCCGGACGACAGCGCCAAGCTGCACCACCGCCGCGCCGAAATCGTCCCCGCCGATCGCCTCGGCGCGGAACTGCGCCACTGCGGCGTGGGCTTGTTCTTTCTGGAGGCCTGCCAGTCCGCGCAGGCGGAGGGAAACCCCGAGGCATCCGTGGCCGGACGCCTGCTCCAGAGTGGTGTCGCGTCGGTGGTGGCCATGAGCCACAGCGTGCTGGTGGAGACGGCGCGGCGCTTCACGGGGGCGTTTTATCCCGCCCTCGCCGAAGGCGCGCGCGTGGGCGCGGCCATGCTCGCCGGTCAGCGCGCCCTGCACACCCACCGCCAGCGCGGCTGGGGCTGGGAACCCCGCGGCGACGAACCCGGCAAGGTCCAGCGCACGCCGCTGGAGCTGCAGGACTGGTTCGTGCCCGTGCTCTATCAGGACGGTGCGGACCCCGTGCTCCTGCCCGTGCCGCCCCACCCGGAACGCGTCCGAGACGAGCTCAAAAAAGATCGCGCCTTCGCCACCGGCAACCTGCCCGCGCCGCCGCCACACAGTTTCGTCGGTCGCAGCCGTCTGCTGCTCGCCGCCGAGCGCCTCCTGCTGGAGGCGGGGAAACACCACGTCCTTCTGCGCGGCGAAGGCGGCGAGGGCAAGACCACGCTGGCCGCGGAACTCGGCCGCTGGCTCGTCGCCACTCGTCGCGCGGATTATGCCGCCTTCGCCTCGGTGGAAAATCTCCCGCCCGAGGCCGTCCGCGCCGTGCTCGCGCAATGGGGCACGCAGCTCGTGCCGGACTTCGCCGCCCGCGCCGATACCGCGGAGCACGCTCTCGACGTCCTCGCGTCGGCCCTCCGCTCCCGCTCCGTCGTGCTCGTGCTGGATAACATGGAGTCCATCCTGCCCCCGCCGGCGGATTCCGCCGCGGCCGGCGCGCGGGCAGCGGATGCCGGCGTGCTCACCGCCGTTCTGAAGGCCTGCGCCCGCCTCTGCGAACTCGCCCCGCGCACCCGGCTCGTCTTCACCTCGCGCGAGGCCCTGCCGGCGGACTCCCCCTTCGGCGACCGCGCCCATCTCATCGAAGTGGGTCGCCTCAGCCGGGACGAAGGCATGGAACTCGTCTCCCGCGTGCTCGCGGCCAAGGGCGGCGCCACCGTCAACGCCGAAGCCCTCCGCGCAGAAAAGGAGGAGGACATCGCCGCCCTCGTCACCACGGTCAACGCCCACGCCCGCAGCCTCGTCCTCCTCACTCCGGAACTTGCCAGTCGTGGCCTCCGTGCCACCACGGAGGAAGTGGCCGCCATCATGGCTGACCTCGAACGCCGTTACCCCGGCGAACGCGAACGCTCCCTTTTCGCCAGCGTCGAGCTTTCCCTGCGCCGTCTGCCGGCGGAAGTGCGCGGAGTGATTGCACCGCTAGGCGTCGTGCGGGGGGGCGGCTGTTTGGCGACCTTGGGAATGGTGCTGGAAGTGGAGCCGGATATTGGCCTCTCCATCAGCTCCCAGCTTACCCAGGTTGGCCTCTGCGAGATGTTCGGTGTCGTCAAAGAACCCAAGCGCCCGTCGGATATCTTCCTGCGGTTCGATCCAGCCCTTGCCCCGGCCCTGCTGCGGGAACTGCGGGAGCAGGCCGGCGAGGTCGAAACTCAGACCCGCACCCGCTGGGCCGGGGTCTACCGCGGCCTGGCAGCCTTCCTCTCCCGGCAGCAAAACCAGGACGCCCATCTCGCCGCGCACCTCACCCTGCTGGAACTGCCGAATCTGCTCGCCGCCCTCCACGCCTGGAGCGACGCCATGATCGCCGCCGCCGAGCCGGCCGCCGACCGCCCCGGCCCCGGCGCCCTCGTGTTGCCCGAGGCCACCCCGGAGGCCGTCATTGACTTTGCCACCAGTATGGAAAGCCTGCTCGCCAACCTCGGACGCCGGGAAGCCCTCGCCGAGGTCGCCGCCATCCGCACCCGCGCCGCCGGACTCCACGACTCTCAGCCCGACCGCGGCCTCACCCACGCCGCCTTTCTGGCGGCATTCGCCACCATTGAGCGCCTGCTCGGTGCCGGTCGCTTCGCCGAAGCCGCCCGAGCCGCGCGCGTACTGGCGGACCAATGCGAAGCCGCCCTCGACGATGCCTTCCCGGCACTCGGCTACGACCGCGCCCAGGCCCTCTTCACCCTCGGGCGTGCGCTCCGCATGGCCGGCGATCCCCGCGCCGCCCTCGCCCCGCTGGCCACCGCCCGCACGCGATTCACCACCCTCGCAGCCACGATGACCAATCCCGAGCACCGTCAGTCCTCGGCCCGAATGGCCTCCAAGTCCCTGACCGAGCAATGCGACTGCCTGCTTGCCCTCGGGGAATTAGAGCCAGCGGCGGGGAAATACGAGGAAGGCATCCGCGAAGCCGGGCAGTTGAACGACCCGCGTCAAGTTGCCATCGGCAAAGGCCAGCTCGGCACCGTGCGCCTGCAGCAGCGCCGCTATGGCGAAGCCCTGAATGCCTACGCCGAAGCGCGCGAGACCTTCGAGGGGCTGGGCGAGCCGCAATCGGTCGCCACCACTTGGCACCAGATCGGCATCGTCCACCACGCAGCCGGGCATCTGGAGGAGGCTGAGACCGCCTACCTGCGCTCCCTTTCCATGGAAGTGCAGGCCGGGAACAAGCCCGGCGAGGCCGACAGTCGCCTCCAGCTCGGCAACCTCTACGCCCGGATGCACGGACGCCACGAGGAGGCCGTGGCCTTCAAACTCCAAGCCGCCGAAATCTACGCCGACCCCGCCACCGCCGATCCCCTGAAAGAAGGCCTCTGCCGCAGTAACGCGGCGAATAGCCTCGTCGCGCTCGGTCGCTATGGGGAAGCGCGTCAGCAACTCCAGCGCGCCCTCGCGTGCAAGGCTCCCTACGGCCCGAATGCCGAGCCATGGACGACCTGGATTATCCTCCACGACCTCGAAACCGCCGCCGGCAACCCCGCCGCCGCCGCGGAGGCCCGGGCCAAAGCCATCGCCGCCTACGCCGCTGCCCGCCGCGGCGGCTGGCAGATCACCAACGGCCCAGCCGCGCAACTCTGCAACCTCGTCCGCGCCCTCCTCGCCGCCAAGGACACCGCCACGCCCCCCCGGCGCCATCCCCGCCGAAGTCCGCGACCAAATCCTCGCCCAGGAAACTCAACTGCGCGCTCGACTTGCCAATTACGCACGCGACCCGAATGCACTGCCCTACCTCCGTGCCCTCGCTCCGCCGCTGTTGGCTATCCTCGACGGCTCCCGCAGCCCAGCCCTCGCCAACGATCCCGCCCTCGACTACGACGACGCCGCGGAACTGACCCTGCTGCTGGAGCAGCTCTAATCTCGTTTCCCAAGTCTTCAACAACACCTGCGCGTACTCATTACTGCCGAGGATCTGGCCGCCCACAACCCATCCACTCGCGACAGGAGAATCGCTCACGAGCCACCTCCGGCCTCGTCGCGCTCGATCCACGCGTAGAGTTGCGGGAGGAGCAGGAGGGTGAGGAACGTGGAGCTGAGGATGCCGCCGATGACCACGGTGGCGAGGGGACGCTGGACCTCGGCGCCGGCGCCGGTGGCGATGGCCATCGGCACAAACCCGAGCGAGGCCACGAGGGCGGTCATCAGGACGGGTCGGAGGCGGGCCATGGCGCCTTCGCGAACGCTGGTCGAGACGTCGCGGCCTTGCTCGCGGAGCAGGTTGAAGTGGGAGATCATCATCAGGCCGTTGAGCACGGCCACGCCGGAGAGCGCGATGAACCCGATGCCGGCCGAGATGCTGAACGGCAGGTCGCGCCACCAGAGGGCGAACACGCCGCCGGTCACGGCCAGCGGAATGCCGGTGTAGACCAGGAGCGATTGGCGCACACTCCCGAGCGCCATGAAGACGAGGATGAAAATGAGGCCGAGGGCCACGGGCACGACGACTCCGAGGCGGGCTCGTGCGGCCTGGAGGTTTTTGAACTGGCCGCCAAACTCAATGCTGTAGCCCTCCGGCAGGGCGATGCGCGCCGACACTTGTTGCTGCGCCTCGCGGACGAAGCCCTCCACGTCGCGGCCGCGGAGGTTGACCAGGATGGCCGCGCGGCGCTGGCCGAATTCGCGGTTGATGGCGGCAACCTGCTCGACGGTCCTGAAGTCGGCGACCTGCCCCAGCGTGAGCAGGCCGCCGTCATCCACGCGCACGGGCAGTCTTTTGAGCTCGTCGGTTCGCTCCCGCAAATCCTCGGCCAGGCGCACGACAATGCTGAAGCGCCGGTTGCCCTCGATCAGCTTGCCCACCTCCTGGCCCGCGAGGGCCGTGTTCACCACATGATTCAGCTCCGCCGCGTGCACGTTGTAGCGGCTCATGGCGTCGCGCCGCGGGACGATCTCCAGCAGGGGCGATCGGCCGAGCGCGTCGAATTCGACGTCGGCCGCGCCGCGAATGCCTTCCAGAATTTCCCGGGCTTCAGCCGCGATCCGTTCGATGACCGCGAAGTCGTCTCCAAACACCTTCACGGCCAGATCCGCGCGGGTGCCTTCGAGAATCTCGTTGAAGCGCATCTCGATCGGCTGGCTGAACAGGTGGCCTTCGCCGGGCACGTGCCGGCCAAGTTCCTCCGCCATCAGGGCGGCGAGGGCTTCCTTGCGGATCGGCTGGCCGTCTACCCGCCGCCAATGTTCCGCCGATTTGAACAGGATGTAGGTGTCCGCCACGTTGACGCCCATCGGATCGCTCGCGATCTCGGACGTGCCCACGCGGCTGAAGACATGAGCCACTTCGGGAAATTTTTCGAGCAACAGCTTCTCCCCGCGCTTCTGCATGGCCACGCTGGCGTCGAGCCCGATGCTCGTGGTGCGGATCATGTGGGTGGCGAACGATCCTTCGTCGAGCTGCGGCACGAACTCCGCCCCCAGCCGCGTGAAGACCAGCGCGGCGAGCGCGACGAGCGCGACGGCCAGGCCGGTCACCGGCCAGCGGGCGCGCAGGGAAAAACGGAGCAGCGGCGCGTAGATCTTCTTGGCGGCGGTCACGAGCACGCTGTCCGTCTCGGCCAGTCGCCCGCCGAGAAGGTAAGAGCAAAGCGCGGGCATCAGGGTCAGGGTCAACACCAGCGCACCGACGAGGGCGAAGATGACCGTGAGCGCCATCGGCCGGAACATTTTCCCTTCGATGCCCGTGAGGGCGAGGATGGGAAAGTAGACGACGGTGATGATGACGACGCCGAAGAACATCGGGCTGGCGACCTCGCGGGCGGCGGCGAGGACCTCGTGGGCGCGCTCGGAAGCGGTCAAGCGCCGGCCGAGCTTGTGTTGTCTTTCCGCGAGATGACGCAGGATGTTTTCGACCATCACGACCGCGCCGTCGATGATGAGGCCGAAGTCGATCGCGCCGAGGCTCATCAAATTGCCGGAGATTCGCCCTTGCACCATGCCGGTCATCGCCATGAGCAGCGACAGGGGTATGGCCAGCGCGACGATGAAGGCCGCGCGCCAGTTTCCGAGCAGCGCGAGCAAGACCACGACGACGAGGATGGCGCCTTCGAACAGGCTGGTCTCGACCGTGCGGACGGTGTGGTCGACCAGATCCGTTCGGTCGTAAACGGGGATGATGCGGACGCCATTGGGTAGACGAGTTTGGATTTCCCGGAGTTTGGTGCTAACCGCTTTTGCGACCACGCGGGTGTTCCCGCCGGCCAGCATCAGCGCGGAGCCGAGCACGGCCTCCTCGCCGTTGTAGGTGCCGGTCCCGGTGCGGACGGCCTGGCCCACGCGGACGTCGGCCACATCGCGCACGCGCAGCGGGGTCGCGCGCGCGCCGAACTTGAGCGGCAGCTGCTCGATGTCGGCCGCACTCTGCACGCGCCCGGCGGCCCGGACGGTGACCTGCTCGCCGCCGAGCTGGATTACGCCACCCCCCGCGTTCTCGACATTTTCGCCGATGGCGGCGGCGATTTCGCTGAACGACATGCCGACGCTCTTCAGCTTGTCGGGGTTGGGCTGCACCACGATCTGCTTTTCATAACCGCCGGTCGTATTGACCTCGGCCAGCCCCGGGGTGGAGCGCAGGCGCGGCTTGATGAGGTAATCGTGAATGAGCTTCAGCTCCATGAGCTGCGCTTCGCGCGTGGGCGGCTTGTTCGTGGCGTCGGCGGCGTAGTCGACCACGTAATAGAAGATCTCGCCCAGACCGGTGCTGATGGGGGCGAGCTTGGGCGTCAGCCCGGGCGGCAGATCTTCCATCACTGTCGGCAATCGTTCGCTGACCAGTTGCCGCGAGCGAAAGACGTCGGTGCCGTCCTCGAAGATGAGGTTGATCTGGGAAAGGCCGAACTTGGAGAGCGACCGCAGTTCGGTCAGGCCGGGGAGACCCGCCATGGCGTTTTCGATCGGGAAGGTGACGAGCTTCTCAATTTCCTCCGGCGCGAGCGCGCCGACGGCGGTGTTGATTTGGATCTGGACGTTGGTGATGTCCGGCACGGCGTCGATGGGCAGGCGCCGGGCGGAGTGAACGCCGATGCCGATCAGGATCAAAGTGGCCAGAAGCACGAAGGCGCGCTGGCGGATGGAGAACTCGAGCAGGCGGTGGAGCATGGGTGGGGCGTGTCGGGATTGACCGGATTGCCTTAGTGCGAGTGGCCTCCGCCTTTCGTTGCGCGGAGCTCGATCAGCCAGAGGGTCTGGACGGGCTGGGTGACCACGCGATCGCCGGGGGACAAGCCCTTTGGGATTTCCGCCCAGCCATCGACCTCCGCTCCGACTTCCACGGCCGTGCGCCGATAGGCGTCGCCGCGGGCGACATAGACGAACGGGCCTTCGGCAGATCGCAACAGGGCGGAGTTTGGGATGGCCACGACCGGGTCTTTCGCGGGCAACAAGATGCGGGCCGGGACGAATTCGCCGGGCGCGAGCGTGGCGATGGCGTTGGACACGCCGACGACGATCTCCGATTCGCCAAGGGCCAGGGCGGCCTGCACGGCGAGAACGACGCCGTCGAGCGCGTTGCTGGTCCCGGGTCGCACGTGGACCGGCAGGCCGACGCGCACGGCGGCGGCGGTGTTGGTGGAGAGGAAACCGGAGCCGTGAACGTCGCAGCCCGCGTGGTCTTGTGGATTGAGCAGATGACGGTGCTTCTCTCCATACACCTGGATCGAAAGCGGGATTTCACCCCGCAACGGCCGGAGGGCGGCCTCGGTGAGTATCACTCCGATTGACCGGCGGGTTTCCTCGGTCAAGCCGACGCCGAGCCCGGCCTTGAACCACGCGGACGATGAGGGGCTCACGTCGTGTTCATCGGGGTCGCCCGCACCATGTGCGCCTGGCGCGCCGGCAGGCGACTTGGTTGCGTGGTCGGCATCGGGGCTCTGCCCCTGTTCGTGTTCGTGTTCGTGACCGTGATCGTGATCGGGTTGGCGCGCGTCGTTGTGGGCGGGCCTGCATCCGGTCAGCCAGCTCGCGGCCATCAGCGCCGCCAGCAAAGAGCGGAGGAAAGGGCGGGCGGTCATCGGGCCTCGGTGGGTGGAGGGGTGGGTGACCGGGGCAACGCGTGGCCGGTGAGCAGCTCGAGTTGAGCGGCGGCGGCGAGCGCCTCCTTTCTTGTTTCGAGCAGGCCTTCGACCGCCTCGAGATATTGCTTTTGCAACTCGACGTAGGTCGCGATGGGCACGGCGCCGAGGCGGTAGTGACGGTCGGCGAGCTCGGCGGCTTCCTTGAAATGCTGGACGGAATCGGCCCGCCAGCGGGCCATCTCGGCAAACCTGGTTTCATAGGTCAGGGCGGCCTCGAGGACCTTTCGCTCAATCTCGCGCTCGGTCAGCTGGAGGGAGACCTCCGCCTGGCGTTGGCGGGCCGCGGCGGATTCGACGGCTCCGTGGTTCTGGTTCCAGAGCGGGAGGGGCAGGGAGAGCGTGAGGCCGAGGATGCGCTCACGGTCGGGTCCCGCATTTTCCTCCGAGAACATTGGGCCGACGCGGAGACTGGGGAAGCGTTCGTTGCGGGCGAGAGCGACGCGGAAGCCTTGTTGTGCCAGTTCGACCGCACGCGCGCGCACTTCGAAACTGTTGGTCCGGGCCGAGGCGACGAGCGCGGCTCGATCGGAGGACGGCGGGGGAAGAGCGAGATTGCTGTCGCGTAGAATCAGGCGGGTTTCCGGGGGAACGCCCCGCAGCTGGTTCAGTTCGAGCAGGGCCGTCTGCGTCGCCAGGGCGGCTTCGCCGGCCCGGCGTTGCGCGTTCAGTTCGGTCGCCTCGATCACGCGTGTCTCCAGCAATGGCGTCAGGCCGGCGGGATCGCGCTGGACCAGAATCTCGCGCAACGCTCCAAACCGCTCCGCGACCTCCGTGGCTGCGGCGGACTTTTCCTGCGCGGCAAAGAGGCTGTAGGCGAGCATCCGGACCCGTCCCGCCAGCGCGACCTGGAATCGCTCGTAACCAAGCTCGGCCAGCTCCACGTCGCGATTCGCAATGGCCTTGCGCAAGCCCGGACGTCCCGGCCACTCGAACGGCTGCACCACGGCGACGGACCACGCCACGCCCTCGCCGGTCGGGCCGCTGCCCGTCGCGCGTTTTTGCCCCACGCCTGCGCTGGCCTCCGGGTTGGCGAAGGCCCCCGCTGTTTTCCGTCCGGCCCTGGCCGCAGCCAGCTCGGCCTCGTAGAACTTGCGTTCAGGGTTGCTGGCGAGGGCCTCGGCCACGAGGGCGTCCATCGATGCGCTTACGTCGGCGACGGCGGCCGGCGGGGGGGTGGTGGTCGGCGGCTCGGCCCAGCCTGTGGTTATCAAGGCGACCGCGAGCGTCGCCACGGCGAATTGGCGACGGCAGGAACTCAGTGGCTTCATGGATCAATGCAGGCAAACACCAACGTGGCAAATCACGACGGAACGAAATGGACGGGCGCAGCGAGGCGCCTGCGGGACGGGGACAGTCCTCAGCGGATGGGAGGACGGTTCAGGAGGCGGGCGAGGGGGCGCGGACCGGAAGGGCTGTGCGGAAGAAGAAACGCCAGGAGGCAGGCAGATCGGGTGGCGCGGTGGTGAGCAAGCCGGGGCGGATCTGCAGAGAAGGAGCCGAGGCCGCGAGGTGGAAGAGCTCCTGGGGAGCCAGACTGAGCGCCGTCAGCGGTGTCGGCGTGAGGTCATGGTGACGCGGAGCGTGGTACTGGGCCGATTCAACCGCGCAGCAACCGGCGTCATCGCAGGGGTCGCCGCCATTCTCCGGACTTGCGTGCGACTCGAGGTCGGAGGCGCAGCGGAGGAATTCGAAGCCTGCGATGGCCTCGATTTTGCAGTGGGACGTCAGCAGCACCCAGGTGACTGCGAGCAGGGAGACCATCGTTGTTCGGAACGTCCGCACGGCTAATAGATGGGGGCGGCGATGGTCTTGTTCAAACTTTGCCGGCGCACGTCGTCGGCCCAGGGATTATCGGAGGAATGCCCCGGGCCATGAGCGCCACGGTGGCCTCAGGCGCGGGGTCCGCGCGGTTTATTCCAGGCCGTCGGCTTCGAGCAGCCCGGCGGGCAGCTGGCCCCGGGCGGCCAGATCGTGCAGGTCGCGACGGATGGTCTTGCGGTCGACTTTGAACTCGGCAGCCAGCCGGGAAATATTGGGGCGGGCGTTCGGGAGGGTGGACGGGTTGGTGTTGACGCAGCGAAAGCGGCGGATCAACTCCAACTGGCGGGCCAGCCGCTCGGTGAACAACCGCTCGCGATCGCCGGTTTCAATTCTTTCGGCGTCTTCCAACGACCGCAGGGCGGCCACGGTCTCGGCAAAGCCGCACTCGTCCAACGCGCGCTCCACGGTCTGTTCGAGTTCAGTCAGGTCGACGGGTTTTTCAATGACGTAATGAGCGGACCGGGGGCCGCTCAACGCGGCGAGCTGGGCGCGGACATCGAGGGTGCCGGAGATGATGATGACCGGGACATGGGCGGCGACCTGCTTGATGCGGGGGAGGAATTCGACGCCGATTTCCCCATCCTGCAAAATGTTGTCGAGCAGGATCAGGTCGGGCGGGTTGGAAGGGAGGAGCGCGAGAGCCTGGCTGGCGTTGTGCACAAAGCTCAGGCGATACGAGGCCAGGGCTTGTTCGTAAAGCCGGACCTGCTGCGGGTCATCTTCGATGATGAGGATCGACGCGGCGATCGACCTGTCCGTGCTTGGACCGTCAGGGTTCATAGGAATCATTCGGGCGGGCTCAGAGTGCCCCTGCGGCCGCCACTTTGAGAAGTGGGCAAGTGAGGCCCACTGGCCGGACGGGCTCCCGGCAGTTGCAGGCGAAAGGTCGTTCCCTGACCTGCGACGGTGCGGATGGCCAGACCCCAGCCATCCTGCCTGGCGATCGTGTAAACGAGGGACAGTCCCAGGCCGGTGCCGCGGGTTGCGCCGATGTTCTTTGTCGTGAAAAAAGGCTCAAAAATTCGCGGCAAAACTTCCGGGGCGATGCCTGGGCCGCTGTCGGTGATGAGCAACTCGACCGGATTCGACACCGCGGGGGCGAGGGCCGTGACATACGCGGGGCCCCAGGCGGCATTCGGCTCCAGCTCGGGGGACGCCGCGCGACCGACAAATTGGAGGCGCCCGCTGTTTTTCATGGCTTCACTCGCGTTGACGATGAGGTTGAGCAAGGCTTGCTCCAGGCGGGCACGGGAGCCGTGCACGGGCGGGCAGTTCGAGTCGATCTTCACTTCCACCTTGAGCCCGCTGAGAAACTGGCGGGACAACAGCTGGACTGTCTCATCGATGACCTGAGCGAGGGAGAAGTCTTCGACAACCTCGGCCGGGCGGCGGCTGTAGCCGAGCATGGAATTGACGAGGGATTTGCCCTGCTGCACGGCCTTCTCGATGGCCTCGAGATTTTCCTTCGTGACGCCTTCCGGCCGGGTCGCACGGGAAACGAGCTGCTTGGACATGCGAATGATGGAGAGCAGGTTGTTGAAGTCGTGGGCCACGCCGGCGGAGAGCGTGCCGAGCGCCTCCATCTTTTGGCTCTGAAACATCGCTTCCTGCGCGTGCGTCAGCTGGCGCCGGCGTTCATCGGCCACCTGCTCGGCCCGGGCGAACCCGGCCAGCAAGCGGCGTTGGTAGGCGAAAAGAAAGAGGCTGGCCGCGAGGGCGAGCAACCCCGCCACACCGACGAGCAGTTTTGGCCATGGCTCGGCCGCAGGCACGCCGTCAGGTCCGGGCGGGAGGTCGTGGATTGATTCACCGGCGGTGGTGGAAACCGCCGGGAGGGACGTGGCGGCAGGATCGTTTGTCGGGCGCCCTGGCGTGGAGATCCGCGCCGAGCCAGGCGACGCGGAATCGTCACCAGCCGGTGCGCGATTCGTGAGGTCGTGAGATGGGTTTGCCTCTTCCCAATCCAGTCCCAACTTGGCCAGCTCGGTTCGGACGACCGACAAATCCCACTCGATCACTTCGCCATCGTGGAGCAGGGCGCGCAGGAATCGGCCGTCGCCGGTGAAAGTCAGGCCCCGGCTGGCGACCGGCTCATGCGATGGCGGGGTGAAAGTGGCCAGGGGCTGGCCGGTGCGCACGTCGTGCAGTTGATATTCATACCGGTTGGTGCTGAGGGCGAGCCACCGGCTGTCGGGGCTAAAGGCGAGAGGCGTGTGCACCCCTTCACCCAGATCCAGGGAAATTTGCCAGGCCAGCGACCAGTCATTCGAGGCGGATCGCCGGTGCAAAGTTAGCTGGCGGTGCGACGAGCGGACCAAATACTGTCCGTCCCGGCTCAGCGCTGTGTTCAAGTCGTCCGGCAGCCGTGCGCCCTTGGTTCGATTCGTGAGGCAGAGCAGCGACGTTCGGCTGCGGTGCGCTTGCGCGATGAGCCAGCTGCCGTCGCCGGTCAGGCTCGCGTAGTGGGCGGGTGCGTTCGTCCACCGCCGCAATGGGCGTTCGCCGGCCAGGTCGAACAGGATGACACCTGCCTCCGCTGCGGAGATGACGAGCGTCCGCTGATCCGGGGCGAGCGAGAGGGAGTTGAATCGGAACCGGCCCAAGGCCGAGGGATCTCTCGCTTCGTTCGCGTGCAAACGTTCGACGCCTTCGATTTGCCGGTCCGCGCCTTCGGGCCGGTCAGACCCGGGGAGCGGAGTTTGGATTATGCGATCGAGCGTGCAGGTCAACAGCTCCCGGCCGTTCGGCAGGAAAACGGGTGAACGGCCGGGAACGCGTCCCAGGTCCTGGCCGCTGGTGGTGCTCCAGATGCGGGTGAACTCCAAATGATCCGTGGCTCCGAGCCTTCCGTCCGGGCTGAACTCAATGCCCACGGCGCGCGGTTCCGGTTCAACGACAGCCTGCATGGTTCGAAAGCCCGTTTGGTCGAGCCATGGCGACAAACCCGCGTTCAGCTTTGGGCCCATCCACAGGGCGACCTGCCGGCCATCGGCGCTGAATTGCCTGAATCCAAGGCGGGTTTCCCACAGGAGTCGCCGGCCGTCCTCGACCGACCAGATGCCCGAGAATCCGTCCCAGGAGATTGAGATCAGGCGCAAGCCGTTCGGCGAGAATTGGACGTCCGAGACAAACCTCGTGTGACCTTTGAAGCGGCGGAGCGGGCCCGCAGCGACGGGCTCACGGTTTTTTCCAGGGCATGCCCAAATCGCCAGCTCTCCTTTGGTGCCTCCGAGAGCCAGGCTGCGGCCATCCGGCTGCCAGGCCAGGCAGGACACAGGTGATTCGGCGCTGAATTTCGCCGCGGATTCTCCCGAATCGACCCGCCAGATCTGGATTTTAGTCTGGTTGACGACGGCGGCCAGCTCCTGTGAATCCGGGCTGAAGGTGGCGGGTTCGTCCGCGGACAGAATGCGCGGCGGCCCGTTTGTTTCGCAGGAGTGGAGTTCCAGTCCGCGGCGGGTGTAGATCGCCAGCGTGCGGGCGTCGGGTGAGAAAAAGGGTTTGTGATAGCCGCCCGCGCTGATCGTCGCGTTGGAAAGGATGAGCGTGCCGGTGGCGATGCGCCAAGCCAGGACGCAACGCACGCGGTCCCGGAACGAGAATGCGCCGGCCACCAACCGGCCATCCGCACTCAAGGCCAACCCGGCGCGCCCGTAGCCGATCGGCGCCGAGACGGAACCGACTTCTTGCCGTGACACCGCGTCGAAGATTTGGACCGAATTGCCGCCGTGCGTCATGGCGTAGCGAGTGAACCCGGCGTCCCAGATCGGGTGAAGGGGAACCAGCTGTTGGTTGAAATTCTCCGGCAGGTCGAGGTCGACCATGCCGAGCTGACCGATGACTTCGGTCCGCAGCCCGCTGCGTTGGGCGTCGGTCAGCCCGGCGGACCGCGCCAATTCGGCGACGATCTGCGCAGACTTCGAGCGAGCGCCCACGCCGCCGGCCTGGCGCACCGCCCGGGCCTCGGTGAACCGCGCGTTCCATAATTCTGCCTCGGCCCGCGCGGTCTCTGCGTTGGCGCGCGCCGCCTCCTCGGCCGTCTGTTGGGCCAGCCGATTTGCGCGGGCGGCCTGCTGGGCTGCCTGATCCGCCAGCCGGTTGGCCCGAGCCGCTTCGCGCGCCGAGTGGCCGGCCTTCCACATCACACCGATCGCCAGCGCGGCAATCGACGCAACCACCACCATCCAGGCGAACATGGTCCGGCGCAGACCGCGTTGGAGCGCTGCGCGCTGCTGCTGCAGACCGGCGTCGTCTGGCGCCGGATCCGGTGTGGCCGGCCCGATGTTCACGCCGGCACCGTATCGGAAATTCGATCCCCGACGCGACGGTAAAGCTGGGGTGGGCGGCGGATGCCCAGTCCTGGGGACGGCTTGCCCATCGTGGAAATCGCTCGTGCAGCTTCATACCTAACGCGCACACGGAACACACAATGGAATGGACATGAACCAAAACAAAGAAAACCTGCGTCACTCTGTCCAGCGGCCCTGGCTCCTGCTCGGTCCGCTTTGCGTGCTGTTGGCCTGGCTGGCGGCGGCGGTCGACCTCCACGCGGTGACCCCTCCGGTCGTCCGGAGCACGATCTACTCCGGAGCGCATGCGGACGTGATTCACTATGCGTTGCGACCCTGGATGAACACCAATACGCCCAACCTCACCGTCGAGGCGTGGATCTATGCGAACGATCTGGTCGGCCACCAGGCCATCGTCGCGCGCAGCTTCAACACGAATCTTTATTTCGGGCTCAATGGCAGCCGCCTGCGCTTTTACCGGAGCGGGGGCGCCTTTGCCGACTCCACCGGCACGATCGCGCCCTCGCGGTGGACCCACGTCGCGGCGACCTACGACGGCGCCACCGCCCGGTTCTACATCGATGGTGCGGCCGCCGGATCCGCGGCGCTGACGCATCGGGGCAACAACTCAACGAATGGCCTCACGATCGGCGGGCAGTATGAGCAAAACCTGGCCGGGCTCTACGCCTTCAATGGCTACGTCGATGAGCTGCGCCTCTGGTCGGTCGCCCGCTCCGCGGCCCAGATCTCGGCCAACCTCAACTCGGAGCTTCGGTCCGGGCCCGGCCTGCTCGCCACGTTCGGATCGGGCGGAAGGGTAAATGATCTGACTGGCGATCTGGGATTGTCCACCGGCGTGTTGATCGCGAATCGCGAGAGCGGCTTTGGCCAGCTGCCGGCCAACCTGTGTATACCTTGGACCACCAATGCGCTGCGTCTGGATGCGGCGAGTGATCCAGTCCTCGAATACCGCGGGGCCGAGACCATCGTGCTTCGCTCAACCACCTCGCTTCTCGCGCCGGACTATGCGGGCTACCTGATGGTGTGCTCGAACGCGTCGAGCTTCCACCTGTTCGTCGGCCTCCCCGCGGTGCAACAGGGCGGCACCGGCGTCAACTCCCCGGTCGTGCAGGTGATGGCCGACATCAATGTGAGCAATGGCACGAATGTCGCCCTCGGCGACTGGGAGTGCCGGATCCAGCAGGACGGATTTCAGGGTGGAACCATCATGCGGGCCAACCCGCCGCTCTTCCCGACGCCGGACTGGACTAGCTGGGCGCAAAGCCCGACCGACTGGCAGGCGGCGACCACGTCTCCGTTCGAGTTTTCGCAGGCCTACGAGTTTCGCGTGCACGGCCGGCACCTCAATTACTTCACCAACGTCGTCGGCCTGCTCGTGCGCTATTTCGATTACGTGTCCGGCATCGGCAATTGGGCCGCGCCCCGCGCCAGCGTGCCGAACGTTCCGGCAACGTTTGCCCGGGCTGACTGGTGCGGCCCGGCGGACAGCGACCTGGACTGGATCGACGTGCCCGGGCGCGTCTTTGACCGCACCGCGGCCGCCGGTTCACCCGGACGGACGGTCTCGATCTACTCGGGCAGTTCAGAGCTGAACGGCTATCGTCTGGCGACGACCACGACCGATTCCATTGGCCGGTTCAATTTTCGGGTCCTGGCGCCGATCGGTCGCCCGGTGACGCTGACCTACCAGCCGCCGCCGGCGGAAAATCTCATCGCGATGAATCCGACGATCGGCCTGGTCTTCGACGACACCGGACATCCCGTCAACACTCCCTTCCACGCGAACAGTCCCTACTCGTTGACCGTCTGGCCGCGGCACGATGCCTACGGGTATCCGGATGTCTACTTTGCCTACCGGCTGCGCGGGCCGCTGAGCATCAGCGGAGTGACTCCGACGGAGGTGGCCCTGCCGGTGTTGCTGCGGTCCGCTCCGCCAAAGATCACCCCCACAAACGTCATCACCGTCGCGGGCACCAATTTCCATGACGGGGTGCGGGTCTATTTTCAGGGTGCCGCCTGCGATCTCGATCCGCCGACGCTGTGCGATTCGCGCAGCTTCGTGCCGGCAAGCGGAGTCGAGGTGGCGAGCGACGGACTGACCGTCACGGTGCCGGTTCCGGGAAACCTCGCGCCTGTGCCAGGCCAGTTCCGGGTGGTGATCGAGGATCCCAACTTCAGCGCGGTTCTGGGGAATCATTGGAATTACGGCCCGGGCGTGCTGGTGACGGCGCCGTCGTATCCGGTGCTCTATGGCTTCGAGTTCCTGAACGACGACGACGGCCCGAGCTGGGAGGAGTTCGAAGCGTGCTACGGGGACAATGTCTTCGTCGACGTGCCGTTCACCGACGAGCCTGTCCGCGGCGTGCGCGATCCGTACTACATCGGCTTTTATCTGCCGGTTTATCTCGCCTGGATGAACATCGCCCACGGATCCTGCTCCGGGTTCGCGGCGACGTCGCGCCTGATGGCCAACGGCGACATCCCCGCTGACTTCTACGACCGGCCGGACAACGGCGACAGCGTGCACGGGGTGGTTTACCCCGCGGGCTACCCGGCCGCGTCGGGGCTGAGCGCACGGCGACCTGCCCGCTGGACGGGCTGGTCTCTGACCGAGCCGTTTCAACCGATCAACGTCTGGGGGAAGATCACGTCGATGCAGGGCGCGCAGACGTCGGCCGAGTTTCTGAACAGCTGGCTCGGCCAGCTGCGGCGGCCCATTGCGGTGGGCCCGCGGCGCGGCCTCTCGGTGGGCGATCCGGTGGCGGTGCTCAATCGGGTGCGGACCAGCCCGGGCGGTCAGATCGTCGTTCTGGGCGGGCGGGACTTTGATGTGCTGCACTCCGTGGCGCCGTCTGCGGTGCTGGATGACTACGGGCTGGCGGCCGATGCGAGGACACCGCAGGCGCGCGCCGGGTTTTCCCTGATCAAAATCTACGATTCGAACCACCAGCATGCCGAACGCTACATCGAGGTCGATCGCACCCAGAACACGTTCCGCTACGAGTTCTCGGGCGGCATCGTGGTCGAAGGGGCCGGGCTCTACACGATACCGATCAGCGTGTTCCGCGGCTCGCGCCATGCGCTGGGGCCGGTGGACATCGCCGTCAACGTCGTGAATCTCCTGCGCGTCCTCCACACCGGCGCGGCGTCCGTCTCGCTGCGCGACAGCGCCGGAGGGGTGGCCGGTTGGTCGGGCTCGACGTTGGTGAATTCGTATGCGGATGCGACTCCCATCGTTCCGCCGGGCGCCATCCCGGGCCAGCCGGATCGATTCGATCGAACGCTGTTCCTCCTGCCGGTCACCAATCCGCCGACGGCTATCCAGTTCGTGTCCGCCGGGTCGAATGTCGTTCTGCATTACGCCCTGGGCGGCGGCGATTTCGCCTTCGGATTCCACGCGCCCAATCTCACCGTGAGCAATTCCATCTACGGCATCCTCATCGGCTCCAATCAGGCCCTGCAGGCCGTCGGCGTCCGGGCCGGCGCGGCGGTCAAGGGCTTCAGCGCCAGCGTCGCCAGCCGCGATGCCAGCCGACGTTCCTTGGTCTGGCAACTCGACACCGGCGCCGGGACCACAATGCCGGACATTCACCTCGAGCGCGATGAGTTCGCCTCGCTTAAGATCCGCAATCATTCGGCCGACGCCCTGGCCTTTCGGGTGAAACTCGTCGGGAACGGTGGGCCAAAATCACCCGGGGTGTTCGAGTTCTCGACGGACCTCATCGCGCAGCCAGGCCACTCCACCCTGGTGCTCAAGCCGCAGATCGAAGCGAGCCGCGGATTAGTGCTGGAGGTGGATGCGAACAATGACGGCGTGCCGGAATCGGTCGAGGTGCTGCCGGCGCGTGGCGCGTTGCGCGCCAGCCAGGAATCCGGGCTGTTGGCGTTGCGCTGGCGACCGGTCACGGGGACCGACGTTCTCCTCGGCCAGACCAACGTGGAGGCCGGCGCGTGGGCGCCAGCGAAGGTGACGGTTGAGCAGGACGGCGGCGATCACCTGGTGAAAGTTCCCATCCACGCAAGCAATCAATTCTATCAAGTCCAGCCGGGGAGCTCGAATTGCCTGCTGCTGGCCACGCAGCCGGTCGGTTTCAAACCCAATCCTTGGGCGGTCGCGGGATTCAGATTCGAGGCCTTTAAGCCTGGCTCCGATCTCCAAGCCGGAAATTCGATCGTAACCCGAAACGGAATCACCGGGCTGGAGGTGATCGACACCGTCCGTATCGAACCATTGGAAGAATGCCGCGTGCTGCACCTCGACGTCAGCCAGGATTCTGGCGTGGTCACGTTCGAAGCCGCCGGGCTTCTGGGCACCGTTGTGGATCGGCAGGAGCTGAAAGGAACGGGACCGGGCGGGCAACGCGTGACGCTGCGCGGGCTGCCCAACCGCATCCAGCAGGTGACCGTCAAATCGAGCGGCGCCATATGTGTGATTAACAACCTCTGTGGCGAACGCGCTTCCGCGCCGTAGTCATTTCCCGCCAGGGAGCGTGCGGAACGGGCGGCCCGGAGGGTTCCGGGCCGCCTCTTTTTCGCAAAGAATTCGCCGGTGCAGTTCAGGGCGGCGCGGCCGGCGCCGAGCCGATTCGCCGGGCTTGGATTGAAGCGCCGCCGTGACGCGTGAACCGATCGACCGCACCGAGATTTCCTTCCACGACCCAGTAGTTGATGTCGGCCCGGCCGAGATTTTTGGGATCCTCGACGTTGACCGCGGTCGCCTGCCATTCGTTCCGGGCGTCGGTCTGGCCCTTCCCCGTTACTTCGATGTCGAGCTGCTCGATCGAAAAGGCATGCTGGCCGGTCACGGCCATCGTGCGCGTGCACCGATGAATGCCGACCCGCCCGAAGCGGGAGGCGTGATGCGCGAAGACAAACTCAAATCCCTGGCCGCACGATCCGATGTTGAGGTTGTCGCCGTCCGTGTGTTCGTTGACCACGACGCCGGTGCCGTAGCCGGTCACCGCGACGTTGCGGAGGACGGTCAAGGCCGCGTTGTTGCAAGCCGGGGTGACCAGGCCCTTGGTGTCATGCGTGGGGCGCGAGGCTTGGACGTTGTAAACCCCGGTGTTGATGAACACGTTTTCGATCCGGCATTGGAGGGCGGGTTGAAGATCAACGCCGCCAATGGCCGGGTTGTCGGTGGTCCGGACGTCGAGGTTTCTCAGGATGACATTGACCGCTGAGAACCCGCCGTAGAGCGAGTTGGGCGCGGCTTGGGCTGAGATGACGGCAGGGCCGTCCGGGGAGAGGCATCTGATGATTGTCCCGTTGGTCAGCAGAGGAAAGGCGCCGACCGTGCCAAACACAGGTGTGGGCGGATGGGCACCTTCGATTTCCACCGTGAGCCAGCTCGGCAGGGTGTTGGACACCGCCGGGATGATGATGCGGCCACGATAGACTCCATCCGGCAAATACATCCGACCGCCACCCGCGGCGATGACGGCCTGCAGGCAGGAGGAAAACGCAGCGGTGTTGTCGGTCTTGTCATCGCCTATTGCTCCGAACCTAAGGACGTTGAACACCCGCGCCTGAGTCGCCGAAGGCTCTGTCCTGGCCAATGCGACTGGTTCACCCGCGAGCCCTGCTCGCGTGAGAAAGCAGGCAACGAAAATGATCCAGGCGGGTTTCATTCGCATCTCATCGACCTTTCGCTGTTCGCCCGGGAAGTTGCCGCCTTACGCTCCGCAGCACTTTTTAAACTTTTTTCCGCTGCCGCAGGGGCAGGGATCGTTACGCCCGATTTTGGGCGCGGCGCGGGAGGGTTGTGGCCTCCGTTCCCTTGACGCACTTTCGTAGGCGGCGTCCCGAATGACGTCCTGCAACGGGTCATCGGCAAAGCACTGCCACCATGACGTCTCGTTCGCCACGTCCTCGATCGGAGTGTTGTGCTCGCGAAATCGCGCCAGACCTTGTCCGCGTGGACCGGTCTCGACCCGGTCGAGCTCCTCGGGTTCCATCACGTCAGGATTGGCGAGACCTTCCGCATAGGCGCGGCGGATTTCCGGAAACACGTCGATGGCTTCGATGTCCGCGCAGGCGGTCGCCAGTCCGTCCCAAACGAAACTCGGCTCGCGCTCCAGTCCCTCCCGCGCCAGCCAGAGGAAGTAGTCGCTCACGGTCTGATGCGGCAATTCCGCCCACGCGACCAGCACCGCCAGCGAATCAATGGCGGCAGAGCGGCAAAATTTGTCGGCCTGCCGATTCAGAATCAGTTCCTTAATCGGCTCCAGATCACCGCCGCACACGGAGGCCAGCAGTCGCCTCCCGTCCTGGGTTACGGTGTCGCCACCGATATCGAAGGCGCTCTGGCCTGGCAACAACAGCCAGCGGATGAAGAGCGGATACGCGCGTCGCTCGCGCCATTTGGCCAGCAAATATGCAGCGTAGCTGAAGAGCATTGCCTCGCCCGGCGGCGTGCCCTTTGGGTTGGCGATGCCTCGATCCAGGGCGCGCAGCAGCGGTTCGATCAAGTCCTGCCGATGATGCTCCGCCGCCGCTAACGCGTCGATGGGTTGGCGCGTGGGGTTAGGCTTCGACAGTTCCGCAATGATTTCGGCCGCCGACATTCCGCCTGCGGGCAGCGGTTCCAAGGAAAACCGATCGCGGTCGTGCCAATACGGGCAATGCGGACACTGGCCGCCTTCCGGGTAATCCTTACCCTCCTCATGCGGGCAACCTATGATCCGGCTCGTGGTCGCGAGTTGTTTGATCCGGTGCCGCCGGAAAAATGCCGCCACTTGCCGCCCGATGGCCCGGTCATCGCGAATATCCCCGGCCTGCGTAATCCAGCGGTGCAACGGCTCCGGCTCCGCGCCCGGCCGGCGGACAATGGCCGCCACGATCTTCGTCGCGAGCCGGTTCGTCGGCCCATAGTAGGCCAGCGTGCCGACGGGATACTCCGCCCCTTCCGTCGCCGTGGCCGATTCCTCCCGCCGCGCCGCGGCGAGAGTATCAGCCATCGTCTCGTTCGCCCCCGGCTGCAGGGCTTCGCTGCACGCCAGGCACAGCACGCCCTCCTGATCCATCGTGTAGCCGTCCTGCGCCAGTCGCACGCGCACGCCACAGCGATGGCAATGTGTCGGCTCGAAGGCCGGCGGGTTCGCCAGCTTCTCGAAGTTGTATTCGTTCGTCGCGCTGTGGACGTACATCTCCAGCGGCATCGCCTCCCGGCACTCCGGGCAATCCTGCCAGCGGCCCCTGTGACCCTGGTAGTGATGGAATCCGCAGATCGTGAACACCGTGTGATTGCGGAAACAAGAGTTCCGCTGATACGAGAACTGCACGTATTGGTCCTCGTCGTCGCAAATCCAGTTACCGCAACACGGCGTGCGCGTGAGTTTTTCCGTGGCGCCGCAAAGGCCACAGCGCGGTGTGGCCGACGGAGAAGGCTGGGGCGGGTTGTTCATCGCCGGTTCAGGATTACCCGAGATCTTCGCGCGGCAAGCTTAATCACGCCTCCGTTTGCCGAAGCCTGCTGACATTTGGCTCCGGGCACCACCCTGTGTTCAGCGCAATTCGCCCACGCCAGGCGTCAGGCTTCACCGGATTCGCGAGGCGCCCAGGGCGGAAAATGGCACGTCTGGAGACAGGACGGTCATACCTTCAGCGATTGCTTGCGCCGCGAGCAGCCGGTCGACGGGGTCGGCGTGGACCTGCGGCAATTCGCCGCTGCGGTAGATGGCCTCGTGTCCCAACGGCAGCGGCTGAAACTGATGGTAGGCGATCTTCTCTGGAATCCACACCCGCGGCGGCTTCGGCAGCGGCAATTTCCCGGCGGAGTGCTTCAGGCTGATCTCCCAAAAGCTCACATCGCTGACGAACAAATCGCTGCCGGGATCATCGATCGCCTCGACCGCCGCGGCCGAGAGCATCGTAGGTTGCTGCGAGGCCCAGAGAAACGCGCAGGTATCGAGCAGGTATTTCAAAGCCCCCACTCCTTGAGTTCCTCCCGGTTGAGCGGGGCGAGCGCGGCCATTGGAAACACAAAAGGCTTTCCCTTGATGTCTCCAGCTTTCGGGCGCGGCTTCCGCTGCGCCTTCTTCACCGGGATTAGCATCGCCACGGCTTTGCGGCCTCTGGCGATGACAAACTCGCGACCCTGCTCCACCTCCGCGAGGTAGCGGGAGAGATGTGTCTTGGCTTGATGGGTGGTGATTGTGCTCATGAATGAAGACTCGGGGCAGTCGGTTGTCCCTCTGGGGTCAGATCTGTATTCTTTACATGTTTCTAGGTCTCAGCCCACCCGCGCGCGGAGCTTATGGGCAAACCGGGCCTTGGCGTGGTCTGTTTTCAGCTCCACCGCAAAGCGCCGGACCGCTTGCGCGGCCGCGCCATACTTCATCCCGCCCACCGCCCGCACGATGTCAGACAATCGATGCCCTCCATGCCGCACGGCGACATATATCGTCGCGTCTCGTCCCCAATCGCCCCATCGGTCCACCATCTCCGCCCACCGCATCCCGCGCAGTTCCTCGGCACATTTGACGATCTCCTCCCAATCCAGGCGCTCCGCCCGCTCCATCTGCCGCACCGCCAACTGCTCGTCGCGATCTTTCTTCCTGCCCTCTGCCTGTTGTTTCTTCATCAACCGCTGGGCAAATTCCTTCCCGCCCAGCACCACCCCACCCACCAGGTCCGACCAGGGGCTTTCCAGTCGCCCTTCCCGGATGGGCGCCTCGGTATACTCTCGCAACGCCCGCCGCCGCTCCGCCCGGCTGTGGCCCCCGCAACTGGCCTCGACCACCCGCGTCTCCAGCCATGCCGGCTTGGACTCCGCCCCCTGGTAGACCCGCCACGAACTCCACGGGTAATCCCGCAGCATCATCAGGCGTTGCTGAACCAATTTCACCCCGGGATCGACTCCGCCAACGACCCGCGCCTGTCGTT
Organism: Limisphaerales bacterium; assembly: GCA_044229355.1. Taxonomy (GTDB): domain Bacteria; phylum Verrucomicrobiota; class Verrucomicrobiia; order Limisphaerales; family JADJPG01; genus JBGARF01. Next base: position 366,151 of record JBGATF010000004.1, read on the forward strand.
GCGCCGCCTTTCCTAATCCCAGACGACCCACCCGCACCGGATTGAGGTGCACATACCGCGCAACTTTCACCACTCCCGCCAGTTCCTCGATCAGGATGGCCTTGAAGCGCCCTTGGAACAGATGCCCTTTCTGTCGGTGGGCCCAGTTGAACCGGCTGGTGTAGGTCACCTGCAACCAGCGCATCGCCTCGCTCAGATTCGGCTCCGGCGTGCGCACCACCAGGTGATAATGATTGTCCATCAGCACGAACGCGTGCACCTCGACGCCAAATCGCTCCACCAATCCCTCGACCAATCCGAGAAACCGCCGTCGATCGAGGTCCGTGCGAAAGATCTCCTCCTGCCGGTTGCCCCGGGCCGTCACGTGATACCAACCGCCCGCCACCCAAATCCTCAAAGGCCTGGCCATAGGCCCCGACCTTCCCGCCCGCTCTCCAAAATGTCAACTATACAGATCTGACCCCATTGGCTTACCAACTATACAGATCTGACCCCATTGGCTTACCATTGGCTTACCATTGGCTTACGGGCCGGGTGTCCCAACGGCGGTCTGCGCGACCCGGTTTGGCCTATCACGGCTTGCCCTATTTCCGGATCTGACGAAACCCGTTGCGGGCATGCGAGTCGCATCGAGTAAGTCTGAATCGGTTTGGCCTAGTAAGGCAGCGGCGGGGGGAGTGACCAGGGATGAGTTCGGACTTCGGAGTTCGGACTGGTGCAGTTCCGGGAGGCATGGGGATCGAAGGCGGGACTTGGTGTTGTGTCTGGGCTGGCGGGCTGGCTCACTCGACGCTCACCCGGAAGAAGCGCGAACGGCGGACCGCGCCGCCGACCGAATCCTGGGGATACTCCCAGAAGGAAGGCATCCCAGACAGATATTCGAATTCCGAGTCCGGCAGCTCGCGCCAGGTCACGAGGTCATCCGAAGCCCACAGGTGATACGTCCGGCCGGGAACGGGCGCGAATTCTCCCAGGAAAACACCGTAGTAGGAGGCTCGAATTCGGAGCACGCTGGCCGCATCGCGCGGATCGGTGCCGGCCTTGAATTCGTCCGCGTTGCTGGCGCCGTCGCCGTCCGCGTCCGCGCCTCGCTCCGTCGCGGTCAGCGGGCTGTGGCCAAACCATCGCAGCGCCCAGGCGTCTTCGAGGCCGTCGCCGTCGAGATCGGTGGACTGATAGTCAGAGAGAACCACGTTGGTCGCGACGAACCGGCAGGCGAACGAGCCGAGCCGATCCATGGTCAGAACGCGCCCGTTCGTTTCGATGTTGGAAAGAAAGCTTTCCTGGGTTTTGGCTGCGAAGCGCAGCACAGTGAAAGTGTCCGCGGGCTGGGGAACGAATCCGCCCGTCAGGCGCACCTCGAGCCGCGCGACGAAGGCCGCGTCGTCGAGTACCACCTGGTCATGGCTGATTCCCGGCTCGGTGCCCTGGATGTCGATGGAAAAGGCCGGCTGGTCGAAACCGTCCATCGCCACAAGGCCGCCCGACAGGGTCAGGCGTCCGGGATGTCCGGGCCGGCCTGGAGCGATCCGGCCAGCGATCGATTTGACCAAGGACTGGATTTCCCCGTCTCCGGCCAGGGTGGCGTGTTGAGAGAGACCGAAGCCGGGTTGGGCCGATAGGGTTCCGCCTAACAAGATGAGCGTGGCCGCGTGCTCGCCGTTGCCGACGGCAAAACCCACGGGGAGGGGCGTTGGGCCGGACACGGTGCCGCCGCGAACCGCGAACGTGCCGCCGACGATGGAGATGCGCCCCTGATTTGTGGCGATGAGCCGGTCGGCCGTGACGGTGCCGCCGGTCACCTCGAGCTGGCTGAAACGGAGTTCGAGGGTGGCATCAGCGGTTTCATTGGTGACGACCAGCTCGCCGTGATCGATGAGGATCTGATTGGCGGAGTAGATTGGCCCGCATTGGCTGCCGGGTTCCACGGCGTTGGTGGCGCCGGCCAGAAGGCTGGCCGCGCGGACGACACCACCATTTCGGACGGTCAAGGTGTTGCCGAGGCTGCGTCCACCGAGGACCAATGGTCCGTTGACATCCAAAGCGGAACCAGGGTCGGCGACCACGACCTCATTCGAGCCAATGCGGGCCTGGCAGGTGGCGCTGAGCCCGGCCAGCAGGCCATCGGCACCGATGGTCGCCGAGGGAGTCGAGACCCGGCCGCCTTCGGAGATGACTAAGCGGGCGTGGTGACCGTTGCTGCCGACCACCAGGCTGCTGGTGTGGAGCCACGCGGAGCCCGGCCCGGTGACGGAGACGGCGCTGCCGCGGCTGACGGCGTTGAGGCCGAGGATGCCGGTTTCGTCGGTCACCCGAGCGCCTCCCTGGATTTCCAGGCGATTATCCCAGCCGCTGTGGCCGATGACCAGGTTGCTGGTGACGATCCAACGAGAGTCCAGGCCTGAAACGGCCACTACATTGCTGATGGCTTTCGGGTTAACCCCAACCGAACCCGCGCCCGACAGGATTTGTGCGCCATCGGAAACTTCGACCCGATTATTGAGCGCGCTGTCGGTGTCGCCCACGGTGAGGCCGACATTGCTCCAGATGGTGCCTTGGCCGGTGACCGAGGCGATGGCGGATGAGCCGCTGAAGCCCACGCGATCATTTCGGCCCGCGATCCGGGCGCCATTGGACAGGTGGAGGGAAGCGTGGCGGCCGGAGTTGCCGACGAACAGGTCTGCGTTGGCGCTGAGGAGCGAGCCGGAGTCGGCGACGACGATGGCGTTGGAGGCGCCGCCTTGGACGCTGCTGCGCACGTGGCCGGCGAAGACCCGCGCGCCATCGCGGATGAGCAGCTGGTTGTTGGTGGAGCAGAACCCAATCTCGAGCAGCGTGGCGTTCGACCAGACGGTGCCCGGGCCGGCGATCCAGGCGACGTTGTCGTGGGCAATGCAGTCGCGTCCGATGCTGGCCGAGGAAGTTTCCAGAAACGCGCCGTCCTCCATCGTCAGCCGGTTTTCCGGTCCCGAGCTGCCGACGCTCAGGACCCAGCGGCCGCGGACGGCCGAACCAGCCCCAGCGATGTGCAGCTCGTTGGCCCGGCTCCCGGCGAGCGCCCCGATTCCGAAGCCGGTCGATCCGGGGACGGGCTGTTGCAGTCGGGCGCCACCCGTGATGCTTAAGGAGTTCTCCGACCCTGAGCCGCCCAAAGTGATTCGACTTCCGTTCGTCCAAACAGTGCCAGGGCCTTCGAGCGTGAGCGTATTCCGACTGGCTGCTGGACCCGACCCGATCCAGAGCGACCCGGTGTTGAGCACGGACGCGCCGCTGCTCACGGACAGGCGATTGTCCGCGCCGCCGTTGCCCACGTAGGTTGTTTCCGCCGCGACAAAGGCCCCGCCGGCGATGTCGAAAAAATTGTGGGATCCGACGTCGCCGATGCCGAGCGTGCCGGTGGCGCGACAAATCGTGCCGGGTCCGTCCACCCTGGCGGCGTTGAGCGTCGCCGCATTGGAAGCGGCCAGCGTGAGGTTGGCCGTTTCGAAGCGCGCACCGCCGGCCACAACCAAGAGGTTGCTGGACCCGTTGAAGCCAACCCACGTCGAGCCCTGGCGCACGGACCAGACCGTTCCCCGACCGTCGATCCGGGCCAGGTTGGCCATCGAGGAGATTTCCCGGCCGATCATGAGGAAACCATTGGTCAGGCGGGCGCCGTCGCGCAGAATCATTCGATTGAATGAGCCCTCCCGCCCGACGCGAATGCCGTCGGTGAACCACGTCGTGCCGGCGCCGGACACATCGATCTCGTTGCTGGTGCTGCCGACCCGGTCGCCGATGTGGATCGTGACATCGCCGCTGATGCCGCGCCCGACGCGGGCGCCGTTTTGCACAACGAGGCGATTGTCGACGCCGCCCAGGCCGATGGTCAGGGCGGGCACGTCGAGGACGGTGCCGGGGTCGGAGACGGTCAGGAGATTTCCGTAGCTCCAAGGTTCCTGGCCGAGAATTCCCAGTTGATCAGCACGAAGACGCGCGCCGTCGCCAACGTAGACCTGATTCAGTGGGCCGGTGGCTCCCACGACAAATGTGCCGGTGTTCAGCCAGGCGCTATTCGAGCCGGTGATGAGCGCTGAGTTTTGCGAGGCGCTGAGAGCGCGGCCGACGATGCCGGTCGTGCAGAGCAAACTTCCGCCATTGGTGATGAGCAGGAAGTTGAGGGGGCCGGTGTCGCCGAGAACAAATGTTCCCCCGGCATCCTGGGCCACGCCATCGATGACGTTGGTGGTCATCGTTTCTGCGCGGATCTCGAGGCGCGCACCGCTTGTCCCCAGCATTATCGCCAGCGCTAGGGCGGGCCAACTTGACCGGAGAGCGGGATTCATGGTGTTTGGCTGGATTAGGTTTTGCTCGGTACGTCCGTGCCAGACCTTCTCGCGAAGGGCTCATCCTTGGGGTTATGACGCGCCCAAGATACCGGAAAGGATCGGCGGGGCAACGCAATTTCATGACCGCCGAGATCTTGGTCATCCTCTCGCGTCGCGGGGTGCAATGCGCTTCAATCCGGCCGGACGAACATGAACCGAGACAAAGCCGGGACGCGCGTTGGACCAAACGAACAGGACGAGTTGATCTTACACGCGGTCACCTGGCTGCGGGAGGCGGACGCACTGGTGATTGCGGCTGGCGCGGGCATGGGTGTGGATTCCGGGCTGCCGGATTTTCGAGGGCGTGACGGGTTTTGGCGGGCGTATCCGGCGGTGGCCCGCCTGGGTTTGGCGTTCGAAGAAATGGCGAATCCCGAGTGGTTCCATCGCGATCCCCATCTGGCTTGGGCCTTTTACGGGCATCGGCTGAACCTTTATCGCGAGACCGAGCCGCACGCAGGGTTCGGGCAGTTGCTGGAGTTGGGCAAACGATGTCGATTGGGCAGTTTTGTTTTCACTTCCAATGTCGACGGCCACTTTCAACGCGCCGGGTTCGATGGGGATCGGGTGGTGGAATGCCATGGGTCGATTCACCACTGGCAGTGCGCGGCGCGGTGCAGCGGAGACATCTGGCCGGCGGAAGGCGAGCGGGTCGAAGTGGACGAAGCGGCGTTCCGGGCGCGGGACCCGCTGCCGCAATGCCGGCGGTGTGGCGGCGTGGCCCGGCCGAACATTCTCATGTTTGGCGATGGCCTCTGGATGGCGACACGGACTCGGGAGCAGGAGGCGCGGTGGGCTCATTGGCTGGACCAGCTTGAACGATGTCGGGCCCGGGTCGTGGTCATTGAACTCGGCGCCGGAAGCGCGATTCCCACGGTGCGTTGGACCTCGGAGCGGTTGGTCGATCGTTTGGATGGGACGCTGATTCGCATCAACCCGCGCGAGTGCGCTGTGCCCGCGGGGCACGTGGGTCTGGCTTGCGGCGCCGCGGAGGGTGTGCACCGCTTGAGGGAGTCGATTGATCGGTGAGGCGCGTCGCAGCGAAGTTGGCCGACATGGAGGTTGGTGACCGAATCGCTCCCATAGGTTGGCGGGTTACCAGCGAACGTCGGAATCGTGATGTCGTCGGTTCGCTGCGGGGTCGAGCGGAGGAGCTGGTTTCTTATTGTCCGGCCATCACTTTTCCCGCCAGCCCTGCGGCGGCCTCGCGGTGGCTCTGATAGCGGCCGGACTCGATCTCCCGGATCACGACCGGCACGGCATTGGCCAGCTTGCGGAAGATCGCCTCGGTCTTGTCGGGATTGTCGGAGATTCCAGGGGCGCTGGTATCCGGCAACTTCCAGACTCCGTCGACGCGGACCAGGTTCACCTGATGGGGTTTGTCGGGATTGGAGCGGCTGGGAAGTTTCACCGTGGCATGTTCTGCATCGGTGTACGTCACCGCGTCGCGCACGACTTCTTCGTCGTTCAGGGCCGCCTGGCCGAAGCTGATGTTGACGAGTTTGCCTGGGCGCGACCCGAAGCGGGCCACGCTGACGCGGTTGAACTCACGTTCGGCGGCGACGGCTTCGGCCATGGCCTGCGCGATTTTGCGCGCGGCCGGCGTGGTGAGATGCATGGCGCGGACGACCCGATTGCTATCCGACTGGGCGAGCGCGTCCGCAAAGTCGCGCAGCGCGCCAATCGGCGTGGTGCGGTCGAACGGGCCAGCCGCCGCCCGTCCTGGCGATTTGGCGGGCGCCGATTCCTTCAACTGTTGCGCGAGAAGAGTTCCCGCGGCGGTGGCGAGGAGGCCGATGGCGGCGAGCGCAGCGGCCTTTTTGAGTTGGGCTTGAAACATGGCGTGGAGCGTGGTTTTGACGAGTTGAACGACGGACAGGGAAGCGCTGGCGGTTGTGGCGGCGCCGGCGGCGCAAACCACCTGGAGGACAGACGGCGGTGCCGCCTGGACGGCGTTTGTGCCGAGGATCGAGGCGAGTGCGGCGGCGGACACCATCACGCCGCGCCGTCGGAGGATCACCCGGAGTTTATCGACGGCGCGATTGACGCGCTTCTTGGCGGCTTCCTCGCTCCCGCCCATCTCGCGGGCCACGTCCTTCAGCGCACACTGCTGAAAGAAGCGAAGGAGCACCGCGTGACGGTCCGTCTCATTCAACTGAGCGAGGGCGCCATCGAGCACGGGGGCGAGTTCGTTCCACCGTGCCTGGTCTTCCGGGGGCGTGGTGATGGGATCCATTTTTTGTGCGGCCTCCGTTTCCCATCGGTGACGTCGTTGTTCGGCGCGCACGGCCCGGGCGGCGGCAAAACGCGTGGTCTGGAAGAGCCACGCCACCAGGCGGGTCCCATCGCGGATCGAACCGGCCTTGCGCGCCAGGATAATGAACACTGCCTGGCAAACCTCCTGCGCCAGGTGGGTGTCGCGAACCTGACGAAGTGCCGCCGAGTACACCAGATTAAGGTGCCTGCGGGCCAGCTCGGAGAACGCCTCCTCCGAGCCGCCTCGGACATAGGCGCGGAGCAGTTCGTGATCATCGGACATAACCGCCTTAGAGTCTCCGATCGGACTCAAGAGGGGACAAGGAAGTTCGTCGGCCCCGGCCATCGATGATGGCGGCCTGCGCCCGGAGCGCGCTCGGGCAACTGACCTGCTCACGGGCCATGAATTCGAAACTCCCAAGAGATGGAAATCAGCTCAGGCAGCCTTCGATTGCGGGAAGGACGGACGTGAATTCAAGCCATGGCCGTGTTTTGGATCGATCGCCCCGAGGCAGGGCGGAGCAGTCGAAAACGTAGGAACTTCCACGGCAATCTTTTTGCCAGGCATCTTTCTGCCTTTGGTTCTTCCGGCTCGGGTGCGGGAAACACGGGCTCGGACAAAGATTCCAGCGACGACGGAGAGAATTTGGCAAAAAGATGGGCGGCAAAAAAATTGGTCACACGAACCGCCGGGGATCCGTTGCCAGACCAGTCCTCGCTGGACTGGGACGGCCGGGCTTCAATTTGGCGGGGACCGCTCGGTGCCACCGGTCATGGACGTGGGACGTCGTGAGTTGGGATCGTGAACCGCGCGCCAGCGTCATGGCGTGCGCCCCGCGCCTGCGGGGCGCTTTCGAGAGCGATGGGCGTTCGAAAGCGGCGGAGGACCGCCGCACTCCAAAACCTGGCGGCACTGGGATGGCCTCCAGTCTCAAGGTCAGGTTCAGGACCCCAATGACCAATGACCGATCGATTTGTCATTTGTCATTTGGCATTTGGCATTTGGCATTTGGCATTTGGCATTTCGCGGCGGGGTCCCGTCCTACCTTAGGGAGAGCGCAAACGATAGAAGCCGCGGGTTCCGGGTCGTGGCGTCGACAATTGCAGCGTGCGGACCTCCGCGGCGGATGGGTAGTTGGTCAGCGTTGTCCAGGCGTCTTCGCCCGGGCTGGGCGTGAACAGGAGCGTGCCTGATTGTCCGGCAGGGATGGTGAAGTCGAGCCGCACCTGGCCCGGTCCGGCGACCTGAATGGAGTTGAATCGGAGCGTGGCTGGAGGCGGACCGGATTCCAGTCGCAGGCGGTAGAATCGTCGGGCGGCCACGGCGGCCACGGCATGCTGGACGACGTGGCTGGTCGGTGCGGCGGCGAAAGTTTGCAGGGCCGACCATGGTGTGCCCAGCGCGTCCGTGAACTCGATCACGTAACCGAGGTTGGCGCCGGCCGTAAAACCGAGGACCAAGCCGCCGCCTGCAGGCGCGCGGCTGATCGTGAGGCGCAGGCCGCTCGCGGGATCCCGCGGGTTGGTGCCGAGGCGATATTCTTCGAGGTTGGAGAGGCCGTCGCCGTCGGTGTCGAGCGCAGCATCGCCGGGATTGAGCGGGTCCAGGCCGTAAACGGTCTCCCAGGAATCCGGAAGGCCATCGCCGTCGGAATCGACATTCGAGGCGGCGGGGCCGGGGGTGGGCGCGTCGGCGATCCAATTCGCCGGGTCGTTCCCGAATTCACCGTTGGCGATTCGTTGGAGCGAGTAGCCGGTCCCGTCTGCTTGAGGCGGCCAGGGGGCTGTATCGGCGAAGCGCACCCGCTCCACCAAATAATTGGCCGTCCGCCCGTCCGGCTCGGGCAGGTCCGGCCGGCGCAGTTCGATGTCGTCGGTGTCGTTGGCGAGCCGGCCTGTCCAGGGTCCGACGAGGCGGACACTCGGGCTGAGGTTATAGCTCGCGCGGAAGGTGTCGCGGGCCGCCGGGTTGTTGACCGGATCGAAGCCGACGACGAGCAGCGAGTCTCCGGCGGCGAGACTGACGTCCGACGGGAAATCGAACTCGACTGCCCCGCGGAGATGCCAGGTGTTGGTTGGGTGCGCGGGATCAAAGAGCGGCACGGCGGCGGTGGTGATGTTTCGCAGCTCGACGAATTCGTCGCGCGTGTTGTCGTTCGTTCCGAGGTCTGGCGGGTGATACATGATCTCGCTGATGACGACGGGGCCGACGCGTGGGGTGGCGTTGGCAGCGCCGCGGCCGGTGCGGAACTCGACGACGCTGCCGGGATCGTCGGCGCCGAAGGTCGTGGTGCGAAGCGCGACAAATTGCGCGCGGCTGTCGCTGGTCACGTAGCGGCCGAAGGACACGCCATTGGCGGACGCGCCGAAGTCCACCCGGGCGCGCCAGCCGGACAGGCGGCCGTTGGCGGAGGCGCTGAGCACCACTTCGTCGCCGAGCGAACTCAGGCCGAACGGGACGGCGGCGGTCTCGGCGTTGGTCAGGACGTTCTCGTAGACAACCAGGTAACCGCCGGGCGCAATGACATTGGGGGACGGGATTTGGTATTTCGTGAGGGCGCTGTCGTCGTCGCTCAGCCACCAGGCGCCGACGTCGACGGGGGCAGCGGAAAGATTGCGCAGCTCGATGGCGTCTTCGAGCGGGAGATCGGTGTGGGAAAGGACCTCGTTGATGACGATGTCTGGCAGCGAGCGCCAGTTGGCCGCGCCCGGGGAGGCGGTGCCGGGGAAAGCGACGATCGTCGGGGCGCCATCCGGGAAGCGGCCTTCGGAAACATCGCTGACCTGGTTGGTGAAGGACGCGCCGTCGATGAGCGTGCCGTTGGCCGTGGCGACGCCGACATCCTCGCGGTCGGCGCGGAGGGAGAACGCGACGTGATCGGCGCCGGCGCTGATGTTGCCGTCGGCGTGGATGCGCAGGAACGCGTTGGTGTCGGTGCCGAGGAACGAGAGCGCGGCGATGCGATGTTTCGTCCGGTTGTTGAGGTCATCGGTCAGGTGGAGACCCCCGAGGGCGATCGGCAGCGGAGTGGGGTTGTAGATCTCGAACCAGTCGTCGTTGCCGGGGGCGGGATTGGCCATCCACTCGTTCACGCGGAGCTGGGCGTTGTCGCCGAAAGCGGGGACGGCGGTGTTGGCGGCGCTGGGCGTGGGGGTGTTGAGCGTCCAGGTGGGGCCGCCGGACGGCACGCGGCCGACGGAGAAGTTGGCGGTCTGGATTCCGTAGACGAGGGAGTCGACCAGGCTGCCGCCGGCGGCGGGGCGGTTGAACAGGTAAACGCCGCCCCCGGTGCCCTTGAGACCGAAGCCGGTGTTGTCAGGCGACGCGGGCAGGTTGTCGGCGCAGAGCACGCGGCGGTAGCCGCCGGGCGCGATGAGCGTGCCCTGGGCGAAAACGAATTTGCGGGGCGATTGCGGGGTGTCGCTGAGGCTGAGGTCGCCGAGGTCGATGGCGTTGGTGGTGCCGTTGTAGAGCTCGACCCAGTCTGGAGTGAGCACGTTGGTGCCGACGGTTTCGGGCAGGCCGCTGTTGGCCGCGAGCACTTCGTTGAGGACGAGCGCGCCGCCGAAGGGAGCGGGGCCGGTGACGATGGGGTTGGGGCCGCCCGGGGTGGGGCTGGCGAACGTGCCGAAGGCGGAGCCGCCGTTGGGGCTGCGGCCTTCGGAGACATTCGGTCGCTGGCCCAGGTAGATGACGCTGTCGATCAGGGAACGGTCGGGGGCGTTGAGTGCGATGGCGCCCTGTTCGCCGCTCAGGTTGAAGTTGAGGTGATTCGGGCCTGCGGCCGGCCGGGCGTCGGCGATGAACTGCGCAAACCCGGCGCCGTTGATGTAGCTGAGCGCGGCGATCGAGTGGCGATCCGGCCAGCCGAGAATGTGGTCGGTGAGGTAAAGGCCCTCGAGGGCGACGGGCCGGGGGTCCGGATTGTAGAGCTCGATGAAGTCGGCTTCGAAGGGCGTCTCGGCGATGGCCAGCCACTCATTGATGCGGAGGCGGCGCGGTTCACCCAGCGCAGCCGCGCGGTTGGCGGATCCGAAGGTGGGTTGGGTCAGCGTCCAGGTTCCGTCGGCCATTCGGCCGATGGAATAATCCGTCAGCTGCAGACCGAACGTGACGGAATCGAGCAGGCGTCCGCCTTGCGCGGCGGCAGCGAACAGGTAAACCGAATCTCCGTTTTGATTAAGATTGAAGCCGACATGGTGGCCGGGAGTGCCGTCGGGGTTGTTCGCGTAAACCGTGAGGTAGCCCCGGGCTGGAATGGTGGCGCCCGCGGGGAAAATGAACTGGTCCGGGTTCGCCGGATCATCCGTCAGCCGGAGGCCGGTCAAGGTCAGCGCGTCGTCGCTGGCGTTGTAGAGTTCGATGGCGTCGGGGGTGGTGCCGGCGTGGTTGAGAGCTCCGCCGTTGCTGGCGAGAACCTCGCTGAGGCGCAGCGCCGACGAGGTGGGATCCACCGTCCAAGTCCGGGAGAAGGTCACGAGCGCTTCTTCGCCGAACACGGGATCGTCCTGGTAGAAGCCCGCGTCGTTTTGGCCGATGACCTCGACGAAGTGCGGACCGGAGCCGAGGCTGGACAGCTGAATGGGGGCGGTGGTGGGCGTTTCGGCGCTCCAGGCTCCGCCGTCGAGGCGCCAGCGATACTGCGTGTAACCGGAGCCGCGGGGGAATCCGTTGGTGGGGATGCCGAAGCCGGTGCGAACTGGGTCGACGCGGAGGGTGGCGCGGTTGAGCGGCGTGACGGACGGGGGTTCGCCGGAGATGGAGAGCCCGTAGGCGAATGGCGGTTGAGTAACCGGTGCGGATTCATGAATCGGCCCGGGCGGCTGGACGGCGCCGAGGTCGCGACCATTGGGGCCGGCGCCGGACGCGGGGGAACCCGGTCGTGGACGGAAATAATCCCAAAGGACCTGGGCGGCGGCCCACGAGTTGTAGTTGGTGGTTTCGGCCAGCGACGGGATGAATGTCAGCTGGGGATCGTCGGATCGGTTGCCTCCGCCCGGACCCGTCCAGAACGGGCCGGTCAGATTGTGGATGAGGTTGTTCGTGTAGGTGACCTGGGCGGTGGAGATATTTCGGACGAGGTTTTCGGCGCCTTCGATGAGGTTGCCTTCGAGGTAAAAGCCGAGGCCGGGCGCAGTGAGCCCGCCGCCGCCCTGATTTTCATCGGCCAATATGATCACGCCCGTCTCGGCATCCTGGCTGCCTTCGTGGGTTTGGCGAACGATCGTGTTGTTGAGCATCGTGTAGAAATTGCCCTGCTTCGCGTTGGCGGCCTGATCGACGTCAAAGAACAGGTTGCCGATGATGGTGATTTGCGACGTGTCAGCGTTGTCGGCGCCGCCGCTGACGGCGCTCGAGCTATCCGGCGATCCGTTGCGGTGGGTGTGCAGGAAGATGTTGCCTTCCACCCAGGCGTCGGTGCTGTCGAGATCGAGCAGATCGTCGTCGCTGCCGAGGAAGACGTTGTGCAGCACCTGGAGGATTGGGCCGGGCCGGTTGCCGCCGGTAAAGTCGATGGCGTCGTTGTAGCCGGTGGGTCGCCCGACGAAGTTTCGTCGGAAGATGCCGCGGCCGTCGGCCCGGATGCCGCCGGTGCCGTGGATGGGCTCGAACGCGGCCGTGGACGACGGGAAGTGGCAATCCTCGATCACGAACGAGGCGCCATCGAGATCGAGGTGGCGTCGGGCGGGGTTGCCGAAGCGACAGTGACTGAGGAACAACGTGCCGGCATTCACGTCGATGGCCGTGTTGTTGTAGCCGTCGAAGTCGGCGTAGGCGATGCGGGTTTCGGGCGAACCGGCCGCGCCATTGATGGTCAACCCGCCCCAGTTGCCGGCGCCGGGGGCGGCGCTGAAGCGGATGCGCGCCGTCTCGGTGCCTTCGGCCAGGATGCGCCCGCCGTTCGCCACGGTCAGACTGGCGCCGGCGCCGAGATAAACGGCAGTGCCGGGCAGGATGGTTAGCGTGACCCCGGATCCGACCGTCACTGAGCCGGTGACCTGGTAGGGACCCGTGGCCGGGGCCCAGACCGCGTCGAGGGCCAGTGTGCCGGAGACATTCTCGGTGGCACCGTCATCGTACCAGATATCTGTGGTGGCGCGGGCGAACTCGACGTCATTGGAGCCGAGCGTTTGGACCAGGACGCGATTGACCCCGGGACGGAGCGTGGAGGTGTTGGTCCAACGACCTTCCCATGGCGACAGTCCGGCGGGCGAGCCGTTGACGAGGACCTTGCGGGTGCGAATGGCGTCGAACGTGCCGAAGAGCGGGACGTTGGCGGTGGTGGTGAAAGGGAGTCCGCCGGAAATCGTGAGACCATTGCTGATCGTGAGGGTGGTCGGGATGAGAGACAGCAGGATGCTCCGGCGGTTGGCGGAGAACGTCTTCATCGCCTCGATCGTGATCGTGCTGGGACCATTGGGCCAGGTGAGCATCCTGTCCATGAGCGGGCCCATCTGGTCCGGGTGAAAGACCGTCTCCGACAGCCGTTTGATTTCCTCGAACAAGATGGGGGCGAAGGCGCCGTTGGTGAGGAACCGGCGCAGGAGCGGCATGTTGGGCGCGTTGAAGCCGCCGCTGTTCGGCGGGTTTAACATCATGAAGATGGTGGGCGTGCCCAGGTTGTTGGTCGTGGTGGTGAAGGAGCCGGTGGTGTCGCCCTGGCCGAAGATCGTGTCGAAATCATGGCCGATGGCGACGAAGCGCGGATCGTCGATGCCGCGATAAAGCGCGTAGTCGTCGCCGCGCCCGTTGAACATGGAGGTCTCGCCGAAGTTGACGAGCGTGCCGATGGCGAAGTAGCGCATCCACAGCTGAACGTTGACGTTGGTGCTCATCATCTGCACGTAGTCGCCGAGCGGGACGTCGCTTTGGGAAAAGGCAAACGTCAGGGCAGCCAGATCGGTCCAGTCGTTCTCGGTGCCGTTGGACGTCTTGAAATAGCCGTCGTTGAGGTAGGCGTCGGGGACGTTCCCGCGGTAGTTCAGCTGCGCGGAGTGCTGGCCGATCGACGCGCGATAGACATTGCCGTCGCCGTCGTTCGGGAAGAGCCGGGCGGCGAGGTCGCCGTCGACCGGCTCGACCACGATGAATGCACCATAGCCGTCGCCGCGGCCGCCGAAGCCCCCGCCGCCACCGCCGGGAGGATCGAGCCGGGCCGGGTTGACGCTGTTGCGGCGATACTGGATGAGGCGGGCTTGCGCGGCGGGTAGACCGGCGCGCTGCGACACGGCGGCGCCCATCAGTTGGGAGTGGATGTACTGGCTGTTCAGGTTGAGGGCCGTCCTGCCATTCCACGGGTTGTCATTGGGAACATTCAGGCGATTGTTGGGCACGGTCTGCGAGCGCGAGCCGGCGCCCCGGATGCGGACACCGCACAGATATCGAATGCGGGTGCCGCCGCCATCGGTGGCGATGAGCGTGGCGTTGACCTCGGCGTCGGAATCGCGGTTGGCCCACGGAAAGCTCGTGTTCTCCGCGCTGGTCAGCACGACGCGCAAGGCCGGCATGAAATCGGAGATGACCTCGTCGTCGACCTGATAAAGGGCGTTGGCCAGCTGCGCGAACGTCTGGTTGGTCTCCCAGGTGGGGGCGGGCCAGGTGCGGGTGAGGCCGGCGTTGTCGGTGGCTTCGAGGTAGAACTCGACGACGGTGCCGCGCGCGGCGGGCGGCAGGATTACGCCGTAAAGCCCGTCCCGGGCGGCGCCGTCGCCATGGGCGCCGTCATCGAACAGGTTGGTGCTGGCGAAGGCGGGCGGATTCGCGGTGACGTTGGGACGCCAGAAGAGCCGGGCGCCGGTCACGCTGCCAGAGGGATCATCGAGCAGGCGGGCGGTGATCGTGACCGGGTCGGTCGAGCGCGGCACGGCGGGCGAGTGGGTCACGTCGAGGATGAGGGGGGCGACATTGGCCTGGGCTTTGGAATTGGGGGCGCCCGGAGTGCCGCCGGCGCTCGCGCTGGGCGCCCAATTCTGGCCGGAATCGTTGCCCAGCGCGGGATGGATCAGTTCGAGGGAACTGCCAAAACCGTCGGCCCCCGAGAACCACGACCAGCCCGAGGCGCCGTTGTCGACGATTTGACGGACGATGATTCGGCCGGTGGCGATGGCGGGTGCAGTGGCGGGCACATCGAAGGAGAAGGTGGACAGCCCGGCCGACGTGATGCGGAACACGCCGTTGTATTCGGGCTGGTCGGCGCCCTCGATGAGGATGACGTCCTGGCTGGTGTAGCGATGATCAAAGACCCGGCCCGTCGCCGTGCCGCCGGCGCGGATGAGGCTCTCCACCAGTACGGCGCCGTGACCGCGTTCGCGCCGGGCCCAGTCGCCCTGGGTGGCGTAATGGACCTGATCCACCAGTTCGCCGAGAGCGGTTGCCAACTCGAGGGTCTCCTCGCTGTTGGCGAGCCGGCCGGACCAGCCGCCCAGAGCGGGGATGTTAGGGAACCGGCTTTGGAATGCGGCCGGGTCCGCCGCCACCACCAAATAGCCATTGGGCGCGAGGGAAACATTCGGGAACGTGAACTGCACGCCGCGGGAGAGGCGCCACCCCGCGAGGTCGATGGCGGTGGTGCTGACGTTGCGCAGCTCGATCCACTCGTCGGCGGGCCGGCCGCCTAACGGATTGAACATGATTTCATTGATCAACACCTTGCCGGCAAAGCTGGCCGCCGGATCGATGTTGTAAGTCCATTCGCCGCCGTTGAACGGGTTGGGAGCCGGAGCTCCCAGATCCCGTATTCCGTGGCCTGACGCCCACCGCACCCGGGCCACGCCATTCGTAGGCGGCAGGAAGCTGAAGGTGTATGGGCCGGCGCCCGAGCCGTTGACGGAGAGGGGCCGGCGTTCGTTGAGGAGCAGATCATTGGTGTCCACGCCCGTCACCGCCTCAGTAAACGTGATGCGGATGCTCGTGAGCGAACGGACGGTGACGAACGGCGGGGGGTCGGTGACGGCGACGGCCGGCGCCACCGTATCCGGCGTTGCGTAGGTCCAGGTCGAACCGGGGCCGGTTCCGTCGAACGGATTGGGAGTGGCGGCGAGATCGCGAATGCCGTGGGTCGGGACCCACGTGATCTCGACCAGCGTGGCGTTCGGCTGTGGGAAGGTGAACCGGTAGTTGACCGCGTCGAGGCTCTGCAGGCTGGCGGCGGGTAGACCGTTGATCCGGAGATCGCTTGCGTTCACCCCGGTGACGGGCTCGCTGAAGGTCACCGTGACCTGGGTCAGATTGGTGACCTGGGCGCCGGCGGGCGGGTTGGCGGCAACGATGCGGGGCGCGGTCTGGTCGGTGTGCGTGTAACTCCAGGTGCTGCCCTGTCGGCCGGGTTCGAACGGCACCGGCGGCACATCGAAGTCGACGATCCCGTGATTGGTGCGCCAGCTGATGGTCACCGGGCCGTAATCGGGCCGGGGGAACCCGAACTCATAGGTGGAGGCCGAGATTGATTGCACCGACGTGGCGGCCTGGCCGTTGACGAGCAGGTCGGCGGCGTCGATGCCGGTGACGGCCTCGCTGAAGTTGATCGTCAGCCGCGTGAAATTGTCGACGGTGGCGCCGGCCGCCGGGGATTGGCTCACGATGGTTGGCGTGCGCGGGTTGAGCAGGGTGTAGTGGAACGAGGCGACGGCGGCGGCGCCGTCGAACGGCTTCGGCGGATTGTCGGAATCGGCGATGCCATGGCCGACGGCCCAGGACGTTGTGACCTCGCCATAGGGCGGCTGCGAGAAGGTGAAGATGTAGGCCAGGCCATCGGTGGTGCTGAGGGTCGAGGCGGGTTGGCCGTTCACGAGGAGGTCGGTGGCGTTGACCCCGGTCACCCGTTCGGAGAAGCGGACGGTGAGATTGGTGAGGACGAACAGCGTGCCGGCTCCCGGGCTGACGCCGGTGAGGTAGGGGGCGATGGTCGTGGGGTCGAGCAGGAGGGAGTACAGCTGGGCGTTGAAGCCGAAGTCGCTGCTGGTGAGACTTTGGTTGAGCGCGTGCACCGCGAGGACATTCGGGCCTTCGACGAGGTAGGCTTGGGGGTTGGCCAGCGAGTAATTGATGTAGCCGGCGCCGTTGCCGGCTGGTTCGTCGGCGCTCGACGTGGCGGCGCCGTTGTAGGGAATCTCGCCGGCGGGCGCGTTGGGCGACCGGGCGACCTCCACTCCGTTGATCCAGGCCACGAAACCGTCGTCGCTTTGGGCGCTGAGGAACAGGTTGGTGAAAACGCCGACATTTTGAATCGTGAACATCCGGCGCAGATAGACCGTGTTGTAATTGCCGGCCATGTCGCTCAAGAGCGTGCCCGGGGCGCTGGCCGAGCCATAGGGGTCGCCGAAATAAAAGGGTGCCGGCCCCGCCACCCAGCTCGAGTCGTCGAAGTCAGCGGCCCGCCAGGCCGCGGCGGGGACCGAGGCTTCGGCCGTGCCTTTGACATAGCGCCACGTCGCGTTGGATTGCGCCAGGACCGTTCGGGCGTCGAGGGTGTAGGTCCAGACCGCCTCGGCGGACGTGGTGTTGAAAAAGTTGGGCGCGGCCGCGAGATCCCGGATGTCGCTGCCCGTGGCCCAGGTGATGGCGACCGGGCCCGAGCGCGGCTGGGAGAAGCTGAACGTGAACGTGCTGGGGGCGGTGCCTTCGCCGCTGCCCTGGACGCCAAATGCGGGCACGCCGTTGACGAGGAAATCGGCGGCGTCCACCCCGAGCATCGGCTCGCTGAACACGACTGTGACTTGGGAGAGGTTGGTCAACACGGCCCCGGCCGGCGGCTGCCGGCTGAGAATGGTGGGGGCGAGCCGATCCACCAAGGTGTAAGTCCAGGTGGCGCCCGGCGCCGTGTGATCGAACGGCAGTGCGGCCGGGTATCCGAAGTCCGTAATGCCGTGGGCGGGATCCCAGCTGACGGTGAACGCGCCTTCGCTGGCGGACGGAGCGACCGTGAAGACATAGGTTTCGGGCGCGGTGCCCGCGCCGGGGAGGACCGAGAGGGCGGTGGCAGGAATGCCATTGAGGAGAAGGTCGGAGGCATCCACGCCGGTGACCCGCTCGCTGAACGTGACGCGAACGGCGATCAGCCGGGTCAGGGTTCCGTTGGTGGCGGGATTGATGACACCGATGGTCGGGGCCACGGTGTTGGTCGGCGGGATGGTGATGACAACGGAAACCGGGGCCGATGTTCCTCGGCGCCCGGTCAAATCCGTGGTCACCGCGGTGAGCAGGTTGGTCCCGAACGGCGCGTTCCACGCGATTTCGTAAGGGGTGGACGGGTCGGAGCCGAGCAGTGTATAGGGCGCGTCCGGGGCTGGCTTTGCGTAGAGCTGCACGTTGGCGACGCCGTTCGCGGCCGCGGCATCGATCGTCACGGGAAGGATGAGGGGCCCTTCCACGACCAGCCCGTCGGGCGGCGACGTAATTCCGGCAAAGGGGGTGCCGGCTGCATCGAACACGAAAAACTCGGTCTCGCCCGAGCTGGCTGGCGTCTCGGTGTCATCCGTGGCCACGGTGCGCAGCACGTAACGCCCGGGCGCGGGGGAGTTCCAGACCAGAGACCACGACCCCGGGCTGGAGGGGCTTCGGACGTCGCCGAGAGACACGCCATTCGCAAGGAACTGAACGCGGGCGATGGTCCCGTCGGGATCCGTGGCGCTGGCCGCGAGGGTGATGCTGGGAGGCGCGAGGAACGACTGCCGCGGCGTCGGGCTGGTCACCGCGATCGTGGGCGGCACGTTGGTGGCAAAAAAGACGCCCTGCAGCTGAAGATCAAACGACAGGTCGTCTCCGGTCGGGGAGTCCTGGTGCACTTCGACGGCCAGGATGTTGACGCCGGGCAGCAGGCGGGCGGGCGGCACGTTGGCAAAGTAAATGCCGGTCCCATCATCGACCGCCGTCGTGGCGGGAGTGAGGTAATCCACCGGCCCGAATGGCATGTTGGCGCGCTGGACCTCGACTCCGTTCAGGTAGACGATCGCGCCGTCGTCGCGTTTGAGCTGGACGGACAGGTTTGTGTACCGGGCGGGATTGAGCACCGTGAACGAATGGCGGAAATAGGTGGTGATCGTCTTCTGGCTGGGATTGCCGCCGAATCCCACGACCGTGCCTTCGTCGCCATCGCCGTATCCGAACTCGCCGCGGCCGCGGGACCAGGCGCTGTCGTCAAAGCCGCCGGACGTCCAATTGGTTCCCTGATCGGAGCCATTGTCCAGATACCTCCATTCCGATTGGATCGGCACCGGGAATTGGGGGAGGGAAACGGTGACGGGCGCGGACGTGGAGAGCAGACCGGCCGTGTCCCGGCCGATGGCGAGGAGACGGTGGATGCCGCCTGGCAGGTTGGTCCAACTGACGACGAACGGCGGGGTGGCGTCCTGGCCAATCTTCCGTTCGTCGGCAAAGAACTCGAGGTTGGTGATGGTGGCGCCGGGCAGGGAGCCCACCGCGGAGACGGAGATGGGGTTGGTGAGCTGGAACATGGCGCCGTCGAGCGGGGAGACGATGGTGACGCCGCGGTCGAGCACGGCGACGCGGGTGACGGTTGACGTCCAGCGGATGCCGCCGGCATCGACGGCGACGGCGGTGAAGAGGTTGGTTCCGCGGGGCGCGTTGGTGATGCTGAAGCTGTAGGGGAGGGTGGTGTCGGTGCCGATCAGGGTGTTGCCGCGGAGGAGTTCCACCCGATTGACGGGCGGGTTTCCGACCTCGGCGTCGACGGTGATCTCGAACGGTGCCGGGTAGTAGATGACCGTGTTGTTGGAGGGGGCGCTGATCTTGATGGAGGCCAGCGCCTGCAGGTTGAGGTTGTAGGGGCCGCCTGCGGGTTGGAACTGCGGGAATTGCGGAAACTGATTGAACACGTCGACGGCGATTCGATAGGTGACCCCGGACGAGGCGAGGAACTCGACCTGGCTCGCGTTGCCGAGGCCGGCCGCGTTGTCATTGGAGGCGATTGGGGTCAGCGCGTTGACGGCGCTGCCCGTGTAGACTGCGAGCAGCGTGTTGATGGCGCTGCCGGCGGTGTTGACGCGCATCTGGGCGTCCCGGGGCGCCGTCCACCTGAACCAAACCGATCGTGCGCCGGCGTTGCCGGCGTGGGCGGGTTCGCCGGTTTCCCGGGTGGCGTTGTCACTGTTGCCGTTGGTGGAGACCAACGCCCCCGACAACGTCCAGGCGGAGGCGAAGTCGTTGTTCGCGGGTTGGGCGCGGCCGGGCTCGGCCAGAGTGGCGGCGAGGCTGACGACAAAAAGCCAGAGGAGACGAGGCCAACGATGGCGGGAAGTCATGGTCAGGATTAGTTAGGCGGGCTGCGGGTGGTCGAGGGGCTGGGGAGGGGCCGGATTGGATTGCATCAGGGTACGAGAATGCCCGGATCGGATTGGCCGGCGGCGGCCAACCGAAGGAAGGGCTTCTCCATGGAGGGACAATCCGGAACCGGCGGGAGTTACACGCAAACGACGCTTTCAGGCCGCCTTGCCCATCGACTTTTCATCCCGTCCCGCGTACCAAGGGCGCGGCCATCATGCGGGCGCAGCCCGCAACGCCGCCCGACATGATTATGAATTTGGCACCCGGCAGCCGCCGGGTTTTGTCCGGTTTGGTTGTCGCCTGGGCGATGGCTATGGCTGGAGCGCGCGCCGCCGGCCCGCTCCCGTACCACTACGAAGCCGACGTGCCGATTCCGATGCGCGACGGCGTCAGCCTGGCGGCGAATATTTTCCGACCGGGAGGCGAAGGCGTCTGGCCGACCATTCTCTACCGCACACCCTACGGCAAGCAGGATGCGAATTGGTCCGGAGCCACGAATTTTGCCGCGAAAGGCTACGTGGTCGTGGTGCAGGATTGTCGCGGGCGCGGCAAGTCAGCGGGCGTTTGGGAACCGTTTCTGCACGAGGCGGCCGACGGCTTTGACACCCAGGAGTGGATTGGCCGGCAGCCCTGGTCGAACCGACGCATCGGCACTTCCGGCGGTTCCTATGTCGGGTGGACGCAGTGGGCCTCGGCGCCCAAGGGCAGCCGGTATCTGAAGGCGATGGTGCCGATGGTGCCGTTCGGGAACACGTACGACGACGTGGCCTATCAAGGTGGCGCCCTGATGCTCGGCCTGCTCATGGGCTGGGGCGAGGCGGTTGGCGGGGTCTTCCTCGAATCCAACAAGCAACATCAGGCCTATCAGCACCTGCCGTTGGCGACGTTCGGCGACCAGTTCACTCCGCAGATCGAATATTTGAACGAATGGGTGCGGCATTCTTCACCCGACTCCTATTGGAAGGCCCGCGGGATCGACCGACGTTACCGCGACGTGACGGTGCCCACGCTCAATGTCGGCGGGTGGTATGACATTTTTTCCAAGACGACGCTGGAGCTGACGGCCGGGGTGCGGGCCCAATCGCGCAGCCGCAAGGCGCGCCGGCAGCAGTTTGTGATCATGGGGCCGTGGGGACATGGCGTGGCCGTTCGCAAAACAGGGTCGCTCGACTTCGGCCCCGCCGCGGAGCTGAAGGTCTACTCCCGCCAGTGGGACTGGTATGAATACTGGCTGAAGGGTCGAGACACGGGAGTGCAAAACTGGCCGCCGTATTATTTGTTCGTCATGGGCGAAAACCAATGGCGGGGCGAGAACGAGTGGCCCCTGCAACGAACGAAGTTCACCCGCTATTTCCTGCACAGCGGCGGCGGGGCAAATACGCGCAATGGCGACGGCCGCCTGGTGCTCGGCGCGGCCTCCGAGAGTTTGCCGGATCACTTTAACTACGACGGCAACGACCCGGTGCCGACGGTGGGCGGCAACAACATCGTGGGCGCGGCCGCCGGGCCAATCGACCAGTCGGAGGTCGAGCTGCGGCGCGACGTGTTGGTCTACTCGACGGCCGTTCTCGACACTGACGTGGAAGTCACGGGCCCGATCCGGCTAGTCCTGTGGGCGGCTTCGTCCGCGCCGGACACGGATTTCACGGGCAAGCTGGTCGATGTTCACCCCGATGGCAAAGCCTACAACCTGTGCGAAGGGATCGTGCGGGCGCGCCATCGGGCCGGCGCCCGCCAGTCGGAGCTCCTGCAGCCGGGGCGTCCGGAGCGCTTCGACATTGACCTCTGGGTCACCAGCAATCTTTTCAAGCGCGGGCATCAGGTCCGGCTCGAGGTTTCGAGCAGCAACTTCCCGCGCTTCGATCGCAATCCCAACAGCGGGCTTCCGTTCGGCACGGACGAAAAACTGCTGCCGGGCCGGCAGACGATCCTTCACGATCGGCAGCACCCGTCACACCTGCTGCTGCCGGTTATTCCGCGCTGAAGAGGCGGCCATGTGCTCGGGAGTGCGGTGACTTGTCACCGCCTTTTTCCGGGCGACTCGTCGCCCGCCGACGCGGGGGCCGTGCTTTTCGGAAGCAGGGCGGTTGTCCTCCATCGACATTCCGCGTTCCGCGGCATACCAATGGGCGTCAACCACGACGACTATGACCTCCAATTCCCCTTGGCTTCGGCGGGTGCGGTTCCTGGGCTGGTTCCTTTGCAGCGGAGCGCTGAGCGGTAGCGCACTGATCTCACCGGTGTCGCTGGTCGCCGCGGAACCCGGAAAAGTCTTCCGCGCGGGCGCTCACGCCGTCGACGTGACGCCGACCAATTTTCCCGTGATCATCAACGGCGGGTTTTTTGCCGTGCTGGCCAATCAGGCCAGCGACCGGCTGCACGCGCGCTGCCTCGTGCTGGATGATGGCGAGACGCGGGTGGGTTTATGCGTGCTGGACAGCTGCCTGATTCCGCGCGAGTTCGCCGACCGGGCCAAGGTCGAGATTCAGAAAGCGACGGGATTGCTGCCGGAGCGGGTGATGATCTCGGCCACGCACAGTCACTCGGCGCCGTCGCTGATGGCGGCCCATGGCGCGGATGAGGATCCGGTTTACCCGGCGTATTTGCTGCCGCGGTTGGTCGACGGCTTTCGTCAGGCGGTGAGCAATCTGGCGCCGGCCCGGGTGGGCTGGGCGAAAGTGCCGGCTCCGGAATACACCCACACCCGCGTTTGGATTCGGCGGCCGGATCGGGTGGAGGCGGACCCGTTCGGTGTTCGCTTGGTCCGCGCGAACATGCACCCGGGCTACGAAAATCCCGCGGTCATTGCACCGTCTGGCCCCTCCGATCCGGATCTTTCGCTGCTGGCGGTGCAGGCGCTGGACGGCCGGCCGGTCGCGGTTCTGGCGAACTACTCGATGCATTATCACGGGGGGGTGCAACCGGTATCGGCGGATTACTATGGCCGATTCGCGGACCGATTGGCCGAGCGGCTCGTCGGTCAAGGCGGCGCGGCGGCGAACGCCATGACCAGGCCGTTTGTGGGCATCATGTCCCAGGGCACGAGCGGCGATCAGCAATGGATGGACTACGGGCGGGCGCAAACCAACGTGACGACCGACGCCTATGCCGCGGCGCTGGCGGGGTTGGCGCAGGAGGCCTATCAGCGGATCGAGTGGCGCGACTGGGCGCCGCTGGTGATGCAGGATCGGGATCTGCCACTGCCGACCCGGCAGCCGAGCGCCGAGCGCCTTGCCTGGGCGCGGGGCGTGGTTGAAGCCTTCCGGGGCCGCGCGCCGAAGACGCAGCCCGAGATTTACGCACGCGAGCAGATCTGGCTGCACGAACACCCGGTGCGGCCGGTCAAGCTGCAGGCGTTGCGGGTGGGCGATCTTGGCCTGGCGATGGTTTCGGCCGAGGTGTTCGCCATCTCCGGTTTAAAGGTCAAAACGCAAAGTCCGCTGCCATCCACATTCTTGATTGAGCTCGCGAACGGCGAGGATGGCTACATCCCGCCGCCTGAACATCATGTGCTGGGCAGCTACAACACGTGGGCTTGCCGCACGGCCTGCCTGGAAGTCGATGCCGAGAATAAGATTGTCGATAGGCTGCTCGGGATGCTGGAGGAAGTCTCCGGGCAACCGCGCCGGCCGCTGGCAGATTCTGACGGGCCTTATGCCGCGGCGATTCGTAGTTCGAAACCCGCGGCCTATTGGCGGATGAACGAGTTCGACGGCCGGAGCCTGCCGGCGGGCCGTGGTCGGGACCGCGCGGTCACGTGCGAGCCGGGCGTGGTTTTTTATCTCGAGGGTCCGGTCTCGCCGGCGTTCTCTGGGTCGAATGAGGTGAACCGTGCATATCACTTTGCCGGCGGCCGCTTGAAGACCACCGCCCGCGGGCTGGGTCCGGCATACTCGGTGGAGTTTTGGTTTTGGAATGGCCTGCCTGTCACCGCGCGCGACGTTACCGGCTACCTGTTTTCGCGCGGCGAGGACGGCGTCTATGGCGCCCCGGGCGAGCACCTGGCGATCGGCGGCGCTCGTGTCGGGCCTGGCCGTCTGGTTTTTTCCAATGGCGGCAGCGACACCAGCACGGCCCTCGTGGGGCACACTGAGCTGGCGGTGAAAACGTGGCATCATGTGGTCCTGGCTCGTGATGGTCGGCGCGTGGCAGTCTGGCTTGATGGCGATCCGGAGCCGGAAATTGCCGGCGAGATCGATGCGGACGCCCAGTCGCGCTCCGCCGCGGAGCAGATCTTTTTTGGAGGTCGGAGCGATCGCGTGGCCGGCTTTGAGGGCAAGCTGGACGAAATCGCGGTTTATGCGCGCGCGCTGGGCGGTGACGAGGCCGCAGAACATTTTCGCACCGCCGGGTTGACGCGGCCGGCCGCGCCCGTGAGCTCCGGCCCGGGCGGCGCAGGGCTTTGGCCCGTTGCCTCCTCGATGGCGGCCCTCAGGCCGATGGCCCGATGGCTCACCCCGCCGGGTCTCGGGTCCGCTTTTCCGGAGGCGGCGGGTGGAGTGCGCGTGTCCGCGGAGGACGGCGTGACGTTGCCCGGACCGGAGGCGGCGGCCGGGACTTTTGCGGGCGGGCGCCTGCGCGCGACGGTGCCTGCGCTTGGTTCCAACTATACCGTGGCCTTCTGGTTCAGGAACGAAATGCCCAATGGAAGTCGGCCGGTGACGGCGTATTTGTTTTCACGGGGCGAAGATGGGGCGAGCGGTGCCCCGGGCGATCATCTGGGCATCGGAGGCACGCACCGCCATGCCGGGCGATTAATTTTGTTTAACGGCAATGAACGCGATCAACTGCTCGCCGGGCGCACGGAGATTCCGCCCGGCACTTGGCATCACGTGGTGTTGGTGCGCGAGGGGCCGCGGGCCGTCGTTTATCTCGACGGTCAACGCGATCCGGACCTGCAGGGGGAGATTGAGCCTGGGCATCCTCCGAGCGTGGCGCAGCTGTTTTTCGGCGGACGCAGCGACAACTTTGCCAATCTCAATGGTCGGATGAGTGACATCATTGTGTTCGGGCGGGCGCTGCGGGCGGACGAGGTGCCGGCGCTCGATCGTCCGGCGGGCGGAGCGATTCGCGCCGCGGCGGGAACTAATTCGTTGGGGGCGGTGGCCGGGCCGGTCTCCGGGCCGGTTGCGCCGGAGGATTCCGTGGCCCGGCTCCACGTTCGGGCGGGCTTTCAGGCGGAGCTGGTCGCGGCGGAACCGTTGCTCGAGTCGCCGGTCGCGATCGATTGGGACGAGCAGGGACGTTTATGGGTGGTGGAGATGGTGGATTATCCGCTCGGGCTCGACGGACGGGGCAAGCCTGGTGGGTGTGTGCGGTTCCTGGAGGACACGAATCATGACGGGCGTTACGACCGGTCGACGTTGTTTGCGGAGGGGCTGAGCTTTCCGACGGGAATTCTGACCTGGCGCGGCGGCGTCTTGGTGACGGCCGCGCCGGAGATTCTGTTTCTGCAAGACACGAATGGCGATGGCCGGGCCGATGTTCGGAAGGTGCTGTATAGCGGCTTTTTCGAAGGCAACCAGCAACTGCGGGTGAACGGGCTGCGGTGGGGTTTGGACAACTGGGTTTACTGTGCGAGCGGCGCGGCGTGGCGTGGGTATGGGCCGGGCACGGGCTTAAAGTCACATCTGAACGGCCGCGAGTATGCCGTCGGCAGCCGGGACTTTCGAATCCGGCCGGATGGCGGGGAGCTGGATCCGCAAAGCGGCCCGAGCCAGTTTGGGCGGAATCGGGACGATTGGGGAAATTGGTTCGGGGTGCAGAATTCGTGGCCGTTGTGGCATTACGTGCTGGCCGACCATTACGTGCGGCGCAATCCGCACCTTCCGGCGCCTGATCCGGTCCATCAGGTGGTTCGCCCGATGAACCCACCGGTTTATCCCGTCAGCCCGCGGGAAAAACGCTTTCACAGCTTTGATCAAGCCGGGCACTTCACCTCGGCCTGCTCCGGCATGATTTATCAGGACGAACTGTTGTTTGGCCCGGGGAATGCGGAAGGCGTCCGGCACGCGTTCACGTGCGAGCCGTTTCACAATCTCGTGCAGCATCAATTGGTGACGGACGATGGGGTGACGTTCGATTCGCATCGCGCGGGCGAGGAGACGGGTCACGACTTTTTTGCGAGCGAGGATCGCTGGTGTCGGCCGGTCATGACGCGGACGGGCCCGGACGGCGCGCTCTGGGTGGTGGACATGTATCGCTACATGATCGAGCACCCGGAATGGCTGCCGGCAGAGGGCCGTGCCGAGCTGCTGCCGCACTACCGACTCGGCGAAGAGCGGGGCCGCATTTATCGCGTGTTCGAACGCTCGCGTCCGCCGCGGCCCGGGCCGGCCTTGGGCGCATTGCCGTCGAGCGAGCTGGTGGCCACACTGGCGTCGCCCAATGGCTGGCAGCGGGACAAGGCGCAGATGCTGTTGCTTTGGCGAAACGATCCGGCCGCCGGGCCTCTGCTGGAATCGTTGGCCCGCGACTCGGCCACCGCGCTGGGACGACTGCACGCGTTGTGCACTCTGGATGGCCTGGGCCGGCTGTCGGCCGACTTGGTGGAACGCGCGCTTGCCGATCCCCATCCCGGGGTGCGGTTGCACGCGCTGCGCCTCGCGGAAACCCGCGTCACACCCTCCATCATCGCCGCCGCGGCCCGGCTGGTGGACGACCCTAATCCGAAGGTGTTGCTGCAACTCGCCTGTACTCTGGGCGAGTGGAAGGATGCCCGGGCCGGCGACGCTTTGGGTCGGTTGGCGGTAGCACGGCACGCCGATCCCTATATCACGGCCGCGGTCCTGAGTTCAGCTGTGCCCCACAGCCTCGCGCTGGTCAACGCCGTCGTGGCGGCCGGTGGCGGAGCGCGGGAGCGTTACGCCGGGCCGTTGATTGATCTCACGCTGGCGGCCGGGCAACGGGACTCGCTGGAACGATTGCTCGAACCCATGCTGAGGCCCGATGCGGAGGGCGGGTCCACGACGGAACAAGTGGAGGAGTTCGCGGCGGTGCTGGATGCGCTGGCTCGCCGCAAGACAACGTGGCGCTCTCTCGCGGAAAGTCCGGAGAACGATTCGTTGAGCCGCCGTCTTCGGCGGGTGCCCGATGTGTTTCGCGCGGCCCGGCGGATCGCGGACGCGCCCGAGCGGCCGGCGGCGGCCCGGGCGGGCGCCGCCGCATTGCTGGTGCGAGACGAGTCTTCTCGCGAGGCAGGATTGAATGTTCTTTCCCTGCTGCTCTCGCCCAAAACTCCGGGGGAGGCGCAGCGCGCTGCCGTTCGCGCACTCGCGGTGAGCGGGGACGTCAGCGTGCCGGATCGGCTGGTGAAAGCCTGGCCGGCACTCGGGCCGGAGGTTCGCGCCGCGGCGCTGGATGAACTGCTGGGGCGCGAGCCTTGGTGCTACGAATTGGCGGATCGCCTGGCCGCGGGACAGATCCCCGCTGGCGCGCTGGACGCCAGCCGGCAGGACCGGTTGCTGCGGCACTCGTCCAGCCGGGTCAGGGGAGCCGCGGCCAAGGCGCTTGCGGGCAGCAGCCGACCGACGCGTGCACGCGCGATCGAGGATTTCCATTCCGCGGTCAATCTGGCGGGTGATGCTGCGCGCGGTCGCGAGATCTTTGGACGGCTATGTGCGACGTGCCATCGGCTGGGAGGTCTCGGCACGGAGATTGGGCCGAATCTCCAGTCGGTGGCGAATCATCCGGCCGGGAAGCTGCTCGTTTCCATCCTCGATCCCAACGCCAGCATTCAGCCGGGGTACACGGCCTACACTGCGCGGCTGACGGACGGCGAGGAGGTCTATGGGCTGATCGCGGCTGAGACCGGGAATAGCCTGGTTTTGAAACTGCCCGACGGCAAAACCCGCACCGTGCTGCGTGCCCACCTCGAGTCGCTGGAAAGCGCGAATCTGTCCCTGATGCCGGAAGGGCTCGAGGCGGGTCTGACGCCGCAGAATCTGGCGGACGTCATCCGTTTTCTGCAATCCCCCAATTGACCCACCGCGGCGCGACGAGGCTGGGGAGACGCCGACCCGTTGCTGCGGAACCAGGCGCCGGCCCCGCCTAGATTTTCAGGAGCAGGCCGCGCCGGTAGCACAGCCAGGAAAATATCCAGCACGCCAGCACGTAGCCGATGGAAAACAGGAATGATCCGAGCGCGTTATCCCCGGCGAGGGCGGCGCCAGTGTGTGCGTAGAGCCATTCGAACCCGGATTGGGTCTGGCCGTCCGCCGCGGGCACCCGAATCAAGTCCAGGATGACGACGCCCAACTCCGAGACGAGGTACGCGAGGAGAGGGTTTTTGCCGAAGACATTGAAGAAGCTGAACCAGCGGGATTTTCCGTGGACGTCGACCAGCCAGACGGCCAGCGCCAGCAAGGTGAGGGAGAGGCCGCCCACGAAGAGCGTGTAGGAGCTGGTCCAGAGCTTTTTGTTGATCGGAAAGCCCAGCCAATAATCCCACAGGAAACCGCCCGCGATGAGGAAGAGAGCGACAGGGAACAGGTCGCTCAGGGCGCGCCGGCGGTCGGGGGTGCGGTCGAGGAACTGGCCGACCAGGTATCCGAGGATGAAGGTGACCACGGCGGGCAGTGTGCTGAGGACGCCTTCCGGATCGAACGCGAACGGCTTTCCGTCGACGGACTCGCCATGATACAGGTGGTTTGGACCAAGCAGCCAGAGGTCGAAGCGGAGCGCTGCGTTGGTCGTGAGCGAATATGGATCGGCGCCCGTTCCGAAGGCCCGCATGACGGCCCAATACGCCAGCAGGGCGGCGACGCTGAATCCGACGAGTCCGCGCGGGCGCAGAAATAATGCGAGCGTGCATCCGATCCCATAGCACAGCGCCAGCCGACCCAGCACTCCGAGCACCCGCACGTGCTCCACCACGTATTGAAGGTAGGCTCCCAGTCCTTGTCGGAACGGGGAAACGATCAGCCCGGGCAGATACCACATCAGCATCCCGATCAAGAAAAGCACGGTCGTGCGCCGCCAGACCTTGCCGAGCGCGGCTGTGGGTGGCCGGCCCTGGAATCGACGCAGGGAATACCACGCCGACACGCCGATGATGAAAAGGAACGAGGGAAAGACGAGGTCGGTCGGCGTGAACCCGTGCCAGCTGGCGTGCCGCAACGGTCCCCACGAGCGGGCGCCGTTGCCGGGGGTGTTCACGATGATCATGAAGGCGATGGTCCAGCCGCGAAACACATCGAGGGCGAGA
Organism: Limisphaerales bacterium; assembly: GCA_044229355.1. Lineage (GTDB taxonomy): Bacteria > Verrucomicrobiota > Verrucomicrobiia > Limisphaerales > JADJPG01 > JBGARF01. The sequence continues at coordinate 395,261 of JBGATF010000004.1, forward strand.
AGGCGCCCGGCAAAGGTCGCCGGGCTGGGAGATGAGCGTTGGGTCATGATCGGGTCCGACTAAAGGCATCGGAGCGAAGTCGGGCAACAACGAAATGGGGGTGGTTCGCGGGGGATTTTAGCGGGGCGATGGCCGGCGGATGCCGGAAACCGGGTGGGTCGGGACCTCGCCGGCCAGCCTTTCCCGCCGGGGTTCAGACCAATAGATGGGCAGACATGGGCAAGGAGAGCAGCCACGGATGGCGTGGATTGGCTTCCAATGTGGGTCAAACAGGCCGGCCTGCAGCCGGCGATACGGTGTGCGATTGAATCTATGAACATGAACCTGCTTTTTCCCGCGGTGCTGGGAACGGTGCTCGTCGTTGCCCTGAACCGCCCGGTGTCGGCTTCGGCTGCTGACGCAAAAACCAACTGGAAATCTCATTGTGCCAAGTGCCATGCGGACGACGGCAGTGGCAACACTGGAACCGGGCGCAAGCTGCACGTCCGGGATTACCGCGACCCGAAAGTCCAGGCCAAGCTCACCGAGCGCGACATGATTAAAGCCACGCGGGGCGGCCTGAAAGACAATGGCCGCGAAGTGATGAAACCCTTTGGCGGGACGCTTTCCGACGAGGAGATCCGCGACCTCATCACGCACATTCGGGGGTTCGAGAAAAAGAACTGACGGCCGCGCGAAGCGGGCCAAGCCGGGCTCGGCGCTGGGGTCGTGGCCGTGGGTGACTTCCCGCTTCCCGGCTGGCGGCCAGTCGCTATGCTCCTGGCGATGGTCACGCAGGTTCGAAATCCTTCGGCCGCCAGGACAACCGGACCGCGCCATTTTTGGCGCGGTCTGATTTTATTGCTGTCGGCGTGGCTGGGCTGGCCGGCCGCTGAGGCGACCGCCTGGGCCCATGCGGCGGACGAGTCCTATCTGGTGTTCCAGATCGACGGCACGAATCTATCGGGTCGACTCGACATTGCCCGGCGGGATCTGCAGCAGGGGCTGCGCGTGGGCGGGACGGATCCGGCCACGTTGCCGGCGGATGAGCGCCTGCGGCGGGAGGAAGGCTATGGGGTCAAGCTGATCGGGCAGTTGGAGCTGAAAGTGGACGGAGCCGCAGTGCCGTTGGAAGTCACGGATTTCACGACGCTCGAATTGAACAGCGGCGAGTATGCGCGGTTCTTGTTCGCGGCCGGGGATCTGGCGCGGCGCCCGTCGGTTCTCCGGGTGAACTGCCGGGCCCTGTTTGCAATTGATCCGTCGATGCACGGTCTGTTGCGGATCGAGGAAGGCGGGCGCTCCCATGCGGTGGCGTATACCGGGGAAACGCCGCTGCACGAATTTAACCTGGCGGGTCCGGTTGGTCGGTGGGCGCAGTGGCGGACATTTGTGGTGGAGGGCGTCTGGCACATCTGGATTGGGTTTGATCACATCCTGTTTCTGATCGCGCTTCTCCTGCCGGCGGTGTTTCGGCGGGGCGGAAGCGGCTGGGAAGGCGTGGAACGGTTTCGTTCGGCCTGGGTCAACGTGTTGAAAATTGTCACGGCTTTCACGGTGGCGCATTCGATCACCCTCAGCCTCGCCGCCCTGAACCTGGTGAGCCTGCCGTCGAGGCTGGTGGAATCGGCAATCGCCGGCTCGGTGGTGTTGGCGGCAACCAACAACCTGTATCCGTGGTTCAAGGACAAGGGCTGGATGATCGCGTTTGGGTTCGGGCTGGTCCATGGCTTTGGGTTTGCCAGTGTGCTGGGGGATTTGGGTCTGGCCCAATCGTCGCTGGCGCTGGCGCTGGTGGGGTTCAACGTGGGGGTCGAGCTGGGTCAACTGGCGATCGTGGCGGTTTTTCTGCCCCTGGCATATTCGCTCCGGGCGACCTGGTTTTATCGGAGCCTGGTGTTCAAGGCCGGCTCGGTGGTCGTGATTGGCATCGCTGCGACGTGGATGGTCGAGCGCCTTTTCGACTTCAAAGTACTGTGATGCGTCCGCCCGGGCCGCCCTTCACTGACGACATTCTCCTGCATCTATGAACTGGCTTCTGCAATCGCGCTGGCTGCCCATTGGACTCCTGGTCGTCTCGAACGTCTTCATGACGGTGGCCTGGTATGGCCATCTGAAGTACAAAGACCGCCCATTATGGGGCGCGATCCTGATCAGTTGGGGCATCGCGTTTTTTGAGTATTGCCTGATGGTCCCGGCCAATCGCTGGGGGCACGGCCATTACACGGCGACGCAGCTGAAAATCATCCAGGAGGTGATTACCCTGTCCGTGTTCAGCGGGTTTGTGGTGGTCTATCTCGGGGAACGGCTTCGTTGGAATCATCTGGCGGCGTTTCTGTGCATCATTGGTGCGGTCGCGTTCACGTTTCTGCCGAGCCCGCCGACGTCAGGTGGAGGGACCGCATCGCCGCAGGCCGGGACGTCGGGTGGCGCGGATCCGGGATCGGCGCGATCGCGCTGAGAACCGGCCTGAAAAGTAAGTCGGCTCAAATCTCTCGCCGCAGGATCCCTCTTACTTTTCGGACAGGCTCTGAGGCGGGAGTGGTGGGGGACTTATCCGTTCAGCTTGTGTCGGGCGAGCTGCCAGACCAGGTGGACGCCGTGGGCGAGCGCAAGCCCGAGAAGACCAAAGCCGGAGCCGATCTCAAGCTTGCGGAGCGAGCGCTCGCTCATTTTTTGGTGGCCCAGCGACACCGCCCAACTGAGGCCGACGAACCAAAGGCCTACGCCAATGGCGACACCGACAAGGCAGGCCGCCTTGCCGCGGCCGTTGGGTTCGACCCAGCCGCGCGAGATGAAATTGGCGCCGAGGACCACCCACAGAAGCAGGACCCCGGGATTGGCCATGGTGCGGACGAACCCGGTCCAGAACGCCGAGCGCGGGTGGAGCTTGCCTTCGATTCGTTCCTCGATGCGATGCCCGAAGTCTTCGACGACCGGCACGGAAGTGTTGAGGAGAAACCGGAAGCCGAGGAAAAGCATGAAGGCGAAGCTGAACACCTGCATGGCAGCCCCGATATATCCTTTGCTGAATACGGACGCGAAACTGGTGAAGGCGAGCGCGCAATAGATGACCTCCATCAGCGTCGCGCCGAGCCCGATGAGCAGGCCCCACCTGAACCCCCGGCGGGCGCCTTCGTTCATGATGGTCAGGTTGATGGGTCCCACGGGGATCGAGACGATCAACCCGCCCGCCACCCCGGTAAATCCGGCAATCAAAATAGCCTGCAGCTCGTCCATCGCCGTCAGGAGCTTTTCGACGATCCCGGCGAGGCCGGCGTTCCGTCCTCGTCCTCGTCGTCATCTTCATCCTCGATCTCCTTGCGCATCCGGCGGGAAATCCTCGGCCGAATGAACCCGTAGACGAGGTAGGAAGTGAAGAAGAGGGGCAGGACGAAGGTGAGAATCTTTTCCTGGAGGATGACGACCGCGCCGATGAAGAGCACGGCGACCAGAGTTTTCGTAAACGTCCGGGTTGCGCGCAAATCCAGCTTCTTGAACGTCGGATATTTGACCTCGCTGACCATCATCCAGGAGAGGAACAGCATGATGGTCGGCAGCAAGTAGCGCCAGCGGGTCCGGTAAAAGCGCTCGTCGAGATAGCTGTGTTCGTCGAGCCACATCAAGAGCAGCGTGAGCGACGCGACCAGCCCGGCGGCGGCCGGGATGGGAAAGCCAAGAAACTCGCGCCCCCCTCCGGAGCCTGCCATGGTGGCGAGGCAATTGAATCGGGCCAGCCGGAACGCGCCGCAGATCAAATAGATTGAGGCGATGAACCAGCCCAGCTCCGGATGCAGGGCGAACACGTCCTTCAAGACGATTCGATAGACCAGAAACGCGGGGGCTGCTCCGAACGAGATGATGTCCGCCAGAGAGTCGAACTCGCGTCCGAAGGGGCTTTCCGCGCCGCCCATGCGGGCGACCCGGCCGTCGAGCAGATCAAAGATGCAGGCGAGAAGGATGAAGCCGAGCGCCAGCTTGATGTCGAAGTAGGTTTTGGCATTGGGATCCCACTGCACGATCTTGGTCAGCGCCACGAAACCGCAAAAGAGGTTCGCGCCGGTCAGCAGGTTCGGCAGAAAGTAGATCTTAAGCTCGTCCTCCGGGCCCGGGGCGGGAGCGCGTGACGGGGTGGTCATGGGGCGCGCTTCCGACCGGACTTTAGGTCCGCCAAGCCGTGAACTGTCAGTTCGGACGGTTCCATTTGCGGTGGAGCATACGAGATGAGGAGCGGGTTTGAAAAGTCGGATGATTGGGGGACGGCGGGACGGCGTGCGTGCCAAAGCTGTCGGCCTGGGGATGCACGTGGCCGGAATCGATGGGCGGTGTGAAATGGAAAACCCGCGCAAAAAAGGGAGCGACCATGAAGCGGAGGGGGAATCTGCGGGCCGGTGATGCGAGTCGCACGCGGCGAGCCGCGGGCCGTCATCGACCGCAATTGAAGTAGATCTCCGCGTCGCGTCCTTGCATCAGCTGGAACATGCTTTCGGGGACAATCTCGAGGTGTCCGTCGAGGAAGGAGACATTGGCACGGCCGGAGTGGAGCTGGGTGCGCCGGTTGAGATTACCGGGCGCGAAGGCGGGGCTGAGGGTGAAGCGGGTGGGGCTTTCGTTAACCAGCATGATTTTGCGGGCGGGATCGACCACGGAAGTGGTCATGACTCCCCGCGGAGGAACCCGGCTGGTCATGCCGAACGGCTTGCCTGGATCCAGGTAGCCATTGGCAGCGTAATTGGCCCGCAACGCCGCCCCGAGCGCGCCGCTGCTGGGGCAACGGTAAATGTCGTAGACCGCCTTGAAGTCGGGATCGTATTCCATGCGCGGCTGGCTCAGGACGTAAGGGAAAACCGAGCCGCACTCAGGGTTAAAGCCGAAGCCCGGCACTCCCCACGTGGAGGACAGATTTGGGTCGAGGGCGTTTTGGCCACCGAAACACCAGTCGGATTCATATTGTCGGCTGGTGATCGCACGGTCGGGCTGACCTCCGGGCCAAGGCAGAAACTCTTCATTGTCTTCTGCGAAAGTGAGGAACCCCATGGAGATCTGCTTCATGTTGTTCCGGCAGGCGGTGGCTTTCCCTTGCTCTTTAGCCTTGTTTAAGGCCGGAAGGAGAATCGCGGCCATGATCGCGATCACGCCGATAACCACCATCAACTCAATCAGGGTAAACCCGTGGACACGACGGAGCCGCCGCGGCTGAGGGTTACTACCGAATGTCGTTGGACCGGACATGATGACCTGGTTGGTCGTCGGTTCTCAGGTGTTATGGCGTTTTATTAGAACCTTGCGCCGTCGTTGGCAAGCCTGGATTGCGAAAAGTTATTAACCGGTTGCTCCGAGAGTTGTCTTGTGACCCTCTCGGCCCCCTTCCATCCTTATCGGAACATTATGAGTTCCCGCCAACCGCGAACCATTTCCTGCCCCCGGGTGATGGTCATTACTGGAACGGACACCGGCGTTGGCAAAACGGTCCTGACCTCCGCGCTGCTACGATATGGCCGTGGGTGCGGCCGCGAGATGGTCGGTCTCAAGCCGTTGTGCTCGGGCGACCGGGCAGACGCCCGGAAATTGCTCCGGGCGGCTGGAGCTGGAGGCGGGACCGATCTCAATGACATCAATCCGTGGTATTGGAAAGCTGCGCTGGCCCCGGGAGTTGTGGCTCGAGGAGAGATCCGTCCTCCCCGGTGGCGGGAGGTGGTCCAATTCATCCGCAGCTTTTGTCACCCCCATCGGCTCGTTCTCGTGGAGGGTGCCGGCGGGCTCCTGAGTCCGTTGACGGTCGATGGGGATACCTCGGATCTCATTCGGGCGCTGCGGGCGCTGCCCGTGGTGGTTTGCCCGAATCGCCTGGGAGCCATCAACCAGGTTTTGCTGGTCTGGAAGGCGCTTCCGGCTGCGGCCAGGCGCGGAGCCCGCGTCGTGTTGATGAGCCAGGCCCGGCCCGATCGAGCAGCCGAGTCCAACCTTGCCTATCTGCGGGAGCGGCTGGGGGAAGGCTGCGTCGTCGAGCTCCCCTGGCTGACGATGGCGGAACGGACGGGCCGGGCGCCGTTTAGAGGAGCGGTCCGGCGGTCATTGGCCGGCCTGGTGGCGGCGTTCGAGTAGTGGAATGGAGAGGCAGGCCGCCTCGCGGTCATTGCGCACGAGGAGGTGAGGACCGGACAGCGCCAACGGATTCCAGGTCTTGTCTGTGAACACACGGAATCGTCCCTGCTCGTTGGGTCCGGCTGGGGACGGTTGCAGGAGGATCAACTCACCGCTTTCCGCCATCAGGAGGTAATGGCGTTCCACCCATAAGCCTTGGCCGTGGCCGTAGCGACCTTCCTTCCAGCGCAGCGAGCCGTCCCGCACGTCCACACACGCCATCACGCCGTCGTCGAGCCCGTAAAGAAATCCGTCGTGCGCGACGAGGTTGCTGAACTTGGCTTTCATGCGGTTTGACTTCCAAATCCGCCGCACGGATGGCGCGTTGGTCGCCCCGGGAACGAACTCGAGGCACTCGGCGCCGACGCCATAGCCACTCGAGAAAATCATGCGATTCGTGCCGATGATGACCGGGATGGAGACATGCGGTTGGCCGATGCCCCATGGGTATTCCCACAGGACGACTCCGTCCGGCATCGCGTGGGAAGTGATGCGACGCGCGTTGAACATGAGGATTTGGTCCTGCCCGGCCAAGGTTGCGAAAAAGGGCGAGGCGTAGCTCATCGAGGAGTTGCCGCGCGCCCATTCGAGCTCGCCGGTCTCGGCATGATAGGCGAGCAGCGACCGTTCGGGTTTTCCGCCGGCGCTGACGAGCACGCGGTTGTTGAGGACGAGAGGCGAGCCCGCGAAGCCCCAGTCGGGCATGGTGGCGCCCGAGTCGGCGGTAATGGTCCTCCGCCAGAGCGGTCGTCCGCTGCCCAGGTCGAGGCAGTTGAGTATGCCAGTGGCGCCGAGGGCGTAGACGCGATTGCTGGCGACGGCGGGTGTGGCGCGCGGGCCTTCCCCGGCGATGACCGTTTGGTAGTGAGCGGGCTCGGGGTGGGCCCAGAGACGCTGGCCGGTGGTCACGTCATAACAGGTGACCAACTCCTGGTCGCCGCCTTGTTCCTGGGTAACGGCGCGGTTTCCGATAATGACGAACCCGGACCAGCCGGCGCCGATGGGCTTTTTCCAGAGGATTTGGGGTGGATGAGCGGCCCAGCCTGCATCCAGTGGGGGTCCAGGAAGGACGCCGGTCCGATTCGGCCCGAGGAACTGGGGAAAATCGGGATGAGCCGGGGTCGCGGAGGGCGAGGTGTTGCCGGGGTGGTTTGCGGGGGGAAGTCGATTGGCGGGCTCAGCACGCGGGCTCCAGCGGGGTTCGAGGATCGGCACGAGATCGCCGTCGACGCCGCGGATTCGGTACGAAGCGGCCGCGAGAGCGAGGATGGCGACGATGACGGCGAACCCGGCGAGGCGCCATTTCCCCGGCGCCCGGGAGAACGCACCCCACCAGACGAGGAGGAGGGCGACAGCGATGGCGGCAGCGCCGAGGGTCTGTAGATTTCGCTGTTGGAACGGGATTTGGTCGCGGGTGCGAATCCAGGTGACGACGCCGAGGGCTCCGATGGCGATGATGAAGGCGGGCCACCAGCGAAGGCGGTGAGGCGCGCTCGGCTGGCTCATGGCTGGGCCAGCCGTTTAAGGAACGCATCGTCGTCGAACAGTCGGCCGGGGCAACGGGTACCGATTGTGTTGATCTGCTGGTGAGTTTTCACGTGCGCCCGGTTGATGTTGCACCGTTTCATCAGGTAGCGCGTGAGGGCTTCCAGGCTGTCGAGCTGGCGTCGGGACGGCGGATCGCGATCAAAATTTCCGACGAGGCATATGCCGAGGGAGCGCGCATTGAGGGCTTCACTGGCGAGGTGGCCGCCGTTGAGCTGTTCCGTCCAGCGGCGGCCGATCGCGATCTGGCCGTCGTTCATGCCGTTGCCATTGCCGATGACGAAATGGTAGGCGAGGCCGTTTTCCATGTGACGCACGTTACGATGATACTGGTCCATCCCCTGCGGTGTGCCCATGGCGGTCGCGCTGTGATGCACCACGATGTAATCCCAGCGGCCGGGAGTGACCCGGGTGCGGTCGAGCACCTTTTGAAACGCAAGGGACAAGCCGGACTTGGGCTCGGCCGGCGCCTTCGCAGTCGGGTGCGCGCGGCGAGCCACCGTCATCGGGCGGGGCGTGCCGGGAATTTTCAGGACCTGCCCGACGCGGACGTGTCCGGCGGGGGTGAGACCGTTGGCTTCGATCAATTGGTTGACCGAAATTTGGTGTTGGCGGGCGATGGTGGACAAGGTGTCGTTTTTGCGCACGACATAGCCGTCGGCCGCATGGGCCGTCGGCAAAAAGGTGGTCAGAGCCACCACGAGCGCGCCCGCGGCGAGATGGGGTCGCCGCAGGCGCAGGCCGGGGCAGGTATTCCGGAAGCGCATAACAGGGTGAGTATGGGGCCGGGCGGCGCCGCGTCCAATTCAGGAATTATCGCCGGAAAAACGTGGTCATGCCACCAAAGCCCGGATGACCTCCGGCTCCAGCACGCCGGTCAGGCGCTGGTTCAAGCCGCCGTAGAAATAGCTGAGCTTCTCGTGGTCGAGTCCCATGAGATGGAGGATCGTGGCGTGGAGATCCCGGATGTGGTGCTTGTTGATGGCGGCCTCATGGCCGAGCTCGTCCGTTTCCCCGTAACTGCCGGGCCGGACGCCGCCGCCCGCGAGCCAATAGGTGAAGCCCTTCGGGTTGTGATCGCGGCCGTCTCCGCTGCCCTGGACGAGGGCCTGCCGTCCGAATTCGCCGCCCCAGACCACGAGCGTTTCGTCGAGCAGCCCGCGCTGCTCGAGATCCTGCAGAAGCGCCGTGATCGGCTGGTCAATTTCCGGTGCGTGAATGCGAAGGTTTTCCTCCACGCCGTTGTGGGCATCCCAGTTTTGCTGCTGGTGGCCGCCCCCGTGATAGATCTGGACGAAGCGAACCCCGCGCTCCACGAGGCGGCGGGCAATGAGACACTGGCGTCCAAATGGGGCGGGGCCAAGGGCAAGTGGATGGTCGGTGCGCGGCTGGTTCAGGCCGTAGAGCTCGCGGGTCGCCTCGGACTCCGTGGACAGGTCCAACGCTTCCGGCGCGGCGGTCTGGAGCTGGAAGGCGAGTTCGTAGCTGGCGATGCGTGCCTGAAGTTCAGAATAGCCCGGGCGGGTGGCCAGGTGCGCGGAGTTCAAGGCGTTCGCCGTGTTGATCAGGTCCCGCTGCATAGCCGGCGTCAGGCCGGAGGCGGAATCGAGATTGAGGACCGGCTGGCCGCTGGCGCGAAAAACCGTGCCTTGATAGGCGGCGGGCATGAAGCCGCTCGACCAGTTGGCGGCCCCGCTGATCGGGCCGCCGCGCGGATCGAGCATGACCACGTAGCCCGGCAGGTTCTGGTTCAGCGAGCCAAGACCGTAACCGAGCCACGAGCCCATCGAGGGATAGCCTTGAATGATGCGCCCGCTGTTCATCTGCAGCATGGCCGAGCCATGGGCGAAGCTGTCTGCGCAAAGCGACTTGATGACGGCCAGCTTGTCCATCTGCGTGGTCAGGCGGGGCAGGGCGTCCGAGCACCACTGGCCGGTTTGACCGAATTGCCGGAAGCTACGCTTCGACCCGAGCAGTTTGCCGGCGGCCACATTTCGACGCCGTTGTTCCAGGTTTGCCGTCTGGCCGTGTCGTTTCTGCAATTCCGGTTTGTAGTCGAACAGATCCATCTGGGATGGCCCGCCGTACATGAAGAGAAAAATACAAGACCGGGCGCGCAGCGGCAGATGGGCCGGGTGCGGCGACATGGGCGATGCGAGCGAGGGGGAAATCGGCGCCGCGGCTGCCTTCGACCCGAAAAAGCCGTCCTGGTCCAGCAACGCGGTGAGGGCCAGGCCGGTAAACCCGGCGCCCATCTGCCACAGAAACTCGCGCCGCGTGCCGGCGCAGAGAGGCCCGCCCGGCGGTGGGCTGGGGCGGCCGAGGAATGGTCGCGAGGCGGTCATTGGTGGAGGCTGGCGTGGTTGGTCGCGGGCCTGAATTAGTCGACGTACACGACCTCGTTCAGATTCAGAAGAAGTAGGCACAAGGCCTCTCTCGCGCGCTCCGCTGGCGCCGGCAGGTGCGAGTCCGTGATTCGTGCCGGCGCGCCGCCGTCGGCTGTGACAACGAGGTCGTCGAGACTCACCGGAGCGCCCCAGGAGCGGATTCCGATTCGTCCGGGACCGGTCAACGGTTGAGCGTCGGTCACGTCAAGAACCGGGGCGGCCCCGTCTCCCAGCCAGACCTGAAGCCGGTCGTCATGCACGGTCACCTTTACGGCCACGGACTCAGACACCGGGATGGCGGCGCTGGCGTCGCCCAAGACGGAAACGCCGTTCTCATGGCGTCGCAGGCGGATGCGTTGTTCGCGTGGATCGAGCGCGATTTCGTAACCCACGGCCTGATGGTCCCTGGAGCGAGTGCGGACGAACAGGCCGGCGGATTCGCAGGCCACGTGGGGAGTGATGCGGGCTGTGACCGTCCCATTGGTGAAGCCGGCCGGCGGGGTGGAGGCCAACCCGAATGGCCCCCGGTCTCGTTCCACGGTCCGGATGCCTTCGTAGCCGCCCGACCAGCGCCCGCGAAAATATTCCCAGCCGTCCGCCGGACCCAGCAGGAAACGGTCGCGGGGCAGGGCCTCCAGGTAACCGTCGGAAAGGGATGACGGGACATCCGGACGGAACGTGAGTCGGGTGCCGAGCGCGCGGAACGCCGACTCCTGGCGGCGGAGAAACTCCCGGGCGGTCCGGAGTTCGTGCCGGGTCGGGGTGCGGCCGGTGGCGAGTTCGAACCCGCGCTGGATGAATGCATCGGTGTCGGGACGCCGCTCGCGGGTGGCGGACGTCTCGGCTTGTATGCGACGAGCCAAGCCGGCCGCTTGCTCTTGCACAAACGAGTCGTTGAGCAGGAGCAGGGATTGCGATGACACCGTCGTGACCGGGCGCTCGTTCAGCGGCGACGTCGTGTTGTTGTAGTCGAATGCGTCCATCATGGGAACGGTCATGGTGCGGCGGACGTAGATGTAGAGGCTGCGCCGGGCGCGCTCGGCCGGGCTGGACATTTCCCAATCGAGGCCGGGCCGGGATTGCCCGGCCAGAACCTCGCCGCTGAGCGTGGGGAAAAACCCGCGACCGCCCATCGCCGGGTTGAGGTTTCCGCTGATGGCGAGCAGCGTGTCTCGCAACGCCTCGGCGTCGAGGCGGCGCAGGTTCTGGCGCCAGAGCAGGTCATTTCCGGGATCGACCGCGGCGGCGCGTTCGTTGCCGGCGCGGGCGGAACGCTGATACGCCTCGGACGAGAGGATTGTGCGGTGCAGCTTTTTGATGGACCAGCCGCCGGAGATGAACTCGACCGCCAGCCAGTCGAGCAAAGCCGGGTGCGTGGGCGGCTGGCCGGCCCGTCCAAAGTCGGAGGTGGTTTTGACAATGCCGCGTCCAAAATGGTGATGCCAGACGCGGTTGACGAGCACACGGGCGGTCAGTGGGTTGGCGGGGTTCGCAATCCACTCGGCGAGCGCGCGCCGCCGTCCACACGAGACGGCGTCCGGAGCGGGCGGGCGGTCCTGTGGCGCCGGGCTGACGAACGCGGAGAGGAACGCCGGCTGCACTTCGGCTCCGGGACTTCCGGCGTTGCCGCGCACGAGGACATGGGTGGCTGGCGCACTGCGGCCACGCTCCTTAACGCCAAGCGCCCAATCGAACGGCGGGGCCGTGTTTTTCAGGGATTGGATCTCCTTTGCGAGCGCGGATTTTTCGGTGGCATTGGTCAGGCCGGCGAGACGTTTCTCCAGGGGCTCGAGCCGAACGCGCAGCGACTCCTGCCAGGCGCGGATGTTTTCGCTCGTGGCCAGCGGCAGGTAGTTGGCCGAGTCCAGGGTGTACTTCGCGGCTTCGTTCAGCCGAATGTTTCGAAAAAATGCGAGCAGCCGGTAGTAATCGGCTTGGGGAATGGGATCGAACTTGTGGTCGTGGCAGCGCGCGCAGCCAAGGGTCAGGCCGAGGAACGCGCCCCCGGTCGTCGACAGCACGTCGTCCAGTTCGTCGAACTCGGCCATGCGCTTGTCATCCGGCTCATCGTCCCAGACCCCTAGGCGCTGGAAGCCGGTGGCGGTAAGGCCGTCCGGCGTGACCTCGTCGAGCTCATCTCCGGCGATCTGTTCCTTGATGAACTGATCGTAGGGCTTGTCCTGATTGAAGGCGCGGACGACGTAATCCCGATAGCGCCAGGCCATGGGCTTTTCGCCATCACGTTCGTAGCCGTTGCTCTGGGCGAAGCGGGCGACGTCGAGCCAATGTCGACCCCAGCGCTCGCCGTATTGCGGAAGGGCCAGGAGCTGATCCACGAGCCTGGTCCAGGCGTCGGGCGAGGAGTCGCGCTCGAACGAACGGATCGCTTCCGGGCTCGGGGGAAGGCCGAGCAAATCGAAGTACGCTCGCCGAATCAGCGCCCGTTTCGTGGCGCGTGGATTGGGCCGCAGACCTTGTTCCGCCAGGCGGGCATTGAGGAAGGCGTCGATGGGGTGAATGGCCTGCAGATTTCGTGGTGAGGACGGAGGTGAAGGGCGGCGAACCGGCTGAAACGCCCACCAAGACCCGGCCTCGGCCTTTGCGCTCGGAGTATTATCGCGTGGTGCGGTTGCTGCGGTTGAGGGGGCGACGCCCCACGGTGCGCCCATCTGAATCCACCGGGTCAAATCGGCGACTTGCCGGGCGGAAAGCTTGGGCCCCTTGCGCGGCATCCGGCGGTCAGGATCGTCCGAGCGAATGGCGCTGAGAAGCAGGCTGTGGTCTGGCTGGCCGGGAACCAGCGCGGGCCCGTGCTCGCCGCCTTTCAGCAAATCATCGAGCGAATCCATCCGCAGGCCGCCCTTGAGCTCGTCGGCCCGGGCGCTGTGACAGTCATAACAACGCTCGGCGAGCAGGGGCCGGATTCGGGACTCGAAAAACGCCGGGCCGTCGGCCGCCCGGAGGCTGGTGCGGCTGGTGCCGAACGCGATCAGGAGAAGGCACCCGAAAACCTGCATTGCGTTGGCCCTCGACCGGTGAATGCCTCGCGCCCGACGCGCGATCGGGTCGGCGTGGGAGGAGCCGAGGTGGCCGCAGGCATTCATGGCGCTTAGTCCGAGGCGAGAACAGCCTGGACGGGCATCGAATTGCCGAACGTCTGCCAATCTTTGAAGGTCCACACCACCTTTTTGTCGGGCGTGACTTCGATGAACTGGGGGTTGTCGGGCCCGGCGTGGCAGTTGCCGAGAAGCGTGTTGCCATTCGGCAGACGTTCCACGCGGGTGACCCAGGCGAGGACGATTCCCGGCAGATCCCGCTGTTCGATCTTCCAGACGATTTCGCGGGCGGGGTTGACCTCGAGCACGCTGTGGCCGTTGCCCGCGCCAATCAGTGTGTTGCCGTTCGGCAGCCGGAGGGCGCTGAAGACGGAGTTGCCGAACGCCTCGGGGCCGTGCCCGCCCTGGCGTTCGCGTCCGAACAAAGGCACTGCATAGTCCCAGACGACGCGACCGGCGGGGTCATACTCCCGCACCATTCCGTCGCTCTCATGCGCCACCAGATAGTTTCCGCCGGGCAGCTTTCGGGCGAGGCGGGTGTCGCTGTGAGGATTGGGATGGTTGACCTTGAGCTTGATTTCGTGCCGGATCGCGCCGGAGGCATCCACCTCGATAATGCGCGCGGGACCGGACTCCACCACCATCGTCAATCCGTCGGGGAGGCGTTGGAAGGCGTGAACCTCCACCCGTTTGCCGTCGTTGCCGTTTCGTTTGGCGGCGTCGTATTCCCAGACAATCTGGTGGTCCCGGGTGCTTTCGACGATCCGGGTCCAGCCTTGTTGGTAGAGGACGTGGCCGTTCGGCAAGACCGCAGCGTCGTGGATCGCGCCGACTTTGGTCTGCCACTCGATTGTGCCATCGGGCGCGAGGATGGCCAGTCGGCCGGTGGAGTCGTCAGCCCCCAGGATCCGACGGGCCGTTCCCGTTTGGGCCGCGTCTGCGGAGAGCCCCGACACGGCGGCCAGGAGGGCAATCCAGCACGCCGGCCGCCCGAAAAATGAAATGGTCATGCGGAGATCCAGACGGGCCGCCAATCCATGACCTTCACGACAAGCTGCAGTGATTCCGGTTTCCCGACGCTGAAGACGAAGCGCCCCGGCGATGGCGTCGCTCGTCCAGGGACCGGCCGGGCGGGGACGGCGCCGGGTTACCCGAATGGTTGCGGGCAGCGCTCAGCCGACGGCCCGGGACGGCTCCCCTTCCGCATCATTCATTCAAGCCCCAGCGTCTCGTCGGGCGAGTGTCTGCTTCGTCGGGGATATCAAACGTGAAAGGCGGGCGCGGCGTGGGCAGGCGGGCGGGTTGTTCTCGTTCGACGGGTGGGGAGTTCGACGTTCGGGCGGCCAAGGTGCTGGCAAAAAAATGCTGGCCGGACCGGTGGGCAACGGTCTCGAGGTGCTGCAACGCCGCGCAGTCTCCCGGCGGGACGGTGGTGGGGAATCTGAGCAAGCCCACCAAGGCGGCGGTGCCCGGCTCGTGCTCGGCGCTCCAGTTCTCGAGCCAGGCATCGACGCTGGCCGGAAGCCCCGTCGGATCGCTGGCGGCCACGATGACCACGTCGGAGGCGTTGGCTTCGGTCTGCAGTTCGTGCATCGGGAGCCCGAGCACATTAAAGCGCCAGAGCGTCCGGGCGACCGGCAGTTCGCCCTGGAGGCAGCGCGCGAGATCGTCCACGAGATGAAGCGCGGCCCGGGCGGAATCGGGCTCGTCGTAGAGGACGGTGACGTGAAGTTCGGCGACGGTGGCGAGGTCAGCGCGGGCGGGCGCGGAGGTGAAATCCATTTCGGTGTTCATAACCTTGATTATCGTGCCCGCGGCGTGGATGGGAATAGGGCGGACCTCGGCTTGGTCGTAAGAAAAAGACCTAGCGCGGCGGGTCCCGATCCTGAGCGCCGGCGAGCGGCGCGCCGGAGAAACTTTGACCTTTGAACTTGGGGGAGGCGTTCGTATAACACGCGCATGTTGCCGACTTTTCTCGCCCAGGGCGGGCCGATGATCTGGCTGATTCTGCTGGCCAGTGCTGTGGCCCTGACGGTTTTTGTGGAGCGAGTGCTGCATTATCATCGTGCGCAGATCAACTCGATGGAATTTTTGAACGGCGTCCGCAACGTGCTGCGGCGCGAAAATCTGGTGGAGGCCATTTCCATTTGCGATGCCACGCCGGGCCCGGTTGCCCGGCTGGTCAAGGTGGCGATTCTGAACCGCGAAAAGGGCCGGGACGGCGTGCGGGAGGCGCTGGAAGAGGCGGGTTTGATCGAGGTGCCGCCCCTCGAAGAAAAGCTCAACCTGCTGGCGACCATCGCGCAGATCAGCCCGCTGATGGGCCTGCTCGGAACCGTCCTCGGCTTCATCAAGGTCTTCACGGTTCTCCAGACCAAGGCCACCATCCCCACGATGCAGGATCTTTCCGGCGGAGTCTGGCAGGCGCTCATCTGCACCGCGGCCGGCCTGGCTGTCGCCATTCCGTGCTACGCGGGCTACAACTACCTTGTCAGCCGGGTGAACGCCATTGTGCTGGACATGGAAAAAGCCGCGACCGAGATCACCAACATCCTGGCGGTGACCCTTGGGGCTCGCAACGGATGAGATTTCCCCACCAAACAAAAATTTTTCGCGGCCAGATCGAGGCGGCGCCCTTCATCGGCGTTTTCTTCCTGCTCGTCATCTTCCTGCTGCTCCAGTCGTCCTTCGTTTTCACTCCGGGCGTTCCCATTCAGCTGCCGGAGGCCGATCAACTTCCCGGCACGGACAACCCTACGGTCGCCGTGGCGGTCGATGGCACCGGAAATTTTTATTTCAACAACCAGTTGTGCGACGAGGCGCGGCTCCGTGAACAACTCAGCGCCGCGGTGTCCGCAAGCCACGAACCGGTTACCCTCGTGGCCCAGTTTCACCGCGACACCCGGATGGAAGTGCTCATCCGCCTGACGGCCCTCGCCCGGGCCGTTGGTATTCGCGAGGTGCTGCAGGCCGTCCGTCCGCCGGTGCTGCCCCAGGCGCGCCCGGAGGAGGCCGACCGGCCGGCGGCGGCCAACCTCGAGGTCGCTCCGTGATGTCCGGCGACCAGGGACGTGGCTGGACCCGTCGCCAATGGTGGGGGGCCACGGCGGTGGTCATGTTGGTCCAGGTCTTGGCCGTCACGTGGCTGGTTCGCCCGGCGATTCCCCCGTCTCCGCGACCGGCGTTTGCGACCCGGGTCAGCCTCCTCTCTCCTGCGGAGAGTGAAAGTTCGCTCTCATCCTCCCTCTATGACCCGGCTCTGTTCGCGTTGCCCAGCCGGGCGGGTTTTTCCGGAGACGCCTGGCTCAAGTACCGCCTTCTGCCGCCGACGCCGCAGGATCGGGCGGTCACACCCGAGTGGCTTCGGCTTTCGGCGGCGAGTCTGGGTAATGGACTGGGCCGATACGTTGCCACAAACGGGATTTCGCCTCCGTTGCTGGTCGACGAACCCCTGCCTCCGGTTCTCCGCATTGAGACCAGCTTTGTCGGAGAGCCAGTGGCGCCGGTGTCGCGTCTCCGCATTGATGGCGAGTTGTCGGCACGCACCATCCTGAGCCCAATCGCGCTTCCTTCATGGCCGCATACGGAAATCGTCAGCAACTCAGTGGTGCGGGCGGCGGTCGATGCTGCCGGGTGGACCTTTTCCGCCACCTTGCTGTCGAGTTCGGGCCTGGCTGCCGCCGATGAAAACGCCCTGCGTTTCGTGGAGCAGTTGCGGATGAGCCCTCTGGTCGGGGCGGGCGACGGCGTGCCTCGTCGCGATCAATTGTCCTGGGGCACCCTTGTTTTTCTCTGGCACACCGCCCCGGTCGCCCCGACCAACCCGGCAGCCGCGCTGCCGTAACATGATGGCGACAGAATCCGTTCTTTTTGGCTACGTCTTTGCCCTCCTTGGGTTGCTTGGCCTGCTGGCTTGGTACACCCATCGGCGCCAACGCCGATTTGGGCCGCGCCCGAGCGAGGATCGCATCTTTCGCTGTGACCGGTGCGGATTTGTCTATACCGATGACCCCGACGTCGACCGTTCGCGCTGCCAGCAGTGTGGCACGCTGAACGAGGCGATCCGTTTTTGACCTCGGCCGTCCGGCGGTGCCTGCTGTCGCCTATCGATGACGCGCGCGTCGTGGTTGTTGCGACCGGGCGCGGCATTCCCGTGGCCACCGGTCAAGCCTTGGACTCCACCACGTCGCGGAGCGCGTCGAGGATTTCCCGTGCGCAAAAGGGCTTGGCCACTGCCGCATCGGCACCGAGCTTCCGGGCCATGGCCAGGTAGGTGTCGCTCGGCCCACGGCCGCCTCCGGAAATGGCGATCAGCCGGACGTGAGGAAAGCGGCGCCGGATCTCAAAGATCGTTTCCAGACCCTCCTTTTCGGGCATGACCAGGTCGATGATGGCCGCGGCTGGCTTGATCGATTCGCAGCGCGCAACGGCTTCGTTGCCGTTGGCCGCGGGATGAACGTCGTAGCCCGAATTTTGAAGAAGTTCGACCAGGAGTGAGCGGAAGCCTTCGTCGTCATCGGCAACGACCAGGCGGGGTCGCTCCGCGCCAGCGTCGACGCTCCTGCTCAGCGAAGAATCGGAACCCGGCGGCAACGCGCCCCGGGCGGGATGGACATCATTCATGGGAGATACTTTCGCCGTGCGCCTGCCCTTCCACCATCCCGGCAGGTGGGTAGATGGGCGTCACGGGTGTTGCGGACAGGGTTTGGAGGCGGCCGACGGCGAGGGGGCGCCGGCCCCGTTCCGGCGCGGCGATGGAGCGGCGATGGCAATCCCCGGGAGGGACGAATTCGGCTTTCCAGAAGGGGCGGGGTGCATAAGCTTCGGACGATGAATTTGACCGAGCAAATGACGATGCTGGCGCAACGGGCGCGGGAGGCATCCCGCGCCATTGCCCGGCTCAGCACCGCGGAGAAGAATTTCTGTTTGTTGGCGATGGCCGGGGCGATTGAGCGGAGCGCGCCGGCCCTGATGGAAGCCAACGCGCGGGACATGGAAGCTGGCCGCCAATCCGGACTAAGCGTTGCGATGTTGGACCGGCTGCGGCTTGACGAGCGCAGGATTGCCTCGATGGCGGGCGGATTGCGCGAGGTGGCGGCGTTGCCGGATCCGGTTGGGCGCGTGCTGGACGAGCGGGTGCGTCCCAACGGCCTGAAGCTGCAGAAGGTTTCGTCCCCGATTGGCGTGATCGTCATCATTTACGAATCCCGGCCCAACGTGACGGCGGACGCGGCCGGTTTGTGCTTCAAAGCCGGGAGCGCGACGATCTTGAGGGGCGGCCGGGAGGCGCTGCATTCGAATCAAGTAATCGCGGCGGCCATGGTGACCGCGGCAGCCCGGGAGTTGCCGAAGTTTCCGGAGCACGCGATCCAGGTGGTGCCGACGCCGGACCGGGACGCGATCCGTGAGTTGCTGGCGCTGACCCAATATGTCGATTTGTGCATGCCTCGGGGAGGGGAGGGCCTGATTCGGGCGGTTACCGACTGCTCCAAGGTGCCCGTGATAAAACACTACAAGGGAGTGTGTCACGTGTTCGTCGATCGCGCGGCCGACTTGGACATGGCCGAGCGCATCGTCTTCAACTCAAAGTGTCAGCGCCCGGCGACCTGCAATGCCGCGGAAACCCTGTTGGTGGATGAGACGGTGGCCGCAAGCTTCCTGTCGAAAATTGCGCCGCTGCTGGCGGAGTCCAAGGTCGCGATCCGGGCCGATGCCACGGCGTTGTCGTTGTTGCAACTCGCCCCCGGCAGCGCTGCGCTGAGGCTGCGCCCGGCGGCCGACGAGGATTTTTTCAGGGAATACAACGACCTGGAATTGAATGTGCGTGTCGTGACGGATTTGGAGGCGGCGATTCATCACATCAATCACTATGGATCCGCCCATTCCGACTGCATTGTGACAGGCGATGAAGGCCGCGCCCGGCGGTTTTTGCAGGAGGTCGACTCCGCGGCGGTCTATTGGAATGCCTCAACCCGGTTCACTGACGGTGGAGAATTTGGAATGGGCGCGGAGATCGGAATCAGCACCGACAAGGTGGGGGCACGCGGTCCGATGGGACTGGAGGAACTGACCACTTACCGCTGGCTCGGTTTTGGGACGGGGCAGGTCCGGTCTTAACCGTTCGAGGCGCCCGCACATATGAAATCCGCGGATCCGAGTCGCGCAATGGAACGAGCCCGGCAGGTGCGCGACCACCTTCCCGCCGGCGGGCTGTTTGCCGATCAGCATTGGCGCATTGGGCCTTCCTCGTTTGCCCTGGGATCGGAACTCGTTCGCGAGCTGGAGTCATTGGGTCGAGTTCTGCTCCAATTTTACCGCGCGGTAAACCTGCTTTACCGCCAGAGCGTGGCGGGTCAGGAGCCAGCCTGGATTGCGAATTTGCTCGACCGTGGCAAGCCGCCCTGGCTGGTCGAATTGCAGCGCGACCTGGCTTTCAAAAACGAAATTCCCCGGGTGATCCGCCCGGATTGTTTGCTGACCGACGAGGGCTACGCGATTACAGAGCTCGACAGCGTGCCGGGCGGGATCGGGCTTACGGCCTGGCTGAATCAGACCTACGCTGGCTTGGGCGATCCCGTCGTCGGAGGAGCGCGAGGAATGCTCGAGGGCTTCGCTTCCATCTTCGGCGACGTCGAAAGGGTGCACATCGTCGTTTCGAATGAGTCAGCCGGTTACGAGCCGGAGATGAAGTGGCTTGCTTCCCAGTTGGGCGCAAATATGGCGGTGCGAGATGCAAGTTTCGCTGACTTCCAGCCTGGGGAGGCCGTCTACAGATTCTTTGAGTTGTTCGATGTCGAAAACGTCCCGTCGGCGCCGATTATTTTCCAGCGCGCCCGGGAAGCGAGCATCCGATTGACCCCTCCGCCGCGACCTGTCTTCGAGGAAAAACTATTGTTCGCTCTCCTTTGGAACCGGAATCTGCGTGGATTCTGGCGTCGCGCGCTTGGCGAGGGGTTTTTCAAACGGTTGGCCGACGTGGTTCCATATACTTGGGTGGTCGATCCAACGCCGATTCCCCCGCACGCGGCGATTCCCGAATTGAACCTAACCGATTGGGATCAATTGAAGAGTCTCTCGCAGCGCGACCGGAGCTTGATTCTCAAAGTGTCCGGGTATTCAGAGAAGGCCTGGGGCGCTCGTGGCGTCCACCTCGGGTCGGACCTTTCCACCGCGGAGTGGAGCGAGGCCGTGGCGCAGGCGCTTTCAGCATTCGAGCGGTCGCCCTACGTGCTCCAGCGTTTTCATAAGACTAAGGTGGTCTCAGTGCCGTTTGCTGACTTTTCAGCGAATAATGTGGTGGAAATGCCGGGCCGAGTTCGATTGTGTCCCTATTATTTTGTGAGTGGGGATGGTGATGCAGCACGAGCGGTTCTCAGCGGGGTTCTGGCCACGGTCTGCCCGGTGGACAAGAAGATCATTCATGGCATGAAGGACGCAGTGCTGCTGCCCTGCACCGGATGAGTCTCATCGAATTCAGCTTGCTGGCCGTGAGTTCGCTTTTCGTGATCGTCGACCCGATCGCCGTTGTGCCGACATTTCTGGCAATCACACCCGACGATATTCCCGCGCAACGCATCCGGATGGCCCGGATTGCCTGCGGAATCATGGCGACAGTCCTCCTGGTTTTTGCGGTGTCTGGACCGCTGATCTTTCGCCTGTTAGGCATTACGCTGCCCGCGTTTCAGATCGCTGGCAGCATTGTGTTGTTGCTCATTGCCCTCGATATGCTGCGGGCGCAACGCTCGCGCGTCCAGGAAACGCGCGAGGACACCGAAGCGGCCGCAGCCAAGGTCGACATCGCGGTAACACCATTGGCGGTGCCCATGCTCGCCGGACCAGGAGCGATTTCGACTGTGGTCTTGTTGCGAAAGCAGGCGGCAAGTGTGGTGGAAGAAGCGGCGGTTTGCGCCGCGATCCTCCTCGTTTCCCTGCTTAGCTACTTCGTCTTGCACGCGGCCGCCCGTGGCGCGCAGTGGCTGAACCCGATCGTCATGCGGATTGCTACGCGCATCATGGGACTGCTTTTGGCCGCAGTTGCCTCCCAATTCATGATCAACGCCCTTAAAGAGCTCAAAATCATTGGAGGTTAGGCGTGGGTTTATGGCCATGTGCAGCCGATGAAAAAGGCCCAGTCTTCGCCCATTACCGGCACGTGGAGGGAACGCTTGGAAGTGATAAAGCCGCCTAAATTGCCGTCAGGCGATTGAGGGAAATAAATCGCGCAACGAGCGAATGAACAAAAACCGATGTCTCCAACATGCTATTTATAAGCTATTTAGGTAATTGGCGTTAAAAAAATCAAAAAAGACACTTGCATGGTTTTCCAGTTTCACTAACCTCCGTCTCGTTCTTCGTGACCCGGAAACAAACGGAAAGCGAAGCGGCAGAAAATAACGAAAAAGTTCGTTGACAGACTGCTGTGCGACAAATTAAAAAGTCGCAACGATTAGCGGTGACTCTCAGTGGCCGAGTCACGATAAAGTGAACGGCCCTGGGGTTTTTTGTCCCCTAAATTGGGTGACAAATTGAATTTCCAGCGCAAGTGAGCGCTGTGGTTCTTTGAAAATTGATTTGTGCGATAAGTGAGAGCCCCTTCTCACAACGCTCAGTTAGTGAGCGTATGAGAAGAGTTTTAACAATTAAATAAAGCTATCCAGGCTTGCTTGGATAGGAATCAACTAACGTTTTTATACGGAGAGTTTGATTCTGGCTCAGAACGAACGCTGGCGGCGTGGATAAGACATGCAAGTCGAGCGGAATATTTCGGGTAGCAATATTCGGAATGTTTAGCGGCGCAAGGGTGCGTAACACGTGGGCAATCTACCTTGAAGCCCGGAATAACTCCGAGAAATCGGAGCTAATACCGGATGTGACATTTGAGTGGCATCATTCGAATTTCAAAGTTGGGGACCGCAAGGCCTGACACTTCAAGATGAGCCCGCGGCCTATCAGCTAGTTGGTGAGGTAACGGCTCACCAAGGCTAAGACGGGTAGCTGGTCTGAGAGGACGACCAGCCACACTGGAACTGAGACACGGTCCAGACACCTACGGGTGGCAGCAGTCGAGAATTTTTCACAATGGGCGAAAGCCTGATGGAGCGACGCCGCGTGGGGGATGAATGGCTTCGGCCCGTAAACCCCTGTCATTTGCGACTAAACTCTGGGAATGAACAGTTCCCAGACTGAAAGTAGCAGAAGAGGAAGGGACGGCTAACTCTGTGCCAGCAGCCGCGGTAATACAGAGGTCCCAAGCGTTGTTCGGATTTACTGGGCGTAAAGGGTGCGTAGGTGGTGGGGTAAGTTCAAGGTGAAAGCTTCGGGCTCAACCCGAAAATTGCCTCGAATACTATCCCGCTCGAGGGTCGGAGGGGAGACTGGAATTCTCGGTGTAGCAGTGAAATGCGTAGATATCGAGAGGAACACCTGTGGCGAAGGCGAGTCTCTGGACGATTCCTGACACTGAGGCACGAAAGCTAGGGGAGCAAACGGGATTAGATACCCCGGTAGTCCTAGCTGTAAACGGTGCGCACTTGCTGTAAGCGGATTCGAAACCGTTTGTGGCGAAGTCAACACGTTAAGTGCGCCGCCTGGGGAGTACGGTCGCAAGACTAAAACTCAAAGAAATTGACGGGGGCCTGCACAAGCGGTGGAGTATGTGGCTTAATTCGATGCAACGCGAAGAACCTTACCTAGCCTTGACATGTAAGTAGTAGAAGCCTGAAAGGGTGACGAGGTAGCAATACCAGCTTACACAGGTGCTGCATGGCTGTCGTCAGCTCGTGTCGTGAGATGTTGGGTTAAGTCCCGCAACGAGCGCAACCCTTGCATTTTGTTGCCACCTTTGCGCGAGCAAAGAGCACTCGAAATGGACTG
>JBGATF010000059.1:0-19851 GCA_044229355.1 Limisphaerales bacterium
CGATACTGTCTTTGGGTGATCATCTCGCCGCGGCCTCTTTGCCTGGCCTCCGGCCAGGGCTCAGACCGCTGCGCGATGCTACCGGCTCACTGGTGATTTTTAATTGGCATCACTGGTGAAATCTAATTGTCACTCTTCACGCGCCCGCCCCTCGTCCTGTTTGGCGTGATGCATCACCTCGTTGCAGCGTTGGATGGACCATTGGGGACAGGGCCGGTCGCGCAATTGGAACCCGTCGCCCGCCCGGACAAATCCATGACGCAGGACGCGAAAGTAATATCCGGTTCGGCCGGTCTGTTCGACAAGCGCCGCGAGGGTTTGGACGCGCCAGCGGCGGGCCAGCTTCCAGCAGGGCTGGCGCGGCTGGGAGACCTGCACCAGGGCCTCACCGACGGCGTAGGTGTCCCCGACACACATCCCGCCTTCGAGCATTCCGTCGACTGTGAAATTCTCACCAAACGCTCCGGGGCCGAGCTCGGCGCCGTTTAGCGCCGGCAGCTCCCGCCAGTAGGTGTAGTGCTCTGCCGGATACACACACACGGCCTTGTCCACGCCCCCGTGCACCTCCCGATCGGCCTGCTCGTCGTCCCGCAGGCCTTCATAGCCAAGCCACTGCGGTCCGGTGCGAACCGCTTTGAAAAACCCCGTGCGCCAGCTTCGATCCCACCAGTCGCGACCGTCCTGCGCGGTGATCTCGCGGATGGGACCTGCCTGCACGGATGATAATTTCATGGTTCCAAGATCGGCCGACTGCGCGGCCCCGCCTCGCCAGTGACCGGAACCTTCCCCGATCCGCGTGGCGCCCGACAGAGGAAAGTGGGGAAAATTCCGACCGCCAACAGCGTGCGCCCGGGAGAGTGGCGCCCGCCTTCCAGGAATCGCACCACGGAGAGCCCGCATTGCGTGTGGGGTGCTGCGGATCTTTGCCCCTTAAAAAAGCGGCGCTTGGCGCCGCACTCTACGACGACGCCGCGCAGCCTGCCCCCCAAATCCAAAAACGCGCCGAGAGCAGGCGCATCACTCACGAGCAGGTCCGGACGCGACAAGGCCTCTCTATGAACCTGCCTTCGGGGTGTCCCGCAGTGCGGGGCAGAAAGGCGGAGACTTCCAACGGTTGGGCTTCTTCCAACCCTCCGGTCATTCGATCGCTTCTGCGGGCGGGGACGCCCGCACCCCGGGTTCATGGCCCCAACTCACGTCCATTTTGGAGGTCTCGCATTCCCATGAACCGGCTGCTTCCGGTGAAACCGTCGCTCAATTTAATCGGTCTTACCTGTTGCCGCCCGCTTCGCCGACGGAGAAGCTCAGGCGCGCCCACAATTAATGAATGAACCGACCGTAACCGTTGCCGCGGCCGGCCTGATGTTGAACAGCCCGTTATTAAAGCTTCTCTTGCTCTGCGCGACCGTCGCGCAGGGCGCCTCTGCGTCCGCGAGGGCTGAACTCCCGGCCGCGGTTCAGCCAATTCTCAGGGAATTTTGCTGGGACTGTCACGCGGACGGCGCGAACAAAGGCGGAGTTGCCTTTGACCAATATCCGTCGGAGGCCGCCCTGCTGGGGGACCACGACCTCTGGTTGCGGGCACTCAAAAACGTGCGGGCCGGCCTCATGCCTCCGCCGCGGAAGCCGCAGCCGGACGCCGGACAAAAGCAGGCGCTCGATCAGTGGATCCGTTCAGCGGTGTTTCACATCGATCCCCAGAATCCGGACCCGGGCAAAGTCACCGTCCGCCGCCTCAACCGGGTCGAATACCGAAACACCATTCGGGATTTGCTGGGGGTGGACTTCGAGACCGACAAGGAATTCCCGCCGGACGACGCGGGGTATGGTTTCGACAACATCGGCGATGTCCTCACGCTCCCGCCGATGCTGCTCGAAAAATATCTGGCCGCAGCCAGGACTGTCGTCAATCGCGCCGTGCCTGCCGTCGCGCGCGTGCCGGCGGAACGAATCCTCCCGGGGCGTTCGTTCGAGGGCGGCAACGTCCCGCCCCCTCGGGCCGGCCAAAACTCCGGTCCGCCCGCAGCGCCCAACGGGGCCGCACTTTCCTATTACAAGGCGGCGGCCCTGACCAACGCCGTGCACATCGAACACGCCGGCCGGTATCAGCTCCTGCTCGACTTCACGGCCAACGAGCGGTTTGTCGACAATCAATTTGATCTGAACAAATGTCGTCTGGTGTTCCGCGCGGACGGCAGGGAGTTGCATCAACACGATTACGGGCGGGAAGGCGGCAAGGCGTTTCATTTCGAATTCGATCAGGACTGGGCTCCGGGCGATCACGAACTCGTGTTTACCGTCGAGCCGCTCACGCCCACAGAGAAGCAGGTGCGTTCGCTCACCGTGCGGCTCGATTCCGTGACGGTTCGCGGACCACTCGCGCAGGCGCATTGGGTCCGGCCGCAGAACTACGATCGGTTTTTTCCGCGCGACATTCCCGCGGAGGCCGGAGCGCGCCGCCGGTACGCGCGCGAACTTCTGGCCCCATTCGTTCGACGGGCCTATCGGAGGCCGGTCGAGGCCGCCACGGTCGAGCGGCTGGTGGCGCTGGCCGAGGCGACGTCAGGTCAGCCCGGCAAATCGTTCGAAGCCGGAGTGGGCCAGGCCATGATCGCGATCCTGGCTTCCCCGCGCTTTTTGTTTCGTGAAGAGGCAGTCGAAGCGGAAGCCCGGCCCGGCGCCGCCCAACCCGGTGGCCACCCCCTGGTCGACGAGCATACCCTGGCGGCGCGGCTATCGTATTTCCTCTGGGCTTCGATGCCCGACGGGGAACTGGCCGGCCTGGCCAATCGTCACCAACTGCGGGCCAATCTCGACCGGCAGGTCCAACGGATGCTCGCGGATCGGAAGTCCGAGGCATTGATCCGGAACTTCGTGGGCCAATGGCTGCAAACTCGCGACATCGAAACGGTCTCGATCGACGCGCGGCAAGTTCTCTTCCGGGAGGGCCCGGCAGATCCCGAGCAGGAACGGCGCCGGGCGCGATTTCGAGAGCTGCGCGACAGGGAGGATGCGGGCCTGACCCCGGAGGAAAAACAGGAACTGGCCGCCATTCGCGCCACGTTTGCCCGTCGATTCGGCCAGCCGCTGCGGGCCGAGCTGACTGGCGACCTGCGGCGCGCCATGCGGCAGGAGACGGAAAAAACGTTCGAATTCATTCTGCGCGAAAATCGCAGCCTGCTCGAGTTGCTCGACAGTGACTACACGTTCCTCAATGAAAAGCTTGCCCGGCACTATGGGCTGACCAACCTCAACGTGACCGGGGATGAACTGGTCCGCGTCACGCTCCCGAAAAACAGCCCACGGGGCGGAGTGATTACGCACGGGTCGGTGCTGGCGGTGACTTCCAATCCAACCCGAACCTCGCCGGTGAAGCGCGGCCTGTTCATCCTCGACAATCTGCTGGGCGCCCCACCCCCGCCGCCGCCGGCAAACGTCCCCCCGCTGGAAGATGCCGCCAAAGGTTTGAAGGATCGGAAGCTGACTCTCCGTGAGACGCTCGCCTTGCATCGTGAGCAACCGCTCTGCAGCTCATGCCACAACCGGATGGATCCCCTGGGGCTCGCGCTGGACAATTTCAACGCGATGGGCATGTGGCGCGATCGGGACCTGAACCAGCCGATCGACGCCACCGGCACATTGATCAGCGGGGAGCGCTTCGCCACCGTCCAGGAGCTCAAACAAATTCTCGTGGCCAACCACGCCCGGGAGTTTTACCGGACCCTGACGGAAAAGCTGCTGACCTACGCCCTGGGACGTGGGCTCGAGTTCTACGATGTCGCCACGGTGGACGCCATCGTCGACCGCCTGGTCCAATCGCATGGCCGGCCGGCCGAATTGCTGGCCGGGATCATTCACTCGGCTCCATTTCAGAAAACCCGGGGCGCGGTTCGCGAGGAACCTTCGCGGCGAGCGGAAGACCGCGCCGCCATCGCGCGGTAACCGAACACTTTCAACATCTGAAGCAACCATGAACACGCAACAGCGAATCGCCGCCGAGCGCCACGCGGCCTTTAACCGCCGTCATTTTCTCCGTGGGTTGGGCGCGTGCATCGCCCTGCCCGCGTTCGAGTCGCTGGGCGCGCTCCGGGCCCTGGCCGCGCCGGGCCCGGGTCCGGCCACCACCGCCGCGGGCAGGGAGTTCGAGTTCAGCCGCACGCTCAAGCCCCTTGAATCGCTCCGCCCGCACCTCCAGATTCTCGGCGGCCTCAATCAAAAAAATGCGGAGGCCGGGCCGGATGGCGGCGGCGACCACGCCCGCGGCAATGGCGTCTTCCTGACGGGAGTTCGCTTGAAGAAAAGCGCGACCGACGTTCGCGCCGGCATTTCGATCGACCAGGTGATCGCCAGGGAGATCGGACACCTGACGCGCTTCCCGTCGCTCGAGTTGAGCAGCGACGCGATTCGAACCTCAGGCGCCTGCGACTCGGGCTACGCCTGCGCTTATCAATACAATCTCTCGTGGAGCTCGCCAACCACGCCCGTGGCCGCGGAGTCAAACCCACGTCTGGCGTTCGAGCGCTTGTTCGGGGCCGGGGCGCCCGGTGAACGCGCCGGCAACATGCGTCGACGGCAGCAGGAACAGCGCTCGGTGCTCGACTTCGTCCTGGAAGACGCCCGCGGCATGAGCCGCCGCCTCAACGGACGCGATCGCGACAAGCTCGACCAGTACCTCACCGGCGTGCGCGAAATCGAAACGGGAATCCAAAAGGCCGAGCGTTTCGGCGAGGTCCGCGATCCCGGCGTCGAGACTCCCGCGGGCATTCCTCAGGATCGCGCCCAATACGTCCAGGTGATGCTCGACCTGCTTGCCCTCGCCTTTCAAACCGACTCCACCCGAATCGCCACCGTCTTGCTTGGCCACGACGGCGACAACCGTTCCCTGCCCGAGGCCGGCATCTCCGAAGGCCATCACGACCTCTCGCACCACTTCAACAACGAAGAGAAAATTTCCAAACTGAAGGAGATCGACCTCTGGTATGCGACCCAATTCGCCCGCTTCCTGCAAAAGCTCGAGACAACCAGCGATGTCGACGGACAATCGCTCCTGCATAACTCGATGATCCTCTACGGCGCGGGCAACGCCGACTCGAACCGGCACACGCACACCAACCTTCCACTGGTTCTGGCCGGACGCGGCGGGGGCGCCTTGCAGACCGGCCGCCACGTCGGGCATGGCTCCGTCCCCATGTGCAACCTCCTGCTTGGACTCGCGGACAAGATGGGTGCCCGCGGCATCGCCTCGTTCGGCGACGCCACCGGGCGCCTGGAGAACATCTGAGCCATGACCGCCCTGAGTTCCCAAGAACCGCAAGGTAGGGCGCGCTCTCCGCAGCGCGCCGCCGTGCGGACCTCCGGCTGGCGGCGGAGCGCCAGCCCGACCTGCGATGCTCGCGTTCATGGCCCGTGAGCAGGCCCGCAAGAAACAAGCAGCTCCCCATGAACCTGACCATGAGACTGGGGGCCATCCGGTTGCCGCCAGGTTTTGGAGTGCGGCGGTCCTCCACCGCTTTCGAACGCCCGTCGCTCTCGAAGGCGCCAGAGGACTGGCGTACTCCACGACGCTGGCGCGCGGTTCATGGCCCCAACCCACGTCCAATCGGAAGGTCGTGCGTCCGCGCTGCGGGACGGCGGAGCGCCGTGGCGTCTCCAATCGCGGAAGACATCTGAGCTATGCGAATTCACCCAGTCACGCTTTCATTGGCGTTGATCGTGGCCAATGACAAGGCCGAGGCGCAAACCGCGCCCAGGTCAGCCGCCACCAACGCCGCCGCCAACCCGACCAGTCCGACCAATGCGCCGGCGCGCCGGTTCGGCCGGAACACGCCAAATTCGAATGACGTATTCTACACGCTCGGCCCTGATTCACAGCCCCGCGCCGGCGTGCCCAAAGGGAGCTATTCGGACGCGAAGGTGATTCCCAGCACCGTCTTTCCCGGAACGCAGCACACCTATTGGGTCTACGTGCCCGCCCAATACGATCCGGCCAAGCCGGCCGCTGTGATGATCTTCAATGACGGTCAGGCCATGAAGGCCGAACCCGGCGACGTCCAGGCTCACCACGTGCTCGACAATCTGATCTTCCGGCGCGAGATCCCGGTGATGCTCGGGGTGTTCATCAATCCCGGCCGGCGCCCGGATCAGCCGGAGCCAACTCCGCGCGACTGGGGCGACCGCAACACAAATCGCCCCGACGAATACAATCATCCCAACGAGAATTACGCCCGGGTCATTGTGGATGAGCTCATGCCCGCCTTGCGCAAGGAGTACAATCTTTCGTCGAACCCCGACCTGCACGGCATCATGGGCGCCAGCTCCGGCGGCATCGCCGCGTTCAGCACGGCCTGGTTTCGGCCCGATGAATTCCGCAAGGTCATCACGTTCGTCGGCAGTTTCACCGACATTCGCGGCGGCTACGTCTTCCCCGAACTCGTCCTGGCCAGCGAGCGGAAACCGATTCGCATCTTCATGCAGGACGGCCGGAACGACAATCGCCGCCCCGACAATCTAAAGTGGGATTGGTTTTATCAAAATGTCCGGCTGGCCGAGGCGCTGACGAAGAAGGCCTACGACTTGAACTACACCTGGGGCATCGGCAATCACGGTCAGAAGCAGGGCGGCGCCATCTTTCCTGACATGATGCGCTGGCTCTGGCGCGACCAGCCGGTCTCCAGCGATCCCAACGACGTGGTCGAACGTTCCTTCCGTCACGTCACAAGTCCGTCTCCCGCTGCCGACGGAGCTTCAATCATCAAGCCATCCCCCACCACACCATGATTTACCGCCACTGTTGGACGCTGCTCGGCTTTCTCGCCGCGTTGAGCGGCGTCGGACCCGCCTCGCTCTCCGGCGCCGAACCCAGCGCACCCCCGGCGGCGCTGGGCGTTCCCACGCCAGGCCCCACCAATGACGCGCCCTATGCGCCACAGCCGATCCTCCCGGGCGGCGTCATCGTCCCGCTGTATCCGCCGGGCTCACCGCTCCTCAAGGCCGACCGCGCACGCGAGGCCGAGTATTACAACCTGAGCAAGGCCGTGCCCGGGCGGATCAATTGGATTACCAACATCCACAACCCATCGATCGAAGTGCACACGGTGGAAGGCGGCATCAACACCGGCAGCACCCTCATCCTCGCCGCGGGCGGAGGTCACAACACGCTCAACGTCGGCACCGAAGGCGCCGACTTCGTCCATTATTTCTACAACTACGGAGTCAACACCGTCCTGCTTCGCAATCGACTGCGCAAGGACGGCTACAAGGCTGAGGTTGACGCCGTCCGTGACGCCCTCCAAGCCATCCGTCTCGTGCGCGCCCACGCCCGGGACTGGAAACTCGATCCGAACCGGATCGGGATTATGGGTTTTTCCGCCGGCGCGGAGCTGGCCGCACCGGCTGCAGTGTTCTTCGAAGAATTCGACCGCACGAACCAGGTGGCCGGCGATCCCCTGGCGGGCATTTCCGCCCGGCCGGATTTCGTCGGCATCATCTATCCCGGCCCCACTCCGTTCGCGCGCGGCGCGACTCCTGCCATCCCGCGCAACACCCCGCCCGCATTCATTACGTGCGCCGGCGCGGGCGACCGAGTTCACGCCATCTGGGCCACCGAATACTTTTCCGCCATGTTAAACGCCGGCATTCCCAATGTGGAGATGCACATCTACGGCAACGGGCGGCATCCTGGCGATGCCCTGCCCGATGGCAGCCACATGAGCGGAGGACTCACTGACCGCCACGGAATCCCCTTCGGGACCTGGCAGGATCGTTTCGTTGATTGGTTCCGCGATCTCGGCTTCCTGCAAAAGCCCGGCGTCGAGACCAAAGCCGCGCAGGACATCGCCGCGTTCCTGCGCCAGCCGCCACCACGGGACTGGACACGCCGCGCTGCCTCCAACGCACCATCCAGCGGCGTCAGCCGGTGAAGCGGTTGAATCCACGTTTGAACTTTGAACTTCGACTACTGAACACCTGACCAGGAAACCGCCATGGACCAACATCGCTTCACGTCATCCCTTCGCCTGCGGCACTATGCTGGGGCGCTGCTGACCGGATCCGCGCTTATGACCGGCAGCCTCGACGCGGCTCAAATCGGACAGCAGTGGCCGCAGTGGCGCGGGCCGCTCGCCAACGGCGTCGCGCCAAACGCCAATCCGCCCACCACCTGGAGCGAGACGCAGAACATCAAATGGAAGGTGAAAATCCCCGGCAGCGGCACCAGCACCCCCATCATCTGGGACAACCAAGTCCTTCTCCAGACCGCCATCAAAACCGGCAAGAAGGTCGCGCCGGAAACAAAGCAGGCCGCCGCCAACGGTTTGCAGGTGTTCGGCCAGGTACCGGCCAATCCCAATCCGGCCAGCCCGCCATCGGGCGACGGCCCGCGGAGACGCGGGCCCGGCGGCGGATTTGGCGGTGGCGAAAAACCCACGGAAGAATACGAATTCGTCATCCTTTCCCTCGACCGAGTCGACGGAAAGGTTCAATGGCAAAAGGCCGTCCGCACCGAAGTCCCGCACGAAGGCCATCATCGGGATCACGGATTCGCCTCCCGCTCGCCCGTCATTGATGGCGAACACATCTATTCGTTCTTCGGCTCGCGCGGACTGCATTGCCTGACCCTGCGTGGCGACGTCGTCTGGCAGAAAGACCTGGGCAAGCAACGCACGGTCGCCGGATTCGGAGAGGGCAGCTCGCCCGCGCTCCACGGCGACACGCTCGTCGTCAACTGGGATCATGAAGGCGAGGATTTCATCGTTGCCTTTGACAAAAAGACGGGACGCGAACGCTGGCGAAATATCCGCGATGAGAAAACCACCTGGTCGACTCCGCTGATTCTCGAGCGCGACGGAAGGGCCCAGGTCATCGTCACGGCCAGCCAGCGCACACGCAGCTACGATCTGGAAACCGGCAAGCAACTCTGGGAGTGCGGCGGCATGACGGCAAACGTCATCCCCACGCCCGTCAGCGATTTTGGATTCGTCTACGCCATCAGCGGTTTCCGGGGCAATGCCCTCCAGGCAATCAAGCTCGGCGGCACCGGCGACCTTACTGACACCGACGCGATTGCCTGGAAACATGGCAAGAGCACTCCCTATGTCCCTTCTCCCCTGCTCTACGGCGAGCGGCTCTACTTCATCGCCGGCAACAACCCGATCCTCTCCGCCTTCAACGCCAGGTCCGGCCAGCCGCTGTTCGACGCCGAACGCCTGGAAGGCCCCTCCGGCTTCTACGCATCGCCGGTCGGGGCCAGTCAACGCGTGTATCTCGCCGGTCGCAACGGCACCAGCCTCGTGATCAAGGACGCCGACAAACTGGAGATTCTCGCCACCAACAAACTCGACGACAAGTTCGACGCCTCGCCCGCCATCGTCGGCCGCGAGCTGTTCCTGCGTGGTCACGAATACCTCTACTGCATCGCCGAACCGTGATGGCCCGGGCCTCGGCCGAGCACAACTTACGGCGCTATCGCGACCAACGTGCGGCGGTTCGATCAAAAACTCAAAAACCAGCTTCAGCCCTTGTGGCTTGTCCAAACTGCATCTGGCAAAAAGATGATGGGCAGAAAAATCGCCGAACCGGCATCTCGGGCCTTTGAAGAAATGAGCACTCACCGACCAGAAAGAGAAAGAGTTCTTGGGCTGCTGGGAATTTTCCTGGGCGTGGCCCTTGGCGTTCCCGCGAACGCAGCGCCGCTGGGCGACTTTTCCGACCACCAGGACGTCGGTTCGCCAAAGCTGCCCGGCTCAGCCATCTACAACGCGGCTTCGCAGGACTACACCGTGAACGCCGCGGGCCACAACATGTGGGCCGGCCGCGACGAGTTCCATTTTCTGTGGAAACGGCTGGAGGGTGATTTCATTCTCCAAGCCCGAGTCGAGTTTGTGGGCAAAGGAGTCGACCCTCACCGCAAGCTCGGCTGGATGGTTCGCTCCGCTCTCGACCCCGACGCGGCCTACGCCGACGCCACGGTCCACGGCGACGGACTCACCTCCCTCCAGTTCCGGCGCACGAAAGGCGCCATCACCGAACAGGTCAAATCCGCGGCCACTGCGCCGGACTTCCTTCAATTCGAGCGACGCGGCCGCGACTACCTCTTCTCCGCCGCAAAATTTGGCGAACCCTTCGCCACCTGCCAGACCAATCTCGACCTCGGCGAAAATGTCTACATCGGGCTGTTCCTCTGCTCTCACAACTCCAACGTCGTGGAGCAAGCCGTCTTCCGAGACGTTCGTGTCATTCGCCCGGCCAAGGTCGGCTTTGTTCCCTATCGCGATTACATCGGGAGCCAGCTCGAGATCCTCGACGTCGTCACGGGCCATCGCCAGC
This sequence comes from Limisphaerales bacterium, assembly GCA_044229355.1. Taxonomy (GTDB): domain Bacteria; phylum Verrucomicrobiota; class Verrucomicrobiia; order Limisphaerales; family JADJPG01; genus JBGARF01. Next base: position 10,324 of record JBGATF010000059.1, read on the forward strand.
TCGTCTTTCGTTCGTCCAAGCCTTTCGAAGCTCCGAACTGGACGCCCGACGGCACCGCGCTGATTTACAACACCAGCGGACGCGACCCAGGTCATCGCGGGCACCTCCACCGCTTCGAGCTGGCCACGCACGCCGACACCGTGATTCCCACCGACCCGGCCATTCGCAACAACAACGACCACGTCATTTCGTTCGATGGCACGATGCTTGGGCTCAGCCATCATGCCGCCGAGCTTGGCGGCCAGTCCGCCGTCTACACCGTTCCGATCAACGGTGGCAGACCCAAGTTGATCACCCCCTTGGCGCCGTCCTACCTGCACGGGTGGTCGCCGGATGGCAAATGGCTGGTCTACACCGGTGGCCGCAGCAACGAGTACGACATCTTCAAGCGAGCCACCGACGGCACCGGCGAAGAGATTCAGCTGACGACGGCCAAAGGGCTCGACGACGGTCCCGAGTTCACTCCCGACGGACGATTCATCTACTTCAACTCTGCGCGCGGCGGCTCGATGCAACTCTGGCGCATGAAACCCGACGGAGCCGACCAGGAGCAGGTCACAAAGGATGCGGGCAACAATTGGTTCCCGCACGCCTCACCCGACGGCAATTGGATCGCTTTTCTGACCTTTCCGCCATCGGTCCCGCCGACTGACCATCCCTACTATCAGCACATCACGCTGCGGGTCATGCCGGTGGGCGGAGGAGAACCTCGCATCGTCGCCTACATCTACGGCGGCCAAGGGACCTTGAACGTCCCCTCGTGGGCACCCGACAGCCGGAGGCTGGCCTTTGTCAGCAATTCGGACTGAGACGAGAGAACGCGGGCGGGCTCCTTTTTCCGCAGTTGCCCTGGGCGGAATGTCCGTTGGCTTCGGCCGCCTTTGCTCTCCGACGCCCCATCGTGCGGACTTTGGATCGCTCACTCCGGACTGGAACGTCGGGCGCGATAGAAACGGGTCGGCTCGCCCTCCATGTCGGCGGGAAGCGACATGACGCCCTCAGCATTGGTCACGACCACATTCGTCCACACCGACCAGCGAAACAGATCCGTGGAGGCCTCGACGTCGTAGCGCCGAAAGCGCCCGAACGCGTCGCGGCCGCCGCCGACAAGCACCGGTCCGCCGGCACCGAAACTGAACTGGAGACGGGAGGGTTCCTCGACGATCAGCGTTTGATTCGCCACGACGTTCGTGAATTCCTGCACGATGCCGGAGGGCCACGCGATCCGCAGCAGGTCGACATTGGTCGCGTCTCCGAGGCCAAACGAGACGTCGAGGCTATCCTGGGACATCCAACCATTGCCCCCCGTGACCTGACGCATCTGCCATCGGAGCGCGCCATTGATCAAGGCTTTGGCCCGCAGAATTGCCCCTATCGCGGAACGATTTGAGAGCGTGCCCACGCATCGAACCTTGATCCAATGATTTGAATTTCCGTCGTTGTGATAGAGAAAATTTCGTTGGCGGGCGGTCAGAGTTCCATTGGCCACGAACAGATCGAGGAAGCCATCATTGTCATAGTCGCCCCAGGAACATCCCGCTGAGTTGGCGATGTCATTGACCAGGCTGCCCTGGGTCACGCTGAGAAACGTGCCGTCGCCGCTGTTGTGGTAAAGGCGGTTCTTTAAGTTTTCATTCACGACGAACAGATCGAGGTACCCATCGTTATCATAGTCCGCCCACGCGCAATTATTGTACGTGCCGATGTCGTTGACGATTGCGCCCGTGGTGATCTTTTCGAACGTGCCGTGGCCGTTATTTCGATAAAGACTGTTTCGCTGCGAGGTCCCGCGATTGACCACAAACAAATCCAGATCTCCATCGTTGTCGTAGTCGCCCCAGGCGCCGCCGACGGAGTTCATGCGTTCGTTGAGTACGGTGCCATTCGAGATCACCTGGAAGGTGCCGTTGCCGATGTTGTGATAGATGAAATTTCCTTCATTCGCGTGGTGGGTCACGAACAGATCGAGCCGGCCATCGCCGTCCACGTCCGCCCAGGTGCCTTGGGTCGACTTCAGCGTCTGAGTCAATCCAGCGCTCACCGCGACATTGGTAAACCGGCCGTGGCCCAGATTCCGGTAAAGCGCGTCCACCTGGTTGTCCGCGAGGGCGCCGACGGCCACGAAAAGATCGAGGAACCCGTCGGCATCGAAGTCGCCCCAGGCGCCCGAGACCGAGTAGCCAAGGTAGTCGGATCCGAGCGGTCCGCTCAGCTTCTGAAAGGTGCCATCGCCGTTATTCCGGTAGAGCCGGTTCGTGGTCAACAAATTGGAGACGAACAAGTCGAGGTAGCCGTCGTTGTCAAAGTCGCCCCAGGCGCAGCCATGTCCCGAGCCCGCTTCATTGACGGGCGCTCCGCCAAAGATCCGGGTGAAGGTCCCGTCCCGGTGGTTGTGATAGAGCGTATTCGTGGGGCTGGCACCGAAGTTAACGACGAATAGATCGACGTAGCCGTCGTTGTCATAGTCGCCCCAAGCGCATCCGACCGATTGCTCCAGGTCGTTGGCCACGGCACCGGTGGTCACCTTGGTGAAGGAGCTTTGCGAGTGGACGGCGGCCCCGGAGGCCAGGAGCAAAACAACGGACCGCACCAAGGCGAAGATTTCCCGACTTCTTTTCATGCTGGTTGTTCCAAAAGCGAATGGCGAAAAAGGTAACGCAGGCAGGAGCAGGTCACGAAGGATGCGGGCGAAAGTTGTGGTGTTGGCCCTGGTCATCGAACGTTGCTTGCCTCGTGCTCACTTTGTCTGCTTGCGTAGCTCGTTGCGGGCCAGAACTTGATGGTGTCCACCACCTCGGCCGTCACCAGGCAACGTCCATCGGGTGAAAATGAAATCGCCCGGCAGGAAGCGGTGTGGGCCGGGATCCTGGTGAAAAGGTTGCCTGAAGCAATGTTGCAGAAATTAACATTGCCGTCGCTGTCCCCGGCAACGAGCGTTTTTCCATCCGGCGCGAAAGCCACTGGGGGGCTGTTTCCACGGACGATATCGGGCAGCGTACTTAACAGCCGCTGGGCCGCCAGGTCCCAAAGATCGATCGTCCGTCCCCGAATCAGCGCAATCCGGCGCCGGTCGGCGGACAATGCTCCGATGGAAACGTCGCGGCCGACGTCAATTCCCCGGAGCCGCCGAAGGGAGTTGGGCTCCCAGCATTCCAATCGGCCGTTGGAGTCGGAGCCTGTGATCAGCGTTTGAGAGTCAGTGAAGACGGGCCGGCCGCTCCCAATGCTGGGAGCGACCCGAGCGTTGGCTGGGTCGCGAAGCGACCAGAGCACGACCCTCCGATCCTGGCAACGTGCCGCCAACCAGGCGCCGTCCGGACTAAAGGCATACTCCGGCCCCGTGGAGAGGGGTATGGGGGCCTTGCACCGCGCCTGTTCAACGGCACTAGTTCCGTCGATTCTCCAGACCGCCAAGGTGCTGGACAAGTTCGGCAGCTTCGTGACCAGGGAGCCGTCCGGCCCAAACGAGAAGGGATGCCCTGGGGCCACGGCGACTTGTTGACGGGTGCTCGGGTCGAGAATGGCCGTGCGATACTCCAGTGGCTTGGTGCCGGGAACGTTGGTGGTGATTCCCAGCCATCGACCGTCGGGAGAATATTCGGCATGCACCATCCAAAGCGCCTTATGACCTCGAATGATCGTCGGTTCGCGAGGGATGGCGGAATTCCAAACTTTGATGGTTCCATCCAAGCTGGAAGAGACCAGCCTGGATCCATCCGGCAGAAAATGAACGCTGGTCACCCGCTCCGAGTGCCCTCCCAGCGTGTGCAGAAGTTCAGACGTATTCACATCCCACAGCCGGATCGTTTGATCCAGCGAACAGGACGCAAGCAGTTGGCCGTCCGGCGAAAAGGCAAGGCGATGAATCATCCGGTCATGCCCGCGAAACGTTCGCTTCTCATGCCATGTTCCCACTTCCCAAAAGCGGATCATGCCGTCCGAATCGGCCCCGGCAATTGTTTGGCCGTCAGGCGAGAAGGCGAGGCCGAACACCGTGCCTCTCAATCCCGACAGTTCCTTTTCTTCCCGCCCGGATGCCACATCCCACACTTTTATAAACCCGCCCCCGCCGCTGGCCGCCAACCAGCGGCCGTCGGGCGAGAATTTTACCCGCGTCAACCAATCGCGTATGCCCGCCAAGCTATACCGTTCCGTCCAGGTGGAAGTGTCCCAAATCTTTGCCCCACCCGGAATGCCGTCGCCATAACGGAGACCGGCGGCCGTTGCGAGCCAACGACCGTCCGGCGAAAAGGCAATCCCGTGAGCATTCGGTTGACCGATCGAAAAAGTTGCGTCGATCGGCTGAAGTGTTTCGACGTTCCAGAGGCTGACGCTCCCGCCCGTCATTGCCACGGCCAAAATTCGGCCTTTCGGATCAAAAGCGAGATCATCTGCGCCAAATGCAGTCCCGGGGCTCTTCGGAAAACTGGCGACCTTTTGCCCGCTGGCGACGTCCCAAACGGACAGTTCTTCGGAATCCATTGCCGCAATGTGGCGGCCGTCTGGCGAGACGGCACAACCGTAAGGCTCCGAGCGCAGGCGGAACGTGGCCAGCTCTTGGGTGCGCGATTGTTCCGCAAGATACCGCCACTCGAAACCTCGGAGTTCACGCGGCTGATGCCCCAGAAGCGAGCGCACTCGCGGAAGATCGCCGGCGCGGAGCGCATTCAGCGCCTGGCCCATCTCCGAGGCGTAAAGATTCCTCCGCAATTCATCTCGGCCCAGTCGAATTTGCGATGCGGCGATGGTCGAACTGACGGCCAATGTGACGATTGAGATCAGGGAGAGTGCGGCCAGCGCCGCCACAGCAGGCCGGCGACAAACCCACTTCCAAAAACGTTCGCCCGTGCCCGTGCGCCGGGCCCGAATCGGTTCGCCTTTTAGCCAGCGTTCCAATTCTTCCGCCAACGCCTCCGCCGAGGCATAGCGCCGGCCCGCCTCCTTCTCCAGACACTTCAGGCAAATCGTCTCCAGATCCCGGTCCACCGCCCGGTTCAACATCGACGGGCGTCGTGGCTCCCCATCCAGCACCTGCCGGATCGTCTCCAGCGTCGTACCTCCACCAAAGGGCGGCGCCCCCGTCAACACTTCGTAGAGCACCGCTCCCAGCCCATAAACGTCCACCGCGGTGGTCACCTCCCGGGCCGACCCCCGGGCCTGCTCGGGCGACATGTACGCCGGCGTGCCCAGCACCGCGTGCGAATGCGTCAGCGTGCTCTCCCCTTCCACCAGCTTGGCCAAACCAAAGTCCGTCAGATGCGGCACACCCTTCCCATCCAGCAGGATATTGCCCGGCTTGATGTCCCGATGCAGCACCCCGCGCTGGTGCGCGTAATGCACCGCCCGGGCCACCGTGACCAAAAGCTGCGCCGCCTGCTTCGGTGTGAAGCTGGAGGCCGCCTTTGGCTGGTTCCCCGTTCGGATTTCGGAGTTCGGGTTTCGGAACTCTCCCCCTTTCACCGCCGCCCGCAGGTTGGGCCCTTCGATCAGCCCCATGCTGAAGTACTGCTGGCCCTCGTGCTCGCCGACCTCGTAGATGGGCACGATGTTCGGGTGGGACAGGCTCGCCGCCGCCTCGGCCTCGGCCTTGAAACGCTTGACCAACTCGGGCGTCGCCAGCGCGCCGACGCTGATCAGCTTGAGCGCCACCAGCCGGTTCAGGCTGGTTTGCCGCGCCCGATAGACGATGCCCATCCCGCCGCGGGCAATTTCCTCAAGCAACTCGTAGTCGCCAAAGTAGCGGAGCCGCTCCCCGTCGAAGCTTCCGACTCCGGCTTTTGACCCCTCCGGCATTGCGGCCGCGCCTTCGACCGCGGGGTCCAGGCCGCGTCCCAACAGGCATTGAGGGCACAGCCCGAGCGGGGCGTTGGCAGGAACGTCCGCCTGGCACTTCCGACATGTTCGCGACTCTGGCATGGGATGCCCATTCGTCTTGCCCAACCGTCCAAGAGGACGACGGGAGGAGGGCTAAGATTTCGCCGGCACTTTGTGACAGCTCCGCCTAACAGGTCAATCCCGCGACACGTGGCCGACGGCAAAAGATTGACCCGCAGCTGGACGCCCTCCATGGCGAGCCAACCGCGGGATCAGAGCGGGCGATGATGGCGTGCCGGGCGAGGCCGGAGGGCGAAACCAAACCCAACGCGGTTTCCCGCTCCCACGCGCCTCAGAACTTTTGCACACGGTTCCCTTCGGCGTTGGAGATCCACATGTGCTCGCCGTCAAACGCAATCGGGACCCTTGCAATCTGATTATGCTGTAGACAGCGGCAGCCGAGCCGTAAGGGAGACTGACGCGATGGATTCCTAACGGCCGGGGCGATGCGTGTTGACCTCGCCCGAAAGCACCCAGGTCGCTTTACCCTTCGCTGGTTCCGTCTCCGTGGCCGCCGCCGTGAACATCGCGAACCCATCGACATCTCCCTTGCCGCGCGCATTGGCCATCGCTCCGGTGCCGCCCGTGAATTTTAGATCGTAATGGAAATTCAAGAAGAAGTTCGGGTTGGCGGGATCCGGGGTTCCCACTCCGATGGCGTCCGCCTTCAACGTGCTGCCGCCATCAGCCGTGGTGATGAGGAAGGGCCCGGCCAGGACCATTGGGCTGGTCGGAGTTGCCTGCGTTATGATGACATCCGCGTGGAAGGTGCAATTGCCGAGACCCGAGACTCGCACGACCCCGTCGACGGCGTGAGTGTATCTGGTCGGGAAACCGGTTTGGTCAAACTCGACCGGTTGCAGGACAAAGGTCGTCCCGGCGTGACCGCGGACATCTCTGGCCGCAGCCGGTTGTGCCGTCAGGGCGAACGTGACACAACTCGCGGCGAGCAGGAGGCTTCGAGTGAGAGTGGATGATTTCATAGTTGTTTCCGTATCGTTTTTGATGGGACTCGTTGGTTGTTTAAAGCGGGTCCAGGAAGCGCGCGACCTCGTGGAGGCCAGCCGGTCAGTCCCGTGACGCTCCCGCTCTCACTCCCTTCCAAAAGCGACTCCCAAAAAAGGTAACAGAGTCTTCGAGAAAAATTCCTATGAAGAAAACCCGGTCCAAGGCAGTGGGCGACCTGTCAGCGCCGGTCCGAGGTGAGCCTGAATTCAGGTCGGCTGGCATGGCTCGCTCAACGTGGAGGCGACGCGGCTGCTTCCAGCTGTTCCCAGGACGGGGCTTTCCAGAGGCGCAGCGTATTATCCATGCTGCTGCTGGCCAGCGTGCTGCCGTCCGGTGAAAAGGCGAGCGAGCGGATAAAGCTCAGGTGCCCCCGAAGGGTTCCCACGTGGTGGCCCGAAGCGATATTCCAAAGTTGAATCGGCCCTTCGTACGCCCCGGCTGCAACGGTCCGGCCATCCGGAGTAAAAGCGACGGCGGATATCACGCCAGCGCCACCGACAAATTTTGCGACCTCGCGGTGCGACGTCAGATCCCAGAGACGAACCGTTGTATCGATACTGCCCGTGGCCAGCCATCGTCCGTCCGGCGAGAAGGCCGCCGAAGTAATTGCGCCCGAATGTCCCCGCAGCTCCGCCACAGGTTCGCCCGTGCCCGCCCGCCACAGCGTGGCCGTCTTGTCCGGACCGGCCGCGACGAGACACTCCCCGTCGCGAGCAAAGAGCAGACAGCCTGTCTGCAGGCCCTTGCCCATCCGGGACAGTCGCGTCCAGCCTTCGACCTTCCAGACCTCGATCTCGCCGTCCGGAGTGATGGTCGCGAGGCGATCGCCCGCCGGAGAATATGCCAACGCCGGCCGCAGGCTTTTGTCCACTGAGATGACTTTCCCGGGCAACTCCTCGGCGGACGATTCCAGGTTCCACAGGTTGAGTCGGGCGGACGAGGAAACCAACGCGAGGCGATTGCCCGCGGGACAAAACGCAAAATCGAATCCGCGCACCCTTTGAATCGCATTGCTTCGGCTCAAATCACAAATCGTGACAGTTTCCGTGCGGCCGTTGCCCCACGCCAGGAAACGGCCATCGGGCGAGAAAGACGCGGCCCCATGACCCTCAGTCTGCGCAAAGATATCCTCCGACGAACCCGGTCGCGCATCCCAAAACTTCACCGCGCCGGCGCCATCGGAGCTGACGACTGTGCGGTTGTCGGACGCGAAGGCGACGCTCCAGACGCGACTGGCATGGCCCCCCAAGGTGATAACGGCTCCTGGGTTGGTCACATCCCAAACCTTCACCGTGTGATCGAAGCCGGCGGAGGCCAGCCGAGTCCCATCCCGGGAAAACCCCATGCTGGCCACCGCATCTCGGTGCCGTCCGAGGACGGTCGCCTCCTGCTTGCGGAAATCCCAAACCCGGACGGTTCCGCCGAAATCGGCGGTCGCGAGGGTTTGTCCGTCTGGACTGAAGCTCAACGCCAGGACGCCACCGAGTGATTTCGCCTCGTGCCCGGTCAAACGGGCGATCTTCTTCCGGGAATCCGTTTCCCAGATCTGCACGACCGGCCCGAAGCCGGAGGCGGCCACCCAGTTTCCATCGGGAGATACGGCGCATCGGAAGAGAGGGCACTCCACGTCAGGAAACGTGGCCAATTCCTGAAAAGTGATCGTGTCCCACAGCTTCAGCTCGCCGGGCGGCCACCGGGTGTAGGGTGCCCCACCCGCCGAGACTGCAGCCTGACGATGGGGGACAAACACTGCCGTGGCCACCATTTGAGTGTGATTCGTGAAGGTGCCAATCCTCCGCTGCGTTCGCGTGTCCCACACCTGAACCCTTCTCACCTCAGCCTGGGTCGTCAGAATTTTTTCGCCGTCGGGCGAGAATGTCGCGTCATAACCCCAGGTGTGGGTCGACGCATCCAAGGTCATGACCGGGCGCCGGGAAATCACATCCCAGATGCGAATGGGGTCAGCGCCCTGGGTGACAAAACGCCGGCCATCCGGCGACATGGCAATCCGAAGGATGGGGCTGTCACCAACCTTCGACGTGTCCACCTCCTGGGGCTGCGACTGGGACCATAGATATCTCCACTCCCAGCCCCGCAGGTCATCCTCGGCGCGTTTTGGGATTTGGCGCCTCAACAAATCTCGAACGTGGACGGCCTCACCCGATTCCCACGCTTGATAGGCCCGGTTCATTTCCGACGCGTAGAGGGTGCGACGCAGTTCACTGGCCGCAGCCACAGCTTCATTTCTTGAAGCTACGGCACGCGCCCGCTCGTCTGATTCCGCCTTCCGGGCGTCGGCAATGCGAAATGCCGCAATCGTTGAACCCAGCGCCAGGGTCAGAAGAAGCACCAGCGCGAATGCACTCAACGCCGCCACGGCGGGCCTGCGCCGCATCCATTTTACCAGCCGTTCACCCGGCCCGGCTCGCCGGGCCCGAATGGGTTCGCCTTTTAGCCAGCGTTCCAATTCTTCCGCCAACGCCTCCGCCGAGGCATAGCGCCGGCTCGCCTCCTTCTCCAGACACTTCAGGCAAATCGTCTCCAGATCCCGGTCCACCGCCCGGTTCAACATCGACGGGCGTCGTGGCTCCCCATCCAGCACCTGCCGGATCGTCTCCAGCGTCGTACCTCCACCAAAGGGCGGCG
>JBGATF010000060.1:0-19612 GCA_044229355.1 Limisphaerales bacterium
AGCCGATCTAAAACGATCTGGCTTACCCATCGACCCGCAATGCGCACCGCGTCCAACACGCACACCACTTTCCACTCACGCCACCAGCTTGTCTAGCAGAAACTTTTGTGGGTAAAGAGGAGGACTTGTCACCGCTTTTTTCCCATGGCGACTCGTCGCCCGCCGGCGTTCACGGTCACGGGACCAATGACTTTCTCTGAGTTCGCGAACCTGTCCATTCAACAGGCTCGGGGGACCAGTCCCCCGAGATGAAAGCTCCGACAAGTCGGACCACTCCCAAGCGCAGCCCGCAGCACTGCGGCACTGCGAACCGGGTTGACCCGGTCCTGACGGATTGAAGTCCGGCGTGCGGCCCAGCGTCGTTTTCTTTCATGAATTTCATCCAGCGCAATTTGTTGCTCGCCTGTTGCCTTTGGGTCTGCGCGACGGCGGCCCACCTTCAGGCGGCCGAACCCGCCGCAGCGCCGGCGCCCAAGTTCACGCGGACGGCGGACGTCATCTACGGGCACAAATACGGGATGGCTTTGACGTTCGACGTGTTTCAGCCGGAAAAGCCGAACGGCGCGGCCGTTTTGTTCATGGTGAGCGGCGGCTTCGTCTCGCGGCACGAGTCGATCAGCGATCGCTTTTTCCGTCCGCTCCTGGCGCGTGGTTACACCGTGCTGGCGGTGACCCATGGGTCCCAGCCCAAGTTTTACATTCCGGAGATCCATGAGGACATCCACCGCGCGGTGCGCTTCGCCCGGAGCGAGGCTGGCCGCTGGGGCCTCGATCCAAGCCGGTTTGGCATCTGCGGCATCAGCTCGGGTGGACACCTCTCGCTGACCATGGGGACCCAGGGCGGGCCGGGCAAACCCGACGCCAAGGATCCCATCGATCGCGAGAGCAGCGCCGTCCAGGCCGTGGCCTGCTTCTGTCCGCCCACCGATTACCTCAACTGGGGCGAGGTTGGCATTGACGCGGTGGGCGTTGGTCCGTTGGAAAAATTCAAACCGGCGTTCGGCCCGCGCTCCGATACCGCGGAAAGCCGTCAGGCGCTGGGCAAGGAGATCTCCCCGGTGAATTACGTCACGGCGAAGATGGCGCCGACGCTCGTGCTGCACGGGGACGCGGATAAAACCGTGCCCTTCCAGCAGGCGCGCTGGTTCGAGAAACGCTGTCAGGAGGTCGGGGCGAAGTACAAGCTGGTCGTGCGGGAAGGGCGCGATCACGGCTGGCCGGAGATGACGAAGGAAGACATGGCCCTCTGCGCCGATTGGTTTGATCAGCACCTCACGGCCAAAGCTCCCGACGCAAAAAAGTAATCGATCGGCCTTACGTCGATCGCAAAACCACGCTGATGGTGAACACGAGCATCATGACGATGCAGGAGGCAAGTTTGCCGAGCGCGCCGGCCAGCAACCCGAGCGTGGCGCCGAGGCCGGCTTTCGATGAATCCCGCCAGTCGCGACCCCCGGCCAGTTCGAACAGGACGGCGCCGAGGAATGGTCCGAGAAGAATGCCGGGCAGGTTGAAAAACAAGCCAACCAGGCCGCCGACAACCGCCCCCACGGCTCCACGCCAGGTGGCGCCCAGCTTCTTCGCGCCGTAAAGGCTGGCGGCGTAATCGAGCGTCAGCGAAACCGCGACGATGGCACCGAGCACGCCAAGGACCCACCACGCTGCGCCCGCCTCGCCGAAATACAGCTTATGCCCGATGCCCGTCAGCAACACGATCGGCGTGCTGGGCAGCGCCGGCAGGACGCTGCCAATCAAGCCCACGCACATCACGAGCAACGCGAGCACAAGGCCGATGATTTGTTCTGTTGTCATGCCGGCGCGGCCAACATCGCGCATGCCCAACACCTTGACAATGGCCGGTGCAGCGATCGGCCGGAGCGCGAGTTTTTAACCCGCCGCGGCCGGAGCCCACCACGCGGCCCGACGACTTAAACGTGGCCCGACGATTTGACCTCGGGCGGGCCCCGTCTTGCGAGCACGCTCTTCACCCGTCAATCGTCCCTCGTAAATCGCAAATGGGCGGCTATTCGCGGAGGCGCACCAGCAGATCCTTGCTCTCGACGGTCTCGCTGAGCTGTACCGGCAACTCCGCGACCACGCCGTCGACGGGCGAATACACCGTGGTCTGCATCTTCATCGCTTCGATCATCATCAGCTTGTCGCCCTTCGCCACCTTGTGACCCACGGTAACCGCGATGGCCGCGATCAGCCCGGGGATGGGCGCCGCCACCTGCAGGGGATCGGCAAGGTCCGCTTTCGGGCGCTTCTTGGCCTTCGGAGCGATGTTCTTGTCGACGATGAACGCCTCGCGCGTCATGCCGTTCAACTCATAGGTCACCGTGCGGCGCCCGTCCTTGTCCGGGGCGCTGACGCTGATGAGCTTGATGAAAAGAGTTTTGCCCTCTTCGATGCTCACGCTGATCTCGTCGCCGATCTGCAGCCCGTAAAAGAAGGCGGGCGTCGGGAGAACGCTGACGTCGCTGTATTCGCGGCGGTGCTTGGCGAAATCGGCGAAGACCTGCGGGTACATGAGGTGGCTGTAAAGGTCGTCATCGGTCGCTTCCCGTTTGAGCGTCTCGCCCAGCTCGGTCCGGATTTTTTCCAGCTTGGCCGGCGGCAGTTGGACGGACTCCGGATCGCGATAGGCGGCCTGGGCTTCCTTGAAGCGTTTTTCGCCGAGGACCACGCGCTGCACGGCCTCGGGAAATCCGCCGTCGGGCCAGCCGAGCCCGCCGGACAACATGTCGACGACGGAGTCGGGAAACCCGACGGAGCCGGGCTCGAGGTTGACGACATCCTCGGGCTTGATGCCGCGGCTGAAGAGGAAGAGGGCCATGTCGCCGACCACCTTGCTGCTGGGGGTGACCTTGACGATGTCGCCGAACAGGGTGTTGACCTCGGCGTAGATCTTGGCGATCTCGGGCCAGCGATGGGCCACGCCCATGCTGGCGGACTGTTCCTTCAGGTTCGTGTACTGGCCGCCGGGCATCTCGTGGAGGTAAACCTCGGCGCTGCCGGTCTTGGGCGCGGTGTCGAAGGGGTGATATTGCTCGCGGACTTTTTCCCAGTAATCGGAGAATTCGTTGAGCGCGGGCAGATTCAATTTCGTGTCGCGCGGGGTGTGCTGCAGGGCGGCGACGATCGAATTCAAATTCGGCTGCGAGGTGCTGCCGCTCATCGAGGCGAGGGCAAGATCCACCACGTCGACTCCCGCGTCCGATGCCTCCAGCACCGCCGCCGACTGCACGCCCGCGGTGTCATGTGTATGAAAGTGGATCGGCAGGCCCACTTCTTCCTTCAGGGTCTTGAGCAGCTTCTTCGCCGCATACGGCCGGCACAGGCCGGCCATGTCCTTGATCGCCAGAAAATGCGCACCCATTTTCTCCAGCTCGCGCGCGAGCTTCACGTAGTACTTCAGCGAATACTTGTCCCGCCGCGGATCGAGAATGTCCCCGGTATAGCACACCGCCGCCTCGCAGATCGCGTGCGTGTCCTGCACCGCCTCCATCGCCACGGCCAGGTTGGGCAGGTAATTCAGGGAGTCGAATATGCGGAAGATGTCCATGCCGCTGGCGGCGGCGTGACGGACAAAACCGGCGACGACGTTGTTGGGGTAATTGCTGTAGCCCACCGCGTTGGAGCCCCGGAAGAGCATCTGGAAACAGATGTTGGGGATCCTGGCCCGCAGCTGGCGCAGCCGTTCCCACGGATCCTCGCTCAAGAATCGCATGGCCGTGTCGAAGGTCGCCCCGCCCCACATTTCCAGGGAAAACAGGCCGTCCTTCTGGCTGCCGACATGGCGGGCCAGCGCATCCGCCACGGCCAGCATGTCGAAACTGCGCACGCGCGTCGCCATGAGCGACTGATGCGCGTCACGAAACGTGGTGTCGGTGATGAGCAGGCGCTTTTGTTTGAGGGTCCATTCGGCGAACTTTTTCGGCCCAAATTTGAGCAGCAGATCGCGCGTCCCGGCCGGCGGCGCCTGGCGATGGTCATACGCCGGAGGCGTCGCCGCGGGCCACGACCGGTCCGGCTTGTAGCCCTTGGCGTGCGGGTTGCCATTGACGATGACGTTGCCGAGAAAGTTGAGCAGCTTGGTCGCCCGATCGCGCCGGGCGCGAAAGGTGAACAGCTCCGGCGTGGTGTCGATCAGCGTCGTGGTCGCCTGGCCCGAGCGAAACTCGGAATGGGCGATCACGTTTTCCAAAAACGGAATGTTCGTCTTCACCCCGCGCACGCGGAACTCGGTCAGCGCGCGGTGCATGCGGTCCATCGCGATCTCGTAGGTCCGCCCGCTCGAGATGACCTTGACCAGCATCGAGTCGTAAAAGGGGGTGATGACCGATCCGGCGAACGCCTGCCCTCCGTCCAGCCGGATGCCAAAGCCGCCCGGCGACCGGTAGGCCAGAATCTTGCCGTAGTCCGGCATGAACTTGTTCTCCGGGTCCTCCGTGGTGATGCGGCACTGGATCGAGTAACCATGGCGCATGATGTCCCGCTGGCCGGGCAGGCCGACTTCCGCCGAGTGCAGGCTGTGGCCCTGGGCCACGAGGATCTGCGCGCGCACCAGGTCGATGCCGGTGATCACTTCCGTCACCGTGTGCTCGACCTGGATGCGGGGGTTCATCTCGATGAAGTACCACGCGTGCGACTCGAGGTCGTAGAGGAACTCAATCGTCCCGGCGTTGTCGTACCGAATCTCGCGGGCGATGCGCGCCGCGGCCTCGCACAGCTCCGCGATCACGTTTTGCGGCAGGCCGTAGCTGGGGGCCACCTCGATCACCTTCTGGTGCCGGCGCTGGACCGAGCAGTCGCGCTCATGCAGATGCAGCACGTTCCCGTGCTGATCGCCGAGCACCTGCACCTCGATGTGCTTGGCCTTGGGTATGTACTTCTCAAGAAACACCGCCGGGTTCCCGAAGGCCCGCCCCGCCTCGGCTTGCGCCTCGTCCAACAACCCAGCCAGCTCGCCCGCCTTATGCACCACCCGCATCCCGCGGCCGCCGCCGCCAAACGCCGCCTTGATGATCAACGGAAACCCGATTTGCTTCGCCGTCTTTAATGCCTCGTCCCGATCCGAGATGGGCTCCTCCGTGCCCGGCAGCGTCGGCACGCCAATGCGCTGCGCCAGCGCCCGCGCCGCAGTCTTGTCCCCCATCATGTCCAACAGCTCCGGGCGCGGACCGACAAACGTGATGCCCGCCTTCGCGCACGCCCGGGCAAAGTCCGCGTTCTCGCTCAGGAAACCGTACCCCGGGTGAATCGCCTCCACGCCCTTTTCCTTGGCCGTGGCCACGATGCTGTCGATGTCGAGATACGCGGCGACCGGCCCCTTGCCCTGGCCCACCTGATACGCCTCGTCGGCCTTGAAGCGGTGCATCCCAAAGCGATCCTCCTGCGCAAACACCGCCACCGTCCTCATCCCCAGCTCCGTCGCAGCACGAAAAATGCGGATGGCAATCTCCGATCGATTCGCCGCCATCAGCTTGCGAAAGGATCGGATGGAACCCGGCGCGCCCGACCGGGCAGACGCGTTGGCCGTGGATTCACCGTGACGGGTTTGAGTCATAAGCAGGGGTCGTTATAGGCGAACCCCGCCGCGGAATGCAAAAGCAATGATGCGTCCCGCAGCTGTCGCTTCGGAGCGCGGGTTTTCAACCCGCAGCGGAGCGAGCCGGCGACGCGGCGCGAAGCTGCAGAGGCGCGCGGTTAATGGGAGCTGCTGCGGCCCGGCTGTCGCGCGTGAAGTCTGCCCGGGCCTTTCCTGATTACCAGGTCTCCGGCAGACGTCTGATTCCCCGGTGTCTGAATCGTCGATGAACAATCCATTGGTGCCCAACCGCCCGCCCCCGGTATGTGCGGGCCTCGCCGCAACTCTCGTCGCCGCCGCCGTCATGGTCGCGGCCGGCCATCCTGCGACCGCAGCCGGCGCCGCCACCCCGGATTTTCTCCGCGAGGTGCGACCCATTCTGTCTTCACACTGCTTCAAATGCCACGGGCCGGATGACGCCACCCGCAAAGGCGGCATCCGCCTGGATCAACGCGAGGCCGCCTTGCTCCCGGGCAAGTCCGGCGATCCCGCCATCGTGCCCGGCCAGCCGGACAAAAGCGCACTTGTCCACCGCATCGAGTCGAGCGACGACGACGAGGTGATGCCGCCGCCGTCGGTCAAGCATCCGCTGGATGCATCGCAAAAAGAAATTCTGCGGCGCTGGATCGCGGCCGGCGCTGAATACCGGCCGCATTGGGCGTTCGCGCCCGTCCGCGCCGTCTCTCCGCCAAACGTGCAGACCAAAGGGTTTGTCGTCCGCAACGGCATCGATGCGTTCGTCCTCGCCCGGCTTCAAGCGGAAGGATTGTCGCCGTCGCCGGAGGCCGATCGCCTCACGCTCGCCCGCCGGTTGTTTCTGGATCTGACCGGCCTGCCGCCCACGCCGGCGGAGGCGGACGCATACGCGGCTGATGCGCGCCCGGACGCGCACGAGCGGCTGGTGGATCGCCTGCTGGCGTCGCCGCGCTATGGCGAGCGCTGGGCGCGCAAATGGCTCGACCTCGCCCGCTACGCCGACAGCAACGGGTACGAAAAAGATCGGGACCGCAGCGTCTGGCCTTATCGGGATTGGGTCATTCGCGCGTTGAACGCCGACCTGCCGTTCAACGAGTTCACGATTGAACAAATCGCCGGCGATCTGCTGCCCGGGTCCACGCGGGACCAGAAGATCGCGACCGGCTTTCACCGCAACACGATGCTGAACGAGGAAGGCGGCATCGACCCGCTGGAGTTCCGCTATTACGCCATGGTCGATCGAGTCAACACCACGGGCACCGCCTGGCTGGGACTGACCCTCGGCTGTGCCCAGTGTCACACGCACAAATACGACCCGATTCTCCAGAAGGAGTATTACCAGATGATGGCGTTCCTCAACAACGCGGACGAGCCGGAGCTCGATTTGGTCGAGCCCGACTCCGCCAAGAAGGAACAGGAGCGGGCTGCCCGCGCGGCCGAACTCCTGGCGGCGTTGCCGTCGCGCTGGCCGCTGGATCCCGGCCCGCTCCATTGGGACCGCGTCACGCTCAAGCTCCAGGGGCCGTCCGAACAGGATCGCGCCCGGGAGCTCGCGGACGGCTCCCTGCTTTTCGCCGCGCCCGGTCCCGACCGAACCGATCTCACCCTGACCTTCACCACGGCGGGCGAACAAACGAACCTCACGCACGTGCGGCTGGAGGCGCTCACCGACCTCAGCCTGCCGAACCAAGGCCCCGGACGCACGCCGCACGGAAACTTCGTCCTGTCCGAAATCGATCTCAGCCGGCGGCCTTCGGGCGATGCCACGGCGAAGTCTGTTCCCGTGAGGATTCGCTCCGCGACGGCCAGCGCGCAGCAGGACGGCTTTGCCGTGGCCCGGGCGTTCGACGGCCGGGAAGACACCGGCTGGGCGGTGCACGAGGCGGGCCGTGTCTTGAACACGAACCAATTCGCGGTCTTTGCCTTGGAAAGTCCTGTGAACCCCGCTTCGGCCGAGCCGGGAGCGCCGGTGCGTTGGGTCGTTCGGCTGCGCCAGTTGCACGGCGGCGCCCACACCATGGGGCGAATCGCCCTCAGCGTCGGCCACCCCAGCCCGCTGGCCGGCCCCGCCCTGGTCCGAAACGAGGATGCCTGCGAGGCGGCATTCAGCAAATGGCGGCAACGGGAACGGGCGAGCGGGATTCCCTGGACGCCCCTCGCGCCGTCCGCCCTCAAGGCAAATCTCCCGTTGCTCGACGTCCTGCCTGACCGGTCGATCCTGGCCAGCGGCGACATCAGCAAGAGCGACACCTACGACCTCGCGTTCACCAACCTGCCGACGGGGATCACCGCCATCCGCCTTGAAGCGCTGCCGGACGACAGCCTGCCGGCGCACGGGCCCGGCCTGACGTACTACGAGGGGCCCAAAGGCGATTTCTTTCTCGGCGAGTTCCAGGTTGCGGCGGGCGGGCGGGCGGTGAAGTTCGTGCGCGCGTCGGAAACCTACGCGAAGAACAATTTTGGCAGCGGCGCCAGCGCGCGGGCGGCGACTGACGGCGATCCGCAGACGGGCTGGAGCTGCGCCGATCGTCCGGGCGAAGCGCACTCCGCCGTGTTCGTGCCGGTGTCGCCAATCACGGCGGAGCGCCTCGACGTGCGGCTGCTCTTCGGCCGTCACTACGCGTGTTCCCTGGGCCGGTTCCGCATTTCGGTCACCACTCACGCCGGCGGCGCGGAGGCACGCGACCTGCCGGATGCGCTGACAGCGTTGCTGAACAAGCCCGATGACCAGCTGACCCCGGCCGAGCTGGCGCAGCTGCGGGAACATTTTCTGATGACCACGCCCGAGCTGGCGTCAGCGGCGAAGGAAATCCGGGCGTTGCGCCGGCCGCTGAGCCACCCGACGGCGCTGGTCATGCGCGAGCGGCCGGCGGCGGCGACGCGGCCGACGTTCGTGCACAAGCGCGGGGAATTTCTTCAGCCCACGGACCGCGTGGAGCCGGGCGTGCCGCAGTTTCTGCCGGGCCTGCCGCCGGACGCGCGCCGCGATCGGCTCGCGTTTGCACGATGGCTGGTCTCGCCGGAGAATCCTCTGACTCCGCGGGTCGTCGCCAATCGCCAGTGGGCGGCCTTCTTCGGGCGGGGGCTGGTCAAGACCGAGAACGATTTTGGATTTCAGGGCGATCTGCCGACGCATCCGGAACTGCTCGACTGGCTGGCGCGATCGTTCATCGAGAACGGCTGGTCGTTGAAGAAACTCCACCGGTTGATCGCGACGAGCTCCACTTATCGCCAGGCGTCGATCCTCAACCCCGCGGCGGCCAGACGCGATCCGGACAACCGCCTGCTGGCGCGCGGCCCGCGCGTGCGCCTCGACGCGGAGATCATTCGCGACTCGGCGCTGGCGGCGGCGGGCGCGTTGTCGTCAAAAATGTTCGGCCCGCCCGTCAAGCCGGTGCAGCCGGCCGGAGTGACCGAGGTGGCTTACGGATCCCCGCGCTGGGAGGCGAGCACCGGCGAGGATCGATATCGGCGATCGCTCTACACCTTTCAAAAACGCAGCGCGCCGTTCGCCTTGTTCAACACCTTCGACGCGCCCTCCGGCGAAACCTGCGTGGCCCGCCGCGAAGTCTCGAACACGCCGCTGCAGGCCCTCACCCTGCTCAACGATGTCGCCTTCGTCGAAGCCGCCCAAAAACTCGGAGCCCTGGCGACGCGTCAGCCGGGAGATGATTCCGCGCGGCTGAGTTTCATTTTTCGCCGGGTGCTGACCCGGCCCCCGGAGGATTCGGAGCGGGCAAGGCTGCGGTCGTTTGTGGACGTGCAGCGCCAGCGACTGCAGGCCGGTGAACTGAAGGCCCTGGACCTCGCCGGGACCCCGGCCGGCGCCGAAAATTCCGATTCGGCCGAGCGAGCGCTCTGGACCCTGGTGGCCCGGGCCGCGTTGAACCTCGACGAAGCCATCGTAAAACCGTGAACCTTTGAAATCGTGAATTTCACCAACTGTCAGTCTGACCACTATCCGGAACGCGGCCCGGCCCTCAGCCGGCGCTGGTTTCTGCGCGAGTG
Source organism: Limisphaerales bacterium (assembly GCA_044229355.1). Classification (GTDB taxonomy): domain Bacteria; phylum Verrucomicrobiota; class Verrucomicrobiia; order Limisphaerales; family JADJPG01; genus JBGARF01. The sequence goes on from JBGATF010000060.1 coordinate 9,575, forward strand.
CGGCCTCGGCCTCGGCAAGATCAGCCTGGCCACCCTCTTGGCCGATGCCTACGGCGCGCGCACCCGCGCGGCTTCCACTGCGGCGTCCGCTGTGATCCCTACGGATCCGCTTGCTCCGAAGATTCCGCATTTTCCCGGGCGCGCGCGGGCGGTCATCCATCTGTTCATGGCCGGCGCGCCGTCCCAGCTCGACCTGTTCGATTTCAAGCCCGAGCTGACGAAGCTGGAGGGTAAGCCGCTGCCTCCCTCCGTCATCGGGGGCCAGCGCTACGCCTTCATCCGGCCTGACGCCGCCGTCATGGCGCCGCGGTTCAAGTTCCGAAAATACGGGCGGTGCGGCTTGGAACTCAGCGAGATGTTGCCGCACATCGGCTCCGTCGCCGATGAACTTTGCCTCGTGCGATCGACCCACACGGATCAGTTCAACCACGCGCCGGCGCAGATCTTTTTTAACACCGGGTTCTCGCAGCCGGGGCGGCCGAGCATCGGCTCGTGGGTCACCTACGGCCTCGGCTGCGAGTCGCGCAACCTGCCGGCCTTTGTCGTCATGAGCACCGGCGCCGGCATCAGCGGTGGCGCGGCCAACTGGTCCAGCGGCTTCCTGCCCACCACCTTCACCGGCGTCCGGTTTCGCAACCAGGGCGATCCCATCCTCGACGTGGCCAGCCCGCCCGGCGCCGACGCCCGCCTCCAGCGGGACACCCTCGACGTGGTGCGCGCCCTCAATGAACAGCGTCTCGGCACCGTGGGCGACCCGGAGATCGCCACGCGCATCGCTGCCGGGGAGATGGCTTTCCGCCTCCAGACCAGCGCGCCCGAGCTGATGAACCTCCGGAGTGAATCGCCCGAGACGCTGGCCCTCTACGGTTGTGATCCGGACAAGCCTTCCTTCGCCCGCGCCTGCTTGCTGGCCCGCCGGATGGTTGAACGCGGCGTGCGTTTCATCAACATCTACCACGAGGGCTGGGACGCGCACAGCGACGTGGTTGGCAATCACACCGGCAATTGCCGCGCCACGGACCAGGCCAGCGCCGCGCTGGTCAAGGATCTCAAACGACTGGGGTTGCTCGACTCCACCCTCGTGGTCTGGGGAGGCGAGTTCGGGCGGACGCCCATGGTCGAAACCAACCCCAGCCTCGGCCGCTCCCTGGGCCGCGATCATCACCCGCAGGCGTTCAGCGTCTGGCTGGCCGGCGGCGGCATCAAAGGCGGCCTCGCCTACGGCGCCACCGACGAGCTCGGGTTCCACTCCGTGGAGAATCCCGTCCATGTGCACGACCTCCAGGCCACCATCCTCCATTGCCTCGGCTTCGATCACGAACGCCTCACGTTCGAGTTCCAGGGCCGACGCTACCGCCTGACCGATGTGCACGGACACGTCGTGCGCGATCTGGTCACGTGACGGGCCGCGATCCAGGAGCTTCGGACTTCGGAGTGCCCAGTTCGGATTCCCCATCGTCCGGTGCCCGCGCGAATTCGCGTGGGCCTGACCGCGCCGTTTTCTGGCCCGGCTCCGAAATCCAAGCTCATCCACTCAATTTCGAGCCGACGAGCATCTCTCGTCGCCTACAGATCTCGTGTCGCGTACGCGACATGGAATCGGTGGACAGATTTTTCTCCACCGCTTGCTCAGTAGGGGGGGGTCGCTCCCACCGGGAGTGAACGGGGTCGGGCGAGGCCGAAGGTCGGATCAGCCCACGAAGAGGGGCTTGAGATGTCGCTCGTAGAGGTTTGTCGTGACGTTGCGCGCGATAACCTCTTCGTGGGCCTTGAGGGCGTCGAGGTAGCGGGCGCCTTTCTTCGCCGCGATCTTGAAGCCCACGTGCAAGAGCTGGCGCAGATGAGGGTTGAACCCGGGGTTCTTCGGGTCGTGGCGCAGGGCGCTGACGAACTGCGCGGACGACCATGCGGCCACCGTGGCGCGATCCGGCAGACGGGTGCGATCGATGTCGATGACCGTGGCGTACGGAACGCAGAGTTCCTCCATGTGCTCGAGGGCGCCGGAATAAAGTTCCTTGGCCAGGGCGAGGCCGTCGCCGCCGGCTTCCGCCAAGCCGATCACTTCCTCGAGCCATGTAGTGCCGGCGGTCTTCAGGTGCAGGCCGGCGTTGAAGCGGCGGAGCGCGCGGCGAATGGGCTCATAGATGGAAAACTTGTCGCTGCCGGAGTGGACGCTGAGCTTGAGCGTCGGCGGCAGGCCGTAGCGCTGGACCGCGTGGGCAATGACCGCGAGATCGTCGCTGAACTCTTGCTCGAACCGGGCCAGGTCCCCGACGTAATCCACGCCCTTGTTGAATCGCCCGGTGAACTTGGGCGCGATAGTCTGGACCGGCACCTGCTCGTCGGCGAGCGCGGCCAGGATCACCAGCAGGTCGGGCGGCGTCTGCGGCCGGTCGGTTTCGTCCATCGAAACCTCGGTGATGAAATTTCCGGGGCCTTTAGCCTTCGCGATGTGGCGGTAAATGCCGCCGGCTTCCTGCACCGCAAGGAGAAATTTTGCGGCGGTCCGCTCGATGTCTGCGCGGGTGGTGGTGAACGGCGCGCCGACGCCGGGAATCTCGATCCGACCGATGAGCTCCGCGTGTCGATCAACAAACGCGCGAATCGCGTCGGGCGCGGCGGATTTTCCGATCGAATCGGCCACGTCGATGGTGAAGAAATCGCAGTGCGGCAGAAAGCGGTCGACCGTTTCGAGCCGGATGTGATCGGCGTCGAGGTGGTAGGGGTGAGACCAGCCGAGGGCGCGGACGGCGGCGTCGGCCGCGGCGCGGGTTTCGCCGGGTTGGGAGCCGATGATGGAATGTTCGCGGTTGGACTTGTTCCAGACGGGGACGACGATGGCGCCCTGGGCGGCGGCCAGCTGGCAGGCGTGGAGCTGGGCGCGGGCCTGGTGGGCGAAGCGATCTCCGATGCCGAAGGAGAACGGAGCCAGGGGAAGGAAGGACGAACTCATGACAGCTTACGAGGCGGCGGTTGGGCTTTCGGCCGGGCTTTCGGACTGGATGCGTCCATCCACCAGCTGGATGACGCGCGGCGCTCGGGCGGCGACCTTGGCGTCATGGGTGGCCACGAGCAGCGTGGCGGATCGTTCCGCTCGCAACTCGCAGAGGAGCCCGATGATGCCCTCGCCGGTATGGGAATCGAGGTTGCCGGTCGGCTCGTCCGCCAGGATGAGCTCGGGCGAGTTGATCAGCGCGCGGGCGATGGCGACGCGCTGTTGTTCGCCGCCGGAAAGCTCATAGGGTTTGTGCTCCAGGCGATCGGCGAGGCCCACTCGCTGGAGAAGCTCCCGTCCGCGTTTCTCAGCGCCGGCAGGGTTGACGCGGGCGATGCGGGCGGGGAGACAGACATTTTCCAGGGCGTCGAGTTCGGGCAGGAGATGATAGGCCTGAAAGATGAGCCCGACCTTGGCGTTGCGCCAGTGGGCGAGCTCGGACGGCGCCCGGGCGAGGCTGAGCTCGCCGTCGTAGGTGATGGCGCCCTGGTTGGGCCGGTCCAGACCGCCGAGCAGGTGCAGCAGGGTGCTCTTGCCGGCGCCGGACGCGCCGCGCAGGGCCACGAACTCGCCGCGCTGGATGGTCAGGCTGACCCCGCGCAGCACATCGAGCCGGCGCGGGCCCATCCGGTACGTCTTGTGCAAATCCTCAGCCACGAGCAGCGGGCGCTCGGGACGCCCGGGCGCAACCGGCGCAGGCGCTGGAGCCGCAAACGTGTCACTCATGGCGCAGCGCCTCCACGGGTTGAAGCCGGCCGGCGGACCAGGCGGGGCCAAGCCCGGCCAGCACACAAATGATCAGCGCGGCGCCACAGATGAGCGCAATGTCCCCACGGTCGATCAGAGCGGGCAGCTCGGTGAACGCGTAGATCTCAGCCGGAAATAGCTCCAGCCCGGTCGTGCGGTTCATGAAATGGAGAAACTCGTTCCGGAACTCGAGCGCCAGCATGCCGAGCGCCAGCCCGGCCAGCACGCCGATGATGCCGACCACAAAGCTTTGGCCGAGGAACACGGTCATGATCTGCGTGCGGGTGGCGCCCAGGGCCTTGAGCATGCCGATCTCGCGCGTCTTCTGGACCACGAACGTGATCTGCGAGTTCATGATCCCGAACGCGGCCACCAGCACGATGAAAAAGAGCAGGTAGAACATGACGTTCTTCTCCACGGCCAGGGCCGTCAGGATCTGCGAGTTCTCCTCCGTCCAGGCGGAGATATCGTAGTCCAGACCCAGGGTCTGGCGCAGCTCGAGGCGCGCGGCCTCGACCTGGTAGGGATCGTCCAGCGTCACCAGCACCCCGTGAACCTTGCCGGGAAGCTGGTAGAGCTTTTGGGCGTTCTCCAGCGACGTGAGGATGACGTTCGCGTTGTACTCGTAATAGCCGACGTCAAAGATCCCGGACACCGTGTAGTCGTCGGGCAGGATGGCCACCTCGTTTTCCTTCCCTTTCTGGCGTTCCATTTCTTCCAGGTTGCGGGGTGAATAGATTGCCACCACGTCGCCGGTCCGGACGCTTAACCGACGCGCCAGCTCGCTGCCCATGATGAGCTTGTCGCCGCTGAGATCAAACGTGCCGCGCACGATGTTCGTGGTCAGCGACGAGACGTGCTTTTCGAGGGCGGGATCGATGCCGCGCAGCCACGGAGCGCCGACCTTCGGCTTGGCCTCGCCGTCCGGCTGCGTCTTGAGCATCACCTGCCCGAGGATTAAGGGCGCCACCGCCCGCACGTGGCGGTTGGTCTTGAGCCGTTCCATCAGCGCGGGGTAATCCTCAATCGCGCTGTCCGTCTTGAAAATGCGCAGGTGGGAGCTGAACCCGAGGATCTTGTCGCGCAGCTGCCGGTCGAAACCGGTCATGACGCTGATGACGATGATGAGCACGGCGACGCCGAGCATGACGCCGATGACCGAGATGAGCGTGATGACGGAAACGAACGTCCGTTTTGGACGCAGATAGCGCAGGGCGAGGGATAATTCGAACGGCAACCGAGGCATCGGGCCGCAAAGCTAGTCGGTGCCGGCCCAGGGTGTCAATGAGGGTGAGACCGCACAACCAAAGGCTCAGCCTGCGGACAACCTTTTGTCGCGTACGCGACAAAAGGTTGTCCGACCGGGTCTGGTTAGGGGCGTTGGAAATTCGGTGATTGAAGGTGGCCTTCGTGACGTCTCTCGCCGGCCCACCCAAGACCGGAGCCGTCCCATTGCAAAGTTCAGTTCCCAAGTTTGTTGAAAGCTGCAACCTGCACCGATGCACGCGAATCAGGGCCATGAACCGTTCGGAGGCGTGTGGTCGATTTGTGCGTGCTGATTCTTGATTTGGGATTTCCGAGGCGTCGCAAATCAAAAAATCGCAAATCAAGAATCCCAGCAGAAGGGGCTGGCGCCGGTGGTTGCGGCGCCAGCCCGGGGTGGGGCGATGGGGCGATGGGGCGGGTCGTGTGTTCGGGGGGGGCGGCGGATCGGCGGGTCTTAGTGGACGAAGCCGCCGAGGTTGCCGATGCGCGGATTCACGAGGAGACGCGGATCGATGGCCAGCACCGGGCGGAAGAACACGCCGAAGAAGCCGCACGGGCAGTTGACCAGCTGGTCGAGCTTTTGCACGCGGTCGTCGAGCTCGCGGAACGGGCCGACATTGCCGCCCGTAATCGGGTCGGGCCAGACGGCGCGGCCGGTGAGAAACTCAGACAGCTCGGCGGTATCACCCTGGTTGCGCATGCCGACATGAGTGAACGGGTTGGCCGGCGTTTCCGAGCCGTGGCAGCCGTTGCAGGTGCGCATGGCCCAGTTGTGGCGCGTGGGGAATGGCATGGCCGGGTTGCCGTTCCAGGGCGCGCCGACGGGGGCCCAGCCGCCCAACACGTGCGCGCCGCCGAGGAAGAGGGGCACGCTGGGCAGCGGGCAGACTGCGTTGATGGTCGCCGTGTTGTTCAGGTCGAAATCCGGCGTGTTGGCGACCGTCGCCGGGCGGAGCTGGCCGGCTTCCGATCCGGTGGCGACGAGCTTGTATTCGGTCAGGCGCCATTGGCCGCCGCCGAGGATTTCGTTGACGCGAAGCTGGTTCAGAGCGCTGTGGTTCGGGGCGCGCGCCGGAATGGCGTCGCGTCGGCTGAAGCGATCCGTGATCGCCTGCAGGGCGGCACGGTAGCTCGAGTTGAACGAGCTGAAGGAATTCAGGTCGGCCCACATCTTGCCCCAGTTGCGAATCTCGGAGCAGGTGTTGACCGGGTTGCAGTATTCGAGAATGACCAGGAACGGCAGCGGGTTGCAATTGGCGTCGGTGGCGCAGAAGACGAAGCGGGACTCGCCGCCGATGCAGGGCGGGTCTGACGGGTTGAGGACGGTGGGCGAGCCGTAGGCCGGGTTGCCGCGGAGATCCACGCGATTGACGATCGCGAGCAGGCGGAACGGCGCGCGTCGCAGGTCGAGCACGCCGGACGGTTTTCCGGCGAGCCGGCTGGCTTCCAGCCAGCGATTGAGAATGAGGTCGCGCACGGCCGGGTTGGCCGGCACGAGATCGGTGTTGATGGGATGCGGCGTGTCATAGCTCTCGAGCCAGCTTTTGACGAAGTCCGACGGATTGATGCCCGTGACCGGCTGGTTGCAGATTTCCTCCATGAGAAAGCCGAAGCTCCAGACGCCGGCGGCGTTGCCCGTGCCGCCGGGGACCGGGCAAGGATCCCAGGTGCGCACGGGGTCCTGCACGACCGACAGATCGGTGATCATGATCGTCTTGCGCCAGTCGTAGGCGCCTGCGATGCCGTCGCACGGCATCTTGATCAGCGGGTCGAGCACCCGCAGGGGCTGGCCGGCCAGGAAGTTCGTCACGTCAAAGGGCGCGATGGTGTTCGTGGCCAGGACGCGTTTGGTCAGGCGATCCACCGTGAGGTTGAATCGGCGTTCGGGCAGGATGTTGGCCAGGCGCGCGTTGGCACTTTGCAACTCTTCGGTGTCCACGTTGACCACGGCGGAGAACGTGAGGTCGCTTGCCTTGGTGTCAGGGAACACGCCGTCGTCGCGGAAGGTAGTCAGGGTGGTTTCGTCGGTCAGGAGCTGGAAGCGGTTCGTTCCGGGCGGCTGGTTCGTGCCGACCTTCATTTGCAGCACCGCGTTGCCGGCGAAGTTCGGCTGGGCCAGGCGCACGACGGAGGCGGACTGGATTTCCAGCGGGCTGAACGGGTTGCCGGGGGGAGCGGGCAGGAGTGCGACCGGGTCGCTCGGCGTGCCGAGTTGCACCGCGCGGGCAAAACGGGCGCCGCTTTCCAGCGGGATTTGGGCCGAGCTTTGGGCGTCCACGTTTGTGACCACCGTGCTCCACGGACCCGTCACTGCCGGGGCGGTCTGGAGCACGCCGCCGCCGGTCCATTTCAGGATGACGCTGTTGTTGGTGACCACGGGCGGGCCGAAGATCATCTGGCCGGATTGCCCGTGAGCGATGCCGGCGTAGCCGAGGCCGGCCAAAACAGCGCCGAGGCCTCCCAGGCGTGCGCGAAGGATACGATTCATTTTCATGGTTGCGTCCGGACCGACGCCGGCGCCTGCGACGTTCACCCACGTCGTGTGGGTGTTTCGCCATCGCGGGGCCGGCCAACATGCGGTCCTGCTGAAGATCTCAGGAGGCGTGGCGGAAAGTTGCGGGCGAATTTTCGAAAATCGCCGATCCGGGTAGGGCTGGCGTTCTGCGGGGAGTTGGAGCCATGAACTGCGGACTCTGGGTAGGGCGCCCCGCCGCGCGCAACTCCGGCGGGCGACGGAGCGCCCGGCCCTACCTTTCGGCGCAGGTTCATGGAGAGCCCCTTGATCCGGACGGACCTGCTCACGGGCCATGAATCGAGCACTGGCGGCGCGCTGCGGAGAGCGCGCCCTACCTTTCGGTTCAAGGGAAGAGGTTCTTGTTCCTTTCGGACCTGCTCACGGGCCATGAACGCGAGCATCGCAGGTAGGGCTGGCGCTCCGCCGCCCGCCGGAGGTCCGCACGGAGGTCCGCACAGGCGGCGCGCTGCGGGGCGCCCTGCGGTTCAAGGAGAGGTTCTCAGCCCGGCGGCCTGGAACTGCTCCATGACGATTGCCGAGCGGCGGGGAAAATAGTCGTTTAACAACCGGGTGACTTCCGGGCGCCAATGGTCGTCGCGGGTATACAGCTCGTAGGGACCTTCCTTGTAGCGATGGACGTCGCGGCGGTAATCGCCCCAGCGTGCCGATTCGGCCACGATGGCCAGCTCGATCTGGTCGGCCAGCCGTCGGTAGCGCGCGGCGCAGGCCAGTGGGCTGAGAGCGCCCTCACCGGTCAGATGGCGCCGGGCGCGGGTGGCGAACTCGGACCGAAACCGGGCGTTCTGGCGCAGGCGCTGAAACAGCCGCGTGGGACTTTGGTCGTCGTTCGCCTCCAGTGTGTTGTCGGTCGCGTTTTCGAGGGTGCGTTCTCCGTCCCAGACGAAGAAGTGGAACGGGCCAGCGGGCTGGCGTCGGCGCGCCGCGTACCAGTTTGAGCCCCGGTCCCAGTCGGCATTGGCCCCGTAGAAATTCAGGATGAGGAAGTCGATCAACGCCGGCAGGTCGATCCACGATTGCACCTCCCGGTACTCTTCGGCCTGGGGAACCCCGGCGTTGATTCGGTCGAAGAGGCGGCGCCAGGCCGTGTCATCGCCGGACAGGATGTTATCCGCGTTGCGGACATCGTACCGGTCTGGTTTGCCGCCAAAGTGGGCGGCGACGAACGGGGCGCTTGGCCGTTCGACCAGGTTGTAGAGCCCCCAATAGAGGCCGTTCAAGTAGAGGTGGACGAAGCGGCCACGGGCCGACGGGTGGCCCATGGCGGCGTAGCTGTCGCGCATCCACTGGTCGCGAAGGTAATCGCCCCGCCGGCGCTCCGGGCTGCTCCAGTGCAGCCACGTGTTGTTACAGCCCGCCCGCAGGATGAACTCGTCGAACTCCTCGCTACCCTCGTCGCCAAAAAGCGGGTGTCGCCATTTGCCCGGACCGTATTTCTTGCGGAAGACGATCCGGAAAGAGTGCTTCGGACTTTCCTCGGGCCGGCGATTCCACCCGCCCTGAATCCGGACGCCGCAGTTAATCTGCGAGCGGGTGTTCGTGGCGAGGGCGTTGGCGGCGGGGGCGGGGATCCACTCCAGCGATGCCGGGCGTTCCCAGTCGGCTCCGGTCTGGCGGGGGTTCGAATAGATCCCGTGGGCCGGATCGAACAGCGCTGCGGGCTCCAGCACGAGTGAGACCGTCGGCAAGGCTCGGAGGGCCGGCCCGAGCACGCCGCGATATTCAGGACGGTTGGTGATCTCCGGGTCCATCTCGTAGTCCGCCGGCACGAGGCCGCCCTGGTTTGTTCCCCAGGCTGCCGGAAATCCCGCACCCGTCTGGTTGACGGTCTGGCTCGGAAAAAGGTAGGTGTGCGTGACGGTTGCGGAACGGGTGGACCCACCAAGAAAGGCGGCGGCTCGCACGACGGTTGTCGATTGGATCTCGAACGGCTCGACATAACGTCGCCCGCGGGCCGGCTCCGGCTCGGTCCCGTCAAGCGTATACCAAATGCCGACGTCCGGGGTGGTCGAAGCGAGGTGGACCCTCAACGCGTGTTCATGGAAACCCCGGGTGGGCTCGATCTGCGGCGGCTCGGGCGAATCGGTCGCGGCCGCGCCGCGCGAGGCCACCGTCAGTGCGGCGAACAGGAGGACCATTGATGGGGCCCGGGGGTTCATTCAGCGGGACATTACCGGCCGCTGATTTCCGGCCGCAAGCAGATCGTCGGGCGCGGCGGCTCGGCAGGAGAGCGGCGTGGCGCAGCAAAACCTCCAAAGTGGACCCGAGTTGGGGCGATGGAAACGGGGTGCAGGACCCGCAGAAGATCGCGGACGACCAGAGGGCCGGAAACATCCGAACCTTTGGAAATTTCCCACCGTTCGGCCCCCGCGTCCGGGCGCACCCGCGGGGGGCTAGTGTGCTGACCTCTAAGTCCGTTGCATTATGTTGCGCCAAAATGGAGCGGTGGCGAGGCGCGACGAGGGAGCATGGCCTTCAGGGCCCTGTGACCGAGGAG
>JBGATF010000032.1:0-109902 GCA_044229355.1 Limisphaerales bacterium
CTCCCCCTTTCACCGCCGCCCGCAGGTTGGGCCCTTCGATCAGCCCCATGCTGAAGTACTGCTGGCCCTCGTGCTCGCCGACCTCGTAGATGGGCACGATGTTCGGGTGGGACAGGCTCGCCGCCGCCTCGGCCTCGGCCCTGAAACGTTTGACCAACTCGGGCGTCGCCAGCGCGCCGGCGCTGATCAGCTTGAGCGCCACCAGCCGGTTCAGGCTGGTTTGCCGCGCCCGATAGACCGTGCCCATCCCGCCGCGGGCAATTTCCTCGAGCAACTCGTAGTCGCCAAAGTAGCGGAGCCGCTCCCCGCCGTAGCTTCCCACCCCGGCTTTGGACCCCTCCGGCATTGCGGCCGCACCCTCGCCCGCGGGGTCCAGGCCCCGTCCCAGCAGGCATTGTGGGCACAGCCCGAGCGGGGCGTTGGCAGGAACGTCCGCCTGACACTTCTGACATGTTCGCGGCTCTGGCATGGGATGCCCATTCGTCTTGCCCAACCGTCCATGAGGACGACCGAAGGATGGCTAAGGTTTCGCCGGCACTTTGTGACAGCTCAGCCTAACAGGTCAATCTCGCGACAACCGTTTCGGATCACCTTCGAGGTGAAACAGAATCTTTCAAATCGCTGAAATCTTGAGACCGACGACGACAAACCCACCTTCCGTCCGATAATTTCGAAGCGACGCGCCACAAATGTCATTGGCGCACCCCGCTGAAATGTCAGTGCGCACTCAGGCGGGATTTCATGGGCTCAGCGGAATTTGCAGGCGATAGAACCGATTGCTGGAAGCAGCAGGATCCCGAATTGACTGAAGCTTGTTGCTGATGGCGGAAGGGACTTGGGCAAGCCTGTTCCAGGGCCGGCCCAGCGCGTCCTGATACTCGACTGCATAGGTGCGGTTTGAAACTGCGCGGAACAGAATCTCCGCCGGGCCGCCGCCAATCACACGTTCGATTGCCAAAATACTGCTCGGGTCCCTTGGGTCGGTCCCGGCGACAAACTCGTCCAGATCCAGCAATGAGTCCCCATCGGTATCCAGACCGGGGCTTTGAGCGATGAGCCGATTAAGTCCGAAGTAGTCCTCCCAATCATCTGGCAGGCCGTCGCCGTCGGTGTCAGGCAGGACTGACAAGCGGACACCGGTGGCAATCGCGTTTGAACTGCCAATATTCCAGACGGTCAGTTGATATGAACCGGCATCGGCCGCCTGGATGTTGGTGATGATGAGCGAGTCCAGAGGCTGGTCGCGGGTGACAAACCGTACGATTTGACTGCCGTGGCGCCATTCGTAGGCGAACGGCGGCGGCCCGCCATCCACTGCAGCGGTAAAGGCAAACCGCCCTGCCGTCACCGCCGTGCCCGACTTCGGCTCTTCGATAAATCGCAATGGCCGGTGAATCGACAACCGGGCGCCATCGCTGCGAAGCGAGCTCACTCCGTCATTGGCCACGACCGAGTAGAGGCCTTCCTGCGCGAGTTGGAGGTTGGTCACGACCAACGTGTCGCCCATCGCTCCGGGAAGGTCGACGCCTTGGAATTGCCATTGATAATGAAGAGTCCGGCATCCGGAACGGGCCGTGGCTGAGAGGGCAACACCGCCGCCCAGCGGGGCAGACGTGTTTTGGGGCTGGGTTTCGAAGAACAGGCCGGGGCCGGCCGTGATCGGCAGGCAGGGGGAGAATTCGGAGGTATTATTGGCCGAGTCGGTCGCTGTCGCGCTAACGTAGACGTGTTCCGGGACCGCCGAGGTTAGCTGGGCGGAAAACGCAGCGTTGCCCTGCAGGTCCGTCGTGACCGTGACCGCCCCCAGCGCTGCTGGTCCGTCCCCGTGGCCGGTGACGTCGCAGTGCGGGCTGGTGAAAAACTCGATTCGAAAGCGGGCCGCAGGTCGACTGTTCAGTTGCCCGGCTATCGTCAGGAAATGATTCGTGCCAAAGTAGGCGCTGCAAAGGATTGGATAATTTTGCAGGCCGTTGGCGCCTGCATCGGTGTCCTGGATGTCATTGGGGGTGACTCCGTCAGCACCCAGGTCGATGCCCGGGCCCGCGTTTTGGAAAATGAGGTTAGCCCGAATGACGTTGCTGATCGCCGGAAAGGCCTCGCTCTGGACCACGACGCCGGCCGTATTGAAGGCGATGAGGTTTCCCTCGCCCGGGCTGCTTCCGCCGATGCGATTCAAAGAACTGCCTAGAACGGTGATCCCGGGCCCGCCATTGCCCAAGTCGATGGACTTGGTCGCATCGGCGCCGATGACATTGCCGAGAACACGGGTGGCTGAGGATCCTTCAGCGAGGTTGATTCCCACGCCGGCATTGGCGGAGATGACGTTGGCCTCCGCCGCGTTGGTTCCGCCACACACGGTTTCGAATGCGTTGGAGACCACCAGGCCTGTGCGATTGCCCAGGGAGGCGGCGCCCGTGAAATCGGTGCCGATGAAATTGCCCGACACGACATTCCCACGGGAGCTGGGAGATTCGATCACAATGCCTGCGGCAGAATTGCCTGAGATCAGGTTTCTCGACGACAAGGTTGAGCCGCCTATGCGGTTGGCGGGCGCGTCGACCACGTGCACTCCGTTGCCCCCCCCGCCGGTGACCGCGGTGAATCCGTCAATGCGCGGGCCGAGAATGCAGCCTTCGATGCGGTTGCCGGAGGACTCGGCGCCCTCGATGCGAATCTGGTCGGCGGAGAAGCCGTTGACGGCAAGTCCACGGACCAAACAGTTCGGAGCGGCTATCCACATTCCAGTTGCCTCCGATCCGGCGAGGCTGCCGTCGAGCTCTATGTTGAGCACCGCGTTCATGCCGGCAGCGGAAGTGTTCAGAGCTGAGCCGTTCTGCGAGTAGCCATCGATTACGACCGGAGCCGTGATCGGCGGGAGGGGAGACCGTAGTGCGATCCGATGGGGACCCGCGCCAAAAATGTAAAAAACGATCGTGTCGCTCTGTAGAGTTGAATTTGCGGATTCGATCGCCTCGCGGAGCGAGCCCGGGCCAGAATCTTCGTCGGTTTCCACTAGGATCATGCGGCCGACGATCGGCACTGGAACAGCTATCCGATCGTCATAAGCGCAACTCACCTGGAGCAGATAGCAGGGCGTCTCCGCAAAGTCAGGCGGCAGAATTGCGACTCGGACAATGCGACTGGCCTCCAAGTGCAGGGTTTGCCGGCCAAATCCGCCCGGGGTGAAGGTGGAAGCGACGGCAAAATTCTGTTCATCGAACGCAGTGGCGATGGCTGGGCCTCCGGAGGTGTCCAGCACCAGGTCAACGCTCCGGCACGGACGCGGAACGTTGATGTCAATGTGCGCGGGGCATGCAATGCCCGTCGCTCCCAAATTTTGATCATCCGATTTTCTCCCAAGCTCAATCCATGGCGACGATGGTCGGCTGAAGGTCAGGCCCTGATAAATCCATGGACTCGGCGTGCGCGTCGGCTCCAGTGACGCGAAGTCGATCCGCCTGGGCAAGCCCGTGCCATTCAAAACCAGGCGGAGTCCGGTCGGGTTGTCGGCAGACAGGGCGTTCGAGACCACGAAAGTCAGCCGATTCGTCCCCGCCACAAAGCCGTGATCGATTTTCAGTGGAGTCCACTGGCCGAACCCGGCGGAAGAGTCCACGGGTTGCTTCACGCTCAGGCCGTTGATGAGCACATCGGCAAGAACATCATCCGTGGCGACTTCGCCATGAATTTCCATGGTAGCCGGGTCGTACGCCGCAAGATCGGCGGCTAGCTCGTATCGATAGAGACGGGCTCCGGGGCCAGTGGCGCCGGGGTGGATGGTGATCCACGCAGATCTCAAATCGTCATCCAGCCAGGGTGGGACGGGAAAGCCGCCCGAGGCCGAGACGACATAGGGAGACTCCGGGCGCTCTACCTCGCGGTCCACCGTGTAGTGAAGTTCCGTTGCGGTGTCCGCGCGCGGCGTGCCCATGTCGTTGACGCCGGTGTTGGGCAATCCTGCGATGGCGGCCACGCCGGCGGGGCCAGGCCGCAGGCGTTCGGCTGGAATATTCTCCTGAGCCTGGCTGGCGCTGGCCCAGCGGAGGCAAACTCCCGCACCGCCTTGGTTTTCGTAATACTCCAGCCGAAGATCGACGGGCCGGCCGGCCTGCAAGTCCAGCGTGCCACTGTCCTCCCGCGGTGCGTGGTCGTTCCACTGATCGACCACGAGTTGATTGTTCACGAACAAACGAACCCCGTCGTCGCTTTGCGTGTAAAATGTGTATCGCTCGGAGTAGCGGGGGATCACTTGCCCCGTCCACCGGATGGAAAACGTGTTCGATCCCATCTTGGGATGGGGCGCGCCAAGACCCCATTCGAAGCAGATGCGGGGATCGGTCCGGACCAGTTTCGGGACAGTGAAGTTGAGCTCGTCAAAATACTCCCCCCGCAGCCCGGTCCAGGTGGGCACCTGAATCTTCAAATCATCGATGAAATGATTTGCCGTCAACGCGCCCGTCCGCGCGCCAAGGCCGAACCGCCCGGCGATGGGCGCATAGCCAAAGGCCAGGTTGGTGAAGATAGGCTGCCCCGCAAAAGTCAGGTCCAGAGTGCCGTCAGGATTGAGTTGAATGACGGCCTCGACGTAACGATTGCCGGTGAACGGATTGACCGCACGATGGGCTACGGCGATGCCGTGCCATTTCACGTCGATGGCTGGCGCCTCACCGCCCCCGTTGTCAAATGTGTCGAAGGAAACGCTTAGTCCGCTTCCGGCTCCTTCTTCGCCAAACGGCGCGTCGGGCAAATCGGGCGCGAAGTTAAAACTCACTCCGTCCGCCGGCAGCGCGGTGCCGCCGCCGATCGCCAATCTGAACCGCGCACTGAACTGGATCACTTCTGCCCCAGCGAGAAAATCGTCAATGACCAAGCTGCCGAGTTGCGCGTTGGTTGCCGTGGTGAGTTTCAAAACACCATTTTCAACCTTGGCACTGCCGAACAACGTGCTGCCGGGCGGCACGCCGTCCGAAAATCCCGAAGAGAAAGTCGCGGCCAGACCCGGGGGGACGGCACGCGACGCTTCCGAGGAACGAAGCCACTCCGTCGAGCTCGGGCTCCCGGCAACGCCTCCGGACGGCGTGACCGCGATTGGATCAGCCTGACCATCTCCGTCCAGATCGTCCCGGAGCAAGACGGTTTGTCCGAGTCGCAAATCCGCCTTGTCTCCATCCAGCCGCGCCACGAGAGACAGGCCGTTCGACCGGTAAGAATAGATGTACGCGCTACCTGCTGCGGTCAGGCCACCGGCTGCGGAGCCTGGGGCGCCAAGAATGATGTCCGGTCGACCGTCGCCGTCGAAGTCGGCCGATCCCGATACTGAAGCTCCCAGCTGGCCGCCCGCTTCCAGGCCGTCGATGCGCGCAATCAGGCGTCCCTGGGTGGAATACACGTACGCGGCCCCTGCATTTTCGAAGCCGTGCACGCTCGAAAAGGGAGCGCCGATTACGATATCCGTAACCCCGTCGCCGTCGATGTCCCCAACCGCCGCGACAGAGAGGCCGAATCCGTCGCCGAGCGCCTCCCCGGCGAACGCCGCGACTGTCACCCCGGCCCGGGACTTCACGAAGACCCGGCCCGTCACCGTGGGTTGCGGGTAGCGTCCCGGAGCGCTGATCAGGATATCTGATTCCCCGTCACCGGTGGCATCCGGCACCTCAGCGACAAAACTCCCGAAGGCTCCTCCCGCGGATTCGCCACGAATCATGCCCTTGATTACCCCCTCAAAATTCAAGACATAGACCGCGCCCGCAGCCCGGCCGGCATTGTTGGTTTCACCGGGAGCCCCGACGATGAAACTTCGACTTGCACCGAACCTGGCCACCGCCATTCCGAATTCACCACCCGGCGAGTATCCGTCGAATCGCCGCAGATTTGTTGCGGAGCCGCTCGAGACGAGGACGACGCTGCCCCGAGAATTATTTCCAGCGTTGGCTGCGCCGAATCCTGCCCCGGCAGCCCAGGGAGCCCCGATCAAAACCTCGGGGGTCCCGTCTCCATCGACGTCCGGATGCAGCACGCCGGCCAGGCCAAACCCATCCCGGCTTGCGAATCCCAGTTCCGAAGCCGAGCGCGTCAATAGCATCCTCCCATCCGGGGTTCCCAGGCCGAATCCGGGACCGGTGCAGAAGCCGTTGGGCGGGCAACAGCCAGCTTTCCACGACAATTCCCACGGGCAAAACGACGGGTCGCCCGACCGTGGGTTGAGAAACAAGGCGAAAATATCGTCGGCACCCCGGGGCCGTAGGACGTCCGCAATCGCCCCCGGCAATTTCTCCGGGAGCGGCGGCAGCCCGGACTCGAATGTTGAATGAACACACCGATTGTTTGGATCGAACGGACATGGATCATTGCAGTCCAAAATACCGTCGTGGTCGCCATCCGTGGCGAACTGTTCTGGATTGAACCGCCGCGGGCAATTGTCGACGTCGTTTGCGAACCCGTCGCCGTCGATATCGGGATCGCACTCGTCTCCAAGATGGTCACCATCCAAATCCGACTGCAACGGATTGTAGTGAGACGGGCAGTTGTCGCAGAGGTTTGGGATGCCATCGTGATCCGAGTCCACCAGCGACGGACCGGCCGTCACCGTGACTGTAATCTGTTTTTGCCGGGTGACTCCAAAAGCGTCGGTAACGCTGACGGTGACCTTGGTCTTTCCGAGCGGGTAGGGCCCGGGAGGTTCCTGCGTAACCGTGATCACGTCGCCGTCGGGATCAAATGAACGTGCGCCCAACGTGCGGCTGGCGCTGCACGGATTTTCCGTCGTCGTGAACAAAGTGAGATCGTCTTCCACCGGAACCGGCGGACGGTTCTCGGCCCGCTCCCACATGGTCACGTAGCACTCGGCCGATCTGAGGAGCGGTCTCAAGTCCGTTGAACTGACGCCGATCAGCGTCAGGTCATGGATGAAATCCGGGTAGAGTCCGACGTGCGCCAAACCGTCGAAATTGAAGTTCCACACCCGGGTGCCGGTGACACCCTGCGGAATCGTCCCGCCCAAGGTGTCGTTGGGGAGGAAGCCGCCGGGATAAGGAAACGGAACTCCCTGGTCGGGGGAAGGCACGCCTCGATCGAAGCGCGGGCCTGGTTCGCCGGCGAACCCGTTGAAATCGCTGCCAAAGCCAACTCCGCCGGCGCCACCCATCAGCTCAACTGCGTAGAGGTAGGCCTGGGCCCAGGTTCGTGTCGAGTTGCTTCGATTATTGAGCACTCGTGACTTCACGTTGAGCACCGTGCCTGGAGGAAAGGACTTCTCGAAGGCGAGGATCTCGTTCGTTTTCCCCTGGTGGGTAATCACGCCCACGCAGCCTCCGAGGTTGCGGAGGCGGATGACCTGCGCGGCCGACTTGTTTCCTTCCGAGGCCTTTTGTCCAACGTTATTGGCCCGGAATCCGGTGTGCCCCATGACGATTCCCGGATAACCGCTGCGATAACGGGACTGTTCGCTCTCGGCAATGCCCAGCGCCTGGTCCACGGCCAAATCGGACATGTGATCCAGATCGACAATCATGCCCTTGTCCATCATCTGCCGAATGAGGAACTGGCCCTGGGCCGTCAACCCGACCGTGTTGCACTGACCGGTTGCCGGGTAGGCTGGGGGCAGGTATTGAGAAATGGACGCCTTGGCTCCGCGCAAGGCGGCTTCAATGGCAGCAACAGCCGGTTCCGCACGGCCCACATTCGAGTAAGCAATCCCTCCCGAAGAACAATCCCGAACAGAGAAATAGCTTCCCGTATGAATTCGATTCCCGTAATTGAAGACATCGGAA
Source organism: Limisphaerales bacterium (assembly GCA_044229355.1). GTDB lineage: Bacteria > Verrucomicrobiota > Verrucomicrobiia > Limisphaerales > JADJPG01 > JBGARF01. The sequence continues at coordinate 7,770 of JBGATF010000032.1, forward strand.
TAAACCGCGGCGCCGCCATTCGCGTTGTTGAACACGTGGATTGGGTAGAGTGAGCGAACGCCGAGGTTGTAGTACCAGTCCAATTTGCGCCGGATATCGGTCAGGCTGCACCCGCCTGGACATTCAAAAATGTCGTCGGCTTCGATTCCCAGGACGACCGCCAGCTTGCCGGATTGAATAATCCTGCGAGCTTCCCTCCCGGATCGAGCGATGCGGAACCACCCCCGCCCTCGCCCCCCGCTCTGCATGTCGATATAGGTTTCGAGATCTTTCACCGCCTGAATCTGGCGGTCCACAGCCGAGACGTCGTCCTGGCCGAAGCTCAAGCGCCAGTTCGAAGACAGGCTAAGGACCGAATTGTTCACCGCATGAGCGACCATCAGGCGGAGCCCGCCGCGATAGGCGCGCTCGATCCATTCGTAGTACATCTGTTGATGGGTGGAGGACGTGGACATCGGCCAGCCGTCAAAGCTTGGGTAGCCGCCCGGGGGGTGGAACAACGGTTGGTCGGTCTGCACGGCCGCTCCAATAAAATCGCAGCAACCGTGTGCCCCATGGATGACCACGGCGGCGTTGAGCGGCGGATAGAGCGGTAATCCAAGAAAGTCGACGGGGTCCGGCACACTGGCGTATTCGCACCATTTCAAGGCGCGTCCAATGTCACCGCTCCAATGAAATGGCTCGCCTGCAAACATGAGCCCGCCGAATCCGAGGTTGGCGAAGGGATGGGTGTGCAGATCGGCGAAACCCGGGAGCGGCCCCGGCGTTCCCGCTGGCAATCCGCCCACACCCAGCAGGTCTTCCTTCAAGAAATCGACGACCACCCGCGTGACTGCCTGGTGGCCGGCGGCGTTGGGGTGCAGGGTGCCCTTTGAATTCTTCTTCAAGACCGGGTTGGTAAGCGCCTGCAGCCGATTGATCGGCCCCGGGATGGGGCCCTGGTTGAGGATGGATTCCTCGGCGCGCACAAACCAGTGATCCGGAGCGCAGTACCCGTTCCTGGTAAACAGCGCGGAAATGCCAGACAGGTATTTCCAGCCCGAACTCGCGGCCGCATCCTGGATGGTATCGTTGAGGCGCAACAAACCTCGGTGACGAATCCAGGCAGCCTCGAACGAGCTGATGCCAAGCGGACTCGCCGGCAACGCGGCGGGAACTACGATGTCTTTAAGGAAGTCCGCACAAGTCTCCGCGTTTTCATCCCGCGTCGGATCCGGGTATTCCATGATGTAAATCGCCTTGGGCGCCAACTTGGACCGGATGGCTGAATCGAGACGTGCGAAAGCGCCGGTCAGGGCCTCGGTATTGATTTGCAGTTGCTGTTCCCAATTCCGCCATCCCAGAGCCTTGAGCGGGATGGTCTGGCCGTGGGGGCCTCCGGCGACCAAGGCCTCGACGATGGATGCAAAACCAATGTCATTGATCCCGATCGACAGCATGACCCCATCCACCCTCCTCCCGGCGACGATGGACGCGGCGACCTCAAGTTGGGCCGGGATCGAGATCTTGCCGGACGGCGGTTCTTCGACGGAATTCATTGGGCCAATCAAGCCACGGTCGATCTCGGCGCCGGAGGCAGCGAGAAAGATCAGCGTGACCGAGGTGTGCGGGTCGGCTCTCTCGAGCGCCAGCGCCGTCTGCACAGCCCATGATTTGGTCGAGCGATGCGCGAGCGAGTGCACGGCGCTGTCGTTCCAACGTGCGTCCGTAGCCGAATCACTCCACCGTGCTCCAGCCGCGACGTAGTCGCCGGGGCCAAAGCGAATGGGCACATCGGGATTACCTTCTCCCGAGGTGAATGAGTCTCCGATTGCCACCAGGAGGAGGTCCCTTACGAGAATTGTTTCCTCGGTGGACACCGTCCTGCCTTGGGCGGGGCTGTGGAGGGTGAGTCGCACTTGATAGCTGCCCTGAGCGAGATTTGCACTGGGCGAACGCCCGGTCAAAGCCAGAGGTGGTGAACCGTTCCCCTGAATCACCCAATCGAACCAATCACCCGGCGACCCGACCACAGAACTGGATGCGTCGAAGTTCACGTTGAAGCTCGCCGGAGGCGGGACGTTGGGAATGTCGATGAACCCATCCCCATCGCTGTCCAGACCGAACCGGTCGGACATCCTCCACGTGAAGTGAGCTTCGGGAGAGGCTACAACGGTCAGAGTGGCCGGCAGCGAAGTCACCCCCAGGCCCGATTGTCGCGGTGCGGTGACCGTATAGCTTCCGGCGTCGCTGGCCTGCACGTTTTGGATCGTGAGCGTCGCCCCGCTCGTGTTCCGGAGCACCTGACCGTCCTTCCGCCACTCAAACAAAGAGAATACCCCACCCCGTGGAAACGCGGTGAACGTCACGGTCTGTCCAATCACAGCCGTCTGCACCACGGGTGCGATCACGAGATAGTCGCTGGCCAAAAGCCCAGGGCCAACCAGCAATGCGAGCGCCGTCAAAGCTTCACCCCACCGCCAACCTGACCGTCGCCCTCCCGTCCGGTAACCCTCGACTCCTGTGTGCTTCATAAGGTTTGCGTCAGCAAGATTCACTGCTCACCCAAAACATGTCCTTTGGCTAAATTCGGGAGGCAGCATGGGAGAGATCAACACCCGGTGCGGATTCGCTGCTCAGCATATGGGCGAGTCCCGACGTGCACGCAGGTGGGTCCCGCCGGAATGGGAGCGGCTGGATCGGCTGGATAAGACCTGCATGGGCTCGTGCTCAATCGGTTCCGTCCATTCCAAAAGCGATTTCCCAAAAACGTCACAAGAAATTCCCTGAATTTTTGCCCGCCAACGTGGAAGAAGCACCTGATGCGGATCCGTCAGACTCTCGCCCCAGCGCCGGGAAATGCGCCTCTTCCGGTGCCCACCCGGGTGCGGATCCGCCGCGCCGAATCAAGGCTTCGATACCCTGAAAAAGATCGGCCGATTCGTTGCGTTCTGCGGAAGCAATGTCTGGGAAAAGTTCGATCGGCCCACGACGGCAAAGGGAGTGGGGCGCCACGGGGCTGGAGTTGAGAAGCTCGCGGTAGATTCCACCACGTAGACCGCATTCGTGGGTCCGTAGACGGTGAGCAGCGCCTGGCCGTCGGCCTGAATGACTGCATTCAGCAGCGGCTGCCCTGCAACTACCGGCAGGACCATCGCCATCGCATTGTTCAACTCGGACCGTTCGTAGAGACTGTTGTTCCGATCCACGCGCAGGATCAAATAGTAGATACCGGAAGCCACACTCGGGAGGGTCACGATGTTGGTCCACCGGTAGGTTTGCCCAGTTGCGACCCCCGAATTCCACGTCACCGCGGCCAGTTGCAAATCACTGGCATCCCAAATCGCATCCCGGGAGAAGTACAGGTAGTCGGCCCATTTCCCGCCGGCAGTCCCGGTCCCATTATTCGCGACTGCCGCCACAATTCCCAAACGTTTGCCGGCCTCGGGACCGTTGGTCCAACCCAGTGCCGATGGCACCAGGTCCGGCAACGTGGTCACCGGGACCGCGAGGATGTTATTGTTTTCGTCCGTCTCAGAAACCGCATTGTTGTTATCGACCTTGAAGATCAAAAAGCGACTCCCCTCGGTGGTCGAGGGGATGTTGACGCTGTTCGTCCTGACGTAGATTCCACCGGCTGTGGAAGGGCCGCTCACGCTGATCGTTCCCACGAGGGAACCGCCGGCCTCCCAGATCTGGTTGGTTGACCAAAAAAACGCATCGCTCCACGCGCCCAAGGCCGGCCCGTTTCCCCTGTTGGTGACAACGGTAACCACACTCAGGCTGCGGCCGATGACTACGGGACTCACGGTAACGGCCAGCGGCGACAGATCCGGGACGGTAACCTCCACGGGAATCGCGAGCTCGTTGTTCTGATCGGAAAGTTCATACAAATTGTTGTTCCGATCCACTCGCAGAATTAAATAATAGTGACCTGGGCTCAGGGTTGGCAGTGTGACGGTGTTCGTCTTCCGGTACGATTGACCGGGGCTAACTGCCAGGTTCCAGTTGTAGGGCGTCAATTGGAGGTCGTTGGAGCTCCAGGTGGCATCGGACGATACGTAAACGTAATCACTCCAGAAACCGCCAGCGATCCCCGACCCCTGGTTGGTAATCGTGGTAATCAGCGTCACAGACTTGCCCGAAACCGCACCGTTGGTCAGTTCAATGGAAATGGGGCGCAGATCCGGCACGTTGGTGACTGCCACGGCGATCAAATTATTGCTTTCATCCGCCTCGGCCACCGCGTTGTTGTAGTCGCTCCGAAACAACAGATATTGACTGCCCTCCACACCCGTCGGAACCGCTATTGTATTCGTCCTTCCATAGCTGCCACCAGCGGGCACAGATGCTGATTGGCTAAGGCTGACAAGCAGAGGATCCCCGGCCTCCCAGGTCGCGTTGCTCGACGAATACCATCCATCCGTCCACCCACCGACCGCCGGCCCGTTGCCCGAATTGGTCACGACAGCTGTGACACTCAAACTCCTGCCGCTGACCACCGAGCCGACCGCGACCATTACCGGAGCGAGATCCGGCGTCCTCAGGGTGATCGGCCTGACCCACTCATTGTTCGAATCTGAGAGCTCATAGAGACTGTTGTTCTGATCGGCATGGAAGATAAGATAATAGTCGCCTCCCGCCCACTTCGGCAACGTGACGACGTTGGTCCTCCGATAGCTGGCACCGTCTGCGACATTTGCACTCCATGAATATGAGCCCAAAGAAAGGTCGCCCGCGTCCCAGACGTTGTTGGTCGAAAGATAGAGCGCATCGCTCCAAGTCCCGCCCGCGATGCCGTTACCTGCGTTGGTCACGACCATTAAGACGTTCAATACCTCTCCCGAGACAGGCTCACCGAGGAGCTCAAGGGCAGCCGGTTGCAAATCCGGAATCCGCGTCAGGGGAAGGGCCAGGTAGTTATTGGATTCGGATGCCTCGGCCAAGAGATTATAGCTATCCGCCCAAAGGATGACATACCGGGATCCATCGATGTTCTGGGGCAGGCTCAGGCGGTTTGTGGCCAGCAAACTGGCGCCAGGGGCTAGCGCCATCACCTGGTTAACCTGGGCCACGAGCACATCGCTCGTGTCCCAAGTTGCATCATTGGACAAAAACCAACTATTAACCAGGTAACTGGAGCTGGGCCCGGAGCCTGCATTAGTCACGGCGGTGGTCACCTCGATCGAACGCCCCCTCACTACCGGATTGACAGCTCCCGAGATTGGTATCAAGTCAGGCCCGCCAATGAATATTGGAATGCTGAACGCATTGTTGGTCTCTGTCGACTCAACAATATAGTCCACAGCATCGCAGCGAACGATCAGATAATAGGTGCCAGGAGGCCAGTTGGGTAATGTGGCGGTATTGGTCACAGCATAAGTTTCACCGGATCCAAGGGCGCGAGCGATGCGGATACCTCCCGCCACGCCTACGGCGTCCGTATTCCAGACGCGGTTGCTCGATACATAGATTCCATCGTACCAATCGGCGTCCATCCGCAACGGTCCCGAGTTCGTAACGACATACGTCACCTGAACCGACTGCTGCGCTGCGCTCGACCCAATCAACTGAGCACTGATCGGTTTCAAGTCCGGGAGATTCGTCACCGAGAGAGCAATGGTGATCGAGTTGTTGTTGTCATTGTTCTCCGCAATTTGGCTGCCAAAATCCGTGACAAAGTGCAGGTAGTTTGTGCCGCCCGTCAGTGAAGGCAGCGTAATGAGGTTGGTGCGGCGATAGGTGCCGCCGCCGAGAATCGCCTGCCTTTCATAAAAAATTCCAATCTGCGGACTTTGCGCGTCGCGAACCCCATTTGTGGTGAGGTAACAAGTATCCATCCATTCCCTCACCGCCCCCGTGGCATTCGTGGTCAGGTTTGTTATAGAATAAGCGATCGACAAGTGCCGGTACGAGCCCGCAGACTGGACGCTCATTTGAGTCGGCGCCAAGTCCACAATTGTGCTTGGGGAAACGTGGACATAATTGGTCAGTCTCTTCGTCGTCGCCGCGCCGGCATCATCCTGCACGGTGAGAGTCACGGTGTAATCACCCGGGTTCGGATACACGAACGCGGTATTTCTTTCGGTTGAATCCACGACACTGTCGCCATCAAAATCCCACTCCCAGGAGGCAAGGCCGCCCTCCCAATCCGATGATCGGTCAGTGAACCTGACCAGCAAAGGCGCCATCCCATTGGTCGGCGTCGCAGAGAACCTGGCCACGGGCGGTTCGTTGCCGGTATAGAACTGCCAAAGCGGGCCGATTGTCTGGGCGTTGTGATTATCCCGAGCCACAACTTGCCAATAGTACGTCATCGAACCGCGCAAAAGCCCCGGCGACCAGTTGGTGGCCGATCCGCTAAAGACTAACGGCAGTGGAACCACGGTTCCAAAGTAGACATAATAGACCACAGAATCTCCGTTATCCGGATCCACCGCAGGTAACCAACCAAGGAAAGGCGTCAGAGAAACATCGAATGCACCATTAGCCACGCTCGGGTCTGTTACAGCCGCCGGCGGTCGGTTGGTCGGCCCACCCGGTAGAGTGGTCGTTTGCTTTAGCCGGTTGCCGAGAGAGTCGTAGACGTAATCAATCGTGATGCCATCGGCGTGCACCACGCGAGTTAGCCGGTGCATCGAATCATAAACATAATGACTAGCCTGGGCTTGTGAGGTTATTGCAACCCCAATCAGCAGGGCGCGTCCCAGCTGAAGCACTTTCGGTCTGCGAACTCGCTTGCCAAGATTATCCAACGATGAGCTCACATGCATCCAAACACGCTCCAAGTGGAATTCCATCTATTGGTCTCCTTTAGAACCGGACAGGTTGAAACGAGTAGCCCACGACTACAGTAGCCCCGAGATTTGCCCCCAGACCGAAGCCACCACCAACTGCCCCGTATGGATTGGGTCGGGCGTCGCATTGACCTGCCGGAGGCGGACTTCCTGGTAATGAGTCCTGCAGCCCAATATTCGCCACAAGCGCATCAGCGGTTACACCGATCCCCAAACCTTTCACGTCGCTTATACTCTCCGCTCTGGGATACCACGTTGCCTCCAATCCGGCTCCGGCACCAACATCGATGCCTACTCGAACTGCAGGAGTAATCTGCAACGCCAGGTTACCATTTAAATCCCAAACGAGGCCGACATCGAATTGTACGCCAACCAGCAATTGCGCGTTAAAACTTGCACCGAAGACAAAGACGTCTAAACCGAATGGGTCCAATGACCCAATTGGGTCGTTGCCGACGAAGGCATACAGGTTCAAACCTCCCCTTTCGGCGATTGGATCACGGTTGAGCCACCTTCCGACTGCAGGTATGTAAAATCTGTGACCGAAATAGTAGAATCCGGAACTGGGATCATACTCCTTCGTGGAAGAAAGGAAGGGCTGACCGAGAGAGCCATTGGTGGCCAGCGGGATGCCAAACGAGTCGTAAGCGTATCGAGCTGCAACTGCTCCCGCGCCGTCCAGCAGCGCCGTCGTATTCCCCTTTCCGTCGTAATGGAGCGAATAAGTGTGGCCTTTTTGGCTCAACATGAGCAACCCCCCAATGCCGCCGCCCAGGTTCAATCCCCAAGCCAGTTTCCGTTGCAGTTTATTGGCGGCGTCTCGCTCCTGGACGCCTAGAACACCGTTGCGAACGTATCGGATACGAGCGGTTAGAAGCCCATTGTCGTAATCGCTGCGCTGCGCAACAAATCCGGTATGGCCATAATCGTAATCCGTCCTATGAACCATGCCGGAGGCGTTGGTGAAACAAATGCTCTTGAGCCGATTCTCGGCATCGTAGCTGGCTGTGAAAGTGTAGCCGTCAGGTGTGAGTCCACGAATCATGTTGCCATCTTCATCATAGGCGAAAGCTTGAGGCCCGTTCCCGGAGCTGAACATCTGATTCAAGGAATTGTAGCCAAAGCCGACACTCTGGTTAGTCAGAGCGAGGGCGAGGCCATTGGAAACCGTTTCACTATCCCGTAGGTCCTGGGCATTGTAGGTGTAAGTATATTCGTTCACCACGCCACCATCAGCATCCCGGTTTGAGAGACCGATCAACCGATTCAGATTGTCATATGCGTAGGTGGTGAAACTCCCGTTGGGGCGGTCCAATCTACGCACGAGCGGGCTGGCAGCATTGTAGGAGTATACGTGCGGATCTGATCCCACTTGAAGCTCCGTAAGGCGGCTGAGCGCATCGTATCGGTAACCGGTGGGTGGACTACCCTGCACGGTCAGATTGGTTTGCCTTCCCAGCGGATCGTAACCGTAGGTGATCGTATCGTCCGCCCAAGGGCCGTCGAAGCTGAGGAGCCGGGAGTTGGCGTCGTAGGCATAGCCATTGGCACCCACGCCATCGCTCACAGTCGCCACTCGGTCAAATGCATCGTAAGTGCGGGTTACCCCGGGAGTGTCGTCCGAATAGGTCGTGGTCAGGAGGTTGTGGTTGTTGTCGTAGGTGTAGGTGGTGGTGATGCCGCGAGCGTTGACTCGGCTGGTCAGCAGGCCGGCCAGATCGTAATCGAATGTAAGGCCTTTGCCATCAGCGTAAGTCTTGCCGACCAACCGATCATCCAGATCGTAGGCGAACTTCGTAACGTTGCCGTTCGGGTCGGTCAGGGAAGTGCGATTGCCATTCGCGTCGTAGCCGAACTGCGTCTGCCCACCCTCAGGATTGACCGTCCGCACGAGGCGCTTGAGCGCGTCATAGTAGAAATAAGTCATTCGCCCGGCCCGGTCGGTGACGCTATCGAGCAGCCGCGGGCAACAGGTGGAATAAGTGAAGCTCTCGAATTTTCCGTCGGGATACGTCACTTTGAGCACCTGGTTCAGGGTGCTGTAATCGTAAGTGCGAGTGAGGCCGGAAACGTCGGCGTGCGTTCGAACGCGACCGACGGCATCGTAAGTGTAGCGATCCAGAGTCTGATCGGCACGGTGGACTTCGGTCAGGCGCTGGTCCGCACTGTAGAGGTATTCGTTGACGATCCCCAGTGCATCCATGGCGGTGAGGATTTGCCCACTGGCATTATACGTGAAAGCCGTTGAGTTGGTCAGGCGATCCGTGGTGGAAAGCACATCGTGGCGGGTGTTGTAAGTCATTTGGACCTGGCCCAGACCATTGGAAACCGCGAGCAGGTCCACCTGGTTGCCCGCATAAACGAAGACAGTGGGCGTGCCTTTGGCATCGGTCATTGAGGTGATCTGGCCCAGATCGGTGTACGAGGAGCGTGAGATGTGCCCGTGCGCATCCTTGACTGCCGTGCGCCTGCCGTTGGAATCGTAGGCGTACTGTACAGAGCCGCCTTCGGGATAGAGGACTTCGGCGAGTTGGCCCTTTCCGGACACGCGATCGGGCCGATAGCGGGTTTTGGGTGCGCGGGAGCGGTAGTTGTTAATCGTCGGGCTTTGCCAGGGGATATAATCGCGCGGGCTCACATGCCAACTGTATCCAGTGCAATCCAGCGGGTTGTCCTGATCACAACCGGCGTAATAAAAATACTCCTCTTGCTGGCCGAGCGGGTTGGTGACGGTGACGCGGTAGTTTTCCCACATGAACCGGTCCCCCGGGGGCGGGTAGTTGTCGCTGTTAACTCCGTTGCCGGACGGACCGGAGGGCTCGATCCAAAAACCGGTAGTCCCCCGTGCGTCACTCAGGCTTACGAGATTAACATTTTCATCATAGGTGAAACTCGACCAATAACCGCCCATGTCGGTGATTTTGGTAAGGTTGCGGTTGAGGTCGTATTCGAAACTGGCATTGCGGCCAAACGGATCGGCCACGTTGGTGCAGAGGCCAGTCGGATCGTAAGAGAGCGTGAAGACTTTCTGCTGGGCATCCGTAATGGTGAACAGGTGAATCGTCGGGTCGAGGCCAAAGCTGCCATACCCAAAGGTAAGGCTGTTGTTATGAGCGTCACGGATTTCGGTCAGGAAGGGCTGCAAGGAGCTGGTGCCGGCCGGAATGGAATAAACGTAAACTGTGTCATCCGGGAAGCGTAGCTCGAAATGATTGATGGCAATCTGGGTCAAGGTGTTGAAAACGCGGTAGGGCTTTCGGTATCCGCCGTTGCCGTCGGGCGAATAGACATCATAGCGACCATCGGGCATGAAGAGTAGCACCGAACCGGAGGTGTCCACCACGAGGTAGCTGGCGTAGTTGAACTGCCATTTGCTGCCGAACGGTTCCCAGTGGGTGATGGACGACTGGGAGTTGTAGCTGAGGGTGATGGCCACCCTTGGGCCAATCGGCGGATCGTACCACAAAGGCGTATCGGTCACGTAAAGGTTCATGTTGACCATGTTCACCGACCAGGCCGGGGCGCCCTCCGAACAGCGCGCGCAATCATCGCTGTTTGCGCTCTTGCACGGGTCGCCGGTATTGTCCGGGGATCGGGGCGCGCCGCAGCACCCCCCGGAGTTCGCCTCCATTTCACGCAACTCCAGCTTCCGTCCGGGGACCGGCCCTTTGGCGAAGACCAGGGCTTTGCCGCTCCATTCGTGGGCCAGTTCGACGCCGGTTTGCTGAAAGCGATGTTGCGACTGCGGGTCAAACAGTTCCACCCGGTCCCCCTGCACCTTGTCCAGCACCCAATAGTGACCGCTATCCCCGGCGTTCTTGCTGCCGATGTGCAGGATGGCGGGCAGCGGCATTCGGGACAGCTCAGCCGAGTCGGCTTGAACCGCCGAGAGTTCGTAACCGTGCGCCGCCGCCAGTTGGACCAGATTGGCCAAACTGTGCCCGCGCATCGTGGCGGGATAGTTGGTGCGGACCTGACCGGCCTCGGCCCGACGGCCTTCTTTCTCCAGGACGTAAGCCAGCGCGTCGTTGCCACAGCTCAGCAGCGTCTCTTGCGCGCCCTTCAGCCGGGAGACGCGTTGGATCCAGTGCGAAGCGTAAGTGCGCAGCCGCCAGTCTGGAGTCTGCAGCAGATCGGTGAACAGCGCCTCCGCTTCGGCCAGGTTATTCTGTTCCACCTTGAGTAACCCGAGGCGTTGGCGGGCCTTTCCGACCAGCATCCGCGCCCCTTCGTGGTCGCTGCCCTGGTGTTGGGCGATGAGCTTGCGGAAGATCATTTCCGCTTCGGTGTAGCGGCCGTTGTAGGTGCCATCACAGCCGATGTGCAACTCCGCTTCCCCCACCCAGGGGCTATCCGGAAAGGTTTCGACATGCTTGCGAAACAGCGCGACGGCCTTGGGATATTCGTGTTTGTTCCAGGCCTCGATGCCGTGGCCAAAGTCCCAACGTGCCGTTTTCACCCGGACCTCGTCTTTGACTTCGTGCGTTTGAAACAGCAGTCCACCAAGCTGCCCGGCCGCCATCAGTTCGTCAGTTGTCGGGGCACGGGAGAGGTTTAAAGGCTTCACGGAAATCCGCGGGTGCGGTTTGCCCGGAAGCGAGGCGGACGAGCCGCGCTTCCCGGGTCCAGGGAGGATTTGACCGGGTTTGGCCGGGTTGGCCGGCCCCTCGGCGCCTGCCGCAGCAAAAGCTGACCACGCGACCGTTGCACAGATCATCCAAGACCAGAGCGAGCGGCGAACCCCTCGTTTCCAAAGACGCCGCGTATTCGATCGACAACTTATTTTCGCGTGAGGATGGTGGACGGTGTTCATGCGGACGATGGATTCATCGCGGTTGCACTTGAAAGTATCGTTCGGCCTCCGAGTGATTGGTCCAGCGGAGTGTTTGCAGGGAGTTGGTGAGCGTGATCGTTTGAACGAACGACCAGGGTTCTGCAAGGTTGGTCGCCGTTCGGAGGTCCAAGGTCTCGCCGGAACGGCCGAACAGGCTGAGGTCGAATACGCCGTTGGTCGCGTAGGCAATCCCCAGCCGGGCAACGCTGGGTTGCGGCCATGGCAACTGCTCTTCGATCAGCCAGGTTGAGCCGTTGTTTTGACCTCCGGTCACGAATCCCCTTGCTCGGACAATACTGTTCATGGGCAGCGCCACAACGACCGAGTCCCATCCGCCGTCAACCCTGGTTCCAGCGCCCAGATTGACCCAACGTTGCCCGTTTGTCGTCACCTCATAAATCGTGCGCCAGAACTCAGGACCGGTCCCGCCCCGCCGCCAGCGAACTCTGGAATCAACATAGCTGAGGCTCCGAGTCGCCGGTTCGGTAGGGTCGATCCGGCGAAGGCTCTTGTTGAACAAGTCCGACGCATTTCCCGCATTGACCAGGACTTTTCCATCCACCTGGATGACGATGGCATTGACTGACAGGGCCGCGATTCCGTTGTCCGGATTGAAAGCCGCGTCCACGGTCCCATCGGCATTCACCCGGGCGATACCATTGCGTCTCTGACCTCCGACAGAGAGGAAGATCCCGCCCAACCAGATTCTTCCATCCGCCTGCACTGACACGGATAAGATCCACGGGTTCGTGAACGAGTCGCCGGCTATTACCGGGTTGAAGCTGCGGTCGAGGGAGCCGTCGACGTTCAACCGCCCCACGAGCCCGTGCGCCTCCCCACCCAGCAGAGAAAAATTTCCCCCAACCAAAATCCTCCCGTCGCTCTGCAGCGTCAGGCACTGCACCCAGGAGTTGGCCCCTGGATTGAAGCCGGAATCCAGGCTGCCGTTGGCGTTGAGGCGTCCGATATTGGCCCGGGCCTGTCCGGCCAGGTTGGTAAAAATTCCTCCGACCAGGATCTGCCCGTTCGTTTGCACCGCGACCGACCAGACGACGGGATACGGGTAGGGAAACCCAACTTGCAGGCGGGGGATGAAACTCGAGTCCAGGCTCAGGTTCGCATTGAACCGGGCGAGAGAGTCACGCGGTTGTCCGGAAACGAACGTAAATCGTCCCCCCACCAGGATTTTCCCGTCGGATTGGACGGCTAACGCATTGACCTCGGCATTGGGCCCGGACACATACGTATCGAGGCTTCCATCGACATTGAGTCGACCCAGGTGATCGCGCCCCTCACCGCCAAGCACGGTAAAATTTCCGCCCACGACGATTTTGCCGTCGGGCTGTACAGCCAGGCAGTTGACGGGGCCATTGGCGCCGGGATCAAAGGCTTCGTCGACGGTTCCGCTGGCGGTGAAGCGGCCAATGTTATTGCGCGCTTTTCCGCCCAAGGCGCTGAATCTGCCTCCGACCAAAATCTTGCCATCGCCTTGCAGCGCAATCGCGTAGATTTGCCCCGCAACGGCGGGACCCACTCCATCCGCGAATTGAGCGAACGCCGGAACCGGGCTGTGCAGCCCTGTGGCCAAGACGGCACAGGCGATGCCCAGCCATTTGGCCATCGGGACCGGCCAATTAAATTTCAGGCCGGACAAAGAGGTCGCTCGCGCGTTTTGGCCTTCCATGCCGTTACCGAATCGCAGGTGGCGTGAGTGATTGAGGGGCATCTTCAACTGTTTCCTAAAGCGATACGCCAAAAAGGTCACAGGAATTTCTTCGGTCGGCCTTTATCATCTCCCCAAAAGCAGGAATCATCGTCGGCTAAGGCCGATGACGGGCAACCCGAACACTCCTTGCGGTTATGGAAGACAAAGCTGGGCCACGTCAGCCCGCACAGAACCGACGAGTAACCGGGCCACACCTCAGTTCCAAAACGCCCAGCCGTCCCGGAAGTGCCATCCTTAAGTGCGGGCGAGACACGCGAAGAGGTGGCGCAGTTCCTCGTCGATTTCGCCGGGGTGAGCCACGGTCTGGGCGATTTCCGCCCGCAGCCGGGTTCGGAAGGTCTCCCGCATGCGGAGCACGGACATTTTCACCGCCGCCTCGGTCATGCTCAATTTCGCCGCGATCTCGGCGTAGGTCTCCGGGCCCTCCTCCGCCAAATACGACTGAATGGCCGCGAACATCGCCCCCCGCCCGGATTCGACATACTCGTCGCTCACCTGCGCCAGCACCGCCTGAAGGATGGTCAGCGCCCAGCTACGCTCGAAAAGAATTTCCGGGGTAGCCCGATGGCTGGGCTCAGCCAGGTAGCGTTCCTCCGCCGACTGCTCGTCCCAGGAGATGATTTCATGGCGGCCGCCGCGCTTGACCGCGTGACCCCGATCCCAATCGTTGGCCAGGAAGTTTTTCAGCGAAGCCAGCAGGAAGGAGCGGAAGCGTCCCTGCTCCGGGCGCACGGAGGCGAAACCATTCTTCTCCCACAACCGGGTGAGGAAATCCTGGGTCAGGTCTTCAGCTTCGTGCGGAGTGCGGCCCTGACGCCGGACGAAGGCGTAAAGGGGATACCAATAGTTTTGGCAGAGGCTGTTCAGCGCCGCCGTCCGATCTGGCGACTCGGCGTGCGCAGCCGCCAGCACGACCGTCCAGTGCGTCGTACAAAAGTCACTCGAAGCCGCCACTGGGCGTTCTCCGGTGGGGAACATGCGGATAGACTCAGCGGAACTTCGCAGAAAGCAAGACGCGATTGGCGGTGGCGCAGGACGGCGGGAACGGCAGGGGTGCATCAAGCTCAGCAAAATTGGAGTCATCGATTCCGACGCAGTCGGCTGGCAAAAAGATGGAGGGCAGAAAAAGGGGAGGACAATGCGTCCTGCGTGGCAATTCTGTGCGGGCTTGATGCCGCCAAGCGGGAACGGTCACGGGACGCCAACGCGCCAGAGGGTTCCTTGACTGGGCGGGGCTCCCTCCCTAGAATCCAGTCATGAGTTTCGAGGCTGAACCGATGCAGCAACCCGTTCGCAAGCGCGTGGGCCGGCGGGCCTCACCCAGCGGGAGCCTTGCGCGCGTTGAAGACCTGGCTGCGTTCGTCAAAAAATATGCCTCAGGAGCACTCGCCCGAGCCGAAGGAGACTATTTCCCGGTTCGAAAAGCTGTTGGCCGATCTCTCGCGAAGCCGCGTTGATTTTGCCGTCGTGGGCGGCTTGGCGGTCATCCTCAATGGTTACCCCCGGCTGACGCTCGATGCCGACATCATCGTCGACGACCACCCGAATAATCTGCGGACTTTGTTGGACTGCCTGGCACAATGGGGCGAAGGCCATGCACGCGAACTGCGCCTTGAGGATTTTGCTCCGCAGGAGGGCTCAATCCGGGTAATGGAGGATTTTGACCTGGACATCTTCACGCGGATGCGTGGCCAGACGCTCAACGACTTCCGGCCCCGCTTGCGCCACTTCGAAGCGAGCGGCGTTCGGATTCCTTACCTCGCACCTGAAGATCTCGTCGTGCTCAAACAAGGCTCATGGCGCGATAAGGACCGCCTCGATGTCGTGGCTCTGCAGGAGATACTCCGTCGCGAGGCTTTGGATGAAGGCCACGACGCCGAACGCGATACTTGACTCCGACCGGTGCTATCCCCGGCTAAGCCGGAACGATTAAGTTAGGCGGCGGACGATTGCGCCGCAGATTCTTGCGAAGGCCGAGGCGTGAGGAGCGAGCGTATTGAAATGAAATACGTAAGCGACGAACAACGAAGGCTTTCGCAAGAAGATCAAGCTAACGGCTGCTGGCCAACTGAATCGTTCCGGCTAAGGCTCGACCTTCACCCGGTAGAAAGATGGAAACGTCGTCGGGGCAGGCAGGGAAATCGAATGGGCGGAGATGGGCCAGGCCACCCCCACGACCGGAGTCCAATCGCCGCCGGTTAGTGAACTGGAGACTTCGACGGTGTAGAACTTCGGCCCCAGGTCGCTCCATTCAATTTCCAATCCCTGCGGGCCTGCTTGGGTCTTGGTGATCGCCGGCGCGTCCGGACGAAGCTCCACGGTCATGGCGCCGATGAAGAAGCCGGTGAACGGATAGGTGTCGACGCCATCCACCCGGAAGTTCATCCCAAAGGCGTAGCGCCCCGGCAGAAGCCTCCCCTGCGCGCGCCGATCGATCGCTCCCGAATCCGAAAACCCTCCCGACATCGCGTCGGCCGACGATCCCGGGTCGGCGCGAATTCCGGCCCCGCTAAAAGAATACCCGCCGCTGACACCCCCGATCGCAGTGCTGGCCGAATTCCAGCGGGCATTAAATATAAAGCGGGCTGGCGCCTTCAAATCGAACTCCCAGAAATCCGATGCCGCCGCCACGGAGTAAACCCCGAAATCAATCAGCGGTCGAAGCCCCCCACGATGGCCGTTGCCGCTTTCGCTGATCGTGATATTCGTGCTTGATGTCATCACCTCGAGCTGACAAGTCGCGCCGCTCGCAGGCCACTTTTCTGCCCCGGGCTCGCTGACCACCACCGCATCCTCGGTCGGCTCCGGGACGGAGTAACGATGCAGTTCGGAGGGACCGCTCCCGATCGGCCCGCAGTAGGCGGTCATCGTGCCGTTGCGATTGGTGAATAGCAGGCTCTGCGCGTGGAGTTGGGCGGTGAACACGACGTTGACGACAGCAGCGATGGCGAGGACGGCGATCGATGGGTTCATGGCAGAGTTAATTTCCAAAGACACTAGGGCTTGAACAGGCGGTAATACTTCTGCCGGCCGGCCGTCGATTCCACGGCGGCGTGATTCGTCCCAATCACGGACGTTGGCAGCGCTGCCCCAATCCAGTTGGAGGAAACCAAATCGAGATTGGTCTGCAGGCTGAAAGCCGCGAGGTTGGTCGGCCAAAGCAGGCGCACCTGGCTTCCAGCCAGCCTCTCGATGTTCAGCACCGGGGCGCCGTTGAGAAGCGTGAAACTCTGGTTCAACCCGAAGGCGAAATGCAGACCGTTGGAGCCGACCGCGCGAAACTGGTAATCGCG
Source organism: Limisphaerales bacterium (assembly GCA_044229355.1). GTDB lineage: Bacteria > Verrucomicrobiota > Verrucomicrobiia > Limisphaerales > JADJPG01 > JBGARF01. The sequence continues at coordinate 24,399 of JBGATF010000032.1, forward strand.
CGGCGCCAAACCGGCGAGCATTTCCACGAACCCGGCCGCGCGGGACACCGCACTCACCGGCCGGGCCGGCGTGGCGTGGCCGTAATTCGTCGTCGGGCCCCACTCGAACCAAACGCTGGCGTCCAGTCCCCCGGGCGTCGCCAATCCCGTCAGTGTGACCGTCGGCCCGTTCAGCGCGGCCGGCGGCAGCGCGCCCGACGGCACGGACGCCACGCCATTGAGGAGCGTGCCCCCGAGGTTGGGGCTGGCGGGCGCGCTGTCCACCAGCGGGGCGTTGTTGGTTTCTTCACAGCGAAAATAGAGCACCAGTCCAGGTTCGTCGCCGATGAGACTTCGATTCCGATTGGTCTGAATTTGCGCCGCCGTGCGCGCGCCGTTCCAGATTCGGACTTCATCGAGCTGCCCCTGAAAGTTACCGTAAGTCAGCCCCTGGATTGACCCGCCCAGGTTCGCGCTCGGATGAACGAAGGACTTCACGCTGGGCAAGCCGACGCGGGCGAGCGAGCCGTTGACGTAAAGCCTCGGCACGCGGTTGGAGTAGACCAAGGCGAAATGCGTCCAGCCAGAGATGGCGTTGGAATAGACCAATATCGCCGGCAGGTGATTGGCGGCGTGCTCAATCGCGCTGATCCCGTTCGTGCCAATGGAAAGACCCGCGCCGGCATGGCCCGCGCCGTAGCCGAAATCACCCTGGTCCGGGAAGACCGCGTGCCGTTGGCTGCTGAGGTCCGAGATGCCCAGATTCGCTTCCGGAGTCTCCAGCCGTCCGGCGGTGGGATTGGCCCACAGCTCGATGGTGAAGTCGTTGGCAATAGTTGGGAACGCGTTGGTGCTGACGTGGACCCGGGTAAAGCGGCCATCAAAATCCAACGCCCGGTTCGGCTCTTCCCGGGCCGGCAGCGTGGTGACAACGAGCTGCGGCGTGATCTCCCGGGTGAGCACGACGTCGTTGCCCGTGCCGCCCGTGTAGCTGACGGAGAAACGTTCACCGCCGAGATAGACACTCCCACTTTGCGGCAAACCATCGAACTCGCCTTGGACGGGGTCCGTGCCGTCATTATTAAGGATTACAAAGGTCTGGCCGAGAGACGGCGCAAAGCTGAGTTCACCTTGCAGACGCAGGCCGGAGAGACGGACGCCACCCCGCGCGTTAATCTGATCGTAGCCCGTGCCAGGGCTGCCTCCGTTCAACTTCACGAAGAGCGTGCCCCCATTGATTGCGCCCGAGCCGAAATTGCTGCACGTGAGAATGCCCGAACCCGTCCCAAGGAAACCCGGCATCCCGCCGGGCGCGACAGTCGCAGCCGCTCCGAGCATTTCAACCGGCCCAACAGTTCCATTGCCCTGCAAACGGGCGCCATTCGCGACCCGGACGGCGGTGGAAAGCTGCACGCCATCGACCTGCAGCGTGCCGGCTGCAACCGAAGTGACGCCTCGATACGAATTGGTCCCCGCCAACCGAAGCGTTCCCGCGCCATCTTTTTCCAACTCGGCCACGCCAGGAACTTCGCTGATCGCAGCGGTGAGATTGCATTCGGGTCCGGCGAGCAGCGATTGATTGCCGGCCAAAACCGTAATTCGATGCGCGCCCGCCTCGAGACCGACCCGTCCGCTGATGGTGGAATTGGCGAACCGCTGCGGGCCGGGACTGACGACAATCCCGCCGCCAACCGGCAGGATGAAGATTCCCGCCCCTGTCTGCACGTCGCCGCCCTCATTGAGAGTCAGCGGCGGACGGCCCTGCAGGTTTGAAACTCTCCAGGCTTGGGTGGCGCCGTTCAGATCCCACAACCCGCCGGCGTTCACCGTCACGCTTCCCGCAATGGTGGAGTGCGAGCGTTGATCCACGCGTGTGCTGGGCGCCGTCGCGCCATTTGGCGTCGTGCCCACGACGAGGTGTCCCGGCACCGATACGACGCCGTTCGGTTTGGCCAGATCGAGGACACCTTCCGTGACCAGGGTCTCGCCCGAGTGGGTGTTATCCGCCGCACCGCGCAGGACCAAGCGTCCGCTACCGAGCTTGGTCAATGGCCCAGTGCCGCTGATATTATTCACCTGGAGACGGCTATTCGTACCTTCGGTTCGGATACCAGCCGGGGCATTCAGCACGAGATTGGTGTTGAGGAGGACATCGCCCACCGTTTGAAGTGCGCCAGACACGCCACCCGGTCCGAAACCAGCGATGGCGAACGGCTCGACCACCGTATCGACCTGGGCGCCGAATGCGACCGACGCGCCATCGGCAATAGTGGTCCCTTGCGATGCCGGCCCAAGAGCTTGATCGTGGAGAACGCCGAGCGTGCCGGCTTTCACCACGGTTGAGCCGCCGTAGACATTGGCGCGGTGCAAGTCCATCTGGCCGTTACCGTCCTTCTCGAGACCGCTCGTGGAGAAGACGCCATCGATGATGGCGGTGATTGAGAGATCCGGTTTCGCCGATCCGTCGTGGACCGTGAAGAGCGTGGTGCCGGAACTGGCGAGTTGAAGGTGGCCGTCAATGGAGGCCGTGATGTTGGTCGGGTGCACGAGCACGCCCCCGACGTTGAGAGTTCCTGCTCCCGTGACCACCCGCCCGCCCTCCAGGTGGAGCCGAAAGATCGAATCGTTGAACCCATTCAAGTTTACGAGGCCGTTGGTGTGAATGAAAACCTCAGTGTCTCCCCCAAACGCCGAGCCGGCGTCGGCTCCCCATTGCAGTTCGTGGCGCGCCCCGAAACCGCCGCCGACGATGACATTTCCCCGAAAAGCCGGCCGGAGGTTTACCGTCAGCAACTCACACTGGATTCGGGTCGGGCCGAAGAAGTCACTCCGCTCCACACTGGACCCGCCAGTGATCTGGTGGCGACTGCCGAGAAATTCGAACCCGCCCGGGCCGAGAATCGGTCCGCCCAGAATGCAAAGGTCCGTGGAGTTGACGACCAGATTGGTGTTCAGTTGGATGCGGCCCAGCCAGCCGCTGAAGCCAATGCTGTTCAAAAAAGATCCCGCAGTGTTCGCCGTCACCGGCCGCGTCCCGCGAACGAAAAGAGTTTCGTTGTGAACAAATGTGTCACGGAGGATCAATGTGCCGTCCGCGAGCGTCACCCCGCCGGACGGACTGCCGAGCGCGTCGGGATTTTGAATTTCGAGAACGCCTGCATTCACCGATACCGGCCCGCTGAAGGAATTGCTCGTCGCCAACACCAGCGTGCCGTTGCCAAGTTTGGAAAAGCCGCCGAAGCCAGTGACTTGAGCTGGCAACTCCAAGCCCAATCCGGGCGGCAGCTGGGTATTCAGATCGAAGAGATGCGGCCCGCTCGGCAGCGCTAGTGTTCCGCGGATCGTGGGAACATGGCCATCCTCGTTGAACACCGATGTCGTGATACCTCCGCGCAGCGTCAATGTCGTGCCGCTCGCGTCCACCAAAGTCGCCTCGGCGTCGGCGTGCACGTTGGTCAGAAGCAGGCTTCCGAGCGTGTGCGGATGCCCATTCAGAAGCAGACGCCCACCGCCTGTGATGCTCACGACCGTGTCGTCGCCGATTTGGCCTGAGCGGCGCATGGCGACTTCGCAGCCGTCGCCAATGTGCAGGGCGCCAGTGACCACACTGCCGCCCGGCTTGTCGAAGGACGCCTGGAACGGGCGAGAGACCAAGTCGCCCGTCCCGTTTCGCTGGGGCTGAAACGTGAGCGCCCCCGAGAAATTGTTACTCTCATTCCCGCCGAAGACAGCGAGCGCGTCATGATTTGGGTTGTCATTGATGAATTGGAGGTGGCCGCTGCCGCTGATGGCGCCATTGAACCGGTAGACACACCGATTAAAACTCTGGCTGAGGATGGTCAGGTCATATGGGCCGAGTTGGAGCGGGCCGTTGAAGCGAATCGTATGGGTGTTTTCATCGCTGATGGAGGACGCCCGGCCGAGCCGGATGGACCGGCCAAGGACCAGACCGCAATTAAACTCGATATCCTTGTCCGGGGTGCAGGTTACGTCGCCCGTGACGGTCAATTCGTTACCATTCAAGATCCACGTCTCATCCAAAAACTCGCTTTCAAAATCAAACGTCATCGAGTGCACCGTCAGGCCGACCAGATCGTTGAGCATGGTGCCTGACGTGTTGATGTTCACCAGGCCTCCGAAGACAAGATCGTCGCCGTTCTCCGGCACGCCGAAGGGAACCCAGCTGAAAGGATTGCTCCACTTATCCCCTGCCCCTCGGGAAGACCAGTATCGCTCAGCCCCAACCAACCCAGGGGTAAAGCCCGTGGCTGGTCCCATCAGAATACAGGCGAGCAGCAGGAATGGGATCCACGCAATGGCTCCGGGCCGGCTGATACGACGTCTCACGTAGAGAATAAGCCCGGGATGACCCTCGACTTTTCAACGATCTGAAAAATTTTTAGCCCGGTCTAGCGGCCCCACGCCAAACCCAGATCCTGCAGCGCCCGTCGCAAGGCCCGCCAGTCCCAAAGCTGCAGTCGTCGACTGTCGAGGCTGACCAGCAGCTGCTCTCCGTTCGGACTGACCGCCAGAGGCAGAACGCCAGACGCCAGCGGCAGCTGCAGCGTGAGCGTGCGCCGGTCATACAGCGCGGCCGTCCGCGCGTCGTGCCAGAGCCAGAAGGACTCACCGTCCGGCAGAAACAAAATGCGGGCGCGCCGATCGAGGGCGACCGGCAGGCGCCTTTGCGTCGCCCAGTCGCGCGTGTCGACGAAGGTGACACCACTCGCCGTGACCATGGCCAGCTCGCCATCGCCCGGCGCAAAGGCATGATCGAAGATCCCGGAATCAACGGGCAGCGACTTGACCAGGGCCCACGGACGAAACGTGTAGATGCTCATGCCGTCGCCTCTGGTCGCCACCAGCCACTTTTCATCCGAAGAAAGCGACGCATGAACGGAGTAGATGCCGAGGAGCTCGCGCCGTTCGGCATCGGCGGACGGATAGACCAGCAGGCCGGAGTTTGCCGCCAGGACCAGCGATTGGCCGGCAAACTGCCCCGCGTGGACCCGGTCAGTGGCCGGCGCCGAAAGCTCCTGAAGGCGCGGGGCTGAATTTTCTCTCCCTTCCACCCGCCAGCGTCCCAGTCGCTCGATGTTAAAAGCAAAAAGCTCAGAACTGTCCGGGGAAAAGAAAGGCGTTGCATGCTCGCGCAGTTCAATCACTGCAGGCGGATTACGGCCGTGCAAATCCCACACCCCCAGCCCCGCCGACCCGCCGACCGCGAGCCAGCGACCGTCCGGCGAGAACGCTGCCTGTCGCACGGTCGACCCCAAATCGACCGGCAACTCCCAACTCGCGGTGGGTCGCACCAGCTCGTGCAACCGCAGACCCGTCCGCGCGAGGAAAGCGCAGCGAGCGTTAGTGCCCGCAAACTGCATCTGGGGGTTTTGCGCGGTGAACTCAAACACCCGTTGCCGGGTGGCTAATTCCCAACAAATGATTTCCTGCTCCCCGCCGCCGGTGAACAAGTAAGCGCCGTCCGGGCTGAACGCCGCTCCCTGCGCCTCGTTTTTGTGGCGGCCGAGCACGGAGGTCTCTCCCGTGTGCCGGTCGTGCAGGTAGATCTCACCTTGGCGCGCCGCGAACGCCACGAATTTGTCCCGCGGGTGCCACGCAATCGCGTCGACCCAGCCGCTGGGGGTGACGCTTCGGACCGAGCCACGGTCGGCATCGAGCAGTGACGTGAACCACGCTTTGCCGATCCGGTGTTGAACCACAACGCTGCCTCCATCCGGGGAAAACTGAACGTGGTGGACGACGCCAGTCGCAGGCCACTGGCTAATCTCACGCCCGGTTTCGAGATTCCAGATTCCGACGGTGTCGCCCGGGTTCGCCGCCACCAACCGCGGGAGACGGGGATGAAACGCGCACGCTCCATAGCGAGTGGCCGGCAGCGACAGCACCCGGTGCGCGTCGGGCAACGCCCAGACCTCGACCTCGGCGCGCCACGCTGGGGGCTGGCCGGCCCGGTTGATGGCCACAAAACGCCCGTCGTGATTCCAAACCGCTGACTGTGCCGACTGCAGTGCGTGGGGTGGAAGCGTGGCAAGCAGAGCGCCGTCGGCCGTCGATCGAATTTCAACGGCGTTGGTCCCGCGCCCGAGCGCGAGGCGGGCAAAGGCCGGGTCCAGCGCTGCCAGGGTCGCATCCGGAGGAACAGCGATCTCGCGGTCCAGCCGAAGATCGGGCAGCACCAAGGCGGACAGAGCCGTCTGGCGCAGCGTGGGATTGTTGGTCAGCGTCGCGGCCTTTCGGACGGCATCCAGTGTCTGGACCCGCTGGCCCAGTTCTCCGCTGCGCACCGTGGCCCGGGCCTGGTCGGTCAAGGCCGCCAGCAATTGGATGCGGGCTTGATGCTCAGCCGCCTCCGCGGCAATTTTGGCGCGCTCGGCAACTTCCCGGGCTTGTTCCGCCTCCCGGCGCCACTGATGTTCGCGCTTTCGTTGTTCGGTCTCGAGATGAACGCGATAGTGGCTCAGCCATACGCTCCCAGCCGCCACCAAGCCGGCAGCGATGGCCACCACTGCAAGACGACGGGATCGGTTCGCACGGCGCTGGAGCGCCCGGACCCGCCGAACGCTGTGGCCGCTTTGCAGCAACGCCAAATCGGCCTGCAGCGCCGCGGCGGTCGGATAGCGCAAATCGCGCCGGCCTTCGCCCGCTTTAAGAACCACCTGATGAAACTCCAACGCCTCCGCGCCCGAGCCATCGGCCAGCCATGCGGGCGGCACCCGTGGAAAGCGAACTGGCGGAAATCCCGTCAAGGCTTCGTACAACACCATGCCCAGCGCGTAGATATCCGCAGCGGATGAACCGGGCCCCTCGGGTGGAATGTAGCCTTCCGTCCCGACGAACGTGCGCCCCTCGTTTCGCGTCGAGACCAGCCCGATGTCCGCCAGCTTCGCCCGGCCGTTGACGTAGATGATGTTGCCGGGCTTGACGTCGCGATGAACCAGACCGTGCCGGTGCAGACAGGCCAGGCCCTCCGCCAACTCGATCGCGAGGCTGAGGCACTCCGCGGCCGGCAGCGATCCGCGGCGCTCCAGCTCCGAACGAAGCGTCCGCGGTTTGTAGTCGTGAAAGGCGTCGAGGGACGAAAGTGGTTTCGACAGAATTGACGGCTGGTCGGCATTGTCCTCCCCGCCGAGGCCATCCGCCAATTCCATCACATAATAGAAATACCCCTCCGCGTCGTTCCGCCCGACGTGCAGCACCTGGACCAATCCGTCGGTCTTACGGGAGACCGGTTCATAGCTTTGAATGCCCGCGAACTCCCGTTCGTAGGGCCGATCGCTTTCGAATTGGCGCCGCCAGATGATCTTCACCGCGCGCGGCGCGCCCATGATATTCCGGGCCAGCCAGACCTCTCCGTAGGCCCCGCGACCGACAGGCCGGAGCAACGTGTGATCGGGAATGCCCGGTGGCGACGACACAACTCACTCCGATTCCCGCCGCAGCCGGGCGACTTCCGCTTTGAACATTTTACCCACGCGATGGCGCGCGAGGTAGACCTGCATCAGGCTCACTTCCAGCTTGCGGGCCACCTGCTGTGGCGGGATCTCGTCCAGGACAGCCAGCTCAAACATGAGCAACTGCTGCGCGCTGATTCTTGCGCGCAGTCGGCGCAGGGCGTTTTGCAGCAGGTGCTCCTCCCATTCCCGCTGCCAGATGTCGTCCAGGCAATCCATGGACGGATCAGGGATGCGCTCCCAGAGAGGAATCTCGCGACCCTCAAAGTTGACGTCAGGCATCACGGCATTCTGTCCCTCGGCCCGGCGACGCAGCGCCGAAATGCGCGAGCGCGTCACGCGCAGCAGCCACGCCTTGAACGAGCCGAGCGCCGGATCGTAGTGAAAGCGCGGCATCCGCCGGGACAAATAGATGAAGGTCGATTGGACCACCTCCTGGGCGCTGTCTTCATCCAGACCCGCCTGGCGGGCCGCTTTATAAATCAATCGCCAATAGGTCTCGAAGAATTCACTCCACCCTTCCTGGTCCTCGCAGTCCTTCAACCGCCCGAGGAGGCTCTGTCGCGTGGGCAATAAGGACTCGGTTCGAGGTTCGGCAGGCATACTTGTTCCTTGGTAAATAAGCCCGTGGCGCCCCGGAGTTTTCAACAAAAAGAACGGCGGACGGACCCCAACCCGATTTCATGGATGGCCGGCCAAGGATTTTGGCGGCGAGAAAGTCGGAACGGCCCATTAGCCACCTCACCGCCCCCGAGGCAGGCGGCCGAGTTCGTTTTCGCCCAGTGGTTCCTGGCGCTTGACCGTGAAGCTTTCGGCCCATTCGCGGGCAAAATCCCGCTGCAGCCGCCAGTTTACGAGGGCCGTCACCCCCATCGCCAGCAATGCCCCAAGGCTGGCCAAAGCCATGTCCTTGTGCGCATCCCATTCGTCCCCCTGGGTGCCGAGATACGCCTGGCCCAGGTTACCGCCAAAAAGAGCCGCCACCGCCCATTCCAGCAACTCGTAGATCATCGAGGTCGACATGGTCAGGTCGAGCGGCAGGAAATAGCCCCAAAACCCGCGCACATTCGCCACGCGCAGGAACACTTCCCGAATCGGGTAGGCCAGCAACAAGCCGTAGGAAAAATGGACCACGCGATCGAAATTGTTCCGCTGCCAGCCGACCATTCCATTGAACGACCGCCCAAACAACGCCTGCCACCAGCGATCGTACGGCACTTCCGAATAGGTGTAGTGCGCGCCCAATTGGTGCAGGCAGAGGAAGACAAAGATCAGCGTATAGGAAAGATGGGAGAACCGCAGACGCCGATACAGGACGGCCAGCGCCGCCACCGCCGCCACGGCCAGCGCGTTTTCCATCAGCCAATCGCTTCGGTCGTGAGGATGGACCGACAGCACCGCCCACCACCCGCCATAAACGGCGGCCAGGATCAAATCGTAGCGTCGATGGGAAGCCGGCACGCCCGAGATTAGTCGCCCAAGCCGCCTCGACGACAGAGAATTTTGGCGCCCAATCACCGCGCAGCCTGCGGGGCGCGATCGACCTGTCGGAAAAACAACCCGGCGCCGCGGTGCTGGCGGCGTGAGATCTTCCAGCACATCGCAGTCCGTCGCTGGCGCAAAGGTGCAATGGGAAGTTGCGGGCGTGACCATGTCGGCGCGTCCCGCGATCTTTGCCTCCAGGCTCACCGGGCCGGCGAATCCTCCTTTTGCATCTCCAACGCCGGGCACTATGATGTCCGCGTGGCAGCCGGTCAGCAAAGGCAAAGGATCGACGAGGCGGTGGCCCTGGCTCGCGCCCTCCAGAGGCGCGCGACGGCGCTGCAAACGCCGGCCGAGCGCCGCCAGCAAGCCGAGCTGGACCGGATGCTGCAAACCCCGTCGGACAAGGTCACCCTCGTTCAACTGACCGATCAGGCATTTCGCTGCCGGACGCCGGGGCGGACGGCCGAGCATCTGACGCATCTGCTCGACGTGCAGGGCGTCCCGCGGTTCTTCAGCCCGCTCGATCGTGCGCTGCTGCGCGGATTCCAAACCTTCGGAGGCTGGCTGCCGGGTGTGTCGGTGCCCCTCGTGAAGGAGCACATGCAACACGAGACCGCCAACGTCGTGCTGCCCGCCGAGACTGACCTGCTGCGGGAACACCTGGCCGCGCGCCTGCGGGAAGGCGTGCGCATGAATCTGAACTTCCTGGGCGAATCGCTCTTGGGAGAGGAGGAGGCCACGCGCCGGCTCGAAAAATATCTCGCGGCGCTCCAATTGCCGGAAGTCGAGGTGTTGTCGGTCAAAATCTCGACGCTCTACTCGCAGGTCTCGGCGCTGGCCCGCGAACACACGCTTCACGTTTTGTGCGACCGCTTGGAGGTGCTTTACCGGAGCGCGGCCCGGCTGAAGTTCCAGCGGGCCGACGGCTCGGAGGTGCCCAAGTTCATCTACCTCGACATGGAGGAGTATCGGGACCTGCACCTGACCGCCGAAGCATTCATGCGCACGCTCGGCCGGCCGGGGCTGCAGGCGGTGGCGGCGGGCATCGCCTTGCAGGCCTACATTCCCGATTCCGCCCGGGTGCAGCGCACGCTGAACGACTGGGCCCGGCAACGAATCGCGGCGGGCGGCGCGCCGATCACCATCCGCCTCGTCAAGGGCGCCAACATGGAAATGGAACGAGTCGACGCCGTCCTGCGGGACTGGCCGCAGGCGCCGTTCCGAACCAAGCGCGAAACCGACGCGAACTACCAGCGCATGTTGGTGGAAGCGCTGCGCCCCGAAAACCTCGAGGCCGTACGCGTGGGGGTGGCGTCCCACAATCTGTTCGACCTGGCCTACGGCCTGATTCTTGCCGCCCAGGCGCCCGCCGGCAATCGGGTGCAGTTTGAAATGCTCGAAGGGATGGCCAACCATCAGCGGCGCGCCCTCCTGGAACATACCCGGCACCTGCTGCTCTACGCGCCCGCCTGCCGGAAGGAGGAGTTCCTCAATGCCATCGGTTACCTGGTCCGGCGTCTCGACGAGAACACGGGCCCGGAGAATTTTTTGCGCCACGCGTTCAGGCTCACCGTCGACTCGCCCGACTGGACCCAACTGGAGCGCGGGTTTCGCGACGCGTCGACCCTCGCGAGCGCCGTGTCCGATGCGCCCCGGCGGTTTCAAAACCGGCAGACCGAACGCTTCGACGCGCCGCGCGCGGAAATGGGCGGGGACGCGTTCGAGAATGAGGCCGACACCGACTGGTCGCTGCCGCAGAACGGCAAGTGGGCGGAACAAATTGTCGCGCGCACAGCCGCACGGACGACGTCGATCCCGTTGGTCATCGCCGGCGAGACGCTGATGCCCGATCGCCCGGCGACGTCGACCGGGCTGGCCCGCGACCCATCGCGCCCCGGAGTGGTTCTCGCGCGCTTTGCCCAGGCCGGCGATGCCGACATCGATCGCGCCGTGGCATGCGCCCATGCGGATCCGGATGGATGGCGCCGCCGTGGGCTCGATGAACGCAACGATGTGCTCGGACGGGTCGCGCAGGAGATTCGCCGCGCCCGCGCAGACCTGATGTGGGCGGCGCTGGCCAACGGAGGCAAAACGCTCGCGGAATCCGACCCGGAGGTCAGCGAGGCCGTCGACTTTGTCGAGTTCTACCGGGCGTCCGCGCGCCTCTTTGCTCCGCACCAATGCGGCGGCCGCGGGGTTGTCGCCGTGATCCCACCGTGGAATTTTCCCATCGCCATCCCTGGCGGCGGAATGGCGGCGGCGCTGGCCGCGGGCAACACGGTGATCGTAAAACCCGCGTCCGACGCCGTGCTCGTCGCGTGGGAACTTTGCCAATGCTTCTGGCGGGCGGGCGTCCCCCGGACCGCGCTGCAATTTGTCCCCTGCCCCGGCCACGGACCCGGCGCACGCCTCATCCGGCACCCAGCGGTCGACGCCGTCATCCTGACGGGCGGCACCGACACCGCCAGGCGCATGCTGGGGGACCGCCCGGAGCTGCGGCTGTCCGCAGAGACCGGCGGAAAGAACGCCACCATCGTGACGGCTTTGAGCGATCGCGAGCTGGCCATCAAACATGTCGTTCAATCCGCCTTCAGCCATTCCGGCCAAAAATGTTCCGCCACCTCCCTGCTCCTGCTGGAGGCCGAGGTCTATGACGACCCGGACTTCCGGCGCATGCTCATCGATGCGGTGAAAAGTCTGCCGGTCGGCAGCGCCTGGGACCTGGCGACCCGCGTCGGGCCGCTGATTCGCCCGCCGTCCGGCGATTTGGACACGGCGCTGAAAACGCTCGAGCCCGGGGAAAGCTGGGCCGTCCTCCCCCGCCCCGCCGACGACAATCCTCACGTTTGGTCCCCGGGAGTTAAGTATGGCGTCCGCCCAGGCAGCTTTACCCACCGCACCGAGCTCTTCGGCCCGGTGCTTGGCGTGATGCGATTCGAACGCCTGGATGAAGCCATCACGCTCGTGAACCAGACCGGCTACGGTCTGACCAGCGGGCTGCAAAGTCTGGACGACCGGGAACATGCCCAGTGGAAAGCCGCAATCCGCGCCGGAAATCTTTATCTGAATCGGGGCACGACTGGCGCGATGGTCTTGCGACAGCCGTTCGGTGGCACGGGTAAAAGTTGTTTTGGGCCGGGCATGAAGGCGGGCGGCCCAAACTACGTCGCCCAATTCATGAAGTTCGCCGAGAGCCGGGACGATGGCGCGTCCGACCCACCGGCCAGCACTGGCGTGGCACATCCGCACCTCGAGAGTCTTCGCTCCGCTCTCCTGGCTACGACTGCTTCCGCCCGGCCAGACGCCACCGGCAGGATCGCTGACCCTCGTCTCCTCCGGGCCATCGTCAGCTACGACCATTGGTGGCGCGAGGAATTCAGCCACGAACACGATTCCTTCCGCTTGCTTGGGCAGGACAACCTCCGCCGCTACCAACCGTTTCAGGTCATTCGCGTGCGGGTGACGGCAGCGGACACGGCCTTCGATATTTTTGCCCGGGCCTGCGCCGCGCGGGTCACCGGCGCGCGCGTCATCCTCAGCACCAACCCCGGCCACCCTCACCCGGCCGTGGCCATTCTCGACGGGCTGACCCACTCGTGGGCGGCGGCGATTGAGTTTGTCGAGGAGACGGATGACCAGTTGGCCGACCTAGTGGCTTCCTGGTCCGCGCACGCGGACGAGCGCCTGCGCTACGCCGCGCCAAGCCGCGTTCCGCCAGCGGTGCGGATCGCCGCGAACCAAGCCGGGCACTGGATCGCGGACGAACCCGTGCTGTCGGAGGGGCGGATCGAGCTGTTGTGGTATTTGCGGGAGCAAAGCGTCAGCCACGACTATCATCGTTACGGCAATCTCGGACCCCGGGCGGGCGAAGCGCGGAAGGAACCCGGATGATTTTGGATGGACGATTTTCGGGTTGTCGGATTTGGAAATCAACCATCAACAACTTGCGTGCAAGATTGCAGATTAAAGCTCCCCATGAACGGGACGGTAGGGCCCGCTCTCCGCAGCGGGCCGTCGGTGCGGACAACCGTGCGGACAACCGTGCGGACAACCGGCGGGCGGCGGAGCGCCCGCCCTACCGCGCCCGGTTCATGGTCCGTAAGGAACAAGCGGCTCCCCATGAACCGCACGGCGCCGAGCGTTCCCCGCCAAATTCAAGCCCGGCGGTCCCAGTCCAACGAAGACGGGCCCGGCAACGGATCCCCGGCGGTTCGTGCGAACAATTTTTTTGCCGCCCATCTTTTTGCCAAATTCTCTCCATCGTCGCTGGAACTTTCGTCCGTGCCCGTGTTTCCCGAACCCGAGCGGGAGGAACCAAAGGCAAAAAGATGCCGGGCAAAAAGATTGCGGTGGAAGTTCCTATGTTTTCGACTTGTCCGCCCTGCCTTGGGGCGATCGATCCAGAACAAGGCCATGGCTTGAATTCACGTTCACCCGCCGCGAAACCTGTTTGCCACTGCGTTTTGCCGGCGCGCGGCGGAGAGTGCATTCTACCTGGAGTCCGCAGTTCATGACTCCGACTCGCTTACAGCAATACAGGCTTAGACTTCACATGAACACCGCCCCCAAAAACCAACGCGCAGCCGCCGTCCTCTCCCTCATCGGCCACACGCCGATGGTCACGCTGAAATTTGAGCCCGAAGGGTTGGTTCTTCTCGCCAAGTGCGAGTTCCTCAACCCGAGCGGCAGCGTGAAGGATCGGCTGGCCCGGACCGTGTTGCTGGACGCCGAGAACCGCGGGCTGCTGCGGGCGGACTCGATCGTCCTGGAATGTTCGAGCGGCAACACGGGGATCGCCTTGTCCATGGTGGGCGCCGCGATGGGCTATCGGGTTTGCGTCCTGATGTCGACCGGCGCCAGCATCGAGCGGCGCCGGCTCATTCGACGTCTCGGAGCTGAACTCATCTTGTTCGAGAGTGCGGGCCGCTATCAGACCGGCATTGAAATGTCGCGCGAGATGGCTGCCCAAGACCCGCGTTACTTCCTGCCCCGCCAGTTCGAGAACCAATTGAACGTGGCGGACCACGAACACGAAACCGGCCAGGAAATTCTCGACCAGGCGGCCGGCCGGATCGACGCCTTTGTCACGGGCTATGGGACAGGTGGGACCCTGGCTGGGTGCGGCCGCGCGATCAAGCGGCGCTGGCCCGAAGCTCGAATCGTTGCCATGGAACCGGCCGAGCAGGCCTTGCTGGCCGGGGAAGCTCCCTGCTGCCACTATATCGAAGGCGTCGCCGACGGTTTCCTGCCGCCGCTGCTCCGCAATGCGCCGCTCGACGCTTCGATCAAGGTTAGAAGCGCCGAGGCCATGGCCACGACCCGAAGGCTGCATCGCGAATTTGGCCTGCTCGTCGGAACCAGCTCCGGGGCCAACGTGGTTGCGGCCCTAGCGACAGCCCGCGACCTGCCCTGGGACGCCCGCGTCGTCACCCTGCTCTGCGATCGCGCCGACCGCTACTTCAGCACCGCCCTCTTCGACGACAAAACCGATCCCAAGCCGGAGCAGAATTAGAAACCCGGCTTTGCCCTCCGCCCGCGCAAAATTCGACCTAGCCGTCGTCACCGGACGGCCGCGGATCGAGGCTGCGGGCTGCGCAAGATTCTGCGTCGGCCGCTACGATTGTGGGAGTGGCAACGGGAGGTTGAAGTTTGAGAAATGAGGGATTGAGATGGGCGAAATTCTGTGTAAAGTTCGCGGCCAATTATCGCTTCAAGGATGACGGGATCTTCGTGCCGTCGAACGGCGGCGTGCTTTCGGGCGATTTTACCTATGACACACGAGACGTATTCGGCGCAGTGGACAGCCAAACTTCACTGCGAACGGTGGATGCTGGGGTTGCTGGTCGCGATGGCGGCCCTGGCAGGAGCTGGGAGGACGGCCGCCGCGGAGCCACCGCCCCCGACCATCTCGTGGGTCGGCGCCGTGAGCGGTCTTTGGAACAACCCGCTGAACTGGAATCCGGCCCGGGTGCCGCTCGACACGGACCATGTGTCCATCAACGTCACCACCAACGCCACGGTGACGCTGAACATCAGCACGACCGTCGCGAGCCTCGCGCTGGGTGCGGAGAGCGGATCGGTCACGCAACGGCTGGTCGTGAACGCCGGCGCGGGCTTGACCGTCAACACCGGCAGCGTCGTCCGCGCGCGTGGCGAATTGATTTTGTCGAACGGCGACAATCTCGGCCTGGCCGGCGCCGGACTTCTGGAATTCCGCGGGCTGCTCGATTGGACCGGCGGACGTCTTTACGGCGCCTACTCGATCGCGCCCGGCGGGCGGGCGCTGCTGCGCGGCGGCACTTACATGCGCCTGTCCTCCGGCAACGGCGTCACCCCGGCCGTCTTCACCAACGCCGGAACGCTCACGTGGCTTGGCGGCCAGCGCCTGTTCGCCTACGACAATTCCCAGATCGTCAACCTCGGTCGTTGGGAACTCGCCTCCGACGGCCTGGCTCAAGAACACTGTTGTTCGGGAGCGGGCGCGACGTTTTTGAATCGGGGCACGCTGATAAAGGTGGCCGGGGCTGGCACGACCACCATGCAATCATTCACTCTGCTCAACGAAGGCACCGTGGCGGCCGACACCGGCACGTTGCGATTCCCCAACACCGTGGCATCGGAATGGCGGGACGGCGGCCAGGTGGCCGGCGCCGGGACGGTGCTCCTCGAAAACGGAACGGCGACCCTGGCCGGGCGGACGTCGCTGAATGGGGTGTGGTTCTGGACCGGGGACAATCTGGAAATCTACGGGCAGGGCACGCTGGCAGGACCGGTCCCCCTGGAGTGGGACGCCGGGCAGGTCCGCGGCAAGCTCACCGTCGCCAGCGATGGCGCCATCAACCTGCGGGGGGGCAACTATTGTCGTTTGTCATCCGACGACCCTGCGATCCCGGCCGTATTGACGAACCGGGGGACGATTCGGTGGCTGGGCGGTCAGCGGCTGGTCGTTTACTACGGGGCGCAGATCTACAACGAGGGGACGTGGCAATTCGCCGCGGACGGGCTGGCGCTTGAGCATTGCTGCGGCGGGGATTGGGGCACATTTCATAACAGCGGTGTCCTCGCCAAAACAGGGGGAACTGGCACCACCCGAACGACCTCGATCACGATGCGCAACCTGGGCACCGTCAATGCCGCCGCAGGCGTCCTGCAGATCGAGAGCAGTTCCATCTGGGAACACGGCGGCCAGCTCACCGGGCCTGGTCAAATCCTGCTGAGCGGGGGCAACGCCACCCTGGCCGGAACCACCACCCTTGGCGCTTCCTGGCAATGGATCGGCGCGAACGTCTACGGCACTGGCGTCGTCAGCGGCCCGCAGCCGCTCGTGTGGCGAACGGGACGCCTCTATGGCAACCTCTCCATCGCCCTGGGTGCCCAGCTCCAGTTCACCGGCGAATACTTTCCCATTCTCGCCGGCACGGACGCAGTTACTCCGGCCGTGATCACCAATCAGGGTGCCGTCACCTGGAATGGGGGATACCCGCTCTACGCGGGCCAGGGATCGCGCATCTACAACCTCGGCGCCTGGCGTTGCACCGCGGATGGCACCGCGCTGGACTTCTCGGGCGGCGGCGACTGGATGACCTTCCACAATTCCGGAACGTTCACCAAATCCGGAGGGCTGGGCGAAACCGCCATCAACAGCTGTGTCTTCACCAACCGCAGCGTCGTCAGCGCCGCCAGCGGCACGGTGCGCTTCAGCGCCTCCAGCATCTGGGAAAACGGATCGCAGATCGCCGGCGGCGGCCGCGTGATGATGAGCCCGGGCAATGTCACCCTGGCCGGCTCCATCGTCCTCAATGGCAGCTGGCAATGGTCCAGCGTCAATGTTTCCGGTGCTGGCACGATTACCGGCCCCACCCCACTCGTTTGGCGAACGGGCCGGCTTTATGGCCAGTTGACCGTGAGCCCCGGAGCGCAACTCGACTTCACGGGCGAGTACTATCCGATCCTCGCCGCCTCGGATGTCGCCACGCCCGCCATCCTCACCAATCGCGGGACCGTCACCTGGAATGGCGGCTACCCGCTCTACGGCGGCCAGGGCTCCCGCGTGTATAATTTCGGCAGCTGGCGCTGCACGGCCGACGGAACGGCGCTGGACTACTCGGGCGGCGCCGATTTGATGTCATTTCTGAATCTGGGCTCGTTCTCCAAGTCGGGCGGCGCCAACGAGACCTACATCAGCACTTCGATCTTCTCGAACCGCGCCAACGTCAACGTCGCCAGCGGCACGTTGCGATACGGGTCGAGCAGCATTTGGGAGACCGGAGGCGAGATCACGGGTTCAGGCCGGGTGTGGATGAATCCGGGCACCGTCACCCTGAATGGCCGCACGACCCTCAACGCCTCGTGGCAATGGACCGGTGTGTCGGTCTATGGCACCGGCGTCGTCAGCGGCTCTGTCCCGATGACCTGGCGCACCGGCCGGCTGTTCGGCAATTTGACGGTGGACCCGGGCGCCGGACTGGATTTCACCGGCGAATATTACCCGCTCCTCGCCGGCATCGACGCGACCAATGTCGCCGTCTTCACCAACCGCGGGACCGTCACCTGGCCGGGCGGCTATCCACTTTACGCCGGCCTGGGCGCCCAGATTTATAACCTGGGGGAATGGCGGGTCAGCGGCCAGGGCACGGCCCTGGATTTCAGCGGCGGTGGGAACTGGGCGACGCTGCACAACCTCGGCACCGTGCGCAAAGTCAACCTGACCGAATCCGTCTTCGACCAGATCTCGATCGACAATCAGGGCCGCATCACCGCGGAGAACGGCCAGCTTCGCTTGAACAATCCGCCGGCGACCTCCGGCGTGTTCCACTTCCCCGTGCGCGGCCCGGTCCCTTACACCAACTACGGCGTGGTCCGCGTCAACGGCACGTACCCGATCGCCGCCACGCTCCGCGTCGAATTCGCCGACGGTTACAGCCCGGCCCGCGGCGATTTCTTTGATCTGCTCACCGGCCAGAATCTCGTCGGCAACTTTGCCGCTCTCGAACTTCCGACCCGTCCAGCGGACGAAGGCTGGACGGTGGACTACTCTCCACCCCTGGCGCGCCTGCGTCTGACCGATCGCTGCCTGGCCGACGGCTTGATGGGCTGGTGGGCGGGCGACGGCACCTTTGAGGATCAGACGACGGCTTATCCCGGAGGCTTGATCGGCAACGTGTCGTTTGCGCCCGGATACATCGGGCAGGCCTTCTCGTTCGATGGGGCGGGCGACGGCGTGAATCTCGGCAGCTGGACGCCGAACGCGCGCTGGACGCTGCAGGCCTGGGTCAACCTGCGATCGTTGCAGGCGTCCCGGCGCGCGATCCTCGGCGGCCTCGACAATTGCCGCGACTGGGCGCTGACCGCGACCGATGGCTACCTCGGCCTCACCTACCGACAGCCTGGCGGGTGCACGACGACATTGACCAACACCGCCCGCGCCGCCACGAACGTGTGGTATCACCTCGCCGGAACCTTCGATGGACAGAGCGTCGCCTTTTACCAGAACGGCACGTTGATCGGCACGGCGCCGGCCGAGCCAAATTACGTGGCCACCCCCGGGCCTCGCATCGGCACCGCCACCTACAACCTCAGTGCCGAGAGCTTCGACGGCCTCGTCGATGAAGCCACCATTCACAACCGGCCTCTGTCAGGCGCGGAAATCGCCGGCTCCTACAATAACGGCCCGGCCGGACGCTGCGCGCAGATCGGCCTCGGCATCCTCGCCTTCATCCCCCAGGGCCTCGTCACCACGGACGTCACCAACCTCACCGTCCGGTTTAACCAATCGTTTCGCACCAATACCTTCACCACGGCCGACATCGTCCTGTCCGGCCCGAATGGCCCGGTTCCCAGCGCCGGGTTTTCCATCGCTCCCCTCACCCCCTTCGACGGGCGCACGTTCATCGTCACCGTCCCGCGCCTGACGAACGAAGGCGTTTATTCCATCACCATCGGGCCCAACATCGAAACGTTGGCAGGCCAGCCCATGCCCTTGCCCTACACGGCCTCATTCAACCTCGACAAGGCCGCTCCGGTCGTCATCGCCTTCACCCCGACCTCGCCGGTCACGAACCAGACGTCGCTGGTCGAAGCGACGTTCTCCGAAGCCATGAGCGGCGCCAGCGCCCAGGCGGCCGATCTGGTCATCACCGGGCCCGGCACTGCGGTCGCCACCGCCGTCTCCCAAACCGCATCGAACCAGTTTCGCTTCACGCTGAGCCGCCCGCTGAGCCAGGGCGCCCAGACCATTGTGCTCAGCGGAATCAACGATCTGGCCGGGAACGTGATGAAACCGTACACGAATGTCATCACTGTCCAAAATCCCGACCTCGCCCCAGGCATCGTTGCCAGCCCCGCAATCGCCTTGGCCGGCCAGTCGGCGACGCTGGTCTACAGCGTCACCAATCTCGGCAATGTCCTCGCCCCGGGCTCATGGCGGACCGACATCTCGATGTCAACCAATGCCGCGGGCGCCAACCCGGTTCTGCTCGGCACCGCGATTATCACCAACGTCATCGCCCCGGGTGCCGTCCTCACCCTGACTCAATCTCTGGTTTTCCCGCCCGGCCTCGCCGGCGCCCGTTTCCTTGGGATCCGAGTGGACGCCACCGACGTCCTCGTTGAATCCAGCGAGTCGAACAACGTCGCCTGGGCTGCCAGCAGCACGTCCGTCAGCGCGCCGGACCTCGCCGCGCTCGCGCTGACCGCGCCGGCGTCCGCCGCCCGCGGCGAGTCGATCAACGTCACCTGGATCCGCACCAACCGGGGGAGCGCCGCCACGTTCGTGGCCGGCCAGGACCGACTGTTTCTCAGCGCCAACCCCAACACGTCGGCCGGCGCCTATTTGCTCGCCACCGTGCCCGGCGCGCTCCTCGGCCCGGGCCAGTCCCTCGCCCGCACGCAATCGGTGGTTCTTCCCCTCTCCGCCACCGTCCCGGCCGGCGGCTATTACCTGCTCGTCGCGGTTGATTCCCCGGATGCCCAGGCCGAGGCCGATGAGGGCAACAACCTGGCGTCCCGCCCGCTCAACCTGAATGACCCGCCGCTGCCTGATTTGACCTTCGCCGAGGTGTCGCTGCCGGCGACATTGATTCCCGACGCCTCGATGCAGGCGCGCTGGACCGTGACGAACGCAGGCAGCCTCGGCCTCACCAACGTCGCCTGGCGGGAACGCGTGATGTTTTCCAACTCGGTCGCCGGGCTGTTCACCCTCGCCGATGTCGTCGTGACGAACTCGCTCGCCGTGGCCCAGTCTCTCAGCCGCACGCAGGCCCTGGTCTACCCCGCCAGCCTGCCGGCCGAGCCTGGCTGGATTCGGATCATTTTGGACTTTGCCAACGAAGTCATTGAAGCCAATGAAGCGAACAACGTCGCCACGTCCGATTCGCCCGCCGACGTCATGCCGCACCTCGGCATCACGCTGGATCCGTCGACCCTGGAGGAAGGGCCCGGTCTATCCATCGCCACGGTCCGGCGCAACGGCCGAACGAACGAGACGGTGGTGGTCGCCCTTACGAACAACTGGCCCGCGCGCCTGGCCATGCCAAGCCAGCTCGTCCTGACCGCCGGCGTCGCACAGGCGCAGTTCAGCGTCGGCTACCCGGCCAACGCCATCCCGGAAGGCCAGCGCATGGTGCGAATCGGCACCACCGCGGAAAACTACGACACCGATTACGCCCTGCTCTCCCTGGTTGACGGGTCGCAGCCGGCCTTGACGCTGACGCTGGCCACCAATCGCCTGCGTGAAGGGCTCACCACTTCAGCCACCGTTTCGCGGGGAGCCTCGACCGCCGAGCCGCTGGAGGTCTTGCTTTCGGTCGTCGACCCCTTGTCGCTCAATGTCCCTTTTTCCATCGTCATCCCCAGCAACCAGGCCGCGTTGACGTTCACCGTGCTCGCCCCGGACGACACGTTTTTCAATGGCTCCCGCACGAACCAGGTCCGGGCCGCCGCCCTCGGCCACGCGGACGCCACCGCCGACGTCGTGGTGGCCGACGACGATCTTCCGGCCATCACGCTCGAATTGACCCCATCGATGGTCGCCGAGAACGCCGGACCGCAGGCCGCGTCGCTGTCCATCCGCCTCTCCGGACCGGCCCCGCGCAACGTGGTGCTCGACCTCGAATCCAGCGACCCCACTCGGGCCCGGGTGCCGGCCGCCGCCAGTGTACCCGCCGGCCAGACCGTCGCCGCCGTGCCCGTCGAGGTGATCGACAACGTGGGCTTTGGCAGCAACGCCCCGGTCCAGTTCCGCGGCCTCATTCACGAGGCCAACAGCTACCAATACATCGGGCAAACCGCGCCCGTCACCCTGACGATCGTCGACGACGAAGGGCCGTCCCTGACTGTCCGGCTCGACCGCGACCTGGTGGATGAGGGGCTGGCCGTGGCTGCGCAAGGCACCGTCTCGCGCAACGGCGCGACGACGGCCCCGCTCGTGGTCACGTTACAAAGCTCGGATCCGACCGAAGCCACCGTCCCGCCCTCCGTCACGATCCCGGCTGGCCAGGCGCAGGCCGCGTTCAACATCGCCTCGATCGCGGACGGCCTCACCGATGGTGCCCAGCGCGCGGTCATCTTGGCAACGGCGGCCGGTTTCACTCCGGGCAGCGCGACGCTGACAGTTTCCGATCTCGATCTTCCCGACTATCGCGTGGTCAACGTGAGCGGCCCGGCCACGGCCCTGGCCGAGAGCACCTTCAATGTCAGTTATCGGGTGCAAAACCAGGGCCGCACGCCCGGCGGCTCCAACCTGCTCACGAAGGTTTACCTGCGCACCGATCCGCTGGCCTTCGGGGGCATCCTCGTCGGAAGTTACACGTTGCCGTCGCCATTGCCCCCAGGGCAATTCTTCGAACAAAGCCTGCAGGGCCGTTTCCCGGACCGGGTCGGACGCTACTACCTCGTGGTCCAGACGGATGCGGACGGGCACATCGCGGAGGGACTCGAGGACAACAACCTTCTTGTGAGCGCGCCGATCGAGCTCACCGCACCCTGGTCGGCCACGGCTCAGACGTCCGTGACGCGGGCGCCGGCCGGAACGCCGATCCCGATCACCGGGAGGGCGACGCGGCCCGGCGGCACGCCGGTAGCAAGCGCCCTGGTCAGCATCCACGTCATGCACGCCGGGTTCCTCCGCACGCTCGCTGCGTTCACCGATGCCACGGGCGACTTTGCCGCCACCTTCCAGCCACTCGCGGGCGAAGCCGGGTTTTACGAAATCGCGGCCGGACATCCCGGGGTGGCCACATTGCCGGCCCAGGACAGCTTCCAGCTGCTGGGTATGGCGTTGCATCCGGCCGGCCAGCGGATCGAAATCAAGGAAGGCGAGACCGCTCAAGGCGGCTTTGTCGTGAGCAACCTGAGCGCTCAACCGATCACCGGCGTCGCCGCCCGGGTGCTCTCCGGCCCGCCCGGCTGGTCCACGACGCTCACCTTCACCAGCCAGGAACTTCCGGCCGGCGGGACGGCGGGATTGCTCTACTCCATCGCACCGAACTCGACGGGCATCGGAACGATCGTGGTGCAGGTCACGGCCGACGGCGGCGTGACGAACTACCACACGTTGACGCTGGCCGTCGCGCCCCTGACCGCCCGCCTCGTGGCCGAGCCGACGTCGCTCTTTGCCGGCATGGTCCGGGGCGGTCAAACCGTGGTGAATTTCGTCGTGCACAACGAAGGCGGTCTGGCGAGCGGCCTGGTGAACATTTCGCTGCCGAACGCGGACTGGCTTCGCGTGGCGTCGCCCAATCCGATGCCAAGCCTGCCGCCGGGCGGATCGAATGTCGTCACGTTGCTGCTGTCACCACCGGCCGATCTCGAGCTCGTCCCATTCGACGGGACATTGCAGCTGGTCTCCACCACCGCCAGCCTGAATGTGCCCTTCCAGTTCCGCGCCCTCTCCTCTGCCCAGGGCGACCTGCGGGTCAGCGTGGTTGACGAGCTGACCTTCTACGCTCAGGGCGGGCCCCTGGTCTCCAATGCGCTGGTCGTCTTGCGCGATCCTCAGACCCACCAGGCGGTGACCAACGCGGTAACCGACGCCAACGGCGTCGCCAGCTTCGCCTCGCTGCCGGAGGCGTATTACGAGGTCGAGGTCTCCGCGGAGAAGCACACCAGCCACCGCGGCAACACGTTTCTCACCGCCGGCAAAACCAACGAGCTCGAGATCTTCATCAGCCGCACGCTCGTGCAGTACATCTGGACCGTCGTGCCGACCGAGGTCGAGGATCGCACCCGCATCACCATCGAGACCGAGTTTGAAACTGTCGTGCCGCTGCCGGTCATCACGGTGGAGCCCGCCTATCTGGATCTCGCCGATCTTCCCGAACCCGAAGCCCAGGTGGAGTTTCGCATCACTAACCACGGCCTGGTCGCGGCGAAAAACGTCGGGCTCGAACTCCCCGGCGATGGCGCGGTGAACTTTGCCACCGTCGCCACGGCGCTGGGCGATCTCCCGGCGCAAAGTTCGATCACCGTTCCAGTGCGGATCACATTCCCGACAGCCACCGGAGGCGGCGGGGGTTTTGCGCCAGCCAGCGCCAGCGCGGGGACGGGCGGCGGCGGGCCCATCAACGTCACGCGGGATCGTTGCTATTATTATGTGAAGGAAAAGCACGAGATCCCCTGCGGCAAGCGGACGAACACGTATTACACGGTCAGCGCCGTGCGCGATTCCAAGGCCAGCGGATGCTCGGGCGGCGGCGGCCCGGGCGGCAGCGCCAGCGGCCAGGGTCCCCTTTTCAACGGAGGTCCGCTCTCGCCTTACGGCGTCGCGGCCGGCGGCGGCAGCGGCGTTTATGTGGCGCCCCGCACGGTGCCGCCACCCGACGAGAAATGCGGCTGCGAAGGATTTGTGCCGACCTGCGGCGAACTGAGCGGCGGCGTCTCGGTGCCGCCGATCAAAATCCTCGGCGGGACGGAGGCGTCGGTCAAAGTCAGTGGCACGGGCAAGCTCTGCACCTGCTGCGACGACGATGGCAAGGGATTCACGAAGGAGTTCTCCGGCAGCATCGAAGGCTCGGCCAAAATTGCCATCCCAATTACCACGCCGGATCCCTCCATTGAGTGGGAGGAAAACGGATACAAGTTCGAAGCCGCCATGCACCTGGGAGGCCTGGTCCTGGAGCTGAGCCCAAAGATCACCGGCCAGGTTCAATACTCCGAGGAATGTCACGGCAAGAACCCCAAGAAATGCATCAACCTGATCGCCTCCGCCGAGGGCGAGTTGAACGCCACGCTCGGGCCGGAGGTCTCGGTCTCTCAAAATGGCCGCGCCGTAGGCAAGTTTGGCGGCACCGCCAAGATTTACGCGAAAACCGGCATGTCGACCAAGTTGACCGACTGCAATGGCGTCACCGAGCTGAAGTCCTGCATCAACCCCATCACGGTCGGCTTCGCCCTGACCCTGGCCGGCCCCGGCTTCACCGAGGTCTCCCATAACACCTCCATCGATCTCACCCAGGAAGACTGTTCCGGAAACCTCCTGCCGCCCTCGGGCGGCGGCGGCGGCGGCTCCTCCAATCTCGAAGAGTCCATGTCCGAACGGCTGAACGAAATCATGCAGCCGATCTTTGAGAAAATGCTGCAGGAGCTCCAACAGCAATATGGACTGCGCAATCTCCAACCGGCCGCCGCCCCGGCCCAGTCCCTCGTGGTTCCGCCCGCGCCTTCCGGCAACGGTGGCGGCGGAGAGTTTCGTCCCGCGTCCGGCGGCCAGGTCTGCGCCCGCGTGCGCCTGCGCATCGATCAGGATCTGGTCATGACCCGGCAGGCGTTCGACGCCACCCTCGAGCTGATCAACCGCGATCCAGTTACGCCCCTTGACCACGTCGCCGTCCAGGTTCAGGTGTTTGACGCCAATGGTCACGATGTGTCCGAGCTGTTCGGCCAACGTCCGCCCGCGGTCTTCGGCCTGGGCGCCGTGGACGGCACCGGCCACGTCGCGCCGGACAGCACCGGGCGCGCTTCGTTCATCCTCGTCCCGACCCGCGACGCTGCGCCGCAGCAGCCCACTGTCTACTTCGTGGGCGGCACGCTCGCCTATCACCTGGGCGATCTGACCATCGAAATCCCACTCACGCCGGCCCCCATCACGGTCTACCCCGATCCTCGCCTGAAGATTCAATACTTCCACCAGCGCGATGTCCTGGCCGACGATCCGTTCACGCGCGAAATCATCGAGCCCTCCATCCCCTACAGCCTGGCCGTCATGATCAAAAACAACGGCTACGGCGAGGCGAAAAACGTCCGGCTGATCTCCGGTCAGCCGCAGATCATCGAGAACGAACGCGGCCTGCTCATCGACTTCAAGATTATCGCCACCGAAGTCGCCGGAGTCGGCCTGACGCCCGCGCTCACCGCCGACTTCGGCCCGATCCCGCCGGGCCAGACCAAGATTGGCCGCTGGCTCATGACCTCGACGCTGCAAGGGCTGTTCATCAACTACTCCGCGACGTTCGAACATCTCGACAGCCTCGGGAAAACCAACCTGTCCCTGGTCGACGAAGTCACGATCCATGAGATGATCCGCCAGGTGCACGCCGCCGGCGCGTTCGAAGACAACAAGCCGGACTTCCTCGTCAACGACGTCGCCGATCCGGATGATTTGCCGGATCACCTCTACCTGAGCGACGGCTCGACCAACGACGTCGCCGTCGTCCGCTCGGCGTTCTCGGACGGCGCGCCGACGCCCGACGATCTGAGCGTGTCGCTGACCACGCCAATGCCTGCCGGCTGGGCCTATCTGCGCGTGCCGGATCCCGCCAATGGTGCCTATCGCCTTGCCCGGGTCGTCCGCAGCGACGGCCGGATCGTCTCGGTGGACACCAACGCGTGGCAGACCGATCGCACGTTTATTGGCCGGACGCAGCGCCCGATCCGCGAGAACCTGCTGCACCTGCTCGATTACGACAGCACCGGCCGCTACACGTTGATTTATGAACCGCTTCCGGCCACGGACTTCACGCCGCCGAACAGTTCGGTGGCGGCGCTGCCGACCTACAGCACCGCGCAGATTCCCGTGAGCTGGAGCGGAACGGACAGCGGGGGCGGAGCCGTTGCCGGCTACGACATCTATGTCGCCGAAAATCGCGGGCCGTTTATTCCGTGGCTCCAGGGCGTGTCCCAGCAGGCAGCCATCTACGAGGGCGTCGGTGGTCGCCTTTACGAATTTTATTCGATCGCGACGGACACCGCGGGCAACCGCGAGTCGCCGCCGCTCTACGCCGACACGCAAACGACCGTCACCCTTTCCAACAATCCGCCGACCCTGGCCCTGGTCGCCCCCGCCGCGGTCAATGAAGGCGAGACTGTCGTCATCACCGCCAACGCGACCGATCCGGAAATGCCGCGCCAAAGCCTGCTCTTCACGTTGCTGGCCGGTCCGCCCGGAGCGATCCTCAATCCGGCCACGGGCCGAATCGAATGGGTGACCGGCGAGGGCAATGGACCCGGCACGAATCTGTTCCGCGTCTCGGCCCGCGACAATGGCCTCCCGCCGCTGTCCGTGACCAGCCAGGTCAGCGTGATCGTGCGCGAAGTCAACACGGCGCCCATCCTCGCCGCGCTCGCCAATCGCACGATCAACGAAGGCGCCGTTCTGGCCATCACCAACACCGTCTACGACCTCGACCTGCCGGTCCAACGCCTCTCTTTCCAGCTCGGGCCGAACGCGCCCTCCGGCGCCACCATCGACGCGCAGACCGGCGTGTTCCGCTGGCGTCCCAGCCAGACCCAGGGCGGCACGACCAATGTCATCAGCATCATCGTGACCGACGACGGCGTGCCCACCCTCTCGGCAACCCAACGCGTTGCCATCGTCGTTCGCGACACGCAGGCCGACTTCCGCCTCGCGCTCGGACGCACCCACGTGCTGCGGGGCGAGGATGGAGCCATCTCCGTCCAGCTCACGTCCGGCCTTGAGCTGACCAACCTGCAGTTCGTCGTGAATCAGCCGGTCACGGCGCTGACGAATCTCAGCCTGACGCCCACGGCGCCGGAACTGGGTTCGGCGACGCTGACGCCCACCGCGCCCAATCGCGCGCAGATCACGCTTCTGCCCGGCGTTGGCCAGTCGTTCCAGGGCGATTCCACCCTGGCCTCGCTGCGATTTACGGCGCTGCCCGCCGGGCCGTCGCTCGTCCTGTCGTTGCTGGTCACCAATCTGGAGGCGCGCCGGGCCGACGGCCTGCTCGTGGCGAACCCCAGCGCGGTTCCCGGCCAGGTTGTCGTGATCGGCGATCGACCGGTGCTCGAAGCCCGGACGGCGCCCGCCGGGGAGCATCGCCTGACTCTCTACGGACGGCCCGGCAAGGCCTACGAACTTCAGGGATTGGGCGGGCTCGAGTCCACCACGTGGCAGGCGCTCCAGCACATTCCGATGGTGCAAAGCGCCCAGGACATCACGCGGCTCTCGCCGACCAATCTGTTTTACCGGGCCATGGAATACAGCCCGGCCGCCGCGCAACTCGAACTCGGCGGCGCGAGCCCGGGCGCAGACGGCAACGGCGGCGCCGGCCTGGAATCAATGCCCGGCGAGTGGTTCATGCTCTATGGCCGCGCCGGGTCCACCTACAGCATCGAGTCTGCGGATCGGCCGGACGCCAACGCGGGCTGGCGCCTGCTGCAAACCGTGCCGCTGACGAACTCGTTCCAGGCCGTGCCGGTGCCTATCAAGAGGGAAGGGATGGAATTCTTCCGCGCACGCACGCCTTGATGGCGGGCGGGGGCGGGCAAGAAAAGTGCACGGCGGGCGCTCCCGCCTTCGCTCAGCGCTGCGGCGGGCCGAAGCCGCCGCCGGCCGGCTATCCGCACCGGGGGCGCCCCGCAGTGCGGGGCGCCCTGCCTTGGGGTTCATTCGCCGGCAAGAGCCGCGGCGTGCACGCGGAGCGCAGGCTTCCAAGGACGCAGAAATCCAAGGACGCCTTGGGGGCGGGACTAATCCCAGCCGTTGGAAGTTGCCACGGTTTCGGCGCCCGAGGACGGGCGCACCCCGGACGCAGAAAATTTGGAACCTGCCGACGGCTGCGAGCGCTCTGACCCGCGGGTTGAACTGGAATTTCTGCGGCCGGGACGGCCGCACCCCAAACCCACATTCGTAAGAAGAGATGCGGGCAACCGGTCCCGTAGCCCATAAAATTCCAAAATCGGTCTTTCCTTTGATCGCTTGGCACCTAGTATTCGCGCCTTGTCTCCATAACAGACCTTCGGGTCGACCCAGGCGTTTAGGTGTACTGCTCTATGAAGAATGGGGTTGGGTCCTTCCGGCCGTTGACGGCAGCGGGACTGGTTTCCTTGATCCACACGTTGTTGGCGTTCGCCGCCTTTGGCGCGGAGCCGACCGCGCCTACCATCGTCTGGGCCGGCCAGGCCGGCCAGGCTTGGAGCAACCCCCAAAACTGGAATCCCGCCCGCCTTCCCAACAGCGACGACCACGTCGCCATCGCCGCGTCCACCAATGTTACCGTCAGCCTCGACGTTGCCGCCGAGATCGCCAGCCTCGCCGTCGGAGCGGATGACGGGTCAGCCAGCGCCCGCCTGGTTTTCAACCCGAATGCCACGCTGACGCTCGGTTCCTTCAGCGCCGTGCGGCGGCGCGGGGAGATCGTCCTGCCGGATGGAACCAGCCACGCCATCGGCGGCGTGGGTACGCTGGAGATTCGCGGCCTGCTCGACTGGACCGGCGGCCAGATGCGCGGAGGCGTCGTGGTCGCCGCCGATGGCCGCGCCGTGCTGCGCGGCGGCACCGCCATGCGCCTCGACTCGGGCACCAAAACGTCTCCCGCCAACCTGACGAACAACGGCACCGTCGTCTGGCTGGGTGGCAATCCGCTGGAAAGCGCCAACGACGCCCAAATCGTCAATCAGGGGCGCTGGGAACTCGGCGCGGACGGGGTGGGCCTCAGCGTGGCCAGCGGGGGCGCGGCGACATTTCTCAACCGGGGAACGTTTTTGAAAACGACCGGGTCGGGGACGACCCAACTCGGCGGCGTTCGACTGCTCAACGAAGGAACGATCGGCGCCGCGGCCGGGCTGCTCAGCCTGCCGGATATGACGTCGGAATGGCGCGGCGGCGGACGGGTCGCGGCCGGCGCCGGCCGGGTCAAACTGGTCGATGGTCGCGCGGTGTTGGCGGGCAACACGACGCTCGACGGCACCTGGGAGTGGGACGGACGCGCTCTGACCGTGTTCGGCATCGGTTCGGTCGACGGGCCCGGGGCGCTGGAGTGGACTGCCGGCCGGTTGTCGGGAACCCTGACCGTAACGACGAACACCGTGGCAAATCTGCGTGGAGGCGCCTTCATGCTGGTCAGTTCGGGAACCAATCACATCCCGGCGCGCGTGTTCAATTTCGGGCGGGTCACGTGGTTCGGCGGCGAGCCGCTCTATGTTTCCTACGGCAGCCAGCTCTTCAACGACGGCGAGTGGCGACTGGCGGCCGACGGCATTGCCTTCCGCCACGGCGAAGTCGGCAATTGGGGCAGCTTCGACAATCGGGGCAAGGTGATGAAGACGGCCGGGACCAACATCACCAGCATTCGCAAGCTAAACATTCACAACCTGGGCACGATGGATGTGGCTGCGGGCACGCTGCAAATTGACGACAGCTCGTCCTGGGAGGACGGCTGTGTCATTTCCGGGGCCGGCACGCTGGTGCTCGGGCCGGGCGTCTGCACGCTCGATGGCACGACCAAGGTCAATGCAACGTGGCAATGGGCCGGTCCATATGTCTACGGCACCGGCACGATCGACGGCTCCTCTCCACTCATTTGGCGCACCGGCCGCGTGATTGGATCCCTCACGATCGCCACCGGCGCGCAACTTCAGTTGACGGGGGAAGACTTCCCGTGGCTCTACAGCGAGTCGCCCGCTTCGCCGGCCGGGCTGACCAATCGCGGCAACGTGACGTGGGCGGGTGGCCGCCCGCTTTACGCGGGTCAGGGTGCGCAAATCGAAAATCGTGGGCTCTGGCACATGCAAGGAGCCGGCCAGGCCCTCGCGGCCATCGGCAACCCGCCCCTGCCCACGTTCAGCAATCTCGGCACCGTGCTCAAATCCGGCATCGACACCGCCTCCATCGACGCTTTCGCCCTGCACAACCGCGGCCGCCTCAGCCTCACCGCCGGCCGGCTGATCCTGAGCACCCCGCCCGGGACCGCGGGCGAGTGGCACTTCCCCATTCGCGGCACCCGGGCGGGAACCGATTACGGCGTGGTTCAGGTTGTCGGCACTTACGCGCTGAGCGCCGATCTGCGCACCGAGCTCGGGTCCGGCTACACGCCCGCCCACGGCGATATCTTTGATGTCGTCTCCGGCAACGATTTGAGTGGCGCCTTCGCGTCGCTGGATCTGCCCGCCTTGCCGGGCCAGGACACGTGGACCGTCGAATACGGCCCGTCGCGCGCACGCCTGCGGGTCTCCGACGCCTGCCTCGCCAACGGCCTCGTCGCCTGGTGGCGCGGCGACGGCAACGCGGCCGAACAACTTTCCGCTTCCGCCGGGACCGCCGTGAACGGCGCCACCTACGCCCCGGGCCTGGTCGGATCGGCGTTCGCTCTGGACGGAGTCAACGACTACTTCAATCTCGGCAACACCACGCCCGGCCCGCAATGGACCCTGCAAGCGTGGGTCAAACTCAACGCCCTCCAACCCGGCCGGCGCGCGATCTTCGGAGGCCTCGCCGACGGGCGCGACTGGGCCTTCACGGCACTCGATGGGTGCCTGGGGCTGTCCTTCCGCCCGCCCGGCGGCATCTCCGCACGCCTCGCCAACCCAACTCCGGCGCGCACCAATGTGTGGTACCACCTCGGCGCCACCTGCAACGGTGTCAGCGTGGCGTTTTACCTGAATGGCGTGCTCGTCGATTCCGCCGCGAGCGAACCCGGCTACGTGCCAACCCCCGGCCTGCGCCTCGGCGGCGCAACCTACAACGGCGCCGCCGAAAATTTTGCGGGGCTCGTCGATGAGGCAACCATTCACAACCAGGCGCTCACCGGAATCGAGATCTCCGGAACCTACGGCGCCGGCGCCGGCGGCCGCTGTGCGCAATTGGGCCTCGCGCTGGCCGGGTTCAGCCCTCAGGGCACCGTCACCACCAACGTCAACCGCCTGTCCCTCCGCTTCAGCCAGCCCATTCGCGAGGCCACTTTCACGCCCGCAGACCTCCTCGTCGTCGGCCCCCGCGGCACGCTGGCCGGCGCCAGCCTCACCATCGCCGCCGCCGCGCCGTTCGACGGACGGACGTTCGCGGTTTCGCTGCCGCCCCTGACCACGGAGGGTTCCTACGCGGTCACCGTCGGACCCAACATCGAGACGGTCGACAACCTGCCCATGCCGGCCCCCTGCACGGCCCAGTTCCGGATCGACAAATCAACGCCGGTGGTCACCGCCGTGAGTCCCAGTGGCTCAGCCGGCCCCACCGCCAATTTTGATGTCACCTTTTCCGAAGCCATGAACGGCGCCAGCGCCCAGCCCGCCGACCTTTCCATCGCCGGCCCCGGCGCCCTCAACCCGTCCGCCGTGGCCCAGGTTGCCGCCAACCAATTCCGCTTCACTCTCAGCCAGCCTCTGCCGCCAGGCCTCCACACGATCGCCATCACCGGTCTGACCGACCTCGCCGGGCTTTCGATGTCGAATTACTCGACGACGATCGAGATCAGCGACCCCTCCGGCCGCGCCGCCATCACCGTCGGACGAACGCACCTCTACCGCGGGCAGGCCGGCCTCGTGCCCCTGCGTTTGGAAACGGGGATCGGCCTGACCAACGTGCGATTCATGATCGAACAGCCGGCGGGAGTGCTGAGCAACCTCGCGATTCAAGCCCTGGCGCCGGAACTCGGCACCGCCACGCTCACCGCGCAGGCCCCCGGACGCTCGCTCATCACGCTGGCCCCCATCGCCGGCCAGGCGCTCGAGGGTGAAAGGACGCTCGCTTACCTGCGATTCACCGCTCCGGCCAGCGGCCCGTCCGCATTCGTGCCCCTCAACCTCACGAATCTGGTCGTGCGCCGTGCCAACGGCACGCTGGTATCCCGGCCCGAAGCCATTTCCGGCCGGGTCATTTTGATCGGAGACGAACCGGTGCTCGAGGCGCTCCCAGCCCCACCCGGAGAGCATCACCTCGCCCTTTTCGGGCGCCCGGGTCACGCCTACGAAATCCAATCCTTTAGCGGCTCCGTCCCGGCCAACTGGAAGGCTCTCCTCCACGTGCCCATGTTCCAAAACGTCCGCGATCTCTCCTGGCGAATGTCTGGCAACGCCTTCTATCGGGCGCTCGATTACAGCCCGGACGTCCCGCGCCTCGAAACCGACGGCGTCGAC
This sequence comes from Limisphaerales bacterium, assembly GCA_044229355.1. Taxonomy (GTDB): domain Bacteria; phylum Verrucomicrobiota; class Verrucomicrobiia; order Limisphaerales; family JADJPG01; genus JBGARF01. The sequence goes on from JBGATF010000032.1 coordinate 56,642, forward strand.
GGTCCTTTCATCCTCTATGGCCGGAGCGGCGTCTCGTATACCGTCGAGTCCACCCCCAACCTGAACCCGCCCCGCTCGTGGCAGCCGGTCGTGACGCTAACCCTGGACGGGCCTTACCAGTCCGTCCCGGGGCTGATCCGGACCAACGGAAACGAGTATTTCCGGGTCCGGGCGCCCGTTTCACCGCGTTGACTCCGGAGCCGCATTGGGCATACTTCCACCATGAATTTTGACATCTCAAACCTGCTGGAGCATTGGGATTATGCGCCGGGCCAGGTGACGGTGAGGAAATTCGTGGGCAAGGATGGCCAGGAGAAAATCCAGCTCCGGCTCGACCTGGGCCTGCTGCAGATGAACGCCCAGGGGCGTCCGGACGGAAAGCGCCCGTTTGGCCACCCCAGCCTGTTCGATTTTTATCTCGCCAAGCTCGAGCAACACCGGCTGAGCCACGATGGCGATGACGAGGCGTTCACGTTGAAGCCCGAGGACGTCGGCCGGCTCCAGGCCGAGGCGTTCCAATATCACCACCGCTACGTGTGCCTCCTGCAGCTCGAGGAACTGCCTGAAGTCCTGCGGGACACCGATCGCAATCTGAAAGTCTTCCAGTTCATCGCGGACTACGCCGAGAACGATGAGCTCGCCTGGGGTGTGCTCCAATTCACGCCGCAAGTCATGATGATCCACACCCGCGCCGTGGCCTCGCAATTCCTTGAGACCGAGGAATACGGCCCGGCCCTCCAGGAGATCGCCGATGGCATCAATCGCCTGCGCGAGTTTTACGACGCGCACGGTCGTCAGGATCTCATGGCCCAAAGCTCCGAGATTGCCGGGCTTGAACATTGGATGAGCGAGGTCGAACAAAAGCGGCCCCTCACCCGCCGGGAGCAATTGGAACGGGACCTGCACGACGCCGTCCGGCAGGAAGACTACGAAAAGGCCGCCAAGGTCCGCGACGCCCTCCGCAAGCTCCAACCGCAGCCCCGCGCATCCGACGACCGGCAATCGGACTAGCCTATCCGACCAAGGGCCGAGGAGGTCGGTCGCTCAGCCCTCCCGGGCCGCCCGGATGGCCATGGCCTCGTAAACCTCGCGCACTTTCGTCACGCCATATTTCGCCTCCAGCCGTTTCACGATGAAATGGCCTCTCGCCATCGACTGAAAATGGTCGATGAACAAGACGTTGATCGCCGCTCCCGCGGCGGCGCCCACGACAGGGACTGCCTTTGCCGCAATCTCCTCCGAGATAACGACCCCAAATCGCGCGGCAATCGCGGCCACAAAACGCACCAGCGCCGGCGCCGTGTGTTCCACCACCCCTCGCTGTCCCAGATAACGGGCCGCCTCCGTGATGGCCTTGGCCAAGCCCGCCCGCACCGCCCAGTACGCACTCTCCACCGCGTCGTCCTTCCGCGACGGACCACCCAACGCAAAAACCTCCAGGCACCCCAACTGGACCTCCGGCAAGGACAGGTCGTGGCCTTCGCTCGCCGCAATCTCCGCCATCGACCTCAGCATTAAGGTGGTCGAGATCGGCAATTCGATCGGCAACGCCGCGAGTCCGAACACGCCCCCCAACCCGCCCGAGGCACCGACCATCACCTTGTGCCATCGCTCCGACGTTCGTGTTGTCCCAGCCCGACGATGCCGCAACGACAGAATTGCGACACGCAGCGCCTTGTCCAACGCACGGTGGGTCGCGCGCGTGACCGTCGCCTGCCAACCCGCCGGCAGCATCTTCAACCCCTCCTCGATCGGACGGCCCACCGCGCCCGCGAGTCGGGCGGATAACCCCGGGTTTTCCAGCAGCTCTTTCGCCCGTCGGAGGTCCGCCAAATCGGCGGCCGAGATGTCGGGAGACGACGACAAGGCCGGTGGTCCGATCTTGGGAAGTTCAGGTGGCTCGATCGCCATGCAAAACCGGTAGCAGCCGGACCTGGAAAGTGCAAAGCCCGAAGTGCGACGTGTCCGCTCTCTTCTCATGAACCGGAAGGTGGGGTGCGCTCTCCGCAGCGCGCCGCATGTGCGGACCGCCGTGCGGACTCCCGGCGGGCGGCGGAGCGCCCGCCCTGCGATGCTCGCGTTCATGGCCGGTGAGCAGGTCCGTAAAGAACAAGAAGCTCTCCATGAACCGAAAGGGCGCCCCGCACTGCGGGACGCCGCCTGTGCGGACCGCCAGGCAGACCTCCGGCTGGCGGCGGGTTCGGCCGGACGGAGCTCTGAGCGAAGGAGGCAGCGCCAACCCTACCTCCCGCGGAAGCACGCACCCGGGTTCATGGCGGCAACTGCCGCGTCGCATCGCAGGTCCAAACTCTCCGGAAACTCCACACCCGTAAAATTCCCGGTTGACACCCCGAACCTCATCGCGTATTCACAATGTAAATACATTGAATTGATTCTGAGATTACAGAGCAACGACAAAGTGCTGGAAGAACAGTGACTCGATATGGATTTCGATTGGTCCAACCCGCCGTTCAACTTAAGCAGCTCGATTTCAATTCGGGACATCGAGGAGTCGTTCGAAGATCCTTTCGCCGTGAAGTTGCTGCCGGATTCGTCCCGGTTTTCGGCCCAGGCGCGTTATTTCAATCTCGGAATGTCGGCGGGAGGCAATGGGATCTTCTCGGTCTATCGGACAAATGGAAAAATGGTTCGAGTGATTCATGCCCGCTCTTTGGAGCCGGAGGAGAAATTTTTTTACCAACGCAAGGTCACCCAAGCCGTCGGGTCCACGTGACCGCCCGATTCTAGACAACCATCCGGGAACTGAACGCCATGAACCTTCTCAGCAGCTGGGATGATGTGCCGCTCTTCGATACGGAGGAAGGCGAGGCGGCGTTCTGGGCGGAAAATCGTCCGGACTTGCGCCTCATGGAGGCGGCGGTCGCCAGCTCCGAACTGGCCGAGTCCGTCACCATCACTCTCCGCATGGATCCCCGGATGCTCGCCCGGATCAAGCGGCTCGCCCGCTCCCGGTATCTCAATTACCAAAGCATGATCAAACAATGGATCAGCGAGCGCATGGAAAACGAAACCCGCGAGCGCGACGGGTCGGTTCGACAACGACTATGAAACCCAGCTCTTCCAGCCCGAAACCCGATCTTAATTTTGTGGAATTCACGGCGCCCGCACGCCAAAGGCGCGCGTTCACGCTCGTTGAAATCCTCGTCGTCGTGGCCATCATCGGCATCCTCGCGGCATTGATCGCGGGTCTGGCCGGACGGGCCAGCCGCTCGAAGATCCTGAAGCGGGCCCAGGCCGAGTGCCAGGCCCTGGTCATGGCGATCGAAGCGTATAAGGCCAAGATGGGCTACTACCCGCCCGATAACCCGCGCGACACGTCATTCATCAACACGGCCCTCTATTACGAACTGACCGGAACAGGCATCCCGGACGCCGTGACCAATACATTCGGGGTTGTCGGCATCGCAAACATCGGCCAGCGCGCCGACAACCAAAACGCCAGCCCGGAAAAATTCGTGACCGGTCTTCGCCCGGATCAATTCGCCGAAGACGCGACGGGCGCCCGCCGCCTGTCCTTCGCCTACGGCAACATTCCCTGGCGTTATAACGTCAGCCATAACCCAACCAACAATCCGGGCACGTTTGACCTCTGGGTGGACATCAAGATCGGCAACGAAGAACACATCGTCGGCAACTGGAAGGATTGATCATGAACCGGCCCACCTCCGATCTCCGGCGCGTCCCCATCGACTGGGAAGGCTGCACGTGGATTCCTGAGATCCAAATCGCTTCCACGGTCCCGCATCAACCCCGGCACTTCCACGGCCAACCGCGCCAGAAACGCCAGAACCATCTCCCGTCTGCAACCCATTTTCCCCGGTCCATCTCACGCTTCACACCCATGAAAACGATCCCATCCCGATCCCGCGCCGCCCTGATCGCCCGCTTCGCCGCTTCCGGCCAAAGACCGCCCCAGGGCTTCACCCTGATCGAGCTCCTCGTCGTCATCGCCATCATCGCGATTCTCGCCGGCCTCATCCTGCCGGCAGTGGCCAACGCCAAAACCAAGGCCAAAATCAGCAAGGCCAAGACCGAGATGGCCAATCTCGCCACTGCCATCAAACAATACGAAGCCGATTACAACCGCTATCCAGTGTCCAAAAAGGCCGAGGAAGCCGCCGCGGGCGCTGACTTTACCTACGGCGACTCGCGCATCGCGGGCAGCACCGTCGCGGCTTATCCCCAGGACAATCGCGAGATGATGTACATCCTCGTCAATGACATCGACAAGGCGCCGGCGGACATCCTCGACAACGGCGGCAAAGGCATCAAGGGACGCAACCCGAAAAAGTCCAGCTACATCGAAGCACGCATGGTTTCCGGGAACGCCCCCGGCCTGAGCGCCGATGACCACGTTTATCGCGACCCGTTTGGCAACCCGTACATGGTCACCCTCGATCTCAATGCCAACGACAAAGCGGTGGACGCGTTCTACGGCACCAAGGCCAACACCAAGGGGCTCTCCCAAAATTCCGAAAACAAATGGGAGCTGAACGGCCCGATCATGATTTGGTCAGTCGGACCCGACGGCCAGGCCGATAAGAACTCCGCCCCGGACCAGGGCGTCAATCGCGACAACATTCTCGGCTGGCAATGAGCCCCGCGCATCGTCAACGCCCTCGCGCCTGCGGCGCAGCCCGGCCCAAACGGGGCGCGGGCGCTTGCGCGCGCGGGCTGACGTCAGCCGGCGGATTCACCCTGCTCGAGCTGTTGATTGTCATCACCATCATCGGCCTGCTCGCTGCGCTGACCGTTCCGTCGCTGAAAAACGTCCAGAAATCCAACGCGCTGGCCTCGGCCAGCCAGCAGCTCATCGACGACGTCGCCTACGCCCGGCGCCTCGCGATCAAGGATCGCACCACGGTGCTCATGGTTTTCCTGCCCGCCGCCAAAGCAGCCGAAGCCGGCCTCTACGGCGCCCTCAACACGGGGGAAAAAAAGGTCCTCCTGCGCGGCCAGCAGACGGCCTACGCGCTCTACAGCTTTCGCGAAGTCGGCGATCAGCCGGGTGACGCGCATCCGCGATACCTTCGCACGTGGCGATATCTGCCCGACGGTTACTTCATTCCCTCCTGGAAATTCCTCGACCGCGTGGACGCGAACAAGATCACGATCGACGCCAGCGAATCCCACGAGCGCAAGGCCAGCCTGATCGTCTGGCCCTTCGCCCGCTCCGGCAGCCTCGTTCCTGTCCCCTCGCTCATCACCCCGCGCCGCGTCAACGTCACCCTGCCCTACCTCGCCTTCGGCCCAACCGGCGGCTTGCTCATCCAGGACACGGTCACCGGCGAATTCACGCCGTCGCAGGATGACGAGTATATCCCGCTGGGGCGCGGCTCGTTCTTCCTCGCGCGGGATCCCAGCGACGAGAAGCAACTGACGTGGGAGTCGGCGGAGATCGACGAACGGCCTCCGGGCAATTCGACGCGCGAATATCACTTGATTGCCATCGACAAACTCACGGGTCGCACCCGCGTGGTCAAACCGGAGATCGCCCCATGAATTCGCGACAAAGGAATGCCGACGACCGCATTTTCCACGCTGACCTGGAAACGCTGGCTCCCTGTTCGGAGCACGGAAGGTGGGGCGGGCGCTCCGCGCACGCCACGCAACCAGCTCGCATCCGTATTTTGCGGCGCGCGACGGAGCGCGCGACCTACCTCCACCATGAAATGTTTGGACCCGTCCGCGGACGCCGTCGTCAGCGTCGCCCAGCGCAATCCGGCTTCACCATGGCGGAGATCGCCATCGCGCTTGGCGTGATCGCCTTCGCCCTCGTCGCCATCATCGGCATCCTGCCGCGCGGCCTGCAAGTTCAGCGCGACAACCGTGCTGAGACCATCATCAACCAGGACGGCACGTACTGGATGAATGCAATCAAGAGCGGGGCCCGCGGCATGGACGAGCTCACCAACCTGGTTGACCGAATCGAGATCCACTACAACATCGACAACTCCCTGCCGCCGGCGACGACGACTCACACCGCCTTCCGCTCCGGCTGGGAGATCATCGGGCTTCTAACCACCCCGGCCCGCACCAATTCCGAGGTCTACGCGTCCGTCTGGGCGTTGAGCGGATCCGCGGCCGAGAAGGAGCCCAATCCGAACGACCGCGCCGTCGCGTTCAAGTACCGCCTGCGCGTGAACATCGAGCCCGCGCCCGGCAACACCCGGTCGTTCACCGATGCCACCGCGCCGCGCGATTTGACCCAGCCCCAAACCCACCCGCTGACGTCGCTCTACGACATCCGCCTGACGCTCGGGTATCCCCTGGTCAATGACGCCGGCCGGGCGCTGACCGACCCGCCGCTCCCCGTCCGCGCGCAAACCATCCGCAGCTCCGCCAGCCGCCGGGTCATCCTGGATGACATCGGGGGCGTCACCTACACGTTTTTCACGCCATGAACTGGATCCAGCCCCAGCCGCCCGCGGCATCTTTTCGCCTGGTGCTCTCCCGACGCCGCTCCCGGCGCGACGGATTCTCGCTGATCGAAGTCATGGTCGCGGTCTCCATCCTTGCCTTCATGATCGTGGGGCTGCTCGCCATGTTTTACCACGTGCAGCGGGCGTTTCGCTCCGGTGTGACCCAGTCGGATATCATGGAAGGCGGGCGCGCCCTGATGTCCATGGTGACCCATGAACTGCAGGAGGCGGCAGCCACGTCGACCGCATTTACGACGAACCTGCTCATTTTGCCGGCTCCCGGCACCGGCAACTGGGGCGAGTCGTCGACGCAAAACCTGGACAGCGGTTCCAGCCGGACCAGTTACCTGCAGGACCTCGCCTTTCTGACCGAGGCCAACGGCGAGTGGAAGGGGCTGGCCTATCGCCTCGATAACCAGAACGGCGTGGGCACTCTCAAACGTCTCGAAGTCACCCTGCCCTACGAGTCGAACCCGTTTTTCGCCACCAATAACCTGCGCCAGTTCAGCGACGAATTCTTCGGCTCGACCCTGATCAACAACACGAATTTCCGGCCCGTCCTCGACGGCGTCGTCCATTTCTTCTTCACCGCCTACGACACCAACGGCCTGGTTCAATCGGCGGCCTGGCTGAAGAAGGTGCCCTACGGCTACGCGTTCACCAATTTCACCGCCGAGGCTCCGGACACCATCGGTTTCACCAACGTCGTCCTGCCCGCCTACCTCGAAATCGAGCTCGGCGTGCTCGAGCCGTCTGCCGTCGAAAAATTCCGCGCCAATAACGACGTCAATGCGGCCAACGGCCAGAACTTCCTCCAGCGCCAGGCCGGACGCATCCACCTTTTCCGGCAGCGGGTCGCCATCCGCCCCGCCGCCACCCGCGTCTCCGACGCCACCTACTAACCCAGCCTTTGCCCGTCCCATGAACCTGAGATTTTCTGTCGGCGATGACGTCAGGAGTCGCCCTGTCCCGCGAGCCCCCCGATCGCCGGCATTCTCTCCCGCTCCCCGCTCGTCCCGCGCGGGGGTCGCGCTCGTCGTCACTCTGATCCTCCTCGCCGTCATCACCACGATGGCCATCGCCTTCGTCGCACTGACGCATCGCGAAACCGCCGCCGTCGCCGCCACCGGCAGCACCACCGACGCCGAACTCGCCGCCGAGGCTGGCCTCGAACGCGCCAAGGCCGAAATCATCGCCCAGTTCACGCGGGAAAACCTGCCGACCACCAACAACAACGGACGCATGGTCGTTGGCCCGGAGATGATGGTGTCCCTCACGATCGACGAGGATCGGCTGAAGGCCCATGGCGCCTACATCGATCCCAGCCCGCCGGTCTACATCAACACCAACCAAGCCGGCCAGAACGGCCCGCTGGACGATCGCCACTATCTCGATCTCAACCGCAACCGCTATTTCGATGAAACCGGCTGGGTGCCGATCACCGGCAACACCATGGGCGGCGACGGACGGTATCAGCGGGCGTTCGCCGAATCGGAAGGCGCGAAGGCCACCAACTTCGTGGTGGGCGACCCCAAATGGATCGGTGTCCTCGCCAACCCGCTGCGCTGGCACACCAACAACAACCAGTACATCTCGCGCTTCGCCTACCTCGTGCTGCCCGCCGGGCGGTCCCTTGATCTCAACGCCATTCACAACCAGGCCATCAACCTGGACATGCGCGCCGGGTTCAACGGCTTCTACCGCAACCAGGGCGTCGGCAGCTGGGAGATCAACCTTGCCGGCTTTCTCAGCGACCTGAACACGAACGAATGGCCCGGGATAAATTACGGCTACAATCCGTTCAGCGCGGTCGACAACGGCATCGCCACCGGACCCGCCTTCGACGACGCCCGGGAAATTCTCCGCTATCGCTACACCCCGACCACGTTCCCGATGTCGGCCAATCCGCCGTTCTCCCCGCACACGTATCTCGACTCCGCCTCGTCCAACTTCCCGCCGGTCGACGCCTTCGGCTATCTCAACCCGGCCGCCCGGCTGGGCGACGACAACATCGACGAATATGCAGATTCGCGCTTACTCCGGAGCACCACGAATTTTCTGGCCGAACTCGACGATACCTACCAGGACAATCCGAACAACCCCTGGCCGGGCGCGCGCAACAAGCGGAACTTTCACTCGATTCACGATCTGTGGGACCCGGCGAAACTGCCGAACGCAAATGGCCTGCGCCGGCGCCTTGCCGACGCCTCCGCCCAGGGCAACTCCTACGATCGCTATACCTACTATCGTTTGCTCAGCCAGCTCGGAACGGATTCCTCAACGGAAGACGAGGACAAAATCAACCTGAACTTCGTCAATGTGCGATCCTGGTTGAACAGCGGGTTCCGCCTGCAGGCGTCGGACCTGGTGTCGTGGACCAATACCACCCAGAATTTCAAGGACAGCATGGGTCGCAGCGGCCCGGAGCTCTTCTTCCTTAGCGTCGCGCGCAAGCTGTTCATGCAGGATCCCGCCCTGCGGGGATTGGTGACGAATGGGACGTCGCTGCCGGCCACGCCCTTGCGGATTCCGGTGATGACCAATGGCAGCCGGTTCGTCCGCCAGGTGGTCAATGGCGTGATCGAAACCAACCAGCTCTACTCGGCCCGCATCCACCAAATCCTGCAGCAGGCCGCGAACCTCTACGACTCCATCCGCGGCGTGGCTCCCGGAGAGGTGCGTCCCTACTACCCGACGGTTTTCCGGCCCATGTTCAAAACCGAGGGCAACAACGTCTATGTCATCAATTACGAACTCATGACGCGTCCACCGGCTGACGTGATGTTCAACGCCGCCCGGCCGTGGCGCGATCTCGAGATGAACGAACGTCCCACCGGCACGGACGATTTTGTCTACGACGTGCCCATGATCCTGGGCGCACGCCAGGGTTTTCCGAACTTCAACGAGTTTGCCTCGCAGACCATTCTCCAGGCGGTGCGCCGCCTGACGTTGTTCAAGCCGGCCGGAGTCACGAACGATCTGAGCCGTTGCACGCTGACGGAAGAGCTGAGCTTCAACGTGCAGAATCGGTATGCGTTCGAGATGTGGTATTCGTATTACACCAATCTCTACAACCGGCCGCTCGGGCTTTATTTCAGCAACAGCCTGGTGGTGTCGCTGCGGTCCAATAATGCCGTCATCGCCACGCGCATTGTCGGGACCAACTATTTCCCGGCCGCCTATCCGAACCTGACCGCGAACTCGATGGTCCCGTCGACGCGCCTTCCGGCGCCGACGTTCTCGGAGCGCCTGTTCGGTTGGACAAACAGCGGTCCGGCCGACCGCGGCGGATTCACAAACGCGCTTGGGATCACCGTGCGCAACCAGCTCCGCTATTTCCTGGTCGACAATCCGGCCGGCCCGAATCCGCGTCTCGTCGACGCCGTGACCATCACAGCGACCAACGATTTTCTCGACATCGGCAGCTATCTCTCGGCGGAGGTTCCCACCCAGCGACCGTCGAGCCTCCGCACGCTCTGGAGTCGGAACACGTCGCGCTACCCGTGGCATCTGGGCGCGGATTCGCAAATCGCGATTTCCCGGGACCCGTCGCAGACCACCGAGGATATCTGGAAGAACTACGGTCAATTCGAGACCGGCCGCGGCATGCCCGGCAGCAAGGACGGCGCGATTCTTAACTTCAACTTCCTCCTGCGAACCAACACGGCCCAGGTCATTCCCGTTCCGTTCGCGGCCCTCCGCTACATCGTGCAGGATAACAACTGGCGAACAGCCGATCCGCTGGTGCACTACACCTCGGAAGACCTATGGCGCGGCTGCCAGACCTATGATCGCAAGGACACCAACACGGTTCAGTTCGCGATCGGCACGCCCAACATCGAGATGAAGCCCTGGCCTCGCGGGGATGGCTCCGCCGACAAGGAGCCCAGCCTGCGCGATCCCGGCGTGAAATCCTCCGACCTCTGGCGCTTCCCGACCAACCGGCTGCCGTCGATTGGCTGGATCGGGCGCATTCACCGCGGCACCCCCTGGCAGTCCATCTATCTGAAGAGCCAGCAACCCGCCGTTCGTGAGTTTGCCGAGATCATCGGAGGCCGGCCGCGCCAGAATCTCGACAACGCCACCAACAGCACCATCCGCCGGTCCGCCTCCGTGGTGCGATCCCTGATGCCGGATGCCGATGCGCGGCTGCTCGATATTTTTACCACCACGATTCACCCGAACGCCACCCGCGGACGGATGTCGATCAACCAGACCAATCTCGCGTCCTGGTCCGCCGTGTTCTCCGGTGTGGACCTGCGCCTCGCCCGCTCGGTCATCAACGAGGACGGCCAGGCGATCTGGGTGCCCACGAACTACGTGGCGGAGCCGGCCGGGCTCGACACCAATCTGCTCCCGGTGTTCAGCGCCATCATCGAGGCGCACCAGAATCGCAACCGCGAGTTCAGCCGTCTCTCGGAGCTGATCGCCATTCCGCAGCTGAGCACGCTGTCGCCGTACCTGACGGCCGAGCGCTTTGCCGCGGCGCAACCGGTCGGAAACGACTTCCTGACCGATGCCGATTATGAGCGCATTCCGGAGCAGCTCTTCGGGCTGTTGAAGGTGGGCGAGCCCCGTTTCGTGATTTATTCCTGGGGCCAATCGCTCAAGCCGGCCGAGTTCGGCCTCGACGCCCGTGCCAATGGCGTCTTCCCCCGGGGCGTCTCCGTGGAAACCTCCGGCGACCTCCGCGGCCTGGTTCGCAATTACCAGATCACCGGCGAGCAGGCCACCCGGGCCGTCGTTCGCATCGGGTTCGACCGGCTGTCGGATGATCCCAACAGCCCGCTCTACGACGAGTTCAATTACAGCCGCCCGCACGCCGTGGTGGAGAGCTTTAACATCCTGCCCCCGGAATAAGAAGATCGGAGGCGGACGGACGGTCGGAGTCGTGAATTCCAGGGCGACAACCATCCGAAGTCGGGTACCTTCCAGTCACGACAGGAGACCCCCGGTGGCCAGGTCAGAAAGGAGCTCTGACCACGCCACGCGCGCTTATTTTCGGGCTGGTTCTGCCGGTCGTAATTCGGCAACTATTGTGATTTAATACGCTATGCATCTCAGAACGCGAACGTGGTTCCTGATCAGCCTGCTGTGCTTTGTCGGAGCTGCGATCTTTTGGCAAATCGCCGAACGGAAATCCGCTCGCGATCAGGCGGACTTGGCGGCCCGCCGCGCCGCGGCTGCGGCCGCGGCCCCCGGCACTAACGCCAACGTTTCCCCGGCCCCGGCCTCCACGCCCGGCGCACCAGGCACACCGGCTGGCGCCACCAATGCCGGGCCGGCCGTCACCCGGACGAATGCGTCCGCCATTGCCACCAACCGCTTCCTCCGCCATCGTCTGGCCAACACGTCCAAAAACGTCGGCGAGCTCAGCCGCTCTGACTCGAGTTTGATTCTTCGCAACGCGTTGATCGATTCGTCGGCCCCGGTCGATCTCGCCATCCCCGCTCACCTGCGCTCGACGGGCGACCCCGGCAGCTACGTCGTCCAGGCGCGCGGCCCGCTGACCGACGCATTTCGCGCGGAGCTTTCCCAGGCCGGAGCCACCATCGTGGCCTACGTCCCCAACAACGCCTACCTGGTCACCGCCACCGCCGAAGCCGCCGCCCGCCTGTCCGCATCGCCCCGCGCCCGGGTCGTTTTGCCTTGGGAGCCTTACTACAAGCTGGAGCCCGGCCTGCTCGACCTGGCCATCAGCCAGTCTGCGCTGCCCACCTCCGCCCACTTGCATGTGCTCGCGTTTCCCGGACAGGACCAGACCGTGCGCCAGGCGCTGGCCGCCCTGGATGCGGTGGTCATCAATGAGGAACGTTCCCCGTTCGGACATCAGTTCGTCGTCGAGCCACCCAGCGACGCCCTCGTGCGCCTCGCGCAGATTGCCGGGATCCAGGTCATTGAACCCTCGTTGCCCCGCAAACCCGCCAACGACCTCGGACGCGTCCGCCTGAACATCGCCACCAACTCGATCACCCTGAGCAATTACCGCGACCTCACCGGCGCCGGCGTGCTCGTCAGCGTCAACGACACCGGGGTGGACGCCTCCCACAAGGATCTCGCCGGCCGCGTCACCGCCGACGCCACCTCGACGTTGACGGATCTCGACGGACACGGCACGCACGTGGCGGGAATCATCGCCAGCAGCGGCCAGAACGGGCCGCCCGGCCGGAACGTGCCCGGCTCCGTCAGCAACGCCAATTATCGCGGCATGGCGCCCGGCGCCAGCATCTTTGCCGCCCCGATCAGCCTGCTCTTCGGCCCGCCAGTCTCGGATGAGTACCTGCAGGAAACGCCCGCGCGCACCAACGCCTTCATCTCGAACAACAGCTGGGGCTATCGCGGCTCCGGAACGTACACCCTGAATTCCGCCAGCTGGGACGCCGCCGTCCGCGACGCGCTGCCGGACCAGCGTGGGCCGCAGCCGCTCATCGCGGTGTTCGCCGCCGGCAACTCCGGCGATGCCGGCCTCGACGCGCCCGCCACCGCCAAAAACGTCATCACCGTCGGCGCGATCGAAAACCTGCGCAACATCACCAACGAGGTGGTCGTCGGCAGCGAAACCAACCAGCCGTGGCTCGGCCTGACCGACTCCTTCGACGAAGTCGCCTCCTTCTCCAGCAAGGGCAACGTCAATCCGGGGGTCGAAGGCGACGCCGGGCGGTTCAAGCCCGACGTCGTGGCGCCCGGCACGTTCGTCGTTTCCACGCGGGCCAAGGATTGGAAGCCCAACGCCGGCGGCGTCGAACTGCTCGCGGACGTCATCACCTTCGTCCGCATTAAGGCTCACGGGACCAACTTTTACTCGACCTTCATCCCGGGCAACGGCACCCGCCTTTTCATCGGCACCGCCACGAACATCAACACCGGCGACACCATCCTGCCCCGCCTGCCGATTCACGTGAAAGCCGGGGCCGAGCCGACCGCTGCCGATTACGTCGGCGACAACAACGTGACCGTTCCCACCGTCGGCCTGGTTCCGGACACATGGTATTTTTCGATCGGCAACCCCGGCAACCAGGATGTGTTCCTGAACATCCGCTACGTCGTCACGCTGGTGAACGATGTGGGCAATCGCCAGCAGGTGCTCGAGGCGCTCAACGATCCGCTGGGCCCGAATTACCGGTTCGAAACCGGCACCAGCCAGGCCACGCCGCACATCACCGGCTTGCTCGCGCTGATGCAGGAATATTACGGCAAGACGTTTCAGCTCACGAACAGCCCGGCCCTGATGAAGGCGCTCGTGATCAACGGCGCCCGCACCGTCAGCAGCGATTACGACTTCAATGTCACCAATGCCTACACCAGCCAGGGCTGGGGCCTGCCCAACCTGACCAACAGCCTCCCGGCCGGGGGCACGGCCGACACCAACGTTGCTCAATTCATCAGCTCTTCGCTCATCTTCCAGGATCAACACGCCAGCCGCGCTTTGGTCACCGGCCAGTCCATCACCCGCACGCTGAATGTCCTCTCCCAGACCCTCCCGGTTCGCATCACGCTGGTCTGGACTGACCCGCCCGGCAATCCGGCCGTCGGCATCAAGCTTGTCAACGACCTCGATCTCATCGTGACGAACCTGGACACGGGCGAGGTTTTTGTCGGAAACGCATTCGGGCCCGGCAACATCTTCTCCATCCCGGTCAACAACGAGTCCAACTCCGTCGTGCAGTTCGACAACGTGAACAACGTCGAGAATGTCTACCTCGACGGCTCGCTCGACGTGCCGCTCACCGGCCAGTTCTCCGTCACCGTCGCCGCGCGCCGCGTCAACGTGAACGCGGTCACCACCCAGACCAACGGCACCGCCCAGGATTTCGCGCTCGTCATTTCCAGCGGCACGCCCCGCACCACTTCCCTCGGCCTCGTCTTCGATCCAGCCGACCCCACGCCCGACGAGACTCCGCTCCTGACCATCGTCACCAATGGAGTGCCGCTTTTGAACCAGCGCGTCGGCGCCAACAGCCCGCTGCTCGTCTCCACCAACGGCACCACCAACCAGTGGCACTTCTTCGTCGTCACCAACAGCCTGCCTCCATCCGATCCCCTCTATGGCACCGCCGGCGCCGCCACGAACATCATGTTCACGACCTTCCTACCGCCCAATCTCGCCCGGCCGCGCTACCTCCAGGCGGATATCGATCTGTATGTCTCCGACAACCCCGCCCTGACCAACCTCGACGAAAACGTGGTCGCCGGTTCCTTCAAGTCGCTCAAACGCGGCGGCACGGAAACCGTCGTCATCCCCAACGCGGTCGACGGCCAGCTCTACTACGCCGGAGTGAAATCCGAGGATCAGCAGGCGGCCAACTTCTCGTTCTTCGCGGTCTCGAGCAGCGCCCCGTTCAGCAACACCGACAGCAACGGCGTCGAGGTCGTCCGCTTTTTTGTGCTTCCGTCCGAAATTCCCGATGGCACGCCCAGTCAGCCCGCCGCCGCCGTGCTCATCGGCGTTTCCCAAAATGACATGGTCATCCAAAACGTGATCGTGACCAACACCCTCGCCCACGAATACGGGGCGGATCTGTTCGGCTCGCTCAGTCACCAGGGCCAGTTCTACTCGGTTCTCAATGCCAATCGGGGCTTCAGCAACATCGTTCAATTCATTTATGACGATAGCGACTCCGGCAACATCCCCGAGGGGGGCACCACCGACTATCCGGGTACGCTCCGGAATTTCGTCGGCGAGGAAGGTCCCGGCCAGTGGATGCTCACCATGGTGGACAGCGCTCCGGGTTACACCGGGCAGGTTCTGTTCGCCTCCATCGCCCTCGAGCCCCGCAGCGAGGACCTGACCAACGGCGTCGGTATCGTCCGCACCATCCAGCCCGGCCGCTTCTTTTACACGGTCGTCGACGTGCCCGCGGACGCCACGAACCTCTCCGTCTGCGTCGCCCCCCAGGAAGGGCCGCTCGAGGTTTACCTGGGGCGCGGCTATTTCCCGACCCGCGAAAACTACGACATCTACGGCACCGTGGCGCCGCCCGGCTCCTGCATCACGCTGGGCCGACGAGACTCGCCGCCGCTCTCGCAAGGCCGTTATTTCATCGGCATCTACAATCCGAACGCCACGCCCGTCACCGCGAACATCAAGGTCTTCGTCGAGCGCGATCTGGCCGCCCGCTCGTCCCTCGCCTTCCGCTCCCCGACGTCCAGCGATCTGTTCGACGACGCGGTCACCAATGCCACCATCTTTGTCAGCCGGGACGCCATCGTCGCCGATCTGGAGGTCGGCGTGCGCATCGCTCATGAGCGGGCCTCCGATCTTGCCCTGCACCTGGTCAGCCCCAACGGCACGCGCATCCTCCTGACCGAAAACCGCGGCGGTCTCACCGGCGCCGACTACGGTTTCGGGTCGCTCCAGACCAACGCCCTGCCGTCGACCGACTCCGGCGATGAAAACGCCAGCACCAACATCATCGCCACTTCCCAATCCGAAGGTACGGTCCAGGTGGACTATGATTTCTACAACGCCCCCGATCGCCTCACGATTTATTACGAAGGCAGCCAGATCTACGATTCAGGCCTCATCAACGGGGCGGGCACGGTCACGGTGGACTATGGGCCGGGTTTTTCGACCAATGTCGTGATCGTCATTAACGAGGGCGGCAACCCGAACGACTCGACCCTCTGGACGTACGTGGCCACCGTCTATACCGGCTTCACCTACGCCACATTCACCGAGGACGTGCAAAAGGCGACGCTCCCGATCAAATTCGCGGTCCCGCCGTTCACCAATTTCAATTACTCCGCCACCAACACGATCACCAATGCGACGATCCTCGTGGATGGATTCGAGGACGGCCGGTTTGACGTGGCGCCGTATTTCCCGGCATCGGTGGTCAGCGGCTGGGATGTCGATCGGGTGGTCACCACCCAGGGCTTTGAGTCGACGAACACGCCGCCCTGGTTCATCCGGCCGGACAGCGGACGGCGCTTCCTCGAACTGTATACCGACGCCTACACCGGTGGGGCCATCCACACGAACTTTGCCACCCGGCCCGGGACGATGTATCGGGTGAGCTACGCCGAGGCCCTCGGCGGGGCCAACCAGCAGGCGGCCACCGCCACGGCCACCATTGGGAGCGCCTACGTGCCGGTGCAACAACTCGAAGCCCTCACGCCGCCGCTCACGGGAAATGGGACCGGCGCATGGCAGCGCGCGTGGTTCGACTTCACGGCCACCGCGCCGATCACCCGGCTGACCTTCGCCGGCAACGGCGACTCCGCTCCGGGCGAAAGCGGTGTCCTCCTGGACACGGTGCGGGTCGACGAGATCGAGAATCGTGTCCGGCACGGCATCTACTATCTGCCGGAGGAAAGCCTCGCTCCGATCCGCGGGGAGAATGCCTACGGCGAATGGCGCCTCGAGGTGTGGGATTCCCGGGCCGGCGCCGTCAGCACCAACGCCACCCTTTTGGGCTGGCGCCTCAATCTCACCTTCGTCAACACCAACCCGCCCGCCGTCCAGCTGACCAACGGCCTGGCCTACTGCGGCACGCTCTCCAGCAACGGCATCGCGTATTTCTACGTCGACGTTCCGATCACCGCCGCCACCGCCACCAACGTCGTCGACAGCCTCAACGACGCCGAGCTCGATCTCGTCTTCAGCCAGTTTGGCGAGCCGATCCCGCTCGAGCCGCCTGACACCTTCTTCCTCACCCGCTCCACCGGCGGCACCAACATCCTCGGAATCGAAGGCTGGAACAGCATCGATGAAAACGGCTTTGCGGGCGGCGGCTTCACGCCGACGCTCCAGCCGGGCCGCCGCTACTACCTGGCCGTCCGCAACCGGGCAGAGGACACCAATGAGTTTTGTCTCCAGGTCAACTTTGACGAGCTCAGCCCGAATCTGACCGATGTCATCCCGCTGACGAACGCGACCTGCTTCGCAGCGTCGACCGAAGGCACGCAAATCGATTACTACTCCTTCGACGTGGGCAGCAACTCGCTCGGCATCACCTTCACCGTCACGAACATCGTCGGAGCCGACGTCGACCTCTTCGTCCATCGCGGACTGCCCCTGCCCCGGCCGAACCGCTTCGACGCCCTGAGCACCAACAACGCAGCCGCGGATGGCGAGTTCATCGAAATCGACAGCTTCCTCGAGGACGTCCTGCCCGGCCGCTGGTACATCGGCGTCGTCCACGACAACTCCGCCCCGGCGGCATACAGCCTCTGCGTCCAGGAACGTGTGGGCGCCATCACGTCGCTTTTCACCAACCGGGTCTGCAGCTCCATGCGGACGGGCGAGGTGGCGTATTTCAGCGTCGACATCGCCGAGAACGCCTATCTGGCGGACTTCTTCATCACCAACGCCACGGGCAACGTCGATCTCTACCTCGGCACAAACACGCTCGTGCCGCTCTTCGCCGCGCCCACCAATGCGCTCTACGCTGCCACCAACCCGGCCAGCGGCAATGAGTTCATCCGCGTTGACGTCAGCCAACTGCCCAACCCGCTCACGCCGGGCAAATGGTTCCTGGCGGTGGTCAACGCCGACATCGACACCGTCTCAAACTGCGTCCAGGTCATCCAATACACGACCAACCTGCTTTACGTGCCCCTGACCAACGGCGTGGCCTATGGCGACACCGCCACGGTTGCCGCCCCGGCCGGGCTGTATCAGTTCGAGGTCGCCACCAACGCCCTCCAGGTCGTGTTCGAAACGTTTGGCGCCACCGGCGATGTGGATCTGTTCATCCGCCGGCCGTTCCCGCTCCCGCCCCCCGGCCCCAATTTCTTCACCTACGCCAGCACCAACAGCGGCGGGACGAACGAATACATCGCGCTGCTGCCCGATCGGCCGCCGCGGCCCTTCCCCGCCGTGGCCGGCACGTGGTCCATCGCCGTGCGCGCCAAGAATCCCGCCGATCTGCCCCTCTCGTTCCAGGTCCGCGCCACCCAGATTCTCAGCAACGAGGTCGTGGAGCTGGCCAATGGCGAGGCCTATTGCCCGACGAACCTCCCCGCCATCGACACCAATGCCCTGCACACCGGTGTCCACTTCTACTCGTTCCGCGTCCCGCCGGGCGCCATCCAGGCCACGTTTGAGACGTTCAACGCCAGCACGAACGTCGACCTGTTTGTCCAGTACGAACGGCCCATCACGAATTATTCGGTCCTCGGAGACACGTTCTCGACCTATCCCTACGCCAGCACCAACGGCGGCGCGACGAACGAATTCCTCTGCCTCGGCACGAACTCCGCGCCGTTCGCGCTGACCAACGGCACCTGGTACATCGCCGTGGTCAATCGGGACCCGACCAACGCCAGCTATTGCGTGCGCGCCTCGCTGCTCAGCCGCACCAACGTGTTGCAACTGGCCACCGACGAATCCCGCTGCAGCCAGCTCTCCGTGACCAACGGCGGGCCCATCGCCGGCATCGACTACTACCGCTTCACCGTCGAGTCCAATGCGATCCTCGCGTCGTTCCAGACGTTCGGCGCGGTGGCCCCCGGCGAGCCGTCCTACGCCGCTGATGTCGATCTTTACCTGGCCAGGGAGCTCTGCCTGACGAACTACGCCACCTTCGACGCGACGCTCACCAATTATCCCTACGCCGCCGCCCAGCCCGGCCCGGCCGCGGAGTACCTTTGCCTCACGACCAATACCGCGCCCATCCCGCTCACCAACGGCACGTGGTATCTCACCGTGGTCAACCGCTCGACCAACACCATCAATTACTGCCTGTCCGCCCATCAGGTCCTCGCCACCGATGTCGCCACCTTGACCGCCGGCTCCCCGGTTTGCGCGACCGTCCAAACCGGCGGCGCCGCCACCAACGCGAGCGTCGATTACTATCGGTTCAACGTCAGCCCCGGAGCCGTCGCGGTCGGCATCTCCACCTTTAACGCGAATGGCAATGTCGACCTGTTCGTCGCCCGCGACCTTTGCTTCACCAACCTCGACAGCCCCGTCGCGTCGCTCCCGCCCTATCCCTACGCGAGCGTCAACCAGGGCCGCCTCGATGAATGTATCGGCCTGACCACCAACTCGTCCCCGGTCGCCCTCGCCAGTGGCGAGTGGTTTGCCGCCGTCGTCAATCGCACCGGCTCGAATGTCAATTACTGCATCGCCCTCAACGAAATTCAGGATGCCGAGCTGGTCCCGCTCGTCAACGGCCAGGCCTGCACGCAGGTGCCCGTCACCAGCACGGCCGGCGGCATCGGAGTCATTTATCATCCCATCACCGTCGGGGCCGACGCCCTCCAACTCCTCGTGCAAACCTTCGGCGCCTCCGGCAACGTCGACCTTTATCTGCAGCGCGGCCCCTGCTTCCCCCACGCAGCCACCTTCAACCTCGGCGACAACAACGCCCCCTACGCCAGCACGCTCGGCGCCGCCACCAATGAGCTCATTTGCATCAGCACCGCCTCCCAACCCGTGCCCATCTCCGCCGGCGAATGGTACGTCGCCGTCGTCAACCGCGAAGCCGTGCCCGTCAATTACTGCCTGCGCACCTCCCAGCTGACCGACACCCAGGTCACCACCGTGGACAACGGAATCCAGAACGTCTTCGGCCCCCTCCCGCCTGGCGACTACGCATTCTACCGCTACCACGTCTCGTCCAACGCCGTCCGGGTGAACTTCGAGATCGTTTCGCCCGACGCCAATGTCGACATCTTTGTCCAGGGCGGGTTCTGCCCGGGTGATCTCACCAGCTTCGCCTACGCCAGCACCAATGCCGGGCTCTCGGATGAGCTCATCTCGGTCTCGGTCGCTTCCCGGCCGGTCCCGCTCACGCCCGGCGACTGGTTCATCGCCGTGCAGAACAATGACGCGGTCGACGCGAACTACATCCTGCTGGTCACGGAGCTGACTCTCAGCCAGATCATTCCCCTGACCAACGGCGTCGCCTACACCAACACGGTCGCCAGCGTCGACGATGCCGCCGCACTGCCGGTTGATTACTACGTCTTCACCGTGTCCAGCAACGCCGCCCGGGCCCAGTTCGAGATCCTGCAGCCCACCGACGACGTCCGGCTCTACGCGCGCCGCGGCCTGCCCGTGCCCGCCCCCTGGGACTTCGATTACCTCAGCGACAACGCCGACGACGGCGACGAACTGATCAGCCTGTCGCCGGGCTCAACTCCGGTGGCGCTCAGCCCCGGCGACTGGTATCTCGCGGTGGTCAATCCCTCCGCCAACCCCGTCGCCTACACCATCGTCGCGAGCGAATACACCAGCCCGGGCACGAATGTCGTTTCGTCCGGACTCACCCTCACGAATCAGGATTTCTGCCTGACGTGGCAGGGCACACTCCCGGGTGTGAGCTACTACGTGCAGGGCAAGCCCGACCTCGATTTCACCAATTGGTTCGCGGTCTCGCCCACGCTGCGCGCGGAAACCAATACGTTGACGTGGTGCCTCACCCTGCCCTCCGCGTATCACTACTTCCGGCTGGTGGAGGGTCTCTCGGCGCTCTCGGTCTCCCCGCCCATGGAGATCACGACGACGATCTTCTCAACCAACCAGTTCTCGCTCCAATGGACCGCCGACCCGTCACTTAAATTTGGCGTGGAATGGACCCAGCTTTGGGATCCGGCCTACTGGCAACCGCTGCCCGGGACGATCGTTTCCACCAACGGCACGTTCAGCTTCACCGACGACGGCTCTCAGACCGGCGGCTTCGATCCGACCCGCTACTATCGGATTCAATTGCTGCCGTAGGCTGCCGACAGCTTCGCCGGGGCCTGCCGGGTCGGCTAATCCCTGCGCACCCGCCGGCAGGCGCCGCGACGGGCAAAAGGCCGGCGGCCGAAGCCGTCAGCGTCGCCGAACGCACCGCCGCACCGCCTGCGCGCTGGACCGCTGGAGGGCTGCATCAAGCCCACCAAGAACTGCTATCCAGAACGCCTCGTGCTCACATTTTTGTGCCCTTCATATTTTTGCCGACAAACCGTGTCGGACTCGATCGTGGTCATATTCTCGAACCGTCCTTGCGGGGAATTTGCAGAAAAATGGCAGGCAGAAAAATTGGGCAAGTCGCGGGGAAGGGATTTCCGCAGGATGGTCATGGCTTGGAAATCCGGCCGCCGACCAGGCCAGCAACGGGTTTGCTGAGCTTGATGCACCCTTGGGACCGCTGGAGCGCTGGAGAATTCCAAGTGCAATTCGCCCGGCGTTGTGCGAAAGATCCATGCGTTTATTGCATTCGGACCATGAAGTACACCGCCGTCATCGCCTCGCTCGCCGCCTCGCTTCTCCTCGCCGCCACGCCCCAGGTCAAAGCGGGAGTCACCGGCCAGTGGGATTTCAACGTCGGGACGCTGGCCGCCACCGTTGGCTCGCCGCTTGCCTTCCGAGCCGACACGGCCGCGATCGCCCAGTTCGGAACCACCACGACCTTCGGCATCGCCGGCATCAATGGGCAGGTCGCGTCGGTGCTCCGCCTGCCCGCGTTGACGCCCACGCAGGGGCTCATCATGGCCCACGGCGCCGCGCCCAACGCCGGCGGCGCCCTGGTCAATCGCTACACCCTCATTTTCGATCTCTACTACCCCGCCGGCAGCACAGGGTTTCGCGCCCTGCTTCAGACGGAGACCGCCTCTCCCACCACGTCGGACGCCGAGCTGTTTGTCGGTCCCTCCCACGGCATCGGCATCAGCAGCCAGTATCAGGGCTCCGTGACGCCGGGCGTCTGGCATCGCGTCGCCTTCACCGTCGATTGTTCCCGGCGGGAGCTCGGCAAATATATTGACGGCAATAACGTGCTGTCCGGCCCGGTCGGCGCCGACCCGCTCGGCTCGGGCCCCTACCAGTATCTTTCTCCGACGGATGGCAATTCGGACCAGCGATGGGCCCTCGACACGACCGCCCTGCTCTTCGCCGACGACGACAACGAGTCGGCCGAGGTCTACCTGAACAGCGTGCAGTTCCAGGACCGGATCCTGACGCCGGCCCAAATCGCCGCGCTCGGCGGGCCGGCTGCGGGTGGAATTCCGGGCGTCATCCCCGCCACGATTGCCCAATGGGATTTCAACGGCTCGTTGGCGTCCTCCACCGGCGGCGCCAGCCTGACAACCGGTGCGGCGTTGCCGGCCACATCTGCTGGGGTTTCCTACACGTCGGCCACCATCAACGGACAGCCGGCCCAGGTCGCCTCGTTCACCCGAGGGACGTTTTTCCGCCTGACGCACGGGTTTTCGCCGAACGGCGGCGGCGCGTTCGTCAGCAGCTACACCCTTTTGCTCGACGTGATGTTCCCCAGCCGCCCCACCGGCTGGGCGGTCCTCTGGCAGACCACGGTGGGCAATACCGACGACGGCGATTGGTTTATCAACCCTAACGGCGGCCTCGGCATTTCCGGCAATTACTTCGGGAACGTCCAGGACGGCTCCTGGAATCGGATTGGCCTGGTCATCGACGCCACCACCGGCACCCTCACCAGTTTTCTAAACGGCCAGAAGGTGCAACAGCTGGGAGGCGTGACCGTGGACGGGCGCTGGTCTCTCGACCAGGCCGCGCTGCTGTTCGCGGATGAGGATCAGGAAAACGCCGCCGGTTTTGTCAACAGCGTCCAGATTCGCAATCGGGCCATGGCCGAGGCAGAGCTGGCAGATCTCGGCGGGCCGACGGCCGCCGGCCTTCCGCTGCCCACCACTCCAACCTTGCGCGTGGTGTTCCCCAACGGCGGCGAGGTTTTCCAGGCAGGCACCACCCAGCGCGTGGAGTGGGCCGCCACCAACCCCAGCGGCGGCGTGCAGGTCGATCTGTATCGCGGTGACACGTTCTACCGCACGCTCGGCCAGATCGCGATGCGCGAATCCAACTTCACCTGGATCGTCAGCGCCCGGCTCGGCGACACCAACAACTACCGAATTCAGATCGCCTCGCTCAGTTTTCCCAGCGTCGCAGACGGCTCCGACGGCCTGTTCACCGTGACCGGCTCGTCCGCGCCGCCCAGCGACGCCTTCGGAAAGGATCTGCAAATTAACGGTGATTTTGAAGATCAGCTCGACACCTGGCAGATCCGCCAGGGGCACCCCACCACTTTGACCGCGTCCGGCGGGAAGGGCGCGCCCCACGCTGGCGCCCGCTTTCTACATGGCGGGCTGAACCCGGCAGGCGACGCCGTGGTCCGGCAGGAGATCGATCTCATGGCCGCCGGCTTCAACCCGGTCGACCTCGACGGCGGAGCGGCCCTCGATGCCGAGGCGTGGCTGAGAAATCAATATGGGGCCAACACGTTCGACGATCAGGTCTACTACCGGGTCGCCTACCTCGACGCCGCCGGCGCCGAGCTCTCCAGCGTCCGCTGCATGGTCGCCGCCAACAGCATCTGGCTCCGCCGCACTCTCGCCGGGCTCATTCCCCCCGGAACCCGCCGGCTCGCCCTCGAGGTCGTCGGGCGCCAGCGCCGCGACTTGGACAACGACAGCATGGCCGACGATCTGGTCGTGCGATTGCAGGAGGTCACGCCCATCCTGCCGCAGATCACCAAGCTGCCCATGCTGCAGGACGTGCGCACCAACGCCATGACGTTGCTCTGGGAAACCGATGGCAACCTCGTCCAACATTCCGTCGAGTGGGGCCGATCCAATGTCACCGAGCAGACGCTGACCCGGATTGAGACCTTGATGATCGACGCCACTCATTTCGTGCACCGCGCCACCTTGACCGGGCTGGACACGGAGACCACCTACGCATACCGCGTGCGCAGCGGAACGGCGACGTCTGGCATCTATCAATTTCGCACTGCGCCGCGCCGCGACACCCCCATTGCCGTCGCCTGGTGGGGCGACAACCACGCCGGCAGCGTGACGCTCCGCACCCACATCGCCAACCTGCTGAACCACGGCCCGGACATGATCTGCGTGGCCGGAGACATGGTCAACAGCGGCGATCTCATCGACGAATGGCACAACTACTGGTTCAAACCCCTCGAGCACCTCAACGCCGCCCAGACCCACCCGGTCATCTACGCCCGTGGCAATCACGACGGCGAGCACGCCCTGGCCTACGCCTACAGCGCGCTTCCCGGCAACGAAGGCTGGTTCGCCTTCGACTACGGTAATACGCGCTTCATCTTCCTCGACACCGAAACCACGGTCACCGAGCAATACAACTGGCTCACCGCCGAGCTCGCGCGGCCGGAAACCCAACGCGCCGCGTTCCGCGTCGTCTGCTTCCATCGCCCGCCGTATGTCAATCTCTGGAACGGCGGCGGGCACACCGGCGAGACCTGGGTCCAGTCGCTCTGGGTCCCGCTCTTCGAACGAATGAACGTTGACGTCGTCATCTCCGGCCACGCCCACAACTACAACCGCGGAACCCAAAACGGCGTCACCTACATCGTCAGCGGCGGCGGCGGCGGCACGCTCGACGTCGAACGGGTCGCCTTCTGGCCCCTCTATACGGTCGAATACTCCCGCTATCACTACGACCTGATGGAGATCATCGGCAACACGCTCCATTGGCAGACTTACGACGACAACAATCAGCTCATCGACTCGCTCGTCCTGCAAAGCCGCGCACCTGTTCTCACGTGGCTGCCCGCGTCTGGAACGCCGGCTCCGGGTGCTCCGCGGGCTTTGCAAGTGGCCGGTAAACCTGGCACAACCTACCTCCTCGAGCGATCCGGAGATCTCCAGTCCTGGACCACCATCGCCACCAACCGGCTCGCCGCCACCGGCTCCGGCTTCGCCACCAACTCGGTCTCCACTCCCGCCAGCGCCTACTTCCGCGCCCGCGCCACACCTTGATTTGGGGTTTTTGGGTTGAGATTATTCCAGCCCGTTGGTAGTCCGAGAGTTTCTGCGGGCGAGGACGCCCGCACCCCGCGTTCATGGCGCCAACTCACGTCCATTTTGGAGGTTCCGCCTCCCCATGACCCAAAAGGTAGGGCGCTCCGCATTGCGTGACGCCTCCGTGCGGACCTCCGTGCGGACCTCCGGCTGGCGGCGGCTTCGGCCGGACGGAGCTCTGAGCGAAGGTGGCAGCAGCCAGCCCTACCTGCGTGGCCGCGCCGTCTCAGCTTCGTTCCGCCAGCCACTCACAGGCCTGCGGCCAGGTCTCTCTCTGCGCCTTGCCACCGACCGCCAAGCCGATGTGTCCGGCCGGGACCATCACCGCCTTGCGATCGGCCGAACGGATCAAATCGTTGAACGGCATGCTTTGCGCGCAGGGAACCAGGTCGTCGTTGCGGGCCATGATGTTGAGGACCGGGCAGGTGATCTGCCGCAGGTCGACCGTGTGGCGCCCAACCGGCAGCTTGTTTTGCACGAGAAGGTTCTGCTGGTAGAGATACTTGACGAACTCGCGATAGACCTCGCCAGCCACCGGGATGTTGTCGTTCAACCACGTTTCCATCGCCAGGAAATCGTCGACGGCTTCCGGATCATCCGCCTTTTCGAAAAAGTTGATCGGCTTTTCGATCAGGTTTTGCACGGGCTTGAGCAGTTGAAAGGAGGCCTGCAAAAACTCCGCCGGGCAATTGCCGAACGCGTCGACAAACTTGTCCACGTCGAAGTATTCGGACTGCGTCCAGAGGTTGAGCAGGCCCTCCCGTGTGGAAAAATCAATGCCCGCGGCGAGCAGGATCAGGTTCTTGATTCGGTCCTGATGGAGCGCCGTAAAGATGGTGCTCATGGTCCCGCCCATGCAATAGCCCAGCAGGCTCACCTGCGAAACGCCCGCCCGTTCGCACACATAGTCCACCACGTTCGACAGGTACCCATTCACATGATCGTCAATCGTCAGGTGCCGATCCGCGTGCGTCGGAGCGCCCCAATCGACGAGATACGTATCGAAGCCGCGCTCGACAAAGTGGCTGACCACACTGCGGCCCGGCTTCAGGTCGAGAATGTACGGGCGATTGACGAGGGCGAACACGAAGATCAACGGCGTCCGGTGGCGGTACTCCCCGGTTCCCGGATAGTGGAGCAGCTTGAGGCGATCCTCTTCGTAAACGACCTCGGAGCGGGTGGCGCCCTTCTTCACGCGCTGAGCCCGCTCGAACAGCGTTGGCAGCATGGCCAATCGTCGCGCGTTGGCAATGCCCTCACTCAGGATCGAATCCTGCCACTTGGACCACGCGTTGGGGGTCCACGGATTAGCCGATGGAGATGCGCCCGTGCCGCTGCTCATAACGTGATGTCCTTTCCGGTTTTGGTGCTGCTGTTACCCGACCCGGGCCACGTCGTCGCCGCCCGGCTCCCGCGACGGCCGGGCCAGCGGCGCGGGGCCGATAGCCGATTGGTGCGTGATCAGGCCCGACGTCGCCGCGGATTTCGGGCGGGCCGGCGGCGCGCGGCGGCGCGGCCCCCGTCGCCTCCGGCCGGCTTGGCGGGTCCCCCCGCTCCCGGTGACCCTGCTGCCTGGGCCGCGCCGCCGGCCTGCTCCGCGCCCAGCTTCCGCTTCAATTCCGTGACCTCCGCCGCCAGGTCCTCCACCCGGTCCAGGATGCGGGTCTCCATGTGCCGGACCGCCAGCATGACCGAGTCGATGTCATCCCGCGTGGTGGACTGGGTCTCGTGCCGCACTTTGTTGAAAAAATCGCTGCTCATCTTTCGGAAGGCGATGGCCTGATCCATCCATTGGCGCGTGCTTTCCATGAACTGTGGCGAGCGGAGATACTGCTCCCAGGACTGCGAGAGCGCCTGGAGGAGGCCGCTGCGCATCTGCCGCAGAAATTCAGGCGGCGCCGACTCGGGTGAAACGGTGAAGCCGAGCTGCATCAGCTTGCTGAAGGTCTCGCCCCAGATCTTTTGGAATGCGGCCCATTGCGCCGCCGTGTGGTCCGAATTGGAGTTGGAATTCTGCTCGTTCATGGCCTGCCTGCGTCGTTGGCGGGTGCCGCCGGACGGCATGGCCGCCCGCCGAGGTCCGCCGTCTTTTACGGTCCCCGATGCTGTCTTACTCAACGGTGGGGATGGCCCGTCGGGCCATCCCCTTTTTGTCCATTCCTTGCGCGTTGCGGGAGCCCGCGGTCCGACCCCGGCGCGGATCAGCACAGTTCAACCGCCAGGGCCACCGCCTCTCCCCCGCCAATGCACAAGGAATCGATACCGATGCGCGCGCCACGCTGTTGCATCGCGTTCAACAGAGTCACCAGCGTCCGCGCGCCGCTCGCGCCGATGGGATGGCCCAGCGCCACCGCCCCGCCATGCACGTTGCACTTTTCGTGCGGGATGCCCAGTTCCTTCATGGCGGCCATCGGCACGACCGAGAACGCCTCGTTGATCTCGAACAGCCCCACCTCTCCCGCGGACAGCGAGAGTTGCTTCAGGAGCTTCGCAATTGCCCCGACGGGCGCCAGGGTAAACCACTCCGGCTCCCGCGCGTAGGTCGCGTAGCCCAGAATCCGGGCCTGCGGTTTCACGCCCAGCTCCCGCGCCTTCTCTCCCGAGAGCACCACCACCGCCGCCGCCCCATCGTTGATGCTCGAGGCATTCCCAGCCGTCACCGTCCCCTTCTCGCCAAACGCCGGACGCAGCTTGCGCAGCTTCTCCTCATTGAACTTCTTCAGGTTCTCGTCCTCCACCACGCTCGCCACGTCCTTGCCCACCTTGATCTCCACCGGTGCGATCTCCCGCGCAAACGTCCCCGCCGCCGCCGCGGCGATCGCCCGCTGGAAGCTCGCCACCGCGAAGCCGTCCTGCTGCTCCCGCGTGAATCCATACTTCTCCGCACACCGATCCCCGCAGGTGCCCATGTGCACGTTGTTGTAGACATCCCACAGGCCATCCCGCAGCAGCACATCCACCAGCTCCCCGTTCCCCATCCGATAGCCGCCGCGCGCCTTCTCCAACAGATACGGCGCGCGGGACATGTTCTCCGTGCCGCCCGCCAGAATCACCCCGGCGTCTCCGCACTGAATGGCCTGGGCCGCCAGCATCACCGCCTTCAGCCCCGACCCGCACACCTTGTTCACCGTCGTGCCCCCAATCGTGGGGCCCAGGCCCGACCGGATGGCCACCTGGCGGGCCACGTTCTGCCCCAACCCCGCCCCGAGGACGTTCCCAAAGATCACCTCGTCCACCCGATCCGCCGGGACCGACGAACGTTGCAACGCCGCCCGCGCCGCCGCCGCCCCCAGCAGCGGAGCAGGCGTCTGTTCGAACACGCCGCAAAACGTCCCAATCGCCGTGCGGGTCGCACCGGCCAAAAACACATCCTTCGTCATCGCTGATCCTTTCCTCGGCCGCAGTTCGCGTCGCGGGCCCCTCTCAGGCCTTCGCGCCCGCCACGGTGGACGACACGGTCTCCGCGCTCTTTCGCGCGCAGTTCATCCAGGCCTCCCAGGCCTTCTGCTGCGTCTGGCTGAAGGTCGTGACCGACTCGCGCATCGTGTTCAGCGAGGCCTCCCACAGGCTGAGCAGACGCGTCTGCGCCTCCTGCGGAGTGGTCGCCTGCGCCGCCGAGATCGCCTTCTTCAACAGCTCCACGCTTGCGCGGCCATTCTGTTCCATCAGCTTCAATCCTTCATCCAAAGTCTTTTGCGTTTGCGGAACGAGTTCGTCCGCCATGGCCTTGGCCCGCTTCGACCAATCCTGCGGCCCCGTGGCCTGCGTCACCAGATTGCTGAAATACCGGGCCGACTCCTCCTGCATGCGGGCCCCGGTCTTCCACGCTTGCTCATAATTCTTCAGCGCCTGATCCAGCAGTTCATTGACGGGTTTGCTCTTGTCTTCGGTTGTCATAATTGCCTTCCTTTCAGCCTTCCCTACGTGCCGCCCAGCCCCCCAACGCCGACCTGGCCTCGCAACTGCGGCCCGGCTCCGGCGTCTGGATGTTCTGGACTGCGTTCATGGTTGCCACCGCCAGCGCGCCGATCCCCTCGTACCCGACGGGACCCCCGCCGACTGGCCCCACCCTAAGGGGGACAGCTCCGGGCGTCAATAAAAATTTTGCGTTTGCACAATTTATTTTTTGGGGCGGCGCCGGGTCGCGGCCGATCGGCCCTTCTTCATCCCAGCCTGCAACGCCTCCAGCCGGGCGCGCAGTTCCTCCACGGTCGCCCGCAGGTCCGCACCCTCCGGCGAACCGCCCGCCGCGCCCGGCTCCGACCCGGCCGGTCCCGGAGCTTTTTCGGGCGGACGCGTCGCCGTCGGGCCTGACGCAGGCCCGCCCATGAAGGGGGACATCGCCTGCGCCCAGGGGTTGAATGGAGGAAACATCCCCGCCATCGGCATCTGCCGCAGGCGTTCCTCCACCTGCCGCTGGTATTCCTGATAGGCCCGGAAAGCCTGGTTGAAATAGTTCTCCACAAAATCCCGCACGGCCTGATCGTTCGACCGGATCATGCGCAGCAGCAGCGCCACGGGAAACGTGTCAATCTTCGGCGTCTCCAGTTCCAGGATGATCTGGGTCAGCACCTGCGCAGTGATGTCCGCGCCGGTTTTTGAGTCGGTCACCGTCAGGTCATGGCCCTCCCGAATCAGCCCCCGGATCTCCTCCAGCGTGAGATGCCGGCTGTGTGTCGCGTCGTAATACCGCCGGTTCGGGTATTTGCGAATGTCCAGCCGCTCCCCGGGCTGCGGGTCAGTGGTGCTCATGGGCGAAGTGTATTCATGCGGGTGCACAAAGCAAGCGACCTGAAGAATTCAGCGCGGAAGTGAAGTTTTCCATCCGCACGTGCCCGGGCCGGGCATCCATCTCGAGGGTTCCAAGACCACGCGGATTCGTCAGGTGCAGGTTTCGACCCGCGAACCAGGGTTGCCGGCTTGCGCCGATCCAAGACTTGATGATCTCTTTAAATTTGTGCATGTGCACAAATTTAATTGACCTCAAGCCCCGGGCCCTGCAGAGTGAAGGGCGCCACGCAAAGCAGTGGGAGGCCCCGGAGTTCCCGGAGGAATGTTCCCGGGGTCGGCGCGGGCGACAAAACAATCGGCAAATGAAAGGCAGGCTATGAATATCAAAGGCTCAGTGGCAGTGGTGACCGGGGCCGCCAGCGGCATCGGTCGGTCGTTGGCAGAGGAACTGGCCCGGCGTGGGGCCAAGGCGCTCGCCCTCATTGATCACTCCGCCGCCGCCGCCGAGGTGGCCAAGGCCATCAACGGGGTCGTCGGCGCCAACGTGGCGTCCAGCTTTGCCGGCGACGTCACCGACCCAAAGTTTCGCATGGGTGTTTTTGGCGAGCTGCACGACCGGCACGGGATGGTCAACATCTGCGTTTCCGCGGCGGGAATCACTCGCGACGGCCTGGCCGTGAAGGTGGACAAAGCCACCAACAAAGTCGTCACCTATCCGCTGGATCAGTTCCGCCAGGTGCTCGAGGTGAATTTGATCGCGCCAGTTTATTGGGCGTTGGAGATGGTGGCCGGGATCGCGGAACACCGCCGGCGCCTTGGTCTGAAGCGCTGGGAACCCACCGAAGCGCTGCAGGGCGCCATCGTGTTCATCGGGTCCGTGTCCTCCCTCGGCAACAAGGGGCAGATTGCCTACGCCGTGACCAAGGCGGGGCTCGAGGGGGCGGCGGCGACGCTGATGATGGAGGCCGTTTACCACGGCGTCCGCTGCGGCATCATTCACCCGGGCTACACCGACACCCCGATGGTCCGCGCCCTCGGCGAGGATTTCATCCGGGAAAAGATCATCCCGCAGACCCAGCTGCGCCGCCTGATCAAGCCGGAGGAAATCGCTGACGCGATTTGTTTCATGATCCAAAACGCCGCCGTCAGCGGCTCGCTTTGGGCGGACGCCGGGTGGCACCCGACGGCCTGAACCGGGATCAGCCCTCGGCCGGCCGGCCTCCCGCGAGCAGCGGTCTTCTGACGGTGTCAGCTCGACCCGCGGAATCCTGGCCCGGCGGCAGTCCCAGCCAAAGGCGCGGCCAAAAACCCACCGCGCGATCCGCCAGTTTGTTCTGTGGCGGCGCCTGCCCTGTGCACCGCAGGCCCGCCCTGATCACTGCCCGTTTGAAAGGAAACGCGCCGGTCGCCGACTGATGGCTCATGTCTGACCACTACGACGTGATCCTCATCGGGACGGGTGCGGGCGGCGGCACCCTGCTGCATTCGCTGGCCGCTTCCGGCAAGCGCATCCTGGTCCTCGAGCGCGGGCCATTCCTGCCCCGGGAACAGGAGAACTGGGACGCGCGCGTGGCCTTCAACACCACGCGTTATTTCGGGCCGGAAATCTGGCATGACAAAAACGGAGGCGAGGTGCGCGCCGGCATGTGCTATCACGTCGGCGGGAACACCAAGCTCTACGGCGCCGCCCTCTTCCGCCTGCGCGAGCGGGATTTCGAACGGGTCCCGCACGCCGGCGGCGTCTCCCCGGAGTGGCCGCTCCAGTATCGCGATTTCGAGCCGTGGTATGGCGCCGCGGAACGACTGTACCACGTCCACGGCCGGAGCGGGCTGGATCCCACGGAGCCGCCGCGCAGCATCGACTTTCCGTATCCGGCCGTGACCCATGAACCGCGCATCCAGGAGGTCGTCGACCAGCTGGCCGCCCGCGGCCTCCGGCCGAGTTACACGCCCTTGGGCATCCGCCTCAACGAGGCGCAAAAACATTTGAGCGCGTGCATCCGCTGTGCGACCTGCGATGGCTATCCCTGCCTCGTCCACGCCAAATCCGACGCCGAGACCGCCGCAGTCCGCCCGGTCCTGGGCCGGGATAACGTGACACTGCTGACCGAAACCCGCGTGGAACGTTTACGAACCAGCCCCTCCGGACGCGAAGTCACCGGCGTCGAAGCCATCCTCGACGGTGATCGGATCACGTTCACCGGCGATCTCGTGGTCGTGGCGTGCGGCGCCATCAACTCCGCCGCGCTTCTGCTGCGCTCCGCCAACGACGCGCACCCGCACGGCCTCGCCAACTCGTCCGGGCTGGTCGGGCGCAACCTGATGAAGCACATCCTGGGCTCGCTCATCGGGGTCTCGTCGTTCAAGTCCAACCCGACAAAGTTCCAGAAGACCCTCTCCCTCTTTGATTATTACTGGGGTGAGCCCGGCTTTGCCCATCCCATGGGTCAGATCCAGATGCTCGGCAAAGTCAGCCGGGCGGAACTCGAGGGCAGCGAGGCCGTCTACGCCCCGCTCGACATCGATTTTGTCGCGAAACATTCGCTCGACTGGTGGCTGACGAGCGAGGATCTACCGGACCCCAACAACCGGATCTCGCTCAACCGGGACGGGCGGATCGTGGTCGATTACACCGAGAACAACACCGCGGCGTTCGATCGGCTGCTGGCGCGGTGGACGACGGTGCTGCAGGAGATCGGCTGTGGCTGCCACATCCTGCCCAACGGAAAATATTTCAACGCCGGCACCGTCACCACGTTCACCACAAAGCTTGGCTTGAACGGCCTCGGCCACCAGGTCGGCACCTGCCGCTTCGGCGACGACCCCGCCGCCAGCGTCCTTGATCTCCACTGCCGCACCCACGACGTCGACAACCTTTACGTGGTCGACGGCAGCTTTTTCGTCAGCAGCGCCGCGGTCAACCCGACCTTGACCATCATCGCCAACGCCCTGCGCGTCGGCGATCACCTGCTGGACCGACTGCGCGTCCGCGACAGCGCGCGCCCGCTGCCCGATTGTCCGGCGACGCTCGAGGGCGCGCCGGACTCGACGGCGCCCCTTATGGCTTCCGCACTTTAGGCAGGAGCCCGGTCAGCAACCCCAGCAGCGGCAGGTAGGCGCAGGCGTTGAACACGAACTGAATGCTGGTCGCATCGGCAATCCGGCCGAGCACCGCCGACCCGATGCCCGCCAGGCCAAACGCCAGGCCAAAGAAGAGGCCGGCCACCAACCCGACCTGGCCTAGCCACAATTCCGTCGCGAACACGAGAATGGCCGGAAAGGCCGAGGCCATGATCAACGCGATGACCATCGAGAGGGCCACGGTCCAGCCGAGGCCGACATGCGGCAGCGCCAGCGAAAACGGCGCGACGCCCAGGATCGACAGCCAGATGATTTGCTTGCGTCCGATGCGATCCCCGAGCGGCCCGCCCAACAGCGTGCCCGCCGCCCCGGCGCCAAGAAAAAGGAAGAGGAAGAACTGGGATTGGGACACCGACACCCCGAAGCGATGGATGAGATAGAACGTGTAGTAGCTCGTCATCGACGCGAGGTAGATGAATTTCGAAAACATCAGGCACAGCAGGACGGCCAAGGCCAGAGCGATCCGGCCCCGGCCAAGGGCCGCGGAAGTGGCGTCACGCCGGGCCCCTGGGCGCTGGGTGCTTAACTGCGCCTTGTACCACCGCCCCACCCGTCCGAGAATCCACATGCCGGCCAACGCCACCGAGCTAAACCAGAGAATGGAGTGTTGTCCAAACGGACCGATCAACGCCGCGGCCAGCAGCGGACCCGCCGCGGAACCGGCGTTGCCGCCCACTTGAAACAACGACTGGGCGAATCCGTGGCGACCACCAGAGGCCAGGCGGGCCATGCGCGACGCCTCGGGATGGAACACCGCGGAACCCAGGCCAACACATCCCGCGGCCATTAGCACGAATCCATAAGCCGGCGCCAGCGCCAGCAAAATGACCCCGACCAACGTCACGCCCATCCCCGCCACCAGCGAAAACGGCTGGGGATGTTTGTCCGTGTAAAGACCCACCAGCGGCTGCAGGACCGAACCCGCCATCTGAAAGGTGAACGTGATCAGACCAATCTGGGTGAAACTCAACCGCAGCGACTCTTTCAATAACGGATAAATCGCAGGAATCAGCGCCTGAATCGTGTCGTTCAGCAGATGGCAAAAGCTCAGCGCCAGCAGAATCCGGACGGACGCAGTGGTGGCGATTGAGGCGGCGGGCGTCCCGGCATCCGAAGGGCGGAGGATCGCAGGAACGACGGGGTTCAGGGACTCGGTTTTGGGCATAAAAAAGCCCTGCTTCCTTTCGGGAGCAGGGCGGTTGAAATCTGGTTTTTCCTAGACTCTCACGCGCTGCTCCCCGGGCCACAGAATCAGATGGGCCCACGCCGGCAGAATCGTGACCTTCTTAATCAGGTTCCCGACTTCTACGGCCACGACGATGACCGTCGGCTGGCTGACGCCGCCGGAGACCACCATCGATTGACCGTAATTCTTCATCAACGTGCCCGCGACGCTAACGACCGCCCATCCGGTGTCAATCTCCCAGATGTCCGAATTTCCCCCACCGGCGCGCCTGAGGTTTTCCAGGATTCGGACTGACGGCGTAGCGCACGCGTCCGCGGCACATCTCAAGTCATCCGCTCCCGGCGACGCAGGATGCGTCGTCACCGGCCGCGCTACTCCCTCGTAACGCACGCGTCCTCGCGTGCAGGTCCCGGCGGCGTCTCGCCGCCCAGTCCGCGGCACTTTTCACGTCATCCGCTATCAGCGACGCAGGATGCGTCGTCACCTGCCGGCGGGACGCCGGCGCTACTCCCTTGTAACGCACGCGTCCTCGCGTGCAGGTCCCGACGGCGTCTCTGCCGCCCAGTCCGCGGCACTTTTCACTTTATCCGCCCCAGCGACGCAGGATGCGTCGTCACCGGCCGGCGGGACGCCGGCGCTACTCCCTCGTAGCGCACGCGTCCTCGCGTGCTGGTTCCGGCGGCGTCTCCGCCGCCCAGTCCGCGGCACTTTTCACTTCATCCGCCCCAGCGGCGCAGGATGCGTCGTCACCGGCCGGCGGGACGCCGGCGCTACTCCCTCGTAGCGCACGCGTCCTCGCGTGCAGGTCCCGGCGGCGTCTCCGCCGCCCAGTCCGCGACACTTTTCACTTCATCCGCCCCCAGCGACGCAGGATGCGTCGTCACCGGCCGGCGGGACGCCGGCGCTACCACTCGGCGCAGCGCACGAATTCTTGTTGCAAGGATTCCCAGACCGCCACGACCAACCGAGGGTGCGACGGCCGCCGAATCCTTCGATCACACCGGCCTCGCGTCGCCTGCGACCAAAAATATGATGATCGTGAACACCGCTCTCGGGATCGTGGGAATTTATCTCGCCGCCGGAATCGCCTTCGCCATTCCTTTTGCCTGGGCGGGCGTAAACCGCATCGACCCCCATGCGGCCCGGGGTTCGTGGGGATTTCGCGTGCTCATCGTGCCAGGCGCCATTCTCCTCTGGCCGCTGCTCATGCCTCGTTGGTTGGCGTCCACGGGCGAGCCGCCGGTGGAACGAACCGCCCACCGCCTCGCGGCCGCCCGCAAGCCAGGAGAACTTCCATGACCCGCACCCATCGCCAACGCCATCGCGTCCTGTGGCTCGCCCTCGCACCCATCGCGACCCTGGCACTTTTTCTGGGGGTGTGGCTGCGCCATCCGATGGCCCATTACACGCAGCCAGGACTGGACGTTCAACGACTCGACGATTCCTCCATCACCAACCACGGCTCTCGAGCCCTCCCGTAACATGTCCCTCGCCTACCAGGCCGTTCAATGGAACCGCCAAAAGCGCCTCTACGATCTCACGCTGGCCGTGGCCGTCGGCGCGTTCCTCGCCGTCTTCATCACCGTCTCCATCTGGCTCCATCCCACCGTCACGGCCGAGATTCTCCTCATGCGCGCGACGGCGGCCGCGGCGTTCCTGCTCCTGCACTTCATCCTCAGCATCGGACCTCTCGGTCGGCTGAACCCGCGCCTGGCGCCCCTGCTCTACAACCGCCGGCACGCCGGCGTGACCATGGCGCTGCTGGCGTTGCTGCACGCGACCCTCGCGGTCGTCACCTACCACGCCGGGGGCAACCTGAACCCGCTGGTCAGCATCTTTGTTTCAGAACGATTCACCGGCGACCTGGCGTCCCTTCCGTTTCAACCATTCGGCTTCGCGGCGTTGACGATTCTCGCCTTGATGGCTGCAACGAGCCACGACTTTTGGCTGGCCAACCTCACGGCCCCGATCTGGAAAACCCTGCACATGCTCGTCTATGTCGCGTACGCCTTGCTCATCGCGCACGTGGCGTTCGGCGCGCTGCAGGGTGAAACCCATCCGTTGTTTGTCCTCGCGACGGCTACGGGACTGGCGAGCGTGGCCGGACTGCACCTCGCGGCCGCCCGACGAGAACACGCCGCTGATTCTGAAGCAGCCACTCCGCCCGCGGGAAGCTCGACAGCCGCGCACCCCGCTCCGTTGGCGGCGGCCCGCACTCCAGCCGCCACCCACCCAGCCGGGTCAGACGGTTTCATCGATGTTTGCGCGGTCGATGACATCCCGCACTACCGGGCAAAGATTGTCTGCCTGGCCGGTGAGCGCGTGGCCGTGTTCCGATACGACGGCAGGATTTCCGCGGTGTCCAATGTCTGCCAGCATCAGAACGGACCCCTGGGTGAAGGAAAGATCCTCGACGGCTGCATCACCTGCCCCTGGCATGGCTATCAATACCAGCCGGAGACGGGCGCGGCCCCGCCGCCGTTCACTGAAAAAATTCCCACGTTCAACGTGCGCGTGGCTGGCGGGAGGGTCTGGGTGGACCCGCAGCCCAACCCGCCCGGAGTGCGCACCGAACCTGCCGTCATTGAGAAACCATGAACGACGAATTTTACATTGGCTGGGAGGACCACGCGCCGGCCGGACACTCCCGATCGATCCGCCGTCTGGTGGCCGGGGTTTTTGCGCTTGTCCTGGCGGCGGGCGCCGGATTTGGGGTGGCGCAGCGCCTGATCGGCCGTGCGCAATTCGAGTGGGGACAGGTGCGCGACTTTCGCGGCACGCTCTACGTCGATCCCTACCCACACCTCGTGCTGGCCCGCCCGGAATCGCTCGGTGCGCCTGGAAGTCCGCGCGGCCCATTTGCGCGAGAGGACCAGGCAGCCCAGGCGGCGCCGCTGGTGGCCTCGTTCAAGTTCGGGTTGAACCGCGCGGAACTGGCGTCGCTCGTCGGCCGCGCGGTCACCTTGCGCGCCACGCGGATTCATCGCGACGGCCGGCTTCTCCTGGAGGTGGAGGCGGGTTCCGTGCGATCGGCCGACCCGCCGCCTGGACATCTCGAAGCTCCGCGCAGAGACGTCGCGAGCGGGGTTGACACCGCCCCGGATGTTTTTCTGGGCCGGCAGACCTTTCGCGGCGAAATCGTCGACAGCAAGTGTTGGATGGGGGTCATGAACCCGGGGGTGCTCAAGCCTCACCGGGCCTGCGCCGTGCGTTGCATTAGCGGCGGGATCCCGCCGATGCTGCTGGTCCGACGGGAGGGCGCCTCTGCGCTGAATCTTCTGCTCGTCGACGCCCGCGGTCATCCGGTCAACGATGCCGTGCTGGATTATGTGGCGGAGCCGGTCGAGATCACGGGAGACGTCGTCAGGCGACATGACCTGTTACTCCTTCGAGCGCAGCCGGAGACCTACCGGCGCATCGGAGGTGCCGATGAGTATTGCGGACTACGGCCCGGGCGGCAGGAGGCGGTGCTGGCGCTCCCTAGGGCTAAAGGTCAGGTTCATGGGAAGCTCCTTGTTCCTTGTGGACCTGCTCACGGGCCATGAACGCAACCACGCTGATAGGGCTGGCGCTGCCTCCTTCCCTCAGAGCTCCGTCCGGCCGAAGCCGCCGCCAGCCGGAGGTCCGCACGGCGGTCCGCACAGGCGGCGTCCCGCAACGCGGGGCGCCCCGTTCGGTTCACGGGAAGGCGAGACCTCCAAAATGGACGTGAGTTGGCGCCAGGAACGCGGGGTGCGGGCGTCCTCGCCCGCAGAAACTTTCGGACTACCAACGGGCTGGAATAATCCCAACCGTCGGATATTTCCCAGCTTTCTGCGCCCGAGGACGGGCGCACCCCGTGGGTGAACCTGCCCGGTTCAAAGGCAAACGGGCACCCGAAGGTGCCCGTTAGCGCGATTAAAAGAAAAGCAATCCAGTTCAGCCCACCACTTCTCCGACCTGGAAGCGGAGGAAGCGGCGGATGGTGATCTCGTCGCCGAGCTGTTTGGCCACGGACGCGACGTGTTCCTTCACGCTGATCTCGGAGTTCTTCTTGACGAAGCCCTGATCAACGAGGCAGCAGGTCTGGAAATATTTCTCGAGCTTGCCTTCGACGATCTTGGCGATGGCCTGCGGCGGCTTGTTCTTGACCTGTTCGGCCGCGATCTCCTTTTCCTTGGCGACGAGAGCCGGATCGATCTCCTCCCGACCCACGGCGATGGGGTGTGCAGCCGCGATCTGGAGCGTGATATCGCGCACCAGCTGTTTGAAGTCCTCGTTGGCCACGGTGGCTTCCTTGCCGGCACCCACTTCCACCAGCACGCCCACCTTGGCGCCGGTGTGGATGTAGGCGGCGATCATCCCGTTGCCGCTGACCTCGAGCCGGGAGTGCCGGGAGATCTTGATGTTCTCGCCGATCTTGGCCACGGCCGCGACACGGTCCGCCTCGACGTCCGCCGTCGGGTTGGCCGCCAGCTTGCGGGCGATGTCGTCGCAAAACGCCTTGAACGACTCATTGCGGGCGACGAAATCCGTCTCGCAGTTGATCTCGACGAGGATGCCGAGGCGGGCGCCCGGGGCGACGTGCTGGACGATGACGCCTTCCTTGGCTTCGCGCGCGCCCTTGTTGGCCGCCGCGGCGACGCCCTTCTTGCGAAGGATCTCGACCGCCAGATCGAGGCTGCCGCTGGCTTCCGTCAGGGCCTTTTTGCAATCCATCAACCCCGCGTTGGTCATCTCGCGGAGCTTGCCTACTGCTGCTGCTGTGATCTCAGCCATAAATACGTGGAATGATTGGTAATCTGGGGCCTGGCCGCAAGCGGGCCGGGGCCGACGAACTTCAGGCCGGAGTGGCGACAACGGTCTCCGCAGCCGGCGCGGGGGCGGCGGCCGCCGGAGCGGCTTCGGCCGGAGCGCTGTCGGTTGCCCGACGGGCGTCGCGGGACGCGAGATCCGCGCGGGCCGCCGAGATGGTCTGGACGATGGTTGCGAGAATCAGGCGCACGGAGCGGATGGCGTCGTCATTGCCGGCGATCGGATAATCCACGAGGTCGGGATCGCAGTTGGTGTCGACGATGGCGACGATGGGGATCTTGAGCCGGCGAGCTTCGGCGACGGCGTTGTGTTCGCGTTTGACGTCGATGACGAACATGGCGGCCAGCGACTTGTCGCGGTCCATGTTGCGGATGCCCTCGAGATTCTTGATCAGGCGGGCCGCCTCCCGACGGATCATGGACTGCTCCTGCTTGACGTAGTTGTTGATGCTGCCGTCGGTCTCCATCTTTTCGATCGCCTTGAGGCGAGCGATGGAGTTCTTGATGGTTTTGAAATTGGTCAGCGTGCCGCCGAGCCAGCGCTCGGTGACGTGGTGCTGGTTGCAGGCTTTGGCGGCTTCCTTGACCGCCTCCTGGGCCTGCTTCTTCGTGCCGACGAAGAGGACCTCGCCGCCCTTGCGGCAAGTGGTGGCCAGGAAGTCGCAAGCCTTCTCCAACTGGACGATGGTCTTGCTCAGGTCGATGATGTGCACCCCGTTGCGCGCGTCGAAGATGAACTGTTTCATCTTGGGGTTCCAACGCTTGGTCTGGTGTCCGAAATGGACGCCGGCTTCCAACAGTTCCTTGATGCCAATGCTCAGCACAATATTTCCTTTGGTTGCGAGCCCGGAACGGGTCAACCGTCCAAGCCATCCCGCGGAACACGGGATTGATTTCGATGTTGTTATGGCCAGCCCTCCCACACGGGAGGGCCTGATTTATGGCCGTTCCCCCTCCTCACTGCGCCCGGATTTTGGACCGCCCTGACGAAAGGGACGGGCAAAATAGCAAAGGCACCTTGGGGGGCAACCTTTATTTTCGGCCCAGGAGCACGATTGCGCGATTGACCCACAGAGCGGTTCCTGCTTTCCTTTCGGCACTTGCCCATCAAT
Source organism: Limisphaerales bacterium (assembly GCA_044229355.1). Lineage (GTDB taxonomy): Bacteria > Verrucomicrobiota > Verrucomicrobiia > Limisphaerales > JADJPG01 > JBGARF01. The sequence goes on from JBGATF010000032.1 coordinate 96,792, forward strand.
ACAACGCGTGCGGGCGTTGCCGTCAACGCCCGTCCCCATGGAAGGACGGTCGAGCGGCCCCAGTTCCAGGCCAACCGGACCGGCGTTACGGGCAGGCGACCAGCAAAGGCAAAGCCGTGATCGAACAAAAGAAGCAGTGGCTGTCGGGTGTGACGTGGGACTCCATCGTCAACACAAACCGGGTTCAATGCCAGGCCCAAAAAGTCGAGCCCCGTACCAATCCCGCAACCTATGCGACCACGGAACGCGCCTGGGAACAGGCGGTCGCCCGATCCACTCCCCTCGTTGAAGCATTCGACGCGTGCCGTCGCGCCTGCGAGCAGCGGCCCTTCACGTTCAACAACGGGAACACCTTCGCCGCGGTCGCCCGCCGCATCCTGGACGATTACCTCTGCAAAGCCCCGGCGCTCGAAGCCCAAATCCTGCGGGGCACCGTCGCTCATTACGCCGCCGGCACCATCGATCGCAGGGAACTGACCCTCGTTCTCGGCCAGCTTGCGCGGGTCCTCTCAGCGCCCGTGCCCACCCCGGCTCCCAGCGTCGCCATGCAGGCCGAGGCCGAGGCCGCGACAGCTGCCGCCCCCGCGCCGCGTGCCCCCGCCAACCTGCCTGCTCCCAGCCTCGCCGAAGCCTGACCGCCCCGGCCTTAGCGTCCGCCACGGTGCGGCAAATATCGGGTTCAATTCCGATTTCCGCGCTCGCTTGCTCTGATGCCCCGATTTCTCATCGCCCAGCTCGACGAAGTCCCCGGCCTGCCCTGCCCCTGCGGGACCGCCCATCGCGCCTTCGCCGCGCCCGGTGAAAACGCCGCCAGCGTTCACCTGGTGGAAATCAAAGCCGACGCCCGAGCGCATTATCACAAGCGCATGACCGAGATCTACGTCGTGCTGGCCGGCACCGGCCACCTGGAACTCGACGGCACGCGGCACCCCGTCCGCCCGCTCACCGCAATCTACATCAAGCCCGGCTGCCGCCATCGGGCCATCGGCGAGCTGAAAATCCTGAACATCCCCGTGCCGGCGTTCGATCCAGCCGACGAATGGTTCGACGAGGTCCCGCCCGCCTGAACCTGCGCTCGCGGGTCAGCGACCCGGGATGCTCTCGTGGGAAATGTGGGTGACCTCCATGCCCAGCACGAGCAGCGCAATCAGCCCGAAGTACATGCCCGCCATGGCCCATCGGCGCCGGGGCGTGACTTCGTAATACCGGAGCTCGGCCTCGCTCTTGCGACGAAAGAGGAAGAACAGGCGCGGCAGGGAAAACGCGAGGATCAAAACCAGGAGAAAATTGGGCTGGCGGATGACCAAGGCGATCATGACCAAGAAGCCGACGATCCAAAGCCACGGGGAAAGTGCGGACACGATCCGGCCGCCGTCGAGAAATCCGATGGGGGCGAGGTTAAACAGATTCAGGAGAAATCCCGTGTAGGCCAGCGCGCGAAACATGGGGTTGCCCGTCACCAGGAAAAGACCCTCGCACGCCGCGGCGCCGAGCGCGCCGAGCAACGGTCCGCCAATTCCCACCTGGGCTTCAATCCAGGCGTCGCGCGGCGCCTCCTTCAAGGCGATCAACGCCCCCATGAACGGGATGAAAACCGGCGCGCCCACCTTCAACCCGCATTTCTTGGCCGCGATAAGATGCCCGCACTCGTGCACAAAGATCAGGAGGACGAACCCGATGGCAAACCAGTAGCCCCAGGTCTGCGCATAAACCCAGACCGTCAGCAGCATGGTGCCGCCCGTCTTGAGGATGACCGGAAAAAACTTCAGCACGGGCCAGAGGATGAACTTCAGTTTGCCGAAGAATTTTAACAGCAGAAGCCCAACCACCCCCAACGGCGCCAGGGCCTTTTTCCAGCCTCCCGTGGCCGGCCCCGGCATATCTTCAGCCGGGGCAGGACGACGGCCCGGCATGGGCGGAGGCAGCGGTGGTGGAACCGGGCTGGACGAATCCATGCCCGACGTTGGGGAGGTTTGCGCCGACGGTCAAATTGAATCACCGGCGGCCGGAATTCCGCTTGCGCGGCGGACGCCGGCGGCTAGCCTCGCGCCGTTTTGTTTATGAACTATAAAATCAGCCGCCGCGCCGCGTCGCTCGCCCCTTCCCTCACCCTGGCCATCGATTCCAAGGCCAAGCAGATGAAGGCCGATGGCCTCGACGTCGTGGGATTCGGCGCCGGCGAACCCGACTTCGACACGCCCCAGCACATCAAGGACGCCGCCATCAAGGCTCTCAACGAAGGCTTCACCAAATACACGCCCAGCAGCGGCATCCCCGAGTTGCGCCAGGCCATCGCCGACAAGTTCAAACGCGAAAACGGCCTCTCCTATAAGGCCAGTCAGGTCATCGTCTCCGACGGCGGCAAGCACTCGTGCTACAACGTCATCATGGCCACCTGCGAGGACGGCGATGAGGTGATCATCCCGTCCCCCTACTGGCTCAGTTATCCGGAAATGGTCAAGCTGGCGGGCGCCACCGCCGTCATCCTCCCCACGACTGACCGGACGGAATTCAAGGTCACCCCTGCTCAGCTCCGCGCCGCCATCACTCCGCGCACGCGGCTGTTTGTCCTGAATTCCCCCAGCAACCCGACCGGCAGCGTGTACACCCCGGACGAGATCAAGGCCCTCGGCGACGTCTGCGTGGAAAAGGGCGTGCTCATCATGAGCGACGAGATTTATGAGCACCTCACCTACGACGGCGCGGTGGTCAAAAGCGTCGCTTCGTTCAGCCAGGCTCACCAGGACCACACGATCATCGTGCATGGCTTCGCCAAGGCGTGGAGCATGACCGGTTGGCGCCTCGGCTTTCTGGCCGCCCCCGAGCCCATCGCCAAAGCCATCGACGCCATTCAAAGCCACAGCACCAGCAACCCGACCAGCTTCGCCCAGAAGGGCGCGGTGGCCGCGCTCACGGGTCCGCAGGACCACCTCAAGGGCTGGCTCGGCGAATACGCCAAACGCCGCACCTACGCGTGGCAAAAGCTCAACAGCATCCCCGGCGTGTCGTGCGTGAACGCCAAGGGCGCCTTCTACCTGTTTCCCAACATCTCCAAATTGGGCCTGAAGTCCGCCGAGTTCTGCGCCCGGTTGTTGGAAGCCGAAAAAGTCGCCGCCGTGCCCGGCATCGCCTTCGGCGCGGACGACTACATCCGCCTCAGCTATGCCACCAGCCTGGCCAACATCGAAAAGGGCCTCGAACGAATCGACCGGTTCTGCCGGACCCTGGGTCGCTAGTCCGCCGTGGCAAGCGGCGAGGTGAAACCATGCGTTTGATTTTGGCCGCTGGGTTGATGGTGGGCTGGGTGCTCGCGTCAGGCGGCGAAAGCGCGCGCGCCGCTTCCCGCCCGGACGGGAGAGTGAACACCGCCATCGTGCCCTCTCCGGGCTCGGGGGAAACCTGGTGGGCCCGGCAAAAGGCATTGAACGCGCGAGTCAGGCAGGGTCAGGTCGATCTCCTCTACATCGGCGACTCCATCGTGCGGAGTTGGACCTGGGACGGCCAGCCGGTGTGGGACTACTACTATGCCAAGCGCAACGGAGTGGTCCTGGGCATGACCGGGGACCGGACCGAGCAGGTGTTGTGGCGGTTGCAGAACGGAAACATCGACGGGATCTCGCCCAAGCTGGCGATTGTCATGATCGGGCAAAACAACGGCCCGTTCAACACGGGTGAGGAGATCGGCGCCGGCGTGGCGGCAATTGTGCAAACCCTCCGCCACCAGCTGCCGCAGACAAAAATTCTCGTGCTGGCGATTTTTCCTCGAGGCGAGAAGCCAACCGCCGAACGCTTGGTTCTCGCCAGGGCCAATGAGATCGCGTCGAAGCTGGCCGACGGAAAGTCTGTGTTTTATCTGGATGTGAACCATCTATTTCTCCGGCCGGACGGCAGCATCTCGGGGTCGCTCATGCCCGACTTCGAACACCCAAACCGTGAGGGACACCGCGTCTGGGCGGCGGCGATCGAGCCCAAGGTCGCCGAACTCATGGGCGACACGCCGAGGGCGGAAATGCCGAAGTAGCCAAAAGTCAGCCGGACCCGCACTTCCATCCCATCGCGGCCGCTCGGCTGCCGCGTGGCCACAGACGCATCGTGGTCCGACCGCGGAACAATTCGATCCGAAATCGGAGCAGCGATCGATCCTCCCTCGGAACTGCCAACGGCTGAAGCCCACCGGCAACGCTCGGCGTAGTGAAGCGAACGACGCACCTTTCCGAGGCTCCCGCAAAAACAGAACGGCGGCTGGCCCATCGATTGCTTGGTCGAATTTCAAATCGGCAATGCGGCGCGCGACGATTCGCGAACCGTCCCCGACCCGACTCACTCAACAAGCTTATGGCTGCGTCCTGGAAAACATTTGTTCCGTCGCTCTTCGTCATCGCCTCGGCCGGTGCCGCGTGGGCCCAGACCTACAGCGTCACGCCAATCGGGCCCGCGGGCACGAACGCCAGCGTCGCCACCGGCATCAATGCCAGCGGCCAGGCGTCGGGGTTCACTGTGACCGGCCCAAACCGCGCCGAGGCGTGGCGTCACACCCCGGGACTTGGTTCGGTCGACCTCGGCTCGCTCGGGGGCGCGGACACGCGAGCGTCTGGCCTGAACGACGCCGGCCTGGTCACCGGATTCGCCACCACCGCGAACGGCCAGATGCACGGCTTCGTCTTTCGCGACGGCGTCCTGACCGACCTCGGCGCCCCGGCCGCAGACGTCAGCGTCGTTGGTCAACAAATTAACAACCTGGGAACGGTGGCCGGATTTTCCACCGGCACCAACGGCGATGACAGCGCGTTCGTCGTTTCGTCACCCAATGAATTCATCCTCTTTCCCGGCCTGGCCGGCGCCAGCGGATCGGCGACCACCGCGGCCTATGGAATCAATGACCATGGTCGCATCGTCGGACTCGCAACGAGTTCGAACGGGTTCAACCACGCGTTCCGTTCCACTGCCAACGGGTCGCTCGAAGATCTCGGAACTCTGGGCGGCGACGAAAGCTGGGCCTATGCAATCAACAACTCCAATCAGGTCGTAGGCTCCGCTTCATTCGTCAGCGGGGACACCCATGCGTTCCGGTTCGACGACCGGACTGGCCTGATCGACCTCGGCACCCTTGGAGGGTATCAGTCCACGGCCTTCGCTGTCGACCGCGCCGGAAATGCTGTGGGCGCCGCGGACACCGTCGCGCTCGGCCAACATGCCGCGCTCTGGCCCGCCGCCGGCGGCGTGCTCGACCTCAACGAACGCATCCCGGTCACGTCCGGCTGGACCTTGACCGAGGCGCGCGGCGTCAATGACCACGGCCAGATTGTTGGCCAGGGATTGTTTCACGGCCAGCCGCAGGCTTTTCTCCTCACGCCACATTCCGGGCCGGACACCGTTCCGCCCGTGGCCCGCCTGGCCGCCAACAACATCACCAACGTCCAGTTCGGCGCGCAATTCCTGACCATCCAATTTTGGGATGACACCGCGGTCCTTGGGTCGAGCATCTCGACGAATTGCATCCGCGTCACCGGCCCGAATGGCTTCGACCAAATCGCATCCCGCCATTTCTACTCGATCGTCCCTCCGTACGGACTGTTGTCCACCAACGACGCCATCGCCATCAGCGCAAATTTTTATGTGCAGCCGGACCGGGGCCTTTGGAATGGGACCAACAACGGCACCTACTCGGTCTTTCTCGAGCCCAACACCGTCCGCGACACGCAGGGAAATTTCATGCCCGCGGCCTGGATCGGCACCTTCACCGTTGCTGCCGAAACCACCCCCGTGGTCGCGCTGACCCCGCCCAGCCGGGTGCTGGTCGGCCAGTCCGCAAGTTTTACACTTTCAGCGCTCAGCTCATTTCCATACGAGCCAACGGACATGTTCCACTTCACCATCGACTGGGACGACGATGGACATGACGTGGAGACCGTGACCGGCCCCGCCGGCACCGCGATCGCGCACACCTACTCCAGCATTGGGACCCACACCCTCCGCGTCACCGCCCAGGACGCCCACGGCATCCACAGCACGCCCGTCACCACCAGCGTGTTCGTCGAAAATCCGCCGTTTCCCAACACTTGGACCGCCGCCCCAGCCCTGGCCGGAAACTCTAGGCTCGCCGTCGGCGTCAATTCCAACGGAAGCCTGTTCTGCGCGGGCGGCCTCCCCCTCAGCAGCGGTCGCCTGCCCGTCCAAACCCTGGCGCCCGGCGCCGGAGTGTTCACCAGTTCAGCCCGCATCAACGCCCGGACCACCGGGCTCGGGGCCGGCCTCGACGGCCTGGGACGCATCGTCGTCTACGGTGGCATCGAACCGGGCGCGGCCACCGCGAATCTCAATGGGTTCATCTACCTCCCCGCCACCGGCATCGGTCCGGCCCTCGCCAACAAACGGTTCGCCACGCATGACTTCGCCCACTGTGCCGATTCGCTCGGGCGCCTCTACAGCATCAGCGGCGCGGTCGGCTCCGGCACCACGACCGGGACAAACGCGGTCGAACGCTACGATGCCACCAGCAATACCTGGACCCCCCTCGCTCCGCTCCCGGCCGCCCGCATCAACGCCGCCGCCACCGACGATGGCCACGGACACATCGTGGTCATCGGCGGAGTCGACCCCGCCACCGGGCAACCCACCACAACGATGTTCTCCTACGATATCGCGGCGGATTCCTGGCAATCGTTAGGCAACGCGCCGGCCAGCGCCATCGGGGCCAATGCCGGGCGCATCGCTGTGCGGGGCGCCGACGGGATGATCTACTTGATCGGTGGCCTGAGCGCGGCCCAGACGGCCAGCGCCGAGGTCTTCATGTTCGATTCAACCTTGAACGAATGGTTCAACGGCCCCCAACTGACCTCTCCACGCGGCGCCCCGGCCGTGGCGCTGGGCAATGACGGGTTCATCTACGTGATGGGCGGCGATGAGACGTTCAACGGCGGAGGCGGCAACAACGGCCAGGCGTCGGTGGAGAAGCTCGACACAGTCCGCCTTCACGCGCCAAGGATTGTCTCCACGCCGCTCATCACCACCGTCCAGGCTGGCGGGCAATTCTTTTACCAGGTAACCGCCTCGGGAAATCCACGGCCCACGTACGCCCTCGTGGCCGGTCCGGAGGGAATGAACATCAACCCGACCAATGGTTTCGTGCTTTGGGCGCCAACTCTCAACCAACTGGGCGAAACGATCGTGCACGTCCGCGCCACCAGTTCGGCCGGCAGCGCCGATCAACGGCTCTCCGTCTCGGTCGTCGCACCGCCCGGCGACGTCACGCCACCTACCGCCCCGACCACGTTCTCGCAGGTCTTCCGCAGTTCCAACAGCGTGACGGTGACGTGGAGCGGCGCGACCGACAATGTTGGCGTGGCCAGCTACAATTTCTACGTGCTGGTCGGCTCCCGCTCCCGCCACTGGGCGCTGATGGCCAGCGGCGTCACCAATCGCTCGTTCATCGCCAATGGCTTCACCCCGGGTGCCATCGCCGCCGTGGATGCCGCCGGCAACTTGTCTCCGCTCCACATCGGCTACAACGCTGTCCTGACCCTGCCTGCCATCACCCACGTCAACGCAAACGAGCCGTCCACCCTCATCCAAGGCAACAGCTTTCTTTACACCCTCAGCGCCACCGCCACACCCACCCCGGGCTTCAGCACCCTGCGCGGACCAGCCGGCATGACCTTAACGCGGATCGGCAGCCCCGGCACCAGCACCACCACCAACGCCGACTACGCCATCGTGCAATGGCAGCCCACCCCGGACCAGGTCGGGACCAATACCTTCACCGTCACCGCCACCAACGCCAACACCACCGGCAACAGCGCCACGTTCACCGTCGTCGTTCTGCCCAACGGCACCGATTTCGTCCCACCCACCCCGGTGGCCCAAATGACCGCCAGCGCCATCTCCTTCGATCGATGCAACCTCGGGTGGACCCCGGCCGGTGACAACATCGGCGTCGCCAACTATCACATCGTCGCCGCGCATTTTGCTGTCACCGCCAATCATGTGGTCACCTTGGATGTCCCGGGCGCTGCCACCAACACCGTTCTCGCCGGGCTTCTTTCCGCCAGCGGTTACACGGTGATCATCACGCCCTCTGACGCCGCAGGCAACGTCGGCCCCTCGACCAGCATCTTCTTCACAACCTTGCCTGGACCCAACATCACGCTCCGCTTCGCGCCCGGCCAGCAGCCTGGCACCCTCCTCCTCAGCTGGAACCGGCCGGACGAGGCGTCGCAGTTCACGGTCGAGAGTTCCGACTCCTTGTCCTCCCCGAACTGGGCACCTCTCGCGCCGACCAATCAATGGCCCACGGCCACCACCCAACTGGCCGTTCCGGCCGAAGGCTCGGCCCGATTCTTCCGGGTCCGGGCAACGCCCTGACGCTGCACGCCGGAGGCGTGCGCGACGTGTCGGACCGATCGCCGCCGTAGCGCCCGCGTCCTCGCGGGCAAGTCACGACGCCTCCCGGCGTCGCCGAAATCCGTTCGCTTTCCTTGCCAGCGCATCGCGGCGGCGATGACGCCGCCGAACCTGCACGCCGGAGGCGTGCGCTACCGGCAGCGAAAAAGGATTTGTCGGACCCCGGGGCGACCCGGCATGCTCACGCCTCTTTTATGCAGCAGGTCCAACTGGGCATTGTCGGTGGCGGAACGGTGGGTGGCGGTGTTTACCAGGCCATCCAACGGAACGGCCACCTGATGGCGTCGCGCCTGGGCATCGGACTGTCCGTCGCCCAGATGGCGGTGCGCGATGTCAACAAACGCCGCGCCGTGCGCATTCCACGCGCCCTGCTCACGACAGACTGGAACGCCGTCGTCGCGAACCCGAAAGTCAACCTGGTGGTGGAACTGATGGGCGGCACCACGACCGCGCGCCAGGTTGTCCTTCGCGCGCTGAAGTTGGGCAAGCCGGTCGTGACCGCGAATAAGGCCCTCCTCTCGGCCCACGGCGAGGAACTCTTCGCCGCCGCCGAAAAAGCCGGCGCCAATCTTTACTACGAGGCCAGCGTTGCGGGCGGCATTCCCATCATCAAAGTCCTGCGCGAAGGCCTGGTCGGCAATCGCATCAGCCGCCTCTACGGAATCGTCAACGGCACGTGCAATTACATCCTCACCCGGATGAAGCTCGAGGGCGCCGATTTCGGCGCCGTCCTCGCCGATGCCCAACGCCTCGGCTACGCGGAGGCCGAGCCCTCCCTCGATGTCGACGGCCATGACGCAGCTCACAAAACCGGGATCCTCGCGTCCTTGGCGCACGGGTTCTGGGTCAACCCGCGGGAGATATTCGTCGAAGGCATCCGCCACATCACCCGGGTGGACATGCAATACGCGGCGCTCCTGGGCTACACCGTCAAGCTGCTCGGCATCGTCAAATTGCCCGGCGGTCCCGCTTCGTCCTCGGGACGCCGTCCGCCCGCAGGCGGGGAAGGCTCCACCCAGGTTTCGGTTTACCCGGCCCTCATCCCGAACGGCCACGTTCTTGCCAGCGTCAATCATGTGTTCAACGCCGTTTACGTGCGGGGCGACGTCGTCGGCGACACGCTTTATTACGGCCGGGGCGCCGGCCAGGACGCCACAGCCAGTGCGGTTCTCAGTGATTTGGCGGACGCTGCGCTCGACTTGAAATGCGGCACGCAGCGGCGCGTCCGCCCGTTCGTGCCCCACGCCCGCAATGGAGCCGTCCGGCCCATCGACGACGTCGTCTGTCCGTATTATGTCCGCCTGAGCGTCATCGACCGCCCCGGGACGCTCGCGCGGATTGCGGCGATCCTGGCCAAGGCGCGCATTGGCATCTCTTCGGTCATCCAGCCGGAAGGACACGAAGGCGGCCGCGTTCCTCTAATCCTCATGATCCACGACGCCGCCAACGCGGCGATGCGCCAGGCGTTGGGCCAGATCGCCCGCTTGCCGGTGGTCAAAGGTGCGCCGGTTTTGATCCGTGTGGAAACGTTCGACTGACTCCAGCTGCTGTTCCGATGAATCCCACTCTCTCCTCCTCCTGGCCCGGCGTCATCCGCCGCTACGCCGAACATCTGCCCGTTACGGCCGAGACGCCGGTCGTCACGCTGCTCGAAGGCAACACCCCGCTCATCCCCGTGCCGAATTTCGTCGAGGCGATCGGCGGCCAGTTCAGCCTGTTCCTCAAATATGAGGCGTTGAACCCGACCTGCTCGTTCAAGGACCGCGGCATGACCCTCGCGGTTTCGAAGGCCAAGGAGCGCGGGGCTGAAGTGGTCATTTGCGCCAGCACCGGCAACACCTCCGCGTCCGCCGCCGCTTATGCCGCGCGCGCGAAAATGAAGTGCGTCGTTCTCCTGCCGCACGGCAAGATTGCCTTCGGCAAGCTCGCCCAGGCGCTCATGCACGGCGCCGTCACGGTCTCGATCGAAGGCAACTTCGACGAGGCCCTCCGCATCGTTCGCGAGCTCGGCGAGACCGGCAAGGTCGAGGTTGTCAACAGCATCAACCCCGTCCGCATTGAAGGTCAAAAAACGGCCGCGTTCGAGATTTGTGACTCGCTCGGGGACGCTCCCGACTATCACTTCCTGCCGGTCGGCAACGCCGGCAACATCACCGCCTACTGGAAGGGCTATCAGGAATATCAGGCGGCCGAAAAATCCGACACGCTCCCGCGCATGTACGGCTGGCAGGCCGCCGGCGCCGCCCCGCTGGTCGACGGGCAGCCGGTGGAAAACCCACAGACGGTGGCCACCGCCATCCGGATCGGAAACCCCGCCAGCTGGCAGGGCGCCATCACCGCCGCCCAGCAATCCCAGGGCCGGATCGACAAGGTGACGGACGAGGAAATCCTCGCCGCCTACACGCTCATCGCCCGCACCGAAGGCGTTTTTGTCGAACCCGCCTGCGCCACGCCCCTCGCTGGCCTGATCAAGTCGGTTAAAGCGGGCCAAATCGAGAAAGGCAGTCTCGTCGTCGCGACCATGACCGGCCACGGGCTCAAGGATCCCGACACCGCCATCAAAACGGCCGGGTTCGAGCCCACCGTGGTCAAGCCCACCCGGGAGGATGTCCTGCGCGTCATCGGCTTGTGATCTCCGTCTTTCAACACCCGCCGGAAGTGCTGTCCTTCTGGCGGAAGCTGGCGACCCCGCTGCTCAAGCGGCACACCACCCCGTTTTTTCTATTCTCCGTCGTTCCGGTCGAGAAAGGCCTGCAGGAACTGAAGACCCGCTTCGGTCGCTACCCCATCCGCCACTGGCTCTCGTTCAAAACCCAGCCGGTGCGTCCGCTGGTCCAGTGGTGGAACAAGCAAAAGCTCGGCATCGAGGTGGTGTCCGAATTTGAGTTTCTTGCCGCCCGCAAGGAAGGCTTCAGCCCCGAGCAAATCCTGATCAACGGCCCGGCCAAACATCACTGGCTGCCCCGCCACAACGTCCGTGGACTGCTGGTCAACTTCGACTCCGTGACCGAAGCCGCCGCGCTCACGCCCCTCGCCAAAAAGCTCGAGTGGAGCGTCGGTTTGCGCCTCAGCACGCAGGAGGAATTCGATCCGGAGAACCCCCAGTTCCCGACCCAGTTCGGCATCGCCCTCGCCGAGGGCTTGCCCCTCATCCGCCGCCTGATCAAGGCCGGGCTGCAGATGGAAATGATCCACCTCCATCTCCGCACGAACGTGACCTCCGCCCAAATCTATGAGCGCGCGCTGACCGAGGTCGCTGAAATCTGCAAGACCGCCAGCTTCGCCCCCAAATATGTGGACTGCGGCGGCGGCTTCCCGCCCCGCCATGTCCTGACCCGCGACGGCCGCCCGGTCGACGCGCACTTCAGTCTCAGCGAAATGGCCGCGGTCTACGAACGCCTCCTGCCACGCTTTCCCGGATTGAAGGAGCTCTGGCTCGAGAATGGGCGCTGGCTCACGGCCCGTTCCGGCGTGCTCGTCACCAAGGTGCTCGACGCGAAACAGCGCACCAACATGCGGTTCTTGATCTGCGACGCCGGGCGCACCAACCACGCCATGGTCTCCGCCTGGGAGATCCACGAGCTGTTGACCATGCCCGAGCGCCAGGGTGAGACCTACCTCACCACCGTCACCGGCCCGACGTGCATGGCGTTCGATCAACTCACCCGCCGCGCGCTGCCCACCAGCATCCAACCCGGCGACCACCTGATGTGGCTTGAGGCCGGCGCCTACCACATCCCCTGGGAAACCCGCTTCTCCCAAGGCTACGCCGAGGTCCTCTGGCACGACGGCAAGTCCGTCAAATCCATCCGCCCCGCCGAGACGTTCAAGGACTGGTGGGGCCAGTGGCAGTAGCATCCGGACTGCGCCAACTTGCCGGCGCTTTCCACCAGCGGGACTTGTCCCCCGACTCGCAAGCGATGGCGAAAATGTCCCGGCGCCAACCGGGCGACGAGTCGCCCGCCGAAACGCGGTGACAAGTCACCGCACTCCAAAACCGAGCGGCGCGCTGCGGAGAGCGCGCCCTACCCTGAGCGTCCACCTTTCGCCTATTGCCGCAGCTGGTAGTAGATGACCGGCGCGGTCTGGCTCGGAGCCGAGATCGTGCGAACCATATTAGTCATCGTGACCGTGGTGCGGTTCTGCCAGCCTGGAGTTCCCACCAAAGCCGTGCGGGATTGCACGCTGTAGTTGGAACCGAGCTTGCCGTAGATCACCAACTGGCGTTGGCCGCCGATAAGTTGCGCCTCCAGAATCGGCCGGCTGTTTACAATCGCGACTCGGCCATCATTGAAAATGAGCGTCGGATCTCCACCCTCCGTGCCCCGGGCGTAGGTCAACCAGCGGACCTCAATCGGCACGATGACGGAGGTCTGCTCGGCCGTGGACCGGAAGTTGAGCCGGGCCAGCTGTTGGGTGCTCTGCATGACCTGGCCGGGCTGGGCGCTAAAGACCAGCAACAGGCTGTTGGGGTCCGAGCGGTCCACGCTCGTCGTCGCCACGTTGGTCAAGCCCTCCTCAATCACCAGATTCTTGAGCTCGCCGTGCCGCAGGTTGAGCCGCAGCGCCAGGTTCTCCATCGGCGCGCTCGTGAAGATCTCCACCGGCACCGAGTTGCTCTCGCCCGCATTGATGAGCAGGCTGGCCGTGGACACCTCGATGTAATCAATCACCGTCACCGTGAAGCTCGTGCTCAGCGCCAGATCCGGCC
>JBGATF010000005.1:0-384038 GCA_044229355.1 Limisphaerales bacterium
GGGGGCGGTTCATGGGAAGCTGCTTGTTCCTGACGGACCTGCTCAAGGGCCATGAACGCGAGCATCGCAGGTAGGGCTGGCGCTCCGCCGCCAGCTGGAGGTTCGCACGGCGGTCCGCACAGGCGGCGCGCTGCGGCGAGCGCGCCCTGCCTTTCGGTTCATGGACAGAGGCCGGACTTCGAAGGTGGACGGGACTTCGGGCCGCTGATTTGTGATTGTTGATTTCTGACTGAGGACTGCCGAGTCCGACAATCGGCAATCGCAAGTCAAAAATCGTAAATCAAAAATCGCCCCCGGCTCAGGCGTGCTGCCGCAGCGCGGTCTTCAAAACCTTGCCGGTGGCGTTGCGGGGCAGCGCGGGCACGAACGTGACCTTTTTCGGGACCTTGTAATCCGCCAGCTTCTGGCGGATGAACTGCAGCACGAGTTTCTCGTCGAGAGTGGAGCCCTCGGTCGAGGCGACAAACGCAACCGGGTGTTCGCCGCGACGGGCGTCGGGCACGCCGACCACCGCCGCCTCCTTCACGCCCGGGATTTGATAAATGATCTCTTCGATCTCCCGCGGGTAGACGTTGATCCCATTGACGATGAGCATGTCCTTCTTGCGGTCGGTGATGTAGAAGTATCCGTCCTGGTCGCGGTGGCCGACGTCGCCGGTCAACAGCCAGCCGTGACGGAGGCTGTGCGCGGTTTCGTCCGGCCGATTCCAGTAGCCCTTCATCACGTTGCCGCCGCGCACACAAACCTCACCGGTCTGCCCGACGTCGAGCACGTTGCCGAGTTCATCCTGAATGGAGACCTCGACGCCCGGAATCGGCAGGCCGATGGATCCGGCGCGGGCGTCGCCGCGGATGGGGTTGAGCGTAACCACGGGGCTGGCTTCGCTCAGGCCGTAGCCCTCGATCAGGCGCACCGGCATCGTGCGGTTGAACTCGCGCAGGATCTCCAGGGGCAGCGGCGCGCCGCCGCTGATGCAAATTCGCAGGGGCAATCCGGGCGGCAGCGGAGCGCCACTCAGGGTGCGGAAGAAGGATGGAACCGCCGGGAGAATGGTGGCCTGGCGACGGTAAATATCCTGGATGACGTTCTTGGGCGGGTGCAACGAACGGACCAGCACGATGGAGCCGCCGACGAGCAATGGCAGGAGCAGCCCGACGGTCATCATGAAACTATGGAAGAGGGGCAGGACGACGAGAAATCGATCGACGTCGACGGCCTCGAGCACCTGGCGACAACTCTCCACGTTATGCAGCAGGTTTCCGTGGGTGAGCATCGCGCCTTTGGCCCGGCCGGTGGTGCCGGACGTGTAAATGATGACCGCGAGATCGTCGGCGGACGGCTGGCGGGACAGGGCGACGGCGGGGGCGGTCAGGGCCGCGTTGCGGTTCTCCTCGGAGTTAAACTCCTCGACCAGCCAGACGCGCAGGCCGGGTCGCAGCTTCTGCACGGCGGGCAGATGCTCGGTCATCGCATGGTCGGCAATAAGCACATCGATCCCCGCATCGTCGAGCAGGTGATGAATTTCCTCGGCCTTGAGGAAGTTGTTGATCGGCACGACCACGGCGCCGGCGCCGAGGATGCCGAAGAAGGCCGGGACGAACTCCGGGCAGTTCTTCAGCCACAGGCCCACGCGATCCCCGGGGCGGACGGTAAACTGCGATTGCAGCAGGCGGGTGAGGAGGCGCGACTGCGCCAGGAGCAGGCGGTAGTCGTGCTCCTGTTCGCCCCAAAACAGGGCGATCTTGGATGCATTTCGTTCCGCGCTGGCGGCGAACGCCGAAGCTAAATTCATGCTGCCAAAATAGGGAAGATCCTGCGGCGGGTGAAGCCGAAACTGGAAATGGTCGAATTCCCGGCATCGCTTGCGCGGCTCGCGCCGACCGGTGCATCCGCAGGTTGTTGGTGACACTTCGTTCGATGTCCGGAGCGCGGGCATTCTGCCCGCGGCGGCAAGAATCGGCGGCCCCTGAGTAACGTTCGAGCTGCGTGGCCGCTTCGGCCGCTGCGGGTTGAAAACCCGCGCCCCCGCGCCGACCGCGGCGTGCGCCCATTCTTGACAAGGCGTTCGGGGCGGAGAGATGGTCGGGACGCTTTCAACCACGACCCGGCGGCGCGCCGACATTGATCATCGATCATCGCACACATGCCCTCCCCAACATTCTGGCGGCACCCAACTCGAGCGCGGTTTCTTCCGGCCGCGGCAGGAATCATTTTAATGAGTGTCCTGGCGGCCCGGGCGGCGACGGCGACGTCGGGCGGCGCCGTTTTGCCGGTGGGGGCGGCGCGAATCGACGTGACGCCGACGGAGCCGATTCGGCTGACGGGTTACGCGTCGCGCAAGCAGCCAAATGTGGGGGTTGAGCAGAGGCTGTGGGCCAAGGCGCTGGCCATGGGAGCGGATCGGGTCGACGGCGCGGCGGGGGCGAGGGCGGGGGGAGGCCCGGCGGTCTTGATCACGTTGGACAACTGCGGCATTGCGGCGGAGACCTGGCGGGAGGTGCGGGCGCGTCTGGCGCGGTCGGCGAAACTGGCGCCCGACCGGGTGGTCATCGCGAGCTCACACACGCACAGTGGGCCGGCCACGACGCTGTGGGCGCCGAACATTTTTGTGCAGGACCTGACTGCGGACGAGTTGGGGGCCATCGATCGGTACACGACGAACCTCGTGGACAAGCTCGAAACGGTGGCCTTGGCGGCGCTCCAAGCCCGGCGTCCGGGCCGGTTGTCGTGGAGCCAGGGCAGCGTTGAATTTGCCGCCAACCGGCGGACCAAGGGCGGGCCGGTGGATCATTCGCTGCCGGTCTTGAAGGCGGAGGCAGTCGACGGGCAACTGCTGGCGATCGTGGCCAACTACGCGTGTCACTGCACAACCCTGGGCGGCGAGTTCAACCATGTGTGCGGCGACTGGGCCGGCTACGCGCAGCAGGCCGTGGAGGAGGCGGCGCCGGGCGCGGTGGCGCTGGTCACGATTGGCTGCGGCGCGGATGCGAACCCGTCGCCGCGCGGCGGTGCGGACGGCGGCCTGGCCCTGGCCCGGGACCACGGGCGTGAGGTGGGCGCCGAGGTGAAGCGATTGTTGACGCAAAATTTCCGCCCGCTGACATCGCCCTTGAGCTCGGAGGCGCGCGAGATTGATCTTCCGTTCGGGCCGCTCTTCACTCGGGACCAATGGCTGGCCCGCAGCACGAACGCGGGCATCGTCGGCTATCACGCGAAGAAGTGGCTGGCGCGGCTCGATCGCGGCGAGCCGGTGCCGACGTCCCTCTATTACCCGATCACGACGTGGCACTTTGGGAATGAGCTGGCGCTGGCCTTTCTGCCGGGCGAAGTGGTGGTGGACTATGCATTCCGCCTGAAGACCGAGCTGGACGCGTCGCGCCTGTGGGTCACCGCCTACGCCAATTACGTCCCGTGCTACATCCCGTCGCGGCGCATCCTGGCGGAAGGCGGCTATGAGGCCGAAGAGTCGCTCTGGTACTACGATCGCCCGGCGCGCCTTTCGACCAACGCCGAGGATCTGATCATTCGCACCGTCAAGGACTTGGTGCCTGGCGTGTTTCGCTCCAGCCTGAAAAAGGCGGAGCGTCCCGACCCGCTCAGCCCGCGCGAGGCCCTGAACTCATTTCAATTGGCGACGGAGCTGGCCATCGAATTGGTCGCCGCCGAGCCGATGGTGCAGTCGCCGGTGGCGATCGACTGGGACGCGCGCGGGCGCCTCTGGGTTTGCGAGATGTTCGATTATCCGGCGGGCCTGAATCCCCCAAGTCAGGCGGGTCGGAAGTATGGCGAGCCGTTGCGGGAGCCGCCGGGCGGGTTCACTCCGGGCGGCCGGGTCAAGGTGCTGACCGATGTGGACGGCGACGGGTTGCCCGATCGGTCGACGGTGTTCCTGGCGCACATTCCGTTTCCGACAGGCGTGATGCCGTGGGGCAAAGGGGCGCTGATCTGCGCGGCTCCCAATATCCTCTACGCGGAGGATACCAACGACGACGGCGTGGCCGACGTGGTGCGGACGAATGTGACCGGCTTTGCCACGCACAACTACCAGGCGCGCGTCAACGGGTTCACCTGGGGTCTGGACGGCTGGCTGCACGGGAGCAGCGGGTTGTTTGGAGGGAAAGTCAAGGTGCTGCGGCCCGACGGCACGATCCTGCGCGAAGTGGACCTGAGCGGACGCGACTTTCGGTATCGCCCGGACACGGGCGAGCTCGAGCCGGTGTCGGGCATCAGCCAGATGGGGCGGGTGCGGGACGAGTTTGACCAATGGTTTGGAAATGATAACAGCACGTGGCTGTGGCATTACCCGCTGCCTGATCATTACCTGCGCCGCAATCCCGCGGTGGTGTATCCGGAACCGCGGGTATCGGTCGCGCGCGGCGCGGACATCAATCGGCTGCACCCGGCATCGCGGACGCTGACGCGGTTCAACGATCCGCAGTCGGCGAACATCGTGACGAGCGCCTGCGGGCCGGACCTGTATCGCGACCAGTGGTTAGGCGAGGAGTATTACGGGAACGCCTTCATCTGCGAGCCGGTGCACAATCTGGTGCGGCGGCTGGAACTGGATGCGAACGGGAGCACGTTCGCCGGGCGGCGGGCGACCAGGGAGGAGCGAGGCGAGTTTCTCTCCAGCCGGGACAACTGGTTCCGCCCGGTGCAAGTCAGGACGGGGCCGGACGGCGCCCTCTATGTCGTCGACATGTACCGGTTTGTGATTGAGCACCCGCGGTGGATTCCGCCGGAGCGATTGCAGGAGCTGGATGTGCGAGCGGGGGCGGATCGGGGGCGCATTTATCGAATCGTGCGCCAGGGATCGACGCGGCGGCCGGTGCGGAACCTGGCTGCGCTGGGCGACGAGGCGCTGGTGGTTGCGCTCAACACTCCAAACGGGCCGACGCGCGACTTGGCGCACCGGGAGATGCTGAGGCGCGCGCTGCCGAGGGCGGACGAGCATGGCCACGATTTGCCGGATGATGGCGCCAGGCGATCTCCCGGGAAGGTCCGGTTCGGCGGAATGAGTGCGGTGGCGGGATTGAGTGGCGACCCGAGGAGTCCGGCGGTGCAGGCTCAGGCGCTGGCCGTTTTGGGCGCGGCTTCGGGTTTGTCACCGGGCGGCTTGCGCGCGGCCGATGCGCGGGTTCGGCGCCTGGCGTTGCGCCTGGCGGAACCCGAGCTGGCCTCGGGCCGGGCGCGCCCGGAAACGATCGAAGGCGTGCTGACCTGCGCGTCTGATCCGGACCCCGCGGTGCGCCTGCAAGCGGCACTCTCCTTGGGCGAATGGTCTTCGACCGAAGCGACGCGGGCGTTGGTTCAACTGATGACCGGAGCGGACCCGTGGCTGCGCGCCGCCATCCTGAGCTCAGCCCGGCCGCGGGCGGAAGCGCTGCTGCAGGCCGTGCTGCGGCGGCCGGAGGCGGACAACGTTTCGAAACGCAGTTGGGTCGGCGATCTCATGGCCACGGCCCTGGCCGCGGGTGGTGGCACCAACCTGGCGGAACTTGCAGATTCGTTGCTGCCTGCGGGCGGGGCCGACGCGGGTGGCGCGTTGGAAGTCTGGCGGCTGGCGGCCATCGAAAGTTTTGTCGCCGGAGTCCGCAAGCAGGGTGTCCCGCTGGAGTTGCTCCGGACTGAGTCGGAGCGCGGCGCAGGGAGCGCGGGAAGTGCGGACGCGGGCGCGGCCGCGAAACGGCTGGCCGACATCTTGCGGCGGGCGCGCGATTTGGCGATGTCGCCGGACACGGATCGGGCGTTGCGTGACGCGGCGTGCAAGCTACTCGGGACGGAAGATTCGGAGGCGGGAATGGAGACGTTGCTCAAGGTCCTGCATGCGGCCGGATCATCGGAAGGGCAGGGGGCGGCGTTGGCGGCGCTGGGACGAAGTCAGCGGCTGGACGTGGGCCGAAGCCTGCTTGCGGGCTGGGACGGATGGGCGCCATCGCTGCGCGGCCGCATTGTGGACGCCTTGCTGAACCGCCCGGCGTGGGCGGGGCTGTTGCTGGACGCGCTGGAGCGCGATCAAGTGCGGCCAACCGAGATTGGGCCATCCGCCCGACAGCGATTGCTGGCGTCGTCGACCGAGGCAATGCGGGCCCGGGCCGGGAAGTTGTTTGGGACCGGGCTGGCCTCGGCGCGGGCCGTGGTGTTGGAGAAATTTGCCGGAGTAAAAACGATGAGCGGCTCGGCCGAACGCGGCGTGGCGGTGTTCGATCGGACCTGTGCGCAATGTCATTTGGTAAGGGGGCGGGGTTATGATGTCGGGCCGAACCTGGCGGAGTTCGCGGGCAAGGACATTGCCGACTATCTGCTGGCGGTGCTGGATCCCAACGCGGCGATCAACCCGAATTTTTTGGCCTACTCGGTGGAAACGAAGGATGGGCGGAGCTTGACCGGCCTGGTGCGGGACGAAACCGCGAGCAGCCTGACGGTGGTGCAAGGCGGCGGCGGGCGGGAGACGGTGTTGCGTTCCGCGGTGGGACAAGTGCGGGCGAGCGCGGTGTCGCTGATGCCGGAAGGATTGGAGCAGGGGTTGGCGGCGCAGGATTTGGCGGACCTGATCGCGTGGCTGCGAGGGGCGAAGCCGGCGCGCTTCGGGAGTGCGACCGCGGAGCAGGCAACCAAGGCGCGTCGGGATTTTGCCGAGGCGGGAGCGGCCACGGCGATTCGCGTGGAGCGAGCGGTCGAGCGGCTGCCATATCCGAGTTGGCTGGGGCGATGGCCGCTGGCCTACTGTCGGCAGAATGCCGGCCAGGAACGGTTGGTGTGGACGGCCCGGGCTGGAGGGCGGCCAGGGGACCACGGACGCACGACGTTCCGGTTTCCGGCCGCGATGGGGCTGCAATCGGAGGCCGCCGGGGGATTCACCCTGCGGATCAACGGGCGGGGCGTGCCGGTGCCGTTCGATGTCACCCTGAGCGACCAGTCATGGGCCAGCGCGGATGGACGGGTGCGGATGATCTACTCGGTGAGGGAGGCAAACGCCGAGGATAGCTGTGGTGAACTGGCGGTCGAGGTCGCCGAGGAGCCAGGACAATCCCCGGCCGAGCCGGTGCAATTTGAAGTGACGGGAGCGGCGAAGGGCAGTCAGCGTTGGTTTGGGATTTATCTGGCGGACGAATAGCCGAGGGATAAAGCCCGGGCGTCTTCATCACTTTGCCCGAATTTCTCTGCGATTCTCTTGGCCTGATCCGGAACGATTCGGGCACGAAGCTCACCGTCCTCGGCCGGCCATGCGAGCCGCCCACGACGGGATTTTGGCGTTCTGCGTTTGGAGTTTTACCTCGATCCGTTTTCGCCGGCATTCAATCGCAACTGGCCGTCTTCCATCTCGCAGGTGCGATCGAAGACATCGAGAGCGCGGTGGTCGTGGGTGACCACAATGACGGCGGAGCCGTTTTCGTGCGCGACCTTGGCGAACAGTTCCATGACCTGTCGTCCGCGATGGCTGTCGAGGGCGGCGGTGGGTTCGTCAGCGAGGATGAGACTTGGCTGGTTGGCGAGGGCGCGGGCGACGGCCACGCGCTGCTGTTGGCCGCCGGACAGGGACTCTGGACGGTGGCTTGCGCGATCGGCGACGCCGAGGTAATCGAGCAGTTCGAGGGCTTGCTGATGGGCGTGGCGAGGGGCCACGTCATTGATTTCGAGGGCCACTTGGACGTTTTGCACGGCGGTCAGGAAGGGGATGAGATTGGCCTTTTGGAAGACGAACCCGAGGTGCTGGCGGCGGAAGGCGCGCAGGTTGACGAGGGCCTGCGGGCCGTCGAGCACCGGGGTGCCGCCGATGACGATGCGGCCGGACGTGGGCGGGTTGATCAGGCCCATGGCGGTGAGCAGGGTCGACTTCCCGGCGCCGCTGGGCCCGAGCAGCGCGAGGACCTCGCCCTGGGCGACCCGCAGATCCACGTTCTTCATCGCCACCACCTCTGTGTTGTCGTGGCCGTAGATCTTCGTCAGGGCGAAGACCTCGATGGCGGCCGGGCGGGCGTCGGGCGGATTCGTCACGACAGGACCTTGTTGGGTTCGACGCGCATGGCTTTGGTGATGCCGAGCAGGCTGGAGAGGATGGAGATGCCCACGACCACGGCGGCCAGGGTCCAGAGATCTTCCGCCGTGATGAGGACCCGGCGGGGGAAACGCGGAAAGATCCACTGGCCGAGCAGCACGGCGATGCCGTAGCCGAGGGCTCCGAGCAGGAGGGCCTGTTGGAGAATGAGGCCGATGATCATTCCCGGGCGCGCACCCATGAGCTTGAGGATCGCGATGTCGTGCACCTTGTCGAGGGTGAGCGTGTAGAGGATGAGCGCCATGATGAGGGTGGAGATGGCAACAAGCAGCGCGCGGAACAGGCCGATTTGGCGGCGGGCCTTGTCGATCATGCCGTGGATCAGCAGCTGGACCTGGTCATCGCGGGTGTGGACGGAGACATCCGGCCAAGCGGCGATGACGGCCGCGACGGCGGCCGGAGCGACGCCATCGGCCACTTTGACGGCGATGGCGCTGACCGTGGGCGGAGCGATGGCAGGCAAGCCCGATGCGAGTCCCGCGCCCCGATCGAGCAAGAGCGGCTGCAGCCGGCCGATGTCCTGCTCGACGGCGCGCTGGACGCGCGCGGCGCGCTCCAGTCGGATGGCCTCTCCCGGGAGGTCGAACTGAATGGCCTGGGCGTCGTGGGCGGTGGCAAAGGCGAGGCCGTCGCCGCCGGAAGACACCATGCCCCGGCTCACGCCGACGACGGTGTAGGTGTCCTTGCCGAGGGAAAGTTGATCGCCGAGATCGAGCCCGAGGGAGGCGTCGGCGATCAGCTCAAAATGCGCCTGGCCCAGGGCACGACCGGCGATGAGCGGGACCCAGGCCCCGGTGTCCTCCGGCCAGGCCAGACCGTGCAGGGTCAGGCGCAGCGGCTGGCCGCGATGCTCGCGTTGAATGTTATGGGAGACGAAGCGGCGGGCCGCCACCACTCCGGGCACGGAACGGAGACGGTCTTCGAGGTTGGCCGGCAGGCGTGAGATTTCCGCAAACGGCCCGCGCGTGCCGCGCTGGACCACCCAGAGATCGGCACCGATATGATCCACGACGACGAGGGCGTCGTCGATCATGCCGCGATAGATCCCGCTCATGCCGAGCACGATCATCAGCAACAGGCCGATGCCGACGGCAGTCAGCGCGAAGCGCCCGACGTTGTGTCGGATATCCTGGGCGGCGAGGTTCATGGGACCTTCACGCGCTGGCCATCCCGGAGTGATCCGCGACGGTGGTCGACGGGTTGAATCACTGAATCGCCTTCGTTCAGGCCGTCGCGCACCTCGATTTGATCCCGCCCGATCAGGCCCACGGTGACGGCTTTCCACTGGGCCCGACCGCGGGCGGGGACAAAGACGCCGGGCTGGCCGTCGCGCCAAACCAGCGACGGTTTCGGCAGGAGCAGGGCGGCGGCGCGACTGGCGGTGGCGATGTAGACCTCGGCGCGTTGCCCGACGGCCCAATGAGCAGGCAGTTCGTGGACCAGAACGTCCACAAGAAACTCGCGCGTCTCGCGATCCGCTTCGCGTCCCAGGCGCGCGACCAGGCCCGAGTAGATCCTCGCGGGCTCGGAGCGAAACAGCACCCGCGCCTTTTGTCCGGCCGCCAGGGCGGCCATGGCGGTCTCGTCGACCCAGGCTGAAACCCACATCTGGTTGGTGGCGATCAGGCGAAATACCGATCCGCCCGGCACGACTACGTCGCCTGGATCCCGGTCGCGGCGAACGATGAGCCCGTCGAAGGGGCTGATCAATTGCGTGTCGGCCAGCCGGGCCTCGTGGTAGGCGAGATTCTTTTCGGCGGTGACGCGCTGGCGTTCGGCCTCAGTGATGGCGGCCCGGGCCCGTTTGAGATCCGAGTCGGCGATCGCCAGGTTCTCCACGGCCTTATCGAGATCAGACTGGGCGGCGACGTTGGCTTTGCGCAGATCCTGGGCGCGTTCGTGAGCGAGCTGCGCTTGCTGGAGCACGGCGCGGGCGCGGGCGTCGTCGGCCCGGACGCGTTCGACCGTGGCAAGCGTGGCCTCGAGTCCCGCCCGGGCCACGGCGACCTGCTCCTTCCATTCGGCGTCATCCAGGCGGGCGAGGACTTGACCGGCTTGGACGGTGTCATTCTGGTCGACGAGCACCGTGGCCAACCGGCCTTGAATTTTCGGTCCGATGGTGGCCTCGAGGCGGGCCTGCAGGGTCCCGGTACCCATCACTTCGGCCGCTATCGGGCCACGGGTGACGAAGTTCGTGGAGACGGCAGCGGGCGCGAATTTCAGCCGGTAGACCAACAAGGCGGCGAGGGCGATGACCACGCCCACCTTCACCGCCGTCGACGTGGCCCGGCGGGCGGGCGGGCGGCGGCGGCCGGGATCCGGCGGGCGGCCGGAAGCTGGCGTTGTGGAAGTGGTCATGACGGGGAATGCGGATGGGATGGCGATGGGTTGGTGACGGCCCGCGCGGAGATGGGGCTGGGCGAAGTTTTCTGGTCCGGTGGGAGGCGCAGTTCGAAGCAGGTGAGCCCGGGCCGACTTTCCGTCAGGGCAAGTTCGCCGCCGTGGGCGCGGACGATTTCGCGGGCGAGGCTCAGGCCGAGCCCGAGGCCGTCGCCGCTGGGGGTGCCGGCGCGGCGCGCCCGGAAGAAGCGGTCGAAGACGTGCGGCTTATCTTCTTCGGGAATGGCGGGACCGGAGTTGCAGACTCGGAACGTGGCGGCGTTTGGACGGGCGCTGAGCGCCAGGGTGATGGAGCCTTCCGGCTCGTTGTATTTGATGGCGTTGACGAGGAGATTGAAGAGGGCGGTGTGCAGAAGGGCGCGGTCGGCCTGGACGTGCACGCCTGGCTGCACCTGGACGTGAAACGTCAAGTGATGGTCAGCGGCGAGGACGCGGGCGTCCTCGATCATGCCGTCGAGTTCGGCGCTCAGCTCGAGCGGTTGGAGGGCGAGTTTGAGCTGGCCGGCGTCGGCTTGAGCGAGCAACAGGAGGCTGCGCGTGATGGTGGTGAGCCGCTGGATCTCCTCGAGGAGATGGTTGTACACTTGCTGCTCAGGCGAGCCGGGAGGTGCAGACTGCAACGCGTTTTCGAGTTCGCCCTGCATGATGGAAAGCGGCGTCTTGAGCTCATGGGACGCGTCGGCGCTGAAGCGAGTCGCCTGGCGAAAGCTGGCTTCCAGGCGGTCCATCATTCGGTTAAGCACGTGGATGACCCGGGCGATTTCCGGGGCTTCGTTGGCGGTCGGGATACGGGCGTCCAGCCCGCTGGCGGTCACGCGTTCGGCGGTTTCGGCGATTGCGGTCATGGGCTGAAGGGCACGGCCAGCCACGATCCAGCCGCCGCTGGCAACCACGAGAAAGGCGAGGATGAGGGCGCCGAGGAAGCCGTTGCGCAAACGGCTGAGTTCAGCCTGGAATGGGGCGTAGTTCAGACCGATGACCAGGGTGCGATCCGCCGTGCCCAGAATCCCGAGCCGCCAGGTGCCATTCGTGGTGGGGACGGTCTGGAATTTCGGGATTTTGGTAAAGGTGACCGACCCGGCGCCGCGGCCCGGTCCGCCCCGACCCCGGCCGAGTTCAGGGCCGAGCCCGTCCCGACGTGGCCTGCCCACGGTGACGGCGTTCGGGTCGTCGGCGAGCGCGAGATCCAGCCGGGCTGGGTCGAGATCGCGGGGCCAGCCAGCGGAAGTGTAAAGCGGCGGACCTGGGGTGGCCTTGACCATCAGAAGAATCTGGTTTTCGTGCGCCTCCCCGAAGATGAAGGCGAGCGCGTTGTCGAGCCGCTGATAATTGTCGGCATTGGCAATCCAGCCGGGGTGCCGGGCGCCGAGCGATCGGATTTCGGTGTCGACGCTCTCGATTTTCTGTTGGCGCACGATCAGCCAGGCGGCGGTGCCTGAAGCCAGGAGAGCGAGCCCGGCGATGCCCGCCGAGAGCAGCGCAATCTTCAGCCGAAAGGGCAGGGGTTTCATGACCGTGGCTAGCTAAACGCGGCCGGGGGTGGGCTCCCCCGGCCGTCGGGAACGACGGGCTTGCAACCGCGGCGATGGGTGTTACCGAAGCGCACGATTGAACGCGGCGAGGTGGTTGGAGGACGCCCGCATGAGGCTGTTGAACACGTTCCAAACGGGCCGCTCCCGGGTGGACTTGAGAGCCTCCTGCAGGTCGGCGATATCGGTTTGCTCGATGGCGACGCCGACCGCGAGAGCGTCGCGCAGCGATTTGCTGCCGGCCGCCACGAGATCGTTATAGAGCGTTTGCAGCTCCGGGTAGGTGAACTTGCCGGGCTCCGCCGGAGTCGGGTCGGTGAGCTGGTAGATGGAGATAAGCCGATCGACCGCGTTCATGTGCTGCTGCTCCGAGGCCATGATGTGGACGAACGTGTAGTGGCCCCACTTTGCGGCCAGCGTCTGGTAAACGTCGCGCGCCAGTTTTTCCTCCTGTTTCATGAACAGAATGCTCGACGCCGCCGAGCTGGTCAGGGCGGAAGCCGGAGACACCAGGCTGCCG
The DNA here is from genome assembly GCA_044229355.1 of Limisphaerales bacterium. GTDB lineage: Bacteria > Verrucomicrobiota > Verrucomicrobiia > Limisphaerales > JADJPG01 > JBGARF01. Next base: position 12,509 of record JBGATF010000005.1, read on the forward strand.
GCCAATACCACCGTCGCGAGGATTCGGGTGAGTGTCGTGGTTTTCATAATATTACCTTCGTTCTGTTGTTGGTTTCGCTTTTCGAGCCGGACGCCGCTGCAGCGCCCGCTTCACCAACAACAGACCCCGGAAAGGTTAAACGCCGGCCCGCGGTCAGATGACAAATTATTCATGTGTCCCGGCGAATCCGGTAGCCCACGCCGCGAATGGTTTCGATCAGCTTAAGCGCGGAGTCGCCATCGACCTTTTTGCGCAGGCGCTGGATGTAGACATCAACCAGATTTGTACCGGGATCGAAGCTGTAATCCCAGACGCGCTCGCAGATCTCGACCCGGGTGAGCACCCGGCCGGGCGAGCGCATGAGGTGTTCCAGCAGCGAGAACTCGCGGGCGGTCAAGTCGATGGCCCGATGGCCGCGCGCCACCTGGCGGGTCAGCAGGTTCATCGTCAGGTCGGCGATTGTCAGCACGCTCTGGCTGGCGCCGGCGGCCCGGCGGGTGACGGCGTGGAGCCGGGCGATCAATTCCTCGATGTGAAACGGCTTGGTCAGGTAATCATCGGCGCCGAGATTCAGGCCCTCCAGTCGCTCGTTCAGTTCGGCCCGTGCCGTCAGGAGGATGACCGGGAGCGGGATGCGGCGTTCCCGCAGGTTGCGCAGGATGCTCAGCCCGTCGCGCCCGGGGAGCATGATGTCGAGGACGGCTGCGTCATAGGGCCGGGTGGTGGCCAGGGTGAATCCCTCGTTGCCGTGGTGGGAAATGTCGACGACAAATCCCTGGGCCTCCAATCCCTTGCGGATGAAGGAGGCGACTTTTTTTTCATCTTCGACCAAGAGGACTTTCACGCCGCGATATCTCAAATCCCTGCGCGAGCAGCGCCGTTAATTCCATAGACGCCGGAGCCGGCTGGGGGGAGCCAGTTCAAACCGCCGAACCATTGATCCCTGTCAATCCGGGAAGCTGGCGAGCAATTCGTCGGGCGTGACGGTGGCGGTGCCGACCTTGCCGACGACCACGCCGGCGGCGTGGTTCGAGAAGATGGCGGCTTCGAGCGGCGAAGCCCCGGCCGCGATGGCGAGAGTGAAGGAGGCGATGACCGTGTCCCCGGCGCCCGACACATCAAAGATCTCCTGGGCAACGGTTGGGATGTGGATGGGCTTTTCGCTGCGGCGGCAGAGGAGCATGCCGTGTTCACCCAGCGTGATGAGGAGGAGGGCGGGGGAAAGATCGTTGAGCAGCCGGCCGGCGGTGCGGATAAGATTGATGTCGCGCAGCGGGTTGGGATCGCGCGTTTCGTCGACCAGACCGGAAAGCTCGAACGCCTCCTTGCGATTGGGCGTGATCAGGGAAAGTCCGGTGAGGTTGAGGTGGTGCACGGGCTTTGGATCGAAGCTCAGCCAGACGCCATGGGTCCGGCAAAGGCGCTTGAGCTCGTCGAGAACGACCTGGGTGACGACGCCCTTGCCGTAGTCGCCGACAATGACGCCGTCGGCCTCGGGCAGTCGCTGGGCGAGGGCAGCGAGCAGGCGGCGGGTGGCGGCTGAGCTGATGTCGCCGCGCGTTTCGCGGTCGACGCGCACGACCTGCTGTTGATGGGCGACGATTCGCGTCTTGATTGTGGTGTGGCGGTCGCCGGTCTGCACGAGGCCATCGCCGCGGACATTTTCGGCGGCGAGAAGATCTTTCAGCTGGTGGCCGGCGTGGTCCTTGCCAATGACCCCGAAAAGTTCGGTCGAGGCGCCCAGGGCAGAGAGATTGCGCGCGACGTTGGCGGCGCCACCGGGCATGAAACTTTCGCGGTCGAAATCGACCACGGGCACCGGCGCCTCCGGCGAGATGCGCGCGACATGTCCCCAGAGGAATTGATCCAGCATGACATCGCCGACCACGAGAACGCGGCGGGCCCGCGCGGTGGACACGAGAGACTTGACGCGCGCGCTCGGGATGGTTGTTGGGTGGGGGACGGGGTTCATTCTGGTTGAAGCGATTTTGCGGGCTCGAGGAAGCCGGTCAGCGGGCTGGTGGCGCTGGCGGTGTCGCCGGTTGGGCCGAGCCCGATTTCATAGGCCGCCCGGCCCGCCTCGATCGCCATGCGAAATGCGACCGCCATGCGGTCGGGATCGTCGGCGATGGCGATGGCGGTGTTGATGAGGACGGCGTCGGCGCCCAGTTCCATGGCCTCGGCGGCGTGGCTGGGTGCGCCGAGGCCGGCGTCGACTACCACGGGGACGGTGGCCTGCTCGACGATGATCCGGATCTGGTCGCGGGTTTGGACGCCGCGATTGGATCCAATGGGCGCGCCGAGCGGCATGACGGTGGCCGTGCCGATTTCCTGCAGGCGTTTGGCGAGGACGGGATCGGCGTTGATGTAGGGCAGAACCGTGAAGCCCTCCTGAACCAGCTGGCGGGCGGCCTGGAAGGTCTCGACCGGGTCCGGCAGCAAATAGCGCGGGTCGGGGTGAATCTCGAGCTTGACCCACTTGGGCAGGCCGGCGGCGGCGGCCAGTCGGGCGAGGCGAACCGCCTCGTCGGCGTTCATTGCGCCGCTCGTGTTCGGCAGGATCAAATACCGATCCGGATCGATGAACTCGAGAATGTTGGCGAACGGATCCTTCTTGCCGCTGAGATCCGCCCGCCGCAACGCCACCGTCACGATCTGCGTGCCGCTGGCCGCGAGGGCGTCCCGCATCGATTCCGGCGCCGAGAACTTTCCGGTCCCGACCAGCAGGCGGGACGAGAACTCGCGGCCGGCAATGACGAGCGGGCGGTTGACGACTTGCATTCGGGTGGAGGTTACGACCCGGGCAATCCGTTTGTCGAGCGGCGGGATCGTGGGTGCAGGCCCCGCGGAGTTCGGCGCCCGTCCGGGGCGGGAGCCTAGGGTGCAGGTTCGTCCTGTTCGGTCAGCGTCCGTCCGGCCTCGACTTCGGCGATGCGTTTTTGCACCTCGCCGGGGTCCGGCTTGAAGTGGACGAGGAGCTGGAGGCATTGCAGGCCGCGGGCACGGTCGCCGTGGTTTACCTCGACCACGGCGGCGTGCATGAGGATCTGCCTGGCGAGAAACGTGTCCCGGGCCTCCGCGGGCCGCGGATCATTCTCCGCGCGCCAGCGGCGCCAGGCCAGTTCGTAAAGCTGTCGTGCCCGCGGGTAATCCTTCGCGTCGGCCCGCGAGCGCCCCAGTTCGAAGAGCAGCTCCGGCCGATCAGGATTCGCCCGCAGTCCGTCCCGCAGAAACTCCTCGGCTTCCCGCGGGAGGCCCGTGCGGCGCAGCCAGTAGGCCGCCACGGTGTAGGTCTCCACCTTGTTCGGGTCGAGGCGCGCCGACAGCTTCAGCCAGGGCAGTATCTCGCGCTCGGCATGTTGATGTTGATCCGGGCTGTCCTCGCCCAGATGCGTGTGCACCGACGGAAAGTGCTTGCGCCCGTGCGCGTCGATCCAATCGCGGGTCGGCCCGAGAAAATGCTCCTCATCGCCGGTGTTCCGGCCCTCCGTCACGCCGGCATCCTCGGCCATATGCGCCGTGCGGTGCGACTCGCGGTTGTCGAAGATGGTGGGATAGAACCCGCTGTGAAAATATACGTCCGCTTTGACGTAGACATGATTCGCGAACAGCTTGCGGCCGTCGCCGAGGAGGCTGGCCAGGACGTCGTCTGAATCCCCGCGACGGGACTGCCACGCGGACATTGGCGCGTGCAATTGTGTGGCGAGAATGAAGGCGGTGCCCAGCAGCACGGTGAACTGCAGCCAGGGCCGCTCGTAAAGGGGGGGCGCCGGGCAGGCCAGATTGTTGGTTTGGCTCATAGGGTGTTCGGGACCGATGGTTTTCAGTTGAGGGCGAGCCGCCGGAACCGGAGGCAGGCCAGAACCAGGAAGAGGCCGGCGAACGCGGCGCCATAGACGGTGTCGATCGCGATCACCCGCCAGTCGATGGCGGGCCAGTTATGCACGATGAGATCCCGGATGTCATACCATTCGAGGTGCGGGATCGCGAAATACACGGCGTTGAGCAGGTCCCCGGCCAGGCCCCCCGCCTGGGCGGCCACCTTGTTGAGATGCCGGCCGAGCAACAGGATGCCGACGACGACGACGCCGACGATCGTGACGGTGGACGACGGCGCGGCGAGCACGACGGAGCCGAGGAGGGTTAACGCGACGACGATGCCGCAGAACATCGCGTGCAGCCAGAAGGCCTGCAGGTAGCTCAGCCAAGGCCAGTGATGCTCCTTCGCTCCGCTCACCAGCGCGAAGAACAGGTAGAAGACTGCCAGCGACAGCGCGCAGGCCGTCCAGCAGCCGACGAATTTGCCCAGCATGACCTGCGCCCGGGTGACGGGTTTGGCGAGCAGCGGGAAGATGGTGCGGCTCTCCTTCTCCGCCGGGATCTGGCGCGCGGCGGTTGTGACGGCGATGACGATGGAAGAGATCCAGATGAGCGTGAGGCAGATCTCCTTGAGGTAGCGGGCGATGTTGGCATCGCCGAACAGATTGACCGACCCGAGCAAGAGCGTGACCAGGGCGGTGAGAATGAGGAGGACATAGACGTCCTTGCGTCGGATCAGTTCGAGGATCACGACGCCAGCGACAGCGAGGAGGATGTGCATGGGGTGGGAGAGTTGAGATTAAATCCGATGATGCGGAGGAACGCTTGTTCCAGGTTAGTTTCATGCGGCTGCAGCAGGCTGGCGACCGGGCCGGCCGCCTTCAATTCGCCTTGATGAAGGATGGCGACGCGGTCGCAAACGGTCTCGACCTCGCCCATTTCGTGGGAGGAGAAAAAGACGGTTTTGCCCTCGCATTTGAGGCGGTGAATGATTTCGCGGACCTTCATGCGGCCGATGGGATCGAGGCCGCTGGTGGGCTCGTCGAGAATCAAGAGGTCCGGGTTGTTGATCAGCGCCTGGGCGAGGCCGGCGCGCTGTTGCATGCCTTTGGAGTAGGTGCGAATGGGCCGCCGGCGGGCGTGATCGAGTTCGACCAGCTTGAGCACGGCGTCGATTCGCCGCTCGCGGTCCGGCTTGGGGATTTTGAAGATGCGGGCGTAGAAACGGAGAAGTTCCTCGGCCGAGAGGAACTTGTAGTAGTAGGTGAGTTCAGGGAGATACCCGATGCGCTGGCGGGCAATCGGCCGGCGAATGTCGGTGCCAAAGAGCTGGGCGGCGCCGCTTGTGGCCTCGGCGAAGCCCAGCAGCACGTTCATCGTGGTTGTCTTGCCGGCGCCGTTCGGTCCGAGGAAGCCGCAGACTTCGCCCGGATAAACCGCGAGATCCAGGCCGTGCAGGGCGACTTTAGCCCCTTGGCCCAGCTCGCGAGAGCGAAACTCCACCCGGAGTTTCTCGGTTCGGAGGATCGGCTCCGAACCGGGAGGAATGGTAGGTTGAGTATGATTTGTCATAGGGTTGCGGTTCACTGGCCGAGTCTCGTGCATGGGAGGCGGCCTGAACCAGGTTGGTTGAAATGGAGGTTGCCGCCGGAGGGGCGGACGGCGACGGAGCATGCTCCGCGGCCGGTCTTGATCAGGAGCGGGCCAGATGGGACTGGCTCAGGCGAGCGCGGGAGGGGCGCGACCGGGCAAAAGCCGGTCGGAGATCGGCGACAGGAGCGGTGACGTAAGCAGCGGACGGGGCCTGATCTCGGAGGAAATCCTCCAGGCGATCACGCAGGCGGCTGGCGTCGTCTCCAGCGAACCGGCCTGGAGGAGGTTGATCAGGCAGTTGTGGCCGGGGCCGCTGTCGTCCGTCGTGTCGGCGGCTTGCGCGTGATGGAGGCTCGAGTGCAAGCCCGGGGCGGCCTGCAAGGCGATCGCGCTCAGGACATGGAAGACCAGGATAAGGACCAGCCCACGCTGCCACCAAGGGCGTCGTGTCGCTGAGCGTGTTCCTGAATGAGCCTTCATGTCGTGCGGATCGGGAAACGGCGCGGGCGCCGCCTCCTCGAACATTATCGGAATCACGCCGACAAACCTTAGAGCTTTCCTGATAACTCTCCAGGCGACGGATATGCCCGTCGCTCGCGTCGTGGTCGAGCAAAAGTCCCGGGCGCCTGAGGTCCTGAACGAGTCAATCCGGACGATGGTGGGATGCAGGGGCGGGAGTGCCGATGGCGCGCCAGAGCACCCACGCGCCCGCCAGCACGCCGCAGCCGAGCAGGCTCGGGACGGGGGCCCGGGCGATCGATAAGAGGGTCATGCCCAGCACGGCGGCCACGAAGGCGCAAGGGATCCAGGGCCAGCCGGGAACCGGCAGAGACGGGCCGACCCGCCGCCGTTCGCGAATGAGGCCGGTTACGATGGCCACGGTGCTCAGGTTGAGGGTGAAGCCGATGAAGGTGAGGAGGCTCTGGTAGCTCGCGGTCCAGAGCAATCCCAGCGCGAGGGCCAACTGGAAGAGGGTCGCGATCCGGGGCGGCCCTCCGCAGGCCGCCAGCGAACGCGGCAGGTATCCATCGGCGGCCATTTTGGCGTAGACCCTTGGGCCGGTCATGACGAGCGACGGCGAGTGGAGGTCGGCGAGCAGAAAACCGCTCGTGGCGAAAACGCCGGTGCCGAGCATGCTGGCGATCACCAGCGCGGTGGCGCTCCAGAAGCCGAGGGACCGCGGTGGGGACGGCGCGCGGGCCACAGGCTCAGCGCGCAGCTTTGCGAAAGCGCAGGACGTAGTTGTCCTTCAGGACGGGCACCTCCTCGACCCGCTGGAAGCCGGCGGCTGCGAACTCGGCGGTGACGACGTCCTGGCTGGCGCGGACATGGCCCAAGACCCAGTCGGAGCTGACGCCGGGGATGCGTTTGAAATCGATGAGGAACACCTCGCCGTCCTTTCGCAGGGCACGGTGCAGGGAGGCGAGGGAGTGTTGGGGGTATTCGAAGTGATGATAGACGTCGCAGATGAACGCGAGATCGATGGAGTTTGGGGGCAGCTCGACCGACCGTTCGGTGCAGAGGACGGTTTGCACGTTGTGCAGCCCGAGCTGGGCGGCGCGTTGGTCGATCCGCTTGAGAAAATTGGGAACGATATCCACGGCGTAGACCTTGCCGCGGGGTCCCACGCCGGCCGCGAGCATGGGCGTGAACAGCCCGGTCCCGGCGCCAATGTCCGCCACGATCGATCCGGTCCGGATTTTGGCGGCGGCGAAGATCTTTTCCCGCTGGTCGTAGATCTCCCGGCCTTCCTTCTCGAACCGCTCGACCCAGTTCGAGACATTGAGGTTCGGCTTGAGATACTCGCTATTGATGCCGGGCTTGACGCTCGCCTCGGCGGGGGCCGGGGTGGCAGGACCGGGGCGCGGATGTTGACACCCCGCGGCCAGGGCGAAGAGCGCAAGGGCGGCGGGCACGACGAGGGCGAGGCGACGCGTGAGATTCATGAGATGTCGCGAGGTGATTAGATCAATCCGGCGCGGGGTGCACGCGAAAAGTCCCGCCGCGAATGATGGGCGGCTGGGCCGCGCGAGTGGGCTCAGCGGTTTCCGGACGGATCCGGGCCTGGCTTTGCGCTGGCTTCGCTTGGGGCGAGCTCCCCGGGCATTTGCGGCGGGCGCAGACGGAGCGGGGTTTCGTTGAGCGATTCGAGGAAAGCGCGGAGGTCGGGCGGGGTGTTCGAGGCCTGGGCGCTCTGGATGCGGGCGCGGGCGGCCTCGATTTTTTGCCGAACTTCGGTCATGGCGGTTCGCTGGATGGGTTCAAGGCCGAGTTCGTCCGCGTAGTCCCAGACCCGTTTTGGCGGGCAGCCGATCGGCGGCGACGGCCGGGGTGGGAGAAACGACAGCGGCGATCATGGCGCTGAGGAGCGCGGCCTGGAGGGTGCGGTGTTTTTGGTGGAACATGAGCGTGGTGGGTCAGAGCGGTTTGTTCTCCACCTGGCCGTCGAGGTAGAGCCAGTTGTTTCTTTGGCGACGGTTGTGGGGGAAGTAAAAGAGGGCGCGGGTGACAACGGAGGGGCCGCCCGTGGTTTCCGGCACGCCGAACACGGATGGCAGGGTGTAGGAGTAATTGTCCCAAACGGCGGGGGTGTGGGTCATCTGCTCGAACGCGCTGGTGCTGCCGTTGGTGGCGATCAAGCCCTGCGCGCGGGACTAGGCGAGGTTGACGCCGCTGGGGGTCAGCGTTTTCCGCCCGGAGGGGCAGAGCCAGACTTCGTTGGTGGGAAGCCCCATGTTCCATTCGGACCTGCTCACGGGCCATGAACCGAGCGCGGTAGGTAGATGACATGAAGAAGCTGGCAGGCGCCCTCACTCGAGGAACACGCTGCCAGCCGTATGAACTACAACCTAAAGAAATCCACGCAATCCACCGCCGGTCAACCCAAACGTTATGGTCTGGTCAAGCTGGCCCAGGACGTGCACGCGCACACCGTGGTCAGCTGCATCCAAGAGGAAAGCCAACGGCCCAAGCCGCCCCGGCGAGCCGATCCCGCGACGCATTTGGAGCGGGCGCGGGAGTTGGTCCTGCACTCCGAGCAGGTGCACAGCTGCTACGAGGCGGGCCCCACCGGGTTTGCCCTCCACCGGCAATTAACGGACCTGGGAGTCCAAAACATCGTTGTGGCCCCCTTCTGCCTGGATGAACGAGGGCGCCGGGTGAACAACGACAACACCGACACCTTGGGCTTGGCGGGGCGGCTGGACCGTTATGTGGCGGGCAATACGAGGGTCTTCTCGGTGGTGCGCGTGCCCACGGTGACCGAAGAGCAGCGACGGGTCTGGACGCGGCAACGCAAACAGCTGCAAAGCCAGCGCCTGAGCGTGGCCTCGCAAGGCCGGGGGTTGGTCCTGACCCAGGGGCAGGCCATCAGCAATGAATGGTGGCGGCCCAAGGCCTGGAAAATGCATCAGACCCAGCTGGCGCCCTGGCTGGTGGAGCATTTGCAGATTTACCGCAAGATCATCGAAGTCATCAATGAGGAGCTCAAGCGCATCGACGAGCAGATCGTCGCCCACCGCCGCAGCCAAGGCTTGGAGCAACCCAAATGGGCTGGGGATTTGACGCTGGAGACGATTGAGGCCGAAGTCTGCGATTGGCAGCGCTTCCCCTCTTGGCGTAAGGCCGGTTGTTACTCGGGCTTAACCGGGGGAGTCAGTTCCTCCGGCACGTCGCACAGCGACCTGAGCATCACCAAGGTTGGCAATCGTCGGCTCCGAGCTGCCTTGGTGGAGTTGGCCTGGCGCATGGCGCGCCACCAACCTAATTACTGGCTGACCAAGAAGTGGCAGCACATCCTCGGTGCGCAGGCCAAGGCGCACCGACGCTTGCGCAAAAAAGCCATCGTGGCCTATGCCCGGGCCTTGTTTGTGGATTTATGGAAATGGAAGACCGGTCGGGTGACCGCCCAAAAGCTGGGGTGGGAGATGGTCTAATCCAAAACTTCCCCGCACCAGGAAAAGGCCTCGACCATTGAGGGGATGAGAACAATTAAGGAAAACGGCGCGCGACCCGCCCCCGCCCTTGGTCCGCTCTCGCAAAGAGCGGTCCGTTCGGTAGATTGGGCGCGCTCGTTTTCCAGCCTGACGCAACGGACAAGTCAAAGTGGGCTGAGCCCAAGAGCTCTGACCCGGATAGCAGGTTGTGCCAGGAGCCAGCAGCTCCTTGAGACACGTGGCTGGAAAAACGTCTTCCCTCTCAACCCCAAAAGCTGTGATGAGGCCCCATCGGCCACGCAACCTCGTGGCCCCGGCAAGGCGAGCCCTTCGGGCTCGCCTCTAGTTTGCTCTCGATTCCAACTCCCCAACTCAATGAACAAATAAACCCTTCTCGAGCACTGGACGCTTGACGCTTCCCATAGCAGGGCGGGCGCTCCGCCGCCCGCCGGTCGTCCGCACGGCGGCGCGCTGCGGAGAGCGCGCCCTACCTTTCGGTTCATGGGGAGGAACCGGGCTCGTGCTGACTTCGAGCTGCCGGAGCGATGATAAGTCACCGTCTATCAGAGGAATGGATCCCGGTTTATGGGAGAGTGGATGAGGGCAGGGTGGGCGCTCCGCCGTCCGCCGGCGAATGGGTGTCGTCAACCGTTCATGTGGTCCGACTCGGAGAAAGGTGAGGTCGTCCGCATCGCCGGCGCGCTGCGGCCGTGCCCGCCGAAGCATCGCGAAGGGGGGAGAGCGCGCCCTCCTTGGCGGTTCATGGGAACGGGGACGGCAAAGTCAGTGTCCCCGCCCGCGCCGGGAAGGGCGCGGGCGGGGATCTTGGCCGTGGAACATCACAGGGCCGCAGTGGCGCGGATACGGAAGAACCTCCAAGCATCGCTGGTGGCGACGTTGATTTCCTTGGCGCGTCCGGTTCCGACGAAGGCGGGGCCAAGGTCGGACCAGGGACCACCAACGGAGGAGGCACCCTCGAGTTGGTAGATGAGGCCGTCTTGCGTCGCGAACGAGATGGACGTGCCCGATTCGGTCCGGGTGATGCGCAGGCGGGTTTCGATCGGGAGCACCTCGAAGAAGTAAGTGATGTCCCCGCTGGCGGTGGGGATGTTGCCGTTGGCGAGGATGCCGGAGGCTTCGAAGGTGACGCGGTAGTGGCCGGGAGCGCTGAAAGCCCAGGCGACATGCTCGTGGCTGCCGGTGGGCAGGCTCAGGCGATCGGCGGTGTCGATCCCGTTCCCGGAATTGAAACGCACGATGGGCGCGCCGAACGCGTCGAAGCTGAACACCGAGAACACACCGGGGCCTTCGACGCTCTTGAGCGCGAGCGTGAGAGAGTCGTTGGCGAACAAGCCGCCGCCGATTTCCTCGGAGCCGAACCCGAGGAAGAGAAGGCGTGGGTCCTGGGTTTGGGGGAGGATCCAGGCGGGCTGTCCCGGGGTTCCGAGGAACGCGAAGGCTTGGTTGGTTGGGACGGTGGTCTGGGCGGCGGGCGGGACGACGAGCAGCGCTTCGGCGGGGGCGAACTCGGTGTCGAGATCCTCGGCATGCACGTGGAGATCCCAGGCGTCGTCTTCATAAGCGACTCCGACATCGGTGTGGCCGGAGAACAGGCGGGTGGCGCGCACGAGGAGGAAGGCGCGGGTCTGGCCTTGGTAGGAACCGTAGCCGACGATGTCGCCGCGGTCGTTGATGCCTTCGGCGGATTGGAGGACCCAGCCGGAGCCGGCGGGGATGAGGTCGTTCAAGTCATGAGCCGTGCCGTCCTTCCAAAGCATGGCGGCGCCGCCGCTCGTCGGGCTGCTGAAGAGGCGGGCGGTGTAGCCCACGATCTCGCCCGCGTTGTTGATGTCCTTGGCTTCACTGTGAATGAAGTTGGTGTTGGACGGGTGGGCGCCGAGATCCGTCATGACGCCGTTCTGCCAGACGAAGGCGTGGTTCAAGTCGGTGGAACTGGTGGGGCTGACCTTGCCAACGACGGACGAGCCGACGACGACATTGGAATCGTTGATGGCGTAGGCTTGGCTGAAGAAAGTTCCACCGGCGAGGGAGCCGAGATTGCTGATGCTGCCTCCGTGCCAGAGCGTGGCTTGGGAAGTGGTGTTGGCTTCGTTGCGGGAGAGGCCGACGGCGACGCCGTATTCATTGATGGCCCAGGCGCGACCGGAGGAGTTGGTCGTGCCGAGGAGCGTGCCGAGGTCGACGAACGTTCCATCGGGAAGCCGTTTGAACGGGCGCGACGCGCTGCCGTTGGACGAGGCGCCGACGATTTCGCCGGCGTTATTGATGTCGTGGGCGACGGCGCTGGCGCCGCCCAGCGTGCCGAGGTTCACGAGGTTCGTGCCGTCCCAGAGAAATGCCTTGGACACGTTATTGTCGCTTTCGCCGACGACGACGCCGTGGTCGTTGATGGCGTAGCCGCGGCTGAACTCGGTTCCGTTGGTGAGGTAACCGAGGTCGGACATGGCGTTGTCGGTCCAAACGAACGCATGGAGCCGGGAGTTGGCGGTGGTGAAGCGGGCGTTGCCGGTGACCTGGCGGGATTCATTCACATCGAGCGCGAAGCTGCTGGGGCCGCCCAGGGTGCCGAGGTTGACCACATTGAAGACGGTGGGCGGTTCGGGCTCGACCGGTTGGGTGCGTTGTGCGGCGGGGACTGTGAAGGTGTAGAAAGCGACATCGCTGACGACCTCGGCGCCGCCGGCCACGAGCGTGCCACGGGCGCGGAGCCCGATGCGGTAGGTGCCGGGGGCGCTGAACGCCCAGTTGACATGGCTGTGGCCGCCGGCTGGGAGGGGGAAGAAGTCGGAGCTGTCGATGCCGTTGCCGCTGTTCAGGTGCAGGACTGGTTGGCCAAAGCCGTCGAGCGTGTAGACCGCGAAAGCGCCGGGGCCGGCGACGCTCACCAACTCGACGCGCAGGGCGTCCCCGACAAAGATGCCGGGCTCGATTTCCTCGGCGCCGAACCCGAGGAAGAGCAGTTGTTCGTCCTGAACCGCGGGCAGGATCCAGGTGGAATAATCGGGGCGGCCCAGGAAGGAGAACGCGACGGAGTCAGGGATGGGCTGTTCGGCGGCGGTGCCAAGGGCGAGGACGGCCTGGTTAGGGCTGTATTCGGTATCGGTTTCCTCGTCATGGACGTGCAAATCGAAGGCGCCGTTTTCGAAGGCGATCCCGACGTCGGTGTGGCCGCGGCTGAGCGTCGCAGGCGGCATGACCAGGAACGTGAACGTGCGCGGGCCGCTGGATGTCGGCGTGCCGTCAGCGAGCTGGCCGTCGGCCTGGAACGTGAGGCGATAGACCCCGGGCGCGGTGAAGCTCCAGTTCACGTGGAGATGACTGCCGGCGAACAGCGTGCGTTGATCCGCAGCCGTCACGCCGTCGGCCGTGTTGATGTCCACGTGCGGCTGGCCAAACCCGTCGATGGTGTAGAGGAAAAAATGGCCCGGGCCGCTGAAGCCGGTGAGGGTGAGCTTGAACTGGTCGTCGCGCACGGCGCCTTCGGCGATCTCCTCCGTGCCGAAGCCGAGGAAGAGCACGTCCGGCTGCTGCGTTTGGCCGAGCGTCCAGAGATCGGCGCCGGGCTGGCCGAGGAAGGCGAACGTGGGGTCGGCCGGCACGATGTGGCGGACGGCGTTGTTGACCTGGAGGATGGCCTCTTCAGGCGCCCACTCAACATCGGCGGTTTCATTGTGGATGTGGGGTTCCCAGCCTTCTTCGGGGCTGAAGGCAAAGCCCAGATCGGCGTGTTGATCGGTCAGGGTCGCGTCCTCGCGGGTGGCGAAGAATCCGTGATAGGCATTGGCCGAGTCACGGTAAAAGCCAACGAGCACGCCGGCGTCGTTGCGGGTCTTGATGCTTTCGCGGCCGGCGCCGGGACGGTCGAAGATCAGCTCGATCTCGCTGAACTCGCCATCCTGAAGAACGTAGCTGCGGAGCCGGTTGCCTGTCGTCCGCGCGATGAAGGCGCCGAGGACGCCACCGCGGCTGTTGATGTCATCCACCGAGGTGTAGAAGGAGCCGGGCGCGCGGACGGCGGTGGTGTTGGTGCCGTCGTAGAGGAAGCCGCTGGTGTAGCTGGTCGTGGTTCCGTCCACCTGCGTCGATTGGAGCCGATAGCCGCCAGCCAAGCCCTCGTCGCTCAGGGCGGTGATTCCGGCGGCGATCGAGTCGGGCAGGGGCACGATGGTGAGATTCGTGCGGTCGTAGGCGATGACGGGAACGTCGCCGAAGTCGCCGATGGCGCTGCCGGCGAAGACGCCGTCGCGGTTGATGGTGCGGAGAAAGACCTCGCTGTGGTCGGGGACGGTGGCAATGCGATAGGCGCCGTTTTCGAGGATGAAACCGTCGGGGTAAGCCTGGCCGACGATGGCGCCGGCGTCGTTGACCGCCTGGGGGGTGATGCCGTCGTAGCCGGGGGGCGGGTTGAAGAGGGAGAATTGCAGGTCGATGCCGCGGCGGAAGCCACCGCCGGTGCTGAAGCCGGCGCCATACCATTGTCCGACGATCTCGCCGCGATCGCTCAGGCCGTAAGCAAGCGTGTGCGCCTGGTTGGGAACGTCCACCGTCGTGACCCGGTAACGCACCTTGGGCATCGGGCGAGTGGCCTGGAACGGACGCGTGTCGCCGTTCGCATCGCGATAGTAGCCGACGATGACCCCGTCGTCGTTCAGATCCGCGGGAACGGTCCAGGTGGAATTGGGGTAGTCGAACAGCGTGTAATAGCCCGACTCGTAAATGAAGCCGTGGAAGGTTGTCTCGTTGGTGCGGCGGTAGGCGCCGACGATGACATCATTATTGTTGATGCCGTAGGCGATGGTGCGATCCGCACCCGGCACTTCGAGGGCGACGTGGGCGTTGGTGCCGCGTTTCCAGAACCCGTACGTGTTGCCGGCGCCCTGCCGGTACTGGCCGACGATGACGCCGCGATTATTGACGTCGTACGCGAACGAGCGCGTCGCGCCCGGGATGGGGAGGAGCGCGAAGTTCGTGCCGGTTAGGGTGAAGGCGAACGGGCCGGTGTCGCCGAACGCGGTTCCGGTCGTCAAACCGGCGTCGTTGATTCCGGTGAGGAGAGTTTCGGTGACTCCTTCCGCCGGGAAATCGACCGCGGTGAAATTGGTGCCGTTCAGGATGAAGCCGCTCGTGTAATCGAGCTCCCCGACGATGGTGCCGGCGGCGTTGAAGCTCCACGGTTGCAGGTCCGTGCTGCCGGGCGGCAACGGGAGCGGGTGGACGTTGGTGCCGTCGAAGGTGAAGCCGCGCAGGTTGCTGCCGTCGTGGTCGGCGGTGTAGCCGAGCAAACTCCCGTTGTTGGCGATGGCGGAGTAGGAGGCATTCGTCGCGCCTGGAACCTGCAACGGTTCCAGTTCGACGCGTCCGGTGATTTGGGCTGCTTCGACGGCGGAAGCCGCGGCAGCCAGCGCGGCGAGGGTTCTGATTTTGTTCATTGGATTTTTGGGTTGGGTCAAGGGTCACGGCGAGGGGCGAGCGGCGCGGAAGAACCGGGCGGCGCGAATTCCCTCGATCGGAAAGGAGAAGGACTGAACGGAGTTGGTGGTGACAAAGGTGCCGAGCGAAGTCCAGGCGGCGAGGTCGGAGGACCATTCGAGCGCGTGGGGCTCATGGGGTTCGCTGACGAGGCGGAACTGGAACAGACCGTTTGTGATGGTGACGCGGCCGAGCGCGGGCGGAGGGATGAACGGTTCCGGTTGCGCCAGAAAGCGCATCACATAGCGATCGCTGGGTGCATGAATGGGTCCGGCGCCGGGACCGTTGGTGCCGAGATCGCGCAGCGTGAAGCCCACGGTGTAGGCGCCGGCCTGGTTCACCGCGAACCGGCGTCCGTGGCGGTGGCCGTAGGGATCGGCGCCGGGCCGTCCCGAGCCATCGGTCAGCTTCCAGTGGTTGGTGCTGTCGAGCGTGCCGGCGGGGACGGTGAATGTCGGCGTGTTGGAGCGCGTTTGCCAGAACGTGAACACGCCGCCGGGCGGACCGAGGACCGAGGTGACCTCGAGATAGATCTTGGTGCCGGGAAGCGCGGCGTTTGGATAAGGGCCACCGAACCCGGGCGTGGCCGGCAGCGCTCCGAAGACAATCTCATTGTGGAACCAGCCGGCGTAGGTGCCGTTGGTCGAGAAACGCAGAGGCACCACCCAGCCGGAATCCGCCTCGTAGGTGTCGCCTTGGACGAAGAACAAGGGCGCGCCGATCTCCTGCCTCACCGCGCCGGCGTTGATGTGAGGGATTTCCTCCTGGGTGAAAGCCGTGGGCGCGAGCAGCAAACAGCCGCTGCAACTCGCGAACCAAAGCAAAAACCGAAGGCAACGATCGGAAGTCATATGGGCACGGTGCGGTGGTTACCAAGTGACGGCGAGGAGGAGGCAGAGCAGGGCGACGACGACCTGGCCGGGAGGGAAATCAAAATAGTGAGCCACGACGAGGCCGAGGAAGATGGCGAAAAGGGCGAGGCTGGGGGCGACGAGGAACATGGGTTGGACTCGGCGGCAGAGATTTTTGGCGATGAGGGCGGGGAGCACGAGGCAGCCGAACGTGAACAGGAAGCCGGTGGACTGGATGGCGAGCCCGGTGGCGAGTCCGATGGCGCCGGAGAGCACGAAGGACCAGGCCGTGAGATTGACGCCGACGGCGGCAGCCATGACGGGATCGAGGATGAGCAAGGTCAGTTGCCGGCGAGAGGCGGCGATGGCGGTGACGGCAGCGAGGCCGAGGCCGGCGAAGAGAAAAACGTCCGCGCGGGTGGCGCCAAGGACAGTGGAGGCGAGGACCGACTGGACGTTCTTCATGCCGACGGGTGAGCGGGACAGGGCGAGAACAGTGACGCTGGAGGCGAGGAGAAAGAACCAGGCAGTGACCTCTTCCCGGCGGGTGCCGCCGCGGCGTTCCCGGCGGCCGGCGAGAAGAGCGGCGAGGATGGAAAAGGCGATGGCGAGGGCGGTGGGTTGTGACCAGGCAAACGTGAGGGCGAGGGCGACGCCGAGGACGGAGGCCTGGGCGACGGCGGCGGCGAGGAACACCTCATTGCGTCCGACGACGAGGACGCCGAGGGTGCTGAGGAGGGCGCCGCAGAGCAGGGCGGCCAGGTAGCTGTCCTGGAACATGGCCCAGGAGTTGAGGAATTCGGTCAGCATGACGCGGACTCCTGGGGCTGGGTGAGGATGCGGATGGCCCGGCGTTGGGTGGCGTCCGTGCAGACCTCGACGGGCAAGCCGAGGGTGTTCTGGAGATTCCGGGGGGTGAACACCGTGTCGATCGGGCCGCCGATCACGCGGCCCTGGCGAAAGAAGGCGATATGCGAGGCGCGCTGGGCGGCGATCTGGAGATCGTGCGTCACGAAGAGCACGGTGATGCCTTTTTGGCGGCTGAGGTCCGTGATGGTCTCGAGCAGGTTGGTGGCGGCGGCGAGATCGAGGCCGGCGGTGGGCTCGTCAACGATGAGCAAGAGCGGATCGCGAATGAGAGCCCGGGCGACGAGGGTGCGCTGGCGCTGGCCGCCGGAGAGCGTCCAGAAGCTGTGGTGGCGCAGCAAGGTGAGGCCCATGATTTCGAGCACGCGCTTGAGGCGCGACTCCTGGGCCCGGCGATCGAGGGAGAGTCCGAGCGTGCCGGTGGCGACGAGTTCCTGCACGGTGGTGGGCATTCCGTGATTGACCTCGGACTCTTGCGGCACCAGTCCGATCCGGGTGCGCCGGGCGAAGTCGGGCCGGAGCAGGATTTTTCCGCGCTTGGGTTTGATGGCGCCGAGGAGGGCTTTGAGCAGAGTGCTTTTGCCTTCGCCGTTGGGGCCGAGCAGACACCAGAAATCACCCCGGGCGATCCGGAGGTTGACATTCTGCAGCACGGTGGTGCGGCCGTAGGCGAGTGTAACCTGCTCGACGGCCAGGATGGGGCGGGCGTCGGCGTCGGGGATGGAGTGGGGCGCCGGCGGGGCGGGCGCGGCGGTGGCGGGGGTGGAACCGGCGGGTTCTGAGCGCGCGCGAGCGCTGGACTCGGCGGGGCCGAGAACTGGACGGATGGATCCGGAGACAGTGAGACTCATGGGAGGTGAGAGAGAGCGGCCGGGGGCCGAGTGATGGCGCGCGCCCGGAGGGATCGGGCGCGGCCGCGGGTGAGCAGCGACGGAGCGTTCATTGTGGGGCGGCGGTCGAGTTGGGCTTCGGCTTGGGGGGTGAGCCGGGCGTGGTGGTGCGGTCTGTGGTGGCGGGTTGGGTATGGAGCGCCTGAAGCACCTGCTCGACATTGTGGCGGACCATGGCGACGTAGTCATCGGTGCCGTGGCGTCCTCCGGTCTGGTGGGCCATGGGGAGGATCCGGGCGCCGGAGCGGTGGGCGACGAAGCGGGCATGCCGCGGTTCGAAATAAGGGGCGGTCAGAATGAGATGGATCTGACGTTTGTGCATTTCCTCGACGACGATCTGGAGGTGGCGTGTGGTGGGGGGCGATCCGGGGCTGGGCTCGAGGTAATAGAGGACGTTGAGTCCGAAGCGCCGCTCGAAATAGGGCCAGAGATCGTGATCGCCGATGACCATGCGGCCGCGGTACGGGAGAAAGGCCTTGAGCCAGCCGCCGAGTTGATGCTGTTGGAGCAGGGCGTTGAGCTCGAGTTGAGTGGGGGCCTGCTCGAACTGCTGCACGACCTCCTCGAGGTCTTGATCTTGGGCGCACTCCGGCCCGGCCAGCGCCAGGGCCAGGCGTTTGCGGAAGCTGTCGTACCGGGCGGAGAATTCTCCGGCCCAATGCGGGCGCAGGAGGCCGAATCGATCGCGCAAGGTTCGCGCGGCTTTCATCCCTTCCAGCGGGTCGAGCAGGTAGTGCGGATTGCCCTCTTCATGAAAGGTGCCGGGGATGCCGACTCCGAGCGCGACTTGCAGGGGCCGGACACCCCGGCCCAGATTGAGATTGAAACGTCCGCCCGGTTTCAGGTCCGGGTTCGGGATGGCGGCGAACAAATCCTTCAGCCACGCGTTCTCCAGGCCAAGGCCGACCTGGATGAACAGATCGGCCTCGGCCACCGCTCGAATCTGGCCCGGCCGGATCTCCAACGTGTGCGGATCTTCCGGCCCGTGGCTCAGGCAGAAAACCTGGACGCGCTCCCCGCCGACGGATCGAGCCAGACTCGCAACATCCGTGGACGCGGTCACGACCCGCAAAACATTTGTATTGGCTTCAGCGGGGAATGAGACGCCGGCGACGGCCACGCCGGCGAGAGCGAGGGCGGGGGCGATCAGGCACCGGATAGCAGGCGGGCAAATCATCGGCATCGGCGGAGACCAAACGAGCGTGGTCGGATCGGATTCGATTGGACTGGATTGGATTGGATTGGAGAACGCGGTGCCGGGAGTCGTGCCCTGTCGGTAAGGAACCGGGCCAGTCCAGGGAACCCGTTGGTGCCGACAAAAGCGCCGGCACCGCGACCCAAAAGCCAGGAGCGGAAGTCGGGAAGCCTGGGGAGGTCGAAGGCGGAAGAAGTGCGGGATCCAAGACACCCAACGTCAGGCAAGGCACTCTTCGCCGGAGCATCCATCGCACGTGCCGCTCTGCGCGCCGCGACGATGCCCGCACGGGCCGACCACTCAGGCGTTCCGAAGAGGCGGGCCGCGCCCCCGATGGGCGTTGAGAGTCACGGAGGGAACGAACGGAGAACCCAAGTCGGCCGGTGGTGGCGCGCACCATTGCGGTCGGGTGGCGAGCGCGAGGCCAGAAGCCGCCGCGTCCAGCGAGCCGTTGGCCAGGTGACAGAGGAAACAGCTCGCGCCTCCGCACGGAGCCTCGCTGCCGGACGGGCGGTTCCGGGCCGGCCGGGGGGTGTGGTGCGGCTGCGGCCTGGCGCCGTGGAGGTTGGCGGAATCGGCCCTGGCGCCGACGCCCGCGGCCGCGTGAGGGGGATGCGCCCGATCCGCCGGCCGGGATTTTCCACGAGAAGCCAGGTGCTGGTGGTGACCGGATTCCACCATCGCCCAGGCGAGCGCGAGACACCAAATGGCGGTGAGGAGCCAGGCAAGGCCGGTGCGCATCGGACTCAGGTTGTGAATCGATTGACGGCTCGGCATTTCCTCTCTTTTACGCACACCTGTCCGTCCGGACAAACCTTGTCTGTGCAAGTCGCTTGCGATCGCGGTTCTCATTCGTCGTCGCCCGGAATCGACCTCTACCGGCGGGCGATTTTCGTGGCAGCGGGCGCGTGCCGGACGGCGCGCTCGCAGGTGGGGCACAGTCCGTGGAATTCGAGATCGTGCCGGACGTCGGCGTAGCCGTGGAGGGCGGCGACTTCGGCGGCCAGGGCGCGCAGCGCTTCGAGCCCGGGCAGGCAGACGACGGCGCCGCAGCGCCGGCATACGAGATGATCGTGATTTTCACCGGGCATGTTGAGGACAAAGAACCGGGCCTTGCTGCGAAGATTGATCTGGCGAAGGACGCCGGCTTCGGCGAGCAGCATCAGGGTGCGGTAGACCGTGGTCGCGTCACACTGGCCTCGCAGCGGGTCGGTGTGGGTGATGGAGTCCAGGTTGATTGGAGTGGACTCCGCGGCCAGGACCTCGATGACGCGACGCCGGTTGGGCGTCATGCGGATGCCGGTTCGTCCGCAGGCAGAGAGCGCCCACTGCAGCCGTTGGGACGGGCCCGGATGATGGAGATCAGGCGCGGCTGCAACGGGCGCGTCGCAAACTCCGCTCAACGGGAGCGCGGTGGAGGAGGGTTTCATGGTCGTGCCGCGGGTGATTGCAGACGCAGGCGGAAGAACCGTCCGCCGGCGAGTCGGGCCGGGTCGGGGGCGCGGGTGGTGACCGCATTGCTGCCGGGAAACGCCCCGGGGGTGACCCGGAGTTGGTTGAGCGGCAGCCACGCGGCGTCGACTCCCAGGAGGGTCGAGGTCTCGGCGAGATACTCCAGGTCGAGCGCGTTTTCGTTGCGGGGATAGGTCCATGTTGCGAAGCGCTCGCCCTCGAACATCTCGAACGAGAGAAAGGGCCGCACGGCGGTTTCGGTTCCGTTTGTTGGATTCGAGCCGAAGGCGTACTCGTGAAGGTTGTCCAGCGAGTCGCCGTCGGGATCGGCGCCCGGGCCGGCCACGCGCGGGTCGTAGCCGGGTGGCCAGAAGTACTTTTGCCACGTGAGGAAGTTGGTGGCGACGGGCAGGGGTTGCACGTGGAAGCCGAAGGTGAATTCGCGGCTTTCGATGGTCCTGGTCTCGCCCGGCCGTTGGCCGGAGACCTGGAAGGTCAGGCAGAAAACGCCGGTTGACGAAAACCCCCAGTTAAAATGTTCGTGGCTGCCGAGCAGCGGCGTGAACGCGTCGTTGGCGCCAAGCCCGTCGCGCGTGTTGATTCGAATGTTGAACTGGCCGGGCCCGACCGCCTGCCAAACGATGAAGTAGCTGTTGGGCGGGGCTTGCATTCGCTTCAGGCGAATCGAGAGCGGGCTGGAGAAATCCCCCGCGGCGATCCCTTCCGCGGAGACACCGAGGTAGAGAAGATTGACATTCTGCGACTGCGGCAGGATCCAGAATGGCTGCCCTGCATCACCGAATGGCGTGCCGCCGGGCAGAGTCAGGCGGGAGGAATCCCGTGCGACGAGCATCACATTGGTGGCGGCATGATTGACCCCGCGATCCTCGTCGCGCATGACCAGGCCCAGCGGCTCGGGCGCGGTCGGGCTGTAAAGAATGCGCAGGTCCACGTGTTCGCGGGTCAGGAGGCCGTAGGGTTGGGCCCGGGCGGTCTGGCCGGTGGTGCTCCACACCAGGGCGGTGAGGGCCAGCGTCAGGATTGGGAGAACAGGAGTTTTCATCGGGTGGGGACGGGGTTTCATTGGGGTGGGCGGGAGAAGTTGTCGCCTTGGTCGATGCGGCGTTTCAGCTCGGCTGCTGGCCGCCGTTCGGCGTGGGCGTCGGCGTGCAGGTAATTGGCGGTTCCGGAGGCAAACGGAGGGCGGACGCCGCCGGGCCGATGGCGGTCCGGCTGGATGTCGTGCGTCACTGCGCTCCAGCCGGCTCCCCAGTTGCGCGAGTGGGTGTGATCATTGAACACACTTGGTGAGAGGGCGTTGGCGCATTCGAAAATGGTGATGGTCTCGGCGGGATTCTTGAGCGCATCCAGCTTGCGAAAGGTGTCCGCCGGGTCCACCTGGCCGAACGGGTCAACGGCGTCGACCGACGTGTACTCATTCATGATGTAGCTGGTGGCCTGCGCGGCGAGGCGCTCGTCCGCCAGGGGATCCGCCGGGCAGGCGCGGATGCGATCGACGTTGCCGAGCTGGGGCGCGAGTTGGTAAATCCATGAGTGGTTGGTTCCGGCACCGTGGGTGGTGGTGGGCAGCCAGCCGTCGTTCTCGTCGGCGTAGAGGCGCAGCCCGATCCCGATCTGCCGGAGGTTCGACAGGCAGGCGGCCTGCTGGGCCCGAGTTTTGGCGCCGCCCAGGGCAGGCAGGAGCAGGCCGGCCAGAATGGCCAGGATCGCTATGACCACCAGCAGTTCGATGAGCGTAAAGCCAGATGGCGGACAGCGCCGATGCGGGGGCATTTTGAATTTGAATGGCAATCGAATCTGCGCCGGCCTGGCGCAGCGTGATGCGATTGATAATTATCCGATCTGGGTCATCCGGGACGGAGGTGACCGCCCGGAACGGGGTCCGACGTAAGATCCCGGACTGAATCCAATCCGGAATATGCCGTGCGGAAGCACGTGGGGTGGCGCCGGGCGGTGGCGGGCAGGTCGTCGGCAGGGAAGGGAATGGTTCGCTCCCCCGCGGATGGCTTGGCTCGGCGGCGAGGCCCTCTCCCGCTCATGGGCGGGTGCGCCCGTCGCGGATCGGGCCCGGCAGTGTTCGGGGCCTGATCAAGGCCCCGACACCGAGCACGGCGGCCCGCGGTCGAACGGAAGAAGAGGCGGGAAGAGACTGTTGGGTCGGGCTGGCTCGGGGATGATGCCGAAGGGGACCACCGGCGGCGCGTTGACCAGATCGGGAATCGGCCCGGTCAGAATCTGGCCGGCTGCAAATTCGGTGATGGCGCAGTGGTGATCGGATGCCGCGGCGTCCGGGCAGACGCGTTCATGGACGCAGGTGCTGGCGGCAGCCAATTGCAGCGCCAGCAGTCCCAGAATCAGGACGACGCTGACGAACCCGGAGTAATCCCGGCGAACAAACGGCGTTGGCCATTGATCCTTCGACACGCTACCCCAGAGTAAAGTCGTCCCGGGCCCTTCCTGGCAAGGCGGACTTTTGCAAGCGACTTGCAGCAGTCCCCGACTCATCTCCCGCCGGTCAATCCTCGTTCGTCTCCATGACGCCGGCCTTCCGCCGTGCCCTACGGAGCAAACTCCGCGCGCTTCGCGCCAGCGGCGATCTCGATGCCTCCGAGGAGATGCTGAAGAAAGAGAGGCTCGCGGTAGCTTTCCTCGGTGTGCCCAAGCGCGGTGTACCATAGGCGTCCCGCTCCGACGCGTCGGCACCAGGCCACCGGATGATCGGCGCCCATCGTCCCGCCATGAAATGTGCTCTCGTCCAGCCGGGCCAGGACGTGAACGCGTCCGCGCGGGCTGGCGCTGAAATTGTACCACTCATCCCTGCGCGACCAGTTGTCTGGGAGGTGCGCCGTGGATGCGTTCGTGCGGTCCTCGATGACGACGGTCGCCTTCTCGATGGCTTTGTGGTTGTCGAATTCCGTGCAGAAGGTTTCGACATACCAAGGCCACAGGCCTTCGGTTGCCACCTTGCCCGCCACCGCGGCGTGTATCCCCGCCAGGCCACCACCTCCGTTCAGATAGGCCCGAAACGCCTCCTGCTGCGGCTCGTCCAATACGTCGCCCGAGGTGCTCAGAAAAACGACGGACTGATACCGGCGCAGATTTTCCACTGTGAACACTCCCGAATCCTCCGTCGCGTCCACGGCAAAGCCATGCTCCGAGCCGAGCTCGCGAATCGCGGCAACTCCGTTGGTGATGGAGGCATGGCGGTAAAGCGTGGTCTTGGAGAAGACCAGGACACGAAAGGGCGCCACTCCGCTTCGAGGCTGGTCGCGCTCCTCCGCAGCTCGAGCGTGCGCACCAGCGAGTCCGTCCAGGATCAAGAAGGCCGCAATGGTCAGCAGAGCCCGAATTTTTCCGGTCATGACGCCTCCTCGGTCCACGTCATCTTCAGGTGCCGAATGTGCATGGCGCTAAATTGGCGAATGGCGCACCGGCTGACAAATGCGCATTTTCATCGGATGTGGCCATTGGTTGGCTGGTTTGGGTCAATGCCGTGCAGCTCGAAGTTCTCGGCACGGGCCGCGGGTCTGCCACCCGCAGCGGCCGAAGCCGCCATCGCGGCTGGGCAGGTCCCGCGAGTGGCGGACGATTTGATCGCGGCGGGCTAGAAGCCCGAGGTCCGGGGGAACGGACGAAGTGTCAGCGACCTCTCCGGGACGCACCAGGGCCAGAGCCAAAGCGGTTCTTTTCCTTGTTCGGGCGCGAGGCGCTTCCTATGGTCAACGGCCATCAACCCGCTCGTGATTAATGTTCGATCAGGCAGCTCCCTTGAATGGTGCCGACGTTTTCGAAATGACGAGCGCGTCTGGCGGGATGCTGGCATCGTCCACGGAGGGTCCCTGCGGGCTGGTGCTGGTTTGGTTCTTGCAGCGTGGATGGCAATCGGCCTGCTCTGGCCGGCTCGAGCCGCCGGCGTCGCCGGCCGGGAGGCGCCCCGTTTCAACCGTGACGTTCGCCCAATCCTGGCGGACAACTGCTTTGCGTGCCATGGACCTGACGCGAGCCATCGGAAGGGGGGCCTGCGGCTGGATGTGCGGACTGCGGCGTTGACCCCGGCCAAGTCGGGTCGGGCGGCCATCGTGCCCGGGCATCCGGAGCTAAGCGCGATGATGGCGCGCATCCACGCGGCCGATCCCGACGAAGTGATGCCTCCGAAAGAATCGTCGCGAGCGCTGACCGCGGAGCAAAAGGAAGTGTTGAAACGCTGGATCGCGGCTGGAGCCGCGGATGAGGCGCACTGGGCATTCACACCTCCGCAACGTGCGCCGCTGCCCTCGGTGGCCCGCAGGCGATGGCCGCGGCGGCCGCTCGACTTTTTCATTCTCAGCCGCCTGGAAGCCGAGGGCTTGAAGCCATCGCCGGAGGCGGATCGAGCCACGTTGCTCCGGCGGGTTTCGCTGGATCTGACCGGCCTGCCGCCCACGCCCGAAGACGCGGACGCCTTTCTTGCGGATCGATCGGCCAGCGCCTACGAGCGAGTGGTGGACCGGTTGCTCCAGTCGCCGCATTACGGTGAGCGCCTGGCCGTGGACTGGCTCGATGCGGCGCGCTTTGCCGACTCCAACGGGTATCAGGTGGATCGCGACCGGGAGATGTATGCCTGGCGGGACTGGGTGATCGGCGCGTTCAACCGGAATCTTTCCTACGACCAGTTCACGGTGGAACAAATCGCCGGCGATCTCCTGCCGCGGGCGACGATCGAGCAGCGGATCGCGACGGGGTTTCACCGCAACCAGATGATGAACGAGGAGGGCGGAATCATTCCGGAGGAATTCCTGGCGGAGTATTGCGCCGATCGGGTGGAGACGACCGCGACGGTGTGGCTGGGGCAGACGTTCACGTGTGCCCGCTGCCATGATCACAAGTTCGATCCGTTTACCCAGCGGGATTACTACGGGCTCTTCGCTTTTTTTAACAACGTGTCTGAGAAAGGCGTGGGGGATTACGGGGCCAACATCCGGCGGAACAACCCGCCCATGCTGCAGCTTCCCGCCCCGGAGCTCGAGGCTCGACGGGAACGCCTCAGGGGCGAGCTGGCGGAGACGAAGCGGGAGCTGGGACGCCTGCGCCGAGACCTCGAGGCGGCTGGGCCCAGCTGGGATGGCCGGGTGCCGATCAACACCAACGGGGCGAGGTTGTCTGCCCGGTTGGCGGCCATTCCGCGCGAGATCGACAAGGTCGATCTGGAAATTCCGACGACGCTGGTCATGCAGGAGATGGAAACGCCGCGGCCGACCCATGTATTGGTGCGGGGCGCCTACGATCGAAATGGGGAACGCGTTTTCGCGCACACGCCGGAGACGTTGCCACCGATGGAGGGAAGGTGGCCGACCAACCGGCTTGGCCTCGCCCGTTGGCTGGTGGCGAAGGATAATCCGCTAACGGCGCGGGTGACGGTGAACCGGTATTGGCAGATGGTGTTCGGCACGGGATTGGTGCGGACGGCGGAGGACTTTGGCACCCAGGGCGAGCGACCGAGCCACCCGGAACTGCTCGACTGGTTGGCGGTTGAATTTGTGGAGTCGGGCTGGGATGTGCAGGCGCTGCTGCGGATGTTGGTGACCAGTTCGACCTATCGACAAAGCTCGAAGCTGACCGCCGTTCTCCAGGAGCGGGATCCGGAGAACCGTCTGCTGGCGCGCGCGCCGCGCGTCCGGCTGCCGGCGGAATTCATTCGCGACCAGGCCCTGGCGGCCAGCGGCTTGCTGGTCCCCAAAATCGGCGGGCCCTCGGTTCGCCCGTATCATCCGCCCGGCTTGTACGAGCAGGTCGTCGCCGGCACGGGCCCGAGCACGTATGTGCAGGGCAAAGGCGACGAGCTCTACCGGCGCAGCCTTTATACTTACTGGAAACGCTCGGTGCCGAACCCGGCGCTGCTGGTCTTTGACGCCCCGTTTCGCGAAGCCTGCACCGTGAGACGGCCCCGCACGAACACGCCGTTGCAGGCGTTGAACCTGATGAACGACCCGACGTACGTGGAAGCCGCACGCCGTCTCGCGGAGCGGGCCTGGACCGAAACTGCGGCGCCATCGAAGACTGCGAGTGACACCATCTCCCGGCGCCTGACGCGGATGTTTCGTTGGGTGGCCGGCCGGGCTCCGCGCGACCGGGAGCTGGCAGTCCTGAAAGCCGCGTGGGGGCGTTCGCTGCTGGAATTTTCCCGGGACCGCGCCCGCGCTGAACTCCTGATCAAAGTGGGCGCGAGCAGACCCGACCCGAACCTGGACGCCGCCGAGCTGGCTGCGGCCACGATGGTGGCCAGCACCGTGCTCAACCTGGATGAGCTCGTCATGAAGGAATGAAGGAATGAACCTGCGGCATCCGCCATCATGAACGAACATGACTGGAGTTCGATCGCCCGACGCCAGTTTCTCGGGAGCGCGTCGCTGGGCCTGGGAGCCGCGGCTCTGGCGTCACTGGCCGGTCCGGTCAGCGGATGGGCGGCGGCCGCAATGCGGCCCGGGACGAAGGAGAGCGGCATGGGCGGGCCTCATTTTCCGGCCCGAGCCAGACGGGTCATCTATCTCACCCAAGCCGGCGCTCCGTCCCAGCTGGAACTGTTCGACGCCAAGCCGGACCTTCGCGCGCGATTCGATCAGGATCTGCCGTCTTCGGTGCGCGGAGGGCAACGCCTGACGGGCATGACTTCGGGACAGGCCCGTCTGCCGATCGCGCCTTCGGCGTATCCGTTCCGTCAACACGGCCGGTCCGGGATGTGGCTCAGCGATCTGTTGCCGTTCACCAGCCGGCATGCCGACAAGCTGTGCCTCGTTCGCTCGATGTTCACGGAGGCGATCAATCATGACCCGGCCATGACCCTGCTTCAGACCGGCCACACGCTGGCCGGGCGCCCGTCATTTGGGGCCTGGCTCTCCTATGGACTTGGCTCGGAAAATCAGAACCTGCCGGCGTTCGTGGTGATGATCTCCCGGCCGAGCGGGCCGACCAACGCTCAGCCATTGCATGAGCGGATGTGGGGCGCCGGATTCTTGCCCCCCCGCTATCAGGGCGTGCGCTTCAGCGCTGGCCGCGATCCCGTCCTCTTTCTTTCGGATCCGCCGGGGTTGGCCCCGGCGCAGCGTCGGGCCATGCTTGATGATCTGGCGACCTTGAACCGGATGAAGGCGGCGGAGTGGCACGACCCGCAGACCCTGGCGCGCATCGATCAATATGAGATGGCGTTCCGCATGCAGACGGCGGTGCCGGAGCTGGCCGATCTTTCGAAGGAACCGGCCGGCGTCTTTGAGTTGTACGGTCCCGAGTCACGCAAGCCGGGATCGTTCGCCGCCAACTGCCTGCTGGCCCGGCGGCTCGCGGAACGCGGGGTGCGCTTCATCCAGCTTTATCATCGCGGATGGGATCAGCATGACAATCTGCCGTCCGGCATCCAGAGCCAGTGTCGCGACACGGATCAGCCCAGCGCGGCGCTGCTCACCGATCTCCAGGCGCGCGGCTTGCTGGACGACACCCTGGTCATCTGGGGTGGCGAGTTCGGCCGGACGGTATATTCCCAGGGACGACTGACGCGGGACAACTATGGGCGCGACCATCATCCGCGCTGCTTCAGCGTCTGGATGGCGGGGGCAGGGGTGCAGGGTGGGTTGACCTACGGCGAGACGGACGATTTTTCCTACAACATCGTGCGCGATCCGGTGCACATCCATGATTTGAACGCGACGATGTTGCACCTGCTGGGCTTGGATCACACCCGGCTGACGTATCGCCACCAGGGCCGCGATTATCGGCTGACGGACATTCACGGCAATGTCGTTACGGGGCTGCTGGAAATCAGCTAAGCGAGCATTCGAAAAGGTAGGAACTTCCACTCCAATCTTTTTGCCAGGCATCTTTCTGCCTTTGGTATTTCCGGCTCGGGTGCGGGAAGCACGGGGGCGGACGAGAATTCCAGCGACTACGGAGAGAATTTGGCAAAAAGATGGGCGGCAAAAAAATCGTTCGCACGAACCGCCGGGGGTCGTTCGCAGGCCGGTCCTCGTTGGACTGGGACCGCCGGGCTTGAATATGGCGGGGAACTCTCGGTGCCAGGTTATGGCTTCAGCAGCAATTTCTCGATGAGCTGGTTGAGGCGGCCGATCATCTCGCGTGGATCCTCAAGCAGGCCGGCGGCGACGCGGGCGTTGTCGAAGAGCTGTCCGGCGACCTGGGCCGCGAGGTCCGGGTTGGCCTGACGCATGGCTTCGAGCCGGGTGATGATGGGGTGGGCCGGGTTGATCTCGAAGTCGAGCTTGGGCTCGGGGCGCGGCTCATTCGGCCGCGCGGCGCGCGCCATGCGCCGCATCGTGGCGCTGAAAGGATCGGTGTCGAGGATCACTGCCGGGCTTCCGACCAGGCGGCCGGAGGGGCGCACGGCCTGGACCTTGGCGCCGAGCGATTCCTTGAGCCAGGCGGCCAGGGCGGTGGCCTGCTCGTCGGTCAGCTTCGACTCGGCGGTGACCGGGTTGGTCACCTTGAGCTCCGCCTTTTCGGCGCCGCGGATGGTTTTGCCATCGAACTCGTGGAGATGTTCCATGACGAGCTCGTCCCACGGGTCGAAGGCGAAGAGCACCTCGAGGCCGTTCGCCTTGAAGACCTCGTAGTAGGGGCTGGACTCGGCGGATTCGCGGTTGGGCGCGACGAGGAAATAGATCTCCTTCTGGTCGGGCTGCAGGCGCTGGACGTATTCAGCGAGGCTGGTCAGCTTGCCTTTCTCGAGGGCGGACGACTCGTAGCGCAGCAGCTTGCCGAGGGCATCCTTGTGGGTGAAGTCGGTGACCACGCCTTCCTTGAGAAAGCGGTTGTATTGCGCGTAAAACTTTTCGTAGACGGTGGCATCCTTGGTGGCCTGCTCGTCGAGGAATTTCAGAAAGCGCCCGGTGATGACGCGGTTGAGTTTCTGCATCAGCGCGGTGTCCTGCATTGTCTCGCGCGAGATGTTGAGGGGCAGGTCCTCGCTGTCGACGACGCCCTTGAGGAAGCGGAGCCATTCCGGGAAGAGGCCCTTGGCGTGCGACTGAATGAGGACCTTGCGGCAGTGGAGGTTGACCTCGGACTCGGTGCGGCCGAGGCCCATCACCTCGAAATTTTTGGCGGGCACGAAGACGAGGGCCTGGATGGCGAGGGGCGCGTCCGCCGCGAAGTGCAGGCGCAGCATCGGATCGTCGGTGTCGTGCCCGAGATAATGATAGAACTCGTTATACTCCGCGTCCGTGATCTCGTTCTTGTTCCGGGACCAGATGGCCTGGATTTTGTTTTGGCGCTCGCCATTGAGCTCGATGGGGACGGGAACAAAGTTGGAGTAACGCCTGACGACCTGCTCGAGGCGGAACTTTCCGGCGAACTCCTTGGCGTCGTCTTTCAGGTGGAGGACGATGCGGGTGCCGCGAGGAAGATCGTTGGCCGGCTCGATCTCGTAGCCGCCGGCGCCGGTGCTGGTCCAATGGCAGCCGGTCTCGTCGACGCGGGCGGAGCGGGAGAAGACCTCGACCTTGCTGGCCGCCATGAAGGCCGAATAGAACCCGACCCCGAACTGGCCGATGAGCTTCGCGTCAGCCCGCTTGTCCTCCGCCAGTTGTTTGAGAAATGCCTTGGTCCCGCTGTGCGCGATCGTGCCCAGGTTTTCGACCAGCTCGCCCCGGGACATGCCGACACCGGTGTCCGTGATCGTCAGGGTGGCGGCCGTCTCGTCGGCTGTCAGGCTGATCGCCGGGGCCAATTCGGGCTGAAGGATGGCTTCGCCGGAGGACTGGAGGAAGCGGAGCTTCTCGCACGCATCGGCGGCGTTGGAAATCAGCTCGCGGACGAAGATTTCCCTGTCGGTGTAAAGGGAGTGGATGACGATCTCGAGCAGTCGCTCGGTCTCGGCCTGGAAATGGTGCTTTTCAACAGTGCTCATGCGCGGATCCCAGTAGGCAAAACCCGGAGTGCCGTCAAGCCCCTCGGATTACAAAAATTCTCCCGGCCGGGGCGCGGCGAATTTCCCCGCCCGGCTAAAGTGTTCGGGGCGTAGCCCGATATGCTGGGGTGCCGGGCCGCGGGCTGAGGGTCGACCGTTGACGGAAGGATGGCCGAACTGTGGCGCGTGGGGCGGCTCCGGGGTGCCCATGAGTGACATTGTATTGCAAACGGAAGGATTGCGCGTGGAATACCGCACGCGCGAGCTGGGCCAGCCTGGGAAGCGGGCTCTGGCCGGCTTGAACCTCTCGGTCCGCCAGGGCGAAGTGTTCGGCTTTCTTGGCCCAAACGGAGCGGGCAAGACCACGACGATGAACGTGCTGCTGGGCTTCGTCCACCCGACGGCCGGCTGCGCGCGGATTTTCGGGGTCGACGTGGCGGAGCCGATCGCCCGGCAGCGCATCGGCTACCTGCCGGAACAGACCTACTACTACAAATTTCTGACCGCGGAGGAGATTCTGCGGTTCTATGGCCGGATTTTCCAAATTCCGCGCGGCGAACTGGGGCGTCGCATTGATGCTGCGCTGAAGTTGGTGGAGTTGGAACACGCCCGCAAACGCCAGCTCAAGACGTACTCCAAGGGGATGCAGCAACGGGTCGGCCTGGCCCAGGCCCTCATCAACGACCCGGACCTCCTGATTCTCGACGAGCCCACGAGCGGACTTGATCCGCTCGGCCGCATGAAGGTTCGCGAGATCATCGAACGCTTGAAGGGCGAAGGAAAGACGGTGTTCTTCAGTTCCCACGAGCTCGGCGAGGTCGAAACAATCTGCGATCGCGTCGCCATCCTCAACCAGGGCGTGCTGCAGGCCGAGGGCACCGTTCCGCACCTCGTCGCCGCCTACCAACAACCGAATCTCGAACAGGTTTTCCTCCGCATCGTCGGCTACCATGGCAACCATCGCCCATCCTCCGCTCCCGGCCTCCCCCACGCGGCCTGATACCCTCGCCGCCGCCCGGCCCAGCGCGCTCGGCAATATCCGGGCCGTGGCGTCCATCGTCATTCGGGAGCTCTACCGCCGAAAGGACTTCTACGTGCTCTTCGTGTTGACCGCCCTGATCACGCTGGTCATGGGCTCGGTCAATTTCTTCCAGCAGGAGAACGTCGGGCGGTATCTCAAGGAGATTTGTCTCTTCCTCATCTGGGTTTCGTCCCTCGTCATCGCCGTGGCCACGACGGCCCGCCAGATCCCGGCGGAGCGCGAGCATCGCACCTTGTTTCCGCTCCTGGCCAAGCCCATCACCCGCAGCCAGCTGCTGCTCGGCAAGTTTGCCGGCTGCTGGCTGGCCACGGGGATCGCGCTGGCCCTCTTCTATTCGTTTTTCGGCCTGGTCGCCGGCTGGCGCGAGCACGACTGGCCGCTCGTGAACTACGCGCAGGCCGTGACGCTCCACTGGCTCATGCTCGGCATCGTCTGCGCCTTGACCATTCTCGGATCCCTCGTCCTGGCCGCGCCCTCGTCCACGGTGACCATCGTCCTCGTCGTCACCACGGGCATCCTGCTCGTCGGCCGTCACCTCAACAAGGTGGCTGTCCGCCTGGACGAGCCCGGGCAGTCCTTGCTCTACGGCGTGTATTATGTCCTGCCCCATCTGGAGTTGTTCGACCTGCGTGATCTTATCGTGCATGGCTGGAGCGCCGTCGCCTGGCGGGTGTTCGCCGGCGCGGCGGCCTATGCAGTGGTTTACATGACGTTGTTTCTCACGGCGGCCTGCCTCGTCTTCCGCCGCCGCCCGCTCCAGTGACCAAGCCGGACTCTCCGCGGCCATGAAGACTCGAGTCGCTCCCTACCTCCTGTCCATCCTGCTCCTCCTCGTGGTGGCCTTCTCGCTGGCCACGACGCTCGAGCCCTGGCATCAGTCGTGGGAAGGCGGACGGACCCGCACGGACAACTTGATCCAGGTGGCGCTGGGGGACAGCCGGCAACTTTTCGCCCGGCATTTCTTCTTCAAGGCCGATGCCTACTTCCACAACGGCTACTATCCGACCATCTACGATCGAAAGGACGGCTACGGACAGGCCCACATCGCCGAGCAGGGGCACGAGGG
Source organism: Limisphaerales bacterium (assembly GCA_044229355.1). GTDB lineage: Bacteria > Verrucomicrobiota > Verrucomicrobiia > Limisphaerales > JADJPG01 > JBGARF01. Next base: position 44,622 of record JBGATF010000005.1, read on the forward strand.
AGCGGAAGACGAGAAGGAACTCGATTTTCTTGGCCGGCCGCTCGATTGGATCGACGCGTTCAGCCGGAATTTTTTCCCGTCGCGGCATACCCACCTTGGCGAGGTTGGGCAAACCGACGAGGACGAAGCCGGGCACGAACATCACGATCACCACGGTCATCCCGGCCACCCGGGGGCTTCCGATGCGGGCGGCCAGGCGGACGCGCACGACGCTCATGGAGACGGGGGCCATGAATCAGGAGAGGCCGAGGGACTGAACCGGGGTCGGCATGTGGATGAGCGGGAGATTCTCCCGTGGTTGAAGCTGTCGCTGGAGCTGGATCCGAAGCGGGTGCAGACCTATACGGTGGCGGCCTTCTGGCTGCGGACGTCATTGCAGCAGGTCGATCAGGCCGAGCGGCTTCTGCGCGACGGGCTCCGCGAGGTGCCGGGAGATCCGGAGCTGCTCCTCGAGCTGGGGCGGGTATTGTCCGAGGATCGCAAGGACGAGGCGCGGGCGCGCACGGTGTGGGAGCTGGCCCTCAAAACGTGGAACGAGCGGGAATTTGCCAAGGAATCTCCCAACTTCTTCCTGGTCGCGCAGCTGCTCGGAAACCTGGCCACGCTGGAGGAAAAGGCCGGCCATCGCGAGGCGGCCATCCGGCACCTCGAACGTTTGTCGGGCATCTCGCCGAACAAGGACGCCATCGCGCGCTGGATCGAGACGTTGCGGAAGGAGTGACGGGCGGTGACGGCGAGGCCCGTGGACGGCCGTGGTTCTTCCTGAGGCATCCGCGGGCGCTCAGCCGTAGCGGTGCGGTTTGGACATGGGGAATGCGTTCGGCAGGTGGCGGACTTCGCGGACGCCTTCCGGGCCGAGGAGCACTTCCACGATATCGAACCGGAGTTTGACCGGTGGATAATTCAACAGGCGGAGATAATCCAATGCGGCCTTGGTCAGGCGGCGCTTTTTGTCGCGCGTTACCGCGGCTGCGGGCCGGGACCACTCCTCGTTCGACCGGGTTTTGACCTCGATAAAGACCAGGCAATCCTGGTCACGGAAGATGAGGTCGATCTCGGCCCGGCGGGATCGGAAGTTGGCGACGAGGAATTTGAGCCCCTGGCATTGCAGGTGGCGGCGCGCCTCGGTTTCGCCGAGGCGTCCGCGGCGCAAATGCTCCGGCTCGTCGGAGGCGGGCCGGGGGCGCAGCCGCCTCCAGAGCGCCTGCAACGAGCGAACGGCCTGGTCGATCATGGGGCGGGAGGGCCGGTGGCGGGTGGTGGTGGTGCGATGGCCCTGCGAAGCGGGGTCAGAGCAGGTCGATCTGCTGCGGCTTGAGGGGGGAAAAGGTGAGGCGGTGGATCGGGCACGGGCCGTGCAGGGCGATGGCCTGGAGGTGTTCCTCGGTGGAATAACCCTTGTGCGACGCGAAGCCGTATTGGGGCCACGTCTGATGATGGTCGTGCATCAGACGATCGCGGGTGACCTTGGCGATGATGCTGGCGGCAGCGATCGAGTAGCTGCGGGCGTCCCCTTTCACCAGCGCGGTCTGCGGATACGTGACGCTCGCGACGGCCAGGCCGTCGATCAAAACGTGTTGCGGCGGCGCCGGGAGCCCGGCGAGGGCGGCGTTCATGGCGGCGTGGGTCGCCCGCAGGATGTTGATCCGATCGATGACGTCCGCCTCCAGCTGGGCCAGATTCCAGACCACGTCCGGTCGGTGGCGCAGCAGCTCATAGTAGTTTTCGCGCTGCGCTTCGGTCAGCTGCTTTGAATCATTCATCCCGACGAGCTCGTCCGGGATCCCGTTGTCCATCCACGCGCGGGGGAGGATGACGGCGGCGGCAACGACGGGGCCGGCGAGCGGGCCGCGCCCGACTTCGTCCACGCCGGCGACGTGCCAACAGCCGGACGCCCAGAGGGCGCGCTCATACTGAAGTCGATCGACGGGTGGTTTGCGGGCCAGGCGTGCCATGGTTGGTGACGGAATGGTGGCGCAGGTCGAGGGGCAACTGCAAGCGGCGCGTTGAGAAACGACGAACGTCGCCGCTGGGCGCGAACCTGCCGCGCTGAGCGTGTTTCCAGTGCGGCCTTCCCTGCCGCCTGGTTATCGGGCCCCGGGCCGCGTTCAAAACGACCCTCAACCGCGTCTGCACAGCCCCAGGCGGCTATGGCTGGGCCGGCACGGCATCGATCGGAATGGAGTTGGTGCCGCCAAATTCAGCCTGGCCGGTGACACGGAGGATCAGGCGAGCGGGCGCGTTCGAAAGCACGAGCAGCGCGGGCCGTTGCGCGCCGAGCTGCGGGGCCGACTCGGCGAGGGATTGCGCAGGGGCCGCCGGCGCGGTCGTGCCGCCAGCGAATTGAAATCCCGTGCGGTTGGCGTCGCCCAAATAAAAACGCCCGACCAGCCGCACGTTCTGCTGAAGCGTTGCATTGGTCCCGACCGCCTCAAAGGCGACGGCGTTGGTGTCGTTCGCGACGGACCCAAAGCCGTCAACCGCCAGTTGGTCGGTCGGGGCGGCGGCACGCGCGTTTCGGGCGGCGTCGCGGCCGAAGCGAGTTCTCCCGCCGTTGGCGGTGGAGGTCGCACGGGGCGACGGGGCGGCGTCCGGTCCGGCGGCGATCAGCTTGCCGACGTAGACCGAACCGTCCTGATCCTGAAACCGCACCTCGGGCCCGGACTGTTCGATCATGAAGTTGGCCAGAACGCCTGGCGCATTCAGCGCTTTGACCTTGTTTTGCGCCGCGCCAGTGAGCGAGACCTGGGATTGGGGTTGGGATTGGGATTGGTTTTTCAGCAACGTCGGATTGGGCGTCGGGAGGACCCCGCGGGTTGGCGTGGCCCGCCGGTCGGTCTCCGGCGGGCTCGTCCCGCCGTAGACATTTCTGAAATACTGCGCCGGAGCCGACGGGGACTGTGTCTGCAGGGTGAAGAGCCGACCTGCCGTCGAGTTGGCTGCCAAGCCGGCCGTGGCGATGGGCGCAGCGCCCTCCGTTCCGCCCGTCGTCGCGATCTGAACTTTCAGCGGGGCCGCCAGGCGCTCTTCTTCCTGATTCCGCCGGAGCGTCACGGCGGGTGCCGGAACGGGTGTTGGAACAGGCGTGGGCGTCGCGGGCAGGGGTACGGTGAGCGGGGCCGCCGGCGGTGCGGCCGGTGGCTGAGGGGCGGGTTGGGCATCTGCCAGTTGCGGGGTGTTGAATTGGTTGACACGGGCAGGCGCGGCGACTTTGTCATCCGCGAAGGCCTCGACTTTTTGAACCTGGACGGGCTCGCTGCGCGGCGGTGCGGCCGCGGAAATGGGGGCGGGTTTTTTGGGCGCGGAAATCGCGGATGCATCCGCCATGGGTTGCTCCGCGAGGTCTTGTTTGAGTTCGCGGGTTGGGTCGGCGGTGGCGACGTCGGCGCGTTTGCGGGTGAACCGTTCCGAATTGACGGCGGGTGGTGGTCCTGCTGGCGCAGGGGGCTGCGCTGGCGGGTGACCGAGGCCGGCTGGTGCGCTGGCCAGGCGGGTCGGTTGTCGGTCGGAGCCGAGCCACCCGGAGTTCACCCACCAGATGACGCCGGCCAACGCGAGGGCCAGCCCGCCGGCCACGGCAATCCTTGGCCACATCGCCGCCAGGGCCGCGAACCATCCGCGGCTCCCGCCGGGCGGTCGGCGGTCGGCGGTTGGCGCTTGCGGTAATCGCTGGCGGACCTCCGACTTTAACGCCTGCCGGATGTGGGGCGGCATGGTGCCTGGCGACCCGGCGGCGTTACGCCGGCGTGCGGCATACGCCCCCAGCAGAGGCTCCATTTTGTTGTCCGGCTCGGACGGCATATGAGATTAGACGGAACTGTGGCTTTTATTCTCCCGGCCCGGTTGGGGGACGGCATGGTCCGCCCGGGCGAAGCTCGAACGGACCACAATCTCCAGCTTGTCCAGGCACTTGCTCAAACGGGAGCTGACGGTTTTTGGGTTCAGGCTGAGCGCGGCAGAGATCTCGTCGTAACTCAGATCTGCGAAATAGCGAAGCTCGATGATTTCCTGGCACGGCCCACCGAGTGTCTCCAAGGCGCGGCCGATCAACGCGGCTTGCTCGCCGTCGTGCAGGACCATGTCCGGCGAAGGCAGCGGGCTGGCCGGATCAATCGGGCGCTCGTCGTCGTTTTCAGCGTGCAGGGAAAGAGTCGGCCGTCCGCCGCCCCGCTTGGAGGCGTGCTGACGCTGGCGGTAGTCGCGGGCGCGATTGGCCGCGATGCGGAACAGCCACGTCTGAAACTGCGCCTGACCCTGGAACGTGTGCAGGTTCTTCACCACGGACAGGAAGACCTCCTGGCAAATCTCCTCCACGTCTTCGGCCGTGAAATCGTGCCCCAGTTGAAACACAAACCGGGTGGCCGGCGCGTAATGCCGGTCAAACAACTCATCCCAGGCACCCTCGTCGCCCTGCAGGCACCGGCTCAATAGTTGCGCCTCATCGGGTCCGCTCACGGCCGGAACCCTAGGCGATGGCCCGCGCCCTGACCAGAGACAAGTGGAAGGCCAAAGGCCAAGCCGAAGTTGGAAGTTGGAAGTTGGAAGTTGGAAGTTGGAAGTTGCACATTGCCCTTTGGAAGGCTCGACGGGGCAGGGGAGGAATGCTGAGATGGCGGCGTGAACCTCCTTGCGCTCGCTGTCGTCGCCGTTATTGGGACCGTTCTGGCGCCGTTTCCGTCGTGGTCGGCCGTGGGGTCGCAATGGCCGCAGTTCCGGGGGCCGGGTGGAATGGGTGTGGCCGCGGAGGACGCCCGTCCTCCGATTCACTTCGGCCCGGGCACGAACGTGGCCTGGCGCGTGTCCACTCCTTCCGGCAACTCCTCTCCCGTCATTTGGAAGGAGCGCATTTTCCTGACCGGCTTCGCGGAGGGCGCACTGCTGACCCTGGCCTACGATCGCGTGAACGGCCGGGAACTGTGGCGACGCGAGGTCCGGCCGGCCAAGGTGGAGGAGGTCCACTCGTCCTTGGGCAACCCCGCCACGGCGACCCCCGTCACTGACGGCGAGCGGCTCTATGTTCACTTCGGCTCGTACGGAATGGTGGCCTGTGATCTGGACGGCCGGGAGTTGTGGCGACGACCGATGACGTTGACCCAGACGGAATATGGGGCGAGCTCGTCACCGATTCTGGCCGGAGGCCACGTGGTGCAACTGCTGGATCAGGACGGCGACTCCCATTTGGTCGCGCTGCGTCCGGACACGGGCGAGGTTGCGTGGCGCGTGGAGCGCTCCGAGATGCGACGGGGCTTTGGCACGCCCATCGTCTGGACTCACGATGGCGGGACCGACTTGGTGGTGCCGGGAACGCTTTGGCTCGAAGGGTTGGATCCGGCAACGGGTGGCGAACGCTGGCGGGTCAGCGGTTTGGCCCGCATCACCTGCACATCGCCCGTGGCGGGCGATGGATTGCTGCTCGCCGCCAGCTGGACCACCGGAGGCGATCTCGGGTCCGGGCATTTGCTGATGCCCAAGTTCGACGATGTGCTGGCCGAACGCGATCTCGACAAGGACGGACGGCTGACACGCGAGGAGCTGCCGCCCGGGCCGGCCAAGGAGCGCTACAAACATCTCGATGGCAACCGCAATGGCTTTGTCGAGCGTGCTGAATGGGAATCGATGGCCGCCATCTTCGCCCGGGTCGAAAACCAGGCGTTCGCCGTCCGTCCGGATGCCCAAGGACGGGTCAGCGACGCCGGCGTGTTGTGGCGATTCAAAAAGGGCCTGCCCTACGTCGGCTCGCCGCTGCTCTACCGCGGGCGCTTTTATCTCGTCAAGGACGGGGGAATGTTGACGTGTCTCGATCCCGCGACCGGCCGTCCGCTGTATCAGGAGGAACGGTTGGGCGCGATCGGGCCCTATTACTCGAGCCTGCTCGGAGCGGATGGGCGGATCTACATTTTTTCCCAGCGCGGCATGGCGATTGTCGTGCGGGCCGGCGACATGCTCGAAGTGTTGGCGCGGAATGATCTGGGAGAAGTGACGCAGGCCAGCCCGGCGGCGCTGGGCAACACGCTGTTTGTGCGCACCGCGGGACATCTGGCGGCGTTTGGAGAGCGATGAGGGATGAGTGGCGAGTGGCGAGTGGCGAGTGGCGCGGAACGGGTCTCAATTTTTGGAGGCGGGTTTTCGTCAGATTAGACATGCAAACACACGTTGCGGCCGGCGTTTGGTTTTCTTTCCCGGGGAGGCTTTGGTCGCGCCTGACTTTTTTTGGGGGGCTGGTTCTTGCGGCCAGCCTGGGCACCCAAACGTTGCCGGCGGCGGATCTGCCGGAGGGCGTCCTGCCGCAGGGTGTGGGGGTCAACATTCATTTCACCCGCGGGCACGAGCGGGATTTGGAGCTGATGGCGGCTGCCGGCTGTCGATTCGTGCGCATGGATTTCGGCTGGGCTGGAATCGAACGGCAACCCGGCCAATACGACTGGTCGGCCTACGACGAGCTGACGGCCAATCTGGATCGGCACGGCCTCCGGGCGATCTACATCTTCGATTACTCCAACCCGCTTTACGAAGAGACCGTGGCCAGCAGAAATCCGGTGACTGGCCGCGAGCAGCGGGACGTGGCGTCGCCGCAGCATCCGGAAAGTGTTGCGGCGTTTGCGCGTTGGGCGGCGGCGGCGGCCCGTCGCTATGCCGGCCGCCGGGTGGTTTGGGAGATTTGGAACGAGCCGAACATCAGCTTCTGGAAGCCCAAGCCGGACGTGCGGCAGTATACGACACTGGCGTTGGCCGCCGCGCAGGCGGTGCGCGCGGCCGATCCCCAGGCCACGATAGTCGGGCCTGCCACCAGCGAGTTGCCTGTCGAGTTTCTCGAGGCGTTCTTCGCGGCCGGCGGGCTGGGGGTTCTCGACGCCGTCAGCGTTCACCCGTACCGGTCCTATCGAAAAAGCCCTGAGACCGCGCTTCCGGATTACGACAAGCTGCGTGCCTTGATCAAACAACACGCCCCCGCGCCGGAGAAAAAATCCATGCCGATCCTCAGCGGGGAATGGGGGTATTCGACGTTTACCAACAAGGGGGTCTCGCTCGAGACCCAGGCGGCCTTTGTCGTCCGGCAACAACTGGTCAACCTCTGCGCCGGCGTCCCGATTTCGATCTGGTATGACTGGAAAAACGACGGTCCTGACCGCTCCGAGCGCGAGCAGAACTTCGGCGTGGTCACCCACGACCTTGAGCCGAAGCCGGCGTATCGGGCGCTGCAAACGATGACCCGCGAGTTGTCCGGGTATCGCATCGAAAAACGCCTGGCCGCCGGCACCACCAACGACTGGGTGCTGCTTTTGAGCGATGGGCCAAAGCGGCGCCTGGCCGCCTGGACGACGGACTCGCCTCATGCGATCCGGGTGGAGGGTGTTTCGGTCCGGGCCGCCACGGTGGTGCGTGGTGATGGCAGCGCGGGCAGCGCCGTCCTGACGCAGGGTTCGATGTCCCTCGATCTGACCGGATGGCCGCAATATGTCCGGCTCGAGCCATGAGGCGCTCCGATGGTTTTCGTGAAGATACGGATGGGCTCCGGCGAGCTTGGGACTTGCGGCGGTGGCCGGTTTGGCCGTATGCGAAGGCGTTGCGTCATGCTGTTCTCGGATCTCGTTCACGTCTTGCAGGCGGCGGTCAGCCCGGTCGTTTTGATCTCGGGCGTCGGCCTGCTGATCCTCTCGATGACCAACCGGCTCGCGCGGGTGGTGGATCGGTCGCGCCAGATGGGCAAGGCGCGGCATGGGATTTCCGAGGACGAAGCCCGGCGCGTTGAGCCGCAGCTGCGCATTCTGGTGAGGCGGGCCCGTTTGCTGCGACGGGCGATCTCCTGCGCGACATTCAGCGTCCTGCTGGCGGCCATCCTGGTCATCGTCCTGTTTCTCACCGCGTATCTGCGGCTTGAGGTGGTCCTGGTCAGCGTGGTGTTCTTTGTCTTTTGCCTCGTGGCGTTGATCGCCGGCGTCGTGTCGTTTCTCCAGGACATCCATCTTTCGCTGGTGGCCCTGGAGATGGAGCTGGGTCCAATCGACGGCAGCGCCTCGCCGGCGAAATGAGCGGGCCTGGTGCGATGCAAGGCGTCGCCGGCTGCCAATCAAAATGGACGGCAATCCAGTCGAGACCGAATTGAAACGCGAGTTCCTGATGAGCTCGGCCAAGGTCCTGAGTTCAGTGGGGAGTTTGCTTGAGCGGCACGGCTGCGGGTCGCCCGTCGCCGACTCCCTGGATTTTTCCCCCTTCATGCCGGCGCTGGAGGCTCTCAGCCGGCGCCAACGGTGGACGGCGGACGGTGCAAAGGAACTCCGGGTGGTAATCGAGGTCTTCCAGGCGGTGTGCGAGGGCGTTCGCGATCGGAAAAGGGTGAGCGCCGAGATTCTTCGGCGCGGGTTGGCCGGCGCGGAAAGCCTGCGTGAGTGGTTGCGAACGGTCCGATAAGCCCCTGTTTCCGCCTCGCGGGCGAGGCCCGGCCCGGCCGAGCATTGCAATCGGGGCTTGGGGTTGAGTAAGTTTTCGGCGTGCGCGCTAAGACCAAAGCCAAGCCTCTGGTGGGGATCATCATGGGGAGCCAGTCCGACTGGGAGACGATGCAACATGCGGCCGGCATGCTGGACGAGCTGGGTGTGCCCTACGAGACGAGCGTGGTTTCGGCCCATCGCACGCCGGACCTGCTGTTCAAGTATGCGGCGGCGGCCGCGGGCCGCGGCCTGGCGGTCATCATCGCCGGCGCCGGCGGCGCGGCCCATCTGCCGGGCATGTGCGCGGCGAAGACCGTCCTGCCGGTGCTGGGCGTTCCGGTGGAATCCAAAGCGCTGAAAGGCATCGATTCGCTGCTTTCCATCGTGCAGATGCCGGGCGGTGTGCCGGTCGGCACGCTCGCCATCGGCAAGGCGGGCGCGGTCAACGCCGCGTTGCTGGCCACGGCCATCCTTGGAACGAGGGACGCCCGGTATCGCAAGGCCTACGACGCCTTCCGGCGAACCCAGACCGCGCGCGTGCTGGCCAACCGCGTGCCCGGCGCCACCCCCGCGCAGCCCGGCTGAACTCTGCCGCCTGCATGAATCCGACACCGCTCTCATCGGCTCCCATTTTGCCCGGAGCCACCATCGGCGTGCTCGGCAGCGGCCAGCTGGGCCGGATGTTCGCCATCGCCGCGCGCGAGCTGGGCTATCGCATTCACATTTTCTCCCCGGACAACGACACGCCGGCCGGCCAGATCGGCGATGTGGAATTCGCGTGTCGTTACGACGATCTCGATCGCCTGCGCGAATTTGCCCGCGGGGTGCGGGTGGTGACCTTTGAGTTTGAGAACGTGCCCGTGGCCTCGACGGCGGCCGTGGGCGAGTTCGTGCCGGTGCGGCCGGCTGGCCAGGTCCTGCACGTGACCCAAAATCGGCTGAGGGAAAAAGCCTTCCTCGCGCAGAACGGTTTTCCCGTCACGCCGTTTCGGCGGGTGGTGACGGTCGCGGATTTGGAGGCGGCCGTCCGCGACCTGGGGCTGCCGGGCGTTCTGAAGACGGCGGATTTCGGCTATGACGGCAAGGGCCAGCAAAAGCTGACGGAGGTTGGTCAGCTGGCGCCGGCTGTGGCGGCGTTGCGCGGCGCGGACGGAATCTACGAGGCGTTCGTCGACTTCGAAAAGGAAGTCTCCGTCGTGGCCGCAAGGACGCTGACGGGAGAATTCGCGGCGTTTCCGGTTTTCGAAAACTCCCATGCGCGGCACATCCTCGACGTCACGTTCGCGCCGGCGGCGATGGCGGCGGGTCTCGCGCGCCAGGCGGACGATCTGGCGCGGGGCATTCTCGAAAAGCTTGAGGTGGTCGGGCTGTTGACGGTCGAGATGTTTGTCACGCGAGAGGGGCGTCTGCTGGTGAACGAGCTGGCGCCGCGCACGCACAACTCCGGGCACCTGACGATCGACGCGTGCGTGACGAGCCAGTTTGAGCAACAGGTCAGGGCCGTGTGCGGCCTGCCGTTGGGCGCGGCTGATTTGAAACAGCCGGCGGCCATGGCGAATCTGCTGGGAGACCTCTGGGTCGGGGGTGAGCCCGCGTGGGCCGCCGCGCTCGAGGATCCGCTGGTCAAATTGCATCTCTACGGCAAGGCCGAGCCGCGTGTCGGCCGGAAGATGGGCCACCTGACGGCCACGGGCGAGACCACCGACGACGCCGTGCGCCGGGTGCGCGCCGCGCGGGATCGTTTGGTGGCCCGAACGGCCGCGTTGGCTCATTCCCGGTAGACGAAATTTTTTGCCCCCGGGGCGCGGGATTTCCAGGTCCGCGCAGGCGGGGTTTTGCTGCAGGAGGCGCTGTCCGGACGCTGAACGAAGGTTCTAATGCGATGCCGCGGTTGGCCGATGGGAAGGGGTAGTCAATGAGCCGACGATTCACGGAACAAGTGCGCAGATCATGAAAGGCATCGTCTTCAACCTGCTGGAGGATGTCGTGACCGCGGCGCATGGCGCGGAGACCTGGGACGCGCTGCTCGCCGGCGCCGGCCTGGACGGCGCCTACACGTCGCTCGGCAATTATCCCGACGATCATCTCTTTCGCCTGGTGGGCGTGGCCGCCCAGGCGCTGCAGCTGAAGCCGGCGGCTGTGGTCCGGTGGTTTGGCGTCAAGGCGATCCCCCTGTTTGCGGGCCGTTATCCGGAGCTGTTCGCCGGTCACCGCAGCGCGCGCACGTTCGTGCTCACGCTGAACAACATCATCCATCCCGAGGTGCGCAAATTGTATCCGGGCGCGGACGTGCCCGATTTCGAAGTGGACCAGTCCCGGCCGGAATTGCTGGTGCTCGGCTACCGGTCGGCGCGGCAGCTCTGCGCCCTGGCTGAAGGATTGGTGGAGGGCGCGGCGGGGTATTACGGCGAGAGCGTGACGATCCAGCATCCACGCTGCCTGCACCGCGGGGACGACCAGTGTCGTCTGGAGATCGTGTTCGAGCGCAAGGCGGCCGCATGAGCGAGGCGGCCGGCGGAACGACGGAGGTGGCGCGGTGGCGGGCGCGGGCGGAACGCGAACGCCAGGCGCGGCTCGCGGCGGAAGCCCAGGCCGAGCAGGGCCTGCGTCAGCTCTATGAACGACAGCGGGAGCTCCAGGTGCTGCATGTCACCGCCGCCGCGGCCAATGCTGCCGTGTCCACCGAAGAGGCGCTCAAAGTCGCCCTCGACGAGTTCTGCGGCTACACGGGCTGGCCGGTGGGACACGTCTTTGTCGCCGTGCCGGATCGATCCGGCGCAGTGACACCCACGGAGATTTGGCACCTCGACCGGCCGGAGACGTTTCGGGCGTTTCAGGAGGCGACCCAGTCGATGTGTTTTCCTCCGGGCGGCGGGCTGCCGGGACGGGTGATGGCCGGGCGCCGGCCGATTTGGATCGAGGAGGTGGCGGACGATCGGAACTTTCCGCGGGGCGACAGCGCCCGGGCGGCGGGGCTGCGGAGCGCGATTGCGGTGCCGGTGTTGATGAACACGGAGGTGGCGGCGGTGCTGGAGTTTTACACGCAGGAACGGTGCTCCGCGGATCCCGGTTGGCTCGAGTTGGCGGCGCGGATGGGCACGTTGTTGGGGCGGCTCTTTGAACGTCAACAGGCCCAGGAGGCCTTGCGCCGGGCGGGCGCAGAGCTTGAGGAACGGGTGCATCGTCGCACCGAGGAGCTGGCCACGGCGAACGAGCGCCTGGCCAAGGCGTCGCGGTTGAAGGACGAATTTCTGGCCGCGATGAGCCATGAGCTGCGCACGCCCTTGAACACGATCCTCGGCGTGACCGAGACCCTGCAGGAAGGGGTTTTCGGCGCGTTGAACGAAAAGCAGGTTCAGTCACTCCAGATGATCGGCGAGAGCAGCCACCATCTGCTTGCGTTGATCAACGATATTCTCGACGTCTCGAAGATCGAGGCGGGCAAGCTCGTGCTCGACATCGAGACCGTGCCCGTCCAACCCATTTGCGAAGCCGCGCTTCGCCTGGTGAAGCCGGTGGCTCTGAAGAAACAGTTGGCGATGGAGTTCAACGTGGAGGTGGGCCTGGGGCCGATCCCGGCGGACCAGAGGCGGCTCAAGCAAATGCTGGTCAATCTGCTGAGCAACGCGGTCAAGTTCACGCCCGACCACGGACGCATCGGCCTCGACCTGCGGCAAGATCCCAACCGACCCGAGCTTCGCCTCACGGTGTGGGACACCGGCATCGGCATCAGCGCCGAGGATCAGTCGCGCCTGTTCCAGCCGTTCCAGCAGCTCGACAGCCGGCTCTCGCGAAATTACAACGGGTCGGGGCTTGGGCTCACCCTCGTCTCCCGCATGGCCGCCCTGCACGGCGGACGGGTGAGCCTCGAAAGCGCGCCGGGCCAGGGCAGTCGTTTCACCATCATTCTGCCGGCCCCGCGGCCGGATGCCTCGCCCATTCCCGCGGAGGCAGAGCGTTCCCTCCCTTGCCACCCGACGCGCTCGATCGGCGAGCCGGGGTCCAGGCCGGCCGGCGCTCCCGTTGTCCTGATCACCGACGACCACGCCGGCAATCGCGGCGTGCTGGCGGCCTATCTGATCCAGAAAGGCTTTTGTGTCCTCGAGGCGTCCGATGGACCGGAGGCCATCGCTCTCGCGCTCCGGCATCGGCCGAATCTGATCCTGATGGACGGACAGATGCCGGGCATGGATGGATTCGAGACGACGCGACAGATCAAGCTTCGTCCGGAGTGCGCGGATATCCCGGTCGTGGCGCTGACTGCGATGGCCATGGCGGGCGATCGCGAACGATTTCTGGCCGCGGGCTACTGCGATTATCTGAGCAAGCCGGCCAGTTTTGCCGCGATCGCCGACGCGGTGCGAAAACATCTGCGCCCGGATTCGGCCGGGTCGGCGCGGGATTCCGCGGCGAGCCCGCGGATCTCAACGGAAGAGAAAGGCCCATGGAAAACACCCCAGTCATTTTGATCGCGGACGACGATCCGGGCGGCCGGGCCACCCTGGAGATGATTCTGGCCGGACGCGGCTACCGGCTGGTCCTGGCGACGGATGGGGAGGATGCTTTGACCCAGGCACGGGCGGTGGGTCCGGATCTGATTTTGTTGGATGTGATGATGCCGAAGCTGGACGGCTTCGGGGTGTGCCGACGATTGCGGGCGGACCCGGTGTTGGCGGACGTGCCAATCGTCCTGTTGACGGCGCTGGACGATCGCGAGTCCCGGCTGCAGGGGATCGAGGCCGGCGCGGATGATTATCTGCCCAAGCCCGTGGATCGCGTGGAACTGCGGGCCCGGGTGCAGACCATTGTCCGGCTGAATCGCTATCGGCGGCTCGTCGCCGAGCGCCGGAAGTTCGAGTTGATTGCCGAACACGCGCCGGATGGATACGTCGTGGCGAGCGGCGATCGAATTCTCTACGCCAACCCGCAGGCGCGACGATTTCTCCGGCTCGAGTTGGCCGAGGATCAACCCGCCGGCTCGTTCGTGGAGATCGCCCGGCGCCATTTCAATTTGAAGCCAGCCGACGCCTGGGCGAGTTGGCCGGAGACGGCCGAGCGCCGGTTTTTGGTCCAGGCGGCGGTCGGCGAAAAATCCGCGCTGTTCCTGCAAGTGGAGCGGCTGAACTTGCCGGGGGATGCCGAGGGCCATCACCTGATCCGCCTGGCCAACGTGACCGAGCAATTGGGCTTCCAACGGGACCTTTGGGGTTTTCACGCCGCCTTGTCGCACAAGCTGCGCACCCCGCTCAACGGCCTCATCGGCAGCCTCCAGTGTCTGGCCGGACAGGGCGCCACTCTTTCTCCGGAGGAGATCGACGAATGGGTCGGTGTCGCCCAGGAAAGCGCCGATCGGCTGAATGAACAGATCGACGGCATTCTCGCCTACCAGGGCTCCGTCTCCCGCCTGACCGCGAATGGCCCCGGCCTGACAGCGGCTGACCTGTGGCGGCTGCTGGATGGCGTCGCGCGCGAGGTCGGGGTGCAGGTGACTCTGACCCCGTTGCCGCCCGACCTGGCTGCGCTCGTTCTGCCGCTGTCCGCCGAGGCGGCGCAGGCGATCTATGGGGAGCTGCTGGGAAACTCGCGAAAGTTCCATCCGCAAAATCGCCCCAGTGTCGGCGTGGCGCTGGACGTTCGGCCGGGCGAAGTGCGCGTGCGCGTGAGCGACGATGGGGTCAACGTGCCGCCCGATCGGCTGCACAAAGTCTGGACGCCGTATTTCCAGAACGAATCGGGCTATTCCGGGGAGGTGCGCGGCATGGGGCTCGGCCTCGCCATGGTGGCGGCGGTGATCTGGGAGCGCGGCGGCCGTTGTCGCATGGCCAACCAGCCGGACGGGCCCGGCGTGGTCGTCGAGGTTTACCTTCCGTTGCTCGCCGACGCGAGCCGGGCCGGCGGTGCCGCGGGCGTTGCTGCCTGAGCCGGCCGGTGGCCGCCCGGCTATCCATCCACGCGATCTTCGGAAGGTGGCAACTCACCGTCGCTCGACCGGGCAACTCACCGTCCGCCGGGCGCCGCATCCCGGAAGCGCCGTGCAACCTTTTGTCCCGGACGAGACAATACGTTGTTTGGGATCGCCGCGTTTTCGTAGGTGGCGTCGCGGTGCCGAATCAGAAAATGGAATTCGCCGGTGGGCTCTCCGGTGGGGCCAGGACGTTCGATCCAGAAGCCGAGGAGATGAACGAGATCGCTTTTGACCCGACCAACCGCTCAGGCCAGGGCCCGGGTCACGACGTGGCCGGCGATATCCGTCAGGCGTTCCTCGCGGCCATTGCGGCGGAACGTCAGGCGTTCGTGATCCAGGCCGAGCAGATGCAGGATGGTGGCGTGGATGTCGTGCACGTGCGTGATGTCGGCTGCGGCGCGCAAGCCGACGTCGTCCGTGGCGCCGATGGCCTGGCCGCCGCGGACGCCCCCGCCGGCCAGCCACATCGAAAACCCGTGCGGGTTGTGATCCCGGCCGTTGGAGCCTTCGCTCATGGGCATGCGCCCAAATTCACCGGCCCAGACGACGAGGGTGGAGTCCAGGAGTCCGCGCGCCTGCAGATCCGTCAGCAGCGCCGCGACCGGCCGATCGCTCTGGGCGCAGAGGGCGGTGTGATTTTTGTCGAGCTCGGCATGACCGTCCCAGCCGTTGGTGTCTCCACAATAAATTTGAACAAAGCGAACACCGGCTTCGACCAGGCGCCGGGCGCGCAGGCACCGGGTGCCGAACTCGGCGGTGACGGGATCGTCGAGGCCGTAGAGTTGGCGTGTGGCGGGCGATTCGGTGGAGACATTGACCACGGCGGGCGCTTCGGACTGCATGCGAAACGCCAGTTCGTACGCGGCGATGCGGGCGGCCAGATCGGTGCCGGTGTCCGGCGTTGGCAGGCGCGCCCGATTCAACTGGTTGATGAAGCGGACCGTGGCGGCCTGTTGTGCGGGGCTGATGCCGGCCGGAGTGTTGAGATCGAGAATGGGCGTGGACCCTCCGCGGAGCAGCGTGCCTTGAAAGGTGGCGGGCAGGTAACCGTTCCCCCAGGCGGGAGCGCCGCCCTTGACCCAGCCGGCTGGATCCGGGAGCACGACGAACGCCGGGAGGTTGCCATTTTCGGAGCCCAACCCGTAGGCGGCCCATGCGCCAAGGCTGGGCCGGCCCATCAGGATGGAACCGGTGTTCATCAGGTAAACCGACTCCGGGTGGGTGACGCTGTCGCCACGACACCCGCGCAGGACGCAGAGCGAGTCCGCGTGCCGCGCGAGGTGCGGAAGATAGTCCGAGATCTCGATACCGGATTGCCCGCGGGCTCGGAATGGGCGGGCGGGGGGCATGAGTTTGTTTCGCGCGACGTTGCGGCGGGTCTTGAACGTGCCGAACGAGTCCGGAATCGGTTGGCCGGCCAGGCGGATCAGCTCGGGCTTGGGATCGAACAGGTCCACATGGCTGGGCCCGCCCGACATGAACAGGAAGATCACATTGCGAGCCCGCGGCACGAAGTGGGCCGCGGCCGGCGCCAGCGGATTGAGGCCGCTCCCATTCCTCGCAGGATCGGGCGCGCTCTGCGCCTCGTTCTCCCGCAGCAGCGACGCCAAGGCGATCCACCCCAGACCCCCACCGGCGTGTTGCAGAAAACGTCGGCGATCGATCGACGGCGCGGTGGAGCGGAGCGGCTCACTCGACATAGACAAAATCGTTCAGGTTAAACAATGCCCGGCAGAGTTCGATCCACGCGGTGTCGGCGGTGGACCCGCCGGCCCGGGCCCGGGTTTCCCGGAGAAAATCATGGGTGGCGCCCCGCTCGGCCCGGGTGGCGTGGCGTCCGAGAATGAGCCGAAAGGCGTGGTCGATTCGGGTGTCGTCACCCGGCCCGGCTCCGGCCAGGCGACGCGCGGTTTCGCGGGCGGCGAAGAGGACTTCATCGGAGTTCAGCAGCGTGAGCGACTGCGGCGCGGTGGTGCTTTGGCCGCGCTGCGGGCAGCTGAGATTGCTGTCGGGCGCGTCAAACACCTCCAGGAAGGGATAGCGCAGGTTGCGCCGGGCGAAGATATAAACGCTTCGCCGGTGATGATCCGCCTCGTCCGCACTGGCGGTCCAGTTCCGGGATGTGCGCACGATGTCGTCGGCAATCGGCGGCTGGACGCTCGGCCCGCCCATCCGGAGATCGAGCCGGCCGCTGACGAATAACAGGGAGTCGCGCAACGCCTCGGCTTCGAGCCGGACGCGATTCTGACGGGCGAGCCAGCGGTTGGCCGGGTCGGCGGCCAGCGTGTCCGCGGGGGCCGTCGAAGACTGTTGATAGGTGGCGGAAAGAACGATGAGACGTTGCATCGCCTTCACGCTCCAGCCTCGCGCGATGAATTCCTGCGCGAGCCAATCGAGCAGTTCGGGATGGGTTGGGCGGGCTCCCTGCGTGCCGAAATCGTTTGGCGTGGCCACGAGGCCGCGGCCGAAATGATGCTGCCAGAGACGATTCACCATGACGCGTGCGGTCAAGGGATTCCCGGGCGAGGTCAGCCAGCGGGCCAGCGGAGCGCGCCGCGGGGGCGCGGCGTCTGCGGTGATTGTATCTGGTGAGGGGAGGCGACGCAGGACTGCTGGCGTGGACGCCACGACGGCGGGTCCCGGATTGTTGTAATCACCCCGAGCCAGAACGTGCGTAGCGGCGATTGTCCCGTTGGTGTTTTCCAGCGCCATTGTCGCGGCGAGGGGGGCCGGTGCCGGAATTTTTTTCAGGGCCGCCAGCAAATCCTGGCGGCGCCGTCTGGCGTCAACGGCCAGGGCGCGGTTCAGCTCGGTCTCGGAGATTTCCAACTGCGGGTTGGTTTCGAGCACGCTGGCGATTTGCTCGGGTGTGCGCCGCTCGGCGGCTGTGCGGTGCGCGGCTTGGACGTCCTCCGACATGCGCCGGAGCTTTTCGTCGCGGAGCCGGGACCGGGCGGGCATCTCGACCGAGGCCAGCTCGGCACGCAACGCCTGGGTGCGTGCGTTGTATTCCGCCAGGGCGACCTCATGACGGCGATGTTCCTCGGCCGTGGGGACGGGTTTGTCCCGGAGAAATTGCGCCGCGGAGAAGTGTGCCTGCAATCCATAGTAATCGGCCTGGGTGAATGGCTCGAGCTTGTGATCGTGGCATCGCGCGCAGGAGAGCGTCAGCCCAAGAAACGCCGTGGCGGTGATGTCCGTCATGTCGCTCAGAGTGAGCAGACGGCGCTGGGTTTGGTCCGAGGAATCCACCATGTCCGGTCCCAACAAATTGAACGCCGTGGCGATTTGGGCCGCCGGCTCCTCCGGCCAAAGTTCGTCGCCAGCGACCTGCTCCTGGACAAAGCGGTCGTACGGTTTGTCGCGGTTGAATGCGTCGACGACGTAATCGCGATACCGCCATGTGTTGGGGCGGATGGCGTCGTGCTCGAAGCCGTCGCTTTCGGCGTAGCGCACGACATCCAGCCAATGGCGGGCCCAGCGCTCGCCGTAGCGGGGACAGTCGAGCAGGCGATCGACAAGTCGGGCCCAGGCATCCGGGCGGCGATCGGCGACAAATGCGTCGATCTCGTCGGGCGTCGGCGGCAGGCCAATCAGGTCAAAGGTGACCCGCCGGATGAGCTGTTCGCGCGACGCGGATCGGGTGGGCTCGAGGCCGGCCCTTTCCATGTCGGCGAGGATGAATCGATCGACGGGAGACTGCACCCAACGAGCGTGTTTGACCGGGGGCAGCGCGATGGGTCCGGGCGGCTGGAAGGCCCAATGATCGGCCGGGCCGGGTGCAGGGACGGCGGTGGCCGCTGCACGGGAAGGCGACGTCCCGACCGACCACACCGAGGCCAGGGCGACGGCGAGCCACAAAAACAACCGGACGCTGGTCTTTCCTGGGGGCATGACTTCCCAGGATGGAAGCAGGTGGCGCGCTCACTGGGAAGCTTCCTGTTCCAGACGGACCTGCCTACGGGCCAAGAACCGAGCACGCAGGGAGGTAAGGCTGGCGCTCCGCCGCCAGCCGGTTGTCCCCACGGCTGTCCGCACCAACGGCCCGCTGCGGAGAGCGGGCCCTACCGTGCGGTTCATGGGGAGATCGGATTCGACGCGTCGGGCTTCGCCGGCGGTGGACCCCGCAGGCCTGGGCCTGTTGGCCAATCGCTGCTCGCCAATCGAGCCATGACCTGACACGCTGCATCGTCTCCAGACACCCTATGAAAACGTTCCTTTGGGCCGGTGTATTGCTTTGGACGGCCGCCATGGCGGGCGGTTTGAAGGTCGAGGCTGGTTCGCCGGTGATCTCCGAATTCCTGGCCAGCAATGCCAGCGGGCTGGTGGATGAAGACGGGACGCATCCCGACTGGATCGAGATCTACAACCCGGGTCCGGGCGGGTTGCAATTGCAGGGGTGGTCATTGACGGATAATCCGGCCCAATTGACCGCCTGGACATTTCCGGCGACGAACCTGGCGGAGAACTCGTATCTCGTGGTTTTTGCATCGGGCAAGGATCGGCGCATACCGGGGCGCCCGTTGCACACGGGCTTCCGTCTTGGCGCCGAGGGCGACTACCTCGCGCTGGTGAATCCGGACGGGGTGGTGGTGTCGTCGTTCGCTCCCCAATATCCGCCGCAGGTGGCGGATGTGTCCTTCGGCCTGGACCCGGGATTCCGGATCCAGACGGTGCTGCCGACCAACGCGGTGGGCCGTTTTTTGGTCCCGGCGGATGGGGCGCTGGAGACCACTTGGATGCAACCGAGCTTCAACGACGCCGGCTGGTCGTTGGCTACATCGGCGGTGGCCTTCGCGGTGGGCTCGCTGGATCGCATCCCCGTGCCGGGCCTGGCGAACGCGCTCGACTCGTACTGGAAATTGGATGAAACGAGCGGCGTGTTGGCGGCGGAAGCGACGGGGCGCGGTGGACCCGGCGCGCTGGTGGGATTTCCGGCGGACGGGTCCCAATGGCGGCCCGGGCGAAATGATGGCTCGCTGCGTTTTCGCGGCCCGGCCAACGGCGACTATGTTCGGGTGGCGACGTATCCTGCGGCGACCAACGCCCTGACGATCGCGGCGTGGGTCTTCGCCGAATCGCGGCCCACCTGGGCGTCCATCGCGAAGAACTGGGGGGCGGCGGGTGGCCCGTTTCATTTTGGGCTGCGCGACACGGGAGGTGATCTCGACATCTTCATCATGACGACGAGCGGCCAGTTCAGCCTGCGGGAGGGGACGCCGATTCCGACCAACTCATGGCAGCACGTGGCGTTCACGGCGGATGGCTCGACGTTACGCTTGTATCGGAATGGGGTGGAGGTGGGGAGCACGCCGTATTCGGGATCGTTCGTGGCGCCGCCGGTGGCGGCGATGGGAATTGGCGTGAAGCTCAACCCGGCCGGGACGGCGGCGGATCCCGGCTCGCCGGGCTATTGGCACGGGCGGATGGACGATCTGGCGCTCTGGCGTCGGGCGTTGAGTCCGGCCGAGCTGAAAGCGGTGGCAGGCGCGGGATCCCTGGACGGGCTGACCGTGGGGACGGATGTGCGGGCAGCGCTTTTTGGCGTCAACGCCAGCGCGTGGCTGCGCTACCCGTTTGTCGTCGACGATCCATCGCTCCTGACCCGGTGGCGATTGAAGATGCGGTACGACGACGGGTTTGTGGCCTGGCTGAATGGCGAGGAGATCGTGCGACGCAACGCGCCGGAGTCGCTGGCGTGGAATTCGGCGGCGACCGCGGAGCGCACGACCAACGACCTGACCCTCGATGAGGAGTTCAACCTGGCGGAGTTCACATCCCTTCTGGTTTCCGGCACGAATGTGCTCGCCATCCAGGCGCTCAATCGCGCGCCTGATGACGTCGACTTTCTGATTCAACCCGTTCTCGAGGCCGCGTCGATCACCGCGACCACCAACGCCCTGGTCTATTTCACGACGCCGACTCCCGGCGCGGAGAACACCGTGGGCGTGGCCGTCCTCGGCCCCGTGATTGCGAACGTCCAGCACTCGCCGGCGGTGCCGGTGGACACGGACGACCTGATGGTGACGGCGCGGGTGGTTCCGGCCTTCGCCCCGATTGCGAGCGTGACGTTGACGTATCGAGTGCAGTTCGGCGCGCCGGTGGCGTTGCCGATGTTTGACGACGGCGCGCACGGGGACGGAGCGGCGGGCGACCATGTCTTCGGCGCGAGCATTCCGGCGTCAGCGTCGACCAACGGCCAGCTGGTCCGCTACGTGGTGGCGGCGGCGGACAGCCACGGCGTGCCATCCCGAGTGCCGGTGTTCAACTCGCCGACCGACTCGGATGAATACCTGGGCACGGTGGTGGCGGATCCGCTGGTGCAAACGGCGTTGCCCGTCATTCACTGGTTTGTGGCGGTCCCGGCTCAGGCGGAGACGGCGACCGGCACGCGGTGCTCGGTCTTTTACAACGGGGAGCTCTACGACAACGTCTTTGTGCGCATCCGCGGCGGGACATCGCGGAGTTGGCCGAAGAAGAGTTACAAGGTGGAGCTGAACGAGGATCACCGGTTCGCGTTGGAACCGGGCGGGCCGCGGGTGACGGAGTTCGATCTCAACACCACATATACCGACAAGTCGTACGTGCGGTCGATCCTGACCTACGAACATCAGCGCGACGTCGGCTTGCCGTCGCCCTATGTTTTTCTGGCGCAGCTCCGGCAGAATTCGTCCTTTTACAGTGTCACGATCTATACCGAGCAGCCGGACGTGGCGTTTCTGCGGCGGGTGGGGCTGGATCCCGCGGGTGCGCTTTTCAAGTGCGGTCCGGGCTCGACCTACGACTCGCTGACGGGGCTGGAGAAGAAGACCCGGCTGGTGGAAGGCTACACGAGCGCCCAGGCCCTCGTGCAGAACCTCGGGTTGAGCGGGTCCGCCCTCGAGACGTTTGTCTTCGATCAGCTGGATGTGCCGGGCATGGTGAACTTCATGGCGACGATCGCGATCACGCAGAACATCGATGCCAGCGACAAGAACCATTTCCTCTACCAGGACACGGAAGGGACGGGCGAGTGGCGCGTATTGCCGTGGGATCAGGACCTGACCTTCGGGCCGAACGCGCTCAATACGGATACCATTGTCTTCGATCAGCAGCTGACCAATTCGCCGGCGTGCGCGAGCCATCCGTTCATTGGGGCCCGCCCGTTTCTGCTGCAGTCGGGCAAATACAACCGCCTGCTGGAAGCCATCGTCAAGGTGCCCCGGACGCGCGAGATGCTGCTGCGCCGGATTCGGACTTTGTCGGAACAGTACCTGGTTTCGGGTTGTTTTCAGCGCCGGATGGATGAGCTGGCGGATGTGATCGGGCCCGATGTGCTGCTGGACAAGGCGCGCTGGGGCGGGAATGTCGCGTTCGGCGGAAACACGCACACGTTGGTCCAGGCGATGAATCGCATCAAGACGGAATACCTGGCGCCGCGCGTGGGCTATCTGCTGGGGACCAACATCGCCGCCGTCGGCCTCGGCAATCCAGGCGCCCAGCCGCCCAACGTGGGTCTTCGGATCCAGGCTGCGGAATTCAACCCGAGCTCGGGCCGGCCGGCCGAAGACTTTGTCGTTTTGACCAACGGGTCCGGCTTTCCCGTTGACCTCGCCGGTTGGCGGATCGATGGCGGCGTGCAGTTTGGCTTCCCGGCCGGCGCCGTCTTGCCGTCGAACGGCGTGGTCTACGTCGCCGCGGACGTGCGGGCCTTTCGATCGCGGGCCGCCGCCCCGCGCGGAGGGCAGGGTCTGTTCGTGCTCGGGCCGTTTCAGGGTCAGCTCTCCGCGCGGGGAGAGACACTCATCCTGATTAATCAATACGGCCAGGAAGCCCACGCGTTCACCTACACGGGCCACCCGTCGCCCGCCCAGCAATTCCTGCGCGTGACCGAAATCCTCTATCACCCGTCCGCCCGGGATGGGGATCTCACGGACCCCGAGCAGTATGAGTTCATCGAGGTGCAAAACATCTCGGGCACCGACGCGCTCGACTTGACCGGAGTGCGCTTTGTCAACGGCATCGAGTTCAACTTCACCGGAAGTGCGGCCGCGGTGCTGGCCCCGGGGGCGAGGGCGGTCGTCGTGCGCAACCGGGCCGCCTTTTTGTCGCGGCATGTCGGCGAGGGTGCGTCCGTTCTGATTGCCGGCGAATTTGGCGGCGCGTTGGATAATGGAGGCGACCGGTTGCAACTGGTCGACGCCGTGGGCGAGGAGATTCTTGATTTCCGCTATGACAGCCAGTGGTATCCGATCACGGACGGCCTCGGTTTTTCGCTGGTGGTCGTGAATGTGCAGGACGAGCCCGATGCCTGGGGCCGGCGCGGTCAATGGCGCCCCAGTCATGCGCCGGACGGCTCGGCGGGCGTGGCCGAACCGGCGCCACGCGTGATTCCGCCGGTGTTGATCTCGGAGGCGTTGACGCGGACGGATGTCCCGCCGCCCACGGACACGATTGAGTTATCCAACCCAACGGACGATTCGGTGGATGTCAGCGGCTGGTATCTGACGGACGATTTTCGAACGCCGCGAAAGTATCGCCTGCCGGCCGGCACGGTGATTCCGGCCCGCGGTCATGTGCTCTTCGACGAAGGCGAATTCAACGTGGGTGCCGGCGCCTTCGCCCTCAGCAGCGATGGCGACGAGGTCTGGTTGTTCTCCGCGGAGGCGGCGGGAGATTTGACCGGGTACGTGCACGGCCACCGCTTCGGCGCGGCCGAAAACGGGGTGACCTTCGGCCTGGTGACGACGAGCGAGGGGCGGGATTATTTTGTGGCGCAGGCGGCGCCGACGCTGGGCGCGGCCAACCGCGGACCCGCCCTTGGCCCCATCGTCCTTTCGGAGGTGCACTATCACCCGGTGGATTTGCCCGGCGGCGGGGATAACAGTGGGGATGAGTTCGTGGAGGTGCGCAATATTGGTGCCGTGGCGGTGAACTTGTTTGATCCAGTCCGGCCAACCAACACGTGGCAATTGGCGGGAGGGATCCGCTTCGCCTTTCCCACCGGCGTGCAACTCGCGCCCGGCGCGATCGCGTTGGTGGTGAATTTTCCACCGACCAATCTGTCGGCGGCGGCGGCGTTTCGCGCAAGGCTCGGGGTGCCGGCGGAGGCGCCTTTGTATGGCCCATATCGCGGCAAGCTGGACAACTCCGGCGACCACCTCGAGCTGCAAAAGCCAACGGACCCCGTCGGGTTGGGCGTGCCGATGGTGGTGGTCGACCAGGTGGACTACGCGGACTCGGCCGCCTGGCCGGGCGGGGCGGACGGTCTCGGGCTGTCGCTGCAGCGCAGGACCCCGGTCGGTTTCGGGCCGGAACCGGGGAGTTGGGTCGCCGCCCTGCCGAGTCCGGGCACCGTTGGGCCCGCGGTGGGCGGGCCGGCTCCGGTGCTAATCACCGGCCCGTCGAATCGGACGGAAATCGCTTACGCGACAATCGAGTTCCACGCGCTGGTGGCCGGCGGGCCGTCAACCCGTTACCAATGGCTGTTCCGTCAATCGGCCATTCCAGGCGCGACCAATGCCTCGTTGGTGCTCGAGCGGGTGCAGCCCGAGCAGGCGGGCGAGTACCGGGTCCTGGCCTATGACGAAAATGGATCGGCCCTGAGTTTGGGCGCGACGCTGACGCTGCGATATCCGGCGTTCATCTTGCAGCAGCCGGCCACCGCGGCGGTCCGCGTGCGGCCGGATCCGCAGGCGGCGCCTGTGACCAACGCGACGTTTCGCGTGAGCGCCTACAGCCCGACGCCATTGAGCTACCAGTGGCGATTCAACGGCCAGGATGTTCCCGGGGCCACCGCGAGCAGCCTGACGGTGAGCAACGTCCAGGTCGAAAGCGCCGGGGAATACACCGTGTGGATTGTCGACGAGGTGGGCGGCGTGTTGAGCGCGCCGGCGGCCCTGGTCCCGCTGGTGGCGCCGGTTCTTGTGCAGGGCCCGCTGCCGCAATTGGTGCCGCCGGGCGCAACAGTGACGCTGAGTGCGGCGGCGACGGGCGTTCCGCTGCCGCTGACGTTTGAGTGGCGCCGTGGTTCCGTGCCCCTGGCCACCAACGTGGTTTTTTCAACCGTGAACGCATTTCGTTTCACGGCGCCGGCGACGCCTTTCACGACCAATGTCTACCGCGTGGTGGTCCGGAATCAGGCCACCTTGAACCCGCTGGCCTCGCCGCTCCAGCCGGTGATCACGCTGCCGGATTTCGATCAGGACGGTTTGCTCGATGCGTATGAACAGGCGAACGGTTTGAACACCAACAATGCCGCCGACGCGCTGCTCGATCTCGATCACGATGGCGTCAGTAATCTCGCCGAGTTTCTGGCGGGGACGGATCCGCTGAACGCGGGCAGCGTGCTGCGCGTGACCAATGCCGGCGGCCCGCTGCCCGGAGTTGAGTTTTCCGCCGTGTCCAACCGCACGTATACGGTGCAATACCTCGATCGCGAGGCCGATGGTCCAGCCGCCGGCCGGCTCTGGCTGAACCTGCGCGACATTGTGGCGACGGTGTCCAATCGCACGGAGCGCGTGACCGATTCGGCCGTGTTTACCAACCGATTCTATCGGGTGGTCACGCCCGCGCAGCCGTGACCCAAAGGGCAAGGCGCCCCTTGTCGCGGGCAGCTGTGGGCCTCTGGCACCAACGAAAGCGATGTTTGCCGCCGCTGGCCATCACGGCAGCTGCTGCAGCCGGAAATAGCGCTGGGGCTCGCGGCGGTCGACGACGCCGGCTGGGCTCGAGCCCAACGGCTGCAACAGCTCAAAAATGCCGTCGGAATTGAACTGGTTGGTCGCAAACGGCGCCCAGCCGGCGAACGGCCTGTCAATTTCGGTGCTGGTAAAAATCACGAACTCCGCCCCTGGGGCCCCGCCGAACCCGCCGAGAAAATAGTTCGTGCCCGCAACCACCGGAGGACAGAGTTGCAGCTGGTCGTCGGTTATGCCGAGCCCTGTCAATCGGTAGGTGCCGCTCTGGCCAAGGCTGAACGCGCTCAGGACCAGCGTAAACATCCCGGCATTCGTCGTCCGGTAGTTCAAATTTGCCTGCGCGCTGTTGGGAGAGGTTGGAGCCGTGGCCAATAGGGCGCCGGTGGAGCCGTATAGTCGCAACCGCGGCGTGAACGACGTCGGCGTGGTCAACCGTTCACACTGAACGGCGAGGCGAACGTCGCGACAGGCCAGAAAGGTCCAGACCTCCAGATCGCCCGTTTCGACGGCGCCAGTGTAGGCCACGGCATTGGTCATTGGGCCGCCTTCGTCTCCCGGCGCCACCGCCACCGGCGCCGGCATGTGCGCGAGGGTCAGAATGTAGTCCCCGTCGCCATTATAGTAGTAGCTCGTGACCACCACGGTGAAGACACCCGTGTTGGTGGCTTGAAACGCCAGCTCCGTGTCCCGGCCTCCCGTGCCGGAGTTGAAGGCGGATGCTGCCTCGGCACCCGATGGACCGTAGACGCGAAGCTGCGGGTTGGCGTCCCGCGTTCCGAGCCGCAGCACGACGTTGTCCCCCGTGCCCGCCGTAAACGTCCAAACGTCCAGATCGCCCGGGGCCAGCCGCGCTCGGTACTGATAGCCGCTCAGCATGGGGCCGCCCTCATCGCCGGGGGAAACTGTCACCGGCCCGGGGGCCTTGGCGAGCGAGAGGATGTAGGGCCCGGTGCCGTTGGCGTAGTAGCTGTTGGCGACGAGCGTGTAGGACCCGGAGTTGGTGGCGCGAAACGCGACTTCAATATCCCGGCCTCCCGTGGCCGTGCTTGACCCAATGTCCACGAGCACGCCGAGCGGACTGTAAAGCCGGAGATTAGGATTAAAACCCGTCGCGCCCATGCGGGCGATGATCGAATCGCCGGCCGAGGCGTCGAAGGTCCAGACATCCAATTCACCGAGGTCGATGACGCCCGTGTGCTGGACGCCATTGGTCATGGGTCCGCCGTCATCGCCTGGATACTTCGTGACCGCGCCGGGGGCCTTGGCGAGCGAGAGGATATAGGGCCCGGTGCCGTTGGCGTAGTAGCTGTTGGCGACGAGCGTGTAGGATCCGGAGTTGGTGGCGCGAAATGTGACTTCAATATCCCGGCCTCCCGTGGCGGTGCTCGAGCCGGTGTCGAGCAGAACGCCGAGCGGACTGTAAAGCCGCAGATGCGGGTTGTAGCCGGTGGCCCCCATGCGCGCGACGATGGAATCGCCGGCCGAGGCGTCGAAGGTCCAGACATCCAATTCACCGAGGTCGATGACGCCCGCGTGCTGGACGCCATTGGTCATGGGTCCGCCGTCATCGCCCGGATACTTCGTGACCGCGCCGGGGGCTTTGGCGAGCGAGAGGACATAGGGCCCGGTGCCATTGGCGTAATAGCTGTTGGCGATGAGCGTGTAGGACCCGGAGTTGGTGGCGCGAAATGTGACTTCAATATCCCGGCCTCCCGTGGCGGTGCTCGAGCCGGTGTCGAGCAGAACGCCGAGCGGGCTGTAAAGCCGGAGATTCGGGTTGTAGCCGGTGGCGCCCATGCGCGCGACGAGGGAATCGCCGGCCGACGCATCGAAGGTCCACACATCCAAATCCCCCACGTCGATGAATCCGGCGTGCTGGACGCCATTCGTCATCGGGCCGCCCTGATCGCCGGCAGCGACCTGAACCACGCCCGGCATGCGCGCCACACTGAGGGTAAAGCCGCCAAAAAATCCGGCATAATAGTTTCCGACCGTCACGGTGTGAGTGCCGGAGTTGGTGATGAGGAAGGTCAACTCGGCATCGCGCCCGCCGGTGGCGCCATTGAATCCGGATTTTAACAGCGTCCCGGATGGCGAATACAGGTCGATGCGCGGGTTGAATGCGGTCGTGCCGACGCGCAGGATGATCTGGTCACCGACGGCGGCGGGGAGGGTCCAGCTCGCTTGCGGGCTGCCGGCGCTGATGCTGCCGCTATAACGAAGGCCGTTTTCCAGAGCCTGGGCGCTCGCGGAGCCGGAGCCGACGCCAAGAAGTCCGGCGGCCAACAGCTGATAAATCGCGACCAGCCAGCGAGCGCTGGTTCGTGGGGAGTTTCGGGCAAAATGCAGCAGCTTCATACAACAAGCCTTCGGGTAAGTGTGGGTTTTGGTATCCGCTCGGCAGGAGACTGACAAAACATCGCAAGCATTCAAGCCCGGACTGGTTCAATTATTTCGACGCGGTGCAATCCGAAACGCTTTGGCGGAGGATGACTCGCCACGCGACCCGCGGGCATCGGCGCGGTGGCTGGCGTGGTGTTGTCGGTCCAAAGACAGGGCAACGCCGGCCGCACGAGTTTCGTCTGCGCGTCCCACGGAGCAATTGGGTTCGAGCCCGAAGGCGTTGCCTGGCGGGGGGCGGGGAGCCGCCCGCAGAACGGTGGCCATCAACCTGTCGACCTGCCGACCTGCCAACCTGCCGACGTGAAAGCCAGTGCATCCCGAAGTTGTCGGCCCGGGGCGCGGATCCCGCCATCGCGGGGTCCGCAACGGCCGAAAGCCCGCGGTCCGGACATCGGACGAAGTGTCACCGACAACGTGCGGATGCACCGGCCGGAAGGCTGGAAACGCGCGAAAAAAATCCATGATTGACAGGGGGGCGCGGTTTCTGGTCCTATCTGCGGCTCTTTAGAGAAACGGATCTATGTACGCTGTCATTGAAACGGGTGGAAAACAGTACCGGGTTGCCCCGGGCGACACGATTGAAGTGGAACGCTTGGAAACGGAAGCGGGCAAAGCCCATGTCTTCGACCGCGTTCTCCTGGTGGCAGGTGACGGGCGGGTTTCCGTGGGTACGCCGACGGTGAACGCCGCCAGCGTGCAGGGAGATGTCCAGGAACATTTTCGGGGCGAAAAGAAAATCGCCTTCAAGATGAAACGCCGGAAGGGCTATCATCGCACGGTGGGTCACCGGCAGGAGTTGACCCGCGTTAAAATCACCGACATCAAAGGCTGAGGTCGGCAGCCCCTCGCGCGAACTCGAGCAGAAGTTTTCCTCGAGCCGTCCGCTGGGGCTATTGACCGGCTTCCCGCGAGGACCGCGGGCGACCCCTGAACGGAGCGTCCGGGCCGATCGGAAAACAATTTAAGAAAGAACAGGATATGGCACACAAGAAAGGTCAAGGCAGTGTTCGTAACGGACGCGACAGCGTCAGCAAACGGCTGGGCGTGAAACGCTATGGCGGCGAGGTCGTCCGCGCCGGCAGCATCATCGTGCGTCAGCGCGGCTCCCGGTTTGTCGCCGGCGCCAACGTCGGCACCGGCCGCGACTGGACGCTGTTCGCGCTGGTGGATGGCAAGGTGGCGTTCGACAAGGACGGGCACCGCGTCAACATCGTTCCCGCGGTCGCCGCAGCGAACAACTAGCCCGCGCTCAATCTTTCCCGGTGGCGAGGTCCGCGGACCTCGCCATTTTTGTTGGCGGACATGTTTGTCGACGAGATCAAAGTTCACGCCCGAGCCGGCCACGGCGGCAAAGGCTGCGTCGCGTTCCACCGCGAGGCCTACCGGCCGAAAGGCGGGCCCAGCGGCGGCAATGGCGGACGCGGTGGCGACGTCATCCTCGAGGCCGATCATGATCTCAACAACCTCATCAATCAGTACTATCAGCCGCGCCTGATTGCTGAAAAAGGCCAGCAAGGCCTGGGCAAGGGCATGGACGGCCATGCCGGCAAGGACCTGCTGATCAAAGTCCCCTGCGGCACCCTCGTCTGGAAGTTGCCTTCCGCCCCGGCCGAGGGCGAGTTGGAAGGAGCCGCAGGCGATCCGGAGTCGGAGGACGAAACGCCCCAGGGTCCGAAAAGCCTCGTGAAGATGCTGCGCTCAAGCACGAGCGAACGGCCTCTCCTGCGCGCCGCCGGTGGCGCGCTGGCCATGGAATATAATTTGGCCGACGAGCCGTCCGAGCCGTCGGCTGGGGAGGCGCACCAGCGCGAAAAGGGAGAATTGGTCGTCGACCTGACCACGCACGGCCAACGCCATGTTTTGTGCAAGGGTGGCCGGGGTGGATTGGGCAATCGCAACTTCGCCACCGCCGCGCGCCAAACGCCGCGCTTCGCCCAGCCCGGCGAGGCCGGCCAGGAAGGGGACTTTCTCCTGGAACTGCGGATCCTCGCCGATGTCGGGCTCGTCGGGTATCCCAATGCCGGCAAATCCACCTTGCTCGCCGCCATTTCCAAGGCGCGGCCCAAGATCGCGCCTTATCCTTTCACGACCTTGACCCCGCAGGTCGGGATTGTGGAATACAACGATTTTCGACGCCTGGTCGTCTGTGACGTGCCGGGATTGATCGCTGGAGCTCATCGCAACGTTGGCCTCGGCCACGCCTTTCTGCGTCACATCGAGCGCTGCAAGATCCTCGTTCTGCTGCTGGACATGGCGGGGACGGACAACCGCGAGCCATGGGACGACTACAGGCAATTGTTGCAGGAGCTCGAGCTTTACGATCCCGCCCTCCTCGACCGGCCGCGGTATGTCGTGGCGAATAAGATGGACGAGCCGACGGCGGAGAAGAATCTGAAGTCATTCAAACGGCGGATCCGAAAAACGCCGGTCCTGCCCATTTCCGCCGCCTTCGACGAGGGCCTGGATCAGTTCAAGCGACTGATGCGCGAGGCGGTGGAAGAAGCCACCGCGTAGACGTTCGAACGTCGAACGTCGAACGTCGAACGTCGAACGTCGAACGTCGAACGTCGAACGTCGAACGTCGAACGTCGAACGTCGAGCGTCGAGCGTCGAGCGTCGAGCGTCGAGCGTCGAGCGTCGAGCGTTGAGCGTTGAGCGTTGAACGTTGAACGTTGAACGTTGAACGTTGAACGTTGAACGTTGAACGTTGAACGTTGAGCGTCGAACGTTGAGCGTCGAACGTTGAGCGTCGAACGTTGAGCGTCGAACGTTGAGCGTCGAACGTTGAGCGTCGAACGTTGAGCGTTGAGCGTTGAGCGTTGAGCGTTGAGCGTTGAGCGTTGAGCGTTGAGCGTTGAGCGTTGAGCGTTGAGCGTTGAACGGTTGCTGCCGGTGGGTCTGAATTTTGCATCGTGCGTCGCGGGCTGAGCCGCGCTGAGCTCGATTTTTCTTATGCTGAAAGCCGGAATTGTCGGACTGCCGAACGTGGGCAAGTCAACCCTGTTCAACGCCGTCACCCGCACACGCAAGGCGGAGGCGGCCAACTACCCGTTCTGCACCATCGACCCGAACGTCGGCATTGTCACCGTGCCCGACGATCGCCTGGCGGTGCTGCAAAAGATCGCGAAGACCAACGTGATCATCCCGGCGGCGGTCGAGTTCGTCGACATCGCCGGCCTGGTCAAAGGGGCGAGCGCAGGCGAGGGGCTGGGCAACAAATTCCTCAGCCACATTCGTGAGGTCGACGCCATCGTCCAGGTGGTGCGCTGCTTCGAGGACGCCGACATTCATCACGTCGCCGGGAGCGTCGACCCCGTGCGCGATATCGAAACCATTAACACCGAGCTCGTGCTCGCGGACCTCGAAGCCGTGAAGAAGCGACGGGCCAACATCGCCAAGGACGTCAAGCGGGGCGACAAGGAGGCCGGCGCGCAGGATGCCGTGCTGGCCAAGCTCGAGCCGGTGCTGGACGCCGGCAAGCCGGCCCTGACCTTGCAGCTGACGCCGGAGGACCGGGTCATCTCGCGCCAGTTTTACCTGATGACGGACAAGCCGACGATCTTCGCCTGCAACGTGAAGGAAAGCGACCTGGCGACGGCGGACGCAAACCCGTTTGTGGCCAAGGTGCGTGAGTATGTGAAGACGCATCTGGCCTGCGAGGCCGTGGTCATCAGCGCCCAGATCGAAAGTGATCTGATCGATTTGTCGCCCGAAGAAGCCCGGGCGTTTCTCAAGGAGCTGGGCGTGGAAGAGAGCGGGGTGGGGGCGCTCATCCGGGCGACGTATCATCTCCTGGGGCTTCGCACTTATTTCACCGCTGGCGAAAAGGAAGTGCGGGCCTGGACGATCCACGCCGGCGACACGGCTCCCAAGGCGGCCGGGGTCATCCACTCGGATTTCGAACGCGGGTTCATCAAGGCTGAAACCGTCGCCTACAAGGACCTCGTGAATTGCGGGTCCGTGGCCGCCGCGCGCGAGAAAGGTCTCTACCGGATGGAGGGCAAGGAATACGTGGTGCAGGACGGTGACGTGATGCTCTTCAAGTTCAACGTCTGAGGAATGGACGATGAACCCGGACTCGAGCGTGTTCATCGCGGGCCATCGGGGGATGGTGGGCAGCGCGCTCATGCGGGCGCTGACGCGTCACGGCTTTCAAAGGCTGGTTACGCGAACCCGATCGGAACTCGATCTCACCAACCAGGCCGCCGTCGAACGCTTTTACGCCGAGAGCCGCCCTGAGTATGTCCTCGTGGCCGCAGCCAAAGTGGGCGGCATCCTGGCCAATGACACCCGCCCCGCCGAGTTCCTCCACGAGAATCTGCAGCTCCAGGCGAACCTGATCCACGGCGCCTGGCGGGCCGGGGTGAAGAAGCTCCTCTTTCTCGGCAGCTCCTGCATCTATCCGCGTCTCGCGCCCCAGCCGCTGAAGGAGGAGTCGCTCCTGACCGGGCCGCTCGAGCCGACGAATCAATGGTACGCCATCGCCAAGATCGCCGGCCTCAAGCAATGCGAGGCGTATCGCGCGCAATACGGGTGCGACTTCATCAGCGCGATGCCGACCAATCTCTACGGTCCAAACGACAACTATGACCCCAATGGTTCGCATGTGCTGCCCGCGTTGATTCGCCGGTTTCACGAAGCGAAAACTGCCCGAGCGACTCAGGTCACCTGCTGGGGAACCGGCTCGGCCTTGCGCGAATTCCTGCACGTCGACGACCTGGCGCGGGCCTGCGTGCTGCTGATGCAGCGTTATAGCGAGCCGCAGTTTATCAATGTCGGATCCGGCGAGGAGATTTCCATTCGCGCGCTGGCCGAAATGGTGGCGGAGGTTGTCGGGTTCGCTGGAGCGATCGACTGGGACACATCCAAGCCGGACGGCACGCCGCGCAAGATGATGGATTCCTCCCGCCTGCGCGCGCTGGGCTGGAAACCGGAGATCGATCTGCCGACCGGCATCCGCCTCGCCTACGAGGATTATTTGAAGCAGGGCAGTTAAGGCGGAACCCGGCACTCTCGCGTCGTTCACGAGCCTTATCCTCCCAGGCGCCGGACCGTATACGCCGCAGCGGGGTCGAAGCGCTTGCGAGAGTCCTGATGTTTTTCTCCATCACCCAACACGAACGCTCCCTCTGTCATCCTCTCGGCCACTGGCGTCAATCCGCATCTGCTGAGTTGAGAGCGCGACTGATTTAATGTCCCACGTGGGACATAAATTCGGTCGTGAGTTTTTGGAACACGATTGCCAGCGCGAGGGGGATTTCGGGAGTGATCCGCGGCGGGGCGGAGCCGTGGCCCGCTGAGCGCGTCCGTGATTGGGCTCTTGGCGGATGGCGAATCTCCGCCGCGTCGCCACGCTAATCGGCCAGGCGCCCCTTGCCGGCCAGGTGCTGTTTCAGCCGGCGCAGGTCTTCATCGACCATGAGCCGGACGAGTTCGTGGAACTTGACCTTCGGCGCCCAGCCTAATTTCTTCCTCGCCTTGGACGCATCGCCGATGAGCACGTCGACCTCGGCCGGGCGGAAGTAGCGGGGGTCGATCTCGACGTGCTTTTGCCAGTCGAGGCCGGCGTGGCGGAAGGCTTCCTCGAGAAACTCGCGCACGCTGTGGGTCTCGCCGGTGGCGATGACATAGTCGTCGGGCTCAGCTTGCTGGAGCATGAGCCACATGGCCTCGACATATTCCTTCGCGTAACCCCAGTCGCGTTTGGCGTCGAGATTGCCCAGGTAAACTTTTTCCTGGAGCCCACAGGCGATGTGCGCGACCGCGCGGGTGATCTTGCGGGTGA
Organism: Limisphaerales bacterium; assembly: GCA_044229355.1. GTDB lineage: Bacteria > Verrucomicrobiota > Verrucomicrobiia > Limisphaerales > JADJPG01 > JBGARF01. Next base: position 77,883 of record JBGATF010000005.1, read on the forward strand.
CGAACGTCTCGCCGCGCCGGGGCGACTCGTGGTTGAAGAGGATCCCGCAGCTGGCGTGCAGGCCGTAGGACTCCCGGTAATTGACGGTGATCCAGTGGCCGTAAAGTTTGGCGCACGCGTAGGGGCTGCGCGGATAGAACGGGGTTTTTTCCGTTTGTGGGATCTCCTGCACGAGCCCGTACATCTCGCTCGAGGAGGCCTGATAGAAACGCGGCTGGAGGCCGGTTTCGCGAATGGCCTCCAGCAAGCGAACGGTGCCGGTGCCCGTGATGTCCGTGGTGTACTCGGGGCTGTCGAAGCTGACGCGCACGTGGCTTTGGGCCGCGAGATTGTAGATCTCCGACGGCGCGATGCGGGCCAGCAGGCGCGAGATGGCGCTGCCATCGGAGAGGTCTCCGTAGTGCAGCTTGAGCGCGACATTTTGCTGGTGCGGATCTGTGTAGAGGTGGTCGAGGCGGCCGGTGTTGAAGGTGCTGGCCCGCCGGATGAGCCCGTGGACTTCGTAGCCCCTGGCGAGCAGCAGTTCCGCGAGGTAGGAGCCGTCCTGGCCGGTGATGCCGGTGATGAGCGCCTTCTTCATATCCGTGGAAGCGCCGCCCGCGTCACGGGGCCTGGAACGAGGCGTCGGTGGCGCCGGAACCGCCGACGCGCAGGGCCCGGCCGTTGGCCGCGAGGTGCTGGCAGATCTTGAACACCATCTCGCTCTCGTCGTGCGCGCCCATCCCGCTGGAGATCTGCGCGGCCGTCAGGCTGTGGCCCTGCTTCTCCCGGAGGTAGGCGAGCACGCGCCCCTGGAGGGCGATGACCGCCCCGGCGGCTTTTTTGCCGGCCTCGACGCCGGGCTGATGATAGGCATTGATGTGGACGAGGGCGGCGTAAAGACCGACGGCCCGTTCGAACAAGGCGATGAGAACCCCGACGGTGAAGGCTGAGCAATCCTTGACCGTGAGCGTGATGCTGGCCCGGCCCTTTTCGTAAAGCGCGTCGCGGGTCCCCAGGAGGAACCCGCTCAGGTAATCGCCGCTGGTCACGCCGGGCTCGACTTCGAGGCTCCGGCCCTGGCGGTCGGCGAGCACCTCGACGAAGACCGCGAAGAAGTTGGGCACGCCCTCCCGCAACTGCTGAATGTAGGCGTGCTGGTCGGTGGATCCCTTATTTCCGTAAACGCTGAGGCCTTGATTCACGACGCGACCCTCGAGATCGAGCTCCTTGCCGAGGGATTCCATGACCAGTTGCTGGAGGTATTTTGAAAAAAGCTCCAGCCGATCCTTGTACGGCAGGACGACCATGTCTTTGGAACCTCGGCCGTCGGTCAGGAAATGCCAGAGCAAGGCGAGCTGCGCGGCGGGGTTTTGCGGGGTGACCGCCTGGCGCGTGACTTCGTCACACGCCCTGGCGCCGGCGAGGAACGCGTCGATGTCGAGTCCCTGCAAGGCGGCGGGCAGCAGCCCGACGGCGCACGTTTCGCTGGTCCGGCCACCGACCCAATCCCACATGGGAAAGCGGCGAAGCCAGCCTTGGCCGACTGCGTGTTTGTCGAGCTCGCTGCCGTGGCCGGTGACGGCGACGGCGTGTTGCCCGAACTTGAACCCGGCTCGGGTCCAGGCGGCTTCGGCCTCCAGCATGCCGTTGCGGGTTTCCTTGGTGCCGCCGCTTTTGCTGATGACGACGGCGAGTGTTCGTCCGAGCTGGCCTTCGAGCTGGGCCAGCACTTTGTCCATCCCGTCCGGGTCCGTGTTGTCGAAGAAGTAGGGTCGGAGTTTGTCGCGGCCGGGCTGGCCGAGGGCGTTGGCCACGAATTGCGGTCCCAGGGCGGAGCCGCCAATGCCTACCACGAGCACATTCGTGAACGGGCCGCCGGCTCCCTCGACGCGGCCGGCGTGCACATCCGCAGCAAATGCTTTGACGGCCGCCAGAGCGTCTTCGATGTCCTTCTGGAGGGTTGCCGTCGGGGCGAGCGACGGTTTGCGCAGCCAGTAGTGGCCGACCATGCGTTTCTCGTCGGGATTGGCGATGCCGCCTTTTTCGAGCTCGGCCATGGCGATGTAGGCGCGCTGCATGCGTCCTTCCATCGAGGAAAAGAAGTCATCCGGGAATGGCACGCGACTGATGTCGATCGCGAGGCCGAGGCTGGAGAACTCGTGGTAATGCCGCTGAAATCGATCCCAAAGCTGAGGCTTGGACAGGTGCATATATCGCTGGGGCCGAGATTAGGCGGTGGCCACGCCCGTGGCCAGCTTCCCTTTTCGGGCTGATGGTCAGGCGTCCCGGCGCCGCCCGCCGTGCGCCTAGACTGAATATTTCATGGTGAAGGTAGGGCGCGCATTCCGTGCGCGCCGCGACCCGTTGATGCGAACCGGTTTGGCGGCGTGCGCGGAGCGCCCGCCCCTCCGTGCTCCATCAAGGTGTTCGCGATTCAAGCGCAGCATGAAATATGCGCGCCTAGACTGTCGTCGTCCGCAAATCGTCGGTCGTAAATCCACCGTCACGGGGCCGCGTGCGCCAGCGAGTTGGTGCGGATGAAGTCGATGATGGGCGTGGAATCGTCGAGGCCATGCGGGTGGTGGCCCACGCCGGGCTTGGCGATTAGGCTGATTGGCCCGCCGAGCTCGCGATACCGCTGGGCGATAACTCCGGTGTTTTCGTCCCAGGGCACGACATCGTCGGCGTCGCCGTAAACGTGGAGCAGGGGAACGTGGCGGGCGGCGAGCGGGGCCAGCCGATCGACCGGGTTGCCGCGGTAGGCGAGGGCCTCGGCTTCGGACCGGAACTGGTAAAGTTGCAGGGCCAGTTGCCAATCGCGCGGGCTGCCTTTGCCCTTGCCCTTGCCGCCCGGCCAGCTTTTCAGATCACATACCGGCGCGTCGCCGTAGAGGCAGGCGACCTTGTCCGGGTTGGCGGCGGCCCAGTTGTAGCAGTAAAGCCCGCCGCGGCTCAGGCCGACGAGCGCGGCCTTTTTCGCGAGGCCGTAGTGTTCCGTCAGCTCCTTGTAAAACGCGTTCCAGTACTCCACGGCGACCGGGCTGCCGAGCATGTCGGGAATGCTCATGTAAACCACGTGAAAGCCCTGCCCCAACAGCGCGATGTCCGGCGCGGGCTTGTGTCCAAAAAACTCGCCATGCCAGATCCACGGGCGCCCGGGCGCCGCGGTGCGCGGGGTCACGACCAGGACAGGTTTCCCGTCGACATCGAAATCGAAACGCTCGAAGCCGTGCCAATCGGAGCGGCGGCCGGGGAACACCGACGAGAGCGAACGGAGTTTCGTCCCGAGTTCCGCGGCCTGTTTCCGGGCGTCCGCAAGGGGGAGGCCCTTGTTCATGCCCGGGCGGAGGTGGCCCACGGCGGTCAGCCACGGATCCTTCAACAGACGCTGGCGCTGTTGCACGAGCGATCGCACCCGCGCGCCGCGGGGGTGCTGTTCGATCACCATGGCGGGGTCCTCGCGGTCCCGCAGGCTCGCGGGCGCGCCGAGATGAATCAAAACTTCGCGGGCGATCAGCCAATGGCCAGTGGGGTTGATGTGCACGCCGTCGCCGGCCAGGCGGAAGTTCGGGTCGATCGCGCGACGTTCGCTGAGAAACCGGTTCATTGGGCCGTGGGCGTCGACGACGTCCCAGCCATCCGCCCGGCGTTCGAGCAACCAGGCCGAGTAGCGGTCGAGCACGTCGTTGTATCCCTCGTAGGGCTGGCGGTATTCCGCTCGGCCGGCGGGCAGGGTGTGGCCTTTCAAGGGCACGGGATCAAATGTGGGCGGTGTGATGTGCAGGACTTTCGCTCCGGCCTGGGCTGCTTTGTCGCGCAATCGCCGGATGCCATCCTGGAATTTCTCCTGGCGCTCCGGGCTGAAGGGGTAATAGATGCCGTCGTTCATTCCGTAGCACGCGACGAGCAGGTCGGGTTTGGTCTGGGCCAGCACGCGGTCGAGGCGTTCGTGGAGATCGGGTCGGGGGAAGGCTCCGCCCGCGTGGCCGGGTTCCGTCAGGCCGGAGACCGTCTCGCTGGGCAGGCCGAGGTTCAAGAATTCGATCGATCGTTCCGGGAAGCGGCTGGCGACGTAGGCCTCGATGTCTTCGATGTATTGCCCGCTGTAAGTGATGCTGTCGCCGACGAAGACGACCCGCTGGATGCCCGGCAGGAATTCGGCTGGGGCGGAGACGGCGTGGGGAGGGGCGGACAGCGCGAGGGGCAGGGCGATGACGAGTTGGGCGACGCGAGTGGCGAGGTGCATGGCCACGGGGTAGCAGAAGGCGGCCGGAGGGACAAGGCATTGGGAGATCGATGGCGCGAATTCCGGGTTGGGGACTGCGCAATTGTGCGTGGCAAATCGTCCGTCGAAAATCGTCCCGACGGATTCCAACTCAAGTGGTTGGCCAAAGCGGCCGAAGCCCGTGCGTGCTGCAGACCGTAGAATTCGGGACCGACACGCTCCGGGATCGAGGCAGGGCCTTTTGGACCGCGGTTGGGGGCGCCTTGGCGGGGTTTGGGTTGGCCGGCGGGGGAAGAGCTGGGAGGCGCGGACGAGTAATTACTTTGACCCCTTACGGAACTTTTCCTAGCTTCCAGCGTTCAAGATACGCAACGAGTTAAGCGACAACGCAAATGGCGTACGTTTCACTAAAAAAAGTATTTGCCGAGGCCGCCAAGTCCTCTCCGGACCAGGTGGAGGACTGGCAGAAGCGTTGGCGTCTGGCCACGGCGGAGGGGGCGCAGGACTCGTTGATCGAATTCGTTTCCCGCGAAGCCGGCGTCTCGGAGGAGGTTTTTCTGCAGCAGCTCGCGGCCGTCTTGAAATGGCCGTTTGTTGATTTGAAGAAGGCGACCGTGCCGACGGAGGCGCGGAACAAGATCTCCACGAAGGTCGCCTTTCAATACTACGCGGTGCCCGTCGATTACCGGGACGGCACCTTGCAGGTGGTGGTGTGCAATCCGTTCGACACGGGCATGCTCAGCGCGGTGCAGTTTGACGCCAAGATGCCGGTGCAGTTCGCGTTGGCGTCCAAGGGCGAAATCGACAAGGCGCTGAAAAAATATTACGGCGTCGGGGCGGAAACCCTCGACGAGCTGGCCAAGGAGGACGAGCCGCTCGACCTGTTGGTGGCCGAGGACAAGGAAATCACCGAGGGCGACCAGGAGGCGTCGGTCATCAAGTTCGTCAACCAGATCATCTGGGAGGCCTACAAGTCCCGCGCCACGGACATTCACTTCGAGCCGGCGGAGGACGAGCTGCGCATCCGCAACCGCATCGACGGCATCCTGCACCAGATGGAGATGCCGCCGCAGCTGAAGCGCTATCAGGCGGCCATCATCTCCCGCATCAAGGTGATGTCCGGGATGAACATCGCCGAGAAACGCCTGCCGCAGGACGGGCGCATCAATGTCCGGATCAAAGGCGAGGAAATCGACATTCGGGTGTCGACGGTCCCGACCGTGTATGGCGAGAGCGTCTCGCTCCGGTTGCTGACCCGCGGGAAGATCTTTCTGACGCTCGACAAGCTGGGGTTCGATCCCAAGGAGGAGAACGCCATTCGCGACATCGTGGTCAAGCCGCACGGGATCATGCTCGTGACCGGCCCGACCGGCGCGGGCAAGTCGACCTCCCTCTACGCGTTTCTCAGCACGATCAACTCCGTCACCAAGCGCATCATCACCATTGAGGAGCCGGTCGAATACGAGCTCAAGGGCATCAACCAGATCGCGGTGCGCTCGGACATCGGGCTGACCTTCGCGATGGGGCTGCGGCATATTTTGCGGCAGGACCCGAACGTGGTCATGGTGGGGGAAATTCGCGATCGGGAGACGGCGGAGATCGCCATTCGGGCGTCGCTGACCGGTCACTTGGTGTTCTCGACCCTGCACACGAACGACGCGCCGAGCGCGTTCACGCGCTTGATCGACATGGGCATCGAGCCGTTTCTCGTGGCCTCGTCGGTCGAGGCGGTGCTGGCCCAGCGCCTTGTCCGCAACATTTGTCCTGCGTGCAAGAGCCAGCGGGAATTCGATCTCGATTTCCTGCGCAAGATCGGCTTCCCCGAGCACGACATTCCCACGACCAAGTTTTATCAGGGGACCGGCTGCGAGACCTGCCGCGGCCTGGGCTACCAGGGACGGCAGGGCATTTACGAATTGCTCGTCGTGACCGAGTCGCTGCGGCCGCTGATCATGAATCGCGCGCCGGCGACGACGCTGGCGCAGCGGGCGATCGAAGGCGGCATGCGCACGCTCCGGAACGACGGCTGGGTCAAGGTCAAGGCCGGCCGCACGACGATTGAAGAGGTGCTGCGCGTGACGCAGACCGAGGAACATCTTGGCCTGATGTCCGACAAACCTTGAGAGAGAGCCCACGATGGCACGCTGGCATTCCTGCAACGTATTAAAGTCGGAGCCGCAAGGACGGCACCTCTGGCAATTTGCCGGCGGCAAGCTGAACCTCCTGAAATCCGAGAAAGCGCTGCCCGGGCAGGCCCTCCCGGAAAAGCTTGTGGCCAAGGACTGGCACACCCTCTTCCAGCCGCGGTTGAACATCGCCTGGGTGCCCGCCGACAAGGTTTACCTCCGCGTCGTTCAGCTGCCCAAGGCCGACCCGGCGGAGACGCAGTCCATGGTGGATCTGCAGCTCGAGAAGATCTCCCCGCTGCCGGTGGCGCAGATTGTCTGGAGCTACGAAATCATCCCGCTCGTCCGCCAAAACGTCATCGGCCAGGAGTTGTTGCCGCAGGCCACGGGCGAGCTTCAGACGGTGGTGGTCATCATGGTCAGCCGGGCGCATGTCGACGAGTTCCTGGGCCAGATCGAAGGGCAGGGCTACCAGCCCGACCGGCTCGAGCTGCCGATGCTCGACCAGTTGCTCAACCTGAAGGTCGATGTCGACGGAGTCTGGGTTTTGCCGGGCACCGGTGCTCACGCCAGGACCTGCCTGGTCTCGTGGTGGTATGGCGGCGTGCTGCAAAACATCAGCATTCTCCATCTGCCGGACGGCGCCGGACGCGCCGCCGCGTTGCAGGAGCAGATCGCGCAGACGGCGTGGGCGGGAGAGACGGAAGGCTGGCTGGTGGCGGAGCCGAAGTTCCGCGTCGTGGCGGACGAGGCGACGGCGCGGGATTGGCTGCCGCTCTTCGATGCTGAGCAGGAGGCGCGGATCTTTGCGCCAGTCCCGGGCGACGCCCTGGCGCAGGCCACGGCCCGCCGGGTGTCGACCAACGGCAAGACCACCAACCTGCTGCCGCCGGAATATACGGCGCGCTACAAGCAGCGGTTTGTCGATCGGCTTTGGATGCGCGCGCTCGGGGCCCTGGTCGCCCTCTATCTGGCCGGCGTTCTCATCTACATCGGCATCGCCAAGGTGGCGGAATTCCGTTTCGACAGCATGCAGACCGAGGTGGGAGCGCTGGGCGTGACCTACACGAACACGATTCGCCTCAAGGAACAGCTCACCGTGATGCAGGACACGCTCGACCTGCAGTATGCGGCGCTCGAGTGTTACAAGGCGATCTCCGACAACCTGCCGCCCGAGCTGACCCTTCGCTCGATGCGGTTCGACCAGGGTCGCAAAGTGACTTACTCCGGCACGGCGTCGCTCGACGACCGCACCAAGGTGCTCGAGCTGAATGAAAAAATGCTCAAGGTCAGCGTCGGCGAACAGGCGCTCTTCGGGAAGGTCAACGCGCCCTCGATGCCGCCGGCGGCCGGCGGCCAGACCTTGAATTGGAGTTTTGCCTGCGACCTGAAACGGGGGGAGGCCCAATGACCAGTTACTTCGACAAGCTCGGTCTCAGCCCGCAGGAACGTCGCCTCGTCGTCATCGTCGGCATCGTGGTCTTCGTCGTCATCAACTGGTGGGTCATCATCCCGATGTTCGGCGCGTGGGGTCGCTATGAGCAAAAGCTTCTGGACGCGACGAAGCTCCGGGACAAATACAACGCTGAGATCGGGCGCCAGAAGGAATACGAGACCAAGCTGAAGACGTTGCAGCAGCAGGGCAGCCAGGTCGCGAGCGAAGAGGCTGCGCTCCGCCTCCAGCAGGACGTCATCAATCAGGCCAACCTGACCGGGCTCGGCTACGGCACCATCACGCCCGTCAACCGCTCGTCGACCACGGTCAAGACAAACTCGTTCTTCGACGAGGCCAGCGTCAGCGTGTCCGTCAACACCGGCGAGAAGGAGCTGATCGATTTCCTCGTGCGCCTCGCCGACAAGGAGCTGCTTGTCCGCGCCAAGAGCATGGACATCGGGCCGGATCCGCAGACGCAGACGCGGCTGATGGGAAATCTCACGCTGGTGAAAAGCTTTCAACGGAAGCCGCCGCCGCGCGCGGCCACGGCACCACCGGTGGCCAAACCGGCGGCGACGACCCCGCCCAAGACGGAAAAGGCGGACAAGCCCGACAAAGCGGAGCCGGCCAAAGCGCCGTCGCGGCTGCCCGCGGTCCTCACCACTCCTGGGGCCACGAACAACCCGGCGGGCCGGGCGCTGCCCAAATCCGTTAAATAGGCGACCCGTGTTCCAACCGCTTCCACGCTGCCGCTCGATCGACACCAGGCCTGGCCTTGGCGTGGGTCGCGTCCCGCGGATACAGTCGCGGTCACGGGTCCTCGGGGCCGGCTTGGCCGTGGGCTCGCTCCTCGTTTCGCTCGCCCCCACGCGCGCCGAGTCGGCGGTGGCCAATGCCGGCGAGCCGGAAGTCCGTCTTACCGGCATCGTCAGCGTCGGCCCGGTGCGCAGCGCGTTGCTCGAAGTGGTGCCGGCGCCCGGCCGGGCCGTGGTTCGCCCGATTCTGGCGGTTGGCGAACGCCTGCCGGGAGTGGAAGTCGTTTCCATCGATGAAGCCCGGGGCGCGGTCGGCCTGCGCATTGGTGGTCGAGCGGCCATGTCGACCCCGCTCGAAGGCGCGCACGCCGGAACGGAAGCCCGCACCTTGCAACTGGCTGGCGCGGACCTGATGCAGGTGATCGACGTGTATCAGCGCCTGGCCGGGCGCACGGTCATCCGCGACGAATTTCCGGGGGCCAGGATCAACTTAGTCACGGGCGCTCTCTCGGAGGCGGAGGCGGTCAAGGTTTTGGAAGCCGAGTTCAACCGGCTGGGGCTGGTGGCGGCGCCGGTGGCCGACAAATTTGTCTGCGTCACGTCCCACGGCCTGGCCCGAGTGGACACGCTGCCCCCACAGCCGGGGGCCGGAGCGGCCCCGACGAACGACGAGACGCTGCCGCCGGGCATGATGAAGTTTGACGGCGCGCACCCGGCGCAGGTCCTGGACATTTATCAGGAGCTGGCGGGGGTGACCTTACTTGCTGCGCCAAATCTGGTCGGGAGCCCGATCACGGTGCGCAGTCAGTCCGAGCTGACGCGGGCGGAAGCGACCTGGCTGTTGCGGGCCGTGCTTTACCTTGGCGGCATCGAGGTCGTTCCTCACGGGCCCAAATTTGCGGTGGTCCGTCCGCGCGGCGGCACGAACACGTGGCCCGAGCTGACGGCGGCGCGGGGAGACGGACGGCTGTCGGGAACGTTGCCGCCAGGCATGCTGCGATTTCAAGAGACCGATCCGGCCGCCGTCCTGGCGGTTTACGCCGAGCTTTGCGAACGCGCGGTCGCGCCGCAGGCCCCGGCGGGTGCGGCGCCCCGCCGGTGGCCGGGCATTTCCATTTCGAGCCGGACGGAGCTGACCCGGACGGAGGCATTGCACGCCCTCGATGTGCTGGCCGCGCTGCGGGGATTTGAGTTTGCTCCGGTGGGAGAGCGGGAGCTGACCATTCAACCGCGCCGGGGCCCGAAGGCGAAACCGCCGGCGGCAACCGAGGCGCCGCATTGATTTGAACCAAAAGGAAGCATTGTGAAATTGATTTTTAACCTCCGGGCGCTCGGCGCGCTGTTGTTGGTGGCGGGTCTGGCCGCCACGACGCACGCGGCCGACCCGACCAACGCGGCTGCCCCCGGCCGAGCTGTGCCGCAGCCGTTGAACGCCACGGCCACGCCGCCGGCCGTGACGGCGCCCGCGCCCGTCACCAACGCCGCCGCCGCTCCGGTGACCGCGCCCACCAACGCCACGTTGACGCCCGGCACGCCGGGCACCGTGACCGTCGGCCCCGGCTCGCGCACCGCCACGACGCCGCCGACCAACCGGGCGCCCCGCACGTTTCCGGCCTTCCCGGCCTTTGGCGGCAACACCCGCACCAATACGACCGCCACGCCCGTGACGCCGGGTGCCAACCAGACCCGCCCCGGCACGGCGCCCGCCCCGGGGCAGATCGCCCCCGGCACGGCCGGTGCCGCCGGCGCCGGCCTGGGCGCTGGCGCCGACGGAGTGAAGCCGGACGAAAACGAGATCCTGCCGCCCGGCATGATCAAGTTCCAGGATACCGACATTTCGCAGGTGCTCGACATTTACCAGGAACTGACCGGGCGGACCGTGCTGCGTCCGGCCAGCCTGCCGGCGAGTAAGATCACGATTCGCAGCCAGACGCCCCTGACGCGCGCGGAAGCCATCCACGCCCTGGACAGCATCCTGGCCATGAATCAGGTGTCCATGATCCCGCAGGGCGAGAAGTTCGTGAAAGCCGTGCCTGCGGCGGAGTCCGGGACGGTGGGCGCGAAGTTCTACACGGGGTCGGTGAGCAATCTTCCCGAGGCCGGCGTTTTCGTGACGCACATGGTGCAGTTGAAAAATGCGCAGCCGAACGATTTGGTGCCGGTGCTGCAGCCCTTCTCCAAGGCGCCCAACAGCATTCTCACCATCCCGAGCACCAGCATGCTCGTGCTGCGCGACTATGCAGAGAACGTCAAGCGCATGGCCGAGATCATCGAGAAGATCGACGTGGTGCCGAAGCAGGAGTTCGAGTCGGTCGTCATCCCGATCAAGTACGCGCTCGCCGAGGACATCGTGCAGGTTCTGAGCAGCCTGACCTCCGGCGGCAGCGCCACCACGGTTGGCAGCCAGCCGTCGCGCACCGGGCTGAGTTCCGGCGGCGGCGGGACCAGCGGCTTCGGCAATCGCAACAGCGGTGGCTTGCCCGGGCAGCCCGGCTACAACCCAAACAACGCGTTCGGCCAGCAGCAGGCCGGGTTGCAGCAAGCCGGCGGAAATCGTTCGTCGTTCCAGCAGCGCCTCCAGAACATCGTCAATCGCGCCGGGTCAGGCGGCGGCGCCAGCGATGACATCTTCGTGCTGGGTCAGACGAAGATTATCGCCGACGCCCGCATCAACGCGCTGCTCATCTTCGCCAGCAAGTCCGACCTGATCACCATCTCCAACATCATCTCCCAGGTCGACGTGGTCCTGCCGCAGGTCCTGATCGAGGCCGTGGTCCTCGAGGTCAACCTGAACAACAACCTCAGCTATGGCTTTAGCTACCTGCAGAAGGAGCCGGCGAACGTCTCCAGCGTCTTCAGCGGCATCGGCGCGATCAAGCCGTCCAACGTGCCCCTGCTTAACGTCGGCAGCTTCGGCTCCAACTCCATCAGCGATGGCTTCACCTACGCGGCCAGGATTTTCGATTTGGATGCCGCCGTCGTGGCCGTGGCCGGCGATGGCCGCGGAAAAATTCTGCAGCGCCCGCGCATCCAGACCTCTCATGCGGTCGAGGCCAACCTGTTCGTCGGCCAGTCCCGCCCGTATCCCACGACGTCCTACTATGGCGGCGGCGCGTTCGGCGGCTACTCGTCCATCCAACAGTTGCAGATCGGTGTCACGCTATCCGTGCTGCCGCTCGTGAATGCGGACGGGTTGGTCGTGATGGACATCCGGCAAAAGGTCGAGAGCTACGACGGCGACGTCTCCATTCAAAACGTGGGCGACGTGCCCATCACGAGCCAGAAGGAGGCCAACGCAAAGGTGGCGGTGCGGGACGGCGAGACGGTCATGCTCGGCGGGTTCATCTCGAACGAGAAGAGCAAATCCCATGGCGGCGTGCCGATCCTCAAGGATATCCCGCTGCTGGGAAATCTCTTCCGGAGCAACAAGGAAACCGACGCGCGACGCGAGCTGATTGTGATGATTCGCCCGACCGTCCTCCCCACGCCCGAGGCCGCGGCCACGTATCTGTCCGAGGAACGCAGCCGCCTGCCGGGGACGAAGGAGGCCGAATACGATTTCCAGGAGTCCGAGCGCAAATTGCTGGATGACACCAACCGCCGCATGGAGAAGAATATCTCCAAAAAGCGGAAGAGCCCGTAGGCCATGAAGTTTTCGCCCGCCCCTTTATCACCCTGGAATTCCGGGGTCCCACGTTGCAGTGCATCCGATCGAACGACGGCCCCGGCGTGGTCGGCGCGAAGCTGGATTATCTCGGCCCTGGTGTGTCTAGCCACGCTGCTGGCGGTTCGCCCCGCGCGGGCGGGTCAGGTGACGGACTGCGTCAATGCGGCGGACTTGCGCGCCCAGGTTGCCGCCGGCGGGTTGGTCACGTTCGGCTGCAATGGGGACATCAAGATCGGACAGCCGATCGCAGTGGTGAACGCCGTCATCCTCGACGGCGGTGGCGCGAGCGTGCGGCTAAGCGCTCAGTCGGGCTCGCGCCTGTTCGAAGTGGCGACCAACGGCTCGCTCACCGTGATCGGCCTTGAGTTGACGGGAGGCGTCAACGCCACGGACGGAGGCGGGGCGATTTTCAATCGCGGGATCGTTCTGCTGCAGTCGTGCCAGATCACGGGCAATTCTGCGACCGGCGCGGACGGAAATGATGGCGCGTCCAGCAACAACGGCGGAAATATCGGCGGCAACGGTCGGAGCGGACAAAACGGACGCCGCATCGCGGGCGGAGCGGTGTTTAATCTCGGCCGTTTCCGGGCGGAGCGGTGTGTCTTTGAAGACAACACGGCGACCGGAGGCGACGCCGGCGATGGTGGGGACGCCCACGAAGGCTCGGTCCGGGGCGGCGACGGCGGCGAGGGCGGCTCGGGAGGAGCGGCTTTGGGCGGGGCGATTTACAGCTCTGGCGTGCTGGAGCTTTATCAGTGCGAGTTCAACCAGAACTCGGCCGAGGGCGGCCTGTCTGGCGCGGGCGGCGCGCGTGGGGCGGGCGCTTTCCCCGGGGTGGATGGGCGGGGTGGCAAGGGCGGGATGGCGGCAGGCGGCGCCATTTTCGCAACCAACAAATGTTTCGTCACGATTGTGGGCTGCACCTTTGAGGCGAACACCGTGCAGAGCGGAAACAGCTCCGACGGCGGTTCCAGCAAGAATTCGGGCAAGCCCGGCCCGGACGGTCCTGGCGCCTTTGGTGGCGGGGTCTGCAACTACGGGACCGCGACGGTGGTAAACTCCACGTTCGCGGATAATGAAATTCAGGCCGGTAATGGTGGCGATGGCGACGCGGCGGACGTGAAAGGTGGCAACGGCGGAAACGGCGGCAGCGCTTGGGGCGGCAGCTATTACAACTCGGGCAAGACCTTCATGACGAATTGTACGATTTCCGGCGGCATCGCCCGTCCCGGAACCAACGGCCTGGCTGGCGCCGGCGCCTACAAGGGCAGAAACGGGTCGCCCGGCGCCACGCGCGGCGCCAACATCAGCAACCCCAAAGGCTTGTTTGCCCTCGGCCACACGATTCTCGACAACCCGGAATCGTCGTCGCAGACCTCGACCAATCATGTCACGACGTATTCGACCAACATGATTTTCGACGTGCTCGGCAAGACGAACGCGTTGCAGGCGATCTGCCAGGAGGTTGTCACCGAGCGTGCTGATGGAACCATCCGGCGCGTGTTGACCTGTGACACCAACGAAATCACGGGCACGAACCTGGTCGGCTCAACGAATTCCACGATCACCAGCAACTTGGTCGTGAACACGTTCATCGACAATCGATCCAACGCCTATGGCGCCTTCAAGGATGCAGGCTTCAATCTGCTGACCGACAAAACGATCAAGTTCGCCCGGAAAAGCACCAGCCGTGTCAACACGCCGGCAGACCTTGGGCCGCTCGACAACAACGGCGGACCCACGCGAACGATGGAGCCTGCCGGGGACGCCATCGACGGCGGCACGACGAATCGACCTCCGATCTCCACCGACCAGCGCGGGGCCCTGCGGCCGGCCGGGGATGCGGTGGACATTGGAGCGGTCGAGGTCGGGGCGGATTTTATCGACCCGCCCGTGATCACCACCCAGCCGATCGACTTTGTGGCCGACCCGGGGCAGGACGCATTCTTCCTCGTCGCCGTGGATGGCACGGCGCCGTTCACTTATCAATGGTATCGATCGCCGGGGACCGCCTTGGTGGACAAAAACGCGGCCGTGCTGACTCTGCGAGCGGTGACGAACAGCGACGCCGGTGGGTACTTCGTCGTCGTGGCCAACCGGGCGGGCTCCGCCACGAGCCGGGTCGCGACCTTGTTTGTCAACGGGCCACCGCAGGTGCTGACGCAGCCGCAGAACGCCTCCGGCAATGTGGGTGGTGCGGTTACGCTGACCTTTTTGGTTTCGGGCAGCCCGGCTTATCAGTGGCTCCACGACGGCACCAACGTGCCCGGTGCGACGAGCTCGAATCTGGTCTTGAGCAGCCTGATTCCCAGCGACGCCGGGACGTACCAGGCCATTGCCGGCAATCGGTTTGGCAGCCTGACCAGCCGCGTGGCGACGGTGACGGTCACGGTCGCTCCGATCCAGGTGCTGGGCCAGCCGCAGGATTACTCGGGCTATTCGGGCCGGGCGCACACGCTGGCGTTCCCGACCACGAACAGCAGCGGCTACCAGTGGATCTTCAATGGAGCGCCGCTGGTGGGCGCGACCAACGCCAGCATCGTGTTTGCCAGCGTGCAGGGCAGTGACAGCGGTACCTACCAGGCGATCGCCACCAATTATGCCGGCAGCGTGACCAGCCGGGTCGCGACCATCTCGGCGACCAATTCCGCACCCATCATTCTCACCGCCCCGCCGGCCTCCACCAACGTGGTGCTCGGCGGCCGCTTGATCCTCCAGGCCTCCGTCGATGGCTCGGTGCCCATGACCAATCAGTGGTACTTCATCGATTCCGGCTTCAATCTCAACCCGATCGCCGGGGCCACCAGCACGACCCTGCGCGTTGAGAATTTCCAGGCCGCCAACGAAGGCAGCTACACGTTGCAGATCCTGAATGCATTCGGGGAGTCGTTCACCGAGCCCTGCCAGGTTCAGCGGCCGTAGCGCCGGCGCCGTGGAAATGGGATCGCTTGCTGGGTTCGCGGACGGGGCGGCGAGGACGCCGCCTGACCTGCACGCGAGGACGCGTGCGCTACGTGCGGACAGGCGCGCGAGGTAGCGCCGGCGTCCACGCCGGCAAGTGACGACGCCTCCCGGCGTCGCCGAGATGGCTTCGCTTCATTCGACTGGAGCCTGGGCGGCGAGGACGCCGCCTGACTTGCACGCGAGGACGCGTGCGCTACGTAACGTTGGCGTCTGCGCCGGCAAGTGGCGCCGCTTCCCGGTGTCGCCGAATCCAGTTCGGATCCAGTTCGCTTGCTGCTCACCACCCCAGTGACTAATCTCCCTGGGCATGCCCCAGAGATGCTTTGACGAGTGCGCCATTCGTTTGCGGCCGGACGACGACGTGGCCGTGTTAAAGCGGACCTTGAAGCGCGGCGACGAGTTCGTGGGGGGGCCGAAGTCGCTGCAAGGGGTGCGCCTCGAAGCCGCCATCGCCGCCGGCCATAAGATCGCGTTGCGAGAACTGGCGGACGGCGAGCCGGTGAAAAAATACGGCCAGATCATCGGGTTCGCCCAGGGCCGAATTCGGCCGGGGGATCACGTCCACACCCACAATCTGGTTCTGCGGGATTTCGCGAGGGAGTATGCCTTCGGGGCGGACGCGCGGCCGGTCACACCGGTGCCTGCCGCAGAAACACGGACGTTCAACGGCTATGCGCGTCCGGGTGGGCGCGCCGGCACGCGCAGCTATCTCGCGGTGATTTCCTCCGTCAATTGCTCGGCCAGCGTGGCGAATTATGTTCGCGATCGGTTTCGGACTGCAGACTTTCGGCGGGACTATCCGGGTATCGACGGCGTCATCGCGTTCACGCACAAGGCCGGATGCGCGATGGATCCCGGCAAGCCGCAGGAAATCCTGCAGCGCGTATTGGCCGGGATCGCCCGGCATCCGAACATTTCGGGCTATGTGATGATCGGGCTCGGCTGTGAGGTGAATCAGGTCGATGACATCCGGCGCGCGTATCGGCTGGACGCGCTGCGGCCGGGGGACCTCGTGCCGGAGTTCCTTAACATCCAGGTGACAGGCGGCATCCGCCGGACGGTCGAGGCTGGCGTGGCGGCGGTGGAGCGTCTGCTGGCGCCTGCGAACGCCCTGCGGCGAACTCCGCAGCCCTTGAGTCGATTGGTGCTGGCGGAGAACTGTGGCGGCTCTGACGGCAACAGTGGCATCACGGCCAACCCGGCTCTGGGCGTCGCGTCGGATGAGTTGGTGCGTCACGGCGGCACCAGCGTATTGGCGGAGACCCCGGAAATTTACGGCGCGGAACATCTTTTGACCCGGCGGGCGGTCCGCCGCGAGGTGGGGGAAAAGCTGGTGGCGCTGGTGCGTTGGTGGGAGGAGCACGCGCGTCAGCACCACGCCTCCATTGATAACAACCCGTCGCATGGCAACAAGGAGGGCGGGTTGACGAACATCATTGAAAAGAGCCTGGGCGCCGTGGCCAAAGGGGGACAGGCGCCGCTGGCGGCGGTTTACGAATACGCCGAGCCCATCACAGTGCCGGGCTTCGGATTCATGGACACGCCCGGCTACGACCCTGTCAGCATGACGGGCCTGGTCGCCGGCGGCTGCAACGTTGGAGTTTTCACCACTGGGCGCGGCAGCGTCTACGGCTGCAAGCCGGCGCCGTGCCTCAAGGTGGCCACGCACACCGCCTTGTTCGAGCGGATGAGCGACGACATGGATCTCAACGCCGGCACGATTTTGGACGGCACGGAGACGGTCGAGCAGGTGGGGCGGCGCATCTTTGAGAAAATCATCGCGGTGGCCGGAGGCGAACGGACGAAGAGCGAGCTGGCGGGCGTCGGCGACGAGGAATTTGCGCCGTGGCTGGCGCTCCCGCCTTCGCTCAGAGCTGCGGCGGACCGAGGCCGCCGCCAGCCGGAGGTCCGCACGGCGGCGTCCCGCAGCGCCATGGCGGGGTGCGGGCGTCCTCGCCCGCAGAAGCATAAGGACGACTGGAAGGTCGAGAGCATCCCAACCAATAAAAGCATCCACCTTTCTGGCCCGCATTGCGGGACACTCCGAACGGGATCGGCCAGGGATCCGCTTCATGGCGTCAACGTTTTCTTGGCGACCGGACGCTTTCCGGGTTCAATTCCGCCCGTCCATGAAAGAAAAGATCGAAGCGTTGCTCCAGTTGTCGCGGGAACTGGGCCGGGAGGATCGACATCTGGCGATCCTGGGGGAAGGCAACACCTCGGTGAAATTGGGGGCGGACCAGTTCGCCGTGAAGGCCAGCGGCGCCAATTTGGGAAGCCTGATGCCTGACGAGGTGACCGTTTGCCAATCGGCGCGGATGCTGACGTTGCTCGAACGGCGTCAGGTGTCGGATGAGGATTTGACTGCGGCGCTGATGGACGCGCGGGTGGGCGGCCAGGGCAAGCGACCCAGCATCGAGTCGTTGTTTCACGCGTGGCTGCTGACCTTGCGCGACGTGCAGTTTGTTGGGCATTGCCATCCGGTCACCGTCAACCAGGTGTTGTGTTCCCCGCGCGCCCGGGATTTCGCCGAGCGCCGGCTGTTTCCGGACGAGGTGGTTTGCTGCGGGGAACAATCCGTTTTCATTCCGTATGCGGACCCGGGATTGCCGTTGGCGCGGGAGATAGCTGAGCGCACCCGCGCGTTCATCGAACGGGGAGGGCAGGTGCCGCGCCTGATTCTTCTCCAGAACCACGGGCTGATCGCGCTGGGCGCCACGCCGCAGGCGGTGATCACGGCGACCCTGATGGCGGCCAAGGCCGCGGCCATCTTCATGGGGGCCGCCGCCATGGGCGGCCCGAACTTCCTGCCGCCGCAGCTCGTCGAGCGCATCGCGGGCCGGCCGGACGAAGCCCACCGCCGGCGTCAGCTAAACGCATGACTCGCCATTACCTGGCGTGCGATCTTGGGGCCGAGAGCGGGCGCCTGATGCTGGGCACCCTCGCTGACGGACGCCTGACCCTGGAGGAATTGCATCGGTTCGCCAACACCCCGGTGCGCGACAGCGGTTCGCTCCGCTGGGACGTGCGGAAACTTTTCACCGAGCTCAAACATGGGTTGCGGCTGGCCGGACAACGTAAAATCCCCATCGCCAGCATCAGCACCGATTCGTGGGGCGTGGATTATGTGTTGCTGGACGCGCACGGCGAGGTGATGGAGCCTGTCCATCATTATCGCGACAGCCGGACGGCGCGCGGGGTTGCGGCGATCCAGGCGCGGGTAAATTGGGAGTCGATTTTCGACGCGACCGGAATCCAGTTCATGCCGCTGAACACGTTGTTCCAGCTCGGGGCTGAGCCGGTCGATCGGTTAAGAACCGCGACGCAGCTCTTGACCATCGGGGACGCCTTCAATTACTGGCTGAGCGGCGTCGCGGTGGCCGAGGAATCCAACGCCAGCACCACGCAGCTCTTTGACCCGCGAACGCGAACCTGGGCGTCCCGGCTTCTAGAGTCGGCCGGACTGCCGGATCGGCTGCTCCCGCAGATCGTGCCTTCGGCAACGCGGCTCGGGCCGCTGCGACCTGAGCTGACGACGGAATTGGGCCTGACGGTCGGGATCGAAGTGGTCGCCTCGTGCACGCATGACACCGGTGCCGCGGTGGCCGGCGTTCCCGCGACCCAGCCGGGGCGACCCTGGGCGTATATCAGTTCCGGCACCTGGTCGCTGATGGGCGCCGAGGTGCCCCAGCCGGTCATCAACGCGGCCAGCCGCGAGGCCAACTTTACCAATGAGGTCGGGTTCGGCGGCTCAATCCGGCTGTTGAAGAACATCAGCGGCATGTGGTTGATCCAGGAATGTCGACGGGCCTGGACCGCGAGCGGACAGGGTTTCGATTACGCCCAGCTCGCGGCTCTGGCGGAAGGGGCGCCGGCGTTTCGTTCGTTGATCAACCCGATGGACCGACGCTTCCTCGCACCGGAAAACATGCCGGACGCCATCGCGGAATTCTGTCGCCAGACCGGTCAGCCGTCGCCTGAGACGCCGGGGGCCTACGTGCGGTGCATTCTCGAAAGCCTCGCGCTGCTTTACCGCCGGACCTTGCGCCAGCTGGATGGGCTGCTGGGGCGTCGCACGGAGCGGGTGCATATCGTTGGCGGCGGCTCGCGCAATGCGCTGCTCAATCAATTCGCGGCGAACGCGCTCCAGGTACCGGTCGAAACCGGCCCGACGGAGGCCACCGCCCTGGGCAATATCGTGGTCCAGGCCATTGCCATGGGCGACTTGCCGTCTTTGGCCGCCGCGCGGGAAGTGATCCGGTCGAGCTTCGCCACCGGCACCGTGATGCCGCAAGCCGGCGACCAGTGGGCGCGTCAATTCGAGCGGTTCGAATCCGTAGCGGGCGGGTAGCGCCGGCGTCGTTGAAAGAGGGTTCGCGGGCTTGGTTGGCGCACCGGGCGGCGAGGACGCCGCGTTGACCTGCACGCGAAGACGCGTGCGTTACGTAGCGCCGGCGTCCCCGCCGGCAGGTGACGACGCCTCCGGCGTCGTTGAAACAGGGTTCGGGGACTTGGTTGGCGCACCGGGCGGCGAGGACGCCGCGTGAACTTGCACGCGAGGACGCGTGCGTTACGTAGCGCCGGCGTCTTCGCCGGCAAGTGACGACGCCTCCCGGCGTCGTTGAAACAGGGTTCGGGGACTTGGTTGGCGCGCCGGGCGGCGAGGACGCCGCGTGAACTTGCACGCGAGGACGCGTGCGTTACGTAGCGCCGGCGTCCCCGCCGGCGGGTGACGACGCCTTCGGCGTCGTTGAAACAGGGTTCGGGGACTTGGTTGGCGCACCGGGCGCGAGGGCGCCGCGTGAACTTGCACGCGAGGACGCGTGCGTTACGGCGCCGCAATTCGTCCGCAGTGCAGGATTGCCCGCGTTGCCGGCGATCGATAGGTTCCTCGGAACATTCACTCCCAACGATGAGCTCTCCCTCCCGAATTCCCGGCGCTGTTGCTCTGCTGGCCCTGGCCGTTCTGCTGAGCGGTCTCGCCGCGGCTCCAGCTGAGGTTCTTTCACTCCACACCCGGTCCCGCACGGAAAGCCAGAAGGGCTCCGGCAACTGGTCGGCGATGGAAAAGGACGTGGCTGTCCCGGGCGAAAAGACGGCCATTGTCATCTGCGACATGTGGGATCGACACTGGTGCGCGGGCGCGACGCGGCGGGTGGCTGAGATGGCGCCCACCATGAACGAGGTCGTCAAGGCGGCGCGCAGCCGGGGTGTGTTCATCATTCATTGCCCGAGCGACACGATGAAGTTTTACGCCGACACGCCCCAGCGTCGACGCGCCCAGGCGGCGCCCGCGGCGGAGCCCCGGGTTCCCCTCAAGAATTGGTGCCATCTCGACCTGGCCAAGGAGGCGCCGCTGCCGATCGACGACTCCGATGGCGGTTGTGATGACTGGCCCGCGTGCAAGGGCTACACGGCGTGGAAGCAGCAGATTCCGGCCATTGAGATGGCGGAGGGCGACGCGGTGACGGACAGCGCGGAAGCCTACAATCTGATGCGCCAGCGGGGCATTGAGAATGTCATCGTCATGGGGGTGCATCTGAACATGTGCGTGTTGGGTCGGCCGTTCTCGATCCGGCAGATGGTGGCTCAGGGATTGAACGTGTATCTGATGCGGGATCTGACGGACACGATGTATAACTCGCGGCGGCGGCCGTTCGTGCCGCACTGGGTGGGGACGGAGCTGATGGTGACGCACGTGGAGAAATACTGGTGCCCGACGATCACGAGCACGGATTTCCTCGGGCGCCCGGCGTTTCATTTTCGGGAGGAACACCGGCCCAACGTGGTGTTCTTGATCGGTGAGGACGAATACAAGACCTGGGAAACCTTGCCTGCCTTTGCGCACGGGGAGCTGGACGGGCGCGGCTACCGCTCGGTCATCATTCAGCAGGATGCGGCGGACAAGCATCGTTTTCCCGGACTGATCGAGGCATTGCGCGAGGCCGAGTTGCTGATCGTGAGCTTGCGGCGACGGGCGTTGCCCAAGGAGCAGCTCGACGCGGTCCGGACATACCTCGCTGCCGGCAAGCCCCTCATCGGCATCCGCACGGCGAGTCATGGATTTTACCCGAAGGGCGAAGACGCTCAGAAAGGCGACGCGTGGACGGCCTTCGATCCGGAGGTGCTCGGGGGCCACTACGTGGGTCATCACGGCCAGGGGCCGCTCGTCGACATTCAGGTGGCGCCCGGCGCGGGGACGGACCCGCTGTTGCGCGGGCTGAGCGTGACAAATCTTCACGGGCACGGCTCGCTCTACCGGGTGAGCCCGTTGGAGCCAGGGACCCATCCGCTGCTTCTGGGAACGATTGCAGGCCAGCCTGCGGAGCCCATTGCCTGGACGCATCGGTTCGGCCCGAAGTCAGCGCCGATCTTCTATACGTCGCTCGGGCACCCCGACGATTTCAACGAGCCGGATTTCCGGCGGCTGCTGCGCAATGCCATTGCCGTCGCGGTCGGGAGGCAGGTCGAATAAATGGGACAGGTGGGCAGGGCCTCACGGGTTGAGATTGGGCTGGAGGTTTCGCCGCGGGACTGGCTCAGCGCGGCGCGGCGCGCTGCGGAGAGCGCGCCCTACCTGGCCAGCGCAAGAATCAATGCTCCCAATGCAAGGCGGTACCAACCGAAGGGAATGAAGGTGTGGGACTGGACGTAGCGCAAGAGCCAGCGCACAGCGATGAACGCAGTGACCGCGGCCACGAGAGTTCCCAGCGCCAGCTGGCCGACGGACTCGGTCATCGGTTCGGCATGGCGCCAGGCGGATAGCAGGGAATATCCGCCAGCGGCCAGCAGGGTGGGAACTCCGAGTAGAAAGGAAAACTCGGTCGCCGCGGGCCGGCCGGCCCCCAGCGCCATCGCCATGAGGATGGAAGCGCCCGAACGGGAGGTGCCGGGGAACGTGGCGGCGACGACCTGGGCCAGCCCGACGGCGACAGCCATCGCCCAGGAAACATTTCCGGTGTCAGCGCGTTGCCGGTTGGTCCATTCGAGGGCCAGGATGACGACGCCGCCGATGAGCGTGGCCCAGGCGACGGGCTGTGGTGTCTCCGGCAGCTTGCCCAGGCCAACTTTCTTCAGGACCAGGACGCCGACGACGGTGACGATGAACGCGACGAACATGCGGGCGACGTAGCCTTGGGTGACCGGGCTGCGGCGGTCCGCCCACATCTGTTTGAGGCGGGTGGAGAAGGCGAGCAGGACGGCGAGGACGGCGCCGCTCTGGATGACGACGTTGAAGACGTCACTGGGCTGGGCGGCGAGCTTGAGGCCGTGCTCGGCCAGCAGGAGGTGACCGGTCGACGATATGGGCAGGAATTCTGTAATTCCTTCGACGATGCCAAGAATGATGACGGTCCAGAAGGACATCCGCGACACTAGGCGGACGACGGGAATCGAGGAAAGTGCAAACTGGCAGGGGCGGGAGCGAAGGGCGAAGGGCGAAGGGCGAAGTCCGAAGTCCGAAGTCCGAAGTCCGAGGTCCGAGGTCCCCAGTCATCACTCGTCCCATCACTCACCCTCACTTCCAATAAAGGTTCAGCGTCTGGATATCCTTGGCGTTATTGCGCCGGAGGACGCCGACGTATTCGCGTTTGGTGCTGCCGATGCTGGCCTTGACGTGGACCTCGAAGATGAGGCTGCGGGTGGTGAAGCTGGAAGCGAGCTGCTGCTGCGCGGCGGGGTTTTGGCCGAGCATGGCGAGTTCCCGGACGCGGCCCATCAGCTCGTTGGCGGAACGAAAGGGCGTGTCGTCCTCGGTGCCGGGCGCGCCATCCGGCCCGGATCGCTCGCGAATGATGGCGTCGGCGATGGTCGTGTCGAACTCGGGAAACATCATTTGAAAGACCGAGGCGGAGGCGGTGTTGACGTTGACCAGGCGGCCGGAGAGGCAGGTGAACAGGTCGTTCAGCCCGACGGCGTAGGTGGGCTCGTCGAAGTGGCTGCCGCGGCTCATGCCTTGGGGCCGGTTCATGACCACGGCGGCGCCGCTGCCGTGGGAGCCCCAGAACATGGCGGGCGTCACGCCCTTGACCAGCAGCAGCTCGGAGATTTCGTCGAAGGGCCCGTCCTTGCAATAATAGGAAGGGGACTGCGCCTCGTAAAATTCGGTTTCCGCCCCGCCCGGGTGCGGATTTTTGTCAGGGTCCCGCCAGTCGAGGATCGAGCTCGTGATGGTGGAGAAGGCGGCGGCATCGACGCCGATCATCGTCAGCGCCTGTTTGATGCGGACTTCATCGGCGGTGTTGATGTTGAACTTGCGATCGTTGTCGACGATCTCGATCGAGAGATTGGCGAACAGTGATCCGTCTGGTCGATAGAGCGGATAGTTCTTCAGGTCGATGGCGGCGATCGGGCTGTTGGAATCGCCCGGGCCGCCGGCCCACTTGTTCCGCAGCGAATCGCCCATCGCCTGCGCGCCCTTGGACTCCTCCGACAACACCCATTTGGCAATCTCGATCCCGGAGCGCCCGGCCCAGTCCAACTCCGAGCTGAACATCGCGTGGCGCGCCAGGGTCGTCTCCACCTTCATCGAGTAGGCGAACCCGAAGGCCAGGATGCTGAGCACCACGATCACGACCAGCACCATGATGAGCGCGACCCCGGACTGGCGTCGCAATGGGTGAGAGGCGACGCGCATGTTCACTTGAACGGCCGGTTGTTAAACCCGGGCTGCAAGGCACCCGGCAGGCGCGACCCGCCGGGGAACGCGCCAGGCGGATAGCTGCCCGGCGGGTAGCTCCCGGGTGGATAACTCCCGGGAGGATAACTGCCGGGAGGATAACTGCCGGGCGGGTAGCTGCCGGGCGGGTAGCTGCCGGGCGGGTAGTTGCCGGGTGGGAGTTGGCTCGGATCGGGTGGCATGTTCGGGTCGCCGGTGCCGGATCCTGGCGGCCGGGCGAAGGTGGCACCCTGCACGTCGGGCGCGACGCCCACGGACGGCAGCGCGACGATCGTTGTTGCCACGTCGTAGGCTTTGCCGTTGCGATCCTTGCCCAGGCCGAGGGCGATCTTCACGACCTTGGGCAACTGATTGGTGTATTTCCATTCATCCAGCCACTCGTTCTTCTGGGCGTCGTAAAAGGCCAGAGCGAACATGGTGACGTCTTTGGCGAGAGTGATGGTGAAGGCCTCCGTGCTGTCGTTGGTGTTCAGCAAAACGGGCGCCTGGCTCATCATCAGCTCGGACATGCCGTCCTTGCCCGGCTGGGTGTAAAAACTGACCCGCCGCACGATCTGATCGCCGTAGCGGCCGATACCGAGGAAGGATCCGGGGAGGCGCGTGGCCAGGCTGACGGAGGCCATGTCTCCGCTCGTGTCGGCGAAGAACAGGTAATGTTTCATGTTGGCCACGAAATACTCGGTCGAAGTGAACGCGTCCTCGAGCGTGCGCATGGCGATGCGCGAGCGCTGCACCTCGGCGGCCGCCTGCTGGCCGGCGCGGGACCCTTTGAGAATCGCCATCCAGGTCGCGTAAATCGCGGTGAGGATCATCATGAAGATGCCCAGCGCGAGGAGCACTTCGAGGATGGTGAAGGCGGCGTGGCGGACTGGTCTGAAGCAGTCCTGCGGCCCGCCCTGGCGCCGCTGCGGCTGGCCGATGAAAGCGGTGGGCCGCATCATGGGCGTCCTTTCGTGGCGCTGCCGGGCTTGGAATTGGGGCGCCAGAACAGCGTCGAGATTTGGGTGGCGCCCTTGTTCTTGCGTTGGGTGTAGGTGAAGACCTGGACTTCGAACAGGCCGTTGGTGCCCACCTCGGTGACGTTGGCCTCCCAGCGGTAGCCGGGATACATGCCTGGGGCAATGTCCTCGTAATCCCCGGACAAGCCCCCCTCCTCGAAGGCATTCGTCATGGAAAGGGCGGCCAGCACGATGCCGGGGTCCGGCTCGCGCACCTGGAGCGATTTGGCGGCGACGAGGCTTCGCGTGACGAGCTCGAGCAGAGCAAACGCCACGAGGAAGAAGATCGCACAGGCGATCATGACCTCGAGCAGGCTGAAGGCGTCCCGCACGCGCACGTTGCGTCCGCCGCGTTGGCGACGTCGTCGGGCCGGGGATATTTGCGTCTTCACTCGAGGGTGGCGGGTGTCACTTCGGTTAGCGGGCGCGGAATCGTTGCGGATCGCTTTCGACCTCGGGCAGGCCGGTCACGACCTCGAGCCAGATGTTGCGGCGTTCGTTCTCGTCCGATTTCAGGACCACGCTCATGGCGTCGCAGGTGCCGTTGGGGTAGAAGCGGACGTGCGCCACTTCATCCTCAGTCCAGTCCTCGCCGTTGACGCCGAGGCCTTCGATGCGAATTCCGGTCGGGAGGGTGGCTTTGAAGCCGGCGCCTTCGGAGCTGGCGGAGCTGCCGCCACCGCGCGATTCCATGCGCCATTCATTGCCGTGAACATCCGGGCTGAAGGAGCTGTCGGCCGAACGGGAGCTGGAGCTGGAGCCGCTGACCTCAAAGACGCCGTCGTTGGGGTGGATGCGCAGCTCGCTGGTGGTTTGCTGGAGAATGGCGATGGCCCGGGCGTGGCTGCAGGCCTCCTGGATGTCTTTCATCGCCTTGGTCATGCCCTTGCCGTTGTCGATCGCGGTGCGGACGAACGGAATCGCCAGGGTCAGGATGATGGCGAGGATGGCGCAGACGACCATCAGCTCGATCAACGTGAAGGCCTGGAGCGATCGGCGGGGCATGCGAGGTGGGTGGCGTCAGCGGTTCGGCGGCCGGTCGCGGTGCGTTGCGGTTAATTCCGGTTCAGGCTGCTGGTGATCGCAAACATGGCGGACAGGATGCTGAAGAGCAGCCCGCCGACGCCGATGGCCATGGCGATGATCATGGCGGGCTCGATCAGGTTGGTCATGACGCGGAGCTGCAGCGTGAGCTCATTCTCGTAGGTCTCGGCGAGGTTTTGCAGCGCGCCGGGGACGTCGCCGGTGTCCTCGCCAATCTTGATCAGATCGATCATCAGCTGCGGGAACAGCCGGCTTTGGGCGAGCGGCTGGGCGATGGTTTTGCCGTCGGTGACCTGCTCGCGGGTGCGGGCGATGGCCTCCTTGACGATGCGGTTGGGCACGATCTCCTCGGTGATTTTCAGGGCGGTAAGGACCGGCACGCCGTTGATCAGGAGAGTGGAGAGCGTGCGGGAGAACTGGCCGAAGAGATTCAAGCGAACCACCTTGCCGAGGACCGGGGAGTTCATCTTCCAGCTGTCGATGCGGGTCTTGCCCTGCTCGGTGGACTTGAAGCGGTTGAAGAGGACGGCGACGGCGAGGATGACGAGCATCATGAGCCACCAGTAATGGCTGAACGCCTTGGAGACGTTCATGAGCATCTGGGTGGCCCAGGGCAGGGGGACCTTGAGGCCGTCAAAGATCTGCATGAACCTCGGCAGCATGAAGGTCATGAAGAAGATGATGATGACGACGCCGACGCAGGCGACGATGGCGGGGTAGATGAGGGCGGACTTGAACTTGGACTGGACCTCGGCGAAGCGCTCGTAGTGTTGGGCGAGGCGGCGGAGTACGTCCACGAGTGCACCGGATTGTTCCCCGGCCTGGACCATGTTGCGGTAGAGGTCGGTGAAGATGTCGGGCTGCTTGGCCATCGCGGCGGAGAGGCTTTTGCCTTCCATCACGTCCTGGCGCAGGTCGGCGGGGACATTGCGGGGAATGCCCTTCGACTCGAGGTGCGACATGCTGTGCAGGGCGACAGTGAGAGGCATGCCGCACTTGAGGAGATTGGAGAGCTGGGTGGTGAACGTGGCCAGCTCCTGCAGCTTGGGTTTGCGCCGGCGCCGATTGCGAAAGATCGCCGGCATGGCGGATTCCTTTGGCGCGTTCTCCTTGGCCTTGGCTTTCTCGGCCTTTTCGACCGCCGACACCGTGGCCTTGGAGGCGTCGACCATGACGGGGAAGAGTCCCTGCCGCTCGATTTGCGAGAGAGCGGCGGCGCGATCCGCGACGTCCAGGACGCCTTGGACGACTTCCCCGGTTCGCCGGCGGGCTTTATATGCAAACTGTGGCATAGCGCTGCACTTTCTAAACTAAACCGTTAACGGCAAAAAGTTCTGTTTCGCCAAGAAGAAATCCGGGTGGAGCCTTAGGCTGGCTGGCCGGCAGGCGTCTTGAACTCAATGGGTACGGGGTTGGCCGCGGTCGTGACGCCGGGATTCAGGCTGCCCCGGCGGTAGCCTTCCAGGTCAACGGTGATATGCGCGTAGCCGAGGATTCGCAGGCCTTGGGTGACCCGCTCCCGGCAGAGGGGATCCAGCAGGCGACTCACCTCTCCGGGGCCAACTTCGATCCGGGCCAGATGAACCCCTGAGGCCCCGGCCGGGAAGCTTCCAGGCCCGCCTGCGCCCGCGGGGGTGGTGCCGGGAGCCGGGGGCGGGCGAAGTTCGTGGTGGCGAACGCGGACGTCGTAAAAGCCGAGATCGCGCAAAACGTATTCGGCCTGTTCAATCATCCGGAGCTTGGCGGGAGTGACGGCTTCGCCGTAGGGAATGCGCGAGCTGAGGCAGGCCATCTGCGGCTTGTCGGCGGTGGGCAAGCCGAGTTCCGCGGACAACGCGCGAATGGCGGCCTTGGTCAGGCCGGCCTCCTTGAGCGGCGCGCGCACCTGAAACTCGGCCGCTGCCTGGGCCCCCGGGCGAAAGTCCCCGACATCGCTCGCGTTCTCGCCATAGGCGATGACTTTGAAGCCGAGTTCCCGCGCCAGGGGGGCCAGTTGGGTGAACAGCTCGTGCTTGCAGAAGTAACAACGGTTGACCGGGTTCGAGAGGTAGTCAGCGTTGTCGAACTCGGCGGTTTTCACCACCCGCACCGGGATTGAGAACTCCCCGGCGATCGCCAGAGCCTCCTCCAACTCGCGCCGGGGCAGGCTGGGGGAGTCGGCGATGACGGCCAGAGCCCGATCGCCCAGCGTGTCGTGAGCGACCCGCGCCAGAAACACCGAGTCGACGCCGCCGGAGTAGGCGACGAGACACGATTCATACGAGCGCAACCGGGCGCGGAGTGGTTCCAGATCAGCGACTGGCACGACCGGACCTTGCCACCCGGCGGAGGGCTTGTCGTGGTCCCCGGCGGGCGTCGGGTCCGCTGCGCAAGGCGCCGGCCGGCGCAACGCCGCCGCCAGCCAGAGAATTAGGCGGTTTTACCGCACGCAACGAGGCGGCTTATACTTCGTTCGGGGCGATCGGGTGCGTTGACTGGTCGAACGGCGGACCATTTAATACGGCGGCTGGAGTCGGTATGGCTCCGGTCTTCGATTCCATGAATCTGATCGAACGAATTTGGCAATCCTCGCTGGGGAAGAAGTATGTGATGGCCATCACCGGGGCCGCGCTGTTCCTTTTCGCCGTGGGCCATCTGGTGGGCAACCTGCAGGTCTTTGGGCCGCCCGAGCTCATCAATGGGTATGCCCATTTTCTCAAATCGAAGCCGGCGCTCCTCTGGGGTGCGCGCCTGGGATTGCTCGCCTGCGTGGGCTTGCACATCGCCTCGGCGGTGGCCCTGAGCGCCGCGGCGCGCGCGGCCCGGCCGGCGGGATACGTCACCGCGGGAGCCTACGGAGCCGATGTCCGCTCGCGCACAATGCTGCACACCGGGGCGGTCATCCTTGCCTTCGTGCTGTATCACCTCGCCCACTTCACCGTGCTGATGCCGGGCATCAATGGGTCGTTGGACTTCCGCAAGCTGACCACGGAGCTGCACGGAGAACCCGTTGCGGACGTGTACGCCACGATGATTTTGGGCTTTCAGGTCTGGTGGGTCGTCCTGTTCTACCTGATCGCGCAGGCGTTGCTTTTCATGCATCTCGGGCACGGGCTTTCCGCGATGTTTCAATCGCTCGGCCTCCGAAATCACGTCTGGTGGCCGCGCATCGCGGGCTTTGCCCGTCTGGCCAGCGTCGCGCTGTTCATCGGATACGCGCTCATTCCGGTTTCGATCTACCTGAGATTGGTCGGCGCGGACTATGCCGAGCGGGCCCGGTTGCGCGTCGCCCAGGTGACGCGCTTTGTGCCCACCGGTACGGTGGTGGCCACGACGGAATTTTCTGCCCGGCCCGCGCAGGAGGGAGGGCGTTAACCATGGCAACGCTGAATTCAAACGTTCCGGCCGGACCTCTGGCGCAGAAGTGGGAGAAGCACAAGTTCTCCACCAAGCTGATCAACCCGGCGAACAAACGAAAATACAAGGTCATCGTCGTGGGCGCGGGCCTCGCCGGATCTTCGGCGTCCGCCACGCTCGCCGAGCTCGGCTACGAGGTTCACAACTTCGTCTTTCACGACTCGCCGCGCCGCGCCCATTCGGTGGCGGCCCAGGGCGGGATCAATGCCGCGAAGAACTATCAGAACGACGGCGACTCGGTGCACCGGCTGTTCTATGACACGATCAAGGGCGGCGACTTCCGCGCGCGCGAGGCCAACGTCCACCGGCTGGCCGAGGTCTCGGTCAACATCATCGATCAATGCGCGGCCCAGGGCGTGCCGTTTGCCCGCGAGTATGGCGGCCTGCTCGACAACCGATCGTTCGGCGGCGCGCAGGTGAGTCGCACGTTCTACGCCCGGGGCCAGACCGGCCAGCAGCTGCTGCTCGGCGCCTACTCCGCCCTCTGCCGCAACATCGCCAACGGCGGCGTGAAGTCTTACACCCATGCGGAGATGCTCGATCTGGTCGTGGTCGACGGCCAGGCCAAGGGCGTCATCGCGCGCAACCTCCAGACGGGTGAGATCACGCGGCATAACGCGGATGCGGTCGTTCTGGCCACGGGGGGCTACGGCAACGTCTATAATCTCTCCACCTACGCACGCGGTTCCAACGCCACGGCGATCTGGCGCGCCTACAAGCGCGGGGCCTGCTTCGGCAATCCGTGCTACACCCAGATTCATCCCACCTGCATTCCGGTCAGTGGCGATTACCAGTCCAAGCTGACCCTGATGTCCGAGTCGCTGCGCAACGACGGGCGCGTCTGGGTGCCCAAGCGCAAGGAAGATTGCCGCAAGCGGCCCCAGGACATCGCGGAGGAGGATCGGGACTATTACCTGGAGCGGATGTATGCCGGCTTCGGCAATCTTGCGCCGCGCGACATCGCGTCGCGCGCGGCCAAGATGGTCTGTGACGAAGGTCGCGGCATCGGCGAGACCGGCCTTGGCGTTTACCTCGATTTTTCGGCGGCGATTGGC
The DNA here is from genome assembly GCA_044229355.1 of Limisphaerales bacterium. Lineage (GTDB taxonomy): Bacteria > Verrucomicrobiota > Verrucomicrobiia > Limisphaerales > JADJPG01 > JBGARF01. The sequence continues at coordinate 108,207 of JBGATF010000005.1, forward strand.
CGGCTGGGCGAGGCCCGCGTGCGCGAGCGTTACGGCAACCTGTTCGCGATGTATCACGAGATCACGGACGAGAATGCCTACCAAACACCGATGCGCATTTATCCGGCGGTCCATTACACGATGGGCGGCCTCTGGGTGGACTACAACCTGATGAGCAACCTGCCGGGGCTGTTTGTGCTCGGCGAGGCCAACTTCTCCGATCACGGCGCCAACCGCCTCGGAGCCAGCGCGCTGATGCAGGGCCTCTCCGACGGATACTTTGTCCTGCCTGCGACCATCTCCGGCTATCTCGCCGGCCAGAACCCGGGCAAGCGGCCGGCCCTCGACCATGCCGCGTTCGGCGCCGCCGAGGAAAACGTCCGCAGCCAGACGACGCGTCTGCTCGAGAACAAGGGCCGGCGGACGCCCGACAGTTTTCATAAACAACTGGGCAAGCTGATGTGGGAATATTGCGGCATGGCACGAAACCAGGCCGGCTTGGAGAAGGGCATCCAGCTGATCGCGCAGTTGCGGGAGGAATACTGGCGCGACGTGAAAGTCCTCGGCGAAGGCAGCGAGTGGAATCAATCGCTGGAGAAGGCCGGCCGGGTGGCGGACTTCATCGAGCTCGGCGAGCTGATGTGCCGGGACGCGCTCATGCGCGAAGAGAGCTGCGGCGGGCACTTCCGCGAGGAATATCAGTACACCCCGGATGACGCGGAGACCAGGCAGGGCCTGGTGAACCCGGGCGACGTAAAGCGTCGCGATGATCAGTTCGCCTTCGTGGCCGCCTGGGAGTACGCGGGTGAGTCCAAGCCGCCCGTGCTGAACAAGGAGCCGCTCGTCTACGAGGAAGTGAAGATGAGCACGAGAAGCTACAAATGATTTATCGTCAATGAAAGTAACCCTGAAGGTTTGGCGGCAGAAGAACCGGAACAGCCCCGGCGGGCTCAAGACCTATGTCACGCCGGAGTTGAACGAGAACATGTCGTTTCTCGAGATGCTCGACGTCGTGAATGAGGATCTGGCCGCCAAGGGCGAGGAGCCGATTGCCTTCGACCATGACTGCCGGGAAGGCATCTGCGGCACCTGCTCGCTGGTCATCAACGGCAAGGCGCACGGCCCGCACCGCGGCGTGGCCACGTGCCAGACCTATGTGCGGAGCTTCCGCGATGGCGACACCATCGTGATCGAGCCGTTCCGCGCCAAGGCGTTTCCGCTGATCAAGGACCTCGTGGTCGATCGCAAAGCCTTTGATCGCATCCAGCAGGCCGGAGGATTTATCAGCGCGCGCACCGGCTCGGCCCCGGATGCCAACAGCATCCCCGTTCCGAAGGAAAACGCCGACCTGGCAATGGACGCCGCCCAATGCATCGGCTGCGGAGCCTGCGTGGCTGCCTGCAAGAACGCGAGCGCCATGCTCTTCGTGGCGGCCAAGGTTTCCCATCTCGGCCTGATGCCCCAAGGCCAGCCGGAACGATTCCGCCGGGTCAAGGCCATGGTCGAACAGATGGACGCGGAAGGGTTTGGCGGCTGCACCGTGACGGGAAGTTGCGAGGCGGTCTGCCCGAAGGAGATCAGCCTGGATTTCATCGCGCGCATGAATCGCGATTATGCGGCTGCCTTGCTCAAAGGCGAACCGAAGGCCGCCAAGGCGGGCGGAGCAGGTTAGGACCCCGTCTGAAAAGTCCGGACTCCACTCACATTTCAGACAACCTCGAGGTCACCCATCCGCCGCTGCGAGGCGGTCAGGGCGCGACCTGTCGCAGGCGCACCGTGCCGCCCAGGGAGGTCAGCGTGCAGGCCTTCGTGATGCGATACGCGCTGGTGCTGGCGCGCGAGTAGGTGCCTGCGGCAAAGACCAGGGTGTCGCTGGCGCCCGCTGCTGTCACCGCTCCGGCGAACGTTCGCAGAGGGCTGCTCAGCAAAAGGCCGTTGGCGGCATCGTCCCCGCCGTTCGGATCCACAAATCGGAAATAGTTCGCCGCCACGTTGTCGCGCTCGGTGTTCGAGGATTGCGCGGCCCGGGTGATCTGGCCCGGAGTCAGGCGGAAGTCCGGCAAATCATTGTCGTGATAGGACATGAGGTTGAACCAGACATCGTCGACCTGGTCCTGCCGGGAAGCGCTGAGGCTCGCGTAGTTTTGCGAGAAATTGATCTGGGACACCTGATTGCGATCCCAGCAGGCCAGGTCCACCAGCGTGTCGCTGACCTCATCGCTGCCCGGCAGGTCGCAGCAGCCCAAGGCGTCCGGGCAGCAGCCATTGCAGCCCTTGCCCTGGGTGTGGGCCAGATTCAAGTAGTGACCGATCTCGTGCGCCATCGTGGAGCTGTTGGCCCCGAAGGCGCCCATGAACACCAGGCCCGACCCGGCTCCGCAGCAGATGCCGGAGGAGGAGTTGTTGATGTAAACGTTGATCCGGTTGTCCCGGTAGGCGTAAAGCTCGGGAAAGAGTTCCGCATTGGCCTGCAGATTTGCGCGATTGCCGCCGTCGCGCGCGTTCACGTCAAACCAGAAGCTGAGGCTGGAGTCGAGCTGCACCACCTCGGTCAGCTCGTAGGAGAATCCCCGGGCCATCAGCCGAAAGCGGTCGTTGTAGGCGTCGATTTGATTTTGGATGACGCTGTCAAACATCCCGACCGGCCGCGCGCCTTGCGCGTCCGTGAATACCTTGACGGAAATTCGCCAGCGCACCCCAGCTTCGGCTTCCGTCACGAGCCCCACCCAAGCCAACCACGCCAAAGCCACGCTGGTGGCGAACGCCAGGCCACGGAATCTCGCGACCCGAAATGGACGGGCCGTCGAAAAGTCGGGCCGACCGGATCGCGCGATGAGGCCGACATTGTCGTCGGCCGCTGGATGATGAGGCGATTGCATAAACGACTGAAACCTTTCCGGACGCGGTTCCCGCATCACTGCAGCGCGACCAGCACCAGGACGAGCCCGCGTCCGTGACTCAAACCGGTCATGGCCTTGCCAATCACGGCTCCGTGGCTTCGTCCGGGATCGGTTGCCTTCATCCCGTGCCCGGGTGTGGGCGACGTCGTGAGAAGGTCGCCGGGGACGACCTCGCTATACTCGGCGTCGATCCAGGCGTAGACCCGCCCGGTGAGCGCGACCGGTTGGCGGCCGGTGGCCAGCGTGCCGGGCTGGCCCATCAACATGCCGGGCTGCACGCCGCCGGCGCCGCTGACGATGCCCGCCACAGTCCGGTCGTAGGCGCGCGAACTCGTGATCAAACGACCGGGCTGGTCAGGGTCGATGCAGACGAGGTGGCCGGGTGCGACTCGTTCGCGGCCGGCGGCCGGGGCGATCTCGAATTTCTCGGAAAGGTCGCTGCCGCCGGTGATCTCAACGACGCGGGCGGAGACGGTGCCGTCGATGCGGGCGCGGGCGTCGCCCACGGTCTGTGCGTCCAGCACGATGGTGCCCGCGCCGGTGCTGGCGGACAATTCGAGATAGCCGGCCTGGGATCCGCCAGAGCTCGAGCCGCGCAGGATTGCGGTCATGGTCGCGTTGTGATTGGCGAGGCCCACAAAGCCGTCGGAGAGCACGCCACCGACGGTGAGTTGTCCGGCAAATGTTCCGCTGCTGCGATTGATCGTAACGCCGCCGCCGCCGGTGTTGTTGTTGGCGGTGAGGACAGCCGTCGGAGTGCCGGCGGATGGGCTCAGCCGGACTAGCCCTCCCCCGGCCGCGGTCACGGCGACCGTTTCCCTGCCGCTGGATTCGGACAGACCGAGAGACCCGCCGCCAGCGCTTTGCAGGCGCGCGGAGCTACTCCCGTCAGCCTCGAACAATCGCACTGCTGATCCGCCGGTTCCGCCCTCGAGCCGCAACGTTTCCTCTCCCCCAGCGGCGAAGACCTGAACGAGGCCGTCGTCGCTGGCGCCCGTCCCGTCGAGTTGGACCGAGCGCGTGCCGGCGGCGTTGCGCACGTTCAGATATCCGCCCGCGCCGCCCGACGTGCCCAGCTCGGTCCCGAGCTTTCCGGTCTCGTCGTAGGTGTTGATTCGTCCTCCCGTGGTGGGGGCAATCAAGGTCAACACCGGCTGGTTGTTGCCGGAGAAGAGCTGCAGCGTGCCGCCGTCGGTGCTGTCGCCTTGAAGCAGAGCGCGCGTCCTGTTGCCGATGCCGTTCAAGCGCAGTTCGGGCGACGTGGTGTTGCCGATCAGTTCCGCGGAAGAATTGATCGCCAGTGGCGCCAGGCGCAGCGTGCCAAGCCCCAGCGTGGTCTGGGGAATGGCAGTAGACGCCAGGCCGCCATAAGCGATGTAGGTCGCATTGCTGCCGGTCACAAGAATCGACGGGTCGCCACCGCTCGTGCCGTAGAGACGCAGCAGACCATTCTCGATGGTGCTGCCGAGCGAGATGCTGTCCGCCAGCTTGGCCGACGTGACGGAGTTGTCGGCCAGCGCTGTGGTGGTGAGGCTCCCGGCGGCGACACTCTCCGCCACCAATGCGTAGGGCGCGGGCGTCAGCACGGTATCCGGTTGCAGCCGGACGAGGCCATTGGTTCCGTCGTTGAACCAGACGCGCAGGACCGTGTTGGAGCGTTGGCCGAGCACGACTTCGTCGACCGGAGGCATGTTCAGCGACGGATCTCCCAACGGCACGGTGAAATAGCCGAGGCTCACGGGAAGGACCAGGGTGCTCAACGGTTCGACGTCGATTCCCATTGTCCCGTCGTGGCTCCAGCGAACGGATAATTCGTCGCGGCTCGAGGGCGGTCCGATGGTTACTGCCGGGGGCGCCTGATATCCGGTGCCGCCGGCGAGGATATCGATTCGGGTGACGGCGCCTCCATTGACGGTGGCGCGGGCGCGGGCAGTGGTGCCGAGAAACGGCGGCCCGGCCACGGTCACGGTCGGCGCGACGCCGTAGCCGGAGCCGCCGCGGACGACCGTGATGGCCGTGACCGCACCTCCACTGACCGTCGCGGTCGCGACGGCCGGCGAGCCGGCGTTGGTTTTGACGCCCAGCGAAAATTTGAAAAGGCCCGTGCCGGAGAAGGGCTGTCCCTGGCTGAAGACGCGTCCTTGATACGTCACGATGTTGGGAGCGGCCTGGGCCGTCGCGGTCATCGCCAGCACTCCGAGGGCGATCGCCGCAAGGCGACCTGGTCGCGTTCGGAGTGAGACCCGCGACCGCAGAGCATATACGTTCATTTTAGAGGAAGAACGGGATCGGCAGACGGAGGTTGCGCGGAAATTTCTTCCGCGGCGCGCGGGGCGGTCAGTCCGGGCCGGCCGGGAGGCGCTGCAACAGGTCGCGAACAGCCCAAACCTGGACTTCGCCCTGCATGGTTGTGGCGACGAGATGGCTGCCGACACTCCCGGCGCTGGCCCAGGTGAGATGGTTGATTCGCAACCGGTGCGGGGCTTCGAGGACGGCCATGACCTTGGCGCCGGGTAGGGACACCAGATGGATTTCCGCGTCCGCGCCGGTCACCGCCAGCATGCGGCCATCCGGGGAAAAGGCGGCCCCGCCCAGAGTGGAATTGCGCGGGATGTCGGGGAGCGGCGGGCCTGGCTGCCAGGGCGGGGCGTTTGAACCCACGTTCCAAAGACGGCAGCCCAGCCCAAATTGCGCGAGCCAGCGGCCATCGGGGCTGAAAGCCAGGCGCAGGTCGCCGTTCGCCGGCCATTCCTGCGCGACGATTCCGGAGTTCGCATCCCACACCCGGATCGGATCCACGTCGACGGCTCCGGCCGCGAGCCACCGTCGGTCCGGGCTCAGGGCCACGGACGCCACGCGCCGATGAGGGAACGTCCTTCCCTTCCGGCGGGCCAGCTCGGTCCGAGTCGGGCCCAGCCAAACCTCATCCCTTAGATAATTCGCCACCGCCATCATCTCGCCGCTGGCATCGAAGCTCGCCATGTCACCGCCCAATCCAGCGGGCCAGGAATCGCGCGCGCCAAGGATTGTGCCCGCCCCGTGGTCATTCGTTCCGCCGACTGCGGTCGAACGGAGTTCGAGGCCGTTCCAGCCGATGGTCAGAAGCTCCCCCGCCCGGGGAGCATAAACCGCCGTGGGTTTCGCGAACGGGAAAAAGGACACGGGCTCCCAGCCTGGGAATCGCAGGATGCGAACGCCGTCGGGTTGCGTCACGGCGAGGCGAGTCGTGTCGGGAAGCAGGACCGCGCCGGACGCCGCCCCGGCGGACGGGCGGGCCCGCCACGCCGTGTAGACCGTGGAGTTAGTCAAGACCAGCCACCTCGGTTCACGTCCCCGCCACACCGGGCCAAGCAGCCTCCCGCCATCATGATAGCCGAGCTGGAACGCCACCCCGGAGAAGGCCAGCCCGGCGCGGCCGGTGGCCACGCTCCAGAACCGGACCAATTCGTCATGACCAGCCGACGTCAGCCAGGCATCGTCCGGACTGAACGCCAGGGCGCGCACAGGACCAGCATGGGCTTCGAATGACCATTCGCGCAGGTCGCCGGTGGCCACCGCCGCGTTGGGCGTCGGCGTCGGGCCGGCAAATTCCCAGAGGCGGATGCTGCCGTCGTCGCTGCCGGCGGCCAACCACCGGCCGGAGGCGCTCCATGCCAGGACGGCAGCGGATCCCGATATGCGCCCCGCGAAGCCGACGCGTCCGGTGGCAGTGTCGCAAATCCGGACGCCAGCGCCGGACTCGAGTCCAACGGCCACCCGGCGTCCGTCGGGTGCGAAAGCGAGGGCGCTTGGGATTGACGGGGCACCGCCCGCCGTCCTCTCGGCCGCGGACAGCGTCCAGCGCCACGCTTCGGTGCCTTCGGGCAGCGTGAAGGCGACGACCGCGCCATTGGTGGCCAGGAAGGCGACATTCGTGCCGGAGGGATGGAAGGAATATCGATGCAGCCACGAAGGATGGGTCACGACGGTGGCCTGCTTTTCGAGGTCCGAAATGGAGATCTCGGGCCCGTGGCGCACGGCGAGATAGCGCCCGCTGGGATCAAATTCGAGGACGTGCTGCAACGTTTTGCCGGGGGGCAGGTCGATGCGCGCGAGCTCCCGGCCGTTGGGCCGGTTGAGCAGGCGGAGAGGGCCGCGAAAGCTGCCGTGCGCGACCCGCCCGTTGGCGGCCACGCTGAGATAAGTCTCGTCGGCTTCCATCGGCAGGTCGAGCGCCGGGATGGAGACGGCGTCCGGCAAGGCGAGGCTGGCGGCGAGTTCCCGCCGCCAGCGGGCGGCGGCATCGCTGGACAGGTGACGTCTCAGCTGGATGGCTTTGTCCAAGGCCCGCTCGCTGCGGAGACGCTGGCCGGGCTGTCCGCCTTGCCGCAGCGCCTGCGCCTGGGCGATGAGGGTTTCGCCCAGGAGGACCTCGCGCGCGGTCTCCGCCTGCCGGACGCGCACGTAAGCGGCCGTGGGAACGAGGACCAGCGTGGCCACCAACATCGCGAGCGTGGCGGCGAGCCCCGCCCGTGCGGGGTGACGCCGGCTCCAGCGCCACGCGCGACCCCAGAGTCCCACAGGCTGCGCCCGGACGGGCTCCCCGTGCTCAAAGCGGCGCAGATCTGCCGCCAGCTCGTTGGCCGAGCGATAGCGATGGGCCGGCGCGCGCTCGAGACATTTGAGGCAGACGGTTTCGAGATCGCGCGGGATGGCGGGGTTCAGCCGGCGGGGTGACACCGGATCGGCCTCGGCGACTTGCTGCAATACCGACGCAGGGCTGTCGCCGAGGAACGGCGGACGCCCGCACAACAGTTCATAGAGCACGGCGCCGAGCGAGTAGATGTCGCTGCCGATGCCTTCGAGCGCGCGATCTCCGCGGGCCTGTTCCGGCGAGAGGTAGGCCGGCGAGCCGAGAACTTCCCCCGTTAACGTCAGGCGCTCCGCCGTGTCGATCGGCCTGGCCAGGCCAAAGTCGGTGACTTTCGGTGCGCCGGTGCCATCGAGCAAAATGTTGGACGGCTTTAGGTCGCGATGGAGAACACCCGCCACGTGGGCATAGTCCACGCCTTCGGCCACCGCTCGCAGCAACGCCGCCGCGCGTTTCGGAGGCAGGGGACCAGCTCGCGCCACCTCCGCCAGCGTCAGGCCCTGAATCAACTCCATCGCGAAGTAGGGCTCTCCGTGATGGTCCCCAATTTCGTAGATGGTGACGATGTGCGGATGGCGAAGGCCGGCGGCGGCACGCGCTTCGCTGGCAAAGCGGCGGCGGGCGTCCTCTCCCGCATGAGTCCCGCCCAGCAACAGTTTTACTGCGACCAGGCGGTCCAGACTGCGCTGGCGCGCCCGGTAGACCACGCCCATCCCCCCGCGTCCCAGGCAATCGAGCAGCTCGAAATCTTCCAGGGCAGGTGGAGCTCCCGGCGTCACGGGATTCGACGAGCCACCCTCCCGACCCAGCGCTGGGTTCACGCCGGCTCCGGCCGTCGCTCCTCCATTCGTTGCGTCCCGTTCCTCATGGTCCGGCAGCTCCAGCGCGCCCCGCAGGGAACACGCTGGGCAATACTGCGCCCGCGTTCCCGCCGGCACCGGCCGCGCGCAGCTGGGGCATTTCGGCGCCATCAACGCTCCAGAATCCGGAGCAGGTGGCGCAGCTCCGCTTCGACATCCGCCGGCGAATCCACGGTCTCGGCCGCCTCCGCGCGGATCAATTCCCGGTAACGCTGGCGCAGGCGAAAGGCCGCTGATTTCACCGCCGCGACACTCAAGCCCAGCCGTTCACCAATCATTTCATAACCGTTGCTCCCGCCATTGCGTTCCTCCACCCGGGAAGATTCGGGAGCCTCGGCGGAATCCTCCGGCCCCAAGGCCTCGTAGACCGACAGGCGGCCGGTGGCTGCGCACTCGTCGCGCAAACGCTGACGGGCGCGTTGCAGCAAGGCGCAAGCCCATTGTCGATCGAACTCCTCTTCGGGCGTGGTCGGCGGGCCGGAAAGTCCTGCGAGTTCAACCTGGTTTGGAGCGTCCCGCGTCTCCTTTGGACCGAGCCAGGCTTCCCGCCGGCCGCCGCCCCGTTTTGCGGCGCGCGCCTTGTCGCGCTGGTCCGCGAGGAAATTGCGGAATGACACGAGCAGAAAGTTCCGGAAGCGGCCCTTTTCCGGGGCGACGCGTGCGAGATCATTGCGTTCGAGCAGGCGGACGAAAAAATCCTGGGTGAAATCCTCGGCGTCCTCCCAGGCGAACCCGGACCGGATGGCGAAAGCCCGCAGCGGCCGCCAGTACGTGCGACACAACTGCTCCAACGCGGCGCGGCCCGCCGCATCCGATGGATTGCGCGCCCGCAGCACGGTCGTCCACCCCGTGGTGGCAAAAATGCCAGGCGCCGGGCCGGCGGGCACGCCGGGTCCGCCGGGCCCGTGCGTCGGCGGGTTCGACTCACAATCGTTCGGTGCCATGAATGTTGCGGATGCTTGTCCGATGGCCGGGCCGCCAATTGCCCGGTCGTGATGGTGCCCCACAGTAACCGCATCGGCCAACGGACGCGAGCTCTGGAGAGCAGGCGTGACGGCCGCCGGAACGGTCAACGGCCGCGGTGATTTTCTTTTCTTTTGCGCAGAAATCCGGTAGCACCGCGGCGTGACCCAGAGCGCCACCCATGCAAGTCCGAGCCTGCTGCTGCTGATCCCGGCGTATAACGAGGAACAGCGGATCGGGCCCGTCTTGGTGGACTACGCCGAATACTTCCGGGCGAATTATCGGGGGCCGTTTCAACTGGTGGTGGTTTTGAACGGCTGCCGGGACAAGACGCTGGGGGTGGTGCAGCGCGCGGCCAAGCTGTATCCGGAGGTCAGCGCGCTGGAATTCCCCGCGCCCATCGGCAAAGGCGGGGCGCTGATCGAGGGGCTGAAGCTGGCGCCCTTGACCGACCTGATCGGCTATGTGGACGCCGACGGGGCCACGTCGCCCCGGGCTTTTCATGATCTGGTGAAGCACCACGCCGAGGCCGGCTGCGTGATCGGGTCCCGCTGGCTGCCGGGGGCCGTATTGCATCAGCAGCAGTCCGGCAAACGTCAGTTCGCCAGCCGCGTGTTTCACACCATCGTCCAGGGCCTCTTCTGGCTGAATGTGCGCGACACCCAGTGCGGGGCGAAGGTCATGCGCCGCGAGGTGGTGGAAAAAATTCACCCGCAACTCCGCATCGCCGACATGGCGTTCGACATCAACCTTCTCTATTCGATCAAACGAGCAGGATTCAAAATCCTCGAAGTGCCGACCGAGTGGACGGACAAGATGGGCTCCAAGGTGGTTCTCGGCCGCACGTCGCTGACCATGCTGCTCTCCGTGATCCGGCTGCGACTCGTCTACTCGTGGTTCCGGCCCGTGCTCGTTCCGCTGCGTCCGGTGGAGACGTGGATTTATCTGAAACTCAAGGCACCACCCCCGAGACGATCGGAGGCGGCAAGCTGGGAAACGGATTTTTCCCACTGACAAACGGCTGGATGACGGCCCCTGTGGAGCCCCAATGCTTCTGTTCTGCTTTCCCATGAACCGAAAGGTGTGCAGATGATTCCACGTTCTTTTTGTTCCCGGCCGGCCGTTCGACGCCGGGACCGGGTGACCTGCCCAGTCCTGCTGGGGGCGGCGTTGCTGGCCTGCACTCCGGGGCCCGGCTGGACGGCGGACGCCCCGGTCACAAACACGGTCACTGCGGAAGTCATCGATGACATCACCGGTCACCTGGCGCCCGCCCGCGTTTATATCCGCTCGAAGGACGGCAAGTGGTTCTTTCCGCGCGCCGTGGGCAGGCAGGCGAGCGTGCTTCGCTACGAGCGGAGGAATGGGGCGAACACAAACGCGGTGGAGATGCACGCGACTGTGTCGGCCCACCCGTTCGCCGTGGACCTCGAGCCCGGCACCTACACGTTCACCATCGAGCGGGGCAAGGAATACCGTCCCGTCGAGCGCCGGGTGGAGGTGGAAGCCGAGCCGTTGCATCTCAAGTTTCCCCTGCGCCGCTGGATTCACATGGCGTCGGAAGGCTGGTACAGCGGCGACGGCCATGTGCATCGGGCTCCGGCCGATCTCCCGAACGTGATGGAGGCGGAGGACGTGAACGTGGTCTGGCCGATGACCTATTGGACGACCGATGACGCCACGCCGCCGTCGCGCTCCCGCAAGAACATGGAGGGGTCATTTCCGGCGAGGGCCGTGCCGGTGGATGCGTCGCATGTGTATTATCCGCGGAACACCGAGTATGAGATCTTCGAGACGGGGGGCGGGCGGCACACGTCGGGGGCATTGCTGGTCCTGAATCACCGGTCCGTCTTCGATGTGCCGATCTGGCCGGTCAGCCGGGGGGCGGCGCGGGCCCGCGCCGAGGGGGCGCTGTTGGATTTGGAGAAGCACAACTGGGAGTGGACGGTGGCCATCGCTCCGATCGTGCGGCCGGACCTGCTGGAGCTGGTGAACAATCACCATTGGCGGACGGAATTTGCCCTGACGAACTGGGCGGTGCCGGCGCCGGAGTGGATGGGGATTGGCCGGGGGATGGAGGACGAGCGGGCGTGGGCGCTGTATGGCTTCCAGACCTACTACGCGTTGCTCAACTGCGGGCTGCGCATCCGGCCAAGCGCCGGAACGGCCAACGGCGTGCACCCGGTGCCGCTCGGTTATGGGCGGGTCTATGTAAAACTCGACGGGGCCTTCAGCTACGAACAGTGGGTGCGTGGGCTGACGGCCGGGCGGAGTTTTGCGACGACCGGCCCGATGTTGTTCGCGCGAGTGGACGGCGAATATGGTGGGCGCGTGGTGCACCTGCAGCCGGGCGAGCGGCGAAGCGTGACCGTGGAGGGCAGCGCCGTGGGTGAAATGCCGGTGACGCTCATTGAGGTGATTTTCAACGGAGAGGTGGTCCGAAGAATTCGCGCGCCGCTGGAGCGAACGCGTGAGCGCGCCTGGGAGTCGCCGTTTCGCGAGGAGATTCGGGTGGAGCGTCCCGGGTGGATCGCGGTTCGATGCTGGGAAGAGCACGAGGGAGTTCGGGTGCGGTTTGCCCACAGCGCGCCGACCTGGATCGAGATGGGCGATCTGCCGGTTCGTCCCCGCCGGCGCGAGGCGGAATGGCTGGTGGAGCGGACGCGCGGCGAGATTGCCCGGAGCGGCTCGCGGCTGCCGGCTCAAGCGCTGGCCGAATACGAGCAGGCGCTGCGGTTCTACGAGGAGAAGCTCCGGATCAGCGAGTAGCCCGCGGCGCAAGGGTCCGGACACATTCCGTCGCTACGACCACCGACCTCATTCGCGGGCGCAGGCGTCGGCGGTCGTCACCCCATGACCTTGGCGGGCTGTCCGTCGGCGCCGGTGCCATCGAGATCGATGAGAATATCGCGCGGCTCGGCGCCCTTGCTGGGGCCGACAATGCCACGTTCCTCGAGGATGTCCATGATGCGGGCGGCGCGTCCGTAGCCGATGCGGAGCCGGCGCTGGAGCAGGGAAGTGCTTGCCTTCTGCTCACTGCGGATGACTTCGATGCACTGCTCGATCAGTTCCTCATCCTCGTCGCTGCCCGCCTCGTTATCCAGGTTGCTGACGGGCTTTTGCAGTTGCTGGTGGATCTCGACCTCGTAGCTGGGCTTGCCCTGGCGCGCGATGAAATCGACGACGCTTTGGATTTCCTGGTCCGTGATGAGCACACCTTGCGCGCGGATCAGCTTGGCGCTGCCGGGAGGCAGGTAGAGCATGTCGCCCTTCCCGAGCAGCTTGTCCGCGCCCATCGCGTCCAGAATCGTGCGGGAGTCGACCCGGGACGCCACCTGAAAGGCGATGCGGGCCGGGATGTTCGCCTTGATCACGCCCGTGATGACATCGACCGACGGGCGCTGCGTCGCGACGATGCAATGAATGCCCGCGGCGCGCGCCATCTGCGTGATGCGCGCGATGGCCATTTCCACGTCGGCCGGCGCAACCAGCATCAGGTCCGCCAGCTCATCGATGATGACCACGATGTAGCTGAGCTTCTCCGGAATGACGATATCGTCCTCGCGCGGGACCACGATTTCCTCGTCCACCTCCACGGCGAAGCCATCGGAGCCGGCCTCGACTTTTTCCTTTTTGGCGGTGAGCGGAAGCTCGGGCTGCGGCGGGGGCGGGGCGGCCTTGTCCTTGGGACGGTCGTTGAAGGATTTGATGTTGCGGACGCCGACCCGGGCGAAGATCTGGTAGCGCTTCTCCATCTCGTTGACGACCCAGCGGAGGGCAAGAATGACCTTCTTGGGATCCGTCACGACCGGGACGACGAGGTGGGGGAGGGTGTTGTATTGCTGCAGCTCGACGACCTTCGGATCGATCATCACGAAGCGGACCTGATCCGGCGAGAACTTGTAGAGCAACGACGCGATGATCGAGTTGATGCAGACCGATTTGCCGGAGCCGGTGCTGCCGGCGATGAGGAGGTGGGGCATCTCGGCCAGGTCGGCGATGATCGGGTGTCCGTAGACATCCTTGCCGAGCGCCACGGGAATGCGGGCCTTGGATTTGGTCCATTCCTCGGCCTCGAGCAGGTCGCGCATGATGACCTTGGTCTTGACGGCGTTGGGCACCTCGATGCCGACGGAGCTTTTGCCCGGGACGGGCGCGAGAATGTGAATGCGCTCGGCCTTGAGGGCGGCGGCGATGTTGTTGTTGAGGCCGACAATCTTTTCCAGCTTCACGCCGGGCGCCGGGTGCAATTCGTAGCGGGTGATGGTGGGGCCCTTCGTGATGTCGCCCAGCGCCACGTCGATGTCGAACTGGGCCAGCGTCTGCTGCATCAGGCGCGCATTCGCCATCAGCTCCTCCTTGGACTCCGTGGGCTTGAGCGTCGTGTCCGGCAGTTGGAGAAAGTCGAGCGGCGGCAGCTGGTAGTTGCCAATCATCGGCGTCGAGGCCACGGCAATCGGCTTCTTGCGCGCGGCCGGGCGCCGGCCGAGGCCGGTGTTGTCGGTCACCTTGGGATCCGCCGGAGGCGGCGCCGCGGGCGCAGCCGCGGCCCCCACGGGACCGGGCAGTGGTTCATCTTTGTCGGACTTGTCGGACTTGTCGGACTTGTCGGACGGTTCCGGCTTGGCCTTGCCGAGGACGTCGCCGGTGGTGGCCGCGGCAATTTCGCGCGCAGTGATCACTTCGCCCTCGAGCATGTCTTTCTCGATGGCGGGCTCGTCGATCTTGCGGGCCGAGGCCGGCTTGCCGGCGCGCGGGACGGGGACAGAGAGATCGCGGATCGTGGGTGTGGGCACCGGGCGGAGGTCCGGGCCGAGACCGGGGCTGGCCTTGGCGGCCGGCTCGGGCTCGGCCTTGTCGGCCTTGCCGGCCTTGTCCTCCTTCTCGGTCTTGCTGCGTTCGCGCTCGCGGTTTTTGTCGAGCTGCTCCTGCAGCTTGCGGGTTTGCTTCTCCAGATCCTTGGCCCGGCGGGCGAGGGCCTTTTCCTCCGCCGAGCGTCCGGGCGTGTCGTCGGCCTCTTCGTCGTCTTCGGTCGCGCCCGGGCGGGGCACGCGGGCGCGCAGCCATTGGCCGAGCTGGAAATTGGTGAGGAACAAGAGGCTGATCAGGTAGAGCGTGGCGAAAATGATGGTGGCGCCGGGCCGGCCGAAGTGACCGAAGATGAGGCTGTTCATGAACTGCCCGATGTGGCCGCCGGCGCTTGGGGCGTTGATGTTGCGACGCAGCGTGTCGAGCTGGGCGGAGTAGAGATCGAACAGGCCGAGGCAGGTCAGGAAGAGAACCGCGGCCCAGAGCCAGCGGCGTTTCAGGTAGGAGAAGAATTCGAACAGGTACCCGACGCCGAAAAGCAGCAGCAGGATCGGCAGGACAAACGCACCTCCCCCAAAGAGGCGGAAAAGGAAATTGGCAAAAAACGCGCCGGCGCCGCCGATCAGGTTGTGCGTCGCCTGATTGGGCGGCACGCGGTTTGAATCGACGTCGTTCGGATCAAAGGACAACTGGGCGACCACCACGAGCAACGATGCTGCGATGAGCACGATGCCAATGATGTCGCTGAGTCCACGGTGTTCGGGGGTCGGTCGCGAATCCTTCCGAGCCATGCCGAAAGCGTAAGTACCCCGGCTCAAAGTGCAACGCGCAAATTGCGCGGGTTCCTTCCGGGAAACACGGAGACGTCCCGGCTTTCGATTTCGCTCGACCCCGCGACCCGGTCGGTCACCTCACCGTGAGGTCGGCCACCGCCTCCCGCAACTGGATGAAGGCCCCGCGCTGAATCTGAATGACCACCTCGAGCCGAACCTTATCCCCAGGCTTTCGAACGTTCAGCAGCTTGGCGAACGCGACGACGTCCGCCACGGTTTCGCCGGCGGCGGACGTGATGACCATGCCGTGTTGGAGTTCGGCCACGGCGGCAGGACTGCGGGCCTCGACGTCGGAGATGAGCAGGCCATTGACTCCGCCCAGGCCCATGCCCTGGGCCAGGCGCGGGGTCAAGTCCTGCACCGTCAGGCCGGTTTTTTCCCGGACGAACCTGGAGTTGAACACCGTGGATTCGGGCTGCAGCCGGAGGCTGATCGCCTTGCGTTCGCGCCCGCGGTGCACGGTCAGGCTGACGGCCTGCCGATCCTTGGCGGCGTGCAGGACGTTGACGAACTGGATGAAGCCCCGGGGCGTCTCGCCATTGACCTGGACGATGACATCGCCACCGTGCAGGCCGGCCTTGTCGGCGGGGCTGCCCGTTTGCACGGATTTGACGGTCAATCGGCCCTGGCCGCCGCGCACCACGGCGCCAAACCACATGCCGTCGAGCGTTTCCGGGGAGAACATGTCAGCCAGTTTTTCGGAGACGCGCTTGATGGGGATGGCGAAGCCGATGCCCTGGGCGTCGCTGAGGATGGCGACGCTGATCCCGATGAGCTCGCCCCGCAGGTTCACAAGCGGGCCGCCGCTGTTGCCGGGGTTGATCGCGGCGTCCGTTTGCAGCCAGTCCTGCACATCCATGGCCCGGCCTTCCGTCGCGGGCCGGCGCGTTTTGGAGCTGAGGATGCCCTTGCTGACCGAGCCGCCTAAGCCAAAGGGATTGCCCAGGGCCAGCACGGTCTCGCCCAGAAGCAGGTCATCGTCGTCGGCAAACGAGACCGCGGCGAACTTCTCGTCGCCTTTGGCGCGGATCTTGATCAGCGCGACATCCAGCGCGCTGTTGACCACCACGCGGTCCGCCTCGTAGCCGCGTCCATCGGAGAGCGTGACCCACACCCGGCGGGCGCGCCCGACGACGTGGAAGTTGGTCAGCACGTAGCCGTCTTCGTCGATGATGACCCCGGAGCCGAGGCTGTACTGGGTGTTCGGCTGGCGCCGCTGGTAATAGGGGCCGAAGAAGTCGCGAAAGATGTTTTCGAAAGGATCGCGGATGGCGACCACCTCCTCCGTGTTGATGTTGACCACGGAGGGCATGACCCGTTCGACGGCGGCGACCGTGGCGTCTCGGCGAATGTCCTCGACGGACGCGGTCGGCGCGGCGGCCTGGACGGGGCCGGCTCCGGACATGGCGAGCGCGGCGGCGAGCGCGAGTGGAACGGCCTGAAGGACGGGGCGGACGGGCGACGGGTCAGCGGAGGACAGGGGGTGCAGCTTGGTCATGGCAGAGGGGTTCAGCTCAATTCCAGGTAAATGCATTTCAGATATTCAGCTTCGGAAAATCGCGCCTCGTGATCGGGTGGGTGGCCGGCGGTGCGAAGTTCCTTGAACGATCGACCGGCGCGGCGAACGCCGGACCGGACGGCTTCAAAAAACTCCGGCGCGGTGACGTGTGCGGAGCAGGAAGCGGCGACGAGGACGCCGTTCGGCGCCAGCCGCGCGGCGCCGGCGGCGGCCAGGCGTCCGTAGGCCTGGATGGCCCCGGCGCGCTCCGCTTCCCGGCGGGCCATGGACGGGGGGTCCAGCACCACCAAGTCGAACCGCCGGCGCGTGTTCTGTTCCAACCATTGAAACGTGTCACCCTGGACCGTTTCGTGCCGGGCGGCGCGGACGGAGGGGACGTCCTGATTCAGGGCGAAGTTGCGCCGGGCCGAATCGAGCGCATGGGCACTGATGTCGAGATCGGTGACGGATGCGGCACCGCCCCGGGCGGCGTAGAGCGAGAAGCCGCCCGAAAAGCTAAAGGCGTTGAGCACGGTTCGTCCGGCTGCGAGGGCACCGACCTGCTGGCGGTTTTCGCGTTGGTCCAGAAAAAATCCGGTCTTCTGGCCGCGAATCACGTCCGCCTCGAAGCGCAGACCGTTTTCGAGGAAGACGACCGGGTTCAGCGGCAGCGTGCCAGCCAGGATGTTGCCTTCCTCCCGTCCGAAGTCGGCGCGGGCGACGTCCTGGATGTTGCGGCTGAGGCGCAGGATGAGGGCGCCCGGGTGAAGGAGGGATTCGAGGGCCGGCTGCAGGGCTGCGAGGTGCGGGAGCCAGGCTGCCGTATACAGCTTGAGAACGCAGGCCTCGCCGTAGCGGTCCACCACCAGGCCGGGCAGCCGGTCGCTCTCTCCATAGACGCATCGGTAGCCTGTGGTGGAGCCGTCAAATTGGCCGGCGCGACGGTCGAGCGCTTCGGCGAGCCGGGCGTGCCACCAGGACCCGTCGATGGTGGCAGGTTTGCCCGCGTGAAGAATGCGGATGGCCAGCGGAGATTCCGGATCATAAAGGCCGATGGCCAGAAAGCGATCGTCGCGGGCGAAGATGACGGCGAGCTCGCCCAGATCTCCGCGGCGGTTGGTTTCGCGAATGCTGTCGGAAAATACCCACGGGTGCCCCTGCCGAACGGCGCGTTCGGCCGCGGCGGTCACCCGCACGCGCAGCCGGGGCTGGGTTCCCGGGCCGGGCGCCACGGTGGGTGTCGAGGGCGTCATCGTTGCGGCGGAGACTAGCAGGGAGATCCGGCTGACTCAACCCCGTCCCGGCCACGTGTCTCCGCCGAAGCGGGTCTCGGCCGGGATGGGCGGATGGATCCAGGAATAGTTTTCGCCCGTCGAGGAATGGGGGCGGGGAACGGATCGCTGAGCCGCCCGGCCAGTCGAGCGGGCGGCCCAAGCCGCGGCAGGGCAAAGCCAAATTTCGGGAGGCGACCACGACCAGCCGGTCGTTGGTTTGGACGATGGCAGGGGTTGCGCCCGCGGGCGCCCGAAAAAACTTCTGCGCGCACGGATGCACATGAAAACAATTTCAATCATTGTCGCCCTCCTCGGGTTGCCCATTTTTCCACCGGCGGCATTCTCCGGAGACCTCGGAACGGCGGTGGGATATGGCGGCAGCCTCAATGATGGTGGCGTGCCGGCCAGCGGGTTCTACGAGTTCATTGTTTCCCTCCACAGCGCTCCGACAAACGGGTTCCGGGTGGCGGGGCCACTGGCGTTTGCGCCCGTGGTGGTGAGCAACGGTCGTTTCGGCTTGGAGCTGGACTTCGGGCCGGGAGCGTTCAATGGCGACGCGCGCTGGCTGGAGATCGCGGTCCGCACCAACGGTTCCGCTGAGGCGCACGTCGTCCTTCTACCGCGCCAACGGTTCACGCCTGTTCCCTACGCGCTCATGGCCGGGTCCGTTCCTGACGGCGCCATCACCGCGGGCAAGCTGGCGGCGGGCTCCGTCACGTCGTCGCACCTCGCGGCGGGCAGCGTTGGCACCGCCCAGCTGGCGCCGGGCACGGTCGTCGCCAGCCTCGCGTCCAACGCGCTCAGCGCGGTTCCGAGTGGAGGGCTGGTTCTGGGCTCGATCGAGTCCGGCGCGGCCATGGAAGCCGCCGGCTACGCCAAAGTCGGCGTGACGCAACTGGGGGACTCGTGGCAGCGCCTGCCGGACAGTGTCCTGGGACCGGACACCAACCGGGCGGACGCGGTGGTGTGGACCGGCCAGGAGCTTCTGGTTTGGACCGGGCGCGAGGGCTGGCGATATGACCGCGGGGCGAACACCTGGAAACCCATGAACATCGCGGGCGCGCCGGCGCCGGGTGAGGGATACACCGCGGTGTGGACCGGGACTGAAATGATCGTCTGGAACGGCGAAGGCGGACGCTACAATCCCGCGACGGATTCGTGGCAACCGATGTCGACGGTAAATGCGCCGAACTACTACTCGCCCCGCGCCCACGTGGCGGTTTGGTCCGGGACCGAGATGCTGGTCTTCGGGACCATTCCTTCGGCAGAGGTCGGATCGCTCTTTGCCTCCGAGGGCAAACGTTACCATCCCGGGCTCGACCGGTGGTCGAATATGACGACGACGGGTGCGCCGGCGCCGCGGACGGATGCGACGGCGGTGTGGACCGGGACAGAGATGATCGTTTGGGGTGGCACCATGCCGGAACAGCCGATGCCGCTGAACGACGGGGGGCGTTACAACCCAGGCACGGATACCTGGCTGCCGGTTCCGACCGCGGGCGCGCCAGCGGGAAGGATTGGTCATACGGCCACATGGAGCGGCGGCGTGATGCTGGTCTGGGGTGGCCTGGGAAGCCTCGCTTCCTCCGATGTGATTCCGTTCAACGATGGTGCGTTCTATGTGCCCGAGTCAGACGCGTGGGTGTCGATGCCGTCAGCCGGTGCGCCCTCCCGCAGGTTATGGCACACCGCAGTGTGGAGCCCTGGAGGGCTGCTGATCTGGGGTGGGCGCCGGACGAAGCCGCTGGAAGACCTGACTGATGGGGCACGCTACGACTTGGGATTGAACCGATGGTTCCCCATCGGCGCGAACGCGCTCTCCTCCGGCCGGGATCGTGCGTCGGCATTTTGGGATTCGGCCCGGGGCGAGATGTTGGTGTGGGGAGGGGGCGAGGATGGCGGCCTGGCGTTCGCTCCGAGCTATGAACTGGATTGGCGGCCGATGACGGCGGCCAATGCGCCGGCGGCGCGCGGCATGCAGGCGACAGCCTGGACGGGGACGGAGATGATTGTCTGGGGCGGGCACGAGGGCAGCGTGATCTACAACGATGGGGCCAGCTACAACGTTGTTTCCAACACCTGGGCTGCCTTGCCGCCGTCGGGGCTGAATCCGCGGTTCGAGCCGGTCTCCGTCTGGACGGGAACCGAGCACATCGTCTGGGGCGGATGGGGTGAGGAGGGTTCAACGTTTCGGGACGGCGCGCGTTGGAACCCGACCAGGCACGTGTGGACGCCCATGTCTCCGGTGGGCGCTCCGTCTTCGCGGGCAGGGGCGGTGGCGGTGTGGACCGGGACGGAGGTTCTCGTGTGGGGCGGAGCGGTTGTGGTCGGTGTCCGGGGCGACGGAGCACGCTATGAACCCGCCAGCGACACCTGGCGGGCCATGGCGGCGAGCCCGTTGTCAGCGCGGCGTGGGGCCAGTGCCGTTTGGACCGGCTCCAGGATGTTGATTTGGGGCGGATCCACCAGTTCGCCGGAGGCGCTGAACGACGGCGCGGCCTACGATCCGGCGACGGATTCGTGGAGTTTGCTGCCGGCCGGTGGCGCACCTTCGGTTTGCTGCTATCACTCCGCGGTCTGGACGGGGACCGAAATGATCGTCTGGGGAGGGGCGGGTGGAAATCAGGCAGGCCGATTCAATCCTGTGCAAAACGTCTGGAAGCCGACGGATTACGCCTCGCAGTCGTGGTATCCGGAAGAGGTCGCTCCAACGTCGCGCCTTCGGCATGCCGCGGTCTGGACGGGGACGCGAATGTTGGTGTGGGGCGGATGGGGTTCGGCGGGGGCCGTCAACGATGGCGGCAGCTATGATCCTGTGAAGGATCGTTGGACGGCGATCCCAGCGGACTGGTTGTCGCCGGCTCCGCGGGAGAGTTTCTCCGGTGTGTGGACCGGAGATCGTCTGGTGGTGTGGGGTGGCTGGGGAAGAAATGACGGGGCCACCTACCACCCGGCTGGTGGAAGCTGGACGGCGCTGCCGTCGAGAAGCCCGGGCGTGCCACGCGGCGGCGCAGCGTCCGTCTGGACGGGGCAGGAGATGCTGATTTGGGGTGGATCGAGCACGAATGGCCTGCTCGGGGACGGCCTCGTTTTCAATCCGACGTCGGGTCAATGGCGATCGCTTCCGCTCTACGGAGGTCTCGCTCCGCGCGACGGGGCCGCCGTGGCGTGGTCTGGATCCGAGATGCTGCTGTGGGGAGGAGGGTTGGCCGGCGGTCGGAGCGCGGGCGATGGGGCAGCCTATCGGCCGGGCACGCGGACGTGGCGCATGCTTTCGACCAACGGCGCGCCCAGCACACGAATGGACCACCGCTGGGCCTGGACTGGCAGCGAACTTTTGGTCTGGGGAGGTCGAAATGAAAACGGGGTCTGGCTCGGCGACGGGGCGCGCTACAATCCGGTGGCCGACCATTGGATTCCAATGAGCCCGGTCGGTGCGCCCTCCCGCCGGGCGTGGCATGCGTGTGTCTGGACAGGTTCAGAGTTGCTCGTTTGGGGTGGGCAGGCGGCCCCGGCGTGGCTGCGGGACGGAGCCCGGTATCGCCCCGCCACGGATACGTGGAGCCCGATGTCCATGGAGGGAGCGCCGTCCGCGCGCTTGAATCCGTCGGCGCTGTGGACCGGTTCAGAGCTGCTGGTTTGGGGGGGCGTCGGCGAACGCTTGAACTATCTCGACGACGGCGCCCGGTATAATCCGGCGACGGATCGGTGGGCCGCGATGTCGGGACGCGACGCTCCGGCGGCACGGCTCGATCCGGCGATGGTGTGGGCGGGAGACCGAATGGTGATTTGGGGCGGCGCAGCGGAAGATTACCTGGATTCCGGCGGCGCCTTCCATCCGGGAACGGACGTTTGGAGTGTGGTGGCAGGGTCCGGTGCGCCTGGGGCCCGTTCGCGGCCGGCGACCGCGTGGACGGGGCACGACGTGCTGTTTTACTCCGGGGACGGGGCCGGGGCCGACGTCTACCGATATGTGCCGGCCCGGACGTTCAATCTCTATGCCCGTCCGTAGCGGACAGTCCGAACGGTGCCACTCGGCACGCAGAGTCTTTGAACTATTGCTCATGCTGGGGTCTCCCGATCACCGGACGACTTCGGGAGATCTTCCGTGTGGCCCGAGGCGCGCGGCGTCCGGCCGGGGACGGCGACCGCATCCAAACGCGAGGTTGCGCCGTAGGGTGGGTGGGCGTGGCCCGCGCAGCGATGATTTCGAGAACCATTTTTGTCACCGGCGGCACCGGATATCTGGGCCGCGCGTTGATTCCGCGACTCCTTGCCCGAGGACATCGCATCCGGGCGTTGGTGCGACGTGGTTCAGAACGGAAGGTTCCTGTCGGCTGCGAGGTCATCGTGGGAGACGCGCTTCGCTCCGAGACCTTCGCGGGAAACGTGGCGCCGGCGGACACGCTGATTCAGCTTGTGGGAGTGGCGCACCCCAGCCCGGCGAAGGCGCGTCAATTTCGGGAGGTCGACCTGCCTTCGGCCCTGGCGGGCATTGCGGCGGCTCGCGAGGCTGCCGTGCAGCACTTCATTTACGTGAGTGTGGCGCAGCCGGCGCCTGCGATGAAGGCATACCAAGCCGTCCGCGCGGAGGCCGAGGCGGCGTTGCGCGTTGCGGGTCTAAACGCGACGGTCCTGCGCCCCTGGTATATCCTCGGCCCGGGGCATCGCTGGCCTTGGCTCCTGCGGCCATTCTATTGGCTCTGCGAACGGCTTCCGCTAACGCGCGCCGGCGCGCGGCGCTGTGGTTTGGTCACGTTGCCCCAGATGATCGCTGCGCTGGTGGATGCGGTGGATCGTCCCGCCCAAGGGGTGCAGATCGTTGAAGTCCCCGCGATTCGCGAGGCCGCAACCCGCGCCGCGTGTGGTCCTGTCGCTGCCGCCCGTTAGACCGCCTTCTTTCGATCGGCGTCGACGCCGGCGGCGATGCCGTCGTGGACAATGCTCAATTCAAGCGAGGGCGGTTGCCCGGAGATCTTTTGCAGCTCTTCGCGGGTCAACCCGGTGGCCTGCCGATGCAGGGCCTTGCGGCGTTGCAGGTCGGCTGCGAGTCGGTCGGCGTCCTCCAGAGTGGCGGCGCGATTGAGCGCGGTGTCGGGATGCGCCTGCTGGTAGGCGGCGAGACGTTGCTGATGCGCCTCGATGATGGTTTCGAGAGGTGTTTTGACGGGAAGAAAGACGGAATTGACCCCGGGTGGCTGGCTGAGCGCGCCGGCGGCGGTGGCGTTGCTGGTGATGAGCCAATCGCCATTCGCGAAGCGCGTTTCCAGGTCGAGAATGCGACAGTCGGGTGCGCCGAGCAGACGATAGAGCCAGCGTTGGCGCAGATGATAGAGACCCGCCAGCGTGGCGCCATCGTGGCTGAGCAGGCTGCGGATGGCGATGCGGAGGCCGTTGTCCCGGCGGAATGTCAGGTCCTCACGGTCAGCGAGAAAACGGTATCCATGGTTCTCCAGGGTGCGCCGGCCGTTTTCGTAAAACGCGTAATCCAGGTGGCGATAGTCGATGGCATTGACGGTGGCCATCTGATGTTCTTCGACGCAGAGGCTGGCTACGCGCCGGCGTGCATTCCGGAAAAACCAGAGCAGGTGCAGCCCGCTCGCCAGCATGAAGAGACCGGCTGCGAGGGTGGGGTAGGGACGGTCCTCCGATCCTTCGACGGAGCAGACCGACGGGTCGTCGGCCAGGTACTGGACCTGGATGGTGCCTGAATCCACAGCGCGGTGGTAGACGCCGGAATCGACGTTGAACGACCGGGCGACGGCGGCGTGGTTTGTGGGACTAAACTCGACGGTGATGTAATAGCGGAGGCCCCGTTTGCTTTCGTAGCGGGTATGGGCCTCGATGACGCGACCGGCGGCGGTCAGCCCGTCCCGGGCCAGCCTCCGCGCATCCAGAATTTCGTTGCAGGAATGGACGGTCAACCATCCACCCAGGGCGAACAGGAGCGCCGTGGCGAGATACCGCTGCAATCGCGTCAGCATACGGCAGGATCATCGACGCGGCGCGAGCCGTTCTGAATCCGCGGGTTTGGGTCAGATCAGGCGAACCGGTAAAGGCGGCGCGGCCTCCGGCCGATTCTTTTATTGTCGATGAAAAGGGTCCAAGCCCAGCGCCCCGTTGCGCCGAAATCGTTTTGTCCTCCCCGGTTCAAGTGCAGCCGGTGGCTGGGGGCGGCGGCGGTGGCGTCGGCCGGCGTCGTGGCGAGCCTGGTGACGCTGGCGGAGAATTTGCGCCCGCAGCAATGGGCGCAGGTTCCTGCGCGGCTGGTGAATTGCGAATATTCCAGCAACTGGCTGGGTCGAGCCCAGCTCCGCGTTCGTTACGCCTACGAATTTGGCGGCGGCCATTTCGAAGGCCATCGACCGGGACTTCTGGATCGGACGGGAAAACTCGAGGTCGCCGAGGCGTACTCCGACCAGCGTCCGGTTTCGTGCTACGTCAATCCGTCAAATCCTCGAGAAGCCACCTTGTGCCGGGACGTTGCGCCGCCGTATTGGCTGCTGCCCATGGCGTTCGCGGGCGTGGCTGGCGTCCTCGCCTGGGGCGCCCGCCGCGCTCTCGTCCAGCAGCGCATCGCTGACGCGGCCACACTCTTCACGCTCGAAACCGGCGTTCTCGACCGCTGGGAGCACCCGGCGCGCAAGGCCGCCTGAACGGCGATCCGCTCAACGAATCCGAATCTCAACGTCACTCGGCGCGGTCGTGCCCGGCAGACCGACAATGATCGTCCCGCTCGTGGCGTCGAATTCCAGGGCGGAAGGTAATTGTTGGTTGAGGCGAATGACGGGATCCGTTGCCTCGCGCGAAACGCCATTGACCAGGAGGTAAGACCCGTGCCGCGGCCACGCCCGAACCTTGAATCGGGCCGAGTTCGCGGTGTCGGATTCGATCTCAATCGGGCCGGCCGCGTGGACCGTGAGGCCGGAATGCCGGAGCACCTGGAACGCATACAGGGGAGCCTGTCCGTAGAACGAAGCGGCGCCAAAGGCGACGGTGGCGGGGTTGATGGCCGGGCCGGACGGAGATTGCGCGGCGAGCTCGAAAAAGTCCGGGAGGAGGCCGGCGCGTTCGGCGTTCTCAGACGGCCACGAATGTTGCAGGCCGGCCCCCGCGATGCCGTCGGCGAGCGCCTGCCATGGAGCCGATCGATCGAACGGCGCGAGCCTCGCGAGAGCGTCGGCGTAGGCCAGCCCGCACCATTGCACCGGACGCCCGAACCAGACGGGCGCTTTCCAGGACGTCGCGCCCAGCACTGCGATGGTGGAGTAAGGACCGACGGGTTGTCCGGTCGGGTTGACGAGATAAACGAAGGGCACCCCGGTCCAGGCCCACTCGACGGCCTGCTGGAGGAGCGATGGGTCACCCGTCATTTGGTAGCCCAGCGTGAACGCGCGGACGAGGTGGGCCGAGGCCAGGATGTCGGGCGTGTGCAACGGCACCTCCCACGTTTGCGCGCCGCGCGGCACGCCATGGCGGAACTTTGCCAGCGCGCGCAGGCGGGTGAGGCCTTCGGCTATCAAATTTGTGTCCCCGCAAAATGCGGCGGCCTCGAGCAGCGTCGCCACCACCTGGGCGGTGAGTCCGTTGGCGTCGGGCGCAAAATGGGTCCGCCCGTAATCAGCGCCGGATTTCGATCGCCGGTAAGGGATGGAATGGTCGGGGTTGAATTGGCCCAGCTGCGCCTGTGCGATTTGGCGCGCTGCGTCGATGGCCTCGCGCACATGACCAAACACGAGCGGGGCCAGCGGCGGGCGGACATGGCCCACGCCGGCGTGATATAAATTTCGCGACGGCACCGCCGACAACGCCTGATGGGCGGACTCGCGCAAGCTCCCGGCGGCCGCCGGGTCGGCGGTTTGTTGCGCAAGCCACAGCTGCCAGACAGCTGCGTCCGCCGCCGGCTGCGGATCAAACCCCGGCCAGTACGCGTGTCGGTAAAGGCTGCCTTCGCGAATGCGCGACGTCTGCCAGCCTTTGGCAGACCGGGCGACATACGCCGGGAAATCGAGTCCGGGGCTCGGCCGCGGCGGCCAGCCGCGCAGGCGGATATACGCCTGGATCGCAGGAATGATGTCAGCGCCCTGTCCGCCGATGAGCCACGCGGCCGAGCGAATGGGTTCTCCCGCGGAAACCCGGCGGGCCGTGTACGGCAGGAGGCTTCCTTCCTCCCGATCGTCGGCGGTCGCGCCCGGAAAGAGCACTCCCACCAGATGGCCGCCGCTGTGGTACGTGCGGTCCGGCGAATCGAACAGCGCGGCGAATTTGCGTGGTTCGTCCCAGATCAGGCCGGCGTAAACTCCGTCAGCGGCAATCGCCATGAGCGGAAATGTGATCTTGTGCCCGGGCGGCACGCGCCGGTTGGCCTCCGGCCCGACAATGTCCGCCTCGGACCGGCTTGGCTCGTCGTCCAGGTACTCCAACCCGGCAAACAGCCCCTGGCGTTTGTGACGACCGAATGATCCTTCTCCAATGATCCACTGGTGCAACGGCAGGAAAAGGACCTGCCGCTCCGCGGTGATGGTCACCGACGATTCGATTGCCAGCACGCCGGCCGGACCCGGACGATACGATTGTTGCCAGACCCATTCTCCACCTTGCGGATCGGTTAGGCGCGTGGTGAGGCGGAGGCTGTCCGGTGGCGAGGAGTCGAGCTTCGTGGTCCCGGTGGCGAAGTCGATCCAGTGAACCTGCGCCTCATGAACGTAGGCCGCTCGTGGCCCGGGGTGGCTGATGGCCACTGTGCGACCGTGAACCGAAAGGGCAAAGTTCAGCGGCGTTTGCGGATTGCCGGCGAGCGCGATGTCTCCGCTGTGGAGGGATGGAGAGCCCGGCGGGACGGCGGCCGGCGGCTGCCATTCGGCAAAGCGTGGCGGAGGAAATTGCACGCGGGGCTCAATGCGGATTTCCGCGAGGACGACCCGCCCGGTGGACCCGGGCGGATCGAAGCGGAGATGATAACCCGGGCCCAGCGATGGGAGCGCCAATCGATGTTCCGACCAGCGGCCGCCAGGAACAAAGAACTGGACCGATTCCCCAGCCCGTGCTTGCTCGTGATAATAGAAAAACTCCGCCGGGCCCGACGGTTCAGATCGCAGGCGGACCACAAGCCAAAGCGGGGTGTTGGTCGGATAATCCCGGGCCGGGCCATGCAGATACGGATCGGGTCCTGCGAGATGCAACTCCAGCCCATCGGGTGTGAATTGGGGCCGTTCGAGGTCGTGGGGTCCGATCCACAACGCGGCTTCGCGCGAGTCATGGAAATCGAACCGCGGCAGCGCGGGCAAGGGTGCGGCTGCCGGCAGGGTAAGGTGGAAGCGAAGGATCAGACCCAGGACGGCCAGCGCGCGGATGGTCATGCAGGGAGGAGACGCGGGGTTGGCGGGGGATGTTCAACCGTGGGCGGCGGAGGCCGCGCATCGTTGCGAGGTGGGTGATGGATTACCCGCACCGCGTTGCACGCGAGTGGGGCATGACCGTGTTCTGCATCGGCCGCCCCGGGGCAGGGCGGAGCAGTCGAAAACGTGGGAACTTTCACCGCAATCTTTTTGCCAGGCATCTTTCTGCCTTTGGTTCTTCCGGCTCGGGTGCGGGAAGCACGGGCTCAGACGAAAATTCCAGCGACGACGGAGAGAATTTGGCAAAAAGATGGGCGGGAAAAATGGTTCGCACGAACCGCCGGGGATCCGTTGCCAAGCCCGTCCTCGTTGGACTGGGACCGCCGGGCGTTGGAAAGCGGCAGAGGACCACGGCACTCTCCAAAACCTGGCGGCAAGGGGATGGCCTCCAGTCTCAAAGTCAGGTTCATGGAGCGGCGGGGCTCATGCGATGGCCGCTGGCCGAATCTCCGCTTCCGTGCTATAGGCAGGGCAGTCCTGACGGTCCGAACTCCAACAACGCATGGCCTCACTCGTTGCCAATATGAACCTGGCTCCTGGTTTGCCGGCTGGCATTCCCGCGGCGTCGCGCCAGCAGGCCATGGATCTGAGCCTGGTTCTGGTGAGTCAGGGCATCGACGCGATGATCGAGCACGAGTCGTCGGCGGATGTCTGGCGGTTGGTGGTGGCGGAGGCGGACCTGGGCCGTGCGGTGGAGGCCATTGATCGATATCAACGGGAGAACCGCCGAGAGCGCTGGCGGCGCGAGTTGCCGTGGACGGGCCTGGTGTTCGACTGGCGTTGCCTGGCGCCATTGTTGATCTTCATCCTGCTTTACGTGGTCGAGGCGACGGGCCATGGGGCGCTGCGGTCGGTGGGCGCGATGAATGGGGTCGCGGTCAAAGCCGGCGAGTGGTGGAGACTGGTTACCGCGGTGTCCCTGCATGCTGATCTGGGGCATTTGGCGATGAATTTGACGACCGGGTTGTTGTTGCTCGGGCTGGCGATGGGGGTGTTTGGCCCGGGACTGGGCTTGCTGATCTCGCTGCTCGCGGGCGCAGCCGGCAACGCGGCCGGGCTCGCCTTTTATCCGGCGAATTATCACGGGCTGGGCGCCTCCGGTTTGATCATGGGTGCCCTTGGGCTCTTGAGCGCCCAGTCCGTCGCGCTGCTCCGCCACGGTTTGACGCATCGGCAGCTGGCGCTGCGCGGCGGGCTGAGCGGGTGCCTGCTCCTGGTCCTGCTCGGCTTTAGCCCGGAGCAGAACACGGACGTGCTGGCCCATGTCGCCGGCTTCGTGGCGGGCGGCGTGCTCGGAGTGGCGGCTGGCTGGCTCCCGTCCAAGCGCGACCAGCATCCGTGGATCGACGTGGCCGCGCAGGTAACCGTGGGCGGGCTGATCGGTCTGACCTGGACGCTGGCCCTGCTGCGCGGCCATCCGGTTTGAACGCGCGGGATTATGCCTTCCTCTTTAGCCTTTCCTCCGACCTGACTTTCCTTACTCTCCGTTTCCCATGCTCGTTCAGACCAATAATTTGCGCGTGAAGGATTCGATCCGGCTGACTCCGCCCGGATCGTTGAAGGCCGAATTGCCGATGTCGGAGATCTCCAACCAGACCGTGGTGGAGAGTCGCCAGGTGATCAGCGCGATTCTCAAGAATCAGGATCCGCGGTTGCTGGTCGTGGTCGGCCCGTGCTCCATCCACGATCCCAAAAGCGCGGTCGAGTATGCGACGCGCCTGGGCGCGCTGCAGCGCGAGCTTTCCGACCAGTTCTACATCGTGATGCGCGTCTACTTTGAGAAGCCGCGGACAACGATCGGCTGGAAGGGCATGATCTCGGATCCGCATCTCGATGGGTCGGACGACATTCAGGCCGGCCTGCGGATTGCGCGCTCGCTCCTGCTCGACATCACCGGCCGGGGCCTGCCGGCGGCGACGGAGTTTCTCGATCCGGTGGTGCCGCAATACATCGCGGACCTGGTGAGCTGGGCGGCGATTGGCGCGCGCACCACGGAATCTCAGACCCACCGGCAGATGGCCAGCGGCCTCTCAATGCCGGTGGGATTCAAGAACGGCACCGACGGCGGCCTGCAGGTGGCGATCGACGCAATGAAATCGGCGATGACGCCGCACAGCTTTCTGGGCATCGATCAGGAGGGCTGCACGTGCATCGTCCGGACGACCGGCAACAAGGACGGGCACGTGGTGCTGCGCGGAGGGCGGCTCAGCTCGAATTACGATGCCGAGAGCATCCGGGTGGCCACCGAAAGCCTGGCCAAGGCCGGGCTGCCCACGGGTTTGATGGTGGACTGCAGTCATGCCAATTCGAACAAACAGCACGCGCGGCAGGAGGAAGTGTGGCGCAGCCTGATCGAACAGCGCCTGGCCGGCACGCCGTCGTTGATCGGCGTGATGATCGAGAGCCATCTGTCGGAAGGCGCGCAGCCGATGGCCAACCGGCTCGACCTCTTGCAGTATGGAGTGTCGATCACCGACGCCTGCCTGGGTTGGGAAGCGACCGAACGCATGCTGCGCTGGGGCCACCAGGCGCTGGCCTCGCGGAGCCGTTGACCGCGGTTTGGAGTTCAGCGTTCGAAGTTCAACGTTCAACGTTCAACGCTCAACGTTCAACGCTCAACGTTCAACGCTCAACGTTCAACGCTCAACGTTTGAAGTTTGGAGTTTGGAGTTTGGAGTTTGAAGTTTGAAGTTTGGAGTTTGAAGTTTGGAGTTTGAAGTTTCCAAGGTTGACCCCGGGCGGGATCTCCGAACAATCCGCGGCACATGTCGCAGATGTTGAAGTCTTCGGGCGCGATGAGCGCGGCGACCATGCTCAGCCGGGTTTTGGGCATGGGTCGGGAGATGGCCTACGCGGCGTTCATGGGGAGCAGTTGGGTGGCGGACGCGTTCCAGCTGGCGTTCATGGTGCCGAATTTGTTCCGGCGGTTGCTGGGAGAAGGGGCGTTGACTGCGGCTTTTATCCCGATTTTCAAGGAGAAGGAAAAAACCGAAGGCGAGGTGGCAATGTGGCGTGCGGCCAATGCGGTTGTGTCCGGGCTGACGGTCGGCGCGATTGGATTGGTGGCGGTGGGGTTGGTGATCGTTTCAGCATTGCTGGCGCTGCGCATGCCGGAGGCGCAGGCGCTGAGGCTGGCTGGCTCGCTGGTCGGGATTGTGCCGTGGCTGGCGGGGGTGTGCATCGTGGTGTTGGCCGGTTATGCGGCGTTGCGCACTGCGGGCGGAGAGCTGGGGCGGTGGCGGGATCGGGTGTTGACGATGACGGCCGCCGGTTGCGGCCTGTTTTTGGTGGTGGCCTTTGGGGTGGTCACGACGGCGCTGAAGGATGTGGGCGGGCCGAAGACGATCCTGATGTTGGAACTGATGCGGGTGATGCTTCCGTATCTGGTCCTTGTTTGTCTGGCGGCGATCTTCATGGGGATGCTGAACGCCCGGGGACATTTTTTCGTGCCGGCCATGGGCGCGACTTTGCTCAACGTGGTGGTCATCGCCTCGGTGATCGTGGTGATGTATGTGCCTCCGTTTCGGAGTTGGCCGATGGAACGGCAGATTTTTGGGCTGGCCATCGGCGTGGTGGCGGCCGGATTTGCGCAGGCGGCGTTTCAGTTTCCGCTGCTGCGTCGGGAGGGGTTTGACTATGGCTGGATCCCGCCGTGGAGGGACGCCACGGTGGCCCGGGTGGTGCGACAGATGATCCCCGGAACCATCGGCGTGGCGGCATTTCAGATCAACGTGATGATCACCCAGGGCATGGCGTTTGCCGTGGAGGAGGGGGTGGTGTCGTCGTTCAACTACGCGGTGCGCCTGATGGAATTGCCCCAGGGCGTCTTCGGCATCTCGCTGGGCACCTACCTGCTGCCGACGCTTTCGGGGTTGGCGGCGGACCGGAAATACCCTGAGTTTCGGCGCACGCTGGCCCATGGCGTTGGCTGGCTCGTCTACGTCAACTTGCTGGCCTCCATCCTCCTGCTCATCCTGGCCGAGCCCATGATCCGGCTGTTGTTCGAGCGGGGCAAATTTGATCCCGCCTCGACTCTGCGCTCGGCCGGCGCGCTCGCCTGTCTGGCTCCGGGGCTGGTGGCGTTCTCCGTGGTGAACATACTGGCCCGAGCGTTCTACGCGCTGGGCGATACCGCCACCCCCATGCGCATCAGTGTCTTCTGCCTGGTCCTGAACATTCTCATCTCGGCCGCGTTGGTCGTCCCGTTCCGCGAGGCGGGCCTGGGCGCAGCCAACACGGCCACGTCGTTGATCAACGTGTCGTTGCTGCTTTACGCGCTGCGCCGGAAACTCAAGACGCTCGGGATGCAGGAATTGCGGCGCGCGCTGCCGGCCATGGCCGGCGCGGCCGTGGCGGCGGGAGGGGTGGCCTGGGCCGCCGTCCATTGGTGGACGCTCACCCTGGGACATCGAACGCTCCTCGCCAAACTGGGGGAGGTGTTTGTCCCGATGACCGCGGCGAGCCTGGTTTATCTGGCGCTCAACTTTCAGCTGAAGACCGGCTATGGGGAGGAATTGCTGAAGTTGTTGCGGATTCGGGTGGGAACGGGTGCGGGGCGGGGGCCGGACCTGGACTGACGCGCGAAACGCGGTGTTTCCGGCGCGCCGTCATTCGCCCGGCGGAGCCGGCCTGCCGCGCGGGATCGGGAGGCACAGCCGGTTCGCCGCCCGAGGACTTTCCATTGCGGAGGCGGCGGAAGCGTGGTAGGAAACGCCTGTTCCAGTTTGATTTGGCGCTCTGCGCGGCCGCGGTTGGCTGGCGTTCCGGAGTTGGGTCAGCCCGCGGATTGAGGAATGGCTGCCACCGCCCCGCAACTCTCATCCGGTCCCTCTCGGCTTCGTTCGCGTTGGCTCTACCGATTCCTTTCATGAAAGATCATTTCGCAAACCGATCCGCGTCGATTGTTACAATCTGGTGTCTGGCTGTGGCCGCGCTGGTGGTGGGTGCGGTGGCGCCAACCAGTCTCCGCGCGCAGTTCACACTGGATCGCGAGCCCCCCGGCCCATCGAGCCGCAAGACCGGCCTGGTCATCACGGAGTTCCTCTACAACCCCCGCCTGTTGAGCGGCGTCGATACCAACCAGACCCTGGACTTCATCGAGCTCTACAACAGCCAGCCGTGGTCCGAGTCCATCGGTGGATTCACGCTGCGCAGCACGCCCCAGGACGCGGCCGATGGCATCTGCGAATACACCTTCCCGTCGAACACCGTGCTGGCGGCGAAGAGTTATCTGGTCGTCGCCCGCGTCCCGGACTTGCTCCAACTGGAGTATGGGATCGACAACGTGATGGGGCCGTGGGCGGGAGCCGAGACGAACCGGCTGTCCCGGGACCGTGGCTTGATTCAGCTGCTGAATCGGCAGGGGGCGGTGCTCCTGGCGATCAACTATCAGGACTCGCCGCCGTGGCCCGAGTCGGCCGATGGGACCGGACATTCGTTGTCGCTGGTGCGTCCGTCCTACGGCGAGGACGACTTTCGCGCCTGGGCGGAAAGCGATTCCATCTTTGGCTCGCCGGGCGGGCCCGAGCCGTTGACGCCGGATCCGCTGGCCTCGGTTTACATCAACGAGTGGCGCAACCACTCGGACCCGGACGACTGGATCGAGCTCTACAACCACTCGACCACGCCGGTTGATTTGTCCGGGGCGTGGCTGAGCGATGATCCGCTGACGAACAAGTTTAGGATACCGGCCGGCACGACGATTCCGGCGGGCGGCTTTTTGAGCTGGAACCAAAGCCAGCTGGGGTTCGAGCTGTTTGCGGGCGGCGAGTCGATCTTCTTCTGGAATGCGGCGCAGACGCGGGTGATCGACACGATCGATTTTCGCGGCCAGTCGAACAATGTGACGAGCGGCCGATTTCCCGACGGCGGGCCGTTGATCTACGGGCTGCGCAGCGACACGCGCGGCGGGCCGAATGCCCGGCCCATGCGGTATCCGGTGGTGATCAACGAAATCATGTACAACCCGATCTCGGGCAGCAACGACGACGAGTACGTGGAGATTTATAATCGCAGTCCGCTGCCCGTCAGCCTGGCGGGCTGGGAGTTCGTCGTGGGGATCAGCTACGTGTTCCCGACCAATCCGATCACGCAGTTCATGCCGCCGGGAGCGCATTGGGTGGTGGCGAAGAACCCGGACAACCTGATGAGCATTTACCCCAATCTCACGACGAACAACGTGTTCGGTCCGTATGGGGGAACGCTGGCCAACGGCGGCGAGCGGCTGGTGCTGGCGGCGGCGGATTACGATCGAGTGGCGAATCCGGGCGGCGGTGAGGTCATCGAGAAGCTTCCGGTGCCGGTGAGTGATTTGATTTACGGCGATGGAGGCGCGTGGGGCTATTGGTCGGACGGTGACGGCAGCAGCCTCGAGCTCATCGATCCCGAAGCGGACGAGAAGCTGCCGTCGAACTGGGCGGACAGCAGCGACGTGGGGGAAAGCCTCTGGACTTCGATCGAATATCGCGGGCCAGTTGGCAAGACGCTGGGCTCGGCGGTGAATGACAGCCTGATGATTATGGCGGAGGGCACCGGCGAGTTTTTGATCGACGAGGTGGAGGTGCGCGTGGATGGCGGACCGAACCTGGTGGCCAACGGCGGGTTCGAGTCGGGCCTGACGGGCTGGACACTGCAGGGCTCGCATGATTTTTCGACGATCGAAAACGAAGGCTTTGCGGGTGGCCGTAGCCTGCACGTGCGGGCGGGGTCGCGCGGCGACATTCAGTCGAACCGAATTCTGTCGGCGCCGTTCACCACGCCGATTCCGGCCAACGCCACGAATGTGTCCATCCGGGCCAAGGCGCGTTGGCACCGGGGTTTGCCGGAGGTGTTGCTGCGCCTGCACGGCAGTGGGACCGAGGCTTACGGGCGGATGGCCTTGCCGCGGCGGTTGGGCTCACCCGGCCAGGTCAACAGCCGGCGCGTGGCGAATGCGGGCCCGGCCATTCATCAGGTCAAGCACAGCCCGGTGCTGCCGGCGGCCGGCCAGCGCGTGGTGGTGACGGCCATGGCCATGGACCCGCAGCCCGTGACGTCGCTGCTGCTTCGCTACCGCGTGGACCCGGTGGCCGCCTATGCCGATGTGCCCATGCACGACGACGGGTTGAACGGGGATGTGGTGGCTGGGGACGGCGTGTTTTCAGCCGCGATTCCGGGGCAGGACACCGGCGTCATGGTGGCGTTCTATATCGAAGGACGGGACAGTCAAAATGGCGTCGGCACCTATCCGAAGCAGGTGTTTCCCGAGCCGGGCTTCGACCGGTGCTGGCCGGTGGATGCGGTCTTGCGCGAGTGTCTGGTGCGCTGGGGCGAAATCCAGATGCCGGGAGATTTTGCGACCTATCATCTCTGGGTGAGCTCGGTGAACTCCAACCGGTGGCACACCCGCAACGCGATGGACAACACCGAAACCGACGCCACGTTCGTCTACAACACGAACCGCGTGGTTTACAACGCGCTGCCGCTCTACGCGGGCAGCCCGTGGCATCGCACCAACTCCACGACCGGCCCCGCCGGCCCGAACCGCGTCGACTACGAGGTGAACTTCCCCGGCGATGCCCCGCTGCTCGGCACGACCGATTTCGTCCTCGGCAATCCCGGAAATCCCGACGTGCGGACGATTAGCGACCTGAGCGGGCTGGCGGAGCAGACGGTTTATCAAATCTTCGAGGGGTTGGGCCTGGTGCACAATCATCGGCGCTACATTCACTTCTTCGTCAACGGCAACCAGCGCAGCAAGGCCTACGAGCGGACGGGGAACTTCATCTTCGAGGACAACCAACAGCCCAACGGCGACATGATCGAGCAGTGGTTCCCCACCAATGGTGGCGGGCTGCTCTTCAAGCTCGAGGACTGGTTCGAGTTCGATCGGAACGGCTTTGACTTTACCGACTATGACGATGCGGATCTGACCCGCGTGACGGTCTCGGTCGACGGGCAGCCGGAGTTCCAGCCGGGGCCGTATCGGTTCAAGTTCCGCAAGCGGTCGGTCGACGTGGGCAGCTCGGCGAATGATTACTCCGCGATTTTCGCGCTGATCAATGCGGTCAGCCCGGAGGCGGATCCGAACAGTGCCACGGTCGATCCCGATCTGCTTGGGGACGTGGTGGACTGGGAGTCCTGGATGCGCCACTTCGCAGTGCAGCGCGCGGTCGGCAACTTCGACAGCTATGGCTGGGAGCGTGGCAAAAACGATTACCTCTACAGCTCCGCGGCGGGTTTTGTGCACATGCCGTGGGACATCGACTACAGCCTCGGGCTGGGGCGTCCGGCCAACGAGCCGCTCTTTGGCGCCAGCGACCCGCGCCTCGTCGCCATGTACAACACGCCCGCCATCACCCGGGCCTATTGGCGCGCCTTCGCTGATCTCATTCACGGCCCCTTCCGCAATGAGTATCTCGATCCCTTCATCGATGGACACCAGGCGGCTCTGCTCGCCAATAACGTCGACATCGACGTCAATGCCGTCACGTCGATCAAGGCCTACATCGGCGCGCGCCGCACGTTCATCGAAAGCCAGCTGGCCACGGTCCAGGCCCCGTTCGCCATTCTTGGAGAGACCACTTTCTCCACCAACAAAAACCTCGTCGTGCTCACGGGCACGGCGCCGATCGAGGTCAAGTTCATCAATCTGAACGGCGAGCGCTATCCGATCGTTTGGACGGGCCCGACCACGTTCCAGCTCGCCGTCGTGCTGGAGCCGGGCGAGAACGCAATCTCGCTCGAGGCGGTGGATCGGTTTGGCCAGGTCCTGCCGGGGCTGACCGCGTCGATGACGGCGACCTATACGGGACCTGCCCCGAATCCGTCAGGCTCGCTGACGATCTCCGAAATTCAGGCGTCGCCATCCGTGGCCAACGCGCAGTTCATCGAGATCCAAAATCGGTCGGACGAGAATTTCAACCTGGCCCGGTGGCGGCTGGATGGCGCCGGCCTGACGTTCCCGGCGGGATCGATCGTGCGGGCGGGCGAGATTGTGGTTTTGGTGCGGGACCGCACGGCGTTCGCGTCGGCCTATGGCAGTCGGCCGATCTTCGGCGTGTTCGGCGCCAATCTCTCGGCCCAGGCGCAGGTGCTGGCGCTCGTCCGGCCGGAGGGCGACACGTTCTCGGTCGTGGACGCGGTGGCCTACGAAGGCGCGGCTCCCTGGCCGACGCCGGTCCCCGGCGCTTCGCTGCAGCTCATCGATCGGAATCAGGACAACAGCCGGGTCAGCAACTGGGCGATCGACCCGGTCGTCGGCGCGACTCCGGGCGAGCCGAATTCGGTGATGGCCGCGCTGCCGGCGTATGATCCCGTCTGGCTGAACGAGGTGGCCATGATCAGCCTGGCCGGTCCCAACGACAACGTTGGAGACCCCGAGCCCTGGCTGGAAATTTTCAACACGGGATCAGCGCCGATCCACTTCGACGGCTACTACCTGGCGGACAACCTCGGGAGCAACCTGACCGCCTGGGCATTTCCCGCCGGGTACGTGTTGGCCCCCGGCGAATCCCGGTTGATCTGGCTGGATGGCGAGCCGGGCGAATCCACCGCAGACGACCTGCACACGAGTTTTCGTCTGCCGGATTACGGTCAATTGGCGCTGGTCCGGATGGTGGCCGGCCAGCCGCAGATCACCGACTACCTCAAGGTTCCGCGGCTGGGCGCGAACGTCAGCTATGGGTCGTTCCCGGGCGGACAGGCCGCTCTGCGCTCCAAACTCTACCGATCCACGCCGCGCCTGCCCAACGACGCGCCGGTCCTTCCCCTGTTCATCAATGAGTGGATGCCGCGCAACTCCGGGCTGGTGCGCGATCCGGCCGACAACGCGGCCGATGACTGGTTCGAAGTGTTCAACGGATCGAGAGCCACGATCGATCTTGGCGGGTTCTACCTCACTGACAACCTCGGCAACCCCACCAAGTTCCAGGTGCCGAACAACGGGCGGTATCGGATCCCGGCCGGAGGATTCCTGGTGGTGTTTGCCGATGACACTCCGGACCAGAACTCCGGCGGGCGCTCCAATCTTCACGTGAACTTCCAGCTGGGCGGAAACTCGGGTTCCATCGCCATCTTCGCGCCGGATGGCGTCACGGCGATCGATGCCATCAACTACGGCGTGCAGACGAATGACATCAGCGAAGGCCGCTACAGCGACGGCGCCACGCTGCGCACATTCATGGCGCGGCCCACTCCGTCCGGACCAAACGCGCATCCCACGTTTAACTCGGCCCCCGTGTTCCCGGTGGTGAGCGACCCGGTGGTCGCACCGGGTCAGACCTTGACGATCGGCATTCGGGCGCAGGATCCGGACGGCGCGCCGCCGCAGATCCTGACCTACGTCGTGCGGCAACATCCCGCTGGCGGCACCCTGCAGCTCAACCAAAGCGGCCTGGTCCGATGGGTGGTCCCCACGAATCAGCCGACCGGAGACTACCCGGTGGTAATCCAGGTGTCCGACAACGGCGTGCCGCCCCAGTCCGATGTCATCAACTTCACCTACCGCGTGCGCTCAAGAACGACGGTCACCCTGGATACCGCGCCGCACATCTACACGGTGACTGCGCCGCCCGGCGAGGTGACGTTCAGCATTGAAACCGAAGTGGGCCGCAGCTACCGGGTGCTGTTCACGGATGATGTGGACAGCGGCGACTGGACGCAGCTGGATCGCGACTTTGTGGCGGCCAACGCCACGGCGAGCCTCACCGACACCCTGGCCCGGCCCCGACGATTCTATCAGGTGATTCTGCTGCCGTGAGTCGTTGCGCCGAAGGCGGGCCTCGTCGGTTCGCCGTCAGTGGCTTCGTCGTCGCGCCGGACGGCGCGGTCGGATCCGCCACGGCCGCCCGTCGCCGCGCAGGCTCCGGGCGTTTTCCACGTGCGCGCCGCGGATCGCGCCCTCGCGTTCCAGGCGCTCTTCAACCGCGCGCGTAAAACGCGTCCAGGGGACGGAACGAAGGCGCAGGGCCGGGATCGAGGCGCCGGATTCCTCACAAATGCCGTACGTCCCCGCGAGAATACGTTGGAGAGCGGCGTCCAGCTCGAGCAGTGCGTCCTGTTCGGCGGAGAATTCCCGGAGAATCAGCGCGTGATCAAACTCGTCCGTGGCGCTGTCGGCCGGGCTGAGGCTGTGCGCCTCGAGGGGCTCCGCACCGGTTGCACGCAGGTCATGGTGGTTTCCCGACAATTGCTGGCGCAGGGCCAACAGCGTGTCGAAATGCCATCGCCAGCGCGCGGGCACGGCCGGGGCCGGCTTACGCCCGGCGTCGCCGGCAGGTGGCGCGCCGAGGATGTCACGCGCGGTCGCGCAGCGGGCCTTGGCCGGGCTGGACCGCATGGTTGCACGGGGCTTGACGCCGGCTTTGGCTGACTTCATGGGCTTCATAATCGGGGCCGCATTTAGGCGTATCGCTCAATGCCGGAAACGTTGGGCGGGCCGGCGAACACCGCTGCGCGGCGTTTGGCGAATGCGCACTG
This sequence comes from Limisphaerales bacterium, assembly GCA_044229355.1. Taxonomy (GTDB): domain Bacteria; phylum Verrucomicrobiota; class Verrucomicrobiia; order Limisphaerales; family JADJPG01; genus JBGARF01. Next base: position 146,808 of record JBGATF010000005.1, read on the forward strand.
GGCATTGTTCCGCGGGGACCAGGGAACGGCGCGACCGATCGACAGCAGCCGTGCGGCCGGCGCTTTTCCAGATTGTCGATCGTTCGACCGATCCCTAACCTGCGCGGCCATGAATGTGTTTGTCACCGGGGGCGCGGGCTACATCGGGTCCGTCTTCGTCGAGGAAGCTTTGAACGCGGGGCACGGCGTGACGGTATGGGACAATCTGTCCGAGGGCCATCGCGCGGCCGTTGATGGGCGGGCCACTTTTCTTCGGGGAGATATCGCGGACGGCGCGGCCGTGTTGCAGGCGATGCGCGACTGCGGTGCGGAGGCGGTGGTGCACTTTGCGGCGCACGCCCTGGTCGGGGAATCGATGCAGAATCCAGGGAAATATTTCGGGAACAACGTGGCCGGCGGCCTGAATCTTCTCGACGCCGCGGTTGCCGCAGGCGTCCGGAAGTTTGTCTTCAGCTCCACCTGCGCGACCTATGGTCCGCCGGAGATCGTGCCCATTGCCGAGGACACGCCCCAGCGACCCATCAATCCGTACGGCGAATCCAAACTGATGTTCGAAAAAATCCTCGCCTGGTATCACGAGATTCACCGAATGGAGTTTGTGGCGTTTCGGTATTTCAATGCGGCTGGGGCGACCCCTCGCTTTGGCGAACACCATCGGGTCGAGACGCATCTGATCCCGAACGTGCTGAAAGTCGCCCTGGGTCAGGCGGAACAATGTGAAATTTTCGGCGGCGACTATTCCACGCCGGACGGCACCTGCATTCGGGACTACATCCATGTCGTGGATCTGGCGCAGGCTCACCTGCTGGCGTTGGCTGCCGGCCGCCAGGGCTTTTTCAACCTGGGCAATGGCGACGGTTATTCCGTCCGGGAAGTGATTGCCACGTGCGAACGGGTGAGTGGAAAGAAGATTCCGTCCGTGACCCGCGCCCGGCGCCCGGGCGATCCGCCGCGATTGGTGGCAGCGGCCCAGAAGGCCCGCCATGAACTCGGCTGGAACCCGCGTCATCCCCACATCGACGATATCGTCCGATCCGCGTGGGAGTGGCACGTTGGCCACCCAAGCGGCTACGCGGACTGACGCCGGGATGACTGGATTCGGCGATGGCCCGACTGCGGCCGGCATGCGCGGCGCCGGACAATCCACCCGCCGCCCGCCAACAGGGCGACGCAGCCCAGCGCGAGGGTGGAGGGTTCCGGCACGCACAGGACAAAGGGCTTGGCGCGGTTGGGATTGGTGCCGGCGGCCGATTGCCAGATGACGGAGCCGGGGCCGGGGGTGAGACCGAGATTGACCGACACAACCGAGCTTTCGCCGTAGCACGTGATTTCGCCGGAGGTCGGGGTTGCGGGCGTTGGGCCATGAAGGTTGAGCCATCCGGCAACTTTGAGGAATACCTGTTGACCCGGAGACGAGCCGGCCAGCGGGTACACGGCGCCGCCATTAAACAACCCGGGCGAGGTGCAAACGACAGTCGGTTCCGCCAAGGTCAGGTTCTCGATATTTTCGCCCCAGTAGATTCCGAATGTCGTTCCGACCGGACAGTCCACAGTTTGGTCCGGTCCGGTCGACAGCTTGACTTTGGAGAGAGCGGAGTTGAGGAACGAGACCGTGCCTTGCGCGAAGGCAGTCATCGAGGCAAGGGCGAGAATCGCGGCGGCGAGGCAATGCTTTTTCATGGTGGCGGGGGTTTAAGGTGAACGTGGAAATCCTGGGGAATTGGCGTACCGATCAACTCTGCCGCTAGTCTAGGCTTTGGAGCATGGCCATCCATGGCCGGGGGTGTTCAGAGCTCACCAGAATTTGTCATCTAAACTCCCACGGGAATCCGCCGATATGCCGGAAGATGACAGGACGGATGACATCGTTTGCGGGAGGCGGCCCAAGGCCGGGCTGGCGGTGGCTGGAAGTGACGCTGGTTTTGGCGTTGGCGTCAGGCCTGGGGTTGGGCGGGGCTGGTTGTGCCGCCGTTCGGGCCATCCGGCCCAAGGCCCTCGTGGCGAGCTACGAGCCCTCCAATGTTTTTCAGGATGAGCCCGTGTTGCCGCCGGAGATCAAGCGCGTGGCGGTTCTACCGCTGGTGGCGGGGGGAGACACGGCTGAGATGGACTTCGGGCGCCAGACGCTCGAGCCGATTCTGGATGCGGAGCTGTTTCGCAGCCGGCAATTCGAGGTGGAAGTGCTGAGCGCGGAGCGGTTGCTGCGGGTCACCGGCCAAAACCGGTGGGACGCGGGCGGCCGTTTTTCGGAGGATTTTTTCGATCGGCTCCGACAGGAGCTTGGGGTGCAGGCGGTTTTGCTGGTGGAGCTGACCCAGTACCGGCCGTACGAGCCGATGGTGATTGGCTGGCGGCTGAAGCTGGTTGACGCGACGGAGCCCCGGATCCTTTGGTCGGTGGATGAGGTGTTTGACGCGCGGGATCCATCCGTGGCGGCGGCGGCGCGGCGGTTTGCCGCGAACGAGCCGGAAGCGACGGGCCAATTGGCCGATGATCGGGCCGTGCTGCAGTCCCCGCGGAGGTTTGCGCGGTATACGGCCAACGCCGTGGTGGGGACGATGCCGGGCCGGCGGTCGCACGGGCACGAGACCGCGCTAAAGGATTAGGGAATTGTGTCGATGAACCTAAAGAGACCGTGTTTCGGCACGGATGCCATCAGAGCATAAAGGCATTTATGGAAATCAGTTTCCATCTTGGCAGTCTGGGAGCGGCGGGCGGTGCCCGGCCGGCGACCCGCGCGGCGGAACATGACGACTCTTCGGCGAATGTGTCCGACGAAGTCGCCCTGGAAAACTCGCGGGCGTTGAGCCAGGCATTGCACGACACCCCCGCGGTGCGGGCGGAGATGGTCCGGCGCGCCGCGGAGCTGGTCGCGACCTCCGACTATCCGCCTCCGGAGACCATTCGGAAGATCTCGCATTTGCTCGCCATTCAGATGCACCCCGAGGGCTAGCCTGAGCTTCCACGCGCACAAAGACCACCGATCTTTCCGCGGCGGACCTGGGCGCCCACGGGCGGGTTCGTCTGCCGACCTGAGCGGCACTTGGTCATGAAATATTCGGGTGGTTAGGGGCGCTGATTATGTTTCTCCAGGCCAAAGCGTTCCAGACCTATCGGCAGGCGGCCACCCGCAGCGCCTCGCCCGGCCAGATTGTCCTGATGCTCTACGATGGAGTGCTGCGCTTCCTGGCGCAGGCCCGGGCCGGCTTCGCCCTCGATGATCCGAAGGAGTTCAACGAAACCATCAACAACAACATCCAGCGGGCCCAGGCCATCATCAATGAGATGAACGCGTCGCTCAACATGGCGGAAGGCGGGGAGTTTGCCCGCCGGCTGCGGGCGCTCTACGACTACTTGGACAATCGTCTGCAGGAGTCCAATCTGCAAAAGACCGAGGGCGGCATCGATGAGGTTGTGCGCCGCGTGACCGTCCTGCGCGACGCGTGGGCGGAGATGTTGCAAAAAGGCGGTGCGGATCTGGCGACGGCGTCGCCCGGACCTGCGCCAGCGGTGAGCCCATGACCGCCCCGGACGAACTGGCGGAACTCTACGCCCAGTGGCGGGTCTTGACGGAGCAGGAGGAGGCGGGCATCCGGCAGGGGGCTTGGTCCTCGGTGGACCAATGCCAGACGGCCAAGAGCCGCCTGCAGCCGCGCATCGAGGAAGTATCCCGTCGCGTCGACCTCAGTCTTCTCGAAGCGCGGTTCCGTCCGTTGGTGGCTGAGTTGATGGCCATGGAGCAGCGCAATGCGGCGCTGGTGGAAGAGCAGCGGGGCCGCGCCCAGGCCCAGATTCGCGAGGATAACCAATCGTGCCGGCGCCTGCGCAAGCTGCAGCGGCTCTTCATCCCGCCAGCCCGCCTGAACTGGCAATCCTATTCCTGACCCCGCCGTGGCCCGGTCTCGGGCTGTCGACTTGCCCCTTGAGTATCTGCGCCAGCGACCGATGAGTGCTGGGACCGCGGAATGGCTGAGCCCTTCAAACGAACCGACGCAGCTTCCTCCGGCGGGTGGGTAGCGCCGCTGGCCAGTCCTCCAGCGAGCGGTCCCCCGCCCACCGGAGGGCCCAATGCCACTCCCGATGCCGGCGTCTGGCTCGACGGAGCGTGGGCGGTTCTTGATTCCACGGGCCGCATCGGTGCGGCCAACGATATTCTCGCCGGCTGGTTTGACTCGGAGGTGACGAATCTTGTCGGTGACGATTTCTGGAGGCGACTGGCCGGACGTTGTCCCGGGCAGGACGCCGCCCTCGCGGCGCTGCGGGCCGCCCCGGGTCCGTTCCGTGAAGGGCTTTTCCACTCGCTGCAGCCCGGCGGCCAGCGGAGCCATCTGCGATTGGAAATCGTCGAGGGAGAGCGCGGTTGCTGCGTCCGTCTCGAATCGGTGCTGCCGGCAGGGCCGGAACTGGAGGAGCGCGATGCGGACGAATTGCCGGCGGCGGCGGCCGCGCGGAGGCAGTTGTGGGTGCGCCTCGTGCGGGCGGAAGCGCAGCTCAAGCTGCTGACGGAGCAATGGCCGGGGGTCATCTTCAGCCAGCGCGCCGACTTTACGTACCGCTTCGTCAGCCCGCAGATCGAGGAGCTCACGGGTCTGGCGCCGACGGAATGGGGGCGTCGTCCTGAACTTTTCTGGCAGGTGGTGCACGAAGCTGACGTGGCGGTCCTGCGGGAACACTTGGCCGCGGCGCGCGAGCGGCGGGAACCGGTCGTCCTCACCTATCGGATTCGCCACGCGCGAACAGGTCGCATCCGCTATGTCCTGGAACATCGTCGGCTCTCGCTGAGCCCGGGCGGGCTCGTGCTTGGATCCGAAGGCGTGTGGCTTGACGTCACCCGCCAGACGCTGGCCGAGCGCCGGCTTTCGAGCGCGGCGTGGAAGGAATCCTTGTCGACCCTGACCATGGGGCTGGCGCACGACTTCGGGAACGTCATGGCCGGCATTCACGCGTTGGTGGAGTCTTGTCTCGACCAGGCGGGCGTCGCGCCGGAGCTGGCTGGCGATCTGCAGATGGTGAAAGCCAACAGCCGCGAGGCCAGCCAGCTGGTGCACCAAATCATTGATTTGCACCAAAGCCGCCTGGGCGAGTTGTACTATCACGACTTGAACGAGCTGGTGGCCCATCTGGCCGGGCTGGCCCGAAAGATCATCCCGCGCCGGATGCGCTTCGCCTTCGAACGTTGCCCCCAACCGCTGCCGGTCCATGTCGATGCGGTGGAGTTTCGGCAGGTAATGCTCGGTCTCGTGCTGAATGCGGTTGAGGCCATGGCGCCCGATGGCCGGCTGGTATTGCGAACCACCTCGTTTGTCGCCACGCCGCCGGCTGCGCGGCAATGGGGCGGGCTGGCCCGCTGGCCGGGAGCCGGCCTGACCATCGCGGATGATGGCGGGGGCATCGCACCGGAAAACCTCGCGCGATTGGGCGAGCCATTCTTCACGACGAAACCTGGCGGCGGCGGGTTCGGCCTCGGCCTCTACAATGCGCGCGTTTACGTCGAGCGGCATGGAGGCCAAATCTCCGTCGAAACCAAGCCGGGCGCCGGCAGCGCCTTTACGCTGGTTTTTCCGGAAGCCGACTTCGCGGAAATGCCCCCAACCTGGCCGGCGCCCCGCACGCCGGTCGTATCACCATGATGGCGTCCCATCCCGACCCTGCTGACCAAAGCCTGCATCACGTGCTGCTGGTTGACGATGAGGAGGCCGTGCTGGCCGCGCTGCGCGACACGTTGCTCCGGGAGGGCTATCATGTCACCACGGCCGCCAACGGCCAGGAGGGACTGGCCCGGCTGCGCGAGCGCTCCTACTCGGCGGTCATCACCGACTATCGAATGCCCGAGCTGAACGGCCTGGAGTTTCTTGCCCAGGTCCGCTCGATCCAGCCCGACGCCTCGCGTGTGCTCATTACGGCGGTCCTGGAGCTGGAGATTGTCATCGGCGCCATCAACAAGGGCGAGATCTACCGCTTCATGGTCAAGCCCTGGCTGCGGGAGGAGCTGCTGGTGACCGTGCGCAACGCGGTCCAGCGCTACGAGATGATCTGCCGGAACGCGACCCTGCAGGCGACCCTCGTGGCCACCAACGGAAAACTCTCCGAAGTGAACGCGCGCCTGGCGGAGCAGGTGACCCTGGGCGAGCAGCGCAACCGCCAGCTGGAGGAGCTGGGCCGCGCCCTGGAAAAGAACCTCCAGCACTCGGTGGAGCTCTGCCTGAAGACGATGGAGACGTTCTACCCGACGCTCGGGAACCAGGCGCGGCGGGTGCATGAACTTTGCCGGGCCATGGCCGGCGGCCTGGAACTGGGGCCGGAGCAAAGCCACACCCTGGAGATCGCGGCGTGGCTGCACGATATCGGGCTGATTGGAATCCCCCGGCAGGTCATCCGCAAGGCGGAGCTGTCACCGGGTTCGTTGACGCACGCCGAGCAGACTCTGCTCCGCCAGCACCCGATCCTCGGGCAGGAACTGGTCGAGTTCGGCCACACCCTGGCGGAGGTGGGGGTGGTCATCCGCGCTCATCACGAGAACTTCGATGGCTCGGGCTATCCGGACGCGCTGCGCGGCGACCAGATCCCATGGCTCGCGCGCATCCTCGCGGTGGCGGTGGCGTATGCGGAAAGCCGGCGGGACTCCGAGTCGACCCTCGAGGCGATTAAACAACTGCGCGGCCAGGTGTTTGATCCCGAAGCGGTCCGGGCCTTTCTGCGATGCCTGCCGCAGGCCAGCGTGCCGCGGCGCCAGCGCGAGGTTCTGCTCGGCGAGCTGCGGGCGGGCATGATCGTGGCCCGCGGAATCTACAACGCCAACGGCCTGCTCATCGTGCCGGACGGCCAGAAGCTGACGGAAGCCGCCATCGACAAGCTGAACAATCATAACCGGATTAACCCCATCTCCCAGGCCCTCCTGGTCTACAGCTAACGGAGCCACCCATGTCCACTTCGCCTTTGAAACTGCCGGCGCCTGCGGAGGTCGAGGCCACGACCCGTGCCGGCGGCGATTGGCAGACCCAACGTCTGCTCGCCGCGATCGACTCCACCCCGGACGTGGTCATCCTGACCGACCCCGGCTTCTCCATCACCTTCGTCAACCCCGCCTTCGAAACCACCACCGGCTTCCCGGTGACCGAGGCGCTGGGCCGCACGGTCGACTCCTTCCACGCGCCCGGCCAGGAAGGTCTCGTGCAGACCTACATGGACGGAGTCCGGCGCGGAGCCGACTGGGTCGGGGAGCTGATCATGCGCCGGCGCGACGGAACTTCCTACCCGGTCGACATGACGCTTTCGCCCGTGTACGGGCCCGGCGCGCAGTTCATCGGCGCGGTGGCCTTCCAGCGCGACATCACCGGGCGAAAGCAGTTGCACGATGCCGTGCTGGTCGAGCGCAATTTCACCCGCAGCATCATCGACTCCCTCGACGCCTGTCTCTACACCCTCGATGGGCGCCTGCGGCTGACTCATTTCAACGATCGCTGGCGCCGCATGTCGGGCGAACACGGCTGGCTGCGTTTCGAGCAGGAGCCGCGCGTGGGCCAGTGCCTGCTGGACGCGGTCATCGACGACACCCGGCGCGCGCAGCTCGAGCGCGTCTTCCGCGAAGTGCTGGCCGAAGGCAACCCGCAGGGCCTGCAGTCCGTCGACGACACCGGGCGTCACTGGCTGATGAGTGTCTTTCCGTGGCATCACGACGGCCGGATCCGCGGCTTGATTTACCGGGTGACGGACAACTCGGCGCTGGCCGGCGTGCAGAAGCAGTTGTTGCAGGCGCAACGCCTGAGCACGTTGGGGGCGCTGGTCGCGGGGGTCGCGCACGACTTCAACAACCTTCTGCTCGCGATGCGGGGCAATGTCAGCCTGGTGACGATGGATCCCAATCTCGCGCCGGACATTCGCGCGCGCCTGCAGCAGGTCGACGATGCCGCGGTGCGGGCGACCGATCTGTCCCGGCAACTGCTGAACTTCATCCACCCGAGCGAGGAACGGGTGACCGTGCTCGACTTCAACCAGATTCTGCGGGAGTCGGGCGACCTGGCCAAACGGGTCGGCCGCGGACGGGTCAAGCTGACGCTGAACCCGACGCCAGAGCCCTTGAAAGTGCAGATGGATCACACGCAGGCCATCCAGGTGCTGCTGAACCTCATGATCAACGCCGTCGACGCGATGCCGAAAGGCGGCCGGCTGACGGTGACCAACGGGCTGGTCGATCTGACGCCGGCCCAGCGGGCCCGCGCCCGCCACCCTTCCGGCGCGCAGTTCATGCGGTGCAGCGTGACGGACACCGGCGTCGGCATCCCGGCGGACGTGCTTCCCAAAATTTTCAACCCGTTCTTCACCACCAAGGGAGCTGGGAAGGGGACCGGCCTCGGGCTGGCCATCGCCTCGGATGTGGTCAAGCGGGCGGGCGGGTTCATCGAATTGGAAAGCGTGGTGGGAGTGGGCACGACATTTCACCTTTACCTCCCGTTGGATGTTGGGCCGCTGACGCGAACCGACACGGAGCTGCGCCAGCAGCTCTGCCGCGGCGCGGGCCGGTTGCTGGTGGTGGACGATCTGGATCTGGTGCTCGAGTTTGCCGCCAATTTTTTGCGCCAGGCCGGCTATCAGGTCCTGACGGCCAACAGCGCCGACGCGGCGATCAAGCTGCTCGGCCAGCAGACGCTTCCGGTGGATCTGGTGCTGACGGACTACACGATGCCGGGTCGGAACGGTTGGCAGCTCATCCAGGAAGTCCTGGCCCGCTGGCCTCTGACCAAGTGCGTGCTGGCCTCGGGTTACATCGATGAAGACGAACGGGCGGAGATTCGCAAATCGCCGGCGGTCCGGATGCTGAACAAGCCGTACGGCATCGCCGAAGCCAGCCGTTTGGTTGCCGAGGCGTTGGGCCAGCCGGCGAATCCGTGAGGCGAGTGCGCGGACGCCGCCGGGCCGGCTTGGCGGTTGGAGGGAGGGACGCGGGAGCGACGGGAGTATTTTGATCAGGGTGGCCCCAGGGGAATCCGGGTTCGAACCGGGTGGCGGACGAATGCGGCTTAAGCATTTTGGCCGATCTCCGATTAAACGGATGCTTGTAGAAAACGTGATGACTGAGCCATGCCTGCCGAAATTTCTGATTATTGGTCCGCGCTCAAGCAGTTGGCGGAGAAAATCGCCCTCGAGTTGGTCTATGCGGAGCCGGGCAAGGACAACGGCCTGCTGCCAATCAATTCTCTGCTGAGCGAGATGGAGGAGATCGCGGCGCATTCCCCGCTGCTCTCGCCGTTTCCGCAGGCGCTGGCCCGCGCGCGGACCCTGGTCGACGCCGCCTTCGAAAAGGCCGTCCTCAGCGCATCCACGATCGCGGCCATTTCCAGCTGGGTGGAGTGGACCCAGGCGGCCACTTCCTCGGCCGCCGCCGGAAGCGGCCTGCCGCCGCTGGGTTCGTTCGCCAGTGCGGACGCCTTCCCGCCGGAAGCGAATGCAGCCGCCGCCCCGACTGGGGAACGAGTGAACGCGCCGGCCGAAGCGCTGGCGCCACCTGGGGCGCTCCCGCCGGAGGAACCTCTGGTGATGAACGTCGAGAGCGACGCCGATCTGCTCCGGGAATTTCTCAACGAATCCCAGGAACACCTCCAAAACATCGAGCTTGGCGTCCTCACGCTGGAGGAGAACCCCTCCGACGCGGACACCCTCAACTCGATCTTCCGCGCGTTTCACACCTTCAAGGGCGGCTCCGGGTTTCTCAATCTTCTCCCGATGAAGAACCTCGCCCACGAGCTCGAGTCCCTGCTGGACCTGGCTCGCAACGGCAAGCTGACCGTCGACTCGCCAGTCATCAATCTGATCCTCGAAGGCGGCGACACGCTGAAAAAATACATCGCGGAGATGAACGCCCAGCTGGGCGGGAGCGCGCCGGTCGGTCCGATCGTCGTGCCGGCCCAGAGCCTGGTTGCCCGGGTGCGCTGCTACCTTGATCCTGCGGCGGCCCGCCCGGCGCCGCCGGCGACTCTGTCCGCTCCGGCCGCTCCGAGCGCTCCGGCGAAACTCGCGGCCGCGCCCGCCGCGGATCCGGGCCATGCCCCGGCAGCGTCCAGCACGCCGCCACCGGCCAACGGCACGGCCGGGCCGGCTCCGAATGCCTCCGCTGGCCCCACGGCCCCGGCCAAAGAGCCTGGAAGCACGCGGGCCAAGGACAACGCCGCCTTCGTCAAGGTGGACACGCTCAAGCTGGACAGCCTCGTGGATCTGGTGGGCGAGATGGTCATCGCCCAGTCGCTCATCGCCCAGGACAAGGACCTGGAGGCGATCGACAGCCAGCAGTTGACGCGCAACCTCGCGCAACTCCGACGGATTACCAACGACCTCCAGCGGACTGCCATGTCGATGCGCATGGTGCCGATTCGCGCGACCTTCCAGAAGATGACCCGTCTCGTGCGCGACACGGCGGCGAAAATTGGCAAGCAGGCGGAATTGACGATGGAGGGCGAGGATACCGAACTGGATCGCACGATTGTTGAGGAGATCAGCGATCCATTGATTCATATGGTGCGCAATTCCGTGGACCACGGAATTGAGATGCCGGACGCCCGCGTGACGTCTGGCAAGGCGCCCGCCGGGCGCATTCACCTGCGCGCCTTTCACCAGGGCGGAAACATCCTGATCGAGATTCGGGACGACGGCGCGGGTTTGAACAAGGAACGGATCCTCGCCAAGGCGGTGGAGAAGGGGATCATCCGTCCCGGCGAATCCTTGAGCGAAAAGGAGATCTTCAACCTGATCTTCGCGCCCGGATTTTCCACCGCGGCGGTGATCACCGACATCTCCGGCCGCGGGGTCGGGATGGATGTCGTGCGCAAAAACATCGACAAGCTGCGGGGCAAGATCGACATCCAGTCGACCCCTGGTGCGGGCTCCGTCTTTACGATCTCCCTTCCGTTGACCCTGGCGATCATCGACGGGCTGGTGGTCAGCGTCGGCCGCGAGCGCTACATCCTGCCGACGCTCTCGGTGCGCGAGTCGTTCCGGCCCACGCGGGAAATCCTGTCCACGCTGCATGAGCGCGGCGAGATGGTGAATGTGCGGGGCCGTTTGAGCCCGATGCTCCGGCTGTACGACTACTTCGCGGTTGAGCCCGAGTCGGCCGATCCGACCCGGGGCATCCTGGTGGTGATCGAGGCCGACGGCGCCGATCGCTGTATCCTGGTCGATCGCCTGCTGGGGAAACAGGAGGTGGTGATCAAGAGCCTCGGCGAAGCGTTCAAGAGCAATCGCGCGGTGGCGGGGGGTGCCATCCTGGGCGATGGCCGGGTCGGGCTGATTCTCGATGTGAATGCGCTGGTCCGCCTGCGGGCGACGGCGGCGACGGCGGCCCTCGCGGCCTGATGATCGTGTGTCTCGAGCTTATTAATTGAACCCCTTGTAAATTGGTGACCCATGTCAACGACTGAAACTCCTCCCAAAAAAGCGGATGCCGCAGCCGGCGCCCGCAAGTACCTCACCTTCGTCCTCGGCCATGAATCCTACGGTGTCGGCGTGCTCAAAGTCCGCGAGATAATCCGGATGCTCGACATCACCGCCGTCCCGCAGATGCCAGCTCACGTCAAAGGCGTGATCAACCTGCGCGGCAAAGTGGTGCCGGTTGTCGACCTGCGCCTGAAATTCGGCCTGGCCAAGGCGGAAAATTCGGAACGCACCTGTATCGTGGTCGTCGAGGTCGCTTCGAAGACCGGCACGCGCGCGCTCATGGGCATGATCGTCGATGCCGTCGAGGAGGTCGTGACCATTCCTCCGGCGGACATCGAGCCGACGCCAGACTTCGGCGGCAGCCTGAGCACGGAATACATCCTCGGCATGGCGAAGATTCGCGGCAGCGTCAAGACCCTGCTGGACATCGATGCCGTCCTGACGGCGGACACGTTGAATTTGGCGGCGGAAGTGGCAAACCTGCATTGATCGAGGCGCAATCATGGAACACTGGACAATTAAACGGCGGATCGTGACGGGATTCACCACGCTCATCCTTGTCGTGATGGCGCTTGGGGTGCTGGCCCTGGTGGAGTTCCACAGCGCCAACCTTCAGCTGCACGCCATCAACACCAATGCGATGCCTGGGGTGGTGAACATCATGGAGACGCGCGGCCACTTTGAACGAATGGTGGCGTTGTGGGAGGCGTATCCCTCGACGCGCGACAGCAAGGGTCTGGAAAAGGAGCTGGAAAGCAACCAGGCTGAGCTCAACGAGCACATCACCGCCTATACCGCGACCATCCTCGATCCGGCCGAGCGGGATACGTTCACCCGGTTTCGGGCGGCCCTGGGCGAACTCCAGAAGGCGGGCTCCGCTGTGGTGGAGCTCTGCCGGGCGGGAAAATCCGGCGAAGCCTCCGAGATTTGCATCAACCAGCTTCGTCCGGCCTACGATAAATCCTGGGAACCCCTTTCAAAATTGATGGAACGGGCGGACACCAAGACGGACCGGGACGTCGATGCCGCGGATGACGCGGTGGACAGCGGCGTGACCTGGACGACCGTCGGCCTGGCCTTGGCGCTGCTGGTCGGAGTGGGAGTGTCCGTCTTCAATGTGCGCAGCATCAACCGTGTGCTGTGGTCCACGGCGCAATCGCTCGGGGCCGGGGCCGACTCCATCACTGCGGCCGCCGCGGAAGTGTCCGGCGCCAGCCAGTCCCTCGCGGAGGGCGCCAGCGAGCAGGCGGCCTCCCTGGAGGAGACGAGCGCGTCACTGGAGGAGATGTCCAGCATGGCCCGCCGCAATCATGAAAACACCGAGGCGGTGTCGCGCCTCAGCAACGAAACCCGCCAGGCGGCCGAACACGGCAAGGTCTGCCTGAGCGAGATGTCGAACGCCCTTGGGGGAATCCAGACGGCGGCCGGGGAGATGCGGACGGTCATCGACGGCATCGTGGCGTCCAGTGACGAAGTGTCGAAGATCGTCAAGGGCATCGAGGAGATCGCCTTCCAAACGAACATTCTCGCGCTCAATGCCGCGGTGGAGGCGGCCCGGGCCGGCGAGGCCGGCATGGGCTTCGCCGTGGTCGCGGACGAGGTTCGCAACCTCGCGCACCGGAGTTCCACGGCGGCCAAGGAAAGCGCCCTTAAGATCGAGGATTCCCGGCGGCATAGCGCCGCGGGCGTCACGGTCAGCGAAAAGGTCTCACGCAGCCTCGATGATGTGTTGGCGCGGGCCCGACAGGTGGAGGAGAGCTTCCAGCGCATCGCGGGCCAGGCGGGCAAGGTCGACTCCACTGTCCAGGAGATCACGCATGCCTCCAAGGAGCAGACGGATGGCGTGTCGCAAATCAATGTCGCGGTCGGGCAGATGGACAAGGTGACCCAGGCCAACGCGGCGGGCGCGGAAGAGTGTGCCAGCGCCGCCGAGGAGCTCAACACCCAGGCGCGCGCGCTGCGGGAGTCGGTCGAGCTGTTGCAGCATCTGGTGGGCTTGTCGCAAGGCCCATCGCCGGCGCGGCGGGCCATTGCGCACGAAAGAACTCCAGCGTCCGCCGGCAGCCGCCACCGCGTGGAAGGGGCGACGGCCCCGCGCGCGGCTGCCCCGGTGGTCGGCTCTGCAGCCCACGCCCACCCGGCGTATAGCGAGGGGTCCGCATCCGGCGATTCGTTCGTCATGCCTGAAGCCCCGGCGAACCCTCGCGGGGCGAATGTGTCCAATGTTTCGAGCGGCGATTTTCGTGACTTCTGAATGGGGCGTTCGACCGGGATATCATCATGAAGACACAAGCCACGCGCAGCCTGACATTCCGGCTGGTCGCTTCCTTCGTCGTCGTTGGCCTCCTGCCGATGGCAGTGATGGCCATTTTCAGCGTGCGCAACATCCATCATCTGGGGCAGAACCTCGCGGCGAGCTTCGCAGTCGCCGCCCAGACCGCCCTGGAAAAGATGGATCGCAACCTGTTTGAGCGGTATGGCGATGTGCAGGCCTTTGGCGTCAACAGCGCCGTGCTGGATAAAGGTTCGTGGTATGTGGTCGGCTCGGAAAGCAACCACGTGTCCGATGCGATGAACCAATACGCCCGCCTCTACGGGTTCTATCTGCTCACCGTCGCGGTGGATCTCGAAGGACGCGTGCTGGCCGTCAATGATCGCGGTCCGGACGGCAGGCCGCTCGACACCAAATCCATTTACGAACGCAATTTCCGAAGCGAAACGTGGTTCAAAGAGTGCCAGGCAGGCCATTTTCTCAAGAGCGAGGTCCTGGATGGGACCTACGTGGCCGATGTGCACGTCGACGAAGACATCCGTCGGCTCTACGGCAACGAGGGGCTCGTTCTCAGCTATGCTGCGCCGATCAAGGATCGGGACGGGAAGGTGATCGGTTACTGGAAGAACCTGGCGGATTTCTCGCTGGTCGGAGAGATCGTCCAGGACACCTTCAGCGAGTTCAGAAAGGGTGGATATCCCTCGGCCCAGTTGACGTTGGTCGATCGGGCCGGCCGGGTGCTGCTGCAGCATGCGCCAGGCGCGGGTGGAACGAACGTCGTTCGGTACAACATGGGCGTGGTCCTTCGGGACAATTGGGTGACGAAAGGGGACGAGGCTGCGGTTCTTCTGTCGAAGGGCCAGGCAGGATTTATTAACGAGCGCGCGAAGGAGTCCAAGGATCGCTTCGTGGTGGGCTACGCCTCGTCGGACGGAGCCCTTGGCTATCCCGGGCTGGGTTGGGGGCTGATCGTCAAGGTGCCCAGGGCGGAGGCGTTGCCGACCGAATTGCATGCGAACTCGCAAATCGCATGGACATCGGTTTTGAGCCTGGTGGCGTTGGTGGGGATCGCCTGGTGGCTGGGCCGCGGAGTTTCGCGGCCATTGATGGGTGGCATGTCCGAAATGGAAGTGATCAGTGAGGAACTGCTCGGCGCGGCGAGCCAGGTCACCGCCGCCAGCCAGGCGCTCGCGGAGGGCGCCAGCGAGCAGGCGGCATCGCTGGAGGAAACGAGCGCCTCGCTCGAGGAAATGTCGAGCATGGCCAGCCGGAATCACGAGAACACCACCACGGTGTCGCGGCTGGCGAACGAGGCCCGCGATTCGGCCGCCGCCGGCGCCGGGGGCGTCCAACAGATGGGCGAAGCGGTCCAAACCATTCAAGGCGCGATCGACGAAATGCGCCAGGTGATCGACAGCATCGTGGCCTCCAGTGAGGAGGTTTCGAAGATCGTCAAGGGGATCGAGGAGATCGCCTTTCAAACCAATATTCTCGCGCTGAACGCCGCCGTGGAGGCGGCGCGAGCGGGCGAAGCCGGCATGGGATTTGCCGTCGTCGCG
The DNA here is from genome assembly GCA_044229355.1 of Limisphaerales bacterium. Classification (GTDB taxonomy): domain Bacteria; phylum Verrucomicrobiota; class Verrucomicrobiia; order Limisphaerales; family JADJPG01; genus JBGARF01. Next base: position 162,066 of record JBGATF010000005.1, read on the forward strand.
GGCGAGGTCCGCAACCTGGCCCACCGCAGCGCCTCCGCCGCCAAGGAGAGCGCCGTCAAGATTGAAGAGTCCCGCCGGCGCAGCGCCCAGGGGGTCGAGGTCAGCCAGAAAGTCGCCCGCACCCTGCAGGATGTCGTCAGCCGGGCCGGAGGGCTCGCGGAAAGCCTGCAAACAATCGTGCGCCAGGCCGGTGAGGTCGACGGAACCGCCAGCCAGATTACGCTCGCGTCGAAGGAGCAGACGGATGGCATCTCGCAGATCACGATCGCAGTGGGCCAGATGGACAAGGTCACCCAGTCGAATGCCGGCGGCGCCGAGGAATGCGCCAGCGCAGCGGAGGAGCTGAATGAACAGGCGCGATCGCTGCGCGCGCTGGTCGCGGAGTTGCGCCAGCAGATCGCCGGCTCGGCCGCCACCGCCGGCCCTGCGAGGCCGTCCGCGTTGGCCGCGACGGCAGCCGGCCCGGCTCCGGGGCATCCGCGCCCAATGAAACAGGTCAGCTTGCCGGTGCGACGCCCGACGGTGCCCGCGGGGCTCGCGCATCGGTCCGCGGGAGCGAGCCGCCCCCGAACGGTGGGAAACTCCCGTGGGATATGATCGGTGGGGTGGCGGAGATTTCCAAAGTGAAAACGAAAGGAGCAGGTCAATGAATCGAGTCGACGAAAGCGGCGGGCGCGAAGGCGGCGGCGCCGGTTCGGCGGACAAGCAGGCAGCGGCCACCTACCGGGCGGCGCTCGAAAGCCGGGCGGCGGGCCAGGAGGAGGCGGCGTTTCAAAAATTTTGTGCGGCGGCGGAGGCGGGGCATGTGGTCTCCCAATTTGAAATCGGCATTTGCTATGTGCATGGACGCGGCACGGAGATCCACCTTTCGCGCGGAGTTCATTGGCTGAGGCGGGCCGCTGAGGCGGGCCACGCCGGAGCGATGGACAGCCTGGGCGTGCGTTATGCGACGGGCGAAGGGGTGGGGCAGAGCGCGGACGACGCCGTGCGGTGGTTTCGGCGCGCGGCCGAGCTGGGCCACCGCGTGGCGCAATTCAACATGGGCATGGCCTACGTGCTGGGGCAGGGGGTGCCTCACAGCTATACCGAAGCGTACATCTGGTTCAGCCTGAGCGCCGCCGGCGGCGACGAGATGGCGCGGGAAGGCGTCCAGAGCACCATGGAGGCGCTGTCTCCGGCGGAACTGCGGCAGGCTCGCGAGCGATTGCGGGAGATCTCCAGCCAGATCGCCGCCCTGCGCCGCCAGGCCGCACGCGCGGCGGCGTGAGCCGACGCCAGCCGGGCCGGAATCATTTTTTTGCAACCGCACGCCGTGGGTGCAAACGGGCGTTTAAGTGTTGGCCGCGTGCGCCGATGAAATTGGTGCCTCCGGGGCGGAGGATTACGACCGCAACGTATGCCAGTGGCGACTGACGAAGCCAGAGACTTCGAATACATCATTCAACTCGTTTACGACCGATGTCGCATCCGGTTGCACGACGGCAAGGAGCAGCTCATCCGCGCGCGGCTGGGCAAGCGCATGCGGCACCACGGGTTCCAATCGCTGGCTGAGTACTGCGACTACCTGCGGCGGAGCGGCGACGAGGAGGAGATGACGCATCTGGTGGATGCGCTGACGACGAACTACACGCAATTCCTGCGCGAACGCGATCATTTTGAATTCCTGGTGCGCACGGCGCTGCCGGCGTTGGTGGGGACGAAGCCGCGGCGATTTGCGGTCTGGAGTGCCGCCTGCGCAACCGGCGAGGAACCCTACAGCCTGGGTTTTTACCTCGACACCCATTATCCCGTGGCGGCCGGCTGGGACTGGCGCATTCTGGCGACTGACATCTCGACGAAGGCGCTGGGCTCCGGACAGGCCGGCATCTACCCGGCGGAACGCCTGAGCTCGGTGCCACCGGAGTGGTGGCGGAGGTTCTTTCAAAAGGGCGTTGGAAAATGGGAGGGGCACTGCCGGATCAAGGAGGAGCTGCGCAGCCGGGTGGAGTTCCGCCAGATCAACCTGCTGGGTCAATACACGTTTCAGGAGCGGTTCGAGGTCGTGTTTTGCCGGAACGTGATGATCTATTTCGATCGGCCGACCCAGGAGCAGCTCGTGCGAAAAATCGGGGAGCATCTCGTGCCGCACGGCTACCTCCTGATCGGGCATTCCGAGAGCCTCAACGGCCTCGACATCGGCATGCGATGCCTCAAGCCCAGCGTTTACCAAAGACAGTAGCCCGATCCGCCCATGCCCGCACCATCCCTGGTTGGATTCGAACACCGCGTTGTCGTCGGCATCGCCGATCTGGCCGTGTCGAACAATCAGAACGTCGTTCTGACCACGTATTCACTCGGCTCCTGCCTGGGGATCGCCATCTACGATCCCGTGGCCAAGGTCGGCGGGTTGCTCCACATCATGCTGCCGGATTCGACCATCGATCCGCCCAAGGCGGCCAAACAACCGGCGATGTTCGTGGATACCGGCGTGCCCGCGCTGTTCCGGGCCGCCTACCAGTTCAAGGCCGAAAAGCATCGGGTCATCATTTCCGTCGCGGGCGGCGCGCAGATCATGGACAGCGGCGGTCACTTCAACATTGGCAAGCGCAACTTCGATTCCCTGGGCGGACTGCTGGCGCAGCACGGCCTGCGCATTCACGCGGAACAGGTGGGTGGCATGGTCAACCGCACCATGTTCCTGAACCTGGCCACCGGGGAGGTCCGCCTGAAAATTTCCGGGGAGCCAAAGGAGACCATCTTATGCAAGAGCTCGATGACTACATAGACCGGGTAAAGAATCTACCCCCGGCGCCGCGCATTTTGCCGGAATTGCTGGCGCTGCTGCGCAAGGAGGACGTCGACTCCGGCCGAGTGGTCGATTTGATCTCGTTCGATCCCGCCATCACGGCCGCGGTGCTGCGCTTGTGCAACAGCTCGTTCTTCGCGGGCTCCAGCCCGGCGGACGACTTGCAGGAGGCGGTCGCGCGGATCGGCTTCAGCCAGGTCTACAAGCTGGTCGCGGCGGTCAGCGGGGCCCGCTTGCTCGGGCCGGCCCAGCGGGGTTATGGCATCGACAGCGGCGAGTTGTGGAAGCACTCGGTGACGGCCGCGATGGCGGCCCAGTTGGTCGCCGAGGACAAGGGTGGCGACACCGGCCTGGTCTTCACCGCCACGCTGCTGCACGACATTGGCAAGATCATCCTCGCTGAGGCGCTGGAGCACGTCTATGCGCGCCTGGTCGAGGAGAGCCAGTGCCAGCAGGCCTCGATGCTGGAGACGGAGAAGCGCCTGCTCGGGGTGAACCACGCCGAGATCGGCGCCCGCCTGCTGGCCCGCTGGAAGTTTCCAGCCAACCTGGTGGCGGCGGTTGGATTTCACCACCAGCCATCCGGAGCCGGCGCGGACCAGGCGCTGGCGTCGTATGTCTACGTCGGCAACATGGTTTCCTATTTCATGGGCTACGGATACGGACACCACGCGTTCGCCCTCCGCGGGCGGGCCGAGGCGCTCGAGATCCTCGGGCTCGGCGCCCAGTCCCTGCCCGAATACATGATCAAGACGTTCGACAAGCTGGAGACGGTGGAGAGCCTGCTCGCCGCGGCCTAGCTTATGGTCTGCTGAACGCCAACGCTCTGGGGCAACATGGCTGACCGCCGGATAAAAGTGCTGATTGTCGACGACTCCGCGGTCGTCCGCAAAATCCTGACCGAGGGCCTGGCGGTGTTTCCCGAGCTGGAGATCGTCGGCACCGCCATCGATCCCTACGTGGCCCGAGACAAGATTCTCGCGCTCCAGCCGGATGTCCTGACGCTGGATCTCGAGATGCCGCGCATGGACGGACTGAGCTTTCTCAAGCTTCTGATGAAACACCGGCCGATGCCGGTGATCGTTTTGAGCTCGCTGACGACGGCCGGTTCGACCCAGGCGTTGGAGGCGCTCCAATACGGAGCCGTGGACGTGGTCGCGAAGCCTGGCGGCTCGTATTCCGCCAAAGCGGACTGCGCCGAATTGGCGGCCAAGATCAAGGTCGCGTTCCATGCACGATTGGCTCGGGCGCCGGCGTCCGCCGGACCCCGCTCATCCGTCCCTGCGCCCGCGTCGGCTTTGGCGTCACCCCCGGCGCGCCCCGGCGCCCGCGGGAGCACGCCGCCGCCTGTCCTGGCGTCCGCCGCCCTGGCCCGTCAGGCCAAGCGCGCGGCCCGCACGTATGCAAACCGGCAGATAATTTTGATGGGGGCGTCGACCGGCGGGACGGAGGCCTTGAAGAAGGTCCTGACCGAACTATCGGGTGATGTGCCTGGCATCTGCATTGTGCAGCACATCCCCGCGCAGTTTTCCAAAGCCTTTGCGGACCGGTTGAACTCGCTCTGTCAGATCGAGGTTCGCGAGGCGCAGTCCGGCGACATGGTCCGGCCAGGCCTCGCGCTGGTTGCGCCCGGTGGTTACCACTTGGTCCTGCGCCGAATCTCGACGGGCTACACGGTGGACCTGAGCACGGCGCCTCAACTCCACCACCAGCGTCCGGCCGTGGACGTGCTTTTCGATTCCGCGGTCAAGGCCGGGGCCGGGACCGCCGCGCTGGCCCTCTTGTTGACGGGCATGGGCGCGGATGGCGCGGCGGGGATGCTGAAGCTCAAGGAAGCCGGGGCGATGACCGTGGCCCAGGATGAGGCAAGCTGTGTCGTGTTTGGGATGCCCCGCGAGGCCATCCGCCTCGGCGGAGCCAAGAAAATCCTGCCGCTCGATCAAATGAGCGGGTTTATCGAACGTCATTCCACGGAAGCTGCAGTCCCGTCGGTCCAGGCGTAGCGCAAGCCACGCTGGGCGAACGAGCACGGACGGCGGACCACCGAGGAAATGCGCGGGGCGCACGGCGCGGGTCGAAGGACGGCACTGGATTAATCCACCGGCGGGGAGCCAACGTGGATCGCGGCGACGGGAGATTCGAATCCCGGTGCGGTTCGGCCGGGCAAGCAACCTGCGCCGGCGACCCAAGAGGCCGCCGGGCGCGCTCTGGAATCCGGACTCAGACGGCCAGCTTGGCCAGGAGTTCGTCGTTCGTCTTGTGCTTCTTCAGCGCCGCGATGAGCGTCTCCATCGCTTCAACCGGGTTCAGGTCGACCATCATGCGCCGCAGCTTTCGCACCGCTTCGATCTGATTTTTGGGGAACAGCTTCTCCTCTTTCCGCGTTCCGCTCTTCGGGATGTCGATGGCCGGGAAGAGGCGGCGATCGGACAGTTTGCGGTCGAGGACCAGCTCCATGTTGCCGGTGCCCTTGAACTCCTGGAAGATCAGCTCGTCCATGCGGCTGCCGGTGTCGACGAGCACGGTCGCGATGATCGTGAGGGATCCGCCGTGTTCGATCTTGCGCGCAGCCGCGAACATTTTGCGGGGGATTTCCAGCGCGCGGGCGTCCACGCCGCCGGTCATGGTGCGGCCGGAGCCGCCATGGACGCTGTTGTAGGCGCGAGCCACGCGGGTGAGCGAGTCGAGCAGGACGATGACATCCTTGCCGGCCTCGACCATGCGCCGGCACCGTTCGATCATGAAGCGGCTCAGGCGCACGTGGGTTTCGAGATCTTGGTCATTCGAGGAGGCGACCACCTCGGCCTTGACGCTGCGTTGGAAGTCGGTGACCTCCTCCGGGCGCTCGTCGATGAGCAGCACCAGAACGTGCACGTCCGGGTGATTCTCCGTCACCGAATTGGCAATTTGCTTGAGGATGGTGGTTTTGCCGGTGCGGGGCGGCGCGACGATGAGGCCGCGAGTGCCTTTGCCGATGGGGGTGACGAGGTCGATAATGCGGGCTTCGATCTGGTCGGGGCTGGTTTCCAGCCGGAACTTTTCGATCGGATCGATCGTCGTGAGATTTTCGAATCGGACGCTCTTCGTGTATTCGGCGAACGGCATGCCGTTGACCGCCTCGACGATTTTGAGCTGGGGGCTGTTGCCGCGGTGAGGAGGCTGGAGCGTGCCAGCGACCTGGCAGCCTTCGCGGAGAAAATTCTTCTTGATGGTGTCGGGCGTGACGAAGATGTCCGAGGGCTTGGGTTGGAAATGATTTTCGGCCGATCGGAGGAAGCCAAAGCCCTTTTCAGATATTTCAAGGAACCCTGTGCCAACGTCCACTGTTGCGCTGGGCGCGTTGTTCATACGTGCGTGTTATTGCTGTTTGCTTTGTTGAAGAAGTCTTTCGGGAGACGGCCCGAATTGCGATGGAACTTTGAATCGGCTTGGAGAACCGGGCGAATCGAACTCTTAACAACCCGTCAGAATGCCGCGGTTAGACCTTCAACGAGGGCACTAGACTGCAAACTCGGGGCGAACGCAACACCAAATTTTGTCCGGCCCGATCAGGCCCGCTCCAGGCGCGAGTTTGGACCAGGAACAGTTCGCGGCCGGATGCGGGGCAGCTCCTGCGATGCTTCCCTCGTCACGTGCCCATGGAGTGCCCGCCAGCAGACTGATGGCGCGTTGGGCCCCAGGCGTCCCGCCCGGTGTTCAGGATGACCCGTCGCGCCAGAAAGATGTCGGGATTTCGTCTTGTTTGACGCGAGCCAATCCGCCTAGTCTTCGTTGACGCCGAAAAGTTTCCTGAATGCGAGACATCAGGCGTCGTCAGCAGAGGCTCCACAGCGGATATGAAAAATCGCCGATCCAGGTTGATTCTCCGGGGTTCTTTAGCCCGGTTCGCAGCCCTCCCCAACGTCTGTGCTCTCCGTCCTCCCCTCCATCTTCGCGGCGGTGCGGCGCGGGGAATCCCGGTTCAACAATGGCCGTCCATGACATGGGCGTTCCTCGCTCTGGTTCTGCTCGCGGAAGCGTTCGCGATGAACACCCCGGCGATGGCCGCCGAGGCCAAAACGCCGGCGGCAGCGTTGCCGACCATTCGGGAATTGCGGCTCAATCCGGATTCGTTGCACCTGACGCACGGGCGCGACGAGCGCCGGGTGCTTGTCAGCGGGATCACGGCGGACGGCACCACGGTGGATCTGACATCCGTGGCCACATTTGACGCCGATCCAGCCGGCTGTATCAGTTTGGCCGGCCCGTATATTCAGCCGCGCCGGCGCGGGTCGGCGCAGGTGACTGTTCACGCCGCCGGGCAGGCGGCCCGTCTCGAGGTCACCGTGGATGGCGCCGAGCTGCGGCCCGTGCGTTTTGTGGCCGACGTGCAGCCCATCCTGAGCAAGGCGGGCTGCAACCAGGGGACCTGCCACGGATCCGCCAAGGGTAAGAACGGGTTCAAGCTGTCCCTCCGGGGCTATGACCCGGCCTTCGATTATCAGGCGCTGATCAGCGACGTGTTTGGCCGGCGCTTCAACCGGGTGAACATCGACGAGTCCCTCATGCTGCTCAAGCCGCTGGGCGAGGTTCCGCACGAAGGCCGCCAGGCGCTCAAGCCCGGCTCGCGCGAGCATCAGCTCATTCGCCAGTGGATCGCGGAAGGAACCAGGCTCGATGACGTCAGCGCCGGCCGGGCGAAAAGCATCGAGATCCAGCCACACGAGGCGGCCATGGATATTCCAGGCCGTTCGCAACAGTTCCTCGTCCTCGCCAAATACGCCGACGGCTCGATTCGCGACGTCACGCGGGAAGCGCATTTTTCCGTGAGCGACACCGAGGTGTCCGAGGTCAGCCCGGCCGGGCTCGTCCGGGGGCTGCGCCGGGGCGAGGCCGCGCTGCTCGTCCGCTACGAAGGCGTCTACGGCTCGGCCTTGCTCACCATCATGGGCGACCGGTCGGGGTATCAATGGGCGGACGTGCCGGAGAACAACGACATCGACCGCCATGTGAACGCGAAGCTGCGCCGGATGAAAATCCTCCCGAGCGCGCTGACCACCGATGCGGAGTTTGCCCGGAGGGTGCACCTGGATCTGACCGGGCTGCCCCCGCGGCCGGAGAAGGTCCGCGAGTTCCTTTCCGATCCGGCGCCGAGCCGGGAGAAGCGGGACAAGCTGATTGAGGCGCTGATCGGCAGCCCTGACTTTCTGGAGTTTTGGGCCAACAAGTGGTCGGACCTTTTGCAGTGCAACTCGGAGAACCTGGGCCAGAAGAGCGTTTGGCTGTATCGCAACTGGATTCGCCAGCAACTGGCGGATAACGTCGCCTACGATCGATTCGTGCGCACGCTGCTCACGGCCAAAGGCAGCAGCTACGAAAATCCTGCGGTGAATTACCTCCGGGTCCTGCGGGAGCCCGGCAAGATGACGGAGGACGTCACGCAGACCTTTCTCGGCGTGCGTTTCAATTGCAACAAGTGCCACGACCACCCGTTCGAGCGATGGACCCAAGATCAGTATTACGAGCTGGGCGCTTTCTTTGCCCAGGTTGGATTCAAGCGCGGACAGGTTGGGAGCGAAGTGATCTTCCAGGAGGGCGGTGGATCGTTCCAGATCACCGCCGAGGAGGTCGTCTATCACAAGTACGACGGAGGCGAAGTCAGGCATCTGAAAACGGATGCCGTCGTCGCGCCGAAGGTTCCGGTCGGAACCGCGAAGACGACGGCGCCCGGCGCCGACCGGCGTCTCGCGCTGGTCGACTGGCTGGTTTCGCCGGAGAACCCGTTCTTCGCCCGGTCGACGGTCAATCGCATCTGGAGCTATTTCTTTGGCCGGGGGATCATCGATCCGGTCGACGACATCCGGGCCAGCAACCCGCCGAGCAACCCGGAGCTGCTGGACGCCTTGACCGCGCGGTTTATCCAGGACGGCTTTGATCTGCGCCAGCTGATGCGCGCCATCTGCCAGTCGCGCACGTACCAGTTGTCCATCGTGAAGAACAAGTGGAACGAGGATGATCGCATCAACTTCAGCCATGCGCTGCCGCGGCGGTTGAGCGCGGAACAGATGGTGGATGCGCTGGCCGTGGCCACGGGGACTCGGCCGAGGCTGGCGGGGGTGCCGGCCGGCATGCGCGCGGCCCAGATTCCGGATGGGATGGTCCAGGGGAACGATTTTCTCCAGCTGTTCGGCCGGCCCAAGCGGCAGAGCGCTTGCGAGTGTGAGCGGTCCAGCAGCCTGACGTTGAGCCATGCCTTGAGCTTGATCAACGGGCCCACCCTGAGCGAGGCGGTGGGCTCGAAGGACAGTCGGATCGCGCGTCTCGCCGTGACCGAAACCGACGATCGCAGGCTGGTCGAGGAGATCTACCTGAGCTGCCTTTGCCGGCCTCCGTCTGAGAAGGAGCTGGCCTCGGTGAAGTTTGACGATCCGAGCCACCGGCTGGAGGTGGCCCAGGATCTGGCCTGGGCCCTCTTGAACAGCCCGGCGTTTCTTTTCAACCGCTGAGGGAACCCGCCATGAAAATCCTCATCCTCTTCGTCGGCTGGTGCATCCTGTTTGTCCTGTCCGCGCCGATCGCACTGCTCGCGGCCGTTCTCCTGCCCGTGATCTGGATTCTCTCGATTCCCATCCGGGTCGTCATCGCCGTGGTGCACGGTGTGCTCGCGTTGCTTCGCGCGATTCTCCTTTTACCCGCCCGTTTGCTGGGCGGCCGCAGCCATCATTGACCGGGCGCGATTTGCCGAAACCATCGACCATCGGAAACCCACCAACGACCATGATCAGCATCCCTGGACAGTCCGGCAGCACGTGTGATGGATTCAGCCGGCGCGAGTTTTTGCGCGTCGGCGGACTGGGCATGGCGGGCATCAGCCTCGCCGACATCCTTCGCATGCAGGCCCGCGCGGCCAGCCCCGAAGGTGACAACCGCAAGCCGGGCTGGGGGCGGGCCAAAAACATCATCTTCGTCTTTCTCCAGGGCGGCCCCAGTCACATCGACATCTGGGATCCAAAACCCGACGCGCCGTCCAACGTTCGCGGCGAGTTTAAGCCAATCAAATCCTGCGTGCCCGGCATCTGGCTGAGCGAGGTCATGCCGCAACTGGCGAAGCAGGTCGACAAGGCGACGCTCATTCGCTCGATGAGCTACACGCCGGCGGGGCTTTTCAATCACACCGCGGCCCACTACCAGATGATGACGGGCTATGAGCCGGGCCGGGTCTCTCCCTCCGGCCAGCTCGAGCCGCCCGCGCCAAACGATTTCCCCCACATCGGCGCGCAGATTTCCCGCCTGCGTCCGCCGGAGACGCCGATGTTGCCGTTCGTGTTGCTGCCCCGGCCGACGCAGGAAAGCAACGTCATCGGCAAGGGCAGCACGGCGGGCTTCCTCGGCGCGGCCTTCGACCCGTATTACTTTTATCAGGATCCCAACAAGGAGATTAAGCTCGACGATCTGTCGTTGCGGAAGGATGTGCCCAAGGAACGTCTGGAACGCCGCGCCTCCCTGCTCAAAACGGTCGAAAGCCAGATGCCGGAGATGGAAAAGGCGGTCGAGCAGTTCGCCTTGGACAAGTATTACCAAAAGGCCTTTGACCTCGTGGCGTCCGGGCGGGCGCGCAACGCCTTCGATCTGACGCAGGAGCCCGACAAGCTGCGCGATCGGTATGGGCGACATACGTTCGGCCAGGGGCTGTTGCTCGCGCGGCGGCTGGTCGAGGCCGGCACGCGGTTCGTGCAGGTCAACTGGCCCGCGGTGGCCAACGGCAATCCCACCGTGGACGCCTTCGACACGCATGCGGCCAATTTCGGCCCGCTGCGCAATCTCCATTGCCCGAAGCTCGACAGCGGGCTGAGCGCGTTGCTGGAGGACATGGACCAGCGCGGGCTGTTGAAGGAGACATTGATCGTCGCCATCGGGGAGTTTGGGCGCTCCCCGCGCCTGGGGGTGAGCACCAGCGGTAACGGCAATGCGCCGGATGGCCGCGACCACTGGCCGTATTGTTACACGGCCCTCGTCGCCGGTGCCGGCGTCGGCCGCGGAACGGTCTACGGCCGGTCGGACGCCACGGCCAGCTCGCCGGCGGAGAAGCCGGTGCACCCGGTCCAACTGCTGGCGACCATGTACCATGCCCTGGGCGTCGATCCGCGCACCATCGTCTACAACCACCTCAACCAGCCGCGCGAACTCGTGGATGCCCGTTACGGAGAGCCGGTCACCGGATTGTTCGTTTGAAGACCGGATTTTTCACCAGATTGGCCGGGCCGAAATTCGGCGCTCTCGTCGCGCTGGCCGCGCTCGCCGGAATCGTGGCCGGGACCGGCGTGCAGGCCCAGCCGGCGCCCAAGCTCGGCGCGGTCACCCCGGAATGGATCCAGCGCGGGACGACGATCGAGCTGACCTTGAACGGGGAAAACTTGTCGGGCGTCACGGAGATCTTGTTCGACGGCGACCCCGGCCTGTCGGCGTCGAATGCCGCGCCGCCGGCGATTGCGGCGCCGGCCGGCCTCCGGGTGGAGTCGACGGGGGGTGGCATCCGCCGGGTTGAGTCTGCCGCGGCGGTGCAGGACGACAAACGGCTGGTGCTCAAGGTCACGGCGGCGGCGGATGTGAGCCTGAGCCCGCGCGAGCTTCGGGTAAAAAGCCCGGCGGGAATCAGCAATCCACTGAACCTCAATGTCGGCCAGTGGCGCGAGATCGCCCGGCGCGACGCCAACGTCACGTTGGCCGATGCGCAGCCGGTGGAACTGCCGGGCGTGATCTCGGGCGCCGTGAGTGCGGCGGCGCAGACGAACTTCTTTCGCTTCACCGCCCGAAAAGGGGAGGATTATGTGTTCGAGATCGAGGCGGCCCGGCGCGGCTCGCCGCTGGACTCTTCGCTTTGGATTCTCGATCGCGATGGCCGCGAGCTGGCCCGCAGCGAGGATGCGCTCGGTCTCGACAGCCGGCTGTTCTTAACGGTGCCCGCCGATGGCGAGTACGTTATTGCCTTGCGCGACTTCCGCTTTCGTGGCGGCGGCGACTATCGCTACCGCCTGACCGCCGGGCCCATCCCCTACGTGGAATCGATCTTTCCGTTCAGCGGCACGCGCGGTCGTTCTGTGGAGGTCGCGCTGACCGGGCGGAATCTGGAGGGCGTTCCCCGGATGACGCTGGAGGTGGCGACCAACGCGCCCGCGCGCCAGGAGATCCGGGTTCGCACCTCGCGCGGTCAATCCAACCTGATCCCATTTGGGGTGGCAGACGAGCCCGCGGTTGCAGACAGCGAGCCGAACGACGCTCTCGCCGCAGCGCAGGTCGTCGCGGTTCCCGTCATCATCAACGGGCGCATCGGGAGGGAGGGCGATGTGGATCGTTTCCGGTTCCGGCCGGATCGCGATCAGAAGCTGGTCCTGGATGTCGCCGCCAGCCGCTACGGGTCGCGGCTGGATGCGCTGCTGGTGCTGACCGACACGAACGGCGCGGTGATTGCGCAGAACGATGATGCGGCTGGCGCGGATGCCCGGCTGGAGCTCGACGCCAAAAAGGGGACGGATTACATCGTGGCGCTGCGCGATTTGACCGATCGCGGCGGCGACGACTTTGGCTATCGCCTGAGCGTGCGGACGCCATCGTCGGCGGCCGGGCCGGGGTTTTCGGCCAGGTATTTGTCGGACACGCCACGGGTTCATCGGATGGGCTCGACGCGCATCCGGTGTGAGGTGACTCGGACGGGCGGGTTTGCCGGACCGGTCCGGTTCACCTGCGTGGGATTGCCGCCGGGAGTGTCGGCCGAGGCGCTCGCCGTGCCCAATGCTCCGAACAGCGGCCTTTTGCGAATCACGGCCGGAGCAGAGGCCCCGTTGGGATCGTCTCCGATTCGGGTGGAGGCCAGCGGCGTCATCGACGGGCGCACCGTGACAGTGCCGGCGGAGCCGGTGAACGGCGACCGCGGGGTGCGTCAGGGGTACTTGACCGTCCTGGACGCCGTCCCGTTTTCCCTCGACGCCACGACTTTGGGCCTGGCCCTCGAGCAGAACCAGGCGGGTTCGATCGAGGTCTATGCCGAGCGGCGCGGCGGGTTTAACGCCGAAATTCGGCTGGTGACGGAAGGATTCAATGGTGGCCGGGAAGGGTTGAGCCGCAGTTTCAGTGGCGGCGACGGTGTCATCAAGCCGGGCGAGTCGATCGGCCGGGTGACCCTGACTCCGAAAATCGATTCGGAAGTCGGGTTGCGGACGGTCGTGGTGCGGGGCGTGGCGACGATCGAGGGCCGTTCGTTGGAGACCTGCGCACAGGCGATTCCCGTGGCGGTGACCGAATATCCGCTGATTCTGTCGAGCACGCTACCGCGGCTTTCGCTGGCGGTGTTGCCGCCGGGTTCGACCTCCGCGGCCGGCGAGGCAGAGACCAAGATTCAGGTGCAGCGCCGGGGCGGATTCAATGGGGACGTCGAGCTGAGCCTTGAGGGCCTTCCGCCAGGCGTTCGCAGCGTGGTGCCCAAGATTTCATCGGGCGTCGGTGAGGTGGTCCTGAAGCTCACGGCGACTGACCAGGCGAAGCTGGGAACGAACTACACGCTCGTTGTGACCGGTTCGGCCGTTTTCAACGATCGGAATTATCGGGCGCGAACGGGCCCGATCGGCCTGACGATTGGCCTTCCCGAGTCGACGGAAGTGGCCACGAACGCCGTGGCGCAGCGGGTCGATTCCGCAGGCGTAAAATGACCGGACGAGAGGCGGCGATTTCCAATAACCCACGAGCGAGCACGAGCATGAGGACGCTGGCATTCAAATCGACGCGGCGCGACTGGCTGGCGCTGGGGGCGACCGTGATTGTGGTCGTGGCGGCGGGGTCAGCCGGCGTCGCGGCGGAGTCGCCGGTGAGCTACTACCGCGACATCGTCCCCGTTTTCAAGCGGAGCTGCACCGGCTGCCATCATCCGGGCAAGCTGAAGGGGCAGTTGGACCTCACCACCTACGAGGCGCTCAAAAAAGGCGGCAAGCACGGGCCGGGTTTCATCACGGGCCAGTCGAAAGACAGTATTCTGGTGGAAGAGATTTCCGGCGACGAGCCGTCCATGCCGAAGGAGGGCGATCCGTTGCCGAAGTCAGACATTGCCCTGGTGGCCCGGTGGATTCAGGAAGGCGCGCATGATGACACGCCCAAGGACGCCGGCTCGTTCAAGCTGCAGTCGGCTCCGGCCTACAGCCAGCCGCCGGTCATCAGCTGCATGGCGTTTTCGGCGGATGGACAGCGTCTGGCGGTCTCGGGCTATCACGAGGTTTTGATCCAGGCGGGCGCGGAGTCGAATGTCGTGGCGCGCCTGGTGGGCGAGGCTCCGCGAATTGAGGCGCTGGCCTACGCGCCCGACGGCAAGCGCATCGCCGTGGCGGCCAGCGCCCCGGCGCGGTTCGGCGAGATCCAGATCTGGCCGGCGGACGCCACCGGTGTGCAGCTGGCTCCGACCCGTGCGTTCCGCGTGGCGCTCGATTCCGTCTATGGAGTGTCGTGGTCGCCGGACGGAACCCGCCTGGCCTTTGGCGGGGCGGACAAGGTCGTGCGCATCATCCGGGCCGAGGACGGGAAGGAACTCGTCAAATTCGAAAACCACAGCGACTGGGTGTTCGCGACGGCGTGGTCGGTCGACGGCCAGCGCATCCTGAGCGGAAGCCGGGATCGATCCATGAAGTTGATCGACGCGGCCAACGGGCAGTTCATCGATGACATCAACAAGCTGCTCGAGCCGGTGCTCTGCTTTGCGCGGCATCCGAAGGAGGACTTGATAACTTACGGGGGGGACCTCCACACGGCCCGGACCTACAAGATGGCGGAGAACCAGGGCCGCACGGCCGCGAACAACGATTCAAATCTGCGGAAGGAGTTCGAGCGGATGCCCGGCCCGGTCCAGGCCATCGCCTACAGCGGGGATGGCACCCAGCTTGCCATGGGAAGCGTGAGCGGCGCCGGCGGCGAGGCGCGCCTCTATGCCGCCGACGGGAAACGCCGGGCGATTCTCGGCGCGCACGCCGGTGCCGTATTCTCGATCGTGTTTCATCCAAAGACGAACTGGGTTCTGACCGCCGGCTACGAGGGCACCGTGCGTGTCTTTGAGACAGAAAAGGGCGGGCTCGTGCGCTCGTTCTGTCCGGTGCCTATCCAGCCGGGCCCGCCCCCGACACAGCAAGCCTCGCGGTAGCGCCCGGAAGCTGGCGTTCAACGGAGCCCACCGGCAGGAACTGTGGGCCGGTGTGCGGCGCGCGGTCGGGAGTAGCGCCGGCGTCCTCGCCGGCTGGTGCCGACGCATCCTGCGTCGTCTGGACGGGAGCGCGTTTTGAGTGAGCGGAACGGGCGGCCGGGAGGCCGCCAAACCTGCACGCGAGGAGGCGTGCGCTACGCGGGCGCAGCTCGGCCTGACGACAAGGCGCGGACCTCGTCTGGACTGAGGTGACGCCATTGTCCTTTGGCCAGGTTGCCGAGGGGGAGCGGGCCGACGGCAACGCGCACAAGCCGGAGAACCTCGCGGTCGACGGCGGCGAGCATGCGCCGGATGTGACGGTTGCGACCTTCGTCGAGCACGATTTCCAGCCACGAATTCTTGTCGCCCTGCCGCAGTTCGGCCACCCGGCTTGCCTTGAGAAGATCGCCGCCGTCTTCAACCCCGGATCGCAACTGGCGCAGGAGCGCCTCGTCGGCGAGGCCGTTGATCTGCACGTGATAGGTTTTTTCCAGGTGGCTCTCCGGCGAGGTGATGCGATCGGCCCAGGCCGTGTCATTGGTCAGGAGCAACAGCCCTTCGCTGGCTTTGTCGAGGCGGCCGACCGGCGAGAGGTACGGCAGGGCGGGATCGGTGAGGCACGCGAACACCGTGCTGCGGCCGCGCTCATCCGCCGCGGTGGTGACCAGCCCGCGTGGCTTGTTGAGCATCAGGTAAACCCGGGCGTGGGCTTGCACGGGTTGGCCGTGCACCTCCAAGCGGGCCGAGGCCCAGCGCACCCCGTGTTCCGGATCGCGGATGACGCGTCCATCGACGCGGACGGCACCGGATTCGATGAGCGCCCAGGCCTCGCGGCGGGAGCAGTAGCCGAGCTTGGAGAGCGCCCGGGCGAGCCCGACGCGGGGCGCGGACAATTCGGGTGACGAGGCGGGCGGCGGTTGCGCGGCGCGGAATCGAGTCGGGCGATGGCCCGGGGCGCGAGCGGGCGGCCGGGAGCTGGATTGAGGGCGGGGGCGCATGGAGATCGAACTGGCTTCAGGGACTGAATCAATTGACGAACGACAGCTCGTTCGTCTCGAGCAACACCTGGGCGAGCTTCTCCCATGGCTCAAGATGTTTCTCGGCGACCTTCTGGCTGAAATCACGCTCGGCGTTCCACTCAGCGGGTTCTCCTGCCTTGGGGTTCTCGAGGCGGACCACCGGCGCCCACGCGAACGCGCCCCGGCCGGCCACGACGAAGTCCAGCGTATCCCCGCGGCGGACCAGCACCCGGGGCAATTGGGTTGGGATCTTCGTGCCCTGGACGCGCACGGGCCCGAGCAGCTGGCCGGTCCCGCTTGAGATGATCCAGCCGGCCACCTGGTCAGCTGGGTCTCTGGATTGCTGGGCGAGCATTCCGCTGATGCCGACAAAGCCGTCCCGCCGGGCCGTCCAGCGGCGCACGGCGGCGAAGGCGGCGCCGTTGCCCGGGCGTCCGCCGCGCGGAGTCAGCGCGACCGGACCGATTTTGAGAGCCTGCTTGCCAGTGACGCTCCAGGCATTGCCCTTGAAATTGTTCATCTGGACGAACGATTTCATGCGGTGCTGGGCGGGATCGTATTCGCCATAGCCGTACTCCCATGCGTCCGATCCGGCATTGGTGTTGAGCGAGGCCGTTTCCCGCTGGATGAATTCCGTGGCCAGGCGCGCCTCGATCTCGGACGGTGCCCGCTGGTAGACCAGCTGGTAGAGCAGCTGCACCCGATCTGCCGGGCGGAGCGCGGCCTTGAAGTCGGCGCGCAGAGTCAAATTGCGGGCCTGCTCGATGACGAGCGGGCTGTTCATCATGAACAAAGCCTGCTGCGGGACGATGGTCTCGTTGCGTCGGCCGGTGCTCAGGTCCGGGTTCGCAAAATCGAAGGCGAGCAGCATGTTGGGCAGGCGGGCACGGTCGATGTAGCCGTAAATCGAGCGGCGGGTGGGATACGGCTCGCGGTCGAGCGGCACGCCCGGCCCGCCCATCGTGAGGTCCAGCCGCCCGCCCAGATACAGCAGGGTGTCGCGCAGCGCCTCAAAGCTCAGGCGTTGCCGGTTGAACTGCCAGTAGTAGCGGTTGCCGGGATCGATCTGCGCCAGACGGGCGCGCTCCTCGCTGCCTTGTTGATAGGCGGCGGAGCTCATGAGCAAACGATGCAATCCTTTGAGCGACCAGCCGTCCGCGATGAAACGCGTGGCGAGGTAATCGAGCAGCTCGGGGTGTGACGGCGGCTCTGCGCGCATCCCGAAATCGTCCGGCGTGGCCACCAGGCCGGCCCCGAAATGATGTTGCCAGACGCGGTTGACGAAGACTCGGGCGGTCAACGGATTCTGGGGCGAGGCGATGATGCGGGCCAGTTCCAGCCGGCCGCTGCCCTGGGTGAACGGCGCCCGCTCCGGCGCGATGATTTCCGGGGCCTGCCGCGGGACGATTGGGCCGCGATTGCCGGGGTTGCCCTTGACCATGACAAACGAATTGCGGGGTTTGGGTGCGTCCTCCAGGACGTGCGCCCGGGGCGGCGAGCCCGGGTGGCCCGCCCGCACGTCGTTGACGGCGCGGACGAGCTCATTGTACGCGGCGCGCGCCTGATTGTTTCGCTGGATGAACTGCCGGACAATTTTGTCGTCGACGACGACGGGAGACGACGGCTTGAAGAGCACGCCGCGGAGATCCTCGAGGTCCGGGTCATCGAAGCCGGCGGGCGCGGCGGGAGGTTCATTGGTTGATTTGCGCCGGGCCTCGGCGGCGGCCACCTGCGTTTCCCAGTCGCGCGCGACGGTGTTCAGGAGGGTGGAGTAGCGGGCGGCGACCTGGGCCAGGTTGGCTGGGGGCGTGGCGAACAGGCGCGCGACGTGGGGGTTGACGGCCTTGGCCCGGGATTCATTGGCGGAGAATCGCGCGGCCAGGTCGGGCGCCTTGGCGGTGAACTCCGTGGCGTTAAGTGATGCAAAGGCGAACCAGGGGCCCCAGATCCGGTGGGCACGCGCGGCGCGCGGTTTGAGATACTCGTTCCAGGCGTTGGCCGTGCGCGGATCCAGCCCGCGGCGCTGCATGAACGGGTTGCGCGGCAGCCCGTTGCTCGCCGTTTTGAAATCGTGCCAGGCCATCAAATAGTCCCCAATTTTCTCCCACCGCTCGGCTTTGAGCGCGCGTTCGGTTTTGTGGATGAAGGCATCGACTGCCGCCTGCCGGGTTTCCAGCTGGCGCAGGTAGTCCTTGTAGACCGGCGTGTCTTTGGCCTCACCGAGCAGTGGCAATTCCTTCGGCTCGACGGAGCTGCTGAAGATTCCATGCAGCGAGTAGTAGTCCCGCGTCGGGATGGGATCGAATTTGTGATCGTGACAGCGGGCGCAGGCCAGGGTCAGCGCCATGGTGCTTTTGCCCAGCAAATCGATCCGATCGTCGATGATGTCGTTGGCGTTGTTTCCGAAACGATTGCCGAGCGTGAGAAAGCCAAGGGCGGCCAGATCCCGCGGGTCGGAGCCGCCGAGTTGGTCGGCGGCGATCTGCTTGAGCAGGAACTGATCGTAGGGCACATCGTCGTTGATCGCGCGGATGACCCAGTCGCGGTAGGTCCAGCTCCAGAGCGACCGTGTGTCGCGGCCCTGATCCGAGCGACCCGTGGTGTCGGCGTATTTGGCGAGGTCCAGCCAGTGACGGCCCCACCGTTCGCCATAGCGCGGCGACGCGAGCAGACGGTCGATGAGCCGCGGCCAGGCGTCGGGCGCCGGGTCGTCGACGAAGGCCTTGACCTCGGCCATGGTTGGCGGCAGGCCGTGCAGGTCGAAGGTCGCGCGTCGAATGAGGGTGGTTTTGTCGGCGCGGGGGGATGGCTTCAGCTCATGGGGAAGCATGGCCGCGAGAATGAATCGGTCCACCTCGTTCACGGCCCAGCCGTCGGCGTCGGGCGGGCTGGGGACCGCGGGCGAGGTCAATGGCCGATACGCCCAGTGCTGTCGGGCCTTGGCCAGCTCGACCGATTGGACGTCGCGCGCGGAGGCGCTCTCCGTCCGCGGATCGGGCGCGCCCATGGCCACCCACTGCTCCAGATCCTTGATCAGGTTGTCCGGCAGCTTTTTGTCGCCGGGCGGCATCTGCAGGTCGGTGTCGGTGTAGCGCACCGCCTGGATGAGCGGGCTGTCGTCCGGCTTGCCCGGCACGATCGCCGGCCCGGTGTCGCCCCCGCGCAAGACGCCATCCCGCGTGTCGAGGGTGAGGCCGCCCTTGATTTTTTCCGCGCCGGCGCTGTGGCAGCGGTAGCAATGCTCGGAGAGAACGGGGCGGACCCGGCGCTCGAAGAAATCCGTCTGCTCGGCGGTCAGGGCGGGGGCGGCGCCGTGCACCGAGGCGGCGCCGGCCAGGAGCATCGACCACGGCGCGAGGCAGGCTGCCGCCGCCTTCGCAGGTTTTTTTAGATCCATGGTTGCTGGTCTCGTGGTGATCGCCGTTGAACCGGGGCCGCCGGTCGTGGTCAAGCCACGATGCCTTTGACGACGTTGCCGTAAACATCGGTCAGGCGAAAGTCGCGTCCGTTATAGCGGTAGGTGAGCTTTTCGTGATCGAAGCCCAGGAGGTGGAGAATCGTGGCGTGGAGATCGTGGATGTGAACCTTGTTTTCCACAGCGGCATAGCCCAGTTCGTCGGTGGCGCCGTAGGTGAGGCCGCCCTTGATTCCCCCGCCGGCCATCCAAAGGCTGAACGCGCGGCCGTTGTGATTCCGGCCGGGAGTGTTCCCAGTCACGTTGCCATCCGCGGACGGGGAGCGGCCGAACTCGCCTCCCCAGATGACCAGGGTGTCCTTGAGCAGGCCCTTTTGCTTGAGGTCGGTCAGGAGGGCGGCGAGAGGTTTGTCGGCTTCGGTCGCCTTGGTGCGGAGGGCGTCCTCGAGGTTGTTGTGGTGATCCCAGCCGCCATGCCAGACCTGCACGAAGCGCACGCCTTTCTCGAGCAGGCGTCGGGCGATGAGCATCTGCCGGCCGAACTGGGTGTTCTCGCCGTAGAGCTCGCGCAGTTCCGCCGGCTCCTTGCTGATGTCAAACGCGTCGGTCGCCTCGATTTGCATCTGGTAGGCGAGCTCGTAGGCCTGCAAGCGCGCTTCGAGCTGCCCGTCCTTTTTCAGGTTGAGCGCGTGCACCTCGTTCAATTGATGCAGCAGATCGAGCTGCCGGCGTTGTTCGGGCAGGGCGACGTATTTGTTCTTGATGTTCTCGATCAACCGGTCGAGCTGCGTGCTGGAGGTGTTGACGGAGGTGCCTTGATAGGCGCCGGGCAGGAACGCCGAGCGCAGGTTGTCCGCGCCCACGCCGCCCGGGGCCAGGGCGATGAAGCCCGGCAGGTTTTGGTTCTGCGTGCCCAGGCCGTAGGTGATCCACGAGCCGACGCTCGGCTTTACCAGGCGCAACGACCCGGTGTTCATCATGAGCGTCGCCGCCGTGTGATCCGGGATGTCCGTCCGCATCGAACGAATGACGGCGAGGTCGTCGATGTGTTTGGCCAGAAGCGGGAACACCTCGCTGACGGGCACCCCGCTGCGGCCCGCCGGGCTGAACTTGAAGGGCGAGGCGAACCCGGTGCCGCCGATCTCCTTCGGCAGCGATTTGTCGTCGAACCGGGCCAGCTCGGGCTTGGGGTCCCAGGTGTCGAGGTGCGACGGCGCGCCGGAGGCGAAGATGTGGATGACCCGCTTGGCCTTCGCGGGGAAGGGTGGGTCGTGCGGGGCCAGCGGCGCATGGCTGTCGGCCGCCACTGCGTCGGGCGCCGGCAGCAAGCCCAAGCCGACCAGGCTGGTCAAGCCCAGCGCGCCAAAGGCCAGACCGGTGCGGTTCAGGAACTGACGGCGGGTGAAGATTTGATCTTCCCAATGATTCTCGCGGTCGCGGCAGGTGCGCTGAAGCATGGTGCTGGCCTTTTGGGTTGGTCGTATCTGGTGGCCAAGCTAACAGAAAACAGCCGGGACACAAATGCCCAGTGGTCCCCCGGTGGTCGGGAGTTGACCCGATCCCGGGCCGTGCGGTCACCCGATGATGGCCTCGATGGCTCGCCCGTGATCGATCTCGAGGCGCTTGCGCCCCGGCACCTCCAGTTGGCGCGAATCGAGCCCGAGTTGTTGCAGGATGGTGGCATGAACGTCCGTTACGTAATGGCGATCCTCCGAGGCGTGGAACCCAATCTCGTCGGTGGCCCCGTGGACCACCCCGCGGCGAAGCCCGCCGCCGGCCATCCAGATCGAGAAGCCGAAGATGTGATGGTCCCGCCCGTCGGCGCCCTGGGAGCCCGGCGTGCGCCCGAATTCGGTCGCAAAGACCACCAGGGTCTCGTCGAGCAGCCCTCGCTGGTCGAGGTCGTCCAGCAGTGCGCCGATGGGTTGGTCCACGGTCCGGGCCAGCGTTTCGTGGTTGGACTTCAGGCCACTGTGGGCATCCCAGGCGCCGGCGCCGCCGCCCCCATGCTGGATCTGAACGAAGCGCACCCCGCGTTCAACGAGCCGGCGCGCGGCCAGCAATTGCGCTCCAAACTCCCGGGTCGCTGCCCCATCCAACCCATATTGCGCGCGGGTCATCGCCGTTTCACCTCGGAAATCCATCACGTCCGGCACCGACATTTGCATCCGAAATGCCAGCTCGTAGGACGCAATCCGGGCGGCCATCGCCGCGTCGTCGGGATACTCCACCCCGCGCAGGACATTGAGCCTTCCCAGCAGATCCCGGCCGATGGCCTGCGAACGGCTGGCGACGGGACGTTCGGGCCGGCCAAAGTCGAGCGGCCGCTCCGGGTCCACCCGCAGCGGCACGGCATCATGCGCGGGGCCGAGATAAAAACCGTCCTTCTTGTTCCAATATTCCCGCGTGCCCATGGAGATGAACTGCGGAAGGCTGTCGTTGAGCGAGCCCAGGCCATAGTGCACCCAGGCGCCCAGGGTGGGAAACTCGCCGTCCAGCATGTTGCGGCCGGAGTGGAACTGGGTCTGGGCGCCGTGGTTGCTGTCGGTGGTCCAAACTGAGCGGACGAGGGCCAGGCGATCGGCGGAGCGCGCGATGTGCGGGAACCAGTCGCTGATGGCGATCCCGGATTGGCCATGCTGGCGAAAGCCGACCTGGAGGGGGTAAAGGGTGTTGCGCTGATTGCCGTTGGCGTCGGGCACAATCAACCGCTCGAGCGCCAGCTTTTTGGGATCCTGCACCCCGGCGAACGGCGTTTCGGCGATGGTCTTGCCGGCATATTTCGTGACCATGGGCTTCGGGTCGAAGCTTTCCAGATGGCTGACACCGCCGTTCATGAAAAGCCAGATCACGCTGCGGGCTTTGGGGGGGAAATGCGGCCGGCCGGTGGGCGGCGACCATCCGGCCAAGGCCGGTTCGCCGGCCCCGACTGCAGTGCGGGCGTCCCGGGCCATCACCGCGCCCAGCGCCAGGCCGGTGAAGCCCAGGCCCAGATCGGCCAGAAACGCGCGGCGCGCCTGTGGCGGGTTTGGATTCATGGCGAGGTCATTTTGGCTTGGCCGCTGGGCGGCGTAGGGCTGCGGGCGCCGGGTCAACGGATGGTCACAAAATCGTTGTGGTTGATCAGGGTGTGGATGAAGTGCGCCCGCGCGAGGGACGGCGCCGCCGGGTCCGCTGCGGCCCGCCACGCCGCCAGCGCGGCGAGGCTGGCTTCCATTTCGGAATCGTTTGGCGCGTAGCCGAGCATTCGCGCGAACGCCCGGCGAACGAACGCCGTGTCATCGGCCGCGATGGCCGCTGTTCCGTCCTCCCGGGCGTCGGGCCGGGACCAGCGCGTCGCGATGGCGCCGCTGGCGTCCTGCACGAGGGCGCTGTTCGACAAGGCCAGGGCCTGCTGCGGAACAATGCTCTGGTCGCGCCGGTAGCACTCCTTGACGGCCGGCGCGTCAAAGGTGGATAGGAACGGATTGCGATCGTTGTTGGAGTGAAAAAAGTAAAGGCTGCGCCGCCGGGATTCGGCCTGGCCGGACGGTGCCACCGGGGGCCCGCCGCGGCTCGAGTCGAGGGTGCCGGCGTGGGACAACAATGCATCGCGGACGGCCTCCGCTTCCAGGCGCAGCGGGCTCCGGCGCCAGAGTTGGACATTGTCCGGGTCGATCGCTGCGTTGCCTTTGGCCACGTCGCCCGCCACGGACGAGGCCAGCCGGTAAGCGGACGAGCTGATGATCAGGCGATGTAGATGTTTGAAACTCCAGCCGCTCTCGATGAACTCGGCCGCCAGCCAGTCCAGGAGGTCCGGGTTGGCTGGCGCGGCGCCTTTGCGGCCGAAGTCGAACGGCGTGGCCACGAGCGGCGCTCCGAAATGACGCATCCAGACGTGATTGACCGCGACCCGCGCGGTGAGCGGATTTCGGCGATCCGTCATCCACTGTGCCAGGGCGGTCCGGCGTCCGGTGCTGCGTGGTGGAAAGGGCACGGCCGGATCGTCCTTCGTCGAATTCAGAAACCGCGTGGCCGACCATCTCGCGCCCACGAACGGCGGGTAGGTGTCTTCCGGCTGCACCGGAGTGGCCTCAGCCTGCCGCGCCTTTTCCAGCGTCTCGCGTGCGGTCTTGAGCTCCTTTTTCGCAGCCTCACTTCGATCGGCCGGCGCGCGATGCACGCGTTGCTCCATTTCGGCTGTCGCCTGAAATGACCGGGCCAAGGCCGCATGCCGCACGGCGCGGATGGCCGCAATCCGCGCTGCGTCCTCCGATTTTTCCAGGGCGCCGCTGCGATCCGGGGCGTCGCTGGCCGCCCAAGCGGCCTGCGTGGCGATCGCCCGGGCCTGCGTCGCCTGCCATTCCGCGCGGGCGGTTTCCAGGGTTGCCTCGGCGACGGCAAGGCTGTCGCGCGCCGCGTCCACGGCCTGACGGGCTGTGGCGCGCGTGACGGTGTTCGACGCCTGGGCGAGCGGGGAATCTCCAGCGAGGACGGCCGCTTCGTTGCGGAGGGCGTCCACCAGTTTGCGGCGCTCGTCGGCCACGGCGGGCGCAGACTTGTCCACGGCCTGTTGGGCCGCGGCCAGCACATCCGCCAGCACCCAAGCCCGGCGCTCGGGCTGCCACGCAGAGAGGGGAAGCTCGACCGGGTGGACGTCAATCGGCGCAA
Organism: Limisphaerales bacterium; assembly: GCA_044229355.1. GTDB lineage: Bacteria > Verrucomicrobiota > Verrucomicrobiia > Limisphaerales > JADJPG01 > JBGARF01. The sequence continues at coordinate 186,128 of JBGATF010000005.1, forward strand.
CGGCGAATGCGGCCGGCACGCCGGGTTCGATGATGGCCGATTTGTCCGGCTGGCTTTCCTGGCCGCGCACAAACCGATACGTCGGGATATTGGCCGGGCCGTCGTAGATGCGCGGCAGCCCGTCCTGCTCGAGGTCGGTTGCGCCCGGGATCACATCGAGACGCACCTGATAAGGCTCGAAAAAAGCGCGCATCCGATAGAAATCCACCTGCGGGATCGGATCATACTTGTGCTCGTGGCATTTGGCGCAGTTGAGGGTGATTGCGAGCAGCCCCTTGCTCACGTGCTCAACCGTTTCCTCCAACCACTGATTGCGGTTGAACAGATACCAGTTCCGCGCGAGGAAACCCGTGGCGCGGAGCCTGGCCGGATCGTCCGGATACAATTCGTCCGCCGCGAGCATCTGCCGGATCATTTCCGCATACGACACGTCTGCATTGAGAGACTCGACGATCCAATCGCGCCAGTGCCAGATGTGTTTCTGGCTGTTGCGAAGCTGATCGCCCAGGCCCCACCAGTCGCTGTAACGCCAGACGTCCATCCAATGACGCGCCCAACGCTCGCCGTGCCGGGGATCGGCCAGCATCTGATCCACCATCGGTTCATACCAGGCTCCCGATGGATCGTTTTGAACGGTGCGAAGATCATCGGGCGATGGAGGCAACCCCAGCAGATCGAACGAAAGACGCCGCAACAGAATTCCGTCCGATGCCTCGGGAAGGGCCTGCAACCCCGCGCGCTCGTGCTCGCGGCGGACGAAGGCATCGATCGGATTGCGAAGGCGAAGTTGACCCGGCCGGGCAGCCGAAACGTCCGGCAGGGGCGGGCGGCGAATCGGGCGAAACGCCCAGTGGTCTCCCGGCCCCGGCTTCGGATTTGGTTCGAGCGCCGGGGCGGCCCGGACCACCGGAGCCCACGCGACCCAAATCACGAACGGCGTCACGCCCACAGCCGTGGCCGCCATGCGGACGGCGAATCTTGCAAGCCGGGATGGCCCAATCGATCTCATGTGGTCGCGAGTCGGGTTCATAACAACCCGCCGGCACTCCGTCGAGCCAGGAACCGAGTCCGGAATTCTCCGATGATTGCCTCTGAATGTCTTCAGGTCGCGGCCGGGGCCGCCACGGGAGAGAGGCGTCGGGTCCGCGCGAGTTCGCGCCGGGTGGACTGCAGGCGATCCAGCAGGACCTGGGACATGCGCCGAAGCATCTCGTAGCCGAAGTCGTGGTCGTCATCGCACTGCGCCCGAAGGCGGGTTCCGTAGAAGAAGATGGCGCGGGTGGTCTCGCTTGCCCGGGCGTCAAAATTCCAGCGGTAGGGGGGAAATAGCCAGGACCAGCCGAGCACATCGCCGCTCCGGATGATCTGGATCGGGTTCTTTTGTCCGAACTCGTCCCGGGATTCGATTTGGACGGCGCCATCCAGGATCAGGTAGAAGCGATTTGCCTCGTCGCCGGTCCGGAAGATCTGTTCGCCGCGAGCGAAGGCGACTTCCAGCGCGCTTTCCGCCAGGATGCGGAGGTGCGGCGGGGCCAATCCGTGGGTCAGCGGATGGCGGGCGATGAGAGATTCGAGCTCGGCGATGGAGGACATGGGCGTGGGGCGAGGCTAGTTCTGGAAGCCAGGCGGGCGAAAAGCTCCGCCCGCCACGGTGATCTCAACGAGCGCTGGCGACGAGCTTGCCCCGGACAAACTTGTGGCAGTCGACGCAGTTCATGGTCATGCGGACGTAGGCAAGGGTGGCTCCGTCGAGGTTCTTGTTTTTGGCGGCGCGCACCAGCGCGTCCACGTTCTTGCGGAACGTGAGGCTGTGCTCGGCATACTCGGGGTTCTCGAAGACCTGCCAGCCGGCCTCCTGGCTCATGGCGCTGAGGCGGGTGGCCTTGGCGATGAGCAGGTCGTAGTCTTCGTTGGCCAATCCTTCGAGAAGCTTTTGCGAGAGCTCCAGCTTGTCCCGCATGAATTCCTTGTTGGCGCGGGAGCGCCGATTCGGATTCTGGCCGAGGGTCAACGGCGCGGCCACTCCGATCAGAATGGCCAGGGCCAGGGCACCGGGTGCGATGAGTTTCATGATGGCAGTCGGGCTGCGACGGCGCTTGGTTGTTCATCCGGCGCCGGCCGGTGCGGCCGTCCGCACCGGCCAGGCCGGCCCGCTTCAGGCGGCGAAGCCGAAGCGGAACCGTTCTTCCTCCGGCTTGATCTGGAGCGACGCGCAAATGTGCCGCGACGCCAGCATCGAAGCCGCGCTCTTGATCATACGGTCAAATTCCGCCCGGGACAGGGACACCCCTTCGTGTTTGATCGCGAGGATGCGGAACTGGCGTTCGAGCAGCTCCTCGACGAATTCCTCACACGCCACGGGATCATCCGTGGAGTAGTGCTGAACCGGCGCGTGGCTCTTGAACTCGATTGAATATTCCACCGTGTATTTCGGAATCATAAGTGCTCCATCGCTGGTTGTTTCTTCGACGCGGATCCGGCCGAACTTCCCTGATCCCGGCGGGTTGACGGATCTTCCTCCCGCCGATCCAGTGCCGGGCCCGGCTATTGGACTTTGACGTCCACGCTCCGGGGCGCCGGCTTTTCCGACTTGGGCAGATGGACGAGCAAAACCCCGTCCTTGAACTCCGCCACCACCTGGTCGGCCCTCGCCGACTCCGGCAGGGTGAAGCTGCGCAAAAAGCTCCCGTAAGAGCGCTCGATGCGATGATATTTCTTGTCCTTCTCTTCCTTCTCAAACTTGCGTTCGCCGGAGATGGCGAGCCGGCCGTTCTCAACCGTGACCTTGACGTCCTCCTTCCTGACTTCGGGCAGCTCGGTCTTGATCAGATACTCCTTCCCATCCTCGGTGATGTCCACGAGGGGCACCCACTGGGTGACGGTCATCGTTTCGTTCTGGCCAGTGACTGGCTCCCGTCCGGGGTTGAGCCAGGGGGCGAGGCGGTTGGTCAGTTCCTCCATATCCTTGAACGGATCCCAGCGGGCGAACGGACTCCACTTCGTAAGGTTCATAACATTCCCTTTCCCCGCGGCGGATGGCTTGCGAATTCCCGGGAAGACCAGCGTCCGCCGCAGTTGGGCCGGCCACCCCCGGCTGGGCCGCGCCCGGTTCCGACCGTTCGCTCCACAGCCGCGTCTCACACATTCAATCGACTCTCCATCACCGCCGGGCGCGACTCGTAAATTGGCGAGTCGTGGCCGCGCCTTGGCGCCGATGATCGCCCCCAGGCATTCGGCAGTCGCGGTTCGTCGCTCGCCGTTCGCCGTTCGCCGTTCGCGCTGGCCTGTCGCGATGTTCCCACCTACGTTGTCCGCCCATGTTCAAGCTCGTGTCGCCGTTTCCGCCGGCCGGCGATCAGCCGGCGGCCATCGATCAACTGACCGAAGGCCTTCGCGCGGGCCGTCCGCACCAGACGCTGCTGGGCGTGACCGGTTCCGGCAAGACGTTCACCGTGGCCAACGTGATCGAGCGGTTGAACCGGCCGACGCTGGTCATCTCGCACAACAAAACCCTGGCCGCCCAGCTTTATGCCGAGTTCAAAGGCTTCTTCCCGCAGAACGCAGTGGAATATTTCGTCAGCTACTTCGATTACTACCAGCCCGAGGCCTACATCCCGCGCACGGACACCTTCATCGAAAAGGATTCCAGCGTGAACGACGCCATCGAGCGCCTGCGCCTTTCCACGATGAATGCCCTGTTCACCCGGCGCGACGTCATCGTGGTGGCGAGCGTCTCCTGCATCTATGGCATCGTCAGCACGGAGGACTACAAGGAGATGACCGTGCAGATCGAGGCAGGCGGGGCGCTGACGCGCGAGCAGTTTTTGCTTCGCCTGATCGATCTTCAGTACAACCGGAATGACATCGAGTTCATGCGGGGCAATTTCCGGGTGCGGGGCGACACGGTGGAGCTCTGCCCAGCCTACCGGGAGGACGCGCTGCGGGTTGAATTCTTCGGCGACGTGGTGGATCGCATCACGCGGTTTGAGCCGTTGACGGGAAAGAAGCTGGAGGAATTGCCGGCGGTGACCGTCTTTCCGGCCAAGCAGTTTGTCACGCCCCAGGACAAGATGAAGCGGGCCATCCTGTCGATCCGGGAGGAGCTCGGCTCGCGCATCGCCGAGTTTGAGAAGACGGGCAAGCTGGTGGAGGCGCAGCGGCTGAAGATGCGGACGGAGTACGATTTGGAGATGATGGAGGAGATGGGGTTTTGCTCGGGGATCGAGAACTACTCGCGCCACATTGCCGGGCGTCCGCCCGGCTCGCGCCCGCACGTGTTGCTCGATTTCTTTCCGAAGGATTACGTGCTGGTCATCGACGAGTCGCACGCGACGCTGCCGCAGATTGGCGGCATGTACGCCGGGGATCGATCGCGCAAGACGGTGCTCGTCGAACACGGTTTCCGCCTGCCCAGCGCGCTGGACAACCGGCCGCTCAATGCCGAGGAGTTTCGCGGGCTGCAGGGCCAGACGATCTACGTCAGCGCCACGCCTGCGGCCACCGAGCTCGAGCTGGCCCGGGGCGCGGTCGCCGAGCTGGTGGTGCGGCCCACGGGCCTGGTCGACCCGGTCATCACGATCAAGCCGTTGCCGGGCCAGATTGACGACCTGATCAACGAAGCCCGCCAGCGCGTGGAGAAGAAGGAGCGGGTGCTGGTCACGACGTTGACCAAGCGCACCGCGGAGGAGCTGACGGATTACCTGCGGGACATCGGCATCAACGTGCGCTACCTGCACAGTGAGATCGACGCGATCGAACGCGTCGAAATCCTGCGCGCTCTGCGCAAGGGCGAGTTTGACGTGCTCGTGGGCATCAACCTCCTCCGCGAAGGCCTGGATCTTCCGGAGGTGTCGCTCGTGGCCATCCTCGACGCGGACAAGGAAGGCTATCTTCGTTCCACGACCAGCCTGATCCAAACGGCCGGCCGCGCAGCCCGTCACCTGCACGGCGAAGTCATCCTCTACGCCGATGTCCGGACGCAGAGCATCCAGAAATTTTTGGCGGTCTCCCAGTACCGGCGGGAGAAGCAGCTGGCGTACAACCGCGAACACGGCATCACGCCGCGCAGCGTGACCCGGGCGGTCGAGGACAGCCTGGCCGTGCGGGAGGGGCAGTCGGCGCAGGCGTTCGCCGTGATGAAGGACGCCGCGGGGGACCTGGACGTGACCGCGACGATCCAGGAGCTCGAGGCGGAGATGCTGACGGCGGCGAACAATCTGGAGTTCGAGAAGGCGGCCCTGTTGCGGGATCAGGTGCGTGAGCTCAAGCGCCTGTCCGGGGAGGGCGGTCCGGCCAGGGCGGGAGCGGGAGCGGGAGCGGGGGCTGGCGGCGGCGCGGGCGTGGCGGCGGGCGGGCCGGGACGCCGGAAACGCGGGGGCCGCGGGCGGTTGTAACCTCCGGGCGGGATGGCTCGTCCTGATCCGCATCGGGGCTTCACGATTGGCCCGATCCGGATCGGTGCCGGCAACGTCAAATTCACCGTGGATGAATGTCGGTGTAGAACGCTCAAAGTTATGTTGAAAGCAATGATTGTGACGGTGTTGTTGGCAGCGTCGTTTGCGCTGCCCAGCCAGGCCCAGGACGAAAAGCCGCAACGCCGCGGCAAGGGCCAGCTGACGGAGGAGCAGCGGACCCTGATGAAGGAGATTCGCGACAAGTACGACACGAACAAGGACGGCAAGCTGGACGCGACCGAGCGGAAGGCGATGAGCGCGGAAGACAAGGAGAAGCTGGCCAAGGCCGGCCTCGGCCCGCGCAAAAAGAAGACCGAGTGACGGTGGTTGTCGGGCGGTTCCGACCGCAGCGTGGGTGGTCCAGAACCCGGCCGGGACGGATTTGGGTTGTCCGCCGGTTCAGAGCCGCTTAACCCAGCCTGGGAGACCAGCGCACGCGCCGCCGGGTTCAGCGAGGCCTGCAAGGAATGGGTTTCCTTGCAGGCCGTCTTCTTTCATCAGCCAGCCGCGGCCGTCGCGAGGCGCCGCATTAACCTCCGCGGGACCCGCGTCGCGAGACCGCGGCACCCTGGGCAAAGCCACGCCCGCTCGCGGGTCTGGCCAGGCGAAGATCTCGCGGGGTGACCCGCGGAAAAATTGATTCCCATCGGCAAGCGGGGTCTTTTAGAGTCCGGCTGCCCGATGGAAATCATAATTAAAGCGACGCCCGCCGACGTGCATGACGAGGCTGCGCGCATCATCTGCCGCCAGGTGTGGACCAAGCCGGACTCGGTCCTCGGTCTGGCCACGGGTTCGACCCCGATCGGTGTCTACGACCTGCTGTCCGAGCTCCACCGCGACACCCGTCTGGATTTCAGCCAGGTCCGGACGTTCAATCTCGATGAGTATGTCGGGCTGGCCGCGGATCATCCGCAGTCGTATCGGGAGTTCATGCGGCGGCATCTCTTCTCCAAAATCAACATTCCCGCCGGCCAGATCCATTTTCCAGACGGGCAGGCGGAAGACATTCCGGCTCATTGCCGGGCCTACGAAGCGGCCATCGCGGCCGCGGGCGGCATTGATCTGCAGCTGCTCGGCATCGGCTCCGACGGTCACATCGGGTTCAACGAGCCGAGCAGCTCGCTGGCGTCCCGCACGCGGATCAAGACGCTGACGCCGCGGACGGTGCAGGACAACGCGCGGTTCTTCGGGAGCGTCGAGCGGGTGCCGCGGCATGTGATCACGATGGGGGTCGGCACGATCATGGACGCCCGCTCCTGCCTGCTGTTGGCGTTTGGCGAAGGCAAGGCCGATGCCGTGGCGGGCATGGCCGAGGGACCCATCACCGCGGACCTGCCTGCGTCCGCCTTGCAGATGCATCCCGTGTGTCGGCTGGTGGTGGATGAGGCGGCGGCGAAAAAGCTCCGGCGGGCGGACTACTACCGCTGGGTCTACGCGAACAAGCCGCCGTGGCAGAAAGTTTGAGGCGTCCCATGGCCCTTCTGGTTGTTCATGTGCACGTGGCGGTGAAGCCCGAGTGCGTCGAGGCGTTCCGGGCCGCCACCCTCGACAACGCCCGCGCGAGCCTGCAGGAGCCTGGTGTGGCCCGGTTTGACGTCGTGCAGCAGGCGGATGATCCAACCCGGTTCGTTCTCGTGGAGGTTTACCGCGACCCCGACGCGCCCGCCCGCCACAAGGCCACCGCCCATTATGCCCGCTGGCGCGATGCGGTGGCCGACCTGATGGCCGAGCCGCGGCGCAGCGTGAGATATGCGAATGCATTTCCGGACGACGCCGGCTGGTGAAGCGGATCCAGCGGCCGATGCCCGGGCGATTCGTTCCCGGACTCCATCCGCGATGAGCCTGGCGGCGGCGTCATCCCGGTTGAATTTCGAAACGAGCCTCCATGCGATTTGAATTCGCCACCGCGGGCCGGGTGCTGTTCGGCCCGGGTGTCCTGGCCGAGGCCATCCCCCACATCGCGGCGTTCGGACGAAAGATTCTGGTTGTGACCGGCCGCAGCGCGGAGCGCGCGCGCGCGCTGATCGACGGACTGTCGGATGGGTCCGTCGTGTCGACGTTTGCCTTTGAGGGCGAGCCGACCGTGGAGGAAGTGGAGCGGGGCGTCGCGCTGGCCCGGGACCGGCAGATCGAAGCGGTTGTGGGATTCGGCGGCGGAGCGGCCATCGATGGGGCCAAGGCGGTGGCGGCGATGGCGGCGAATGAAGGCGGGCTGCTGGATTACATCGAGATCATCGGGCGGGGCCGACCGCTGGCGCGGGTACCGCTGCCGCTGGTGGCGATTCCTACGACCGCGGGCGCGGGGGCGGAAGCGACGCGGAATGCGGTCCTGACCTCCCGGGCGCACGGCGTGAAGGCGAGCCTGCGCAGCCCACGGATGTTGCCCCGCCTGGCCGTGGTGGATCCGGCGCTCACGCTGGGTTTGCCGCGGGAGCTGACCGCGAGCACGGGGCTGGATGCCATGACGCAACTGATCGAGCCGCTGGTCTCCATCCGCGCCAATCCGTTGACCGACGGCTTTTGTCGGGAAGGACTGCCGCGAGCGGCTCGCTCCCTGGCCCGGGCGTGGGCGGTCCCGGATGACCTGGGCGCGCGGGAAGACATGGCGCTGGCGAGCCTGCTTGGCGGCATGGCCCTGGCCAATGCCGGCCTCGGCGTCGTGCACGGCTTTGCGGCGCCCATCGGCGGGATGTTTCCCGCGCCGCATGGAGCGGTTTGCGCCGCGCTCCTGCCGCATGCCATGGACGTCAATGTGCGGGCCTGCCGTGAACGGAACCCGGACGGTCCCGCGCTGGCGCGCTTCGCCGAGGTGGCCCGGCTGGTGTGCGGGCGGGCAGAAGCGGGCGCGTCCGATGCCGTCGCCTGGGTGCGGGATTTATGCGCCAAGCTGGCGGTGCCGCCGCTGCGACGGTATGGCGTGCGGGAGGTCGACGTGCCGGCGATCTGCCTCAAGGCGTCCGAGGCGAGCAGCATGAAGGGCAATCCCATCCCATTGCAGCCGGAGGAACTCGCGGAGATTCTGACGCGCGCGCTTTAGCGCCAAGGCCCGTGGCCCGTTGCCCGTTGCCCAATCCCCAATTCCAAATTCCAAATTCCAAATTCCCAATGACCGGCGGGAGGGCGGACGGATTAGCGGATCGGCTCGGTGGAGGTGACTGGCAGGCGGCGCTTCTGGTACCACCGCACTCCGACGAGATCGAAGAGGCCGCGGCCGAGTCGGTTCCAGACGCCATATTTGGACACGCCGGCAACGCGTGGCCGGTGGTGAACGGGCAGCTCGAGCGTGCGTGCGCCGCCGCCGTGGACGAGGATTGGCAGGAAACGGTGCAGTCCGTTGAAGGGAAACACGCCGGCCAGCGCGCCGCGTTTAAACGCCCGAATGGCGCAGCCGGTATCCTGGAAATCCACCCCCAGCGCCATGCGGCGGGCTGCCCGCGCGATGCGGGAGGAAATTTTTCGCAGCCAGGTGTCCTGGCGTTGCACGCGGCGGCCGGAAACAAAATCCACGCGGGCCAGTTCGGCAATCATCGCGGGCAGATCGGCCGGGTCGTTTTGCAGGTCGCCGTCGAGCGTGCAGAGGATCTCGCTGGAGGTGCCCTGAATGCCGGTCCAGACCGCGGCGCTCTGGCCGGCGTTGCGCCGGTGACGCAAGCCGCGGACGCGGGGATTGGCCCGGGCGGCCTCGGCGATGCGCTCCGGCGTGGCGTCGGTGCTGGCGTCGTCCACGAAGACCAGCTCCCAGTTTTCCCGAAGCGCGGCGACAGATGAAAACGCGGCCGCGACTTCACGGACCATCGGCGCGATGTTGTCGGCCTCGTTGTAGACCGGCACGATGATGGAGATCTCGGTGGGCAATGGAGGACTGGGGCGGGCCCGCGGGGCGGACGACTGCCGCCGGGGCCGGCGGACCGCTAGCGTTTGCGCACGAACGTGTGGCTCGAGTGCCCAAAGAACACCTCGGCCGCCTCCATGATTGTTTCCGAGAGGGTGGGATGTGGGTGGACGGTCTCGGCCAGATCGCGCGCGGTGGCGCCCATCTCGAGCGCGAGCACGCCTTCGCTGATCAGTTCGCCGGCGCCATGGCCGACGATGCCCACGCCGAGCACCCGCTCGGTCTCCGGATCGATGACCAGCTTGGTCAGGCCGTCCGGACGATCGAATGTCTGCGCGCGGCCGGAGGCGCCCCACGGGAAGCGGGCGACCTCGACCTTCTGGCCGCGGGCGTTCGCTTCCGCCTCGGTCAACCCGCACCAGGCGACCTCGGGGTCGGTGAACACCACGGCCGGGATGATGACGCGGTCCCACTCGGTGGCATCGCCGCAGATGGCGTCGACGCAGACCCGGGCCTCGCGGGCGGCCTTGTGAGCGAGCATGACGCCCCCCGCGATGTCGCCGATGGCGTGGATGTTCGGGTCGCTGGTCTCCAGGCGGGCGTTGACCTGGATGAAGCCCTTGTCGTCGCGGGTGACCTTGGTGTTTTCCAGGCCGAGATCGGCGCTGTTCGGCACCCGCCCGACGGAGATGAGCACGCGATCGTAAAGCTCATCGACGGTCTGGCCGGAGCCGTCGTCGACGGTGACCTTGATCTGTTTGCCGGCGGTGGCCATCTTCGCGACCTTGGTTTTGACGCGGATCTGTTTGAATTGTTTTTCCGCGAGCTTGGCCACGGGGCGGGCCAGATCCGGGTCGGCGCCGTTCAGGATGGCGTCGAGCGCTTCGATCACGGTGACCTTGGAGCCGAGCCGGGCGTAGACGGTGCCGAGTTCCATCCCGATGTAGCCGCCGCCGATGACGAGCAGTTCGGCGGGGACGTCCTCGACGTCGAGCGCCTCGGTGGAGGTCATGATGCGGGGGTTCCCCAGGTCGAACGCGCGGGGCAGGGCGGGCTTGGAGCCGACGGCGACGATGGCCTTGGCAAACTGGAGGAAGCTTTGGCCGTCGGCGGTCTCGACGCGCAGGGTTTGAGAATCCTCGAAGTAACCCCGGCCCTGGATGACCTGCACGCCGCGCTTCTGGGCGAGGCCGGCGATCCCCTGGGACATCCGGGTGATGATGGAATCCTTCCAGGCGCGCAGCTTGACCAGATCCAATTGCGGCGGGCCGAACGACACGCCGTGCGCGCCGGATTCGCGTGCGCCCACGATGAGCTCCGTCGCGTGCAGGAGGGCCTTGGACGGAATGCAGCCACGATTAAGGCAGACGCCGCCGAGACGCTTTTCGCGTTCGACGAGGGTGACGGTTCGACCGCGATCGGCTGCGTAAAATGCGGCGGCATATCCGCCGGGACCGCCGCCGACAACGACAAGGTCAGTTTTGATGGGATCCATGGAATCGGGTCAGGTCTGGTTCAGAGTGCGAGATCCGCCTCGGTGAAACCCTGCAGGGCGGCGACGAGGTCAGTGGTGAAACGAGCGGCCGTGCCGCCGTCGATGACCCGGTGGTCATAGGCCACCGTGAGCGGGAGCAGCAGACGCGGCTCGATGCGGCCCTCTCGCACCACGGCCTGGAGCGCGCCTTTGCCGAGGCCGAGAATGGCGACCTCGGGCGTGTTGATGATGGGGGTGAAGTGGCCGCCGCCGATGCCGCCCTGATTGGAGATGGTAAAGGTGCCGCCCTTCATTTCGTCGAGGGACAGCTTGCGGTCCCGGGCCTTATCGGCAAGCACCTGCACATCCTGGGAAAGAGCGAACAGCGATTTCTGGTCCGCCTGGCGCACGACCGGCACGAGCAGCCCCTGGTCCGTGTCGACGGCGAGGCCAATGTGCACGTAATCCTTGAGCACGAGTTCGTCGCGGGTGGGATCCAGACTGCTGTTGAACACGGGGTGCTGGCGGAGGGTCCGGGCCACGGCCCGCAGGGCAAAGGAGGTCACCGTCAGCCGCGCCCCTTTCTTTTCGTAGTCCGGGGCAAACCGCTTGCGCAACGCCATCAGGTCCGTGATGTCTGCCGCATCGAACTGCGTCACGCGCGGCACGGTCTGCCAGCTTTCGGTCATCCGCCGGCTGATCGTTTTCCGCAGCATGGAGAGCGGCTGCCGGGTGACGGGCCCCCATTTTGCGAAATCAATCGGAGCTGACGCGGCGGCGGCGGGCGCAGCGGCCGCGGCGGCCGCACGCGGTTGGGACGCGACGCTTTGCAGGCGCTGAAGGTACGCGCGCAAATCCCCCCACTCGACGCGGCCGCCCAGGCCCGAGGCCCGCACGCGGCGCAGGTCGAGCCCGAGCTCGCGCGCGATGCGCCGAATTTCCGGCGAGGCGGGTGGAACCGGGGCATCCGCAGCGGGCGTGTCCTGGTCGACATCCGCCGCCGGGGTGGCCTCCACAGGCGCAGAGGGCGCGGGGGCCGGGCGCGCGGGCGCAGGCGGCGCTTTCGCCGTGCCCGGCGCAGCCGCCGGCGGGGCGGCCGACTTCTGAGCGGGCCCGGCCGCGGAGGAAGATTCCACCGTGAGGATGATCTGGCCGACACTGAGGCGGTCGCCTTCCTTGACGCGAAGCTTCGTCACCACGCCTGCCGCCGTGGACGGAATGGGCGCCACGGCCTTTTCGTTCTCGAGCTCCAGGATGGTCTGGCCGGCGGAGACGGTGTCTCCTTCCCGGACCAGAACGCTGACCACGGTGCCGCCCTCGGCGGTTTCACCGAGTTTCGGTAATTTCACATCCATAAAAACGTTCGTTCCAGATTTCGGCGATCTCCTGCGCGTTGATTTGGCAGTGGGACCGGCTTTCCAGTGTCGAAGGACACGGGCGTGACCCGGACAGTCACAAGTGCGGTGAGTCTAGGCCAGGAGACGGGAATGCCAAGAGGAAATCCGGACGGCCGCTACGCGGCGGGCGCCCGGCCGCCCTATTCAGGCCGTGCGGTGGCGCTGGCGCCGACTTCGACGCTGGCTCCGGCCTTTTGCCGCTGGCGCCGCTGCCAGAGCGCGTCGTAGGCGGCGTATTTGTAGAGATCACCCAGGGTCGGGTAATTGAAACACGCGCGATTGAACAGCTCGGCCGTGGCCTCGGCCAGCATCGCCACCAATCCGATGTGAACCACCTCGGTGGCGTGCTCGCCGAGAACGTGGACCCCAAGCAGGCGCAGGGTTTCCCGATGGAAGAGCAGTTTGAGGAAACCGGTCTGGTCGCCGATGATGTCGCCCCGGGGGATGTCGCGGTAGCGTGCGCGGCCGATCAGATACGGCACGCCCTTCTGCACGAGGGTCGCCTCGGTGTCGCCAACCATGCTGGCCTCCGGGATGGTGTAGATGCCGGTTGGGAGGAGGGGCGCGATGTCGCATTTCATCGTCTCGCCGAAAGCGTGGCTGACCGCCACGCGGGCCTGCTCAATCCCTGTCGCCGCCAGGGCCGGAAAGCCGATGACATCGCCGGCAGCATAAATATTCGGCGTGTGCACGGACTGATAGCAGGGCCCGACGGGAATCAAGCCGCGTTCCCCCGGGACCAGGCCCGCGGCGCCGATGTTCAAGTCCTGGGTGTTGCTGCTCCGGCCGGCGCAGACCAGCACGCCGTCGCAGATCAAGGATTGGCCGGAGGCAAACGTGAGCCGAAGATCGGGCGCGGAGGTGTCGCATTGGACCACCTTTTCCCCCCAGAGAAAGCGCACGCCGTTGGTTTTCATTGCGGACTCAAGCGCGCGCGAGACGTCGAGGTCGAGGAATGGCAGCAGGGAGTTGCGGCCGTCGATGAGATGAACCTGGGTGCCCAGCGCCGCAAAGGTTCCGGCGTATTCCGCGCCAATGACCCCGGCGCCGACCACGGCGAGCCGCTTGGGTATGGTCTTCAGGCTGAGGATCTCGTTGGAGTCATGCACGCGCTCGTCCGCGAAGGGAAACCCGGGCGGGTGAACGGGCGACGATCCGGTGGCGATGAGAATCTTCTCCCCGCGCACGAGTGTTTCGGCGCCGCCCTCGGGATGAGTCACGCACAAGGTGTGGGCGTCGACGAAGCTGGCCTTGCCGTGATGGCGCACGACGCCAAGGCGGCCGAGGGTCGTCTCGACATGCCGTCGCTCGGTGCGGGTCACGCGCTCCTCGTGGTACATGAACTCGCCGATGGTGGCTTCGCGGCGCAGGGAGAGGTCCACGCCGAACAGGCGGCGCGAGCGCCAGCCGGAGAGTATGAGGGACGTTTCGCGGAGCGTTTTGCTCGGGATCGTGCCGGTATTGATGCCGGCCCCGCCCAGCTGGGATGCCTGCTCGATCAAAGCCACTTTCTTGCCTAACAGGCCAGCTGCGCTGGCGCCGCTGGTGCCGGCGGGCCCGCCGCCGATAACCACGAGATCGAAGGATGAAGGTGTCTCAGCCATGCCGCCGATGGTTACGGCGGGCCGGCGCGATGCGCAAGCTTTGGCGAAGCGCCGGCGTCCCGCCGGCAGGTGACGACGCATCCTGCGTCGCTGGGACTGGGCGGCCGGGAGGCCGCCGAACCTGCACGCGAGGACGCGTGCGCTACGGTCGGGAGTAGCGCCGGCGTCCTCGCCGGCTGGTGACGACGCATCCTGCGTCGCAAGTGCGAACGCGGTGAAGCGAAGCGGTTTCTGGACCGGGCGGCGAGACGCCGCCTGACCTGCACGCGAGGACGCGTGCGCTACCGGGGAAGTAGCGCCGGCGTCCCGCCGGCAGGTGGCGACGCATCCTTGCGTCGCTGGGACCGCGGAGGAGGCCGAACCTGCACGCGAGGACGCGTGCGCTACCGGGGAGTAGCGCCGGCGTCCCGCCGGCAGGTAACGACGCATCCTGCGTCGCAAGTGCGAACGCGGTGAAGCGAAGCAGTTTCTGGACTGGGCGGCCGGGAGGCCGCCGGACCTGCACGCGAGGACGCGTGCGCTACGGCGGGTCCGCGCGTTGGGTCATTCCTCGCCCCGGAGCCGGGCTTCGGCCAGCTCAATCAGGTCGAGGCAGCCCGGCGTGGTCGGCATGAGACGGTGCACCTCCCGCGCTGCGCGCAGGGCCTCGCGCCATTTTTCGAGCTGGGCGGCGCAGAGCGCCCGTCCATTCCACGCCCCGAAATGGTGCGGCTTCAGCTCAAGCACCTTCCGGCACAGGCGCAGGCTCGGCAGGTGCCGGCCGAGAAGGTACAGGACCGTGGCTTGTTTGTTGAGCGGCTCGGCCCAGCCCGGATTTGCTTCGGCCAGTTGCTCAAAGAGCGCCAGGGCCGCGTCCAGCCGGCCGGCCTCCATCAAGGCGGCCGCCCGGTCCATCTCGTGGCGCGCTTCGGTGCCCGCCTCGTTCAGCCAGCATTCCCAGAGCGCCCTGCTTGCGAGGTGCACCGTGACTTCGCTGGGGGCGGACAGACACTCGGTTAGAACCAGCTCGGCACGCAGCACGCTGAGTCGTTCCGCGGCCGCCTGTTTTTCATGAGGCTCGCCCTCCCGCAGCAGGGCGCGCAGGCGCCGCAGTTCCTCATCGGAGGGATTCTCCGGCGTGAATTCGTCGGTGATGCGGTAGGCCATGTCAGGGCGTCCACAGGCGCGGGCCGGCTCCGGCTCCGGCCCGATCTCGGCGGGCTTTCACGGCCACGAATGGCGGCAGGTAGCAGGCGCGGTGGCCCATCGAGCCGGGCGAAGCCGCGGGGTTGGCATGATTTGGCTCGATGAGATCTTCGATGGCGAAGCCCGCCCGGCAAAGGCCGCCGATCAGCTCCTGCCAGCGGTGAAGGTATTCCACGGTGCCGGATTCACGGTGTTCGCATTCCGTCAGGACGTGGGGCAGGGGGCCGGTGCGGTCGTAACGCTCGGCCACGAGGTAGCCCCGGCCGTCGGGGCCCGGCTGCAGCTGGGCCTGCAGGGTGGCTGGCTGCTTATGCTGACTGATGTAAACGCCGCCGGGCACGGTGATCCGCGCGACCTCGCGATACACCGGAGAAACGTCGGGCACATAGCAGGTGCTGACCGGCTGGATGACGATGTCAAAACAGGCGTCGCCGAGCGCCGACAGATCGTCCATGGACGCCTCGAGGGTTCGGACCGACAAGCCGAACGAGACGGCCCGTTCGCGATCGAGCGCGAGCATGGCCGGGCTGAGGTCGACGACCGTGACGGTGGCGCCGGCGGCGGCGAACAGGATCGCGTGCCGCCCTCCGCCGGCCGCGAGACAAAGGACTTGCTGTCCGCGCACGTTGCCGCCGAGCCAGCCGAGATCATCGATGATGGCATGGGGATTTTCCAGCTCGGCCCGTGTCACAGGGATGGTGTGCGACGCCTGCCGCCGGACGCGCTCGTCCCAGGCCTGTCGATTGGCGTCGCGATGGTGGAGCGGCTGCACCGGGGAGGCATAGCGAGATGGCGCCGGTTTGAAAAGGCAGGATTGGGATTCGGCTGGAGAAGGTCGGCGGTCGCGCCCGGGTTGGAGCCCTGGCGTGGCGGGACGTGACGGCGTGCTCGCTCTTTCCGGCCGGAACCGTAATCTCCCGCGCATGCCACTGACCATGCCACGGCCCGGGGTCCCTCGATCGCGGTGTGACCCGCGTCTTCCTGGGCTCACGGCGCGATTGCGGCTTTCGGGCCGGGCCGGAATTAATCTTTTGTTGGCGGCGGCCCTTCTCTGGATCGGCGGGTTGCCGGCGGAGTGCCGGGCGGCGCCCGCCGCGGCCGCGCCTCGGCCGAATGTTCTGTTCATTGCGATCGATGATCAGAACGACTGGATTGGGGCACGTTTCCGCACCGCGATGAGGACAAGGGCGACTATCGCGTTGCGACGTGGGCCGTGGAACAACTGCGCCAAGCGTCGACGCAGCAGCCGGTCTTTCTCGCGGCGGGTTTTTTCCTGCCGCACGTACCGTGTTACGCCACGCAAAAATGGTTCGATCTTTACCCGGACGATGACCGGGTGCTGCCGCCGGTGAAGGAAGACGATCGGGGCGACCTGCCGTCCTTTTCCTGGTATCTGCACTGGCACCTGCCTGAGCCGCGCCTGCGCTGGCTCCGCGAGAGCGGCCAGTGGCGCAACCTGGTGCGAAGCTATCTTGCCTGCGTCAGTTTTGTGGACGCCCAAGTCGGGCGTCTGCTGGACGCGCTCGACGAAGCCGGGCTGGCCGGAAACACGGTGGTGGTCATCTGGGGCGATCATGGCTGGCATCTGGGAGAGAAAGGCATCTCGGGAAAGAACAGCTTGTGGGAACGCAGTACGCGCGTGCCGCTGATTTTTGCCGGGCCGGGAGTCAGGCCGGGCCAACGCTGCTCCCGTCCCGCGGAGCTGCTGGATGTTTATCCGACGCTGATCGACCTGTGCGCGCTGCCGCCGCGGGGAGACCTGGAGGGGGTCAGCCTGCGACCGCAGTTGGAGGATGCCTCTGCGCCGCGCACCCGCCCGGCGATCACCACGCACAATCAGGGCAACCACGCCGTGCGCAGCGAACACTGGCGATACATTCGCTACGCCGACGGAACGGAGGAGCTCTACGACGAACGAAGCGATCCGCACGAGTGGACGAACCTGGTGGCGGCGATCCCGACGGAGCCAGGCGCCCGAGCCGGGTTAATGGCCCGATTGGCCGAACACCGCCGCTGGCTGCCGCGTCGCGACGACCCGCCCGCGCCGCGCAGCGCCGAGCGCGTGCTCACCTATGATCCGGCGACCGACACCGCCGGCTGGGAGGACAAAACGATCCATCGCGGCGATCCCGTCCCGGAATAGACAGCCGGGCGGGTGGTGATGGACGGCGCGAAAAAATTCCGAATGGCGTGCGGTTGGGGCGTCGGTTGGATATGAAACGATCGAAGGAAGGTGCGCGGAGTTGGACCCGGCGGGAGTTTTTGGCGGCGGCCGGCCTGGCCTTGTCTGGCGGAGGGTGCGTCCTGGTGCGCGAGTCGCCATCGCCACCGGCGGCAGGTGTTCCGGCGATTCGTCGCGCGCGCCTGGCCAGCGGCGCGAATGTGTGCCGTTGGTTCCGATTTCCCCAAAGCAAGTCCACCGAACACTTTGATCGCTACATCGGGGATCGAGAGGTGGAAGCAATGGCGTCGATGGGCCTGAAGCACGTCCGTCTGTGCGTGGCGCCGAAGGTGATCCTGGATGAAGCCGGCGGGGCCATTCGGGCCGAGACGGGAGCGTTGCTGTTCTCGGCGGTTCAGCGGTTGCAGCGCGCCGGGTTGCTGGTGATGGTCGACCTGCACAACGAGGATCGGGACGCGGAGTTGGATCCGGCGTGGCAGGCGGCCTTCGTTAGGTTTTGGGGCGAGCTGGCCGGAAGACTGGCGGCCTTTGATCCGGACCTGACTCTGCTGGAGATCCTCAACGAGCCCGTGTTCGCGAAGCGGGAGGGGGAGTGGGATGAGTTGAATCTGCGCGTGGCGGAGGCGATTCGTGCGCGGGCGCCGGGGCACACGCTGGTGACGTCCGGAGTCAATTGGGGCGGCATCGACGGATTGCCAAAGCTCAAGCTGCTGCCGGATCGAAACGTGGTCTATTCGTTTCATTGTTACGATCCGTTTCCATTCACCCATCAAGGCGCCACGTGGGCGGGGGACAACCTGAAGCCGTTGCGGGGCGTGCCCTACCCGTCGAGCCCGGAAGCTGTCGCCCCGTTGTTGGCGGCGCTGGCGGACCACCCGGAGTCCGCGCACCTCCTGGAAAAGTACGGCGCCGCGCGCTGGAACCGGGAGACGATCGCAGCCCGTTTTCGGAAGGCGGCGGAGTGGGGCCGACAGAACGGCGTGCCGCTCTACTGCGGCGAATTTGGCGCGCTGCCCCTCTTCGCCCGCCCGGAGCATCGGGCAAACTGGTTTCGGGATTTCGGGGCCGTCCTGGCGGAACAGAAAATCGGATGGGCGGTGTGGGGTTGGGACGAAGGCTTTGGCCTGAACCGGCGGAAAAGCGGGGATCGGCTGTCGGTGGATCGGGTAGTGGCCGAGGCGTTGGGTTTGAAACCGGTTCCGGTGTGACATTCTCGAGCCGGTCTGGTGAAGCGATTGGGGCGACCTCGGCGACCTGGGTGACCGGCGCACCCTGAGCCGGTGACGGTTACTTTTACTTTTTGGCGGCGGTGGGCGGCTCATACGGCCGCAGGAACGTCTCCCCGATGGCCGTGTGGCCGGAGTCCCGCCACCATTTGGCCCAGGCTCCTTTGTCCTGCTTGAAGTCCTGGCCGGTCTGCCGCCACAAGGCCGCGCGAGCCCACAGCCGTGTGTTTTGGTTGCCGTGGTCGACCGCGCCCACCAAAACCGGCACCGCCTCCGGCGCGTCCTGGCGCGCGAGCGCGGCGACCGCCATCCATTTCGCGCGACAATCGTAGTCGCGGCCGGGATCGTGAAATCCGGCCACCTTGATCAGTCCGGGGATCAGTCGCTTGTCCTTGAGCGCGCCGGCCTCGGCCAGGCTGGCGCAGAGGTGACGACCGTATTCCGCCTCGGCGAATAATTTCACTAAATACTGAATCTTCTGTTCGCGGTCGTCCGCGGACATGTCCGCCAGGGCATCCTCGGGCAGCCAGAGGCCGCCACCGCCGAACGAGCGTGCCGTCCAAAGCACATACTCCTTCACCTCCGGCGTGGCCCCGGCGTAATGCGTGGCCACTTCATCCTCGGCCTTGGCCAGGGTGCGCGGGGAGGCGGCCCGGGCGTCGAAATGGGCGGCCATGGCCAGCGCAGCCAGGGCCAGAACAACGAGGGGGCGAAACGTTTTCATGAGTTAAGGATCAACCGGTGGCAGCGTTGTGTCGGTTTTGCGCACCCGGATCCGCCGAGCGGTGACCGCGAATGCTGCAGTTCGACGTCACTGCAGCCTGCGGTCTTCGTCCCGAATTCCAGTGGCAGTCGGAGACGTCCGTTGTCCCACGAGCCGTTTGGACTCCTGAAGTCGAACCCGCACCGTCCGGGTCGCGAGCTCGGGTTGTCCGCCGCAGGACGATGGCCTGGTCGACGGCGCGTCGGATCCGGCCGCGGGATTGGTGCTGACCCGGCCGCGCGTGGTGTGATTGACTCCGCGCATGCGTTTCGTGCTGTGGATATTCATTGGGTTTTGGGTGGGCGCTGGCGTGACGATGGGCGCGGGCGCGATGGTCGATGAGCCGTTTTGGCAGGAGGTCGCGGTGGGCATCCGCCACTCGCCGGAATTGACTAACGTGGTCTATCGCAAGCTGGCGGTGGACAAGGAGAACGTGGTCTACGTGCTGACCGACCGCGGCGTGGCCCGCGTGTTTGACGACACGCTGGCGTTGGACCGCAGCTTTCGGCCGCTCACGGGGCGGGTGCCGCGGGATCTGGCGGTCTCCCCGGAGGGAGATCTGTATTACCTCTTCGACGACCACTGGCTTTCCAACGGAAGGAATGGCGCGCCGTTCGGGCCGGTGCCGCCGGCGGCGAACGCGCGCCTCGCGTTCGCCACCGACGGGCGCGTGCAGGTCGAGTCTGAACCTGCGGTGGCGTTGACGGCGCCGGCGGGGGCGCCGTGGCCGGAGGTCACCGTGCGCTGGCCGGTGGAGGGCGGTGTGTGGTGGGGCGGGCCGCGCGGGGCGTTGTTCGAACGGACGGGCGCTGCGCGCTACGCGACGCCCGTTGCTCCCGGCATCGAGCCGCCGCGTTTCCGGTATTTTGCCGGCCACCGCTGGCTGCGCGACGATTTCGTCGTTGATCTCGCGACCGACCGGGACGGTCACCTGTGGGTTCTGACGCGGACGGGGCTGAACCGAATTGAGTTTCGGCGGACGACGCTGGCGGAGAAGGCGGCCTGGTTTCATCGGAAGATCCGTTCGCGGAACATTCGCTTTGGCCTGACGGCGGAGCGGCGCCTGTTGGTGGCGGGCGACATCACGCGGAGCGAGATGATCGACACGGACAACGACGGGGGTTGGACGAGCTATTACCTGGGCTCGCTGGGGGCGCGTTACGCGGTGACGCGGGAGGAGGAGATCCGGCGGATGGCGTGGGAGACCTTTGGGGCGCTCGAGCGCCTGCAGCGCATCCACACCAACACGGGATTTCCGGCGCGGACGTTTGAGCGGCGGGGGTTCAAGTTCTCGGATGTTGATCGGTGGCGGGATGCGCCGGACCCGGGGTGGGAATGGAAGGGACACACGAGCAGCGACGAGATCACCTCGCAGTGTTTTGCCCACGCCGTCATGTGGGAACTGGTGGCGACGAACGACGCGGAGCGCGCGCGAGTGGCGGCCAACTGGCTGCCGGTGGTGGACCACATCCTGGAGCACGGGCTTTACCTGGTGGACGTCGACGGCCAGCCGACATTGTGGGGGCGCTGGCATCCGGAGTACGTGAATTGGTATCCGCCGACCATTTTCGATCGGCGCCTGAACAGCAGCGAGATCGTGGCGGCGTTGCAGCTGGCCTGGCGGATGAGCGGGCAGGACCGTTATCGGGCCCGGGCCTACGAGCTGTTTGAACGCCACGGTTACCTGACCAACATCCTGAGCCCGATGAAACTCGTCGGCCCGACCCGCGGATTCGTCTTTCGCGGCGATGACATGGGCAATGAATGGAATCACAGCGACGACGAGCTGGCGTTTTTCATCTACTGGCCTCTCGTGCGGTTCGCGTTCACGGACGAATTGCGGGCCAGGTATCTCGCGGCCGTCGCGGACCACTGGCAGTTCGAACGCCCGGAACGATATCCGATCTGGAACTTCATCTTCGCGGCGTGTGGCGGGCGCGAGTTCGATGCGGCGGGCGCGGTCTGGACGCTGCGCGGCACCCCGCTGGACACGATTGCGTGGCGGATGACGAATTCGCACCGGCGGGATGTGCACAAGCTGCCCCCCAACTTCATGCGGCGCGAGCTGGCGGAACTGCTTCCGCCGGGCGAGCGCCTCATCGCGCGGATCAACACCCAGCCGTTCATTCTCGATCAGGGTGACGAGCGGACCGACTTTCCCGGCGACGAATTTCTCCTGGGCTACTGGCTGGGCCGTTATGTCGGGGCGATCGGCGGACGGTGATTCGAAGCGGAGCGGGGCGGCTTCCGTCCAAATGGCGATATGACCACTGAGCCCAACCTAACCAAATCACGTCTCACCGAATCCACCCTGAGCTCGTCCCGGCGCGAGTTCATCAAAACCTCCGGTCGCGTGGTGGCGGCGTCGGCGCTGGCCGGCGTGGTGCTGCCGCACGTGCATGCGGCGGCGGACGACACCATCCAGCTGGCCCTGATCGGTTGCGGCGGGCGCGGGTCCGGGGCGGTGGCGAACGCGATGTCGGCGGGCGGGTTGGTGCTTGGCGACACCTCGGGCCGCCAGGCGTCGCCGGGGGAGCTGGCCACCGGCCGGATCAAGCTGGTGGCCATGGCTGACATCCGGCCGGACCGCCTCGACGAAAAACACGCGGTGTTGCGGCAGAGCCTGGGAGATCGGGTCGACGTGCCGGCGGAGCGGCGGTTTCTCGGCTTTGACGCGTATCGGCGGGCGATGGATTGCCTGCGGCCGGGGGATGTGGCCTTGCTCACCACCTTCTCGTCGTTTCGCGCGCAGCACTACGAGTATGCGGTGGAGAAGGGGCTGAATGTGTTCATGGAAAAAACCTTCGGGCCGGACCCGGGCAGCATCCATCGGTTGCTGAAGGCCAATGAGCTGGCCGAGAAGAAGAGCCTCAAGGTGGCCTGCGGGCTGATGTGCCGCCACTCGTCTGCTCGCCAGGCCATGATTGAGAAGGTGCGGGCGGGGGCCCTTGGCGACGTGCTGAACATCCGGGCTTATCGGATGGACTCGGGATATTTCATGCCCCCGTTTGCGAAGACGCAGAACGAGCTGCTGTGGCAGTTAAGCCCCGGGCACCCGTACCAGTTCATGTGGTCGTCCGGCGGCATCTTCATCGAGCTGATGATTCACCAGATGGACGAGTGTTTCTGGGTCAAGGACGGCTGGCCGGTGTCCGCCCATGGGGTGGGCGGCCGTTTTGCCGGCAGCACGGACGCCAGCCAGAACCTCGACAGCTATTCCATCGAGTTCACGTTTGCCGACGGCAGCAAGGCGATGGTGACCGGGCGCTACATCCCGAATTGCCACACCGAGTTCGCAACCTTCCTGCACGGCACCACGGCCGCCGCGAAGTTCTCCGGCGACACCCATGCCCCGGATTGTTTCATCTACAAGGA
This sequence comes from Limisphaerales bacterium, assembly GCA_044229355.1. GTDB lineage: Bacteria > Verrucomicrobiota > Verrucomicrobiia > Limisphaerales > JADJPG01 > JBGARF01. Next base: position 208,619 of record JBGATF010000005.1, read on the forward strand.
CCAGCGCACGGAACGGAACAACGTGGCGTGGCGTCCGGCGAAGGAGACGGTGAACCCCTGGCAGGCGGAGTGGGACGTCTTGCTCGACGCCATCCGGCACAACAAACGCCACAACGAGGTGGCTCGCGCCGCGGCATCCAATCTCGGCGCCATGATGGGGCGGGCGGCGGTGCACATGGGGCGGACCATCACCTGGGACGAAATGCAAAAGTCCCGGTTCCGGTTTTGTCCGAACGCGGACGAGCTGACGGCGAGCAGTCCGGCGCCGGTCCAGGCGGACGCGGACGGGCGCTATCCGGCGCCCGTGCCGGGCAAGTGGGTTGAGGTCTGACCAGCCGTCAGAAGCTGCGATCGGGCGCCGAGCCTGAGACCGGCGGCTGGTGGGTGCGGGTGGAGGCAGCTGGGGGCTCCATCGGAAATGTTCCTTCCCAATCGGTGACGTCGCCGGGCCAGGAGGTGCGCGGGCTGGCCGGGCGCTCGGGCGCCTTGGGTGCGCCGGCGGGTTTTGTGCGCGCGGCGACGGCAGCCTTGGCTGCGGGCGCGGCGGGGACGGGCGTGCGGTTGGCGACCTTTGGGGCAATGGACGGTGTCGGCCGGGCGGCTGTGCCTCCGACCATCTGTTCGAGCGTGCGGACGGCCTGGTTGAGGACGGCGGCCTGGCTGTTGAGTTCCTCGCTGGCGCTGGCGGTTTGCTCGGCGCTGGCGGAATTCGCATGGGTGACGCGATCCATCTGGCTGACGGCCGTGCTCAGGAGGCTGATGCCCTCGCTTTGCTCCTTCGAGGCGGTGGCGATGCCGGCCACGATCTCGCTCAAGGATCGGATATTGTCCCGAATCTCGGCGAAGCTGCGGGACACCTCGCCGCTGAGCGTGATGCCTTCGCGGCTGCGACGCACATTGTCGTCGAGACGTCCCGCCGTTTCGCGGGCGGCCAGCGCTGACCGCTGGGCGAGATTGCGAACCTCATCGGCCACCACGGCGAAACCCGCCCCGGCCTCGCCGGCGCGGGCGGCCTCCACCGCGGCGTTCAACGCCAGGATGTTCGTCTGGAACGCAATCTCGTCGATGTCCTTCAAAATCTTGGTCACGTCCTCGCTGGCCTTGCGGGCCGCGTCCATCGCCGCAAGCAGCGTCTCCACCTGCTTGGCGCCGGCATCGGCCGACGCCCGGGTTCGATCCGCAGCCGCGCTGGCCTCCTGGGCGTGCTCGGCCGTGCGCCGGGTCATGCTGGTCATTTGTTCGAGGGACGCGCTGGATTCCTGGAGGCTGGCCGCCTGTTCGGTGGCGCCTTCGGCCAACGCCATGCTGGCCGACGAAATTTCGTTGGAAGCGGACGCCACGTGCAGGGCGCCCTCGCTGAGGGTGTAGGTCAGGTTGCGCAGGGTGCGGTTGGTGGCCCGGGCGACCAGCCAGGAAGCGCCCAAGGCGACGAACAGCGCGGCCGCCAGCCCAGCCCAGGTGGTGCGGGTGCCGCGATGCGCTGCGACCGCTTCCCGTTCCACGGCCTGGGCCAACGCGGCTTCGCTCTGCCTCGACATTTGATCGAGGGATTCTTCAATCGCATGGAACGCCGGCAACACCTGCGTTCGGCTGCAGTCCGCCGCCCCGGTTGCGTCCCCCGCGGCGCTCAGGCGCCGGAACTCCTGGAACGCATCGCCCAGCGCAGTGCGCCTGGCTTTCAACGTGCTCACCACCGCCGACGAATCAGCGGCGGTCAACTCTTCGAGCTTCCGAATTCCCGTGTCGATGGCGGCGTCGTTTTCGGCGATTTCCCTGCCCAACTCCACCTGGTTCGTGGCGTGCAACAGCGCCTGGACCAGGCCGAAGTTTTCCTTGATGTGATCCTGGACGTTGTCCACCGCCAGGGCGGCTGGCAGTTCGCTGGACAACAACGCATACGCATGACGATCGATGGACCGGAAGCCCGTGATGGTGAGCAGGCCGAGGGCGGCCACCACGGTCAGAACTGTTCCGAAACCGAGAAAAAGCAGCTTGCGAATGGTCAGTGTTTTCATAGGCGCACACGGACCGATGCCGTCACCAGTCCACAGTCGTTCGCGTCGTCACCTGCTGCCCCGGCTGTTCCCCCGTCAGGCTGGAGATGCGCCCGGCCAAAGCGTCGGGCCCCATCGCCATAGACGTCACGCGTTCTATCGTCACCGGCCAGCGAAGCATTAGCCTCCATTTTTACCCTGGGAAGGCCCTCCGCTCGCGCGGGCCCACCCGTCCAGTGTGCCGCCGCATCTCGCCAGGTCGTTGGAATGTTGACCGTCGTCAACGCCGGGTTTGGGTGCGAACGGTTGAGTTTCAGGCATGCAACTTTCCCGCCGCCAGTTTGCCAGGGGAGCGCTCGCGGGCTTGACCCTTATCCCGTGGGTCGGGATTTCCGGCGCAGCCGCGCCAAAACGAAATGCCGTGGGCGCCTGCGACTGGTCGTTGGGGAAAACAGCCGATCCCGCGGCATTGGGCGTGGCTCGCCAAGTTGGGCTGGATGGCGTTCAGGTGAGTTTGGGCAGCGCCGCGGACAATATGCGCCTGAGGCAGCCCGAAGTTCAGGAGCGCTACCGCTCCGAAGCCCGGCGGCTGGGCGTGTCCATCCTGTCCCTGGCCATCGGTGAGCTGAACGAGATTCCCTACAAGAGCGATCCACGGACCATCGCCTGGGTGCGGGACAGCATCGACGTTTGCCAGGCCCTCCGCTGTCGGGTCGTGCTGTTGGCGTTCTTCGGTCGAAATGATCTGCGAAACGATTCCGCGGGCACCAGCGAGACGGTTCGCCGCCTGAAGGAAGTCGCGCCGGCGGCCGAACGCGCCGGTGTGACGCTGGGGATCGAAAGCTGGCTGAGCGCGGAGGAACACGTCCGGATCATCGAGCGCGTGGGCTCCCCGGCCGTGCAGGTGTATTACGACGTGTGCAATTCGACGGACCGCGGCTACGATATTTTTCAGGAGATCCGCTGGCTCGGAAAGCAGGGGCGAATTTGTGAGGTGCACCTCAAGGAAAATGGCGCGCTGCTCGGGCACGGCAAGGTCGACTTGCGCAAAGTCCGGGCGGCCCTGGCGGACATCGGGTATGCAGGGGCGATGCAGATTGAAGGAGCCGTGCCGCCGGGGCGCAATCTCGTCGAGAGCTACGTGGAGAACGTCCGGTTCGTGCGGGAAGTTTTTGGAGCAGCGGGCGACGGGGTTCATGGGGAGGACGGACCTCCAAAAAGGGACGTGAGTCGGGACCATTAACCCGGGGTGCGGGCGTCCTCGACCGCAGAAGCGTAGGAACGGCCAACGGCTGGAATAATCCCAGCCATTGGAAATTGGCCAGCTTTCAGCCCCGCATTGCGGGACACCCCGAACGGAGGTTCATGGGGAGAGCTTCTTGTTCCATTTGGACCTGCTCACCGGCCATGAACGCGAGCATCGCAGGCTGGCGCTCCCTCCTTCGCTCAGAGCTCCGTCCGGCCGAAGCCGCCGCCAGCCGGAGATTCGCACTGGCGGTCCGCACTGGCGGCGTCCCGCGGTGCGGGGCGCCCTACCGTCCGGTTCATGGAGCGGCAGGAAGTCCCAAATGGACGCATTGGTGATTGGTGATTTTTGAATTCGGATTGCCGAATCGGAGAAGGCCGACTTTGGTCTTGAACAATCCGAGAACGCGTGCTGGCATCTCGACACGATTCCAGTTTGCAAGGCGGCACGGACAGCCGGGATACCGTGAACTCTTCAACCTCATGAAACGCGGGCGTGGCGGTTGGCCGGCCGCATCGCGTATTGTCGTTCTGCTGGCGTTTTTATTGGCCGCGTTGCGCGGCCGATCCGCGGCCTTCGAAATTCACTTGGGCGACGCGGTGGTCGATGGCCAGCCGGCCAGCGGCGCCGGGCGATTGGAGTCGCCGGGCGAGGAGGATGTTTACACGCTTTCGGCACCCGCGGGCGCGGTGCTCAACTTCGATTCGTTCGGGAGCTCCGGCGGGATTAACTGGCAGGCGCTGGATTCGGCCGGGCGTTCGCTCTTTAATCGGGATTTCAACTCCGGCGATCCCGGGTTCATGACGGTGCCCGCCGGAGGCACGAACCGAATCCGGGTCTACGGTGTCGGCGGCTCCACCGGCACCTACGGCTTTCGGATCACGGCGGTCCCGGCGCCGAATCGAATTCCCATCGCGCTCGGACAGGACGTCGGTGATGGCGTTCCCGTCCCGGGTGCCGGGCGAATTGAACTTCCCGGGGCTGTGGACATCTATACGTTCACCAACCAGGCGGGACAGAAGATCTTCATCGATTCGTTTGGGCGATCGGGCGAGGCGCTCTATTGGCAGATTACGGACGCGACCGGCCGTGAGCTGCTGCCGGCAAATACGGATTTGTACTACGACGCCGGCCAGTTGACATTGCCGGTGGGGGGGACCAACGAAGTGCGGGTTTACGGCTATGGGGCGTCGACGGGCACCTACGGGTTTCGGCTCATGGCGGTGCCCGAGATTGGGGAGATGGCCATTGAACTGAACGAGCCGGTCGCGCTTGACCTACCGGAGTTCGGCGCGGGTTACATCGAAAGCCCCGGCGATGTGGACGTCTACACTTTCACCAACGCCCCGGGACAAGTAGTCTTTTTCGACGCGTTCGATCGTCCGGGGAATGTTTACTGGCAGGCGACGGACGCGCTGGGGCGGGAGATTTTTTCGGGCTGGCCGATCTGGGGCGGCGATCCGGGCCTCTTTACTCTGGCGGCGGGCGGAACGAACCGCCTTCGGGTTTACACGCTGGACGCCACCGTGGCGACCTACGGCTTCACCGTTTGGGCGGTGCCGGATGCGCAAAGCTTCACGCTCTCGATCGATCAGCCGGTGTCCCTGGATGTGCCGGCGCCGGGAGCCGGCTATCTGGAGACGCCTGGTGCGGTCGACCTTTATACGTTCACGAACGCGCCCGGCCAGCTTGTGTTCCTCGACGTGTTGGCGGGTCCGGGCTCGATCCGCTGGCGCCTGTGGGATGCGCGGGGCACGGAACTGTTCGATCGAGACCTGTCCGAAGGCGATTTGGGATCTGTGACCTTGCCGACGGCTGGGATCAACACCCTCCGGGTCTATGGCGTCAGCGATGCCACCGGCAGCTACTCCTTCCGGGTCCGCGCGGTGCCTCCTCCCCAGACATTTTCCATTGCCATCGACCAGCCGGTGCGGGCCGATGCGCCCGCGCCCGGAGCTGGTCGCCTCGAGACTCCCGGAGCGGTGGATGTTTACGCTTTCACCAATTCACCGGGCCAAGTGGTCTATTTCGACCTCCTCTCCGCACCGGGCGGCGTGCGCTGGCAACTGCTCGATGCCGGCGGTCGGATCTGGTTCGACCGCGATTTGACCGAGGGCGATCCCGGTGCGATCACCTTGAGCGATGCCGGGACCAATCGACTCCGCATCTATGCGCGTGACCAGACCACGGCAACCTATTCCTTTCGTGTTCGCGTGGTCCCGGCGCTGCAACAGATCGGGATAGCAACGGACCAAGTCGTGCGGCCGGATCTGCCCGTGCCCGGGGCGGGCCGCATCGAGACGCCCGGAGCGATTGACGTTTACACCTTCACCAATGCGGCGGGGCAATTTGTCTTCTTCGATTCCCTCGGGACCAGCGCCGAAATTTACTGGCAGATGCGCGATGCGAACGGGCGGGAGTTTTTCACCTGGCACTTCAATTGGGGCGATCCCGGCACGTGGTATTTCCCGGTCGCCGGCACGAACCAGATTCGCGTCTATGGCTCGGGCGATGTCGTCGGCACTTATGGCTTTCAACTTCTGACCGTGACCAATGCCGCGGGTGCCATCACCAACTCGCCGACCCTGGTGGAGCGGTTCTCCATCCCGCTGGACACGCTCGTCAGCAATGGCGTTCCCGCGCTGGGTGCCGGCAATCTCGAAGCTCCCGGCGCTCGCGATCTTTACGTGTTCACCGCCAACGCGGGGACGGAGATTTACTTTGAAGATCTGGGTTCGGCCAATTACTACCTGGTCTGGACCCTTTACGACCCCAGCGGTGCGGCGATCTTTTCGAAATTCCTCGACGGCGGCGATCCGGGCCGGCTTTCGCTGCGGATGACCGGGACCTACACCATGGTCGTGCAGCCGCATCAAGAGAACCCGGCCTACGTGGGTCCCTATTCATTTCGACTTCGCCCGATGCCACCGGACGGCAGTTATACCATTGCGGTCGGGGATACCGTGACGAACGGGCTGCCGGTGTTGGGCGCGGGCAACCTCGAAGTGCCGGGCGCGCGGGACACGTATATATTTCACGCCGCAGCCGGGACGCGAGTCTACTTCGAGGACCTGGGTTCGGCCGCGTATTATCTCTACTGGTCGGTACAAGATCCGTTGGGGAATTACCTGATCCAAAACGATTTGATGGATGACAGCGATCCGGGCTTGCGGACGCTGAACCTGGATGGTGATTACCGAATCACGGTGCAACCGAGCGGCGCCAACCCGGATTACAAGGGGCCGTACGCGTTCCGGCTTTGGGAGGTTCCGCCGGAACAGACCTTTGTCGTCACGCTGGGAGACACCGTGACGAATGGCTATCCGGCCGCGGGCGCCGGCAATCTGGAGGTGCCGGGGGCGGGAGACATCTACACCTTTACCGCGACGGCCGGCAGCCGGCTTTATTTCGAAGACCTGGGGTCATCCGCCTATTACCTCACGTGGTCGGTGCGCGACCCCCGCGGGGGCTACCTCTTTCAGAACGATTTGTTGGATGGAAATGATCCCGGCGCTGTGAGCATCGCCCTCGACGGCGTTTACACAGTGACGGTCCGGCCGTACTCGGCCCACCCGGCCTATCGGGGTGCCTATTCGTTCCGGATTAGGCCCGTGCCGTTCGACGAGACGTTTCGCGTTGCGATTGGCGCCACGGTCACGAATGGGCTGCCCGGACCAGGGGCGGGCAACCTCGAATCACCGGGCGCCCGCGATGTTTACACGTTTGAAGCGACGGCGGGCACCCAGGTGTATTTCGAAGATCTCGGCTCAACGGCTTACTACCTCTACTGGTCGGTGCTGGACCCGGCGGGAAATTATGTGGTCACCGAAAATTATCTGGATGGATCTGATCCCGGTTTGCGCACCCTGAACCTGACCGGGACCTACAAGATCGTCGTTCGTTCGGCCGGGGCCGATCCAAATTATGTCGGCTCCTACTCTTTCCGCTTGCGCGCGGTGCCTGCCGACTTTGCGCAGCCGATTGAGATTGGTGCCGTCGTCAGCAACAACGTGCCGGTCGTTGGGGCAGGGGTCATCGATCGCTTTGGGGCGGTGGATCGATTTGTATTCACCAACGCGCCGGGCCAAACCCTCTATTTCGACAGCTTCGGGAGCACGCCGGCCTATGCGTTGTCCTGGCGGCTGGTCGATGCCTCCGGCGTCACCCAGTTCGACACGCGATTCAGCGATGGCGATCCGGGCGTGCGAGTGCTGGGGCGCGCGGGCACCAACACGCTTGTCGTCTACGGCGGGCTGGAAGCCGCCGGGACCTATGCCTTCCAAATTTGGGAGGCCGCGCCCCAGACGTTCAACCTCGACCTCAACACCACCGTCGCCGACGGAGTTCCCCGGCTGGGCGCCGGACGGATCGAAACGCCGGGCCGCTACGATTACTATTATTTCACCAACGCGCCATGGCAGGTCGTTTACTTTGAAAACGCCGGAAGCATCCCGGCTTACACCATCCGCTGGCAGGCGTTTGATGCGCAGGGGGTCCTGCTCTTCGACAATTGGTTCAACGACGGAAGCCGGGGCGCGCGAACTCTGGCCAGCGGTGGCACCAACACGATCATCGTCTACGGCAGCGGCGACTCGCGCGGCACGTATGAATTCACTGTTTGGGGAGCGTTGCCGGCCATTCTTTCGCAGCCCCAGGACGCCCGGGGCACGGTCGGCGCCCAGCAACCATTCAGCGTGCGGGCGGCGACTCCGTTTGGCCCCCTGACTTATCAATGGCGGTTTAATGGCGCCAGCCTGCCGGGCGCCACCAACGCCACTCTCGTCCTGCCCAGCGTGACCCTGGCGCAGGCCGGCAACTATGACGTGCTTCTCGCCAACTCTTTCGGTGTGGTGACGAGCCGGGTGGCGGTCTTCACCCTCGACACAACCGGGCTTTTTGTTGCGGACCTGAGTCCGGCCGGGCTGGTGAATTCCAATGTCTCGCGGGTGCAGATTCAGTTCAGCGAGGCCATCCAGCCTGCGTCGTTCACCGTCGCGGACTTGATTCTGCGCAGCCCAACTGGCGCGCTCAGCAGCGCTTCGCTGTCCCTCTCCCAGATCGATGCACGCACCTTCGCCGTCAGCTGGCCTCTGGTGCCGTTGGACGGCATGTACACGATGGGAATTGGTCCGGACATTCGCAGCTTGGCGTCGGGCCAGGCCATGGTGGGTGGCCGTTACCGCACGATTTACACCGCGGACTTTGAGACCGGCGTGGGCGACGAATGGGATGCGACCACCACGTCGTCGACCGAAGTCACGACGACATTCCTGGGCGAGTTCGACAACCAGTCGGCGTTGCTCACGCTCTCGAATCTCCCGCCGCACGAACTGTTGCGCCTGGTCTGGGACTTCGCTGCGATCGACAGTTGGGACGGCGACACCGGTCCGGGGCCGGATTATTTTGGCCTGCGGCTCGCGGGCCTGCCGCAGCCCGTCTGGGAATACACGTTTCGGAATGCCGCCGATGTGCCGGCGTTGCAGAGTTACCCGGGGGTTCCGGCGGTGGGTGTTTCCAATTTCGTTGGCAATCCGGGCTATGCTGACGCCATTTACCGGAACCTTCAGCTGGACGTTCCGCACACCAACGACGTCCTGTCGGTGGGATTCTACGGGCGCAATTTGCAGGGCGGCACCGACGAAGGCTGGGGCATCGACAACGTCCGCGTGCTCGTCAGCACGCCGGCCAATGGCCGGCACACGGCGCAATGGACCGTCGATCGCACCGCGCCATCCATCGTGGGAGTATCCCTGGCGGGTCGGGTCGACCCGCCAGTGGCCAGCGTGGACATCCGGTTCAGCGAGTCCATCCGTCCTCTGACGTTCGACACCAACGACGTGCTGTTGACGGGCCCGAACGGGACGATTGGTGTGTCCCGGATCGAGGGGATTGGACGGGCGGATTTTCGACTGACGTTCCCGGAACAGCGGACCGACGGTGAATACACGCTCACGGTCGGCCCGGAGGTGCGGGACTGGGCCGGCAATGCCATGCGTCAGCCGTCGACCTACGCGTTTGCGCTCGGGCATCCGCCGGCGACCTTGGCCATCGACGGCCCGCGCTTCCTAACGGAAGCCGTCTGCACGAATGGACGCTGGTTCGGGACGTGGACCGTTGTGGCCGCGGGCGGGGGGCCCGGACCGCTCGATTTCGTCTGGGATTTCAACGACGGCCTGCTCGTCACGAACACCGGAGTGACGCATGGGTTTGCCGGGACGGGGCTTCATCGTTTCGTCATGTCCGCCTACGATCACGCATTTCGGCTGGCGAGCGTGACCCAGGAGGTGACGGTGGTGTCGGGCGTGGCTCCGACCGCGGTGATCGGAAGCACGAATCGGGTGGTGGAAGGCATGCAGCCGTGGGCGCTGAGTTCCACAGGGTCGACTGATGACCGGGGCCTGCTCTACCAGCGATGGCTGTTCCCCAGCCTGCGTTTTGAATTTCCCGGCCAGTTCATCGATTCCACCCAGTGGCTGATCGCAAATGGGCGTCAGGACGACCGGCTGCTCATCTCCGGACGCAACAGCTGGACCGAATCGTGGTTCCTCTCGTCCCAGGCCCGCGTCCAGCGCGCGGGGGCAATTGAGGGACGCATCGACACGTCGCTGGGAACATCCTACGCGATGGTCGGGTTGCGCAATCTCACTCCCGACGGCGGCAGTTTCGACCGGCTGGTTTACGCAATTTATTTCGACAGCGGCGCGGTGCGCATTTACGAGAAGGGCAACCATCTGGGACAGGTCACCAACTACGTGCTGGGAACGTCCTATGAATTTCGCATTGAAGCCCGGCCGGACTCCGGCGCCCGTTATCTTCTGCGCCCGGCGGGCAGCGACGCTCCGTTTGCGGAGATCTTTGTCAGCACCAATTACACTGATGCCTACTTCGGTTTCGGCGCGCACGTCGCCGCCGGCGAGTTTGGCTTCGACAATCTGGTGGCGGAAAACGCCTATGTGCGGGGCGACCAGGTCGCCGCGGCAGGTTACCCGGGGAATTTCGTCACGCTGGAAGTGGTGGATCACTCGCTGCAGACCAACGTCGCTTCGACCAGCTTTACCATCGTCACCGGCGCACCTCCGACGGTGCTCATCGCCGGGCCGACCAACGGGCCCGCCGGGTTAAACCTGACGTTCAGCGCGGCGGGATCCACGGACGACTATGCCGTGGCCAGCTACACGTGGGACTTCGGCGACGGCACCGCCCCGGCGTTTGGTCCGGTCGTGATCCATCAATATGCCGGGCCGGGGCGGTACACCGCCTCGGTCACGGTTGCGGATTATGCGGATCAACGCGCGTCCGCGTCGCTGCTCGTCGACGTGGGCTCGAGCAACGCCGTCGTCGCCATTCCGTGGCGCATCGTCAACGGCATCGAGCTGCCGCACGAGACTTACGCCGGCAAGGAAGTTGCCCTGAAGGCGGTCGCGCGCGGCGTGATGCCGCCCTTTGATTACGTGTGGGACTTCGGCGATGGCACCGGGACCGTGACGAATACCGCCGCCACCGAGACCGCCGCCTACGGATTGGAGGCGCGGCACATCTATTCCGCACCCGATGACACGCCGTTTTATGCCACCGTCCGAATTCGGCTGAACGACGGAACCATCCTGACGGATCGCTATCCGATCCTGGTCCGGCCAAAGACGCTCGATGTCGAGATGAACGTGGCCATCGACGAAGGCCTTTGGTGGCTGCACAGAACGCAGATCCGGTATGTGCAGCCCGACGGAACCCCGGCGGCGTATTGGAACGACTCCGGGTGGTTGGTCAACGTCACGGCTTCGGCGGTGCAGGCTCTGGCGGTAAACGGCCATCCGATGACGGACGATGGTGCGCAAGATCCGTATGTCGAAACCGTGCAGCGCGGAATTGATTTTCTGCTGGCCAATCTCAGTTCTGCGGCCATCGATCCGCAAACCTACGGCGATCCCGATGGCAATCGGAACGGGCTCGGCCTCTCCGCCAGCAGCGGGCAGCCCATTTACGAGACGGGCCCGGTGATGGACGCGCTGGTGGCCGCCACGCCCCAGGAAGCGGTCGCGCCGGTTGGTGGCGTGAGCGTTCGCGGGCGGGCGATGCGGGACCTGATGCAGGATCTGGTGGACATGTATGCCTGGGGGCAAAGCGACTATCGCGACATCGGCGGCGGGTGGCGTTACAGCTGGAATCAGGCTCCGGATAACTCGGCCAGCCAATGGGGCGCAATCGGGTTGATGGCTGCCGAACGGTATTGGAACATCGCGGTGCCTGTCTGGGTAAAAGAGCGAAACCTCGCCTGGCTGGAGTATTCCCAGGGATTTGGCTACACCGGCGGCGGCGACGGCGATGCGACCACGCCCTCCGGCCTGGTGCAACTCGCGTTCGCGGGCGTCTCCACCAATCACCCGCTCTGGCGCCTGGGCGAAAGCCGGGTCGCCGGCCGGTGGTCGTCGACGATGCTCGGATCGAACGTGTATGCGCACTACCCGATTGCCAAGGCGTTCCGTTCGACGCTTCCCCGGCGCGTGGAGCGGCTGTCGACCGGCAAAAACTGGTTTCTCGATCCGGTCGACGGCCTCGCCCGAACCACGATCAACGCGCAGGAGCCCGACGGCGCGTGGCACTCGTCAGCCTGGGTCGGCCGGCCCCATGCCACGGCGTGGTCGGTTCTTATCCTCTCCAGCTCGCTCTTCCAACGCGGTCCAGTCGCCGTCGTCCAGGCCCGGCCTAATCCGGCGGGAGTCGGCTACCCGGTGGTCTTCGACGGCCGGGACTCATATCACCAACATCCGTCGTACCGGGTGATGGACTGGCGGTGGGACTTCGATGAGTCCGACGGCGTGGATTTTGACCACCCGGACGCCGTCGGCGCGGTGGTGACGAACTACTTCTCCCGGCCGGGGACGAATGCGGTCACTCTGCAGGTTCGCGATAACAGCACGCCCCAGCTTGACGCCACCGCGGTGGCGCTGGTGCGCATCGGCGTCTCGCCGTTCCCGCCCACCGCCGACGCCGGCGGGCCTTATCTCGCCGCGGTGCGCGAGGACATTCGGCTGGATGGCTCCGGCTCCTTTGACATCGACTTCGCCCAGGGCGATTTCATCCGCGCCTGGGATTGGGACACGGATTTCGCCCAGCCCCTGGATTTCGAGGATGGCGTTCACGGCGAGCACGCCGTGATTGCAGGCGGATTCGCCGCCGCGGGCGAATACCAGATCGGCCTGCGCGTGCGCGATGCCACGTCCACGGTCTTCCCGGCGACCGGCAGCCCGGACCTGACCGACAATGCCTTCACTCGGGTGGTGGTTTACGACCGGGTCATCACCAACGTTCTCGTCCGCGCGAAGAAAAACTTCTGCCAGCTGGTCTGGAACAAGGCCGGCGATTACGCGGTCGTCCTGCGCAGCCGCATCGGGCCGAACGAGGGGTTCTCTGAGATTGGCCGCACGGACAGCGCCTACGCCACGTTCCTCGACACGAATCTCGAATATAACGTTGAGTATTTCTACCGCGTGTTTGCGTATCAAAATGGCCACAGCGCGCCGCTGGGAATTTCGGATTCGCGCCAGGCCGTATCCCGCCCGCTGGACACCGCCGATCATCCGCCCTTCTTCACCGCCACTCCGTCGCGCTCGGCGACGGTCGGCTTCCTTTACGAAGTCACGCTCCAGGCCCGGGACCCCGAAAACAATTCGTTCGCTTTCAACATGCTCACCAACCCGCCGGGCATGACGCTGAACCGGCAGTCCGGCCTCGTGCGGTTCACGCCCGGGCCAAATCAGATCGGCCCGCACCCGGTGGCCTTCGAAGTCACCAACTCCGCCGGGCGGGGCGTGCTGAGTTACGAACTGGTGGTCAGCCCCGTGACCAACACGCCGCCGCTGGCCTTTATCAATGGCCCGTATGCCGGCACGGCCGGGCAACCGATCGTCTTTTCGTCCGCGGGCACGCGTGACCCGGATGGCGATGCGCTCTCGTACGTCTGGGTGTTCGGCGATGGAATCCTGTCCACCAACCCGAACCCGAGCCATGTCTACGCCGCGCACGGGAGCTACACGGTGTCGCTGCTGGTCAATGACGGGCGCGGTGGAGTGGCGACCGCCTTGACCAACGCCCGGATCTTGCGGGTCAACCAGGCGCCGATTGCCCGCGCCGGGGTGAACCTGGTGGCGCGAGTCAACGAAGCGGTGACGCTGAACGGCGGCGCTTCCAGCGACCCGGATTTTGATCGGTTGACGTACCGGTGGGAGTTCGTGTCTCGCCCCGCCGGCAGCGCGGCGACCCTGGTTAACCCCGCCGCGACGCGGCCATCGTTCACCATTGATCAGGCTGGCGCATACCTCGTTCGCTTGGTGGTCAATGACGGCTTCGCCGACAGCGCGCCGGACGCTGTGACGGTGACGACGATCAACTCGGCCCCGATCGCCAACGCCGGCCCGGATCAACGCGTCCCCCAAGGCCAGACGGCTCAGCTCAACGGCTCGGCCTCACGGGATCCGGACGGCAACGCGCTAACCTATCGTTGGTCCTTCATTCGACGCCCGGCCGGCAGCGTCACTCAGCTGAACGATGCATCGGCGGTGCGGCCTCGATTCGTCGCGGACACGGTCGGCCTCTATGACCTTCAGTTAATCGTCAATGACGGGTTCGGCGACAGCGTGGCCGACACCGTGCGCGTCAGCACCGGCAACCTGCCGCCGGTGATCACGTCGACGTACCCAACCAATGCCGCCCCGAATGCGGCCTGGATTTACCACGCGGTTGCCACGGACGCCGATGGCACGAATTTCTCATTCTCCTTCGTGACGCGCCCGCCCGGCATGAACCTGACCTATCTTGGGAACGCCGCCACCTCGGGCGGCGGCGGTCGCGGGGAAGCGGAGCTGACCTGGACGCCGACGCTCGCCCAGCTCGGCACCCACCCGGTGACACTCCGCGTTGCGGACAGCGAAGGCGCGACCGCGGATCAGACCTTCACGCTTTTCGTCGCGCACGATGGTGAGGCGCCGTCCGTCGTCGTCACGCTGGTCCAGGGGCAGGTGGAGCCGCAGTCGGGGCTGTGGGCGGCCGAGCTCGGGGACACGGCGGTGTTCCGGGTCATCGGCTTGGACAATGCCGGCACGCCCGCGCTGTCGTTGCGGGTCGATGGCCGGCTCATTCCCCTGGACGCCTCCGGGGTCGGGTCGGTTCTGGCCACCAACGCCGGCCTGTTCCCTATCGTGGCAACCGCCACCGATGCCGCGGGGAACGTGGGCACGACAAACGCCTCGATCCTGTTCCACGATCCAAACGCTGTCTCCGCCATTGGCATCGCCATTCTCAGCCCGACCAACACCCAGTCGATTACCGAACCCGTGGCCGTTGTCGCGACCATCACCAATGTGACGGATCTGGTGTCCTACCGGGTCGACTTCGCCCCCGCGGCGGACGTGAGCCTGGACAACATCGCGACCGAAGGGCCGCAGTTCACCGTGTTGACCAACGTCACCCTGGCGGCCGGCACCCGGCGCCTGGACAATGCGGTCCTGGCCCGCTTTGACCCGACCGTTCTGCTCAATGACGATTATCTCATTCGCGTGGTGGTCAGTGACGGCCCCTCCCTTCGGTATGAAGGTGTGCTGGTTTCGGTCAGCGGCAACCTGAAGTTCGGCGAGCTGCATTTGGAATTCACGGACCTTTCCATCCCGCTCGCCGGCCTGCCGATCACCATCACTCGCATCTACGACAGCCGCAGCGCCCGCCGTTCAGGCGATTTCGGCCACGGCTGGTCGCTGGGTGTCCAGGACGCGGTCATTCGCGAGTCGGTGCCGGCGACATCCTCCTTCCGGCCGGGCACGCGCGTGAATCTGACCGGACCCGATGGGCGGCGTCTTGGTTTCACATTCTCGCCGCGCCTGGTCAGCGGATCGTTCTTTGGGGCCTTGTTCGAGCCGGAGTTCACCGCGGACGCCGGCATCTATGAGAAACTCGAGGTGCCGCCCGGCGCCTTCAGCTTTGCCGGAGCCGGCATCGTGGGCGATCTCATGGAGGCCTTGGGCCCGTACAATCCGTCGACTTACACGCTGACGATGCGGGACGGGACGCGGTATCAATACGACCAGAACTTTGGTCTCGAGAGTGTCAC
Organism: Limisphaerales bacterium; assembly: GCA_044229355.1. Classification (GTDB taxonomy): domain Bacteria; phylum Verrucomicrobiota; class Verrucomicrobiia; order Limisphaerales; family JADJPG01; genus JBGARF01. Next base: position 223,959 of record JBGATF010000005.1, read on the forward strand.
GGATCTCAACAGCAACCGCGTGGTCTACACCCGCGACGGCGTCTTCCACCTGCCGTCCGGCGGAACCAATGCCGATCAATCCATTGCCTTTATCCGCGACGACGCTGGCCGCATCGTGCAGATCATCGACCCGGCCGGGAACCCGCTGACCTACGCCTATGACGCTCGCGGCGATCTGCGTTCGTTTTCCGATCAGACCACGAACATCACCCAGTATTTCTACTCCAGCGCCCGCGCCCATTTCCTGACCAACATCATCGATCCGCTGGGGCGATCGGCGCTCCGCATGGACTACGACGCCACCGGCCGGCTGGTCTCGATCACGGATGCCCTCGGAAACCCGATTCAGCAGAATTTTGACGTCGACAGCCGGCTGGCGACGTATCGCGACGCCAACGGAAACACGAACATCGTGCGGTATGACGGACGCGGGAACGAACTCGTGCGGGAGATCCCCGGCATCACCACGAATTACTTCGCCTATGACGCCAACAACAACCTGCTGGCGTCGACGAACGGAAGGGGGTTTGCGACGAATTACACGTACGATGCGCGGGGAAACCAGACCTCCATCACTGATCCGCTCGGCAATCGCATCGCCTCATCATTCGACGATGCGAACAGGCTGACCGGAGGGACCAACGCGCTTGGTCAATCCGTCGTGGTGCACCGTGATGCGGCGGGGCGACTGCAAACGCTAGTCAGTCCGCTGGGTGTGCAGATTTCGATGGTGCGGGATTCCTCCGGACGACTGGTCAGCCACACCGACGCGGCGGGAAACATCACGCAATTCGATTATTCGAACGGGTGCGCTTGCGGCAAACCGGCAAAAATCATCAACGCCGACGGCTCTTATCGTCTTTATGAATATGACTCCCGAGGAAATACGAACCGCATGGTTAATGAGGTCGGGGCCGAAACGTTGTATCGGTTTGATGATTCTGGCCGTTTGCTTTGGTGGCGCGATCCAGTTTCGAACTACACCCGGTTCAATTACCTGGGGTCGTTGCTGACGAACGTGACCGATGGGTTGGGGCGCAATACTTGGTTCGAGTACGATGCGGTTGGTCGGACGAATGCCATCATTGATGCGGCCAGCGGTTCCACGCTCTTTGAGTATGACTCCAACGGCAATCGCACAAAGGTCACTGATGCCTCCGGCAACGTCTCCAGGTTCTTTTATGATGCGGCTGGACGCATGGTGCGACAGACCGATCCACTGGGCAACAGCAGCCTTATGGCGTATGACGCGGCCGGAAATCGGACCGAATTCATCGATCGCAACGGACGCCGTCGGACGTTTGCTTACGACGCCTCCAACCGAATGACCAACGAAACCTGGTGGGAAGGAACCAGCGTCGTGCGCCGGCTGGTCTTTGGCTATAACGCTCTCGGAGTCCAAATCATGGCCGCCGATCCATCCGGCCGATATGATTTCGAGTACGACGGGTTCAATCGTTTGGAACGGGTGACTCAATCCGGCAGTGCCGGGGTGCCAGAATTCAGCCTCAGCTATACCTACAACGCGCTGGATTTCGTTGACACCGTGACCGACGGCCGGGGCGTGCGGGTTGCATCCACCTACGACAATCGCAATCATTTGGCACGCAGAACATGGCTCGGTTTTGGGGACGCGCCCGTGAAGGTTGACTTGACGTATGATGGGACCGGCAGGCGGACGAATCTGGAGCGTTATGTCGGGCTGGGCGGGGAACGATGGGTTGGGGGAACCGCGAGCAGCTATAATCTCGCCGGTGTGGTGACCAGTATCACGCACATCGGCCGCAACGGGGAGGTGCTCGCCCGTTACGATTATGACTTCGATGCCGCGTTTCAGCTTAGTCGCTGGGTCGTTAACAACCGGGCGTCGGCCTATCAATACGATTCGAACGGGCAGCTGACCAATGCAGCAACGGCAGGTGCGGAGGCTGAGCGTTTTCGATATGATGCCAATGGAAGCCGCGTTGGGGCGCAATCTGGTGGGACCTACACGGTGGGGGCGAACAACCAAATCGTTTCAGACGGGACCAACCGCTACACTTACGACGGAGAGGGTAATTTGGCATTCCGATCCAATACCGTCACCCGCTCCGTTTCGATCTACAGCTACGATCATCGTAATCGCCTGGTCAGTTCACTGGACCGCAACGCCTCGGGCGTGACAACCACCACAGTATTGTTTGGTTACGACGCGATGGACCGTCGTGTCAGCAAGACTGTCAACGGGCAAACCACCCGGTTTGTCTACAATCTGAACGACCCGTGGGCCGATCTGGATTCCACGGGCGCGGTCACGGCCCGTTACCTGATGGGCGAGAGGACGGACGAACTGGTCGCCCGCTGGCGCCCCTTCGGCGGGCAAGAGTGGTACCTCACCGATCACCTGGGAACAGTTCGGGATATTGCGGGAGCAGACGGCAACCTTTCTGTGCATCTGGACTATGGCAGTTTTGGAACGGTGTTAGGGACAACCGACCGCACCAACATGGGCCGATTTGGCTTTTCCGGCCGCGACTTTGATCCGGAAACTGGCTTCCATTTCTATCGTTCGCGCTATTACTCGGCGGATCTTGGACGTTTTATTTCAACGGACGTTTCCGGTTTCGCCGGCGGCGACTGGAACCTCTACCGTTATGCGGGCAATTCACCGCTGGGTGCAACGGACCCGTCGGGAACTGCGGCGATTCTAGAGTTTTCCGTCACTCAAAGCATTGCGTTGGGTGCGGCCGTGGGTCTGGGCTCCTACGCCGTCTGTAAAGTCGTTCTCTATTTCAAAGACGGGACGTTTACGATGACCTTCAAGGGTTCCATCATCTCGGCTGTCTTGGGTGCGGTCGGCGGCGTTTTGACTCCATGGAACTATTGGAGTTTCATCGTGCCGCCCGTGGGAGCGGCAGTGAGTTGTGGAGTCGGTGATTAGGAAAGATCCCGTATGAACCTTTTCCTCCCTCCCGTCGCCGCCAGTCCTTCCCGAGCCAGCTTCCCGGTCCTGTCTTGGTTTCGTGCGCAAGTGATGATGCCAGGCCGCAGGCTCATGTTCTCGATCGTGTTGTCGGCTGTCGCCTCCTGGGTGCTGGGTACCGGGACTGGGCGCCTCTCCGCCGAACCGATCACGCTCTCGGACTACGGGTTGCGGATCGACGGCGTCACTTCGTTCCCAACCCGCGGCGAAGCTTTGCCGGCAGCCGCAAATACCGGCACGTTCGACCGAGCCGCTGGCGTCGGGATGCTCACGATTGCGGTCCGCTCGCCTGGACCACACTCGGTGAGCCTTTTTCTGGACCACGAGATTGATTACGCGACCAACACCTTCTTCAATGAGTTTGCCGCGCGGGTGGGCACGCCGGCGCCGGGGCAATCGTGGGAGATCGACGAGCCGGGCTATCAGACGGGCAACCTGTTCACCAATTTTTTGGCCGGACGATTGGACAATTCGAATGCCGTTTCGAGCGCGGTCCGAGATGATGTGGCCATGGCGCTCGGCTGGAACTTCACCCTGGGGCCGAACCAGACCGCGCTCGTTCGCATGACGGTGAGCGAGACGAACCCGCCGACGGGTTTTTATCTGGCCCAGACGGATCCGCAGAGCCAGAAGACCATTTACTTTTGGAGCACGTTGGAGACGGCCTACGGCGACACAGAGCCGCCGACGATCACGTGTCCGGAGAATGTGATCGCGCAGGTGGATCCCGGGACCTGTGCGCGCAGCAACGTGACGTTCAACGTCCAGGCAAGTGACAACAGCCCGGGCGTCACGGTGGCGTGCGTGCCGCCGAACGGCGGGCGCTTTGACGTCGGCACGACCGCGGTTCGGTGCGTGGCGACCGACGCGGCGGGCAATACCAACCAATGCAGTTTCAACGTGTCGGTCCGGCCGGATCCTCCGGTGATCCAGTGTCCGGGCAACCTGATTGTCGAGTGCGCACTGCCGACGGGCAGGGCGGTGAGCTTCACGGCGTCGGCCAGCAGCGCGTGTGATTCGGCGGTGGCGGTGGCGTGTGCGCCGCCTTCCGGCTCGGTCTTTCCGATCGGTCCCACGGCCGTCACCTGCACGGCGACCGACCGGGCGGGGAATCGCAGCAGTTGCAGTTTCTCGGTGTTCCTGGTCAGCAGCAGCACGAATTGCCTGGGGGACTATTCGCTGTTGAAGGAGACGTGCCTGGCCGGCGAAGTGCGGGCCGACCCGCTGTTGCAGCCGTACCCGTGCGGCACCTGCGTGGAGGTGACGGGCGTGCCGGCGGCCGGCTGGACATTCCTCGGCTGGCTGGGTGATGCGCGGGGCAGCGCGCAGACGGTGCAGTTTACAATGTCGCAGAACAAGTGTGTGGAAGCGGTGTTCGGCACGCCGATCTCGATTCGCGCTGCAGCAAATGGCCTCGCCTGGCTGGACCCGGTAGCGCCGTTGTATCCGTGCGGGACGCAGGCACGGGCGCTGGCGCGGCCGAATGCGGGATTCTACTTCAGCCACTGGACGAACAGCGTCAGCGACAGCGCCAACCCGCTGGATTTCACGGTGGCGCAGACCAACGCGATTCTCGCCCCGGTGTTTCTGCCGCTGCCCGCCGGGCAGTCGGCGTTGACGGTGGAGACCCGCGGCAACGGCGGTGTCCGCGGGCGCATCGGTCCGGCAGCGAATCGGTATCCGGTCTCGTCCAACGTCGTGCTCCGGGCGATCCCGGATGAAGGTCAGCAATTCACGGGCTGGATCCTGGACGGAGCGGGCTCGCCGGCGCTGGTGGCGACGAACCAGATCACGCTCTCGATGGAGGCGAGCCGTTATGTGGTGGCCCAGTTCACCGGGCGGCCGCGCATTGAAATCGTGCGGTGCCAGGGCGAGCTGGTGCAGGGGTTGTTCCGTTTCAAAGTGCACGGCAGGGTTCTGGAAACGATCGTCATCGAGATGACACCCACGCTGAGCGATCCGGCCGCATGGCGGGAGGTTGGCCGCGCCACGAATGTGCTGGGCTCGATCCAGTACGAAGATCCGTATCTGCCCAACGTGGCGCAGCGATTCTACCGCGCGCGGGTGGCGGGAGCCGAATGCGCGGCTGCGCCGAGCCTGACGCTGACCCGGCAGGTGGGCAGTCTCCGGTTGGAATGGCCCGCAGGCGTCTGCGCCTGCGTGGTGCAACAGGCCAGCTCCCTGAACGGGTCCATTGGGTGGACGACCATACCGGGCTCGCCGCAAGTCGTCGGCGACTTGCTTCGATTGACCGTCCCGACATCGGGAGAGTCCCGGTTTTTCCGACTCATGTGTTTGCCGTGAATCCGCTGACGCTCCGCCGATACCGGGTCACGGCGATGGACGAAACCATTTCGGGCCTGGTGGCAAACCGGGAACGCTCGGAGTGGGTGCGGGCTGCGCAGTACCCTGGGCAAGCGTCCGGGAGAGTTTCTCCGGTGGGGGCAGGGGGCGACGGTGCCCGCAGGGCGGAGCAGGGGAGGTCTGCCATCTGGTGCCGATCTTGGACAGGTGCCTTTGGCCTGCTGACGGTCGGGTTGGGTCTGTTCCTCAAAGAGATCGCCGGTCCAATGTCGGCGGCCGAGATTCCCTCCTTGGAGGGCGCTGCGGTGCCGACCAACCCGCCGGCGGCATCGGCTACTGCGCTCGGCTTTCGGCAAGTGGATCCCGACACGTATGTGCTGGGGCTGGTGACGCTGCACAAGCGGGCGCGCACGATCTCATTTCCTGTAGTAATTAACCAGCGCAGCAACGTGGTGGAATACGCCCTCGTGCACGAGACCGGCAAGACTCACGAGAGCATCCTGCGCACGGCGGCGGAACCCTTGCACGTGCATCTGGCCGTGCTGTTGCTCGGAGCGACGCCGGCGAACACCAATTTGTTCCCGGAGCCGGCGTCCGGAAACGTGCCCGGAACCCCGATGACCATTGCGGTCCGGTGGCCGGACGGACCAGGCAGTCGCGTCCGGGAGGTTGGGCTGGAGGAGTTGGTTGCCGTGCTCCCGGATCGCAGGCCGCTGCGGCGGTCTTCCTGGGTTTACAACGGTTCCTATGTGACTCAAGGGCGGTTCGTCGCCGCGGGAGACGGGAGCATCGTGGCCGTTTACTCGGATCCGGCCGCGTTGATCAACACCACCGATCCCAGTCGGAACAACGACGACATTCATTTCGTCAACTCGGTGGCGCTGCCTCCGGAGGGGAGGAGTCTGGAGTTGGTGATCGGGCTCGCGGGAGCGGGGACCGTCGATCGGCATGGCCGCGACGCGTCGGGGCCGGGGAGCAAATCGCCGTCGCCGGACGCGGCCCCGAAGCGCTTGGAATAAGCTGAACGCTGCGGGCAGAATGCCTGCGCTCCGGACAGTGGACGAAGTGGCACCGACAACCTGCGGATGCACCGCCTCGAACGTCATGGGCGCGGTGAGAATTGCCTGAAGGCCGAAAGGCTGGCAGACTGTTCGGCCGATATGAAGTTACCACGGTGGATTTTCAATGGGTGTGCGCTTTGGGTCTCGCTGTTGGTCATTGGCAGCGCGGGGTTCCGGGCGTCGGGGCAGGCCGAACTTCGGATGCAAGGCCTGACGCCCGTGGGGGAAGGCGTCCGGCTGGACTGGGAGGGAGGGTCCGCCGGATCGAATTACGTGGTGCAATCGCGAGACGTGCTCGGAGCGAACGGTCTGTGGCTGCCGCCTGGGCCGGAGTCTGGGCAGCCATGGCCGACGACCCTGCACACGTGGATCGACCGGCGGACTCCGGCCGCGGCGTCGCGCTATTACCGTGTGTTGGCGGTGACCGCAGCGCAGCGGGGACGTGTGGTTTCCGTTTCGGCGCCGACCACTTATAGCCGCGCCAACATCGGGCTGATCTTCAACTTCGCGGGGATCCCGGTGGTGCCGCAGTATGACGTGCGGGCCTATGTCGTGATCTACGAGACGCTCGATCCGCTTGGAGGACGAACGGTGGCGTCGGGCACGGTGGTGTTGCCGGTGGGAATTGCGACGCCGTTGCCCCTGGTCAGCTATCAGCATGGGACGGTCGCGAAGACGAATGACGTGCCCGGCCAGGAAATTTACGTTGGCGTCGCTTTTGCCACGACCGGCTATGCCGCGGGGGTGCCGGATTACCTGGGGCTCGGGAAGGCCTCCGCCGGCCGGCAGGCGTATCATCATGCGCGCTCCGAGGGGACGGCGTGCGTGGATTTCCTGCGGGCGGCGAGGACCGTGTGTGCGAGCAATGGGCGCGCGTTGAACGGGCAGATTTTCCTCGCCGGCTATTCCCAGGGCGGGCACGCCACGATGGCGACACTGCGGGAGTTGGAGGCGTTTCACACCAACGAATTCAACGTCGCGGCATGCGCGCCCATGGCGGGCGCCTACGATCTCTCGGGTGTCACGGCTGAGGACATTTTGTCGGGGCGGGAGCAGCCGAACCCCTATTATTTCGCCCTGCTGCTGGCTGCCTACCAATCCGTTTACCAACTCGCGCCGGCGTTGGGCGATATGCTGGCTGCTCCCTACGACTCGACCCTGCCGCCTTTGTTGCGCGGCAACGCCACGGGCACACAAATCAACGACGCCATTCCGGCGGCGCCCCTGCAGATCCTCAAGCCGGCGTATCTGGCGGCGTTTCTCGCGAGCGAGGAACATCCCTTCCGTCTGGCACTGAGGGAAAACGACCTTTACCGATGGAAGCCGCGGGCGCCATTGCGGCTGTTTCATTGCGCGGGCGATCAGGATGTACCCCCGGCCAACTCGCAGGTGGCTTACGAACATTTTCAAGCCGCCGGCGCCACGCAAGTGCAGTTGGTTGATCCGCTTCCGACGGCCGATCACAGCGGTTGCGTGTTCCCGAGCCTGCTCGAAGCCAAGGCGTGGTTTGACACGCTCCGAAATTAGACAGCGCCTGGAGACCTGGGCCGGAGTCCGAGGGTGCAGGCGGCACGGCCGTGGACTGGAGCGCGGCGTCAAACACCGTTTTTGGTGGTGCCAAAGGTCGACATAAGCGCTGAGTCCCGGCCGCTCCGGGAGCCGGCTTAAGGCATGAAGGCCGCGACGCTCCGAGTGGGTCTATGGCGAAGTGCTTCGTTCCTCGCGGACCGGCTCAAGGGCCTTTGACACGGAAAAACCGTTGCGGATGGAGCGGCGCGCCCAGGTCGAAGAACGGTTCAATAAACTCGTAAAGGCCGGTGCCATTGGCGTTATTGGTGGCAATGGGCGCCCAGGGAATGGGTGCATTCAAGTGCGGTGTCGCTTCCAACACGTAGCTCAAGTTGGGCGCGCCCTGGCCCCGAATCTGGATGCGCTCGGCCGTGATCGCGGCGATGGAGGTGATTTGATTCGTTGGCGTCGGGACGCAGGTCAGGATGACTTCATTGCCGTCGCCGCCGGTGTAATCAATGGCGAAGGATGCGGTGCCGGCGGAAAACCGCGCGCCCTGGGGCAGGCCGGCGAAGCGGCCGTGGACCAACGCCACGCCGGTGTTGGTGATGATGACGAAGCGGTCGCCAACGGCCGGAGTATAGCCCAGTGTTACCTCCAGCCGGCTGTTGCCGAGATCGTTCGTGCCGCTCACCCGCAGGTGGTCGTAGGCCGAGCCTGCGCCGGCGCCGTTGAGCTCGACTCGATAGACGGAGTTCGAGAGCAGCAACCAGCCCACGGGCGTCAACTGGCCCGGGCTGTTGCCTGGACTGATCACGCCGTCCGCCCAAACAGTCAGGTTGCCGAGGGTGAAGCTGCCACCCAAAGTTCCGGCGGAGAGGTTCGATTGATTATCCACGCGGGGCCGGTTGACCAGCACTCGAGCGACATTGGCGTTTGTCGAGTTGACCAGAAGTGCACCTTCGGTGGCGCGGATTTCGGTCACCTGCAGAGGGTTTGCCGTAATGGTCATGACGCCCGCGCCAAGCTTCTCAAATGCGGCCCCAACGTTGCCCGTCACGGGACCGGCAAATGACGTGGAGGCGCCACTGCGGCCCGCCCCGAAATAACAAAGGCTGTCGATCTCCAGCTGGCCGGTCCCGGCGAGTGATCCGACCACGTCCTGGCCGGCAAAAGTCACGAAGAGCGATCCATAGGTGTTGATGGTCACTGGCGCGAGATCTTGGATCTGGTCCGGCCGTTCCAGCAGCACGCGCCCGGTGGCGGTGGCCAATAGGCCGTCGTCGATGACGAGTGGGCCGTTGATGACATTGCTGGAAGTGCGGTAGAGGGCCATCGTGCCTTCACGAACCCATGTGGTGCCTCCGTAGATGTTCGACGCGCTGCCATTGAACCGGAGCGTTCCGCGCCCGAGCTTCGTGAGGCCCCCCGGGCCGGACACGGGCCCGTAGACAAACAGGGTGGTGCCCTGGTTGGGCACCTGGATGAGAGTATCCGCCAGCAATGAAATTGCGCCGTGCCACTGAACCGCGTCCCCGCTGATCCACGCGGGGACGCTGGCGTTCGTGGTGCTGAAAGATAGCGGTTCGGCGCTCACGACTAGATTGCTCTCGGTGATGATCTGCGCGCCGTCGCCACCGGTCACCGTGGTGCCGGAGATGGCCGATCCGAGGGCGTTGCTGTGGCCGATGCGCAGCGCGCCGTCGGTGACGAGCACTGTTCCCGAGAAGGTGTTGGAAGCGGTGAGCTGGAGTTCGCCTTCGCCGACCTTGTTAAACCCGGCGGACACAGGTCCATCGGCGATCGAGGCGTTGACCAGCAGGTCCGGGGTGTTCGCGTGCCCGAGGGTGGCGATTGTGCGGGTGACGCCGCCGAGCGAGAGCCGCCCGCTGATCGTGGCGATCGCGTTGGTCGCGTTGGCCAGAATGTCGCCGTTGAGCGTCAGGGTCCCGGAACCGGTGTCGATCGCGCCGCCATTGAGCGTGATGGGGCCAACGGTGTCGTCGACAAATTGAAGCGCCAAGACGCCGCTGCGATTAATGGTGATGGGCACGGTGTCGGCGATTTGATGTTGTTTGATGTAGGCCACGCGTTCCCGCCCGGGCGCATCGTTGGTATAGCCAATCACCAGCGGGCCGCTGATGACGGGCTGATGAAAGACGCCATCGAGAATCAGGTCGCCTTCGCGGAGCGTGCCGGTGCCGGTGTAGGTATTGGTAGAGGTGGTTTTAAACTGGAGCGTGCCAGGGCCGTATTTGAACCAGCCACCGGGGCCGGAGATCAGCCCGTTGATACTGATCGCGCCATTGGTCGGCACGGAAATGTTCAGGTCATCATCCAGGCGCACGTTGCCAACCCAGGTCGCGCTTCCCGAGATCAGCTCCAGTGTGCCCGACGGGCCGGGGACTTCGAGCGGCTCAGTCACGCCGATGCTCGAGCCGAGGCGCAGACGACCCAAGGTCGGGCGGGTGGGGCCATCGGCTGTCCCTAACGCTGAGCCGTGGGTGATGGTGAGATCGCCGCCGACGATATTCACCGGGCCTTGAAAGAGATTTGAGGCGGTCAGCGTGAGTGTGCCGCGATTGGACTTCACCAGCGAAATACCGGCGGCCCCGGTGATTTGCGCGTTGATGGTGAGTTCGGCGCCTTGGGCCACGTCGAACAGCCGCTCGGTGCCCGCGCCGAGATCGAGCCGGCCATTGATGACGGCGTCTTCTGTGCCCAGGTTCACTGTCACCGGGCCGCCGAGCGTGAGTGTACCCGTGCCCGTGGTGACGAACCCTGCGGTCAGGGTGAGATCCCCGATGGTGTCGTTTTCATCACTGAGCTCGAGACTGCCAGAGCCATTGACCGTCACGTGAGACGTGTTCGCGATTTGATGGTCCCGCTCCAGCACGACGATGTCGGCCGTCAATCCACCCGTGCCCGCGCCGATGATGAGGTCGCCTGGAATGGCGATGGCGTTGAACAAGGGGATGACCTGGAGCCCCGGCGTGCCGCCGATAATTGTGGTGTAGCGGTTCAGCCGCAGGGTGCCGGCGCTGACGACGGTCGGCCCGGTGAAGGTGTTTGCACCCGCCCCCGACAGCGAGAGGTCCCCTGTGTTTGCCTTGAAGATGCCGCCGGTTCCCGCGATCACGCCTCCGACGACGAAATTCCCGGGGCCTTCGGTGACGAGCGTGCGGGCGTTGAGTTGGAGGTCACCGTTTAGAGTGAGCCGGGCGGCCGAGGCGAAGCTGCGGAGCGTCAGACCGACGCCCGGCCCCGCGGCGGTGATGTCGAGATCGATTGTGTTGGTGCCGGCGGGATTACCCGCGCTGACATAGTTGCTCACGGTGACACTGTTGCCGCGCAGGCGGTAACCTCCGCCGAAAAGGTTGATGCTCGAGAAGATGGTTCCAGCGGGCAGGTTGTTCGTGTTACTGGCCTTTCTCGCCCCGGTATCGGGAAAGCTCAGGACATCGCCGGCCACGGGAGCGCCCGCGTCCCAGTTGGCCGACGTGGACCAGTTTCCGCTGCTCGCGGACGCACCGGTCCAGGTGCGGACGGCAGCCGTGACATCGGAGACGCTCATAGTCAAAGCCAGAACGGCGAACAACGACCGACAGAGCGCGAGGGGGAACGAGATTTTCATGGATACGACGATGAGGGCGGGCGGGGGCCGTTCAGGGTTATTCGTGGGTTGACGCTGCAATCGGGGACGTCATGGGCTCGATGAGCTACAAACCCGCCGACGGTAGCAGAGATGAGGATGTGGTGGAATGGGAAATTTTGACATCCGACGTCTGGACGCCTGAACGCCTAGTGTCCTGAGTGATTAATTCGTTGCATCATGTAACGAATTAATCACTCAGGACACCTGCGGGGCACCCGGTTTGTCACCGGGTGACCCGAAGGCGGTAGAAGGCGGCGTTTGTTTCCAGCGGAAGGTCGAGGCGGATGGGATTGGCGGTGGGGGGCGGGTTCGTGAAGACATCCCGCCACGTGTCCGCGGGCTGCAAGGCTAGGCGGCGTTGGAGAAATTGGGTGGCCCAAGTTCCACCCTGCCATTCCAAAACCAGTTGCCCCGTCCCGAAGGATACGTGTGTGATTTGCAGGTTCGAGAGCGCATTAGTGGGGCTGGTATCGGCGATGAACTCGGCCAGGTTGCCCAGGCCGTCGCCATCGGGATCGTCCGTGTCGGACGCATTGCGGTTCCCGAGATAGACCTCTTTCCATTGGGCGTAGGGCATGGTCAGCTCCTTCCCGGCGATGCCAGCCTCGTGAATTGCAGCGATTTCGCCAGCGCTCAGGGCGCGGTTGTAGATGGCGGCCTCGTCGACAGCACCATTCAACAAGAAGGCAGCTACGCCGTTATCGATGTCTCCGCCCAAAACGAGCGGATGAGAGTCGTAACCAATTGTTCGAAAGCTTGGAGCTGAGGCCACGATTCGGCCATCCAGATAGAGGGTTTGGTGCTTTGTCGCGTCGTCGAAGGTGAAGGCCACGTGATACCACCGTCCGGCGTCAGGCGCGAACGGCGCGCTGAGAACGGCGGCAGACTGATTGGTGTCGCCGATGGTGCCGTTCACGTTTCCCCCCAGTTGCCAGATCCCATATGAATTATGGACGGCGGATCCCCAGGCGCGGCCCAGCACGGCACCTTGGGCTCCGTTGAATCGCGCCCAGGTTTCGAGCGTAATGGAGGCGGGCCGCAAGTTGGTGGCGTCGGGGATCCAGACGAAATCGTCGAGTCCGTCGAAGCGGAACGCCTGGCCGACCTTGCCGGGAAGGTAGGTGACGCCGTTACTGGTCGTGCCGTGGTTGCTGTTGGCGGAATCGAGCGCATTGCCTTCCGCGCGCCACCAGGAGATGAGGCCGGGCGGCGCCAGAACCGGTTCCACCACGCGCAGGCTGAAGGTTTGTTGGTTGACCGCGCCCGCCGTATCGCGGATGCGGATGGTGAACTGGCTCAGGCCGCGGACGGTCGGTACACCGGCGATCAAACCCGCCGAGGATAGCGTGAGTCCGGAGGGGAGCGATCCGGATGCGAGCTCGAACGCAATCGGCGTCGCGCCGCTGACACCCACGACTTGCAGGGTATAGGCGGCGAAGCGGAGCGCTTCGGGCAGGGGATTGGCGGTGGCAAAGGCGGGACCGACCGACCGAACGACCACGGCGGTGGGCGTGTGGGTGAGTTGCAGCGTGTAGGCGTTGGACGGGTAGAGGAACGGCGCGAACGCTCCGGAGCGGCTGCCCGCCGTCAACACGCTGAAGGCGTCGTCGGCCCCGGCAGAGAAGTTGGGGGCGAAATCGACGCTGAGCGCGCCTGCGACACTGGCGGCGCCCGCGATCTGCAGCTGACCGTAGCCTGAGCCCGGGAGCGTCCCGCCGAGCGTGCAGTGCAGTCGGGCGCCGGGTGAAAACGTGAAACCGCCGTTGGCGGCGACGATGCCGCGTTGGATTTCCACCGCGCCGTAATTGTTGAAGAGGATGCCATTCCCAATGCTCGTGGTGGTCCCCACACCCAAGGCCGCGGCTTTGCGAAGAATCCCCGCGTTATCGATTCGGTTGCCCGCGCCGATGAAGCTGAACGGCGCTGCATTCCGGATCGTAAACAGGGAGCCGGGGCGATTGGTAATCACAGCGCCGGAGATCAGGCCGATGGCGCCCGCCCCAGTCCACTCCACCGTTCCGGCAATTTCCAGCGCTCGACCGACCAGGCTGACGTTGCCCGCATTGTTGGCCACGAGCGTGGCGCCGGGCGCGATAACGGTGCGGCCGTTGCCGCTCATGCTCCCGCCGACCCAGTTCATTGCGGCGAGCGCCGTCACTGTGTTGCTGCCGGCCACGATGCCATTGCCAGTGACGGTCAGCACGGCGGGAGAAACCGATCCGGTGCCGTTGAAGTTGGCCGTGACGTTGCCAGCCACGATCAGCGTGTTGTTGGTGGAGATGAAGTTGCCGGCGACATCAACGGTGCCGCCAAGGAAGGTGTCATCGAACGTGTTCGTTCCGCTGACGTTGATTAGTCCGGCGAGGTTCGCTGTGCCGCCGCTGAGCGTGAGGTTTCCCGGGCCCGTGATTTGGGCGCTGCTGCGGATGTCGTGATTGCCGGCGAGGTCGAGCGTTGCCCCGGAACTGAGGTGGAACGCTCCGTTGTGCGCGCCGCCCCCAGCCAAGCGGAGCGTCCCGGCCTCAATCTGAACCTCTCCGCCGTTGTTAAAGCTCAAGCCGGCCGGAACGGTCACGGTGTTTGCGACAACGGTTTTGCGGAAGTTACCGACGTTGTCGACGCGATTGACGCCGCCAGGTGCGCCAAACTGCGCCCCGCTCTGAAGCAGAAACACCGCGCCGGAGCGATTCGTGAGAACAGCGCCGGCGCTGAAGAGGAAGGCGCCTTCACTGGTCCAGGACGCGGCGCCGGCGTTCTCCAGTGTTCGCTCGTCGAGCACGACCGGGACGGCGTTCACCAAGTTCAGGGTCGCTTCCGGCGCGATCACGGTCCGGCCGTTTCCGCTCATCACCCCCGAGGCCCAGGTGAAGTTTCCATGAACGCGCAGCGTTCCGGTCCCGGTCAGCGTTGGATTGCTGGCGGTGTTGCCCAGGTTGACGTCCGTGCAGTCCGCGGAGGTGTTGAGTGTTACGGTTACATCGCGGTTGATGACGGCCGAATCGAGGGAGCCGGGCACGAGAGGCGGCGACCAGTTCTCCGCTGAGTCCCAGTCGCCACTCGCGGCGCTGGCCCATGTAAAGAGGATGGGGGTGAACCGGGCATAGACGGTCTGGTCGCTGGTCATCACCAAAGTGAGGGGGTTGGTTCGCGTGACGACGTCGCCAAGCCATGCATGAAACGCTCCGTTGGGATGGGGGACGGCGGTGAGCGTGACGGATTGACCATTGGTGTAGGCCGGTTGATCGGGGCTTTTCAGGACCGTCCCGGCGTCGGAGATGACGAGCAGGCGGAAGGCATAAGAGTTGGCGTCAGTTGGGTTTGTGCCGTTCTGGAACTCGCGGAGGTTCGTGCTCCGGTCGCCGTCCGCGTCGCCGGACGCGTTCTGTTCGAGATCTCCGAAATGAGTGAGTTCCCAGGCGTCGCCCAGGCCGTCGTGGTCGGTGTCGAGCAGGAGGAAGGCCGGGGCGCTGGTGACGCTGCCGGAGGGGTTGGCGATGACGACGGAGTAGAGACCTTCCACAGCCGCGCTGACGTTCGTCACCAGCAGCGTGTCAGCGGTGGCGCCGGCGAGAGGGGCGCCATTGAAGCGCCATTGGTAGGTGAGCGGGCGCGAACCTTGGGCGACAACGGAAAATGCTGCCGTGCCGCCGCTGTCCACGAGGCGGTTTTGTGGTTGGCCGGTGATTTGGGCTTGGGCAGCGAATTCCTCGGACTGCGTGACGAGATTGCCGTTGGCGTCGAACTGAAATCGCGACGTTTGGGCGGAAACGAAGGCCGAAAATCCCACCAATAGGACTAACGTCAGGCAGGCCTTAACTTTATGTGGTTGATCCTTGGTCATCGGGGCAATCATTGGACGAACACTTTAGAACAAATAATCCGTCCATCTGGATATCCACATGACCACCTCTCGCGCCTGGTCCTGAGTCAGCACGTTTTCCCTCCAATCCCGGCTTGCGTCCATCCAAGTCTGCCAAAACCTGTTCGCTGGATCCGCAAAAGACTCTTCATAGGCCCGAAGACGCCTGGCTAGGAGCGCCATATCCCGCAAAGGCGGGGCCACGCGAGCCACACTGTTTACGGTTCGCTCAAGACCAGTGATGGTGTCTGGTCCTATCCCGGGGATAGTTTGGAGACGATTGATGGGTTCTGGTCCTATTCCGGGGAGAGTTTGGACACGATTGACCAAGGGGCCTGCGTTTTGGCCACATTGGACGGCCTGTCTGACGACCGGCGCGTTTCGGAGCAGCGGCGCACCTTTTTCTGCGGCTTCCTTGCCCGCGATTCCAGCGGCCTGGCAAGTTGCGAAATTCGCGGGAGTGTTGAAGCACTTGCAGAGGGTTGAGCCGGTGCATAGCCCCTCAGGATCGATCAGGTTGATCGGGTTGTTGCGTACATAGGCGTAAAGATTCGGGCCCTGGGTTGTCTCTACTTCCGGGAGCGGATCCCGCGAGAGCCACCGACCTAATTCCGCATCATAAGCTCGGAAATGGGTCAGCGAAAGACCGGCCTCGGCGCACCAAAACATTCCGGCGAACCCAAAGTCTGTCTCCAGATCGCCCGCCTCTTTGGTGCGGCGACCATACGGATCGTACGCGTAACGCGCGCGTACATTGCCTTCGCTATCCGTCAGTTCACGGATCGAACCAAGGTGATCGCGGGTATAAAAATACGTTCCAGCGTTGGGGCCGGTCTCGAATTTCACTCCTTGGGGGAAGAACCTCTTTATCACTGCACCGGCGGCGTTTCGCTCCTCGCAGATTTCGCCGTCGCTCCACACCAGCCTTCGCACCGATACCTCGGATCCGTTCAGCAGATGTCGAATGGTTGTTCTCCGCCCGAGACCGTCGTAGCTGAACTCGGTGCGTTGATTTCGATAGCTCACGGCGACAAGGCGATCCTCGGCATTCCACTCATTGGTGCGCGCGACGCCCGGCAAGTCCGACGTTTGGAGCTGGTTCAAGGCATTGTAACTCGCCGCAAAATTCGAAGGGCCGATCCGCTCCGTTACCCGATTGCCTGCGGCGTCATAGGCATAGGCGAATTGGGAGATCAGACTCCCGTTGTTCGTGACGGTCTCGGAGAGCAGCTGGTTGACGGCGTCATAGGCGAAGCTGTGCATGCGGGGCGATTGGTTCGCTGCTTGTTGTGACCAGGTTGCGATCCGCTCAGCGGGGAGGTCGTATTTGTACAAAAACTCCGAGATCGGTGCGTCGCCGTGCTTATGCGTGATTCGCTGGAGCTGTAGGCCCTCAACCATTTCGCCGTAGCCCAGTTCCAAGACCTGTCCATTTGGCAGGGATTTTCGAAGGAGCCTTTGGGTGTCTCCATCGTAGGCATAAGCGAATGAGCCCAAAGCGTTCGTCGTGCCGATAACTCGGCCACGCGCGTCGTAAGCCATCGCGAAGCCCATGTCTGCAATGGCCCGGAACACGGGGCGCCCGGATTCATCATATTGATAGAATACCGTGTCGTTTGGCAGGGGACCGTCCACGCTGGCCAATCTTCCTGCACCCGACGTCGGGCGGGCGGCGACAGGATGGTAGGAATAAGCGGTGGTTCCGGTGCCATCAACCATGGTGGCCACGCGCTGGTAGTTGGGATCGTAAACAAAGCGGACGCCGGGAGTAGGGACCAGCGCGTTGGCGTACTGGATGGAATTGAGCGTGTCGTCCCGGTTCCAGTCAAACAGGGTGACTTGGCCCATTTCGTCGACGACATGCTTCAGCCGGCTGCTGGCGTTTTCATAAACATATGAGATCTCAGAACCGTCGCTGAATTTCTTCTTTGTCACCCGCCCTTGGACGTCGGTAACCCAGGATGTCGTCCGACCCATCGGATCGGTTAGGCTCCCAATCCCTCCACAACGGCACCAGTCGAACCGCGTCACGCGGCCCAGGGGGTCGACCTGACGCTGCACTTGGCGCATGCTGTCGATCTCGTTGGTGGTTTGGCGCCCGGCCCGATCACGAAGTGTCGCCAGGTTCAGGCGATCGTAGATCAACTCTTCGTAGGTTGCGTCGGGATAAGTCACACGAACGATCCGATCCATCACGTCGTACTCGTAGGTTAGCGAGTAACCATCCAAGTCCGTCAGCTTCCGAACGCGCCCGAAGATGTCGTACGCCACATGAAAGGTGTCGTTCGTGCCCGGCAGTGGCCCATCCACTCTTTGAAGTTGTCCGTCGACGCCGTAGGTGTACGTCGTCGTCTCACCTTTGGGGTTGGTGGCGGTGAGGCGTTGGCCGCGCGCGTTGTAGGTGAACCTATTGGTTTGACCTGCGGCGTCGACCGTTGTGAGCGGCTGATGCTGTTGGTTGTAGGTCATGCGCGCGAGCAGTTCGTTGTTACCAGCGCGGGTCTGGCGGACTTCAAGGAGATCGATGCCGTTCTCGGCATAGAGGTAGGAGACGCTGCGCCCGACCGGATCGATCGCCCGGGTCACGTTCCCGAACGCATTGTATTCGTAGCGGTAAAGCTGCGTCTGCCCGTCGTCCAGCACGCGGGCGATGTGCGTGGGGCGGCTGGAGAAGCCGATGACGGTGGGCAGGACACCCAGGCCGTGGCCTGGATAGTTGAACCAGACGCGTCCTTCCAGCGGTTCCTTGACGCTCTCGAGAACGCCGGCGGTAAGAGCCAGGCTTTCGGTGTGAGTCCAGTGATAAATCTTGGCGTGGCGGTAATTGCCGGCGCTGCTCGCCATCGCGGTGCGGTTCCAATAGTAGGTGTTGCGCGCATTGAGAAATCCATTGAAAGCAAGCAGCCCGACCGGGACCGACGCTTCCGGATCGGACGTCGGAACGGAGGTCACGCGCTGATTGTATTCAATACGTTCCTTGCTGCGGTCGGGGTAGGTGATCTCCACCACGCGTGTGTTGTTGGTCGTGGGCGGGCCGCCCGACAGCGTGAAGGAGGTCCGGCCGTAGGGGGTGACCAGGGCGGTCATTTGATCGGCGTCCGAGGCCACCACCGCATGCAGAAATTCCTCAGTGTGGGCGGTGCCCGCGATTTCGCTCTGGTAGATCAGGCTCGATTCCAGCCCGAGGACGTCCGTGATCTTGGTGAGGAAATACAGATGGATGTGGCGGGAGCCGTTTTCGTCCGGGGGGACATAGTTGCTCAGGGCGACGGCGCGCTCGGTGTAGTCGAAGGTTGCAAAACGCCCAAACGGATCCGTGACTTTGGTGAGCAGGTCCGGGTTGACCGGGTGTTCGTAGGACAGCGTCGTGACCTGGCCGATGGCATCGGTCAACGCCACCAGCCGCGTGCGGTCGTAGGTCAGCGTGACCGCATTGCCCGCGGAGTCGACGACCTGGTTGAGAAGAAAGCCGTTGTTCCCGAAGGGGTGGCCGAAGATCTTCTTCGATCCGTCCGGCCAGAGGAGCTCGTAGGTGCCGCCGGTGACCCGGAGCAGCGCTTGGTCGTATTGATTGTGAGCGTAGGTGCTGGTGGCGGGATTGAAGCCGGTGAACACCCGGGCGCCGCCTCCGCCGACGATGTATCGGGCGGTGGCGGAGTCGATCTCGAGCCGCTCGTTCCAGTCATGGGTCCATTTGGGCCCGAGCAACTGGTCGGTTTCGCTGGGTTGCTGGAGGTAATCGCGGTGATTGTAGCGAACGGTGAAATAGACGGATGGACCAACCGGCGGGGCGTAGCCGACGGGCGTGTCCCGGATCTGCAGGTTCGCGAGCATCAGATGAACGCTGGGGAAAGGCATGCCCATGCAGCCACCGCCGGAGCACGAGGCCGTCTGGTCGCTGCCGCACGTATACTGGTTGGGATCGTTTCCGCTGGTTACGCCCTTGCCTCGGATCGCCTCGCCTTCGCGTGCGTCGACTGGCCTCCAGCCGCGCGGCAGATCGCCCGCGGGAATGACAAAGTAGCCGCTGGCCTCGGCTTCGAGCGCCGCGCGCGTGGCCCACAGCTCCGCGCCAAAGGTCGGGTCCTGGAGCAGAAACCGATCGCCGTCGCGGCGCACAATCGCGGCGTAGTGCCCGGCCCGCCAGTGCACCACCGCGGGAACCACGAATTCGGCCCCAGGCGAACTTTCGGACGCCCCGGTCGCCGCGACCGTCCCGGGACGAAAGGCCACGCGGTAGTTCAGGCCCATTTTCCGGGAAAGCTCCTCCACGTGGGTCAGCGAGAAGCCGACCTGGGTCGAGGCGGAGTTGAAGACGTCCATCGCGGCGTTAGTCGAGCATGTGCGAGCAATCTGAGGGTCCGACCGGACAATGCTCAGCAGCGCGAGCGGGCCGCAACGGAACGAGACTTCGGGCTGATGCTTCATCATTGTCAGCGCTTCGCGCGCCAGGTGAATGCGCTCGGTGGCGCCACCCAGGAACGCGCGCTGCTCGACGGAGTTCAGCAAGGCTTCCAACTGGAGCATCCGACCGAGCCGGGAATAGAGCCCGGCGAGCTCGCACACGGCGCGATCGGCGAGAAACTTGCCCTTGGCTTCGGTGGCGTGCTGTCCCAGGTCCCACGCCTGTTCCCAGGCCGACAGCGCGCGGGAATAGTAGGCAGCCTTGAAATACTCCAACCCCAGGCAGGTGAGGAGCGCGGCCCGCCAGGGGGATTTCGCGTGGATGTCGAGGAAATCGGTGAGAGCGGTGAAGTCATCGGGGTTTTCCCGTTCCACGTATTCGACCAACGCCTTTGCCAGGGCGGCATTCTCCGCGAATGTCGGCTCCCTTCCGATGGGGACCAACGATTCGCCAAACACCCGGGCCTCCGATATCTCCCGGACCGTCGGTTGGCGTGAAAATTCCAACCTGCGGGCGCTACGCCCTGCTTTGGGGGGCGTGCGGTCCGGAGACGACCGCGGGGAGGTTTCGGAGAGGGCGGGCGGACGCTCGGCCACGGCCAAGCTCTCCAGGTGTGGATGGAGGCAGAGCCCCGCCAGGAGTGTCAGGAATAAGCGGTTCAACATTGGAGTAGCGCCCCTCCGGTCGCACGCCGGAAACGGGCTCTACTGTTCACTCCTCCATTCGCAGCGATTTGTTACGGGTCGCCACTCCAATCCAGCCCGCAGGCCCGTAATTGATTCCGAATCTCGGGTATCTGCCATACTTGAACCCAGCGGGACTCCGTGGAGACGGCCACCTGTCTTCCGTCCGCACTAACGGCCAGCGGCTTGGTGCCGGGAGGGAGGGGCAGGCGGATGGTGAGGGATTGGGTGTCGTAGAGGCCGCCCAAACCGGCGTCGCTCCCGAGCCAAAAGGCGCGCCCATCGGGCGCAAAGAAGAGTTCCGTGTTGTGATCGAGTGGAAGCGTGAGCTGACGCTGCGGCTTCCACTCTTGGGGATCAAAGAACGTCACGCCGGTGGCGCTGGCGACGGCGAGTTCATGCGTTCCGGGGACGAAGGCGTGGGCCGTCAATTCAGAGGGGAAGGGCAGGTGGGCGACCCGGGCCCAAGGTTCGAGACGGTAGACGAGAACGACTTTGTTCATCCGGGCAGCGAGCCATTGACCGTCGCTGGAAATCTGGCCGCGGACATAGCCGCCGGTGCGGAGGCGGTCAGGCTCGGTGGAGACGACGCTGGCGTCGGGCCACCGCAATACGCCGTCCTGGGTTCCGAGGAACAACGCGTTGGAGTGGAATTGCCCGGAGTAAACCCGACCCGTCTCGGGAACCTGGAGCGGTGTCAGCGCCGGCGGACCTTGGGTCCGGTCACTCACGGCCGGGAGCTGCCGACGGCCGAGCCCGTTGTTCCAGAAACCCCAAAGCTCAGAGCTGTCCGGGGAAAAGAACGGCCCGACGTTTTCCGCGTCGAAGGCGATGGCGGCTGGCGCCGCCTGGTGGAGATCCCAGAGCCCAAGCCGCAGGCCACCGACGGCCAGCCATCGTCCGTCCGGGGAAAAGGCGGCCCGGCGGGGAGGTCCGCCGGGGTCGCCCGCCAGCTCCCGGGACGATCCGGCCTGCTCGAGCGAATGCCATTGCACGGACGTGCGCGTCAGGACTGCGCATCGTTTTCCGGCCCGGTGCCACTGGAGGCGCGCGCTGTGCAGGTCCACGGTCAGCACCCGCCGCCGAGACCGCGGATCCCACATGAGAATCTCCTGCTCCTGTCCTCCGCTGCAGAGCAGATTGCCGTCCGGACTGAAGACGACACTGCGGGCCTCGCCTTTGTGGCGGCCGAGCACGCTGGTGGCCTTTGTTCGGCGGTCGTGCAGGAAAATCTCGCCGGTCCGCGCCGCCATCGCAATCCAGCGGTCCTGGGGGTCCCATGCCAAATCATCAACCCAACCGCTCGGCGCGGTCTCGAGCCGGGCCCCATTGGTCATGCCATAAAGGGAGATGAACCAACGTGGTCCGATACGGTGCTGGGAGACGAACGTGTCACCGTTCGGGGCCATGCGCAGGTGATGGACCAATCCAGTGACGGCGAAGGAGTCCAGCCTGCGGGCTTGGTGCAGATCCCAGAGCGAAACGCGATCGCCTGCCTCGGCGCTCAACAAGCGCGGTTGGCGCGGGTGGAAACTGAATACCCCGCCGGGCGACGGGGGCAGCGTCACGACGACCCGGGCGGACATTGGATCCCAGATTTCGACCACAAATGCGGATTGAGCTGAGTCGAGTCGTCGTTGCACGGCCAGGTAGCGACCGTCCGGGCTCCATTGTCCCGCCTCGACGGCGCCGGGGGCGCTCGCAGGCAACGTGGCCAGCAGGCGCTGTTCTGGAAGCGCCAGGATTTGCACGGGACCGGAGCCGGCGCCGGTGGCCAGGCGCGTAAAATCCGGATCGAGAACGGCCAGCACCGCGCCAGGGTCGAGCGCCAGCTCACGCTCGAAGCGAAGGTCCGTCCGGGTCAACGCGTCCACGGCTTGCTGGCGCAGGGCGACGCTGTTCGAAAACGTCGCGGCCCGCCCCATGGCGTCGAGCACGCGCAACCGCTGTCCGATGGTGCCGGCATTCAGTGTCGCCCGGCTCTGCTCGAGCAGCGCCGTGTAGAGCTGCTGTTCGGTGCGCCGTTCGGCAGCTTCCGCATCGCGCCGGGCCGCATTGATCCGCACGATGACCATGGGCAACCCGACGACGACGAGCAGCAGCAGGATGGACCCGAGGGCCAGGGCGGCGGCCGGCGCGGGCTTGCGCCGGCACCAGCGGCCACATCGCGCGAGTGCGCCGAGCGGCCGGGCCCGAATGGGTTCGTCGTTCAAAAATCGGCCCAAGTCCAGGCTGAGGGCATGGGCCGAGTCGTAGCGGCGCTGCGGGTCTTTCTCGAGGCACTTCAGGCAGATGGTTTCCAGGTCGCGAGGGATGCCGGGATTGAGAAAATGCGGCGCGACCGGCTCCGTCTCAACCACCAGGCGCAACGTTTGGGGCACCGTCTCCGCGATGAACGGAGGGCGGCCGGTCAGGAGTTGATAAAGGATGGCTCCCAATGAGTAGATGTCCCCGAAAACCGTCCCGCTGCCGCCTTGGGCGGCGGCGTATTCCGGCGGTAGATAATTAGGTGTCCCCAGCACCTGGCCTGTCAGGGTCAGGTCGGCGTCGCCATCAAAGCGCCTGGCCAGACCGAAGTCGGTGACGTGAGGCAATCCCGCGGCATCGACGATGACATTGGATGGCTTGAGGTCGCGGTGGACGAGGTGACGTTCGTGGGAAAACTGGGCGGCCTCGGCGATGGCTTTGGTCAGCTCGGCGGCCCGGCGGGCGCCGAGTGGCTGATCGCGCGTGAGATCGGCGAGGCTGCGTCCCTCGACAAGCTCCATCGAGTAATAAGGCAGGCCGTCGTGTTCCCCCACGTCATAGATCGCCACAATGTTGGGGTGGTTCAGGCTGGCCGCCACTTCCGCCTCCCGCCGAAAGCGCAGGACGTCCCGACCGAGTTGCGGAGCGCGCAGAATTTTAACTGCCACGAGGCGGTTGAGGCTAATCTGGCGCGCGCAATAGACGATGCCCATGCCGCCGTGGGCGATTTCCTCCAGCAGTTCGTAATCTCCCAAACGCCGAATGACGCCCGAATGTTCGTTTGTCGCCGGAGTGTCGCGCCGGCGCGGGTCGGAAATTGGCGCGCCCAGCCGCAGGAGGCACGTCGGGCAGTTATCCTCCAGCCAGCTGGATTTCAAAGCCCCGCACTGGGGGCAGATGTCCGGGTTTTTCGCCGATGACGTCATCAGGTCCTACATGGGTTCTCCCACGAATCCAGCAGACTGTTACAAGCCGGGCCGCGAACCGCAGGCCCGACGGCGGGCTGCTGCTGAATGCCGGTTGCCGCCCTTGTTTCCCTGCGGCCGGCTGGGAAGGTTCGACGACTCCCAGACCGCCAGCCGAGATTCGGCGGCCGCTCGGTCCGGTGTGTATGGCAGTCTCTAGCTTAGAACCTGAAGCAGGTAACGCAGTTCCTCTTCAACCTCGTCGGCGCTGGCCACGGTCTGCGCGACCTCCTCCCGCAGCAATTCGCCGTAGCGCTGGCGGAGCCGGTGGACGGCGACCCGGACTGCGCCTTCGCTCAGGCCGAGTGCTTTGCTGATGTCCGCATACACCATCCGATGGCGCTCTCCGGAAATGAGATTCTTCGCCTCCTGGAAAAGGCCGGCTTTGCCGTTGGCCTCGCACTCCCGCTCCAAGGCGAGCATCGCTTGTTTTAGCACGGCAAGCGCCCACTGCCGCTGATAGTGCCGCTCCGGTGTCTCGAGGTCGGCGGGTTCGCACTGATAGCGATCCTCAGCGGCAGGCTCGTCCATCGACACGAAGGAGAACTGGCCGCCACGTTTCTGGCGATGGGTCCGGGTCCACTCGCGGGCGAGAAAAAAATCCAGCCGTGCGAGGAGGAAGCCGCGGAACTTGCCTTTCGTTCGGTCGGCGTGGCGAAACTGCTCCCGGGAGATCAGCTGCGCAAAAAACTCCTGGGTGAGATCCTGGGCTGCTTCGGGCCTGTGACCTTTCCGCCGCACGTACGCGTAGAGCGGATACCAGTAGGCCGAGCAAAGGGTTTCCAAGGCGTGCCGGGCGTCGTCGCTCGAGCCCTGGCCGGCGGAAAGCACGACCGCCCAACGCGTGGTGGCGAAAACGCGCGGTGCTTCGGGGCCGAGGTCAGGGGTGGTGTCCGGCATGCTTCGAGCGGGCCGAAGCCTAGCAAAATCCCGCCATCAGAACAGTAAATTGATAGGCTCCGACCGCGCGGCGGGACACGCCTCGCCGGCCGAATTTGTCCCGATCGGGGCCTGAACACAGGCCGGGCTGAGATCCACAGCGCTGCTTCACGGCGCGCTCCGCAGGTTCATGGAGAGCTCCCTGTTCCTTACGGACCTGCCTACGGGCCATGAACCGAGCACGCAGGGAGGTAGGGCTGGCGCTCCGCCGCCAGCCGGTTGTCCGTACGGATGTCCGCACCGACGGCCCGCTGCGGAGAGCGGGCCCTACCGGGCGGTTCATGGGCGAGAGTGCGCGCGGGCGCTCAGCCGGAAGGTGCATTCGCGACCAGGGTCAGCACGGCGGACGGCACGTCGGAGCCGGAAGCGAATCCGCTCAGGGCCCAGCGCTCGCGGGCGCGATAAAAGCGGAAGGTCCACGGGGTGAACCCGTGTTCGTGTTTCACCAGGTAAACGAACTGCCGGAGGCTGCGCCCGTGAGCGGTAACGCCGAGCCGTTCGTACTGGCCGGGCAGGCATTTGCCCATTTGCAGCTCCTGCAGGACGCGTCCGCTTTGCAGGCGGTGTTCGAGTCCAGTCAGGGCGGAGGCCGCGTCGGCGGCGTCAAACCAGAGCCCGCGGATCGCGCCGGCAGCCGAAGTCATCTGCCCGCGGCTGAGGGCGGCGACCACGGCGTCGACCGACGTGCACAAGGGCTCCGGGACGTCTTCGGTGCGTCGCTCCATCGACTGAAGATCGTCGCGCGCGGCTTCGGCGAGGAAGAGGCCGCCGATGGCCCATTGATCGGTGGCGCGATAGAAGCCGATGGACACAGGCACCACCCCGCGCTCGTATTTCAGCAGGTAGATGAATTTGACGACGCTCTGTCCGAGCTGCCGGGTGCCCAGGCGTTCCCATTGTCCCTCCAATCGGGCGCCGGCCTGCAGGCGAAAGGATAGCTCGGTGCCTTTCCATTGGGCCCGGGCCCGATCGGCAATAACGGAGCCGTCGTCCGGAGAAATCCAATGTTGGACGATCAATTCGAACGCCTGAACGTCCCCGCGGCTGAGCTGGTCGACGAATCGATCCGCCGCCTCCACGGGAAGCGCAATCGGTGACTTGCTGGTGGCGGCAAGGGCCGTTCCGGAACCAGTCCAGCCGGTTGCCAGGATCCCGAGAAGCAGCAGGACAAGGCTTGGGCTGATTCGGGGGTGGGACGCGCGATTGCTCATGGCCGATGGCGGTGGCAGCTCGTGGGTTGGGCGCACGACGACTTGGGTTGGAGGGTCGTCACGTCGCAACCGTGAAACCACCCGGGCCAGTTTCCTTCTCGTTGTTTGCCAAATGAACGCCGCGACTTGGGGGGGAGGGACGCTCCTCCTGACAACTTCACCGCACCCGGCCTCCCGCTGGTTGCCCGGTGGCGGCGGGAAATCGCGGGGGCCGTTGGCGGGGGGGAAGCGCTAATCCGGCGTGACGTCCGGGGCAGCGGCGGAGGCGGCTTCGTCCGGCGCCGATTTGAGCCCGAAATGTTGAAGTTTTTCGCGAACGGTCTGCCGGGACATCTTCAACCAGCGCGCAGTTTTGGCCTGGTTGCCCTGGGCGAGGCGGATGGCTCGACTGAAGAGCTGACGTTCCATCTCCTCAAAGACCCGCGCGTGCACATCGATCTCGGCCCCGGTCTTGGCTTGGGCGAGGAGATCATCGATGAGGCCTTCCAGCGATCCGGGCTGACTGGAGTTTCCAGCGGTGGGTGGCTCGCCGGACAGGTGGAGCGATTCCAGCAGGGGGCGGTCGATGGGAAATCCCTGCGCGGCGAGGAGGGCCTGGCGGATCACGTTTTCGAGCTGGCGCACATTGCCGGGCCAACGCTGGATCTCGAGCCACGCGAGTGCATCCGGTTGCAGCGCGGCGGCGGGAATCCGGAGATCGGCGGCAAAGCGGCGCAGAAAGTAGGTGGCCAGACCGGGGACGTCTTCGGCGCGCTCGCGCAAGGGGGGAAGTTTGATGACGACGGCGCTGAGGCGGTAATACAAATCCTCGCGAAACTGTTTTTCGCTGATCAGGGTTTCGAGATTGCGGTGGGTGGCGGCGACGATACGGACGTCGACCGGGATGTTCTCGCGTCCGCCGATGCGCTGGATCAGTTTGTCCTGGAGCACCCGGAGGAGCTTGGCCTGGGTGAAGGCCGTCATGTCGCCGATTTCATCGAGAAAAAGGGTGCCGCCCTGGGCCTGCTCGAAACGTCCGATGCGGCGGGCCTCGGCGCCAGTGAAGGAGCCGCGCTCGTGTCCGAATAGTTCGCTCTCGAGCAACGTTTCCGGGATGGCGGCACAATTGACGGCGATGAAGGGTTTGGCGGACCGATCGCTGTGATGATAGATGGCGCGGGCGACAAGTTCCTTGCCGGTGCCGGTTTCTCCGCGGATGAGTACCGTGGCGGGCGTGGCGGCGACGCGGCCAATCTCCTTGTAAACGGCCTGCATGGCCCGGCTCCGTCCGACCATCGCCTGAGCGGCTGGCGCGTCGGAGCTGGACCCAAGTTCGACGGGCTCGCTCATCAATCGGGCGGTCGACACGGCCCGTTTCACGGCGTGGAGTAGTTCCGTCACGTCAAAGGGCTTGAGGATGTATTCGAACGCGCCGTGTTTCGTCGCCTCGATGGCCGTTTCGGTGGAGCCGAAGGCCGTCATCAGAATCATGGGCAGGCGTGGCTTTTCGGCGTGCAACTGTTGGATGAGCCGAAGGCCGTCGACGCCGGGCAACCGCAGATCGGTGACAACTAGATCGAAGGATTCCAGGCGCGCCCGGGCGAAGCCCTGATCGCCGTGGTGTTCCACTTCCACCTGCCACCCTTGGGATTTGAGCAGGCGTTGAAGCGATTGGGCGGAGCGGACGTCGTCCTCGATGATTAAAATGCGCGCGGGATTCATGGGGGAAGGGCGGGGGCCACTGGCAGCACGAGGCGGAAAGTGGTCCCGCGGGCGGGAGTAGTCGAGAACTCGAGTGTGCCGCCGTGCTTTTCGACGATGCGGGCGGCGATGCTCAGGCCGAGGCCGGTCCCGGTCGGTTTTGTCGTGAAGAACGGATCGAAAAGCCGGCGCTGCACATCGGGCGGAATTCCGGGGCCGGTGTCGGTGACTTCGAGGAGGGCGACGGAAGTGGCGCGCGGACCGAGACCGCGGCGCTCCAGACGCGTGCGGAGATGAATGGTGCCGCCGTCGGGCATGGCTTCGGCGGCATTCTTGATCAGATTAATGAGGACCTGTTTCAACTGGGCCGCGTCGACGCGGATGGGTGGATCGGCCTGGAACTCTTCGTGGAGGGTCACGCCGCTCCGGGCGAGGCCGGGCTCCATCAGAGGGCGAAGCTCCCGGAGGGGCTGGGTCGCTTTCAGGACAACCAATTCCGGTTCGGCCGGGCGGGCGAAAACGAGGAAGTCTTTGACGATTTTTTCGAGGCGCGCGATCTCGTCGGCCAGAAACACATTGTCCTCGAACTCCTCCGTGCCGGGTTTGAGCAGTTGTTGCTGGGTGAAGAGCCGGACCCGCATGGAGGTGAGCGGGTTGCGGATCTCGTGGGCGACGCCGGCGGCGAGCACGCCGAGGGAGGAGAGCTTCTCCTGGCGTTCGATGGCCTGCTGGCTCTGCCGGAGACGCTCGCGGAGCGGCGCGATCACGCCGTGATAGACCAATAATCCGAGCAGGCCGCCCACGACCGCGAGCACCCCGGACGACCAGGCTTGCACCCGGTGCAGTGATTCGACCTCGGACGTGGTGATGGCCACGCTGGGCTGGCGCAGTCGGTCGAGCCGGGACCAGGCGTAGGTTTCAGTCCAGACCAGCACTCCGACCAGCGCCGCGACGGCGGCGAGCAGAGCAGGCGTGCGCCATTTCGCCGGGAGGTACATGGGTTTGGCGAACCGGGTGATGTTCAGCGGGCGGGATTCGGCCGGGTGCATTCGAGTTTCATGGGCGAAACTGATAGCAGGCCTGCGGCGCGAAGCAAATGGCGCAATGATCCGGCCGGGCCAGCCATTGGCCACCGGTGTCTGGCCACCGGCCATGCTTCCGGTCGAGGTGGGCCGGGGATGACCCGGTTTCGAGCGGGTTTGTGGCGCAGGTCGCCGCGCGCGCTGCTGGCATGGTGGCAGCTTTTGGCGGGGCAGGTGCCGCGGCGACCGCGCCGGCGGTTTGGCAACAAAACATCAACTGGCAGCCATCGAGGAATTACGATGAGAGAGCGAGCGATTGCTTTGGAAACTCCGGCCGAGATGGTCCGGACCGGCCCGAGGATTTCCGGGGAACGAGAGGCGCGTCGACGGGTCATGCTGGCGGACGATTCGCCCCAGATCCGCGATTCGTTAGGTCGATTACTTCGCCGGGCCAACTATGACGTCACGTTTGCAGCACACGGCGGTCATGTGCTGGACGCGGCCTTGAACGACCGCGTGGATCTGGTCCTGCTGGACTTGAACATGCCGGAGTTGAATGGGTGGGACGCATTGGACCGAATGGCGACGCTCAAGCCGGACCTGCCGATCATCGTGATTACCGCACAGCCCGATCAACGAGCGTGGGCGATGGCCAGCGGAGCGCGGGCCTTCATGGAGAAACCGTTGGATGTCGCCACCCTCTTACGGACCGTGGCGGATTTGCTGGAGCCGGGTCGTTGGCCACGGATGGAAGCGGCCTCCGAGTGGCGGTGAGCATTGGGGCCTCTCTGGGGGCCATCTGCCCGCCGGCTGAGCACCTCTGCCCAGGCGCTGGCCAGGCGGGGCGCGGGAATCTCCGACGCGGGTCGGTCGGCCGGGCCCATCGCACGTATTTGGCCCAATAGTTTTCAAATGGCATGGGGCTGGCTTATAAGTGGTCATCTTGGGAAAATGAGAATCGAAGCCCAGAGAAGTTCGGCGCGCACCGGAGGGACGGTGACGTCGGTCTTCGTCAACTGAACCAACTGGAGACATTTCGTCATGGCCGCAGACCGCATGCAGCGTCAACGGTTCGAGCAGAAGTATATGATCGACGAGGACCGCGCCCTGGCGTTGCGGGCGTTTCTGTCGACCCAGCTCGAGCTGGATGAGAACGGGGTTGGCAAGCCGCATTTCAGCTATCCGGTGCACAGCCTTTACCTCGATTCGGGCCAGTTGGACACCTTTTGGGCGACGATCAACGGGGAGAAGAACCGCTACAAGCTGCGCCTGCGCTTTTACAACGACGACCCGGATTCGCCGGTTTTTTTCGAGATCAAGCGGAGGATGAACGGCTGCATCCTGAAACAACGCGGCGGAGTGCGAAAAGCGGCGGTGCAATGGCTGTTGGACGGGCACCTTCCGGGGCCGGATCATCTGCTGCGAAGCGATTCGAAGTCGGTGGCGGCGATTCACAATTTCGTGCGGCTGACCACGCGGATTCAGGCGCGTCCCCAGGCGCATGTGGCGTATTTGCGCGAGGCCTATGTGCATCCGGCCCATGACAACGTGCGGATCACGCTGGATCGCTCGGTGCGGACGGAGGCGCGTTCCGTCGCGTCATTTTCGACCGAGATGGCGGCTCCATCTTTGCCCTTTGGCGATCGGGTGATTCTGGAGCTCAAGTTCACGGATCGGTTCCCGGACTGGTGCCGGCAGTTGGTCGAACGATTTGGCCTGATGCAATGCGGAGCCGCGAAATATTGCGAGGGCCTGGCGGGTTTGCCGAAATTCGGGGTGAGCCACGCGGGCGATTTTCGGGAGCAGCCGCGATCGGGTGCCCGTGGCCTGGCGTGTGTGACGGACTAGGTGCGGCCAGGGCGGAGGCTGGGAATTCAATTTGACGGCCCTCGCGGGTGCGTGCACGTATGACGCATGCATTTCTCCGCGCGTGGGCTGCGCCTGGTCCTTTTCTCCCTGGCCGGATTGGTCGTTCTCGCCCTGGCCGGCTTCGTCGATGGCGAAACCCTGGACCTCCTGCCGGTGGCTGATACGACCCTGTTCCAGCTCATGCCCGACAACAATCTCGGGGCGATTGCCACCCTCGTGGCGGGCACCACGCTGACCGGCTACAGCAATCGCGCGCTGATCAAGTTCGACGTCGCCCAGGCGCTGCCGGGCAACGCCACGCTGGTCTCGGCCACCCTTCATCTCACGGTCACCCGGACGATCGCCAGC
This sequence comes from Limisphaerales bacterium, assembly GCA_044229355.1. Classification (GTDB taxonomy): domain Bacteria; phylum Verrucomicrobiota; class Verrucomicrobiia; order Limisphaerales; family JADJPG01; genus JBGARF01. Next base: position 254,678 of record JBGATF010000005.1, read on the forward strand.
GGTCCGGCGTTGTTTCGAATTCATCGGGTCGCGCGAAACTGGGTGGAGGGCACGGGCAATGCCGGCAACACGGGCGGGCTGGCTCAACCGGGGGAGACCACTTGGACGGCCGCCTCCTACCCGGATGAACCGTGGTTCCAGCCGGGGGGTGGTGCCGGGACCGACTACGTGGCGACGCCGAGCGCCGAGGTGACCTTGGGGGACACCGGGGTCTACGAGGCACACGACTCTGGATTGCTGGCCGATGTGCAGGGGTGGTTGACCAATCGGGCGGGTAATTTCGGGTGGATCGTGGTCTGCGCGGACGAGATTCAGGCGCCGACGTCGCGCCGCCTGGGCGCACGGGAGGATTCCGGCAATGCTCCGACGCTGACGGTGGAATACACGGTTCCAGAACGCCTGCACGCAGAGTTTGTGGCTGCGGCCGATACGGCATTGTTTGAGCACCTGCCGAACAATAACCTGGGCGCTTGCGATCTGGCCTCCGGCAGCATCGGCCTCGACACGAACCGCAGCCGTGCATTGTTCCGGTTCGACGTCGCCGGCAACCTGCCGCCCGACGCCTACGTCACGTCGGCCAGCCTGGGAGTCTTTGTTACGCGGAATGGGCAGGGGCCGGGCACCGTATTCGAGCTGCATCGCCTGCTGCAGGATTGGGGTGAAGGGAACAAGGTTGGCATCGACGGCGATCTGGCGACGGACGGGGAGGCGACTTGGTTTGCGCGCTTTGGACCCGACGTGCTTTGGAGCCAGCCGGGCGCCGCCGCGCCGGAGGATTACCTGGAGGCAATCACCTCGACGACCTTCATCAATCTCGGCGGCTGGTGGGTGTTCCCGCATGTGGAGGCGGACGTGCGGTATTGGCAGACCAACACGGTCGACAACCATGGTTGGATCCTGGTGGATTCCATCGAGAACGTTCCGCGCACGGCCCGCCGGTTTGGCGCCCGCGAGTCAGCCGGGCTTGGGCCTACCCTCTTCGTGGAGTATGTCCTGCCACCGCAAATCGACTCTGTCGCCTGGACGTCCGGCGGCGTGGATCTGACCTTTTCCGCCCTGGCCCGAAACCGTTATCGCATCCAGGCCAGCGAGACGCTGCCCCCGGTCACCTGGGATCCAGTGGCCCGGCTGGAGCCGGCAGTCTCCGGTCCGGTCACGGTCCATCTGCCGGCCGCCAGTGGTCGGAAGTTTTACCGGGTGGAGCTGATGGCTGACTAGAGCCCAGGCATAATTTGTTGCTAAACGTCTTCGGATGTGGGACATGCTCTGACCCAATCCATGAGACGTTCTTGTTGTATCCTTGTCGGTTTGTTGTGTCTTCTGTCAGGTGCGTTGTCCAGCCGCGCAGCGCTTTTGTTCAACACCAATGCCACCTGGAACCTGTTTAAGGGCCGGCAGGAGGCGTCGTCGCCGGATCCGGCGGCCTGGCGCCAGCTCGACTTCAATGACGCCAGCTGGGTTCAACAGGCGCCTTCCCCTTTCTGGTATGGCGACGTTCTGGCGGGTGGCACCCAAGTGGGTGACATGGCGAGCACCTACACGACGCTCTATTTGCGGCGGAAGGTGGTGGTCAACGATCTGGCGAACATCTCCGGCCTGCGCGTCGGATACCACTGCGATGATGGATTCATCCTCTGGCTAAATGGCGTTGAGATATTTCGGTACAACGCCCCGGCCGGAAATCCCGCCTTCAACGCCAGCGCGCCCACCTCCGTTGCCGAGCCGGTCCAATTCACGTCGGCTGACGTCGTCCTGCCACCCGGTGCGCTGCTGGCAGGCACGAACCTCGTGGCCATCCTCGGTCTTAACGCGGGCCTGACGAGCAGCGATTTTGGATTGAACGTGTCTCTTAGCACCATCGCTCCGGACCTGAGCCCGCCGGTAATTGCCGCAGTGACGCCGGCGCCCGGGCTGATTAGCGTACTGAGCTCCATCACCGTGACGTTCAGTGAGCCCGTCTCCGGCGTGGACGCCGCGGACCTGCGTCTGAACGGAGTGGCGGCGTCGGGCGTGACCGGCGGGAACGACACGTATACGTTCACTTTCCCCGCCCAGCCTTACGGCACGATCGCGCTGACGTGGGCGGCGAACCCGGGCATTGCCGACTTTGGCGTGCCGCCCAACGCCTTCAACCCGTCGGGCGCGGGTGCGACCTGGCAGTACGATTATCGCGACGTGACCGCACCGTCGTTGCTTTATCAGTTGCCGTTTGCCGGGACCACCGTGCGGACACTGGGCCAGGTCGAGGTGGACTTCTCGGAGCCGGTGACGGGCGTCGACGCCGGTGACCTGCTGATCAATGGGATCCCGGCCACGGGAATCACTGCGCCCGCACCCGGCCAGTTCATCTTCACTTTCCCTCCGGTGGCGGCGGGGGCCGTGACCGTGGCGTTTGCGTCGGGACACGGCATTCGGGATCTGGCGGCGGTGCCCAACGCGTTCGGCGGCGGCGACTGGAGTTACATTGTGGATCCGAACGCGGTCAGCTCGGTGGTGCGCATCAATGAACTCTCGGCGGCAAACCTCACGGGATTGAAGGACGAAGACAACGAGCCACAGGACTGGGTGGAGCTCTATAACAGTGGGGCGAGCGCGCTGAGTCTGGCAGGGTGGACGTTGACTGACGACGCGCAGGATTCGGCGAAATGGATTTTTCCAGCGGTCTCCATTCCCGCGCACGGATATCTGGTGGTGTTTTGCTCGGGCAAGGATCGCAAGCCGATCACGCCCGGGGGCAGGCTGCACACGAACTTCAAGCTGGGGCCGGACGGTGAGTTCCTCGGGCTATACAACGCGGAAGTGCCGCGGCAGCTGATCTCGTCGTTTGATCCCTACCCGAACCAGCGGAACAACTACTCGTATGGCTACGACCCGCAGGATCAGTTGCGGTACTTTGCGTCGCCGACTCCGGGCCTGGCCAACGGCGCGAGCAGCGTCATTGGGGTGGTGGGGGATACCAAGTTCAGCCACTCCCGGGGGTTCTACGTAACGAATATTTCGCTGACCATCACCTGTGCGACGCCCGGGGTGACGATTCGCTACACGACGAACGGAACCGCACCCACGGCATCAAGCGGGCTGGTCTACAGCGCGCCGATTCCAGTGGCTGGAACGAAAATCGTGCGGGCGGCGGCGTTCAAGACGGGCTATCTCGCCTCGGATATCGATTCCCAGACGTATCTGTTTGTGGAGGACATCGTCCATCAGCCGAACGAGGCGGCGCCCGGCGCCGGATGGCCCGCGCAAAACAAAGCCGGGGCGGGCCAGAAGTATGATTACGGCATGGACCCGGAGATCGTGGACAACCCCGGCTGGTCCCCGCTCATCCGGCCGGCGATGAAGGCGATCCCGTCGTTTTCCGTGGTCATGGACCTGGCGGATTTTTCGAGCATCTATTCGAATCCGGGTGGGGATACAATTGCCTATGAGCGTCCGGCGTCATTGGAGCTGATCTATCCGGATGACACGGAGGGCTTCCACGCCAACTGCGGCATTCGGATCCGGGGCGGCTTCAGCCGGAGCACGGACAATCCGAAGCACGCCTTTCGGATCTTTTTCCGGCAGGAGTACGGACTTTCCAAGCTGCGCTATCCGGTGTTCGGCGCGACCGGTGCGGCCGAGTTCGACAAGTTTGATTTGCGGACCTTCCAGAACTACTCGTGGGCATTTGGAGGCGACAGTCGCATGATGTGCTTCCGTGACGTTTCCTCCCGGGACGCGCAGTTGGCGATGAACGGCCTGGGCACGCGGGGCAACTTTTATCACCTCTACATCAATGGTGTTTACTGGGGCCTCTACAACACGGAGGAGCGTCCGGAGGCGGCGTTTGGCGAATCGTATCTGGGAGGAAACGCCGATGACTACGACACGATCAAGCAGCTGGACGGCTACGTCAGCGGCGCGACGGACGGGAACAACGACGCCTGGTACCGGCTTTGGCGGGCGGCGACCAACGGCTTTGCGAGCGACGCGGATTATTTCAAGGTGCAAGGCCTGAATGTGGATGGGACCGCCAATCCCGCGTACGAGAACCTGGTCGACGTGCCAAACCTGATCGATTACATGCTGGTGATTCTTTACGGCGGCAATCTGGACGCGCCCATCTCCAACTTTCTGGGCAACGATTCACCCAACAACTGGTATGGGATTCGTGATCGCACCGGCCAGCATGGCGGTTTTCGCTTCTTGTCGCATGACGCCGAGCATACGCTGCTGGACGTCAACGCGGATCGCACCGGCATCATTGATCTGGCGGCGTCGGGCGGGGTCTACGGCGTGATTAACTCTGACTGGACCTGCGGCAATCCGCTGACGCAATCGGGGGGTGCGGGCGAAGCGATGATTCGCTCCACTCCGCAATACATCTGGTTTCGCATGCACCTGAACCCGGAGTTTCGGATGCTGGTGGCGGACCGGGTGCAAAAGCACTGCTTCAACGGTGGCCCGCTCAGCCCGGAGGGCATGCGGTCGGCACTAATGACGCGGAGCAACGAAATCCAGCTGGCCATTGTGGCGGAGTCGGCGCGCTGGGGAGACGCCAAGGTGACGACGCCGTTCACCCGCGAGACGTGGCGCTCGGCGTTTACCACGGTTTGGTCGACGTTCGTGGCGGGACGCACCACGGTCCTGCTCAACCAGCTTCGAGCGGACGGCCTGTTCCCCAACATCAACGCCCCGAGCTTCAGCGCTCCGGGCGGCGCGGTGCCGGCCGGCTTTTCCGTCTATCTGACCAACAACAATGCGAGCGGCACGGTCTACTACACGGTGGATGGATCGGATCCACGATCGCGTGGGGGGGGGATCTCCCCGTCCGCCGTCGCCTATGTGGCGGGCGCGCCGGTGGCGATCAACGTCTACACCGTGCTGCGGGCCCGCGCGCGGGTGGGCTCGACCTGGAGCGCCATCACCGAGGCCAGCTACTTTCCAGCGCAGGATTTTCGGAACCTGCAATTTACCGAGATCATGTACAACCCGCCGGCGCTGGGCGCCGTGGCCGCGGACGATCTCGAATTCATCGAGCTGAAGAATGTTGGCGACAGCGTTCTGGATTTGGGCGGGCTCTCGTTCGGCGCGGGGGTCAACTTCGGCTTCACCAACCGGACCAAGCTTGGTCCAGGTCAGTTCTTCCTGCTCGCCCGAAGCGCCTCCGCCCTGGCCGCCAAGTATCCCGGGCTGGTGGTGAACGGGCTCTACACCGGGCGCCTCGACAACGGCGGGGAGACCCTCAGCCTCGTGACTCCACTCGGGTCAACCCTGCTCAGTTTCGGCTACAAGGACAGCGGCCGCTGGCCGCTGACTCCGGATGGGCTGGGCCATTCGCTGGTCGCGCGCAGCGGGTCCGCCGCCGTGGGCCCGGGAAACCCCTCGTACTGGCGGCCGAGCACCAACCCGGGCGGATCGCCAGGTGCGGACGATCCGGCTCCAACCATTCCAGGAATTGTGATCAATGAGGCGCTGACTCACAGCGACCCTCCGTTGCAGGATTACGTCGAGCTGTTCAACCCGACGCCCGATGCGGTGAACCTTGGCGGTTGGTACCTGACCGACAGCGCATCGATCCCAAAGAAGTTTCAAATCGCGGCGGACACTTGGATCGAGGCTGGTGGTTATCGCGTGTTCACCGAGGCGGATTTCAATCCCACGCCCGGAATCGGCAACAGCTTCACGTTGTCCTCGGACGGCGACGAGATTTACCTGCTGTCCGGCGATCCGGTCAGCGGCGAGTTGACCGGCTACAGCCATGGCTTCTCGTTCGGGGCGGCTCCGAGCGGCGTGTCCCTCGGGCGGGTCGTCTTGTCGACCGCGGACGAACAATTCGTCACCCAGATCGCGCGCACTCCCGGGGAGGCGAACAGCGGGCCCCTTGTCGGTCCGGTGGTCATCCGCGAAATCATGTATCACCCGCCCGACCTTCCGGGAGGAGTCGACGATTCGCTCGATGAATACATCGAGTTGCGAAACATCAGCAGTTCCACCGTGACGTTCCAGGATCCGCTGTTTCCCACGAATGTCTGGCGCATCCGCGGCGGGGTCAGCTTCGATTTTCCGCCGGGCTCCGTCCTGGCTCCCGCCCAATCGGTTCTCCTGGTGAATTTCGATCCGGCGAACGTGCCGACTCTGGCCGCCTTCCGATCCAAATATGGCGGGTTTGCCGGCGTGCCCATCCTCGGTCCCTATGCCGGCAAGCTGGACAATGCCAGCGATCGGATCGAATTGCAGCGCCCGGACCAGCCCGACACGAATGGGGTCGCCCGGCTGATGGTCGACGAAGTCAACTATCAGGATTCGCCGCCGTGGCCTTCTTCCGCGGACGGGGGCGGAGCTGCCTTGCGCCGGCTGTCCCTCGAGTCGTACGGCAATGATCCGGCAAACTGGATTGGCTACGCACCGCTGACGATCGTGGCTGTCTCCCCGGCGGTCATCACCGTGCGTCCAGGTACGACGCCGGCCACCGCGACCAACGTGATGTTTACCGTGACGGCCTACGGCACAGGCATGCTGCAATTTCAGTGGCGGAAGGATGGATTGGCCATTCCCGGCGCCACCTCGGACACGCTGACTCTCGTGAACGTCCAGGCGCCGGATGAAGGCGCGTATTCGGTGGAGGTGACCGATGCGTCCTCGTCCGTGGTCAGTTCGCCTGCTTACCTGCAGTTGTTGATCACGCCCGTAGTGGTGCAGCCGCCCATCGGCCAGACGGTGGTGGCTGGGCAGCCTTTCACGTTGAGTGTGGGGATTTCCGGAAGCCCACCGCCCTTCACCTACGAGTGGCGCATCGGATCGATCGCAGTCCTGACCAATATCTCGAATCAGCGCTTCGACTTTGCCACGCTCCTGGCTCCAAACATGGCCACATCGCTGCTTTACCGGGTTGTCATCAAGAACGCAGCAAACCCCAGTCCCGGGATCAGCCACCCGCAAATCTCGGTGCGCGTGCTGGCCGATACCGATCATGACGGCCTGCCTGACGAGTGGGAGACCACGGCTGGCTTGAATTTGGCCAACGGGGCCGACGCCGGCATTGATTCGGATGGAGATGGCATGAGGAACTTCGACGAGTACGTCGCCGGCACGGATCCGCGGGATCCTCAGAGTTACCTGAAAGTGGAACAGCCGATTGGCCCGGCGCTGGTGAGTTTCCAAGCCTTGTCCAACCGGACCTACACGGTCCAATTTACGGATGACCTGGCCCCGAATTCCTGGCAGGGCCTGACCCACATCCCCGCCCGGGCCACCAACAGTCTGATCACGGTCACCGATCCCGACAGCCGTCCACGACGGGTCTACCGGCTGGCGACTCCGATGGTGCCTTAAGGGCGGAAAACCGCGGCTGGGAGGCCAGGCGCTGCCAGACTGGAGCGATCGGCGCGCAGGCTGCGCGGGCCGTTCAGGCTGCGCGGCCGTTCAGCAGTCCTTCGACCTCGGCACGAGTGGGGATTCCCGCCTGGGCGCCCGGCTTGGTGACCGCCAGGGCGGCGGCCGCAGCTGCAAATCTGGCGGCCGCGGGAGGAGAGATGCCTTCGGCCAGGCCGACGGCGAACGCGCCAACAAAAGTGTCGCCCGCCCCGACAGTATCGATTGCTTTTACTGGGAAGGGGACAATGGCTTGAGTGCGCCCGCCGTGGTCGAGCCAGGCGCCGGCCGCGCCCAGCGTGATCAGTATGCCGGCCTGCGGAGCACGTTCGCGTAATGCGGCGGCGACGGCTGGCGCATCGCTCGCCGCTCGCAACGTCCGCCCGGTCAGGGTGGCCGCTTCCGACTCATTCGGAACGATCCAATCGCAGAGGCGCAGGAACTCGTCCGGCACGCCGGCCGCCGGCGCAGGATTGAGTACCGTAATGGCGCCCGCGGCGCGAGCGATCCGAAACGCCGCCTCCACGGAGGGAAGGGGAACCTCCCACTGGGCGACCACTACGCGCGCGCCCTGGATCCGTTCCATCTGGGCCGAGATGTCATCCGGAGTTAATGTGGCGTTGGCCCCGCCTGCGACGATGATTTGGTTGCCGCCTTGATCATCGACGGCGATGAACGCGATCCCTGACGAGACGCCGGCACGCCGGATGATGCCCGCGGGGCTCGCGCCGAACCGGGCCAGGTTGTCCGTCAGCTCGCGGCCGAAGTTGTCATCGCCGACGCAGCCAATGAGATGGATGGCCTGGCCCGCTGAGGCGAGGCGTCCGGCGGCGCATGCCTGGTTGGCGCCTTTGCCGCCCGGCGCCTGTCGGAAGCGACGGCCCAGCACGGTCTCGCCGGGCGCCGGCAGGTGGGGCGTCTCGATGAAAAAATCGAGGTTCAAGCTGCCAATGACCGTGATCATGTCGGAGTGGAGGGAGGGTGCAGATGGTCTTCGAGAGGCAGGGCACGCCATTGGCCGGGCGCGAGATCCTCCACGGTAAAGTTGCCAAAACGACTGCGATGAAGGCGGGTGACCGGGCAGCCCTGGCTGGCGAACATGCGCTTTACCTGGTGGTAACGCCCCTCGATCAACTCAAGCCTCGCCTCCCGCGGGCCGCGAATTTCGAGCGTCGCCGGAAGACAAGGCGCCTTTTCGCCATCGAGCAAGAGGGTGCCGGAGGCAAAGAGCTCGATGAGCTCCGACCGCAGGTCGGCATCGACTGTCACCTCGTAAACCTTGGGGACCTTGTGTCGCGGAGAAGTCCAGCGTTGCACGAGAGTGCCTTGATCGGTCAGCAGAAGCGCGCCGGTCGTGTCCCGGTCCAGCCGGCCGACGGTGGTTGCCGGCGGGTTCCTGCGAGGCCAGCGTTCCGGCAATTGTTGGTAAATCGTGGGTCCATCCCGCTCCTCGTGAGAACACACGCAGCCAGCCGGCTTGTGCATCAACACGAGCAGGCCGTCGGGAAATTCCACCGGCTGCCCGTCAATCCTCAGCTCGCTCAGCCGGACCTTGCTGTCGGCGGCGGCAGGTCGCTGGCCGCCCACTGTGACACGGCCCCGACCCACCCAGGCCCGGGCTTCGCTGCGGGAGCAATAGCCGTGGCTGGAAAGGATCTGATCGATGCGGCGAAGCGATTCCACAGTCAGCTCCCACGCGGCAAGCCGCCAGGATTTGAGCGAAAGGACGCGCGGGAGTTCAACGCAGTCTCCGGGCCGCGCTGCATCGTTTCACTTCGTCGATGATGCGTCGATCGTCGTCGCCCGCCTCCCAGGCGAGGCGGAGAAACTGGGGCGCGGTCATTTTCACGGCCTTGAAAAAAGCCCGGTCACCGCCGCAGCAGTACATCAGGTCGTCCGGCATTTCCCCGCGCAACTTCAGCCGCGCCTTCACGATTAACCGGGGCAGCCAGGCGATGCCGTCGACCTCGTCCGTCTTGGCCGGGAGCGCCTCCATGGACATTCGACGGGATGACGGTTTTCCGTGGAGCACATTTACAAAATACTCACGGCGAATGCCCGCAACCTCCCGGGCGGTGGCGTAGTCGGGCTCTCCGTAACGTTCGAAGTCGTCGACGAAATCAAAGAGCTCCTGCGCCGTGCACCCAATGGACGCGAGAAACCGGACGTCGTCCGAGCTGAACATTGCGGGAGCCGTCTTGCGGCCCTCCTTCCACGCGGCAACTCCGCGATCGTAGATCGCGCCCAGTCGCGATTCCCAGTCGGTGGCTTGGTTTGCGGTCACAGCTCGAAGGTAGTGTCGTGTCGGGGTGCGTCCAGCCTTTTGACGCACGGCTGTCACGGCGACACGTTTGGGGGTACCTCGGGGGGGCGGTCTCGAGACTCTCAGTTCGGGACCCACCCTTTGCCAGGGATGAATTCCCGGCTGCCAGACCTGGTCCGGCAGCCGGAGCTGGTTAAAGCCAGGCCAAACAGGGCGAGCGCCAGCAGCCAGCCGGTCAGGACGGCGCCGGTTCGCCGGCGTCGAGGCGACGCGCGGTGCATTGTCTTCATGGGTCCATTGTATTGAGAGTTGCGCGGTCGGCAAGGGCGGCGCAAGGTGGGCCCGGGTGCGGCTCTGCACCAGCCGGCGTCCCCTCGCTATTTTTGGACCATGAAATCCCTGAAGGGCCAACTCATTCTCGACGATGGCAAACTGCGCGGCTCGTTCTTTCACCGCACGGTGATCCTGATCTGTGAGCACAACGCCGAAGGCGCCTTCGGCCTGGTGTTGAACCGGCCCAGCGAGAGCAAGGTCGGTGACGCCCTCGTCGCGAATGTCGGGGCTGGCGTCAAAGATCTTCCGTTGTTCATCGGCGGGCCGGTGCAAACGAACGTCATGACATTTCTCCACAGTGACGTCGTTGGGGCCGAGGCGAACGTGATGCCCAACCTGCGCATGGCGCAGTCCCTGGATGCCCTGCAGGAGCTGGGCGACGAATATTCGCCGTGCCGGCAGATCAAATTGTTTGCCGGCTATGCAGGCTGGAGCCCCGGGCAACTCGATGCGGAAATGAAACGCGACACTTGGCTGACCCACCCCGCCAGCCTCGACCATGTGTTTCACCCGCGCCCGGACGAGTTGTGGAAGGTCATCCTGACGGAGAAAGGGTGGCGCTACCGCCTGATGGCCGACGCGCCGGACGATATTTCCTGGAACTGAGGATTCCAGAGTCTTGCCCGCCGGCGCATCAAGCGCCCGCCGTCCGGTCAGTCAAATTCCAGCCCAACCGCGGGCCATTCCGCTTAGTCCCGGTCGTTGCCGCGGGCCATCATGAAGAAGTGAAGGAATGTCATCACGGCAGAGATCATCGCGGCCATGTAGGTCAATGCCGCCGCGCCCAGCACGCGGCTGACCCCCGTACGTTCCTGTCCGTCGATGAGCCCCAGCCTCAGCAGCTGGACCTTGGCCCGGCGGCTGGCGTCATATTCGACCGGCAGCGTGACCACCTGAAAGAGGGCGATGATGCCGAAGATGATGGCGCCAATGGTTGCCAGCTTGCTGAAGTGCATGACCATTCCGAGGAAGAAGAGTCCCTGGGCGGCGGCGCTGGCGAAGTTGGTTACCGGGACGAGCGCCATGCGGATGTGCAGCGGGGCATAGGCGGCGGCGTGTTGCAGGGCGTGCCCGGCTTCATGGGCCGCCACGCCGACGGAGGCCAGCGATCGCCCATGGTAAACGTCAGACGAAAGGAACAACGCGCGCTTCTGCGGATCGTAGTGGTCGGTCAGCTGGCCACCCACTTCGTGGATGTCGACCTGCTGAAGGCCAGCGCCATCGAGGACTTCCCGCGCCGCTTCCGCTCCGGATATTCCGTTGTTGGTTGGCACCTGGGAGTAATGGCCGTAGGCGCTTCGCAATTTGAACTGGGCGTAAAGGGCCAACAACAGGCCCGGGATCGCAAACCACCAATACTGGTCGAAGATTAGCATGGCTCGTTACTTGTCGTTACGTATCCGTTTCCGTCTTTGTTCGCGGCCAGTGCATACTCCGCGACGGCGAATTGTCAAGCGGGAGGCGTGCCAGCCGAATGCCGGTGCGGTCCTGCAGCCGGTTTGGCTTTTGTGCCGCGGCCAGCGGGCCGTCGTCGCTGTGTCACGCCGCCGGCCAGAAGGGCGGAGGCCGGGACAAATTGCCACGACGTTGGGGCGGAATGACGCGTTGCCGGATGTCGGGGGACAGCGCAGATGGCGCCGCGCTTGCGTGGGATGCGCCGGCGCGTTAAGCATCGCCCGTGGACGAAGGGAATCTTTCGGATGCAACCCTGGTGCTGATTGGACACGGCTCGACGGTGAACGCCAGCTCGTGTGGGCCGACCTTGCAGCACGCCGACGAGATCCGGCGCCGCGGGGTGTTCCAACAGGTGTTGGTGGCGTTTTGGAAGCAGACGCCAACGATTCGCGACGCGCTGCAGGAAGCGCGCGGCCGCCGGGTCGTTGTCGTGCCCGTTTTCATCGGCGAAGGGTACTTCACGGGAGAAGTCATTCCGCGCGAGCTTGGCTTGAGCAAGCCGCCTGGCGCGACCGGTTCGGCGTGGCGGCGCCGTGCGTTGGGCGACGGGCAGTTGTTCTATGCGGAACCCGTGGGGACTCATGATTCCATGACACGGATCCTATTGGCGCGAGCCGAAAGCGTGGTGGCGACCCATCCCTTTCCAGCGGCGCCGACGCCGGCCGAGACATCGCTCTTCCTTGCCGGGCATGGCACGGATCGCAACGAGAATTCCCGCCGGACGGTGGAAGCGCAGGCCGCCCGGATCCGCAACCTGTCCCGCTACGCTTCGGTGCACGCGGTGTTCATGGAGGAAGAGCCGCGAATTGACGCCTGCTACGATTTGGCGGCCACGACGAACGTGGTCATGGTCCCGTTCTTCATCAGCGATGGGTTGCACACTCGCGTCGACATCCCGGTCCTTTTGGGTGACCCGGCGGAACTGGTGCAAGAACGACTCGAAGCGGGATGCCCGACCTGGAGGAATCCCACTGAACGACGCGGTCGGCGCGTCTGGTTTTCCGGAGCGGTGGGAACCGAGCCGGGCTTGGCGGATGTCATCCTGGAACGGGCCCGCGGGGTCTTGAAATTGAAGTGACCGAGGTCTGGAAGGGGGGAAAGAAAACGGCCCGCAGGTCGAAATGCCTGCAGGCCGTGTTCAAAACCGGTGAAACCGTGGCTCGCTGCGAGACGGTGCCGCGAGCTGGTTCTGCGCGCCGGGTTACTTGCCTTCGCGCTTGGCCTCCCACTCCCGGCTGCGGGCGTTGCCATCCCGCTCAGTTTCAATCTTGCCCTTGATCGAATCGCCCGAGACTTTGCCGGAGTATTTGATCGTCATTTTATTGCCGTTGAACTCACGAACGACCGAGAACGATAACTCGTCGCCTTTGACCTTTCCGTCGGTGATGTCAACTTCCCGGGCCTGGCCGCCCTGACGCCCCGGGCTGGAAAGCTTGCCGGTCAGTTTTTCGCCGTCGGCTTTGAGTTTCAGCGTGCTCTTGCGGGCTTCTCCGCCATCGCGGCCGGGGGTGCTCCACGTCCACGTGCCATTGGCGTCGGCGGCGCGGAGGGAGACCGCGGTGCTGGCAAGGAGGACTGCGCTGACGGCGAGTTGGGCGAACAATCGACCGAAGGATGGGGGACGTTGCATAGACGGTATTGGTTTGAGTTTGTGCGTTGCGACCAAGTGTCGCCCGCGCCTGTGCGATGGCACATCCGCGGATGAACAACAGGGTAGACTCCAAACGGCCCCAAATGGTTACAGGCAGTTTTCCCGCCGGGGTCGTGAGCCCGCCGCCGGCCGCCAACGGCTGGCGACCGTTATTCCCGTAAGGACGACGATTCCCCCTGTGACCTGGAGTGCACTGGTCCGTTCCTGGAGACACAGCCACGCCATGGCCGCCGCAACCACGGGTTGCCAGAGAAGACTGACCGACGAGAACGACGCCGGCAGATGCCCAAATCCGTAGGCGATGAGCGTTTGGCCGCCAACGTGGCACACCAACGCCAGCAGTCCGAGGGCGAGCCAGCTTCGCGGGTCCTGAGTCCAGAACACGTCGCCGGAAGCCACTCCGATTAACGCAAACGCAGGCCCGGACACCAGGCCGGACCAGGCCATGATGGTGGGCGTCGAGAAAGATCGCCTCAACTGTTTCACCAGCAGGAGGTATCCGGCGTAGAAGACCGCCGCGACGATCGCCAGGAAGTCACCGAAGAGGTGATCCTGGGACAGTCGGGCGCTGGCCCCGGCCAGCAGGGCACCGCCGGCGAGGGCCAGGCCCAGCCCAACCAGCGTGGGGCGACTCACGGGCTCCCGGAGGATGAACCACGCGCCCAGCGTCACAAACAGCGGTGCGACGTTGGCCAACAAGGTCGAGTTGGCCACGGACGTAAACCGCAAGGACCAGTGCCAAATCGAGAGATCCCCCGCAAAGAAGAGGCCGCCCAGGGCCAGCCGCAGAAAATCGCCGCCGGTGGATGGCCGAGGTGTTTGCGGATGCGCCCGTTGCTCGAGCAGAGCCCAGAGCCACAAAAGCGGCAGCGCGAAGAGAACCCGATAGAATGCGGTGGCGCTCGGCCCGGTTTGAGTGAGTCGGACCAGAACCGGCGCAAAGCCGATCCCCGTGGCGCCCGCCAGCAGGGCGACCAGCGCGAGACGGGGATGAGATCGGGCGGACATGCAAGTGTGCGGAGGCGTCGCGCGCGGTTTGCCAGGCGAAGATCTGTCGGAACGAGTCCCGCGGCTGTTTCGCGATTGCGCCTCAGTCAACGGCCGGCAAGCAGGTCCAAAACGGCCGCTGTCATGGCCAGCACCCCGGTTTTGATGGTGGGTTCCGGCAGCGGAGCGAAGCGGCTGGAATGAAGCGAGGGCAACGCGCGCCCCTCGGCCTGACTGGAGGCGACCAGGCCGGGATCGACCGCCCCGAGCCAAAACAGGCAGATCGGGATCCGATCGGCGGTCCGCCCAAACTCGCTAAAGTCCTCACCGCCCATGCCCGGCGATCGGGCGGGCACTTGATTCGTGCCAAGGCGATCGCGGAACACGGCGTTGAGTCGACGGGCCAACGCCGGCTGGTTGTAGGTGGACGGAGTGAATTCAGAGTCTTCCAACTGAACGATGGGCAGGCGATCCTCCGGTACGCCGGCCGACAACGCCTGGCCTCGGACGATGCGACGAATGGACTCCAGCGTACGCTGGCGGGTGGCGTCAGAAAAGGAGCGCACGGTGAGCTGGAGCCTCACTTCATCGGGAATGATGTTGTGCTTGGTGCCGCCATGAATCGAGCCCACGGTCACAACAGCGGAGTCGAGCGGATCCGTCTCGCGGCTGACAATCGTCTGGAGGGCCATGATGGTTTGTGCGGCGAGCACAACCGGGTCCCGCGTTTTATGGGGCCAGGCGCCGTGCCCGCCGGAGCCCCGGATGGTGATATCAACCGAGTCCACGTTGGCGAGCGCGTAGCCTTCCACGGCGGTGACGGATCCGGCGGGCATCTCGGCATTGACGTGCAGGGCGAGGCAGTAATCTGGCTTCGGGAATCGCGTGAACAGGCCGTCCTTGAGCATCGCCCGGGCCCCGGCGCCCCGTTCCTCGGCCGGCTGGGCGATGAAGACCACGGTGCCATGCCAGCGTTCCCGGATCCGCTGCAACAGCCGGGCCGTTCCCAACAGCGACGTCATATGGACGTCGTGACCGCAGGCATGCATGACATCCACGACCGATCCGGCGTCGTTCGTCGCCCGGGCGACGCTGGCGTAGGCCACTCCGGTTTGCTCGGTAACAGGAAGTCCGTCCAAATCGGTGCGAACGAGCACGGTGTTTCCGGGACCGTTGCGGAGAACGGCGACGACGCCATGACCGCCGATTCCAGTGGCGACCTCGGCCCCGGTCTGGCGGAGGCGCGCCGCGACGCGCTGCGCCGTTTGTCCCTCCTGAAACGACAGCTCTGGATGTTGATGGAGCTCTTTGTAGAATTGCTCCAAGGTCGGATAGTCGGCGGCAATTTGCGGTGCGAGGTCGTCCGGGCCGGGTGGCTGGGAGGCCGCCTGCGCCGAAGCGATGGCGAGAACAACGATCACGGCCGCCGCACCGGTACGAGTTGCTGACGTCGATTTCGGGCCCGCTGGGAAAGCGGCAAGCCTGGCGCGCGCGGATGGATTCATGGGCTACGGGATGGGCCGTGTCGGCGCGGCGGGTGGCGGTGCGGGTGTGACGGCGGGACCATGGTCCGGCGCGGGCGGAACCAGATGGAGGCCTTGGATCAGCAGGTCCATGAACTGATCGCGGGGGATGGTGCCGACGGCCAGGCGCTCACCCACAATGAACTGCGGCATCGACCCCTGCCGGGCCTGGTACGCGACGGCATAAAGGGCCACGCCGAGTTTGATGTGCTGATCGACCCACGGATCGTTCAAGGCGGTAACGAGCGCATCTTCGCCCACAAGCTCCACCGCCACCCGGCGCGCGGCGTCGATCGGCGGAGGTTTCTCTCCCGTAAACAGATAATCTTCGTAGGCGTGATGTTTCGATCGATCCGCGCGGAAAACTGCCAGACCGAGCTGCGCATAAAGGCAGGCGTTGGTGTGATTTGGATTCGGCCGTTGCATCAGCGGATTGCACGATGGCTCGAATGGCATCGGGAGGGTGACCACGACCAGTTGGTTGCTGAAGGTATTTTGTGCCTCCATGACGACTGGATGCATGGTTCGACAGTGATGGCAGGTGTAATCGTGCAACGCCACCATCACTTGCTCGTTGGTCGCGGCCCCGATGAGCGGAAGGTCGGCAAGGTTCAGCTGAAAACGGCCCTGATAAACCGGGAACAGGCGGCGCGGGCCAGGCGGCGTTGCGGTCGGCATCGACGCGGATTGCCCGTTGGTCGGGCGTGTCGTCTCGACCGGTGAAGCGGTCGCGAGGCCGGCGTTCGTTTGAACCGCGGCCGCCGGGTCGTTGCTGCCGATTCTGGTGACGGCGGGAGCGGGAGGAATGTTTGAGCCCGTCGGCGGATTGGTCGCGGAGCTTGTTTGGGGCAGTCGTTGCACGACGAATGTCTGAGGCTCGTGAAGAACCTGACCCGCCACCAGCGCGGTGAGACCGAGCCCGGCCAGGAGCAGGCCACGGCGGAACATGGAGGGTGCCAGGAAGATGGTCGTGTCCAGCTCCCAGGGCTTCAATTGCCCCGGCCGTCGCGGGGCGGAGAAGATGGCGAGGAGCGAGGCCACCAGCCCGCAGCCGTGCGCCGTCATGCAATATGGGCAAATCGATTTCAGGACCGCCAATTGCAGGACAATAAACCAGACTGCGGCGCCCGCGACCAGCAGGGCGCACGGATAAACCAGCGCCCAGGCGGTGCGTTGGGCGGAGACGGCCACGCCACGCCCCAATCGAGACGTGGCCACGAGAAAGACGCCATCCGTCAGGACGGCAAAGAAGCTCACCGGCACTCCCAGCCATCGCGCCCACCGGCTCGACAGCACCTTGTCGCAGCCGGAGTCCGGCCCGCATCCGACCGCCTGGCCGCCGGTCAGGGACAGGTAGGCCAGGTAGGCAGAGCAACCGAGGGCGACGAGGAGCAGCAATTGCACGAGGCGCAAACGGCCGGAGCCGATCGCGCCGGACCTCGCCTCCGCCGAACCCGTTGCCGGCCGCGGTTGTGTTCGTTTTCGGGCTGACATCGAATGCGCTGAATTAAGCGAGGTCTGGCGGCGGGAGGCAATCAATCTCTTCGGAGATTGAATCGGGCCCGGTAGTTGAACCGGTCATTCGGAGCGGTGTCGCCGTTGAGCGTGAAATCACTCCAGTCTCCGTTCATCTCCAGCCCGTCTGCCCACTTGAAATCGAGGGCGAGGGGAGGGGACGCGAGGCCGAGATTCGACCAGGGCAACCCCAGCTCGAGTTGCGCCTCGCCAATCGCCCAGGTCGCGTCGCCCGCCGCGGAGACTTCCGTGAGGTTCGCTCCGGAGAATCGCTCCACCGATCCCAGCCGGGCCCGGTTGACGACAAAATCGTAGCCCAGCCATCCGTTCGTTGAGTTTCCGTCGACATTCAGAAATAGCACCATCCAGTTGGAGCGGGCGGGCGCCGTCAGCGCTTCCCGACACCGGACCTGAAAATAGACCCGCGCGGTGTCATAGCTGACCTTGGCGGCGACGAGGTCGTTTCGACCGCTGTTATTGGTGTAGCGAACGGCGGGGTTCCACCCAATCGCATCTCGCCGGACAGGGTCGCCCAGCGTGTCGCGATATTCCGGCTCGACCGCCCCCCAGTCCGCAAACTGTCCGTCGATTTGAATGGCCGCGGGGCGAAGGGCGGGCAGGTCGCGGACGCCTTTGTACTGCCGGATGAACGCCGTCAATTGGTAGTAGTAGTGATCGTGGTGGCCGCCCCGCATGGGCTCGATGTCGCGACTGTGTTCCTGGTCGAACTGGTCGACAAACATGACGGGCTCGCGGACGCCGTTGAACTCACGGAAACGACCGGCGATCCACTCGTTCCAGCCGGTGACGAAAATGAACCGCGGATCCGCGGCGAGCGCCCGGGATATCTGCTCGGAAAAATTGAGGCCAAAATTAACGGCCCCGGGGCGAAGATCATTGGAGCCGGCGTGCCGGCTGCGACCGTAGGCGCCCGCCTCGCTCATGGTGGCGAGCCGGCCCCGGACGGCGTTTTGCGCGACGCCCACGGACATCTGCTCGCGGCCACCGTGCGCATTCGTGAACACGTGCTGCGGGTGGACTTCAAGCCAGCTCCACATGTCAGGCTGGGTGGGACCTTGGAAGTAATCCGGCTGCGGCTTGCGGAAGGTGAAAAATTTCCGGATGGCGTCCGCCTCCGGGTCGTCGAGGACCAGTCGCAGGGTCCGGTCTCCGGAAACCGGTTGGCGATTGAGCGTGGCCTGGCCGCCGGGTAGCCCATCCTTGGCCGTGCTCCACCAGCCAATTCGACCGATGGGGTCGGTGGCCTCCAGGTAATACGCCCCGGCAGGTAGGGAGTTGGTGAGTGACAGGTTCAGCCAGGCGTTGTCGTCCACATCAATGAATCTCTGGCGGGTCACCAACGGTCCGGCGGGCCCGTCGCGATGGAGTGACAGCGTGAGGCCTGCATGCCGGCTGCGCCACGTCGGGAAGCGTCCCCCGACGCCCCGCAGTGGCTGGTCGGTGACGAATGCCTGGCCCAGTGACCCGCCGGCGGGGATCTCGGCGGGTGTGTCCTGATCCGCAAACAACCGCCGGCGCGCGATGAGTTCGGGGTCCGCCAAGATCAGGGGACGACCCTCCCAGCTGAACCAGAGATCCCGGTAGCGACCTTGGGCATAGAGATCGTGCCACAATTCGCGAACGACCTTGGGCGGATCCCAGAAGGGTGTGAGAAACGCAACTTGGGGCGTGCGATTGCCCGCCTCCCGGGCCGCGCTCCAAACCCGCAGCAGCGCCAGGTAATCCTCCCGGTAGGTGACCTGGTTGGATACGTCGAAGATGACGACGTCCACCCCGGCGTCGGCCAGCATCTGGGCGTGCTTGCGGAGCACCGCGTCGTCCTGGATTCGGTAGTAACCGAAGATCGACTCTCCCCAATGATGCGGGACATGCAACGGGCCCCACCGCGGGCTGTCGGGCTTTTGCATCGCCGCCGGGTCGTCGCGCAGAATTGTTGAGATGTCATACGGCCCGCCGTGAACGTGCGCGCCATGCCAAAGAAAATAGAAAAGGCCCACCGTCCGATCGCTTCGCGGAGGTCCCGCCTCGCGGGCGCCTGGCAGCATTCGGCCCAGGCCGTCCGTGGCCACCCACGTGTCGCTGAAATTATCCCAGGCCGCGACGACGCCTGCAGTGGACAGGCCACTCCAGAGACAGGCCAGTGCGCCCAGAATGAGAGCGCGCCCGCGCCTTCGGGGAAAAGTTGTCATGCGCATTGGACGTCGCTTCCCCACGAATGACGCGGAAAATCTCCGCCCGCCCGCGGCGGGCGTTCGTGTGGCCGCACGGCGGTCGGGAGGCTTGCCACGGTGTGAAGCAGGCCGGTATCGTCGCCGGCATGAAAGTTCGCGTCCGCTTTGCGCCAAGCCCGACCGGGTATCTCCACATCGGAGGCGCCCGCACGGCGTTGTTCAACTGGCTCTACGCCCGGCACACGGGTGGGACATTTATTCTGCGCATCGAGGACACCGACGCCGCCCGGAATTCAGAGGAGGCGGTGCGGGTGATCCTGGACGGGCTGCGGTGGCTGGGCCTCGAGTGGGACGAGGGCCCGCTGACCGCCGACGCCACGGGTCCATCCAAAGGTGAGTGTGGTCCCTACTTCCAGAGCCAGCGTCGCGAGAACTACCAGCGCCGGGTGGAGGCGCTGCTCGGGCGCGGTTTGGCCTACGAACATGAGGGGGCCATCAAGTTTAAGATGTCGCGCGAGCCGATGGTGATCGAAGACCAGGTCGTCGGGCGTGTGGTCCGGGAGTTGACCGATCGCGAGGCAGTCGATCCTGACTTCGTCATCGTCCGTTCGGACGGCCAGCCGGTATTTCACTTTGTCAATGTGGTCGACGATCTCGACATGGGAGTGACGCATGTGATTCGCGGCGAGGATCACTTGAGTAACACGGCGAAACATATCGCGCTGTTTCGGGCCTTTGGGGTGAACCCGCCTCACTACGCCCATATTCCGCTCATTCTGAATGGCGACGGAAGCAAGATGAGCAAGCGTGACACAGGGGCTTCCCTGGTTCACTACATGGAGAACGGCTATGCGTCCGAGGCCGTGCTCAACTACCTTTGCCTGCTGGGTTGGTCCCCGAAGAACAACCGGGAAAAGATGACCGTCAGCGAGGTCGTGGAGGCCTTTGATTTGCCGCAGATCCTTCGGCACAACGCCCGGTTTGACATGGAGAAGCTCCATTGGCTGAACGGAGAGTATGTACGCGAGATGACCGACGATCGCTTCTACGAAATGTCGGTGCATGCCTTGTCCCGGGCCGGGCTGGACACGAATCGTTTCCCGCTGAGCTACGTGAAGGCGGCGCTCGACACCTGCCGGGGAAAGTTCCGCGTCTTCAGCGAGCTGGCCGCGTACGGCGGATTCTATTTCAGCGATGACCTGCCGTCGAACGCCGAGGCGTCCGCCCTCCACTTCACGCCGGAGAATCGTCCGCGCGTGACGCGGTTGCGTGACGCCCTGGCCGCCCTCGAGCCGTTTGAGGCGGATCCCATCGGGGAAGTGTTCAAGTCGGTCGCCCGCGAGTTCGGCGTCAAAACCGGCGTTCTCGTGCACCCGGCGCGCCTGGCTTTGACGGGCAGCACGGCGGGGCCGAGCCTTTACCATCTCATCGCCATCCTGGGCAAAACCAAGTCAATTGCCCGCCTGGAAAGTGGTCTCGCAAAAATCGGAGGGTGAGGGAGGGCGGCGGTGAATAGTCGGGCCGGCCCGCCAGCGCAGCGCCCAGATTGTTGCCGGAAGCTGAACTTTCTCGGGTTCTGTTTCTACGGCTCGCTGAAAGTAGGGCGGGAGTGATTCCGCATCTTTGACTCAGTGCAGGTTTGACATTGCCTGTCATTCCGCTTTAGTGAGTCTGCATGTCTGAAAACCTACTGAACACACTAAGTATAAAACAACTGAAGCGAGCGGTGGAGATTAAAGCCAGGATCGCCCGTCTGGAAAGTGAGTTGGCTGGTCTGTTAGGCGCCCCCGCGCCTGCCGCGGCCGCGAAGGGCCCACGCCGCCGTCGTCGGATGTCTGCTGCCGGCCGGGCCCGCATCGCCGCGGCCGCCAAGGCGCGCTGGGCGCGTCACCGGGCTGAGAAGAAAAAGTCGTAGCGTTCTGTGCTTCAGCCGTCGGCGGGCGGCCTTTTCTTTGGCGCGTCCCGCGGCCGGCCTTCAATCGGGCTCCCGTTGCCTTCCTGTGAGTTCGCCGTCCGTCGCCGGTCGTCCGTTGTTCGAATTCACTGAGGCATCGGCTCACTCCCGCAGAGCCCGCCGGTTTAAAGCCGGCGTGGCTCTGTCGCGTGGGCCCGTCCCCATCCCGGTGGCCCCCCCCAGCCTGTCCGCGGCCGCCCGGCCAGTCGGTCCCGGTTGACCGCGATGAGGCCGGGCGTGGGAGCAACGGGCTGGAAACCCGCTGGGCTGGCCGCCGAAAGCTCTTCGCGATTGTCACGCCGCTGTCACGTCTTTGTAACAATTCAATTGGATCTTCCGCACAGTTGCCTTTTGAATTGAGACATGACGGAACGGATGGCGCGCCCAATCTCCCCGGGCAGGCGGGGTGTGCGTCGGCGTCCGGGACGTCCGCGTTACACGAAACTATGTCGCCGCCCACGGCCGGTACTGAGCTGGAGCAACTGAAGGAGCGGCTGTTGACCATGGCAGGTTATGCTGAGGCCGCGGTCGACGCCGCCATCAAGTCCCTGGTCCGTCGCGACGACGAGATGGCGCGCGAGACGCGGGCGGGCGACGACGTCATTGATCGGCTGGAGGTGGAGATTGACGAGGCCGCGTTGCGGCTGCTGGGCCGGCGGCCGGCCGCTTTTCAGCTGCGGTTCATTGCCGTGGCGATGAAAATATCGCACAACCTCGAACGGGTGGGGGACGAGGCGACAACGATTTCGCGCCGGGTGATCGAGCTGGCTCGCGAGCCGGAGCTGGCCCAGGCATCTGCCGTGCCCCCGCTGGCGGAGGTGGTGCTCGCGATGTTGAAGAGCGCCCTGGATGCCTTCGTCACCGGCCGCGTCGATCAGGCGCTGGCGGTGATTCCACGGGATCGCGAGGCGGACGCGATCAACCGTCGCCTGCAGGCGGAGTTGACCAGCGTCATGATGGCCCGGCCGACCCACGTGCCGCGGTGCCTGAACCTGATGGTGATCGCGAAAAGCCTGGAGCGGATCGGTGACCACGCGACGAACGTGGCTGAGGACGTGGTTTACCTGTACGAAGGCCGGGACATTCGGCATGCCGACCGGCCGGGAAGCGGCAAGGAATAAGAACATGACGACAAAGCCCAGAATTCTGGTGGTCGACGATGAGCCTGATGCGGTCGAGCTGGTGGAGTTCAACCTGAAAAGCAGCGGATTCGACGTGTCGACCGCCGCGGATGGCGAGGAAGCATTGGAGAAAGCCCGCGCGCTCCTGCCGGACCTGATAATCCTCGATTTGATGCTGCCCGAGGTGGACGGCACGGAGGTCTGCAAAATTCTCCGGCGCGACCAACGAACCCGGGGCATCCCGATCATCATGCTGACCGCCAAGGCCGGGGAGATTGATCGGGTGCTGGGGCTGGAGCTGGGGGCCGACGATTACGTGACCAAACCGTTCAGCCCGCGGGAGTTGGTGCTGCGGGTGAAACGGCTGCTGCGGGCCGCGACCGGGCGCGAGGAGAAGATGGACCGGATCGAGTGGAAGGAGCTGCTGGTGGATGTACCGCACCACGAGGTGCGGGTGAAGGGCAAGCTGATCGAACTGACCGCGACGGAATTCAAGCTCCTCGCGACGCTCGCCCAGCGGCGCGGCCGGGTTCAGTCTCGGGATCAATTGCTGCAGGACGTGTGGGAGTATGAAAATGTGATCGACACGCGCACGGTGGACACCCACATGCGGCGCCTGCGGGAAAAGCTCGGCCCCGCGTCCAAGTATCTCGATACCGTGCGCGGGGTGGGCTACCGATTCGTCGAGGAGTAGGATGGCGGCCCTCTATCTCGTGCTCGGTGCCGCCGTGGGCGGAGGACTTGTCTACGCGCTGGAGAGCCGGCGCCGCCGGGCCTTCGAGCGCATGCTCGCCCAGCAGCGGGAACACCACTTTCGTCAGGACGACCTGCAACGCCGCGCGCTCCACTTGCAGGCCCAGCAGCAAGCGATCTTTGACAGCATGGTCGAGGGCGTTCTCGTCCTCGATGCCGGCGGCCGAATCCAGTGGGGCAACGAGTCGGTTCGGCGCCTGTTTGCGGTCACCGTGGATTTGCCTGGCAAGACCATCCTTGAAGCGTTTCGCCTGCCGGCGTTGGCCGATGTCGTGCGGCGGCTGGCGGTGGAGAAGAAGGTTCAGAACCAGACGCTGGAACTTCCCGGCATGAATGAGCGCTGGCTCCAGGTCAGCGCCGCCGCGGTGACGGACCCCAACGGAGCTTCCGTCGGCATCGTTCTGGTCTTCCACGACCTGACCCGCATCCGCCAGCTTGAAAACACCCGTCAGGAGTTTGTGGCCAACGTGAGCCATGAGCTGCGGACGCCGCTCTCGCTCATCAAGGGCTACGTCGAAACCCTGCTCGATGGCGCGAAGGAGGATCCCGAAAAATGTGTGCGGTTTCTGCAGACGATCGAGAAGCATGCGGATCGGCTGACGTTTCTGATCGAGGATTTGCTGACCATCTCGCGGCTGGAAAGCGGCCGGATTGTGATGAATCTGCAGCCGGTGCAGTTGCGGGAGGAGGCCCAGCATGTGATCGACGATCTCCGCGCGCGCGCGCTGGAAAAGTCAGTGCGCCTCGAGAATTGCGTGGCGGAAGGGCTGACGGCCTGGGCGGACGCCGACCGGCTGCAGCAGGTGTTGTTCAACCTCGTGGAAAACGCCGTGAAGTATGGGCGCAACGACGGCTGTGTCCGCGTGGGCGCCCGCCTGGTTCCCGAGCAGAAGAGGCTCGAAGTCTGGGTTTCTGATGATGGTCCGGGCATCCCCTCGGACTCGCAGGAGCGGGTTTTCGAGCGGTTTTACCGCGTGGATCGGGCTCGCTCGCGGGAATCCGGGGGCACCGGCCTGGGCCTGTCCATCGTCAAGCACATCGTGCACGCCCACGGGGGCGAGGTCTGGCTCAAGAGCGAGCTGGGGGAGGGCACGACGTTCTATTTCACCCTGCCGACCGAGCCGGTGCGCTGACCTCGCGCGCCGCTCGACGGTCGTTGTCGGAATACCTGGATTGAAGCAACGGAAAACGCCGGACGACCGAAGTCGTCCGGCGTTGTGTTCCTCCCGACCCGCGGGTTGATTCCGGGAGCCCTTACGAGCAGCCCAAACTTTCCCCGCAGTTCAGACATTTATAGCAGGCGCCATTGCGGACGGCGACGTGCCCGCAGTTCGGGCAGGTTGGAGCGTCCTGCTGGAAGTGGGCAATGGCATCGCTCAGGGTGGTGATGGCCCGCCCGTGGACCGGGCTGCTGCCCTGAGGACTGCCGTTCCCCGACTTCTCCAGGCCATCGATGGTGATGACTTCGGTCTCATCCGAGAGCGGCAGGTCCGCCACCGGGCGATTCACGTTTTTTTTTACGGCTTCCGCGAGCCCGGGCATGTCGAGCTCCTGCTGGGGCGACGGCCTCATCGATTCGCGGTAGCCCGGGATGAACTGGTAGCCCATCCAACGGAAGACGTAGTCGGTGATGCTGGAGGCGTTGCGGATTTCCGGGTTCTTGGTGTAGCCGCTGGGCTCAAAGCGCTGGTGGGCGAATTTGCGAACCAGGGCCTCCAGCGGGACGCCATACTGCAAGGCCATCGAGGTGAGCGCGCCAATGCTGTCCATCAGCCCTCCGATGGTCGAGCCTTCCTTGGCCATGGTCACGAACAACTCGCCGGGCTGGCCGTCGTCGAAAAGCCCGACGGTGAGATAGCCCTCGTGCCCGGCGATATCGAACTTGTGGGTGAGCGCCGTGCGGGTTTGTGGCAGACGCCGGCGAAGTGGTTTGCCGGCCTGCTCCCGCATGCGGGTGACTTCCCCTTCCACTTCGGCCAGGCGGGTGCGCAAGGCCGCGGCGTCGTCGCCGGGGGCGACGGCCAGCGTTTTGTCCGCCTTGTCGTCGAGCTTCTTGGTGTTGAGCGGCTGGCTGCGCTTGGAGCCGTCACGGTAGATGGCCACGCACTTGAGGCCCATGCGCCAGGCTTGCACGTAGGCATCGCGAATATCTTTCGTGGTGGCCTCGTTCGGCAGGTTGACAGTTTTGCTGATGGCGCCGCTGATGAACGGCTGGGCGGCGGCCATCATGCTGAGGTGGGCCATGTAGTGAATGCTGCGCCGGCCGCGAAACGGCTTGAAGGCGCAATCAAACACCTCGAGGTGCTCGGGCGCCAGGCCGCTGGCAGTCACCGTGCCGCCCTCGTCGGTCACGTCCTCAATCGTGTCGAATTTTTCGATGTGCGCAATGATGCGCTCGCTGGCCTCGGATCCGTAGCCGAGGCGTTTCAACGCTTCGGGGACCGTCCGGTTCACGATTTTAAGCATGCCGCCGCCGGCCAGAAGCTTGTATTTGACGAGGGCGATGTCGGGCTCGACGCCGGTGGTGTCGCAATCCATGAGGAAGGCGATCGTGCCGGTGGGAGCCAGCACGGTGACCTGCGCATTGCGATAGCCGGCCTGGCGTCCGCGGCTCAGGGCCTTTTCCCACGTGGCGCGCGCCTCGTCCTTCAGGTAGGCGAACTCGCTGCTCGGCTGGATGTCCTCGACCGCGCTGCGGTGGAGGCGGATGACGTCCAGCATGGACTCGACATTGTCCTTCCGCGTCGGTTTGGCGAGCCCGGAGCAGCGGGCGTCGCGATAGCCGGGGAAGGGGCCTTTGATCGCGGAGATTTCCGCGCTCTGTTCGTAGGCATGACCGGTCATGATCGAGGTGAGCGCACCGGCGAGCGCGCGGCCGGCATCGCTGTCATAGGCGAAGCCATAGCTCATAATCAGCGAGCCGAGGTTGGCGTAGCCCAGGCCGAGCGTGCGGAAAATGTGGCTGTTTTCCGCAATCGCCTTGGTGGGATAGCTGGCGTTGTCGACGAGAATTTCCTGCGCGGTGATGTAGATCCGCACCGCGGCCTTGAACCGTTCGACGTCGAAGGTGCCGTCCGCCTGCTTGAACTTCATCAGGTTGAGCGACGCCAGATTGCAGGCGGTGTTGTTCAGGAACACGTATTCCGAGCACGGGTTGGTGCTGTGGATCGGTTCGGTGCCTTTGCACGTGTGCCACTTTTGAATGGCCCCGTCGTACTGCAAGCCGGGATCGCCGCAAACCCACGTTCCCTCCGCAATCTTGTCGAGCAGCTTGCTGGCATCCTTCTTCTCGAGGGGCTTGCTGCTCGTGATCGAGCGCGTCCACCACTCTTTGCCTTCGATGGCGGACTGCATGAACTCATCGCTCACCCGAACGGACAGATTCTCGTTCTGGTACATGACGGAGCCGTAGGCTTCGCCGTTGAACGAGCCGTCGTAACCCTGCTCGATCAAGGCCCAGGCCTTGCGCTCCTCCTTCATTTTGGCCTCGATGAATTCCTCCACGTCGCCGTGCCAGTCCCGGATGGTGTTCATCTTGGCGGCCCGGCGGGTTTTGCCCCCGGACTTCACGACATTGGCCACCTGATCGTAAACCTTGAGGAAACTCATGGGGCCCGACGGCCGGCCGCCGCCGCTCAGCTTCTCCCGCGAACTGCGGATGGGCGTGAGATCGGTGCCGGTGCCGGAGCCGAACTTGAAAAGCATCGCCTCGCTATACGCGAGCTGCATGATGCTCTCCATGTTGTCGTCGACCGACTGGATGAAACACGCGCTGCCCTGGGGATACTCGTATTGGGTGGCGGCCCGTTCGGCCTCGCCTTTGCGCGGGTTGTAATACCAGTTCCCTTTGTCGGAAGCCTTGCCGATCTTGTACTCATGGTAGAGGCCAACATTGAACCAGACCGGCGAATTGAACGCGCCATACTGGTTCAAGCAGAGCCAGGTCAGCTCCTCGTAAAAAACCTCGCCGTCCGCCTTGGAAAAATAGCCGTCCTTGACGCCCCAGTCCGCGATCGTGCGGGTGACGCGATGGATCAGTTGCCGCACTGAATGCTCCCGCTCGCCAGTTTTTTGGGGGTCGCCATAGAAATATTTGGAGCAAACGACCTTCGTGGCGAGGACGGACCACGACTTTGGCACCTCCACTCCGTCCTGCTTGAAAATGACCTTGCCGCTATCGTCGGTGATCTCGGCCGTTCTCGTGTCCCATTCCACCTGCGCGAAGGGATTCACCTTCGCGTCGCTAAATACCCGCTGGATGCGGAGCGCTTTCTTACCCGTACGCATGGCAACCTTTCCCGTAGCGGGACGAACCCCCCGCTTGCGCGTGGCTTCCGCCGCCGTCAAAACCTGGTCTCGAGCATCAATCATCGCAATTGTCCTTTCGCTTCCAACCGTCGCTGTTCTTTTCGTTGATTAAATTACTTCCAATTCGGGCTACCTGTCCTGAAACCCGGCCGTCCTGCTCCCCGCGTCGGCCCATCTTCGGTGCCTGCCGACAGATCTTCTCTCTCAATTTTCTTCACCTGAATCACCGCCGAAGAACGGTCCAATGTCCTGTATCCACCGGCAAAAAACTCCGCCTGGCCTCGGTCCCCGACGCCAGACCCAAGCCCCATGCATAGCGGAGTGTCGCGCAGACTAGCACTACATATAGTGGTCGCAAGAAGTATTTTAGGGAAACTTGCTCCGTAGTTATCCCCACAATTAAACCTCCCAGTCGGGCCGCTTTTGGCCCGGATTTTGGCTGACGAGCCCACTTATACCCAATCGTCGCGTCCGCGCCTTGGGAACAAGTTTTTCCGCCGCCTTCGGCCCGGCGCCCCAATCCCGGATCCCGACCGTGCACGGCCCGCCGCCGACCGGGCAAGCCGTCCGGAACCGGCGGTCGCGAGCGCGCGAAATCATCGCGAGAACCGCTGGCCGCGCCCGGCGCTCGCCTTTCGACTCGGACCGGGATATCCTCTCGCCACCACGACAGACGGTCGTCGGAAAACTCGCGTCATATAAATCATGTTTGAAGCGTTGAAACTCATGAGCCTGGCCGGCGCGCTGAAGGCCCCGGGAAACGATCCGAAGGCGCTGGCGGCGGTGGTGGATCTCGGCCGCATCGGGAGTGACAAGGCCGTTGATTTGTTGATTGGAGCGCTGGGCCGGCGGGACGCCGTGTCGCGGGCGGCCGCGCGCGAGCTTGGGCGCCTGGCCGGACCACGGTGCGTGGCTCCACTCGTCGGAGCTTTGGCGTATTCCGACGTGGCCAAGGCTGCGTCCGAAGCCCTGGTCCGCCTCGGGGCCTCCGCGGTCGAGGATCTTCTGCCAGCGCTTCGGGGCGGCAGCCCGGCGAGCCGCCAGACCGCGGCTGCCGTGCTCGGAGAAATTGGCGACGCCCGGGCCGTCGATGGGCTGGTCGACGTGCTGCAGACCGACGACAGCTACGCCGTCCGGACCGCTGCGGCCAATGCGATTGGCCAAATCAAGGATGCCCGCGCCATCTGGGCGTTGGTCAACGTTCTCAAACTGCGGGATGAAACCAGCGCCGATCGCCAGGCGGAGCTCGAGGCGCTCCGGCAGGCGTCGTCACGCGCGTTGCACCGGATCGGGAGTCCGCTGGCCAAAGCGGCGGCGGCAGGACAGGATGTCGAAGCGGCGCTCCGGGAGATGGAGCAATCCGCGGCGGTGACAGACTCCGACGTGCACCCGCGCCTGGTGGGCGAGTTGCATCTGCTCAAGGAGGCCGAGCTGATCGAGGTTTTGACCGAGCTGATCCGCGCGAGCGAAGAAGTTTCCTGGGCTGGGCTGGAGCGGCGCGAGCCGATGCTGGCCGGCTGGTTCAAGACCTACGAGTTGCGTGCCCAAGTGGCGCAAACGGTGGGCAAGGAACTGCATCGGCGGGGCGGCGCAGCTTTGATGCGGAAAGTTTTCGAGGAACAGCTCGGTAGCTATGCATCGATTAAGAATTGGTGGGGCGGAATCGGCGGGTGGGATTAGGGCTGCTCGACGGGCGGGGCCGCTCGACAGTCGGCGCGCAACAGTGCAGGCAACCTTGGGCACCAGATGGCGTGGGGGCCTCGGTCAGGGCACGGCCGGCGTGACGGATTCCATGCACGGGAGCTGCCAGGGTTTCTCCCGAATCAAAGGCTGCGGTTTGAACCGTTCCGTCCTCCAGCCGGCGGAAGTGACCAGCGTGTCCAGAGTCGGCCATCCGGCCGTCTGCTGGCCAAGCGCGGCGCCCCAGGTCCAGATCGCGCCGGAGCGGGTTAATGCCACGCCTGCCGGGCCCCGGCCCGCGACCCCCAACGCGACCACGTCACGCGGGATCTCAATTTTGAACCAGCGGACCGGTTCGTAACGTGGCTTGTCGACATAGCTGTACTCGGAGGCGTCCAACGCCCACACGGTCCCGTCCCTCTTGCCCAACAGCTGATAAAAGTAGCCGCTTCCCGCGAGGGTCACCCAGTCGGCTTCGTGGCCGACGCGCCGGGGCGTGGGATTTCGGAGAACCATCTCGCCGCCGGTGTAGATGCCGGCATGACGTCCCCACGTCCACAGCGTGCCGTCCGATTTCAAGCCAAACGCGTTGAAGTAGCCAAACGCCACGTTGACCCAGTTGGTGTCCGGCGACACTTGCGCCGGGATGCGGAGCTGGCTTTCCCGGTCGCCGGAATCCCCCGTCAGGCTTCCCCAATGCCACAACGTCCCATCGGTTTTCTGCGCGACCGTCAAGACCCCTTCAGCCCAGACCCTTGACCAATTGCTCTCCGAACCGACTTGCGAAGCGTGTGCGACCCGGTCGTTCGTCAGCCCGAGGCCGAGTTGTCCGGCCCAATTATTCCCCCACGTCCAGAGCGTCCCGTCGCGACGCAAGGCCGCGCTGTGGGAACCTCCGGCGGCCACCGCCACCCAACCTTCGTCCGGCGCGGCCTGGACCGGAATTTTCTGCGCGGAACTGCGACGGCTGCCGGTCCTGATGCCGAGCTGGCCGTAGAGGTTCTCTCCCCACGCCCAGAGGGATCCATTTGTTTTGAGAGCGAGGCAATGGGTGGGCGAACAACTGATGGCCGCCCAATCGACCGCGGCGTCGATCTGCCGAGGCCAGGCCTGGGTGGCGACGCTGCCCTGGCCGAGCACCGGCCAGCCAGCGAAGTTCTCGCCCCATGACCAGAGGCTGCCGTCGCCTGCCAGAATTACCCCGTGTCGATTGCCCATGGCGATGTGAGGCGGGGTAGCGCCGGTTGGCAGGCCGGATTTGGTTCCGGCCGGGGATCTGACGGCCGCGGTGATGACGAGACCGGCGAGAACTCCAGCGATGGCCAGGCCGGCGACCCAGGACGCCTTCGCGATGCTCGATACCCCGGCGGTGAGAACCGGCGGGATGGCCCCGGTGGCTGTGGTGGCGATGCCTTGAGCGACGGCGGCCGTCACCGCGGGCGTGAGGAGGGCCGGAGCAGCGGTTACGGCGTGGGTCGAAAGGAGGACCGCGAGGGTGGAGGCCGCGACTGGCACTCCCCGCCGGCCGAGGCAGTCGCGCAGGCGCCCGAGCGCTCGCGAGACCCGTTTCTGGGCGGCTTCCTCCGAGAGACCGAGCAGGGCCGCCATTTCTTTGGCCGAGCGTTGCTGAAAGTAGCGGAGCAACAGGGCGTCCCGGTCGCGCTCGGCCAGTTGGCCGAGCGCCTCATCCAACTGGGGCGCGAGTTCGTCCCAAGCCGCATCCGGCGGCCCTTCGAGTACTGTGTTCATGGTCGCCGCCTCCCGTTCCCGGGCCCGCCGGCGCACGGTGGCGCGCACGGTCTCGGCCGAGATATTGCGGGTCGTTCGGTGCAGCCACCCGGATAGAATCAGGCGCCCGGCCAGGCCATTTGATTGGCGGGCCAGGGCAACGAAGACCCGCTGGGTGACATCCTCCGCCAGATGTGGATCCCGAACCAGGCGCACGGCGGCCGAGTAGACGAAGTCGACGTACCGCTGCACCAGGATGGCAAACGCGGTCTCGGCGCCGGATTGGGCGTAGTTCCGAAGCAGTTCTGAATCGGTTAGATGATGCACGGACAATCCACGTTAGCCGTGCGGTGCGAAAACGGACACGTTGCCCGGGAGGAACGCACACCGGCGGCGCAGCGCATCCAGCCAGGACCAGGCTGGGAAGAGCCGACGGGTTGGGCGGTTCGCGCCAACACTGACATCAGATGTAGTACATCCGGTCCTTGTCGGCAGCTTCGTCCACGAGTTGCTGGAAGGAAATGGCATCCGCCGTGGCGTCGACCGCGGCCTGGAGTTTGGACCACGCGGCCCGGAGTTCCGCCGGCCCATTTCCTTCGCCGGGTCCAGTCGCAAGCGCGGCGGGCTCGAAGACGCGGCCGTGGATGGCGCGCAGCACGTCGCCAAATGAAATCTCCGTCGGGGGCCGGACCAGCAGGTAGCCGCCGTCCTTGCCCCGGATGCTTTTGACGAGATTACCTGATTTCAGCTCGATGAGGATCTGCACCAGATAATTGGGCGGAATGTGGTAATCCGAGGCGAGCTCTTCGACTTTGACGGCGTTGCCTTGTGAAAATCGCCTGGCCAGCCCCAGGACGGCCCGGGCCGCGTATTCGCTTTTCACAGAAAGTTTCACCGGCGGAGGGTAGCGGGGGAGCCGGGGCCGGAAACAAGATCTAAAACGCGGGCCCGGTGCGGCGGGGTGCGGCGACGCGGCCTGGACGGGGCGAAGGGAGTGCCGCGGCCCGCGGTGTGCGCCGAATTAGTGCTCGTCGCAGTCGTGGCCACGCGGTAGGTTGGCGGCGTCCGAAAGGACCGGTTCGATGAATGCCGATGTGGTCAGAGTATTGCTGGTCGAAGACAACCCGGTCGATGCCGAACAGTTGCTGGCGTGGTTGCGGGAGGGGACGGCGCAGCGATTTTCCGCCACGCTGGCGACCCACGTGGACGAGGCGTTGACCCGACTGGCCGATGAGGAGTTTGATCTGGTCCTCTCCGATCTGTCGCTGGAAGGGGGCGCCGGGTTGGAGGTTTTCCGCCGGTTGCACAAGGCCGCGCCCGGGCTGCCGTTTGTCGTTTTGAGCAGCGTGGACGACGAAACCCTCGCCGTGGGCGCCGTGCGCGAGGGCGCGCAGGAATATCTCGTCAAAAGTCGTCTCGACCCGATCTTGCTCGACCGGTCCATCCGCTACGCGATCGAGCGCAACCGCGCCGAGCTGCAGCTGGTGTCGTCCCAGGCGTTCTACCACTCGCTGGTCGAGCACCTGCCGCAAAACATCTTTCGCAAGGATCTCGATGAACGGTTCACGTTTGCCAACCAGCGCTTCTGCCAGATGCTGGGCCGGCCGCTGGACCAAATCATCGGGCGCACGGACTTCGACTTTTATCCGCCGGCGCTGGCCGCCAAGTACCAGCAGGACGACCAGTACGTGATCGCCACGGGGAAAACCTTCGAGATCACCGAGGAAAACGTTCTGCCCAGCGGGGAAAAGATGTATGTGCACGTGGTGAAGACGCCGATCCGCGACGCCAAGGGCCAGGTGCTGGGCACGCAGTGCATCTTCTGGGACGTGACCGATCGCAAGCGGTTCGAGGAACAGCTCCAGCTCAAGAACGCCCAGCTTGCGACCAACGCCGAAGCGCTGCGCCGCTCGCACGAGGAGCTGAAGGCCGCCCAGCTCCAGCTCATTCAGGCCGAAAAAATGGAGTCGATCGGCACCCTCGCGGCCGGCGTGGCCCACGAGGTCAAAAACCCTCTCGCCATCCTCCAGATGGGCATCAATTACCTCGGCAAGAAGGTGTCCGGCGACGACAATATCAACATGGTCCTCCAGGAAATGCGCGACGCCATCCACCGCGCCGATGCGATCACCCGCGGCCTGCTGGACTTTGCGGCATCCAAATCCCTCACGGTGGCGCCTCATGACCTGAACCAGTTGATCGGCGAGACCCTGAAGATGGTCCGGCACGAAATGAACGAGCGGAAGGTCAGCGTGCAAACCGAACTGGCCGCAGGCCTGCCCAAGGTGGCGGTCGATCGCACCCAGATCCAGCAGGTCTTCGTCAATCTCTTCGTCAATGCCATCCACGCGATGGATGGCCACGGCGGAATGCTCACCGTCCGGACCTTTCGTCGGCAGATGGCCAGCTCCACCCAGTCCGAAGGCTCCCGCTCGGCCGAGCGCATGTGGGTCGGGGATACCGCGATCGTCGCCGAGGTCGAAGACACCGGCACCGGCATTCCGGAGGAAAACCTGGCGCGAATCTTCGACCCATTTTTCACGACCAAGCCAACCGGCGTTGGCACCGGCCTCGGCCTGCCGGTCACCAAGAAAATCATCGAACTGCACGGCGGCACCATCGACATCAAGAACAAGCCTGCCGGCGGAGGCGTTCGGGTCACCGTCGTGCTTAAACCCGCAAAGGAATGAATTCCATGACCAAAAAACGTGTGCTGCTGGTGGATGACGAAAAGAGCCTGACCAGCCTGCTGAAGTTAAATCTCGAGGAAACCGGCAACTATGAGGTCCGGGTCGAGAACTGGCCCGAGGACGCGCTCAAGGCCGCCCGGGAGTTCAAGCCGGACATCGTCCTGCTCGACATCATCATGCCGCGAATGCCGGGCGGCAACGTCGCCGCCGCCATCGACGCGGACCCCGAGCTGAGGGGAACCCCCATCGTCTTTCTCACTGCCGCCGTCCGCAAACAGTATGTGGAAGAGCACGAAGGCATCATCTGCGACCACCCGTGCCTGGCCAAGCCCGCGACCGTCGACGAGGTCATTGAAACGATTGAGCTCCACGCGCGACGGCCCGCGGCAAGCTCCTGAACAGGACCGCCCGCCAGGTGCCCGGGGTGAAGTGCGCCGGGAAAATTGCGAAGCGCGACGTGTAGCGTGCGACGTCCGTTTGCACTGGGAACGGCCCATCCGTGATGTGCGGGGGGGGCGGCTGCGGGAACACCGGATTGACAGCGTCCGCAAAACTTGCCTCCAATCAACGCCATGCAAACTGACTCCAACCGGCCGCCGTTCTGGATCCCCAACGAGACCATCCCGATCCGGGATCTCTCGAACCGGGAATTTTTGGAACGGTTCGCCCGCGCGGGGCGTGTGGGGTTGACCACGGGGTCGAGCTTTGCGGACCAGGCTGTGGCTCGCGCCCAGCGCCACTTGAACGACGGCGGCCGCTGGGGAACCTGGACCCACGCCTTCATTTTTGAAGGCACGCGCGTCGATGGAAATCACTGGGTTGTCGAGTCCGATCTGTCGTTTCATGAAAAGCACATCCGCCTCGGCGTGCAGGAAAATCGCCTCGACCGCTATTTCGACGAAAAGGCGTATCCCGGCCTCGCTGTGCTGGATTTCGGGCTCAGCCAGGAGCAGACGCTCACGCTGGTGAAGGAGAGCCTCGATCTGGTCGCGCGGCGCACCCGCTACTCGCTGCGCGAATTGCTCGGCGCTCTCGTCGCCATGAAGAACCCGTCGCTCCGTCGGGAGGAGAACGTCCTGGCCCGCGACGAGTCGTTCTTCTGCTCGGCCTACGTCGCTCACTTGTTCCAGAAGGTCGGGTTCAACATCGTCCCTGGCATCACGGTCAAGAATACCGCGCCGGACGATCTCGCGCGCTCGCCCCTGCCGCACACCACCTACCTGCTGACGCGTGACCCGAAGCCCGGCGCGGTTGCGAAAGCGGCAGCCCGGGTCGCCGCGGTGACCCACCGGGTGGCGGCCGCCAGAAAATCGATCTCCACCAAGGTCGGCGCCAAGATGTCCAAGATTCGAGGCGTCTCCAGCTTGAATCGCAATCGTCGCTAGTGTCCGGAGGGAGTGCCTTGCGCCGAGTTGCGGCGGGTCAACGCCATCGCCTTCCCGACGGAAGCGTCCTTCGTTGGCTCGGCGCACCGGGCCGCGGATCGGAGGCTTCGGTTTCTACGGACTGGCGGGTGCATGATTCCGTTTGCGTCGATCTGCGCCGGTTCCTATGCTCCAGGCGTTTCGGGCGGCTGGCGGTCGGGGCTGGAGTTTTTTGGATCTGCCCGGCGTTTGCACGCCCGAGTGACGGTCTGACGAAGCACACACGAAGCACATGAAGCATTGGATTGCGATTTTGGGCCTGGGCCTTTTCGGGCTCACCACGGGCTGCGATACGGTCAATCACTCCCAGTTGCGGGTCGCACCGCCGGCCACGGAGCGTCGCGTCCGGGCGGTCCTTCCGGCCGCGGATCGCCAGGCGGTCAAGCAGGCGCTCAGCGTCATCGCCGCAAAGTATCGCATGGAGGATCGCACGTCGCTCTCGCTGATCCCCGACACCCTGTGCGCCTTCTCGGAAGTCGACAAGAAGCACATGATGCGCTTCGTGGCCTGGGTGAAGGACGAGGCGGTTTACGTCGACATTTTTCAACGGCCGCCGGAGGCGGGCGAGACCGAGGTTTACCAGAAGCTGCGTGAGGAGATCATGGCGGCTCTCGATTCCCAATTCGGCGGGCGCCTGCGGATGGTGCCGAAAATGAAGCAAGTCAGCGGTGGCGCCAACCAGTAAGCGTCGGCTAACGGGCGGGCTTCCCGGCCCGCCGGCGCCGACATTGGCCGGCAACATTGGCCGGCAACATTGGCCGTAAAAAATTCACCCGCGCGTTCTGTGGCAAAAGGGCCTGCGCTCAAGTTGAAGGAAGGCGATGTCGCTCCGTCGTTCACCGCGCCGTCGAGCGGCGGCGGTCAGGTGTCGCTCAGCGATTTCAAAGGGCGCCACGTTGTCCTTTATTTCTATCCGAAGGACGACACGCCGGGTTGCACGAAGGAAGCGTGCGGCTTTCGCGATCAGCACGCCGCGTTTCGCCGGAAGAAGGTGGAGATCCTGGGAGTCAGCATTGACCCTGTGCCGAAGCACGATCGGTTCATCGCCAAGTATGAGTTGCCATTCGTGCTCCTCGCGGACCCTGAGCGGAAACTGGTCGACGCGTACGGCGTGTGGGGTGAGAAAAGTTTCATGGGCCGGAAATATCAGGGCACCTTCCGCGTGACGTTTCTCATCGGGCCCGACGGACGCATCAAGCGCATTTGGCCTGACGTGAAGGTGGCCGATCACGCGGCGGAAGTGCTCGCTGCGATTGGCTGATCCCGCCCGCGCTTCGCAAAACAATTCCTTGCCAAACCGGCCGACGACGCGCTAGAACCGCATTGGTTGATCGAGAACCGGGAGGTTCTTCCAAAAAAAGTTAACAACCCGGGCATGCCCTTTGGGGAGGGCGCGCCCGTCGGCAGACACGTCGGTTTAAACCACAAGGAGAGCAGGAGAATGAAGGGGAGGATCATCGCAGTCGGATTGCTGGCAGTCATCACGGCTGGCCAGGTTCAGGGAACCGCCGCGACCATCGCGCGCTGGGATTTCAACAGCGCTCCGCCGGACGCGAGCACGGCCACAGGCAGTGCCGAGCCGGCGGTGGGCGTTGGCACCGCATCGCTCGCGGGCGGGGTCACCGGATCGTTTGCCGGCGGAACAGGACGCGACCCAGGCGCGGACAACACAGGATGGAGCACAGCGGGCTACCCGGCCGCCGGGGCGGCCAACAAAACGGCGGGAGTGGAGTTCCGCGTCAGCACTCGCGGCTACTCCAATATCGTCGTCTCGTGGGACCAGCGGCTGAGCGGTTCCGCCAGCCGCTACGCGCGCCTGCAATATTCCGTCACCGGCACGAACTTCGTCGACGCATCGGCGATCGTTGTGCCGACCAACAACACGTTCGTCGTCCAAACCGTGTCGCTGGCGGGGTTGGCCGGCGTGAATGACAATGCGAACTTCGCGATGCGCATCGTGACCGAGTTCGAGAGCTCGGCCACCGGCAGCGGCGCCGCCGGCTATGTCACTCCGCTGGGCGCTGCTTACAGCGGCAGCGGCACCATCCGGTTCGACCTGCTCGAGATCGCCGGAACTCCGCTGCGCACCAACAACGCGCCGCCCAGCATCCAGGCCGTGCCGGATCAACACACCATCGAAAGCCAGCCCACCACGGGGATCCCAATCGCCCTGTCCGACGATGCCACGCCCGCGGCCAACCTGCGCCTGCGCGGCTCGTCGTCCAACCCCACCCTGATTCCCGACGCGCAGCTCGTGTTCAGCGGAACGGGCCCGGTGCGGACGCTGACGATCACGCCAGCACCCGGCCAGTTCGGGCAAGCGACGGTCACGTTGACCGTGAGCGACGGCGAAAACCTGACGGCCACGACTTCATTTGTCGTGTTGGTGTCACCGTTGAATGCTCCGCCGGTGATTGGGCCCCTCGCGCACCAGCGACTGATTGCCCGTCAGGCGGCCGATCCGGTGGCCATCACCGTGAGCG
The DNA here is from genome assembly GCA_044229355.1 of Limisphaerales bacterium. GTDB lineage: Bacteria > Verrucomicrobiota > Verrucomicrobiia > Limisphaerales > JADJPG01 > JBGARF01. Next base: position 292,091 of record JBGATF010000005.1, read on the forward strand.
ACCTGGAAACTGCGGCGGCGGGTTTGCACCTGACGGCGTCCAGTTCCAATCCGACGTTAATCAGCAGCGACGGACTAATCCTGGGCGGCGCCGGTGAGGCTCGGACGCTGACGTTGCACCCGGCCTCAGGGATGACGGGAACTGCGTTGATCACGGTGCGGGTGGAGGACGCCGGTGGAAGAAGCGCCTCCTCGAGCTTCGTGCTCACGGTCGTGCCGTCGTCGGGAGCATTGTTCACGGAGTCGTTTGGCTACGCTGACGGATCGTTGGTGACGAACTCGGCCGGATGGTGGTCGACCCATGGGGGGACGACCGGCCAGGTGCAGAGCGCGGCGGGTGGAGTCGCGCTGGGCGCGAGTCGGACCGAGGATGTGCATTTGCTCATCCCGGCCGGCGCGCGCGATCAGGGAACTCTCTACGCGGCGTTCACGGTGACCTTCTCCACGCTCCCGGGCGCCAACGAATACTTCTGGCACCTCAATCATGCCGGCGGATTCCGTGCGAGGGTCTTTGCCGGAACCAACAACGCGGCTCCCGGCACGTTTCGCCTGGGTGTGGGCAACGGCGGCGCGACCGGCATCGGCCAGGCGCCGGTGGATCTGCTTGTGGACACGGCCTACACCGTGGTCGTGCGCTACGAGGTCTCCTCCGCGCAGACCGCGCTTTGGATCAATCCCGCATCGGAATCGGCCGCGCCGGCCCTGGCCACGGACGGCGCTTCGGGGGTGCCCATCACCTCCGTCTCGCTGCGCAACAACAGCGGGATTGGTGCCTTGCGTCTGGCCTGGTTGCGCCTGGGCACAGCCTTTGCCGACGTCATCGAACCGCCGGCTGAAAGGCTCAGCGTGGTGGCGGCCGGGGCGTTGATCGAGGTCTCCTGGCCGGCCAGCGCGTCGGGCTATCGGCTGCAAAGCAACACCGGCACCAGCGCCGGTGGTTGGGTGAATGAATCGACGACGCCGGCGGCGTCGGGCGATCGCTGGGTGGTCAAGGTGCCGAAGACCGGCCCGCAGAAATTCTTCCGGCTCGCGCGCTAGTCTCGACGGTCGCGTCGCAGCGGAATTGGGACGCGGTCCGCGGCGCTGGTCGCCGCGGGCCGCCACCAACGTCGGGGCGGGCGTGGGCCGGAGGCTCTTATCGGAAGACTTCCACGACGTCGCCGGGCAGCAGAACCGGGTTGTCCGTGCCGCGCAGCAGCCGTTGCACGTCGATGTTGTAGCTGCGTCCGGCGCGGGTCACGCGGATGGCATGCGGCGAAAAAGTGCTGGCGTAGCCGGCTTCCAGCAGGCCTTCGGCCAGGGTCAAATCTTCCCGCCACGCCACCACGGGTTTTTGCACGGCGCCGCGGAAATAAATCGTCGGTTGTTTGGCCTCTTCGAGGGCGAGCGCCTCCTGCTGATGCCGGATCAACTCGTTGTAGCCTTCGATGCCGGGACGCTTCATCTGCACGCTCTTGCAGCCGACGAGGCCGCTCGTCACCAGGGCGATCAGGACCGCGAATGCCAACCGCCCGGCCGGACGTTGCGCCCGCAGGGAACGGTGCGAGGTCACGCGGCGGGGTTCGCAGGCGGTTAGCGAATCCATGGTCACGCAGGCGGAACGGTGTTGGGAGCTCACGGGGGTGGGGTCAGCAGCTGGTGGGCACTTCCTGAAGGACTTCGACGCAATGCGGGATCGCGCCGACGACGAAGCCGAGGCACTCGACGGCGCCGCTGGGTTTTCCGGGCAGGCAGAGGACCAGGGCCTGGCCGACCACGGCGGCGAGGCTGCGCGAAAGGATGGCGTTCTTCGTGATCTTCATCGATTCGGCGCGCATGACCTCGCCGAACCCGGGCAATTCACGAATCGCAATTTCGCGAACCGCTTCCGGGGTGACGTCACGCAGGGCCACGCCGGTGCCTCCGGTCGTGAGGATGAGGTGGCAGCCTTTCCCGATGAGCTCGCGGATCGCGCGTTGGATGTCGCGCTTTTCGTCGGGCACCAGCGCCTCGCCGGCCACCTTCCACCCATGACCTTCGGCGGCCTTCTTCAGGGCGGGGCCGCCGAGGTCGTCGTAGAGACCCTTCGACGCCCGGTCGCTAACCGTGATGATGCCCGTGTGAATCTGCATGGTCCAAAGTGAAGCAGGCTTTGCCGGGCGGGGGAAGCGCGGAGAAGGGAAGACATTTCCGGGCGTTTGCCGGCCGAGGCGCCGGGGACTACGAACGGCAGGCATTGGTCAATTCCCGGCTTGTGTTCGCCGCGTGCCTTACCAATTATCGTCCGCATCCATTCCTCGGAGAAACCGTGGCGTGGTGGGCTTGGCACAGCGTGAACCGAAGGAGGCAATTCATGAAAACGATCCTGTCGATGGTGGTCCTCAGCCTGTTGGGCCAGTCGGTGTGGGCGGACGGAACCATCCAATTCCTGAACACGTCACTCTCCAAAATAAAAATCCAAATGGTTGCGGGAGGGCCTGTGGAGGACGCGCCGATCGGCGCGCTGGTGCAGCTTTACGCAGGTTCGACTCTGGGAACGATCCGCCCGGTTCTGCCGGCGCTGGCCGTGACGACGCCCGGACTCTTTTACGGAGGCGTCGTGTTTTCAATTCCCGAAACTGTTGCGGGCCAGAATGCGTTCCTGCGCATCGAGGCCACGTATGCTGCGCCAGATGGCACGCGCTACTTCGGCGAGACCCGGATCATCCAATGTCCCTCGCTCGGTCCGACCAACGGACCCGGCGCGGTGGTGTGGCAGTCGCCGTTTGGCGCCAGCGAGAGCCGGATGTTGCCTTTCACGATGGGCCTGGCCGATCGACAACCGCAATCGATCGATTTTGAGGCTCTTCCGACGAAGGACTACGGAGACCCGCCATTCGCTCTCAACGCCACTGCGTCGTCGGGACTGCCCGTCGTCTATCGCAGCACGGATCCGTCGGTCGCGACGGTCAATGGGAACCTGGTTACCATCGTGGGCGGCGGCACGGCGGCAATTGTCGCCAGCCAACCCGGCAACGACGTCTACCGGGCGGCGCCTGATTTTCTCCGGACTCTCGTGGTCAGTTCACCACCAGCTGAAATCGTGCTTGAGGATCTTATCCAGGTATTCACGGGCAGTCCATTGACCCCATCGGCTCGCACCGTTCCACCCGGGCTGCCGGTGGTGTTTACGTTCAATGGAAGCTCCACCGCGCCAAGTCAGGCGGGAACATACGAGCTGATTGCCACGATCATTTCTCGCCACTACTCGGGCTCCACGGAAGCGACCTTCACGATTCAAAAAGCACCCCAGTCCATCGTATTCGATCAGCCTGCCCCGGCTTTGCTCGGTGGCGAGCTGGTGTTCCTGGTTGCCGTGGCCTCTTCCGGCCTCCCCGTCACCTTCACCAGCTCCAATCCATCGGTGGCCTCAATTAATGGCACTGTGGCCGTACCGCATGCGGTGGGACGCGCCACAATCACCGCATCCCAGCGCGGCAACGCAAATTATCTACCGGCGAGCGACGTCTCGCTGGTGCTTTCCGTCGATGTTCAAGTCGAGCTCGAAACGATCAATATCGGTGGTGTCACGCGCACTGCTCCCGTCGGAACGCCCGCCGTCCTGGTCAACGGGGTGTTCATCGTGGATTCCAATGTGGTGGTGCGCGGCCCGCCCGAGATCATGCTGAGCAGCACCTACCCGGATAACCACATTCTCTACTCGTTGAATGGGTCTGAGCCTGAGCTCGACGCCGGCATCTACGAAGGGCCATTTCGGTTACCCCGCACGGCGACCATCCGCGCCCGGGCCTACGATGGCTCGTTCACGCACAGCGCCCTGGCCGACCCGGTCACCGTTCGCATCCTGCCCGAGGTGACTGCCGATAATCCGGGCGGTGGCGGGGTCGCCATCGATCCGCCGTCCGGCGGGTATTTGCCGGGCGATCTCGCCCGGGTGACAGCGACGGCCTGGCCGGGGTGGCAGTTCCTGCGTTGGCTTGGCGATGCCACCGGCACCAATTCCGTGGCCACCCTTCACATGAACCGACCCCGGCTGGTGACGGCGATTTTCGGAACCGCCTTGGGGACGTCCGTGGTTGGGTCCGGCAGTTTGGAAAAGATCCCTGCGTCGGCGCTCTACCCCTATGAAGCCACCGTCCGGCTGATGGCCATCCCGTCTCCGGGCTCCTATTTCGCACTGTGGGCCGGCTCCGGCACGGGCACGAACAATCCGCTCAGCTTTCTGATCAACGAGCCCAATCGAAATGTGATGGCCGTATTCGCGACGTTGCCGGCGGGCTCCCATGCCTTGACGGTGACCCCGGACGGCTTTGGTCGCGTGGAGCAACGTCCGCGCGGGAATCGCTTTCCTAGCGGCACCAACGTCACACTCACCGCAGTGCCGGCCGAGGGTCAGGTCTTCCTCGGCTGGTCGGGGGACGCCAGCGGTTCCCTCAGCCCGTTGGTGGTTTCCATGACCCAAAGCCGCCAAATCACCGCGCGTTTTACAGCCCGGCCGAAGCTGACCGTCTTGAATTGGGGCGGCACTGCTCCAGGTGAGGATGTGCAGATCAAGGTGACGGGCGACTATGGTGGCGCCTACGGAGTCGAAAGCCGCACCTTGGTGCCGGGCTCCGCCTGGATCGAGCGTGGTGTGGTCCAAACGCCTTGGGGATTGGGTCAATTCAACGAGGCCGTCGTGGCGGGTCCGCCGCCGCGAGCGTATCGGGCCGTGCGGAAATAGACCGGAGCGCGCCGACTCGCCGGCGCTACGTAGCGCACGCCTCTGGCGTGCAAGTGAGGCGGCGTCTCGCCGCCCGGTGCGCGGACGGGGGCAGCGGACTGGATTGGGCGACGCCGGGAGGCGTCGTGACTTGCCCACGAGGACGTGCGCTACGTAGCGCACGCCTCTGGCGTGCAAGTGAGGCGGCGTCCCCGCCGCCCGGTGCGCGGGCGGGGGCAGCGGACTGGATTGGGCGACGCCGGGAGGCGTCGTGACTTGCACGCGAGGACGCGTGCGCTACGTAGCGGCGTCTCGCCGCCCGGTGCGCGGACGGGGGCAGCGGACTGGATTGGGCGACGCCGGGAGGCGTCGTGACTTGCACGCGAGGACGCGTGCGCTACGTAGCGGCGTCTCGCCGCCCGGTGAGCGGACGGGGGAAGCGGACTGGATTGGGCGACGCCCGGAGGCGTCGTGACTTGCCCGCGAGGACGCGTGCGCTACGTAGCGGCGTCTCGCCGCCCGGTGAGCGGACAGGGGAAGCGGACTGGATTGGGCGACGCCGGGAGGCGTCGTGACTTGCACGCGAGGACGCGTGCGCTACGTAGCGGCGTCTCGCCGCCCGGTGAGCGGACAGGGGTAGCGGACTGGGTTTGGCGACGCCGCGTGCGCTTCGGGGCGACTTGTCCCTCCGAGCTGTCGACGGAACATTTTTCTTCCTTTGGGTGGGGCCGCTGCCTATTTTCGCCCCACTCATGCTCAACATCCCATTGGAAGACAGTTTTGCGGACATTGTGGGCAAGGCCCAGCGCGGGCTGAAGCTGACCGACGAGGTGGTGGCGGCGCGCGCGGGGGTGGATGTCGCGATGCTGCAGAAGGTCAAGGGAGGCGAGGTGAACGAGGCCGCGTTGCGCAAGCTGGCGCCCGTGCTGGGGTTGGGCGCGGACACGCTCGTGGCCAGCGCCCGCAAGGCGTGGCTGCCGCAGCCGCAAGGTGTCGCCGGCCTGGCCCAGTTCAACACGCCGCACGAGGACATGACGGTCAACTCGTATCTCGTCTGGGATCCCGCCTCCAAGGAAGCCGTCGCGTTTGATAGCGGCGCGAACAGCCAGCCGATGCTCGACTTCGCCCGTGAGAAGGGCCTGGTTATCCGCCTGATTTTGCTGACCCATACCCACATCGATCACGTGGTGGATCTGGCCCGGCTTAAGCACGAGACCGGCGCGCCAGCGTGGGTGGGCGAGCTGGAAAAATTCGAAGGCGACGCCGCCCCGTTCAAGGAAGGAAAAACCTTCTCGGTCGGGGCGCTGAAGATCGAAGCGCGGCAGACCTCAGGGCACGCGGCGGGCGGCATGACGTACGTGATTCGCGGGCTGGCGGTGCCGGTCGCGGTGGTGGGCGATGCGATCTTTGCGGGTTCGATGGGCGGCGGCGTCATCTCCTACCCGGAGGCCCTGGCCAACAACCGGAAAAAGATTTTCACGCTGCCGGACGCGACGGTGCTGTGTCCGGGCCACGGGCCATTGACGACGGTGGGCGAGGAGAAGCAGAACAATCCCTTTTACGCGGAATTTCAAACAACCAAAACCAGCAAAACGAGGAAGCAAGGTATGGCAGAACGAATTGGAGTCGTCGGGGTGGGCCGGATGGGCGCGAACATGGCGCGTCGCCTGAAGGACGTGGGTTACTCGGTGACGGCGGTCTACGACGTGCGGGCTGCCTCCGCCGAGCAGTTGGGCACGGAGCTGGGCGCCGAGGCGTGCAAAACCCTGGCGCGCGTGACCGAGCTCGCGGACGTCGTTCTCACCGTGGTGACGGACGACAAGGCGATGGAAAAGATTTTCGCGACGCCAAAGAAGGGCGTCGACAGCCTCCTCGCGGGTGGCAAGGGCCGGCTCTTCGTCAATTGCGCCACGATCTCGCCGAAGGTGCACGTCCTCGTGGAGAAGCTGGCCCGGAAGGCCGGCGCGGAGTCGCTGGAGGCGTGCATGGCTTCCAGCATCACCCAGGCGCGCGAGGGAACGCTGTATCTCATGTGCGGCGGTGAGAAATCCACCTTCGAGAAGGCCAGGCCGATCCTCGAGAAGCTGAGTTCATCGATGCGCTATGTCGGGGCTTCCGGCCAGGCGGCGGTGGTCAAGGCGCTGGTCAACATGGTCATGAACATCAATACCGCTGGCCTCGCCGAAGGCCTCGGCCTCGGCGCGGCCTACGGCCTGGACCTGGCGATGCTGCGCGAGGTGTTCTCCCAGACCGGCGCCAACTCGCGCGTCCTGCAGACCGATGGCGAGGACATGCAGAATCGCGAACATTCCTGCTTCTTCAGCGCGGCCCATGCGGCCAAGGATTCCGGCATCGCCCTTGGCCTGGCCAAGGACAAGAAGCTGGAGCTGCCGCTGGCTGGCGCCACCTACAAGCAATACACCCGGATGATCAAGGAAGGCCTGGGCGAGCTCGACAAATCCGGCATCGCTGAGCTGACGTTCAAGGGCCGGCACAAGGCGAAGAAGAAGAAATAGGCGCGCGCCCCATGCGCCGTCTGTTCGTCCACGTCGCGGTGGGGGTTGCGCTGGTGGCGTGGCTTCCGCCTGCGGCCCCCTCGGCCCCGGCGAAAGCCCCGGGGCCGATCCTGCTGGATGATCGTTTCGAATTGCCGCCCGGGTTCCACGTTTATCGAGCGGCGGAGCCCGCGCTCGCCGGGGGAAGCTACGCCCTGACCTTCGACGGGGATGGCCAGCTGCTCGTTGGCGACGGCGAGGCGGTGCGCCGGTTGAGTGACACCGACGGCGACGGGGTTTACGATCGATTTGACGTCGTGGCCACAGGGCTGGGTCGGCGTGGGCCGCAGGGATTGCTGGTCTGGGGGGATCGTCTGTATGCGGTGGGTGGCGACGGTTTGCAGCTGTTCGATGGTTACCGATCGGGCATGCTGACCCGGCGCGGCCGATTGGGCGCGTCGTTCAAGACGGGCGGCGATCACGATCTGCACACCGTTCTGCGCGGATCCGATGGCTACCTCTATTTGATGGCAGGAAATGGTGCCGGCGCCGGCGCCGGCGGCCGGCAGCACATCACCGAGGCGAGCTCGCCCATGTTGGCAGAGCGGGAGGCCTCCGTGTTCCGTGTGGATCCGGAGGGTCGCCGGTGGGAGTGCCTCGCAGCGGGAGGGCGCAATCCGCCGGGCCTGGGAATGAGCCACGACGGGGAGTTGTTCAGCTTCGACAGCGACATGGAGTGGCACGTCGGGCTGCCCTGGTATCGGCCGACGCAGCTCAACCATTGGGCGCTCGGCACCGACCAGGGCTGGCAGGAGCAGGGCGCACATCCGGATTGGTTCATCGACAGCGTCGAGCCGGTGATGCCGGCGGGACGCGGGTCGCCGACGTGGGGCGTCTTTTACGAACACCATCAGCTGCCGACGCCCTACCACCATGCGTTTCTGAATTGCGATTACCGATGGAAACGCGAGTCGAACGGTGAATACGCCTCGGCCGGGCGCCTTGTGGCCTTCTTCCTTGAACGCAATGGAGCAGGGTGGCAGGCGCGGCTCGGCAACGTCGCGCGGCCGAAGCCGGAGGCGCGCGACGCGCACGATCGCCCAATCGACTTTGCGGTGGTGGACGTGACGGTCGGGCCCGATGGCAGCCTGTTTCTGACCGATCACAACCAGGGCGTGTGGCGGATTTTTTACGCCGCAAGCCCGGGGCTCGTGACGGTGCCGCCGATCGTCCCGGCCCGGCCGCCCGTGCCGTCCGGAGTCGCGGCGCTGCGGTCCGAGGTCTTGAGCCTGCCACAGCCGCTGTCCGAATGGAGCCGCCGGCGCGAGGAGGAGCTGGGCGCGGCGGGCGGCCCGGTCCTGACGAATGCGGTGCAAGAACTCGCCGGCCGACCGGGTGTCTCCGTCGAGGAGCGGGTGCGCGCAGTGCAGTTCCTGGCCCCGACGTTTATCCAGATGAATCCCGGCTGGCTGCGGCAACTGGCGGCGGATCCCGAGCCGGAGGTTCGGGCGCAGGCTGCGTGGCTGCTGGGTCTGCGAATGCAACTGCCGGAGGTTCCGTTGCTGCTGGCGCTGCTGAAGGATCCGCATCCGCTCGTGCGACGCCGGGCGGCGGAAAGCCTCAATCGTTTCGACGATCCCGCGGTGGCGCCGGCCTTGGTGGCGGCGCTGGGCGACGTCAGTCGCCTGACCCGGTTCGTCGCGATGAACGCGCTGGCGCATCAGCCCACGAACCAGTGGCTGGAGCTCGCGGTGACCAATGACCGGCCGCAGATCCGGCTACGCGCGCTCGTGGCCAGCCGGCTGCGAGGCGAGGCGCCTCCGGCGGATCGGGTGCGGGAAATTCTCCGCCCGATTTTGCATCCGAAGATGGGTTCGGTGGCCGGGGATGATCGCACCGATCTCCTGCGGGTCCTGTTTCTCTTCGCGAAGTCGCTGGCCAACGATCCCGAGGCGCGGTCGTTGGTGGAAGAACACGTGCTGGGGCGTTTCCCGGCCTCCGTCGTGCCCGTCCGTTTCGAGCAAGCCCGCCTCATTGGTGAGTATCGGCTGGAGCGGGGATTTGGGCCGCTGGTGAACTGGCTGATCCACGAGCGGGATCCTGTCACTCAATTTCATCTGGCGCAGGCGTTGGCCCGCCTGCCGGGAGGCTGGACCAACGCCACGGAGGAGGCGGCTCTCGGTTGGTTTGAGAGCACGCAGAAAGGTTGGTTCGCTGAGTTCGACTCCAAGGGAGTGGAATTCCCTCAATTCTGGGCCACGACGGTGTCGGAGTTCGCCAGGCGTCATGCCGAGGCCCTGCTACGCCATGCCGCGAACATCGATGTCACCAGCGTTCTGGGATCGGCGCAAATCGAACAGCTCGCGGCCCGGGATCCCAGCGGCGCTTCCTTAATGGCTTTGGCTGACGGGCAGTCGTCCTTGCCGGCGAGAGCGCGCCTGGCGGCCGCCTTGGGCACGGTGCCGGGTGAGCCGGTAGCGGGATGGATCCGGGCGCAGCTCGGGCTGGCACGGGACACGTCGCTGCAAGCGGCCTTGCTGGGCAGCCTGGCCCGGCAGCCGACCAATGCCGCGAATGTGCCATGGCTCGTGCGCGGCCTCACCAATGGAGATGTCGAAGTTGTCCGACTCACGGCCCAGGCCCTCGCCCAACATCAGCCCCCGGCGACTCGCGAGCTGGCGCGAACCTGCCTCAACCAGGCCAGCGCGAGCGCGCGTTTGGTTCCTTCCATGGAACGGGTGCTCGTCGCGATGAGTGGTCAACAACGCCCCGGGGCGGACCCGGCCCGGGATCGGTCCGGTCCGGTCAGCGATGCCGTCCGCCAAGCCATGTTCGAATTTTGGAAGGGCTGGTATCGATCGACCTTTGGCGAGGAGTACCAGCCGGCCGCGCCCGCCGGGATCGAGCGGAGTGATGAGGACGTGCTCGCGTTTCTCCGTTCCGAACCCGCGCACGGCGGCTCCGCGCGCCGCGGCGCGGCCGTGTACGAACGATTGCAGTGCCAGACGTGTCACGGTGGAGGGACGGCGGGCGGGCGGGAAGCGCGTCTGTTTGCTCCGGACCTGGCCGGAGTCACTCGCCGGCTGTCGCGCATCGAGCTGACGGAGTCGCTGGTGTATCCCTCACGCCAGGTGCCTGAACGATTCCGGACTTATGAGGCGGAAGTGAAGGGTGGGTCCATGGTCACCGGAGTGATCACCGCCCAATCGGAGGACAGCGTGACGCTGGTGGATCAGCTCGAGGTGCACGTCATCGCCCGCAGCCAACTCGTGCGGTTGCAGGCGCGGGCCTCGTCGCTCATGCCGGAACGATTGCTGAACCGGCTCAGCGACGACGAGCTGCGCGATCTGCTGGCCTATCTGGATCGGATGGGCACGCCCGGGGACTGATTGGGGGCGGGATCGGTGCCGGCGTCACTTTGGTCTTTGACACGCGACGCGGCTTCTCGTCGCATGGCGTGGTGGAACATTTCGTGTCGTTCGCGTTGCCGTTGATTGCGGCCATCCTGTACGTGGTGGGCATTCTTCTGGTCAAGCGTTCGGCGGATTTCGGCGTGGGAGTGTGGCGCACCGCGTTTGTCTCCAACCTCACGTCTGCGATCGTGTTCCAGCTCGCGCTTCCCCTGGGCGGGACCTTTCAGGCGGCGCTTCTGTGGCAGCCGGCCGTGACGGCAGTGCTCTACCTGGTTGGGTTGGTGCTGAATTTTCTGGCTCTGCAGCGCGGAGACGTTTCGGTGGCGACGCCCGTGCTCGGGCTCAAGATTATCCTGGTGGCCTTCTTCACGACCGTCCTCCTGCGGGATGCGGTGTCGCCGGTCCTGTGGGCGGCGGCGGGCCTCAGCTCGGTGGCGATTGCGCTGCTGAACCGGACGGGAGGCGCGAAGCATCATCACGTCGGAAGCACCATCCTCTATGCGGGGCTCTCGGCGGTGATGTTTGCGCTGCTCGACGTGCTCCTGCAGAAGTGGTCGCCGGCCTGGGGCGCGGGCCGGTTTCTGCCGCTCATGGCGTTGTTTGTGGCCGGGTTTGGCGTGGTTTTGATGCCGCTCTTTCGCGAGCCGCTGCGGTCCATCCCGCGTGCGGCGTGGCCGCCGCTGGCCGGGGGGTGCGCGATTATCGCGTTTCAGTCGCTGTTGTTCGCGTTCGCCGTGGCGAAGTTCCGGCAGGCGACGGCGACCAACGTGGTCTACAGCTCGCGGGGACTCTGGAGTGTGGTGGCCGTGTGGCTGATCGGCCATTGGTTCGCCAATCGGGAACAGCACCTCGGCGCGAAGGTTCTCCAGTGGCGCCTGGCCGGGGCCCTGCTGATGATGGCGGCCATCGTCCTCGTGCTGCTTGGACGATGAGCCGACGAAACAGGTAGGGCTGGCGCTCCGCCGCCAGCCGGCAGTCCGCACGGCGGACCGCTACGGAGAGCGGGCCCTACCTTCCGGTCGTGGGGAAGCTGCTACACGAATTTCGTCTGGCCGGGCTTGGCGATCCTGACCTCCGGGGCCGGGCTGTCCCAGGTGAGGGTGTCGGGCACCAATTTTTCCTCGGAGTTGAGCGCTTCCTCGTAGGAGATGCTTTGGCCCGTGTAGGCTGCCATGCGGCCGAGGATGCCGACCATGGTGCTCGTGCACATGCGATCGCCGTCGTTAATCGGCTGGCCGGAGCGAAGGGACGCAAAGAACTCCTTGTGCTCCTGCACGTACATGTCGGGCCGCTCGCCGCGGTAACGCCAGGTCATCTCGCCGTCAAAATTCTTGATGTGATTCGGGGCGGGGCCGAAGGCCTGTTCGTGGGCGGTGCCCTTCGTCCCATAGAAGGTGCCCGAGTTGTCGTTGGCGCAGCCGGCCTGCTGGCGGGCGAAGAGAAACCCGCGCGCGCCGTTGGCATATTCGTAGACCACCTCGAAGTGATCGAAGATGTTTCCATATTTCTCCGCGGTGCGGACCTGGCGACCGCCATGGGCGATGGCCTTGACCGGGACAACGTCCTTCATGGCCCAGCAAAGCCAGTCGACGGCGTGAACGGCCTGTTCGAGGTAATGATCGCCGGACAGCCAGGTGTAGTAATACCAATTGCGGAGCTGGCGCTGGAGTTCGGTGGTGTCCTGCGGATTGGTCCGATCCCAGAGCAGGCCGGTGTTGTAGGTGCAGTAGGCGGCGCGGATGTCGCCGATGTCGCCGGCGTGAATGCGCTCGAAGAGGGCGCGCTCCGACAGGTTGTAGCGCCAGCAGAACCCCGCGCAGAGGCCGAGCTTTTTCTTCTTCGCCTCGGCGACGCTCGCCATCATGGAGCGGACGCCCGGGGCGTCTGTGGCCATGGGTTTTTCCACGAACATGTTTTTGCCGGCGGCGACGGCGGCTTTGACGTGCTGCGGACGGAAGCCGGGAGGTGTCGCGAGAATCACCACGTCGACGCCGCTGTCGATGACCGCTTGATAGGCGTCGAACCCGACAAACACGTTCTTCGAGTCCACCTGGACGCGCTCGCCGTAGGCTTTCGACTCCTTGAGATTGCGCAGGCTGCGCGTGGCCTGGTCTTCGTAGATGTCGGCCACGGCCGTGAGCACGGCGTTATTGTCCGCAGCCAGGGCGTTGCTGGCGGCGCCGGAGCCGCGCCCGCCCGCTCCAATCAGCCCGACCTTGATCGTGTCGCCCGGCGAAGCGGCGGAGGATTTGGTGCCGAGGATGGCCGGCCCGGCGGCGAGGCTGGCGGTGGCGACCGAGGAGGTTTTGAGAAATTGACGGCGGCTCGTGACGTTCAGCAGATGGTTAGTCATGATGAACCGACGCAACCGGCGGGATTTCCGTTCAACCGGAAATCCAACCGCACCGCACCTCCCGACGCCGTCCGATGCCATCCGCTCGGGCCGCGGGTTTCCAACCCGCAGCGGCCGAAGCCCGCCGGCGGCTTGAAAATTCCCAGACCGGCCGCCATGACTGATCTTGGAGACCGGGGCGCGACGAGGCTTCCCTCGGCGAATCGGCGACTAGGGCTTGCCGATGCGGAAATATTGGGCGGCGCCGGTCGGCTGGACAATAATCACATTGCGGCCGGCCGCCTGGAAGGGCGTTTCGGTCGACGGTGTCCAGGGCCCGGCCAATCCGGGCGAGGTGTAAACGCGCCAGCCGACGAACGTCGCCGGCCAGGACACCTCGACCAGTCCATCCTGGTAATTGACGGCCGCGCGCGGCGGCGTGGTGTCCTCGACGTAGCCGGAGGCATCCAGGGAGAGATCGAAACTCACGTCGGAGCTGGTGGCGGACTGCTGGTGAATTTCGACCGCGACCACGTTGTTGCCGACCGGAAGGTTGGTGATGGCGACCGACGTGGGGAAGTAGGTCTGTTCGTCCGCGCCACCGACCGCCGCCGGGGCAAGGGTGGTGGACCCGATGGTGCCCGCCGGCAGGTTGGAGCGGAACATCTCGCGGCCGTTGAGGTAAACCACAGCCCCGTCGTCGCGAAGCAGGTTAAACGCGAGATTCGTGTAGACGGCGCCAGGCTGGACCGTGAAGGACTTCCGGAAGTAAAACGTGATGATGCGGGACGAGTCCGTGCGGACTTGCCGGAGCGTGGTGATCTCGCCGTCCGCGCCGTAGCCGAATCGCGCGGGAGCGCTCGCCCACGCTGCGTCGTTGGCGCCGGGGAGAGCCCAGGCCGGGTTGGCGGACGTGCCCAGGTTGGAGCCGTCATCGAGAAACTTCCAGACCGCCCCGGCGGCGATGAATTGCGTGGCCACCGACTGTCGAGCCACGGTGACGGACACCGGCGTGGTGGTCACGACGGAACCTCCGCTGGTGGTCGCGCGGGCGGTGATCTCCTGCGTTCCGAACTCGGTCATCGTTTGATCCAGGCGGTAGGGGGCGCTGGTGGCTTCGCCGACCTTTGTGCCGTTGATGAAGAACTCGACGAGCGTGATCGTTTCCGGCGCCGGCGCGGAGGCAAACACCTCGAGTGGCAGGGTGTGGCCGTAAGTGACGGTGGAGTCCTGCCGCGGGCTGCCGAGGTAGATGCGCGGTTCGGTGGTGCCTTGCGCGATCAGGGTGAGGTCAAAGCCGGCGTCCGAGCTGTTGGCGGCGGCCTGGTGCAGTTCGACGGCGATGAGGTTCGTGCCGCTGACGAGGCCGGAGCCGGCGGCGGCGAGGACGGTCTCAAAATATTGGGTCTCATCGGGCGTTCCGACGGTGGAGGACGCCAGCGTGCCGGGATTGAGCGGGCCGTCGGGCAGGTTGCTGCGGAGGATCTCCTGGCCGTTCAGGTAGACGGCGGCGCCGTCATCGCGGACGAGTTCGACGAGGAGGCGGGTGAAGAGAGTCGGATTCGCGGCGGTGAACCACCGGCGAAAGTAATGCGTGATCCGGCCGGAGGTGAGGGTCGTCACCTCCCCGTCGAGGCCGGAGCCAAAGCGGGCCACACCGGCCGGCCAGGCCGAGTCGTCGAACGCCGGCTGATTCCAATCGGCGGACGGGGCGGTGGCGCTGTCGAAGTAACGCCAGCTCGAGCCGGACGCGAGGAGCGTGCTGTTGACCGGCGTGATGATGGGCGGGGTGGTCGCGACCACGATGCTGACCGCGGGCGAGACGGTCGTGACTCCGTTCAACACGGCCCGGGCGGTCAGGGAGTGAACCCCCACAGTGGGGGTGCCCCAGTTCAAGTCGTACGGAGCCGCGGCGTCCTCGCCGATTTTCACCCCGTCGGCGAAGAATTCCACCGGGCCTTCCGGCGAGGTCGCAAGCTGGGCCGAGACGGTCACGGTGGCGGGGAGCGAGTATCGCGCGTTGCGGGCCGGGCTGGCGAGGTAAAGGCCGGACGCCGCGTTCGTCTGCGTGAGAGCGGTCAAGGCGAGATTGAAGGCGAGGTCGGTGCTGGTCGAATTGACCTGGTGAATTTCGACGCTGACCACGTTGGTTCCGATGACGAGTCCGGCGCGGGGCAGGAGGAGGTTGAGTGGCGTGGTGTCGCCCGGCGAGTTGATCGTGGTCAGGGCGGTGGAGTTCCAGCTGACCGTTCCTGCCTGCAGGTTGTCGCGAAAGATCGGGGTGCCGTTGAGATAGACGATGGCGCCGTCGTCGCGGACGAGGCGGAGAAGCAGGTTGTCGATTCCGTTCAAGCTGGAAACCGTGAAAGCCCGGCGGAAGTAGGTGGTGATGTGCTTGTCCGCCGCGCTGGAGCCGAAGCTCACGGTGGTGGCCAGGCCGGGCGTGCCGTAGCCGAGTTTGGCTGCGCCTGCGGACCAGCCGCCGTCGTCGTAAAATCTCGCGGTCCACGTGGTGCCGAGATTGGCGCCATCGTCGCGGTACTTCCAGACGTCACCGAACGAAATCAGCGCGGTGCCGACGGGAGGAGCGTTGACAGTGATGGCGACGGGGTCGCTGGGGATGATCTGGCCGGCGCCGTCGGTGGCGACGGCCGTGAGGATGTGGCTGCCGGCGGTCGGGTTGGCCCAGGAGGCGGTGTAGGGCCAGGTGGTGTCTTCGCCAAGTTTCAGGCCATCAATGAAGAATTCGACCCGGGTCACGCGCAGGCCGTTGCCGGCGACGACATCGGCGGAGAGGTTGAGCGCGCCGGGCAGATTGACGGTGGCGCCATCGGCGGGTGCGGTGAGCCAGCAGCCGCGCGTGCGGTTCGTCCGCAGCACGGCCGACAGCGAGAGTTGAAAGGTGAGGTCCGAAGACGTGGCGGAACTCTGGTGAACCTCCACCGCGACCACGTTGGTCCCGTGGAGAAGCAGGGAGGCCGGCAGGGCGTGCGTGAACGTGGTGGTGCCGTCGTCATCGGCCGAGTTGGCCAGGGTGGCGTAGGTCACGGTCCCGGCCGGCATGTTGTTGCGCGCCACCTCGACGCCGTTGAGATAGATGACGGCGCCATCGTCGCGGCGCAACGCGGCGGTGATCGCTTCCACGGCTGCCGGGTCGTCGACCGTGAACGCGCGGCGGAAATAGATGGTGGGGTAGCGGGCGTTGGAAGGTCCGCCGGGGACGACCGTGCTTTCATCGCCATCGCCGAAGCCCAGTTCCGCGGGTCCGGACAGCCAGGCGGCGTCGTTGAACCCGGTGGCCGCCCAGGCCGCGGGCGCGGCACTGGCCTGGGCGAGATAACGCCAGACCGCATTGGCGGCGATCCACTGTTCCGTGGGGGGTGGCAGCTCCGGCTGCCCGACCACGATGCGAACGGCCGGCGTCGTCATCGACGTGGCCCCGAGAACAGCCGTGGCCGTCAGCACGTGCGGCCCATCAGCCGGGTTGTTCCACGCGAAGGCGTAGGGGCTGGCGGCGCTCTCGCCGATCTTGACTCCGTCGGCGAAGAAATCGACCCGCGTGACCGGAGTGGCGCCGACGAGCACGGCGGCGCGAAGGTTGATTGTGGCGGGGCTGGTGAACTCCGTGCCGTTGGCGGGCTCGGTGAGGTAGGCCAGTTTGAGGCCGGTCACGCTGGAGGCCGTTAAGGCGCTGAGCGCGCAATCCATCACGATGTCGGAGCTGGTCGCGTTGACCTGGTGCACTTCGACGGCCAGGACATTGTCACCGGCAACGAGAGTGGAGGCGGGGGCGTTGGCCGGGATGTAGGCATCCGCGCCTGAGTTGACGGACGCGAGCGTGCTGTAGGCGATGGCGCCGGCCGGGAGGTTGTCGCGCAACAGCTCGACGCCATTCAGATAAACGACGGCGCTGTCGTCCCGCAGCAGTTCGATTTGGAGATTCGTGTAGAGAGCGGGATTCGGGACGTTGAAATGGCGGCGGAAATACGTGGTTGGATATTTCGCGGTGGCGCTGGGTCCGAAGCTGACGACGGTGGTGATGGGGCTGCCTGCAGGATAGCCGAGAGGCGCCGCGCCGCTGGCCCACGTGGAGTCGTTAAAGGCGGTGGCGCGCCAGCCCGTGCCCAGGTCGGTTCCGGTGTCGTTGTAGCGCCAGCTGGTGGCGCTCTTGGTCACGAGCGGCGTATAGAGGCTCACGCCCGCCAGGCCCACGAAGTCCGCACTCGCAAAATTCGGCCCGACCGTCACGGGGTTGGAAAAGTACGGCCGCACGAACGAGAGCGACCCGGCGATCCGCTCCGCAGCGCTGACGTCGTAGGTTCCCGCTGCGAGCCCGGGAATGACAAAACTGCCATCGGAATCACTGGACACGGAACGTGTCGCCGGGCCGGTGGCGGTGACGGTGATCCCCGACAGCGGGCGATTCTGGTTGTCGACGACATGGCCGCTGATGCGATAGACGGACGGCGTGCCGACGCGGACAACGATCGACTGCTGCGCGGTGCCGCCGCGCATGTCGCTGACCACACATCGGGCCGTGTACTCGCCCGCACTGGTGAAGCTCGCGATCTGGACCGGGCTGTTGTCCATGGAAACGTGAGCGGTGCTGTCGCTGAACTCCCAGAAATAAGCGAGGGGATCGCCGTTGGCATCGGACGCGGTGGCCGTAAACGTGACGGGCTCGCCAATGGCCACCTCGGTGGCGCTGGCGGCGACGATGGCCGTCGGGGGCAAGTTGCCTGCCTGCGAGCCAACCTGGATGACGACATCCATGGATTCGGGATAGGTGTGGCCTTTGCCCACGGGTGTGATGTGCACTCCGGACGCGGTGTCGCTGTAGGTGCGTCCGATGACGATGGCCGAGTCGTCCTTGCCGGAAGCGGAGCCGGGCGTCGTGTCGATCAGCTGGCTGCTCCAGCTGCCGGGGCTGCCCCAGCGCAGCCCGACGCCATTCATCAGCCAGGCATTGCCCGAGTAGAGCTGACGAAACTCCACAAAGTATTCGAGACTCCCGTCCTTCGCCACGCGCAGGCCGCGCAGGCCGGTGGCGTTCGGCTGATCGTGGGCATAAATGCGGAACGTCCCCGGACTCGTAACCAGCGGAAAATCCGCGTCCGGGATCCACCCAATGCGCCATTTGAACTTGCTCACGTAATGCCCGGCGGCAGTCCCGCTCGCGCTGCCGCTGCCCATCACGTCAAAGGGGTCTCCATATTCTTCGTTGTCGCCCGTGCCGATGGCCGTCAGGCCGGCCGTGTTCCAAAAATTCGCGTGCGGGTTGCCGAGATTATGTCCCATCTCGTGAGACGTGATGCTGGTGGATGCCCCCACCACCCACGCGCCGGGTGCGCCCACAAAGCCCAGGCCGCCAAAGTCAAACGCCGGCCGGCCCGAGCCGCTGTAGATCACGTCAAAATCGTATTTCGACAAGTCGATGCCCTGCGCCGTGGCCTGGTTTCGCACCGCGGTGCGGAAGCCGCCCGAGTCGCCATCGTAGGTGGCCGCCGGCACGCCCAGGGTGACCTGGACGATTTCAGAGCCCTTGCCCAATGCCGCCAGCTCGGTCTTTCCGTAGGAGTTTTGGCGCCAGAACAGGTCCACCCCCGCATGGACGGAGACGAGCTGGTTGGAAGTGATCTCCGGGGTGGGGATGTCGGAAAATGCCACGCGAATCATCACGACCCGCTTGCGCCCCTCGGTGTACGGCGACGCCAGAACGCCGCCGTCGCCAAGAAATCCGGTGCCGGGCTGGCTGGCAGCGAGCAGCAGTTGTGCGTTGAGAACTTCAGCGTGGGCAAATCGGCAAATCCAGGTGATCCGGCCTCCCACTTCCACCGGCGCAGGTTCCGGAGCGGCGACGACGCGCTCGGCGGAAACCCCGCAGATCGCGTCCCGGGCCCCGTCGCGACTCAAGCGCCGGATTTCGACCGGCTCGAGCAAACGGACCGGGTCACCGACCGCGGCCACGTTGTCAACGGCGACGCCATTGACGGGAAGTTGGCGTTGGCTCGGATGGTCGAGGCGGGCGCCATAAACGAATGCTCGGTACTCGGCGCCAGCGAGTGAAAGCGTGCGCCGCGTGGCCACGAAGCCGTCCGGCACAGCGGAGGACGCGGGATAGGCCGACATCACGGTCAGATCTCCCCGCCCGCCGAGGCGGCTTTCCAGCAGGTCATTGACCGCGCTGGGCAGCGACTCGCGAACAGCCAGCGGCACGGCAAGGTCGAGCGCCCGGCGGGGATCGCCCTGGATCAAGTTCCGCATCGCGTCCCGCCGCTCGGCGGCGAGCTGTTTGCCTTCGGCGGCAATTGCGGGAAGGTCGCCGGCGTTGGCTTGGCGCGCGTCCGCATAGCGCCTGGTCCAATCACGAAATCGGCCGAACGGCGAATCGGCCGGCGCTGAATCCCAGCCCGAGCCGAGAACGCGCAGCGAGCCCTGGCCCAGCGTCGACTCTGCCGTTGAACCCGGATCGTTGGGAGGAACGGTCGCAGACGCCGGCCTGGACGTGCCGTCTGAATTCCCCCCGGCCGTTGCCGGGGCCGCGACTGCCGCCACGGATGGCGCGTGCTCCTGGGTCGATGTCCCGGATGCAGCTCCCTCTTCGAGACGTGGCTCCGTCGACTTGAGGTGAGCGAGGTGGAAGATGGTGGCCGCCAGCAGGCCGACACCGGAGATCAGGGCAAGACGAATACGCATACAATGGGTCACGAGAACGGGAATCTTCTACCTCAGAACCGCCTGGATCACAACCCCAAGATTCTCCGCCCAAGCAGCTTTTGTGTCGCCCGCGCCACGGCGATGTGACGATTGGGCCACGCGCCGCGGCCGCCCTGCCAGCCCCGGTCTGTAACCATTCGGGCCGGGTGCACAAGTAGGAACTGACGACCGGCGCCAGGCGCGGGTCTTGACCTGAAAATCCATGAAAGCGTTGCCCATCCTTCTCGCGTTCGCCGCCGTGTCCTCCCTCCCCTGGACAACCCGCTCGGCGGAAATCGTGCCACCTCCCGCGGGCACCAATCTCATCCGCGGCGTCGTGCAGTTCACCAATGTGGACCCGGACATCCTGGCCCGGCTGGGCCCCCCGGGCGAGGAGGGGTTGGGGAGCCTGACTGTCTTCGCCTACACGGACCCACCGGACTCGCTCCAGGCTACGAAAAATCTCACGGCTGCCGATCCACTGAGCGTGCCCTACGAGCTCACGGTCGCGGCCGATGACCAAGCGAGAGCCTATCATCTCTACGCCTACCTGGTCATGGACGGCGACACCGAGGAATATTGGACCAGCCCGGTCCTGGCGTCGGACCTCACCAGCAACTCGCCGCCAGCGACCGTCAACCTCGAGGAATGCGTCGCGTTGGTCGAAATCCAGTATCAAAGAGCCGATGGCACCCCGGTCGCTGCCAGCGGCGGGCGCGCCAATGTTTACCAGATGGATCCGCCGGCGGGCCTGCGCGCGCGCTACGGCACCCAACCGCCTGGCCGGACGGGCAATTACCTCGTCGTCCCGGCTGGGGTGGAATTACTGCTCGAGGTGGAAGTGGACAGCGGTTCCGACGCCTACGCGGACCGCGTGACGCATCGGGAGTCATTCCTGCGGACTTTTGGGTGTGACGAAAAGCCCGTGTTGATCCTGACTATCCCGGAGCCGGAGGCGTTGGGGCAGATCGTCGGCAATCTCAATCTGGTCGGCGAGCTGGAGCTGCCGACGGATGGCTACCTCGAGCTGCTGGGCCGGCCGGTGATGCGGGCCGCCGGGCCGCTCGGGAATAAACGACTGGCGGATCCCGGCGCAGAATGGCCCGGGCCCGATGCGGTGCGCACGTTCGCGCTCGCGGGCTTGGTGCCGTCGTCTCCGTCCGAGACCTGGAGCGTGGCCGGCGAGATCCAGTTTGGCCTGGGCGATCGCTTCGAATACTTCCGCACGCCCGCCCTCGGCGAAGGCACGAACAATCCCGGGGTCATTGTCACGGCCGGAAATTCCACGGACGTGGGCGACTCCTTCGTGATGACGCCGTCCCGGCTGACGGGGACCATTACGCTGACCGGGCCGCCCGAGTTGGACGGACGGCAATCCGGCTTGCGCGGCCTGGTGCGCGCTGGCGATTACGATCCGAATTCGGACGGAATTCCGGACGGCGTGGGACCCGTAGGCATTGGGGGCAGTTATGTCTACGCCCGGGGCGTGGATGAGCTGGCGGTCGGGTCCAGTCTCTCGACGGCGGGCGGCCAGGCCCTGGCTTCCTTTGCGGGGGGCTTCGACGGAGGCTCGTCAGCTTTTGCGGGGGATTACGTTGTGACCGTAGGGGCATTGAACGACGAGCCCGGCATTTGGAAACTGGACGGGATCAACCTGGCGATCGAACATCCCGGAACCAACAACGCCCCATTGGTCAGCGAATCGATCTACATCACCGAAGACGAACTCTGGCAGGGACCGTTGCTGCCGGGCGAGACTGTCCGTCAAGACCTGCGATACGGCATGGCCGAAGTCTGTCTGCGTTTGCGATCCCCGGCGCCGTTCTTCTATCCGCGGGTGGTGGGCAGTCTCGGTGCGTTCAACGGCATCGATTGGGAGGGGCGACCGCGCTCCTACCAATCCTACCTGAGTCTGGCCTCCGCCCCGCCGTATGCCGGGGGCGGCACGACGATGGACGCGACGATCTCCATGTATTTGCCGGAAGGTACGTATCGCTTGCAGCCGGCGATCAGCGTGCCGGATGCCGACGGCGGGGTGTCGGAGGTGCAGTTGCCTCCGGTGGACGTCACGGTCGCCGCGCGGGAACAGGTGTGCCTGGATGAATGCCTGCAGATTGTCCTGACGCCGCCCTTCTGCGCCACGAACTCGGGCTTCGTGGCTTTCGCGGAAGCGTTCTCGTGCGATTCGACCCTGACCAACCTGAGCTTGACCAGCCGGTCGCTGGATTTTCCGGGCATCCGCCTCGGCTACTCCGACATTCGAATTCTGGCGCCGGTGGGAACGCCGCGGGCGACGCTCAAGACCGGGCACGCCTTGTTCCCGGAGTTCGATTATCCAGGGCACCCGGAATACTACTCGAACATCGTTTGGACGGCCGAAGCTCGCGACACCCGGGGTCGGATCGCCACCCGCCAATTTATCGGTCGGTATCCTTTCGCCACGCCGCCGCTGAACTGTCCCGATATCAGCGTCCGGTCGGCCAATGGCGTGGACGCCCCCGTGGAGTTCGGGTTGGTTGCGCCGGATGGCGGATCTCTGAACTGCATCCCGCCGAGCGGAAGTGCATTCCCGGTGGGAGTGACGCCCGTGACCTGCGTGATTCGGGACGTGTGCCGCAATACCAACACGTGCACGTTTCAGGTCACGGTCTCGCCGTCAACGGGCGGGTGCGATGAACCAGCATTGCGGATCCTGCCAGCTCCCGTTTCGGCGGGCGGCAGCCCCGCACTCACGCTCACTTGGGACTGCGGAGTTTTGCAGAGCGCCCCGGATCTGGAAGGCCCGTGGGCCACGGTTCCGTCCGCGACCAGTCCCTGGACGATTTCGGCCGATGCCGACCGACGATTCTACCGGGTTTGTTTGGCCGCGGTGTGCCCGGAGTAACGCCGGCGTCATCGGGGGCAGATGACGCGCCGCCGTGCGTCGTCGACTCGGTGCGCGGTGCGGATGAGGGGATGAAGGCGAAGGCGTCTCCCGGCCTGCGCGCCCGAGCCGGACGCCACGGGTGCGCTTGGACGTGGCGGTCACTTCTGTCCCGGAGCGCGGGCGTCCGGCCCGCAGCGGCACGTTTCGAAGGCGCGGCCCGAAGATTCGTTGACGCGTCGCCAAGTCTACCCGCTGCGGATCCCGCGATGGCGGGATCCGCGGCCCGAATGTTCAGGTGATCGCCATTTCCGAACGCACACCTGCGCCACCTGGACTTTGACACCTTGGATCGGCGTGCGCATAGTGGGCTAATGTTGCATCGCACGCTCAGGTTGGTGGGGGTGGCTGTGCTCACGGCGGGAGTGGTGTCCGGGGCGGAAACGATCGACGCCGCGTCCCCTGCGCCTGGTCCGTCTGCGGGCGATTGGCCCCAGTGGCGCGGGCCTCTCGCCAACGGAGTGGCGCCGAACGCCGACCCGCCCTTGTCCTGGAGTGAAACGAACCACGTGCGATGGAAGCTGGCGTTGCCCGGCAAAGGTCATTCCACTCCGATCATCACGGGCGATCGGGTCTACCTGACCACCGCCATTCCGGTGGGCCCGGCCCGGGAGCCGGTTTATGACCACGCGCCGGGGACGCACGACAACGTGGGCGTGACGCACCGACACCAATTCGCGTTGCTGGCGGTCGATCGCGCAACTGGGCGTGTGACCTGGCAGAAAATACTGCGGGAGGAATTTCCCCATGAGGGCGGGCACGAGACGGGCAGTCTCGCCTCGAACTCGCCGGTGACGGATGGCCGCCGGGTCTACGCCTTTTTCGGATCGCATGGGTTGTATTGCCTGGATCGCGACGGGACCGTCGTGTGGAGCAGGGATCTGGGGCGGATGGATACGCTGCACGCGCACGGGGAGGGCAGTTCGCCGGCCTTGCAGGATGGGGCGCTGGTGATCTGTTGGGATCATGAAGGTCAGTCCGCGTTGTACCGTTTCGACGCCCCGACCGGCCGCGAGCGGTGGAAGGTTCTGCGCGATGAAAAGACGTCGTGGTCGACTCCCTTGATTGTCGCGCAGGGAGGGCGCACTCAGGTGGTCGTCAGCGCCACCCAAAAGGTACGGGGCTACGATTTCGAGAGCGGCGCGCTGCTGTGGGAATGCGCCGGCTTGTCCCGCAACGTCGTGTCGTCGCCCGTGGCCGGGCACGGCATGGTTTTCGCCGGGAACAGTTACGACTGGCAGGCGATGCTGGCCATCCGGCTCGAAGGCGCGAAGGGCGAGATCACCGGAACGGATCGCGTCGCCTGGAAATTGAACCGCCTGACTCCGTACGTTTCGTCGCCGCTGCTCTACGGCGACACGCTCTATTTCCTGCGCCACAACCAGAACATCCTCTCCCGGCTGGATCCCATCACCGGCCAGCCGCGGGGCGAGCCGCTTCGCCTGGGCGACCTGCGCGATTTCATTTTTGCGTCTCCGGTTGGCGCCGCCGGGCGCATCTACGTGACCGGCCGGGACGGCGTTACCGTTGTTTTGCGCCACGACCGGGAAAACGCCGTGATCGCCGTGAACAAACTCGACGACGTCTTCAGCGCATCGCCGGCCTTGGCCGGGAGAGATCTGGTGCTGCGCGGCGAGAAGAGCCTCTACTGCATTTCGGAAGCCGCGCCGGCCGTTGGTCCTGGAGCCGGGGGCCGGTGAACGGGCGCGGGCGTCGGCGATGAGCCGGCCCGGTTTTGGGTTCCAACCCTACGGTTCCAAAACTACGGCTTTGCAAGCGGACGGGTTTTTGTTAGCCATGATCGCAAGCCGACGGCAGGGGACATCCGGGCGGCGGTGCGGTAATCCTTCATCACTCACCAAAAGAAAGGGCATGGTATGGCTGGGCAACCACGTCGAACGACACATCGAAGCAGTGCGGGCAAAAAACTTTATGCGGTCCGGGACAAAACCGGGAAGTTCAAAGACATCCAGACCTTCGAGCGCGCGCATCGCGCGGACCTGGCCCGGAAAAGCAAAACGGAAAAAAAGAAATGACTCCAGCCTTGCGGCAGGTGACCCGCGGATTCCGCGGGCGCCTGGTCTTCCTTCTTCTCTGGCTGACGGCAGGGATGGCCGCCGGTGGGTCGAGCGGCCGCGCGGCGGTGGTGGTGAGCGGTCCGGAAGTCCAGCCCGTGCTGGGCACCAACGCCGTGGTGACCTGGGTCACGGACGCAGCCACCCGCGGCGTGGTTCGGTATGGCCTCACCCTTGGCGGCCTGGACCAGACGGTCGAGGAAGAGACCGTCCAGGCGAAACATTCCGTGCGGCTGACCGGCCTGCGGCCGGGCTTGCGCTATCACTACGTGGTTTCCACTGCGCGGGTGCCGCTGGCCACAAATACGTTCGTCATGCCTGGCTTGATGGCGGCCAGCCCGCGCCCGGCGTCTCCGACAGCCCCGCCCGAGGTTTCCCCGGCGACAACGCCCAGCCCGGCCCGGGAAGGGCGCGACGCGGTGCGCACGGTCAGCCCGACCCGGGCTCCGCCGACCCGGCAAACGTGGGGGCAAGTGGCGAGTTTGCAGGATCATTTCGATCGGCACGGAGCAGACTTCGCGGCCAGGGACCCGGATGATTATGCCCGGCAGGCATGGGAGTTCTTGCAGCGGGCGCGCCGCGAGGGATTGCCGGCCAAAATCGATGACGACGGAGTCGTGCGGATCTTCGACTCCCGGACCGGTGCCTTCGCGGCCTACAATCGGAACGGCACGACCAAGACGTATTTCAAACCGAACAGCCGGGGTTATTTCGAGCGTCAGCCGGGGCGTCCGATCGACGCGCGGACCTTGAAGTTTTAAGCCATGAAGCACACGTGTCCAGTTTGTCGGTATCCAGGGTTGGCCGAGGCGCCACGAGGGCAATCCGGGGGCGGGTCGTTCGAAATTTGTCCCAGCTGCGGTTTTCAGTTTGGGGTGACGGATGACGACGAGGGCGTGAGCTATCTGGCCTGGCGTAAGAAGTGGAAGGCGGCCGGCATGCAATGGTTCAGCCGCAGCCGGCGTGCGCCGGCCGGCTGGGATCCCGTGGCGCAACTGAAGCCGGCTCCGAAAGGGCGACGCAAGGAACGGGGTCCGTAGGCCGGCCGGGCGATCCAGGAGGTCGTTTGTTCCGGGGGATTGGCGTGGCCAACGGGGGATGGCGCGCCGAAACGGCGTTGGTGGCCTGGAGCCAATTTCGTGCGGGTTGCCTCGATTCTGTAGTTGACGCTTCGGCTCTTTTTTGGCAACCGTTGTCGGCGTCAGCGCAAAGAATAGCGGTGCCGGTGTCATAAGACAGATTGTCAGCCAGCCAGAACTAGCGACAGATCAGAGATACTGCCAGGGCAGCAACTCCCCACTTAGTTTTTCGAGCGCCAATCCACCTCGGTGTCATGAATGAGTCCCGTCTCTTCGTAGGAAACCTCGCCTATCAAACCATGGACAACGACCTGCAGGATTATTTTTCCCAGGCCGGCGTTGTCGCGTCCGTGAACGTCATGCTCGACAAGTTCACGGGTAAATCCCGCGGCTTCGCGTTTGTGGAAATGTCCACGGCCGACGAAGCCAACAAGGCCGTTGAAATGTTCCACAACAAGGAATTTCAAGGCCGCCCGCTGACCGTGAACATCGCCCGCCCGCGCGAAGAGCGCCCGCCCCGGCAGGGTGGCGGTGGCGGTGGCGGCTATCGTGGAGACCGCGGCGACCGCGGTGACCGCGGTGACCGTGGTGACCGCGGCCGGTACTAATTCCAATTAATTTCGCGCCGGGCCGCTTCCATCCGCGGCCGCACGCGTCCACTCCAGTTTCGCAGAGCCGCCTGGCCAAACCGGCCCGGCGGCTCTTTCGTTTCCCCATCGCCGCAGCCCGGCGGACCGGCCCCGGCCGAATCGGCCGCCCTGGTGTCTGCTATGGTCCAAGCCAACTGAAAAACCCGGCGGCCTCCAGCTCCTGGTCCAAGGCGGCGGCCTGCGTGCGATCGAGGTTCGTCTGGGGCAGGCGCGCCGGGCCGACGTCGACGCCAAGTCGCTGCATCAGGATCTTGGCGCTGCCCATGAACCCCCGGCGCGCCAAAATCCGCACGAGCTGCGCGGACCGAAATTGTTCCAGGCGGGCCGTCTCCAAATCGCCTTTGGCCACCGCCGCCATCAATCGAAGGTAGATCGGCGCGGCGAAGTTATAGGTGCTGCCCACCGCCCCCCTCGCTCCGAGCACGAGGGCGGCCAGCAACCATTCGTCCGTGCCGTAGGGCACGTCGAAGCTCCCGTCGCCGGCCCGCAGACAAAACTGATACGCCAGCAAATCGCTGTTGGTAAATTTGAGTCCGGCCAGGGTCGGCACGCGCGCGGGCGCGCGCTCGAGGAACTCCGGCATGGAAAAATTCACCCCGGTCATGCTCGGAATGTCGTAGAAATAAAAAGGGGTGCGCGGGGCGGCCGAGGCGATCTCTGCACAGCCGGCGATCAGCGCGTCGAGGGAGGCCGGCTTGAAGTAGGACGGCGCCAGCGCCGAGATGGCCAGCGCCCCGACCGACTCGGCGTGGGCGGCGAGCACCCGGGCGTCGGCCAGGCAGTTCGAGCCGACGTGAACCACGAATCGCAGGTCCGAGCCCCGCGTGACTTCCGCCCAGCGGTGGGTGAGCTGCCGTCGTTCGTCGACGGTCAGCGAATGACATTCGCCTGTGCTGCCGCCGATGAAGGCCAGGCGAACCCCGGAGGCCAGCAGATGCGCCGCCTGTTTTTCGATGACGTCGAGCCTGAGGGAGCCATCCGCGTGGAAGGGCGTGTGGGTGGCGGCCACAAGGCCGATCAGGCGCGGGTGGGGCGGGAGGATCATGGGGACTTTTTCGTTGGCGCCGAATCGGGCGCGTGCGCGTTGGGGCGGATGAGGAGCACCAGGACAATGGAAATGACAGCCGTGCCGGCAAAGACCCCGAAGATGGCATTGAGCGGGACAGCGCGATCGCGGAGGGCCCCAAACCCCCAGTCCGCCAGCCCGCCGCAGCTGATGCTCACCAGATTCATGATGCCGTAGCCCGTGGCGCGGTGGTCCGGACGCACGATCTGGGCGAGGATGGGCATGTTGTTGCAGTCAAAAAATCCCCAACCCAGCCCGAAGAGGACCAGGAAGAGCACGGCCGTGGTGAGGGATGCGGCGTTTCCCACGCCGAACAGGGCCGGGATGATCATGGCCATGCCGAGGGCGCTGGCGTAGATGCGACCCCGGTTCGTGCGGCGCATCCAGTCGTCGGCCAGCCAGCCGCCGGCCAACGCGCCGAGGACGGCGGCCGACTGCCAATAGAGCGTGGCGGACACACCCGCCTGGCCCTGGCCCAGGTGGAACTGCTGTTTGAGGATGGCCGGCATCCAGTCGCGCACGACCCAGCCCGCCAGGGCCGGCAGTGTGAAGTAAAGCACCAGCAGAACGAACGACCCATTCGACAACAAATGGCCGAGTGTCGCCGCCGGCGAGGACGCCCGCTCGCTCGAGGCGATCCGGGGCGCGTCACGCAGCAGGAAGATCAACGGAATTGCGTAGAGGATCCCAACCAGCCCGCATGCATCAAACGCAAAGCGCCAACCGAGCGCCGGCGCATCCGCCACATACCCGCTGAAGCCGCCGATCATGACCCCCGCGTAGATCGCCATCTGATGAAAGCCGATTGCCCGCGATCGCGTGTTCAGCCCATGAAAGTCGGCAATCAACGCCAGCGCGGCCGGGATGTAAAACGCCTCGCTGATGCCCATCAATGATCGCGTCCAAAGCAGGCCCTGGTAGGTCGTCACGTGCCCGGTGGCCCACGTCACCGCCGACCAAGCGAACAGGCTCGAGCAAATGGTCCACCGCCGGCTGAACCGATCGGCCAGATATCCGCCCACAGGACTCAGAAATGCATAAACCCACTTGAACTGCCCCAGCATCCGACCCCAGTTGGCGTCCGAGGCAATCGATGGCACGTCCGTCATCACGGAAAATTTCATCGCCGCCAGCATCTGGCGGTCGAGGTAGTTCAACAGCGCCACCGGCCAGAGCAGGGCCACCACCGTCCAGGCGTAGCGGCTCAGGCTCGTTTTCGAATCCGTGCTCATCAATTTGTCAGGGGTGTCGGCCCGCCGTTGTAAGTCGCCCCACCCGTCCGGGGCAAGGATCACTTTCGACGAGCGTCCAGTTCTGACAGTCGCAACCGCACGCTGACAATGAACGGCGCCTCCCCCTCGATCCAATGGCCGTACGTCGTGGCCACAAAGGTCCCGTCCGGCAGCACCTCGACTCCCGGATAGGCGCAGTCCGCACCGTGCTGGTTGTCCATCAGGCGCACCCGATACTGGCCCTCGCCTCCGCTGCGAATGTCCTCGTAGCGGCCAACCCAGGCCACCCAATCGCCCCGGGTGGGGGACTCCAGCGTCGTGTCCCGGAAGCTGATGAACAGGCGTCCATCCGGCGCGAACTTTCCCACGTGCCGATCCCCGGTCAACGCGCCCGGCAACTCCCGGGGCTCCGACCACGTCCGCCCTTCGTCCTCCGAGACGATCACGTGCGAGTTCCGGCGCCGCGCGTTTTCCCGCAGGAGCACCGCGATCTGGCGGCCGTCCGGCGAACGAACCAAGCCGGGCTCGCACAGATGCACATCGCTGCGCTTCAGCATGACTTCGGGCCGGCCCCACGTCCGCCCGCCATCGTCGGAAAAGGTTTTGTAGAGGCTGAACGCGACGGGCTTTTCCGGCGTGGGCCTGGCCGCGAAGAACCGCCCGTCGTCGTGAAACATCGCCAGGTATCGGCCCGGGGCGCTGCGCACCGGTTCGGTGAAGCCCATCACCACGATGCCGCCCCAGTCGCCCGCCGGCTTCAGCTCGCTCCAGGTGACGCCGTCGTCCTCGCTGACCGACAGCCGCGCCGGATAAAGCCCGGACCAAACGATGAGTCGTTTGACACCGGTCGCGTCGACGACGCGATGGATGGTGGGCGTCTCCTGGCTCGTGGCCCAGCTGGCGGGCACTGGCAGACGCTCGCTCCAGGTGAGGCCGCCGTCCAGACTCCGCTTGAGGACGATCGGACCTTTCCCATGGCCTTTCGGATACACGCACAGAATGGTCCGCCCGTCTTCCAGCAGCACAGTGGTGGGGTGGCCGAGATATTGTCCGCGTTCGCGGTCCACGACGACCTGACGCCGGGTCTCACCCGCGAGATCGATCCAGGGAATCGAATAGCCACGCGGCGGGGGAGGTGACGGCCCGGCGTTCGCCACCCCGGTTAGGCGGCTTAGCATCGATGCGCTGAGACAAAATCCCAGCGCAGCTCGGGTCAGGTGACGGTGCATGCCGCGAGCGTGGGGGAGAACCGGCGCGCGAGCCAGAACGTTTCATCGCTCGACAACTTGCCGGTGCGCCGGCCGACCCCGTTTGTACTTTTCCGCCTTTTAGATTCCATTAAACCGGGTGTTGACAAAACCCGGCCCATTCCCAATCTTCTCCGCCTCTTGGTTGCCTCGGTAGCTCAGTTGGTAGAGCAGTTGACTCTTAATCAATTGGTCCAAGGTTCGAGTCCTTGCCGGGGCACCAATTTTTTTTCGATCATGGAGCGCAGATATCCCGAAGATTGGTCCACGCTCGATCGCCAATTCCAACGTTCTTGCACGCCGGCCAACGCTGCCCCATGGACCAGCTTCCACCTCCGGGCGCATCCTCCAGTTGTCGGCGACACTGCGTCCGATGGTCCGGACCGCGGGCATTTTGCCCGCAGCAGCTCGAATCGGCGGCCGCGCGTTGGTCCGTTCGCAATGCGTGGCCGTTTACGGCCGCTGCGGGTTGCAAACCCGCGGCCCGAGCCGACAACTTCGGGATCCACCCTCCTGACTTCCAGCTTCTGGCTTCCAGCTACTGCAGCCGCGGCGTGACGAGGCGGTAAAAGCGGCGCGGTCCGCCGGGCGGTCTGGGATCCATCACCTGCACCGGGTGATCATTCGTCGTGGCGACGACATCGGCGACCCGGCTCCAAGCGCCCTGCGTGACGTTTGTGGTGCCGATCACCGTGTAGGTGCGTCCGGCAACCGCATTGAAGTCCAGCCGCACGTTGGGCGCCGGGTTGGCCTCGGACGAGGCGCTGGTGATGCGGAGGTAGCTCTGGGGATCGCGCGGGTCGGTTCCGGCAATGAATTCGTCACGGTTTGACGAGCCATCGTGGTCCAGGTCCTGCAGTGCGTCAGCGGCGCTGTTGGTGTTCATGCCGGAGGCAGCCTCCCAGGAGTCGGGAATGCCGTCGCCGTCGAAGTCAGCCACCGAGGTGATGGTGGCGAACAGGGACCCGACTCCGCTGGGGCTCGCCGCGTTGCGGACGACGACCCGGTAGTTTTGGTTTCCGAGCGTAGTGGGTGCCGGAAAGGTGTAGAAGTCGGTCGTGGCGTCGGAGTAGTTGGTGGAAACGGGCGTGGAGCTGCGGCGCCATTCGTAGCTGAACGGGGCAGGGTGCCCGTCGATGCTCACGCTCAACGTGACGGGAGCGCCGGCGGCGACGATCTGCGAGACGGGCTGCACCAGAATCCTGGGTGTGACCAAAATGCTGAGCGTGACGGCGTCGCTGAGCGTGGGTCCGATGTCATCCTGGACGCGCACGCGGTAGACTCCCTCATGCGCGAACTGGACGTCGGTGATGACGAGCTGGGGCGCGGTGGCGCCGGGGATCGGGACGTCGTTAAAGAGCCATTGGTAGCGAAGGGTGCCCGTGCCGATGGCCACAACCGCGAAGACTGCGTTCGTGGGGACGGGCCCGAGTCGGACCGCGACATTGGTCGGCTGGGTGGTGACGGTGGCGGGGATGAGCACCGCGAGATTGGCGCTCGCGCTGAGAACGGACCCGGCGCTGTTTTGGACGAGAACGGAATAGGCGCCTTCCTGGCTGCTCTGGACGCCGACCAGCGTCAGGGTCTGATTGGTGGCGCCGGCGATGGCGCCGCCGTTGTAGCGCCACTGGTAGGTGAACGGTGGCGCGCCCGCGAGCGACACGGTAAAGGTGGCGGACTGATCGCGAATGGCGGTGACGGGCTGCGGGTCGATCGCGATGACGGGCGGGAACTGAACGACGAGCAGGGCGCCGTCGCTCAAGGCGCTCCCGGCCGCGTTGGCGACGGAAACGCGATAGGTGCCGGCGTCATCTTCGCGAAGGTTGGCCAACGTGAGCGTGGCGTTGGTGGCACCAGGAAGCGGACCGCCGTTGTGTTCCCACTGAAAGGCAAAGGGAGGAGTTCCGCAGACCGCGACCGTGAACGTGGCGGTGCCGTTGGTGGGCGCGACGCGTCCGCGGGGTTGCAGGGTAATGGTCGGGAGACCGGCCGGGAGATTGGCGCGTCCACGTCCCGGAGTTGAGGGCTCGGAAGCCCAGTTGAACGGCTGGTTGCCGGCAGCAGAGGCGTTGACCCGTTGGAGCGAGTTGCCGGTGCCGTCGGCACCGCAGGGCCACGGGGACTGGTCGGCGTAGAGGACTTCGTCGACGACGATCCAGCTGATCGCGTCGCCCGGCAGATCGGGGGCCTGGGGTTTTTCCAGCGCGACGCGGTCGCTGCGGTTCGCCAGCTTGCCCAGATACGGACCGACGATCTGCAAGGCCGGATCGGTGACGCCGTAACGGGTCTTGAACGCTGCCAACTGCGCGGGGTTCGCCACCGGATCAAAGTTCACCACGATCAGGCGTTCGTCCGCGGCCAGCGTGACCGGGCCCTGGAAGTCGAACGAAACCCCGCCGTTCAGGCGCCAAACCCCATTCGAGTTCGCCAGAAGTACAGGGCTGGGGGCCACGTTCTGCAGCTCGACGAACTCCTCGACGGAATTGTCGGTCGGAACGCCGTTCACCAGGATGTCCTGCGGATGAAATTGAATTTCGCTGATGACGATCGACGGGCTGGGGGCGGCGTTGGCGGCGTTACGCGTCCGGGGTGCCAGCGCGAACCAGTCAGGGCCGCCATCCGGGTAGCGTCCGAGCGACCAGTCGTTTTCCTGGGCCTTGAAGCTGACGGCATCGACGACGCGGTCGGCAGCGGTGCCGGGGAGATAAGAAAGGAAAACCTGTTCGCCCGCCTTGTTGAGGCCGAAGCCGATGTTCGTTGGGTTGTGAAACCCGGTGACTTCATCGAACGAGACCCAGCCGTGGGCGGGAATCGTGGTGGTGGCCGGGACGGCCCATTTCTTGAGCGCGTCGTAGGTGGCTCCGTCGTCGCTCAGGTACCAGCCTGGACCGAGGGTGAGGGGAATTTCGGCCGGGTTGTAGAGCTCGATCCAGTCGTTGGAATCGAGCTCGGCGGTAAAATCGGTGTGCGCCACGATTTCGTTCAGCAGCGGAGCAGCGGGAGGCGGCGGATCGGCGTGTCCGGGCGATCCGCGCAGATACGCGCTGGAGTGCCAGTTGCCCGGGTAGTCAGCGCTGCCGGCGTTTTCGGCGGACACGGCCGACTCGGCGAGAACGAGGGAGTGGCCGGCTCCGTCCGCGGCCGGCGGCCAACCGCGGCCGTCGCCATAAGTGAAGTTGAGAATGTCAGTGCCGCCGGCGCTGGTCCGGAGGACGAGCTGTTCACCGCCGTTGTTGAGGCTGCCGGAGTAGGGGCCGTAGACGGCGACCGTGCCGGGGATTTGGTAATAGGCACGAAAGGCGGAGAGATCGGCGGTGCCGGCCAGCACGAGGTAAGCGCCGGGCGCCAGCGAGGCGCCCGCGGCAAATGTGTAGTCGATGCCCTGGGTGAACTTCACGCCGCCGAGTTGGAGCGTAAGGGTCGAGCTCGCGTTGTAGAGCTCGACGTATTCGAAGCCGCCCGGCGCCGGGTTGAACATGATTTCCGTCAGCCGGAGGTTATCGATCAGGTCCGGCTGGTTGAGCGGCTCGCCGCAGGTGAACTCGAACGGCGCGGACCAGTTGCTGTTCCGCCCGGTCTGATCCGTAAAGAGGACGCGGACGCGATACCGGTTGCCCACCCGGAGGAACTGCGGCGGAATTTGGACGGTGTCGAAGAAGGGGGTGATGTCGCCACTTTCCCAGACGGGCTCGATTTCGTATCGGCGCGGCTCGCCGGGGGCGGCGGTGATCTCGCCGAGGCGCCAGCGCAGGGAGCGGAAGGGGTTGGCGCCGGCGTAGGCGGAGCAGCGGAACGTGAGCTGGTTGAGCGGCAGTTCCACCGGCCCGGTGTAGGTGAGGGTCGGTCGCGCCGGCCGCGCGTCATCGCGCGCCATGGTATCGAGCGAAAAGACGGCGTTGGTCGAGCGATAGTCGACGTAGCTCTTCATCAGCTGGATGCCGCCCGCGAAGGTCTTGGGCAGGTTGGGCGGATTGGGCGTCTGGGTGGGCCATTGGTAATAGCGGCCTTGTCCGGCCTTGGCGGTGGGATTGGCGGAGTAGACGGCGTCGATCATCTTGGGGTTGTAATCCCACATCGAACGATCGGCATCGAGGATGGTGGGGGCGTTGGTCGGCCCGCGCAGCAGGGCGGCGTATTCGTCGATCAAGGTGTAGGCCTGATCGTTGTTCCAGAGCAGATCACGGATCTCGCGGACCCGATTGCGGAACTCGACGTTGATGGTGGGCAGGCGCCCGGGGCTGGCGAAGTTGTCGAGCAGCCGGCTCTTGAGCGGCTCGTCGCCGCCGGTCTGGCCGCCGCGATACATGTTGTCGGCCCAAGTCAGATCCAGGTCCCAGGTGCAGGTCTGCCAGAGGCGGGTCTGCGGGTTGCGATAGAAGAAATAGTTTTTGCCGTCGGCGATGTCGTAGTGATGGATGCCTTGAACAATGGCCTGATAACTGTAGTGGCTCGGGAGGTTCCAATTGGTGCGCCACCATTGTTCGGACGCGCTCGTGTAATTGGCCTGAAGAAAGTTGAGATCGGATTTGTCGGTCGGGCCGAAGGGCCCGACGTTGTTCAGCTCGCCGGTGCCGCCCTCCATCTTGTAGAGGTTGCCGTCGGGCAGGTCGTGCTCTTCCAGGAACCGGCCGTTCTCCTGCTCGAGGGCGAGATACACGCCCCAGAAATCCCCTTCGAATTGGGACGTTGTCGCGGCCTCTGCCGCCTCGTCGACGACGCGGAAGGTGCAGAAGGTCGATTTGGGCGCGGCCACGCCGGCGAGATTGAACAGGCGAAAGCCGACGGACTCGAACATGCCCTGCTCGCCGCGGTGGTTGAAGTCGCCCTGCTGGATGCTGGCGCCGAGGTTGAGCTTGGACCACGGCACGGCGTACTTGCGGCCCCAATTGTCGCGCATCTCCAGGTCATGACCGCGGTTCAAATCGAATTTCCACATGTTCTTGCACATGGAATAACGCCAGACGCCGCCGCGCGCCCGGTAGCGGATGTGGTCGAGCACCTGGCCGTCGTAGACCAGCGTGCCCAGCCACTGGTAGGCATCACCCCCGTAGCGGCTGAACCACGTGGCTGTCGCAATCGTATTGCTGCGCCCAATCAAGTGAAAGACCGGCAGGCGCCCCATCGTGTTGCTCGAGTAATTGACCACCGTGCCCAGCGCGTCCGCGGCGCCGGGCCGGACCGCCCCGCGCCAGGCCGGGACGCCGTCATACACGAAATAGGCAAAGTTCGGCTGGGCATCTTCCGCGTAAGGGACGGTCGCCGATTTGCCGAGCCGATCGGTGACGGTCAGGCGGTAACGGACAAGCCGGCGGTGTTGCTGCACCGAGGCGGGGATCTGCGCGGAGAACGTGTCGTCGTTGGGGGTGGCGTCGCCGTTGATCCCCGCGTCGTTCATCGCCACGACAATCCAATTCGCCGCGTTGGTGTAGGCGGCGTCGGTCAGCTCGATGTACTGGCCCGGATTCACAATTTGATAGGCGAGCGAGACGCTGCCGACGCCCTGGGGATCGGTGACTTTGGCGGTGATGGTGACGGGGCTGCCGCTGACGGGCTGTCTGGGGGTGTGATCCACCTGCCGGACGCTGGGCGGCGCGTTGGTGGCGAAGACCGTGTTGACGCGACCCGGCGTGGGTCCGGAGCCGCCGGTGGCGCCGATCTGGCCGATCAGGCGCGCGTCGAAGAAGAAGTCGCTGCTGCCGGCGAGCGAGGAGTTGTGCGCCTGGACGGCCAGCGTGTTGACTCCCGGGACGAGCAGGCTGCCGGGCAGCCCGGCCAGGTTGAAGGCGACATAGTTGAGATTCTCGAGCGCAGCCACGGCGGTGCCGCTGAACGGGACTTCGCCGGCCGTCATGTTGGCGCTGCCGTCGATGACGAGGACGCCATTGATCCAGGCCTTGAAGCCGTCATCGTATTGCGCCTCCAGCAGCAGCGAGTTGAACTGGGCCGGGTTGTCGATGGTGAATTGTTTGCGAAGAAAAACCGAGGTGTAGCCGCCGGACATGTCGGGCAGCGGGGTGACGATGAAGGTCTCGCCGTAGCCCAGGGGAAGGCTGGCCTGTTCCCAGCTGGAGTCGTTGAAGGCCGGCTGGCGCCAGCTCGTGACCGGGGTGGAGGCCTCGTTGGTTCCGCGGACAAATTTCCACGAGGCCAACGCGGGAACCAGGGTGATGTTTTGCGCAGGTGTTCCGCCGGACCCTGACCCCGATGGGCGCCAGCTGCTCCCGAGATCGTTGTCGAGCCCCGGGTGAATCAGCTCGATCGATTTGCCCGCGCCCACGGTCGTGGCGTCCCCGACGATCGGCCAGGGAAAGGCGGCTCCGTAGGATACTTCGTCAACGATGGCTCCCGCAGCGTCCCGCAATGTGATCGTGTCGCCGCGTCCACCCAGGCTCGAGTAGCCGTCCGGGCGAATGGGTCCCAGCGCGCCGGTCGCGGCGAACTTCGATTGGAGGAATGCCGGGTTTTGGGCCACGACGACAAACCCGCCGGGAACCACGTTGGTCGCGGGGAAGGTGAAATCCAATCCGTTGGAGAAACGCCAACCGAGGAGGTTGATGGCTTGCGGGCCGGTGTTGTAGAGCTCGATGAACTCGGCCGGCTCGGTCTTCACGTCCGGGTTGTAGTGAATTTCGTTGATGACGATGCCGGCGGAGGCAGGGTGCGCGATGGCATTGACCAGGGAGGCGACGGCGACGAGGCGGGACGAAATACGGCTGAACTTCATGGTTTCACAACGCGGATTGAGCGCCAAAAGTCCGGCACGGCCGGCCGGTTGGCAAGTGGCGATTTCGGGACGCCGGGGAAAGACCCAGACCGAGGCGCTTCTTTGGGCCGCGGGTTTCCAACCCGCAGCGGCGGATGCCGATCTGGCCATGCATCGGTTCCGGCGCAGGTCGACAGCGGGGGGGCCTCCCAATCGAGCCCATTGGCGGGGTGTTGCCGCCCGGCTATTTCCACGAAGCAGACACGGAAGCGGCCAGAGCTTCGAGCCAGCGGGCCGGTTCGCGGAGGGCGGACTCCTTGTCCGTGATGCCGGTCAACGCGTGAACGCCGGCGAAAAGTTTCTGAGCTTCCTCTGGTTTTGGAACGACGCCCGCCAGAGCCACGCACGGGACGCCCAGCTTTCGGCAAACCATGGCAACTTCCCCCACGCCCTTGCCCATCAGTGTCTGGTCGTCGAGCGCGCCTTCACCGGACACCACCACATCCGCGCGACGGATGCGCTCCTCCAGCGCCGCGGCTGCGGAAAAGATCTCAAAGCCCCGCTGGAAGCTGCCGCCCAGAAAACTCATCAAGCCGAAGCCGAGGCCGCCGGCGGCGCCGGCGCCGGGCACGTCGGCCGGGCTCGACTGAAAGTCACGCCGCCAAAGTTCGGCCAGGCGGCCGAGGCAGTCCTCGGCGTAGTCGAACTCCGTGAGGCCTTTTTGCGGGCCGTAGATGCGCGAACAACCGGATGGCCCCAGCAACGGGTTTTGCACATCCACGGCAATGATCAGCTGCTCGAAGAGAAAGGAATGGGCGGGCGGGCGGATGCAGGCGAGATGGTTGAGCTGCGTCCAGCGGGTGATGTTCTCTTCGTGATCGTTGTGGAACTGCCAGCCCAGCGCGCGGGCCAGGCCGAAGCCCGCGTCGTTGGTGGCGCTCCCGCCAATGCCGACGTAGCAACGGCGGGCGCCGGCGGCCGCCGCGTCGCGCAGCAGCGCCCCCAGCCCAAACGTGTCGAGCTCGAACGGATGAAACTTGCGGGGAGGGAGCAGCGCGAGACCAATCACCCGGGCGGACTCAATGATGGCGGTGGCCTGGGCCGGACACCACCACCAGTCGGCGTCGATGGAACGGTGAGCGGCATCCACCGTGCGGGTCGTGCGTCGTTCGGCACCCAGCAAATCCCCCAGCACCTCGCCAAAGCCGTCGCCGCCATCGCTCATCGGGACCAGCTCCAGCTGATCCTCCGGACACGCTTGGCGCCAGCCGCTGGCGATGGCGTCGGCGGCGTCCCGGGCGGTCAGGGTGCCTTTGAACTTGTCGGGGACAATCAGGACGTTGCGCGCCACGGCTGGAGTGTCCATCGCAGCTGCACTGTGGTCAACGTTCGTAAACCCGAACCGAGCCGAGACTTGACGGGAGGGGTCTGGTTTACAAAACTTGCTCCACTATGAGCAATTTGAAGATCGTCGCCTACTTGAAGCCACAATGTGGTTGGAGCAACGGGGTGCGGGCCATCCTGCGCAAATACGATCTGGCCTACGAAGATCGGGACATCATCAACGATCCGGTGCAGCGGCAGGAGATGATCCAGAAGAGCGGGCAGATGTTGAGTCCGTGTGTGGAGGTGAACGGCCGGATGCTGGCCGACGTCTCGGGCGAGGAGGTGGAGGCGTATCTTCTGGCCAATTCATTGGTCCAGGCGAACCAGCGCACGCCGGATGCCCCCACGAACCAGCCCTGCGCGCACGAAATGCCGGGCGGGGCGCCGATGCAGTTTCAACGCTGAGCGACGGCCCAGGCCCCGCGAATCGTATCGGGAATGGAGGGGCCGGCGATTCCGCCGGGGCTTGCTTCGGGCGTGCCTTCGCGGCTTCCAGCCGGGGTGCCCTGCGGATGGCTAAGGAGAACGGCCCCGGATGCATCCGGGGGCGGTCGGCGGGGTTCGGTTTGACTTGGCCGGGCCTTTTTCCCAATCTCCGCCTCGCAAAACGCATTCACCACCGTGCTCTATCCCGCGCCTGTTTCGTCCCAGCCAACTCCGCGAGTCGTAGTGACCGGACTTGGGATGGTGACGGCTTTGGGGGTCGGGTATGAGGCCAACGCTGCGGGATTTCGATCCGGGCGAACGGCATTTCGGCCGGTGACGTTGTTTGATGTCAGCGGACAGCGCGTGAAGCGCGCGGCCGAGGTGGATCTCCCGACCGAACTGCCCGCGTCGAAGCTGGCGGCGCGCAAGGTGTCGCGCCTGGACCGAGCGGGTCGGCTGCTCTGGCTGGCGGCCCACGAGGCGTGGCAGCAGGCGGGCTGGCAGGCTGGCCCCTTGCCGATGGTCCTCGGAACCACCAGCGGGGGCATGAGCATGGGCGAGGCGTATTATCGACAGGCCACGCGCGAGCCGGCGCGCCATCGCCACCAGGCCAGCCGGGTGGTGGAATACCAGGCGCAACGTCAAGGAGTCGAACTGGCCGAGGCGCTCGGCGTTCGCGGACCACTGACCATCATCGCCAACGCCTGCGCCTCCGGAGCCAACGCGGTCGGGCACGCGTGGGATTGGATTCGGTCGGGGCGGGCGGAGCGGGTGCTCTGCGGAGGCTACGATGCGCTCAGCCAGCTGGTGTTTGCCGGATTCGACTCCTTGCAGGCGTTGTCGCCGACGTGTTGCCGTCCGTTCGACGCACATCGTGATGGGCTGGCCCTGGGCGAAGGCGCAGCGGTGTTGATGCTCGAGACCTCCCGGGAAGCCGAGCGGCGCGGCGCCGAAGTCCTTGCCGAGATCTGCGGATACGGGGCGGCCACCGACATCCATCACCTGACCCAGCCTCATCCGCAGGGAGATACCGCCTTGGCGACGATGACGGCCGCATGTCAGGAGGCCGGGATCCCCCCGGAGGCGATTGGGTACGTAAATGCCCACGGGACGGGCACGCCCTTGAATGACCGCGCGGAAGCGGCGGCCATCGTCCGCTGGGCGGGGCCGCGGGCGGCGACTCTGCCGGTCAGCTCAACCAAGGCAAGCATCGGGCATTTGCTCGGGGCGGCCGGGGCGGTGGAGGCGGGGATCTGCGTGATGGCGTTGCGGGGCCAGTGGCTGCCGCCGACCACGACGTTTGAGGTGCCCGATTCCGCGTGCGGCTTTCCCGTGGTCTCGCGGTCCCAGGACGCGACGATTGACTATGCACTGACCAATTCCTTCGGTTTCGGTGGCGCGAATGCGTCGTTGATTTTTCGGAGGGCGCGATGAGCGGGATTTGGGTGCATGGGTTGGGGGCCGTGTCGCCGGCAGGCTGGGGTCTGGGCGCGCTGTGCGAAGCCGTGTCGCGGGGCGACGCGCTGCCCGGCCAGGCCCTGGACCGTCCCGGGTGGAGCCGGCCGCTGAATGTGCGCAAAGTGCCGGCGCCTGCGGCGCGCCCGGCGTTCCTGGCGCACCCGCGTCTGCGCCGCACCAGCGCGATCAGCCATTATGCGGTGGCCGCGGCGCTCGAGGCGTTGGGAGCCGACGCGGAGCTGGTGAAGACGGGCCAGCTTCGGCTGGGCATCATTCTCTGCGTCATGTCCGGCTGCGTTAATTACTCGCGCCGCTTTTACGACGAGGTTTTGCGCGAG
This sequence comes from Limisphaerales bacterium, assembly GCA_044229355.1. GTDB lineage: Bacteria > Verrucomicrobiota > Verrucomicrobiia > Limisphaerales > JADJPG01 > JBGARF01. Next base: position 332,290 of record JBGATF010000005.1, read on the forward strand.
CCGGCGACCGCCAGCCCGTTGGTCTTTCCGGAGACCGTCTTTAACGCGCCGGCGAGCCATCTCGGTGCGCTGCTCGGAACCACCGCGATTGACTATACCCTCGTGGGTGATCCGGGTTCGTTTCCGTTGGGGTTGGTCATTGCAGCGGACTGGCTGAGTAACGGGCGGGTGGATGGCTGCGTGGTGATCGGTGCGGAGGAGTTGGACTGGCTGACCGCCGATGCGTTTCGTCTTTTCACCCGCCGCATGGTCATCAGCGAGGGCGCCGGGGCGTTTTATCTGCGCGCCGGGCGGGGCGGAATCGGAGTGAAGCTGGGGGCGGTTTCCGAAGCGTGGATGTTTGCCAACCGGCGCGAACGCGTTGACGCAATTCGCTCGGCCAGCGCCCAGGCGAGGTCCTGGCTGGGCGAGGGTCGGGGCAATTTATTGTGCGACGGGCTGCAGGAAGTGCCGTGGCTGGACGAGCCCGAACGCGCGGCGTGGAGCGGCTGGAGCGAGCGCCGGCTTTCGCCGCGCCGCGTGCTGGGGGAAGGCCTGATGGCATCCGCCGCGTGGCAATGTGTCGTGGCTGCGGATTCCGTCGGTGCCGGCGGACCGGGGGTGACGCCGGGAGGTGCTCCCGCTTCGCGCGGGGTGGCCATGGTCTCGGGGATCAACGAACACGTGATGTGGGTGGGATTTGAGCGGGCGGCCACGGCGACCTGAGCTTTTGCCTTTCCGATGAGCAGATCGATCTTGATTACAGGCGGGAACGGCGGCCTGGGGCGGGCGATGGCCCGCACGTTTCTTGGCGAAGACCCGGCGAACCAGGTCTGGCTGGGTGTGCGCGCGAGGCGCGACGCCGCCGAAGAGATGGCCGCGTCAGCCCCGGAACGATGCCGGTGCATCGAGCTGGACGTCTGCAACCCCGCGGCGTGGAAGGACGCCGTCGGCCGGATTCTCGTTGCCTCCGGTCGGATCGATGTCCTGGTGAACAATGCCGGCAGTCACCAGGACGCATTGCTGGCCACGATGCCGGTGTCGGCGTGGGAATCGGTCTTGTCGGCCAACCTGGATGGAGCGTTTCATGGATGTCAGGCGGTCTTGCCGGCGATGATCAGCCAGCGGCACGGCCGAATCGTCAACATCGCCTCGTTGAGCGCGTTGCTGGCGCCAGCCGGGCAAACCAACTACGCGGCCGCCAAGGCCGGGCTGGTGGCCCTGACCCAGTCGCTGGCCAAGGAGGTCGCGCGCATTGGCATCACGGTCAACGCCGTCTGCCCGGGCTACGTCGAGACGGAGGCGGTGGCCGCGTTGGGGCCGGACGAACGGCGGGCAGCGCAGCAGCGGATCCCCATGCGCCGCTTTGGCCGTCCGGAGGAAGTGGCGGCGGCGGTTCGATTTCTGGCTTGTCCCGATGCTTCCTACATCACAGGCTCGGTTCTCAAGATCGATGGCGGGGTGTTTTGAACGACAGGAATTGAGATGGAAGAGATTCAGGACGCGGCGGCGTTAAAACGGCGAATCAAAGAACTGATGGTGGAGAACCTGATGTTGCAGGTCGGCGTGGGCGAAATCGGAGATGCGCAACCTTTGTTCGGCCCGGACAGCCTCGGGCTGGACTCCGTGGACGCCCTGCAGCTGGTGGTGGCGTTGGACAAGAATTTTGGCCTGAAGATTCCCGATCCGGGGGCGGCGAAGGAAATCCTGCAGAGCGTGGATACCATCGCCGCCGCCGTCCAGAAACATCAGGCGGCCAAGTAACGGTAATCGACCCGGTCCCGCTGGGTAGGGCGCGCACTCCGCAGCGCGCCGCCCGATGCGGACAACGAGCCGGACAACCGAACCGGCTGACGACGGCTTCGGCCGCCGCAGCTCTGAGCGAAGGCAGGAGCGCCGCCCCTGATTGCTGTGCTTGGTTAAGGCGCGGGCGCGGGGCCTGGCGTGACGAGACGATAATAACGGGAGGCGTTGCCGGCGGGATCTCCGACGGTGACCGCACGATCAGCCGTCCCGGAGGGAACTTCCGCCAGCCGCGTCCACGACCCGCTCGGGAGGTTGTCCGTGTATTGAATCACGTACGTTCGTCCCGCCTTGGCGTTGAACTGCACCTGGAGAGGCCCCGGACCCGTGGTGGCGACGACTCGCAGGTAACTCGTGGGATCATTCGGGTCGGTGCCCGCAATGGTTTCCGCCAGATTCGACATGCCGTCGCCATCCAAATCGCCCTGGGCGTCGGCGGGGTTGTTTTTGTCGAGATGCGGCGTGGCATCTTCGACGGAATCGAGGATCCGGTCGCCGTCGGTGTCGGTGGCCGTCGTGATGTTGGCGAAGGCGGTCGCGAAGCCGGGTGAGATGAAGAACGCGTTGGTGACCACGGCGCGGTATTGGACGTTCTGGCCGGGCGGGTTGGTGGCGAAGACCGTGAACACGCTGACGGGCGCGTCGTTGGCGAACAGGGCCAGCGGAACCGAGCCGCGGCGCCATTGGAAGTAGAACGGCGGCGGATACCCCGTCACGACGCAGCTCAGGCCGACCAGCGTTCCGGGCGCGACGATGTTGGACACGGCCGGTTGCTGGGCGATGCCGACCTGGATGACAGGGTAGAGAACCGCGTTGGAGCTGTAGATGGTACCGATGGCGTCCGTCACCGCGCACGAAAGGGCCCCGTAGTCATTGGTCGTGACATTGACCACCGTATACGTGTTCGCCGTGGCGCCGGGAATCTCGGCGCCGTTGAACCGCCATTGATACGAGAGCGGCGGGTTCAGCGTTGTGGCGCCCACGGCAAACGTGGCGTTGGTGGTGGGAGCCGCCTGGGCGTCCGGCTTGATGCGGACGAACACACTTTGCGGGTGCGAGACGATGCTGGCCGGGATTTGCACCGTCAGGCGGGCATCCTGGCTGAGGGCGGCGCCGGACGCGTTCAAGACGGCGACGGAATAAAGGCCGGCTTGTTCCGGGGCGACATTGGCCAGCGCGAGGATGGAGCTGGTTTCGCCGGGGATCGGGCTGCCGTTGTAGCGCCACTGATAGGTGAACGGCCCGGGGCCGGTGGCGATCACGCTGAAGGTCGCGGTGAGCGTGGCCAGGACCGTGGAGTCGATCGGTTGTTGGGCGATCACCGGCGGGTTGCCGCCGCCGAATCCGGCGCCAGCGGTGCGAGCCGCCGCCACCCAGTTGCCGGCATCGTTGCCGTAGGCCGCCAGGTTGCGCCGTTGCAGCGATGGCCCAATGCCGTCCGCCGCCGCGGGCCAGGGCGTGGTGTCGGTATAGCGCACCTTGTCCACGACAATGTAGGGCACGGAGTTGGTGTCGGGCACATCGGGCCGGACCAGCTCGACGCTGTCCGTCGAGTTATCCAACTGGCCGGAGAACGGTCCGTAGAGCGCGACCTGGGCCGGCACGTTGTTGCGGGCGCGGAAGGCATCGGCCTGCGCCGGATCGGTCGGATCGATCGGCACCACGAGCACGTAGGCTCCGGCCGGGATCGTCGTGCCCGGCGGAAATTCATAGTCCACCGCATCGCGCAGCCGCCAGGAATTGGTGGTGCTGGACAACTCGACCGGCGACGACGAGTTGTTGTGCAGCTCGATGTATTCATCGATGCAGTTATCCACCGGGCCGCGGCCGAGCAGGACGTCAGGCGGATGGTAGTTGATTTCGCTGATGACGATGGGCCCGACCAGCGGGCCGGCATTGGCCGCACCGAGCGTGGGGCTGACCTGGGTCACGAATTGGTCGGAGCCGGTGCTGTTGACGAAGCGCCCAAAGGTCGCGCCGCTGGCCTGCGCCCCGAAATCCCAGCCGTGGACATATCCCGTGAGCGCGCCATCGGCATCCGCTGAAAACAGGTACACCTGATCGCCTTTGCCGCCGAAGGCGAAGGCATTCGGGCCGACACCAAACGTGTCGCCTTGATTCAGCACCAGGTAGCCGCCCGCCGCGATGACCGTGCCCGCCGGGATCCGGTATTTCTTCGGCGTACCAAAATCGTCGGTGAGATACCAATTGCCGACATTCACGTCGGCTCCGGTCGGATTGTGGAGCTCGACGGCGTCGTTCGGCAGCGGGTCGGTGTGGGTCAGGATCTCATTGACGAGAATCGGCGCGATGGCGGGGTCGCCGGCATCGGCGGCTCCGGGATTGCCGCTCAGGTTGGCGCTCGGGCGCCAGCTGCCGGCGTCATCCCACGATGCTGTCGGAAGCGCGTCGTTGCGAATCACCAGCGAGAAGCCCGCCCCATCGGTGGTGGGATACCATCCATCTTTATAGGTGAAGTCGAGAATGGGCTCGTGGGCGCGGCCTTCGAGGACAATGTGGTCGCTGTCGTTGGCGAGATTGTCGTTCGTGTAAACTCCGAGGATCCGTGGGGCCGCCCCGTAGCGGGAGGCAAAGGCGGCGGCGTGCCGGACGATCACGGCATACTCGCCGGGAGCGAGGGTGACGTTCGGGAAGTCGAAGTCGACTCCGCCGCGCAGGCGAAAGCCATTCACATTGAGGGGCGCGGTGTCGGTGTTCCGCACTTCGATGTATTCGAAGTTATCCGCGTCGTTGGTATTGCCCGCGGGCGCGGCCGGCGGGTTGTACATGATCTCCGTGATGCGCAACGCGGGCGTCGCCGTGTAGAACGTGCGGGCGCTCGGGCCGGACCAAATGCTGTTGATCGGCGGGTTGTTCGGCCCGGTGAGGTTTTTGTGGGATGGGTTATACGAGCGGGCGACGATACGCACGTTGCCGTTGATGGTGACGGTGACCGGGGCGTTGTTGGAGAGCGCGGTGGGCGACACGAAGCCGTTGGGCAGCCGGGGATCGGTGCCATCGAGGGTGTAGATGATGGAACTGCCCGGCTTGCCGGCCGGGATGAGGGTGACCTGGGTGCCAGGAGTGACCAGCCCGCCGGCACTGCCAATCACCGGCATGTCCAGGAAGTTGGTGTCCATGAAATTCAGCCGGGCCCGGTACCAATGCTTCTTCCACGTGACCTCGTCGAGATAGGTCCCGCTCCCGCTGCCGTTGGTCCCGCGAGTCGTGACATTCCAGCGGGCGCGCTCGCGCGGCTGGGCGTCCTTGAGCTGGTTATAGAGCTCGTCGATTCGCTTCATGATGTTGTCCGTCGAGAGCGAACGACCGGGCTGGCGCTCGGCCTGATAGCGGTCGATCCAGGCCTGCCAGAAGTCCGGGGCGCGCAGCAGCGTTCCCCACCACGGCGCGAAGTTGAAGAAGTCCGTGCCGAAGTCGCCGGTTTGCGATCGCCAGGTGCGCGGATTGGCGTCACGGCCGTCGGTGGAGCCTTGCGTCCGATCGTAGTCCCAAGCCGGGCCGTATTCGATGCGCTTGTTGCGGTCCTTGAACAGATACCCGCTCAGTCGCAGGGCATCCACGTTGAACGTGAGGACCTCGTGCACATGGCGGCGGACCCATGACTCGGGGTCAATGTAGTACGAGTAATGGTTCGTGTTGGGCGCTCCGCCCGCCAGCGTTGCGTTCGTGAGGTTGGCCCCGTTCAGTCCGGCGGCAAACGCATTGAAGTAACTCTGCACATAGGCGCGCTGCGGAGCGCGCACCGCGTTGGTCCAGTCGGTCCAGCCCGGCTCCAACGGATTGAGCGCGCCGCCGGTCACGCTGACCGTGCCTTTGCCGGCGTCGGTCCGGTCGATGCTCAAGAGGTAGCCTCCGGTCACCTCGGGATAGTTGACGTGCTCCGGCTCGAGCTTCTGGATGTCGACGCGATTCTTGTCGCGCTTGATCTTTTCCTCCAGCACGTAGATGCCGTGGTAGTCGCCGTTGGCGGAGGTGAACCCCGACGAGGTGATGGGGCCGGGATTGCCCGTGTCGTCCTTGAGAAACAGCTCCACGAACTGGTAGCGGGACGCGTATTCGCCGCCGTCGCGGGCCAGTTGATGGGCGAGGGGATTGTGGAACAGCGCCGGCTCGAAACCGTTGGGCGCATACAGAACCCAGTCGGATTCCGCGGGTAGCCCCAACAACGGGACGGCCCGGTCGTCATCGAGTTCGTCCCGCACCTCCAGGAAGAACGCGGCCTTGCCGGCGGAGCTGGTCTGGGTGCTGGAGCCGCGGGTGTGCATGATGCCGCGCGCCGACAGCGTCGGCTGGTTGGTCATCGACGCCACCCCGCACGGATTTTCAAACGTCTGCAGGTAGACCCAACGTTCGCCGGTGGCCGAGCTGTCCGCGGGGAAAACGCCCTGGCCGAAATTGTGCACGATCATGATCGGCAGCTCAGAGGCGAAATTGAGGACGTTCGTTTGCGTGGTCAGGGCGAGGTACGCCTTGCTGACGATGGGCCCGGGCAACTCGCCCGGAGCAAAGGCCCGGGCGCGAATCACGGTGCTGGCGTTCACCCGAATCGGGGTGGTGTAACGAAACGACGTGGCGCTGACATTGGAGCCCGGCAGGTTGGTGCCAAAGCTGTAAAAGATCGCCGAGGGGACTCCCGGCGTGCTCAGCACCAGGTCGAACGGCTGATTGGTCGGGAACGTGCCGTGGTCGCGCGAAAAGGTGACCGACGGGGAAATGCCGCTGCCGCTCGTCGCGTTAGCCGCCCGCGGCGTCGGCGTTTGAAAGTAGCCCGTGATGGATGGGTTCAGCCGGTCGCGCCCATAGGAGACGTCGGAGGTCTGTGCCGGGTAGGTCGGGGAAAACGCAGAGATGACATTTGTCTGCGGGTCGACCAGGGCGAGATATTCCCCCGTGTTGTTGAGCTGAAAGCTCGTGTGCAAAAAGGCCGGGTTGTTCGTCTCGTTGCGCCCGGAGGCAAACACCACGAGGTACTGCCCGGCGTCAATCGTCCGCGCGGGAAAGCGCCACTTGGTCAAATTCGCCGGATCATCGGTCAGATACCAGCCGAGCAGGTCGCCCGTGGACTGTCCCGGGTTGTAGATTTCGATCCAGTCGGATTGATTTCCGTAATTGTCGTTCAGCGTCCGGGTGTTTTGAGCCATGAATTCGCTGATCAGGAACGTGGACGGAAGAATGTTGGGGTTGACGATGTAGGTCCAGGAGGCACCGGCGAACGCGTTCGGTGCGGGCGCCAGATCGGTGATTCCGTGCCCGCTGGCGAAGGCCACGGTCACGGCGCCGGTCGGCGGGGGCGGAAAGGTGAAGATGAACTGGCCAGGAACGCCAAAAACGATATTGGTCGCGGGCTGGCCGTTGATCAACAAGTCGGCGGCGTCGACGCCCTGGACCGGCTCATTGAAGATCAGCTCGATCGAATCCAGGGAGCGCACGATGCCATTGGCCGGCGGCCCGATCGTCTGGAGAACCGGCGCTTGGGTGTCCGCCTCCGCCGTCAGTTGCATCGCAAAGCTGATGTCCGAACTCGTGCCGTTACCTTGATGCATCTCAACGGCAATGACGTTGTTGCCCGCCTGCAACGCCCCCACCGGGATGGTCACGGTCTCGGGCGAGTAGTCGCTGGCCGTCGTGGCCAGGGTGGCGCCGGTCACAGGCCCGTCCGGCAGATTGATCCGGTAAACTTCGACTCCGTTGACATAGACGGCCGCGCCGTCGTCATAAACGAGCGTCATGCTCACCGAACTGAACGCGGCCGGGTTGGAAATGTTAATCGACTTGCGAAACCACGTGGTGATGAACTTGTTGTTGGAATCCGGGCCGAAGCTGACCACGGTCGTCTCATCGCTGTCGCCATAGCCCAATTCGGCCGCGCCCGTCTTCCACGCGCTGTCGTCGAAGCCGGCGCCCGTCCAGCTGGGCAGCGGGTCGATGCCCGTATCCAGGTAGCTCCAGGTGGCATTTAATGGAATGAGGGTCTGGACTTGCGCGCGCGCGTCGGGCGCAGCGGCGAGGGCCAGGACGGCAGCAAGACCGGTCAACGACACGGTGAATTTGGTCTTCATGGGGGGGCGGCGGATTCTGACTCTACAGCTTGGGTTGGGAAGGCTGGGCGCTCACGGTCCTGCGGGAGGCTCCAACCCAGGCTTCGCGGGGCGACAGCACGGACGAATCGGCGAGGCGCCTGATCAATCCAGGAACGTCAAAACCCAAGCCCGGGCAAGACATGCCAGAGTACAGCAACGTCATAGGCAGCTTCCGTAGTGGAGTGGACACCGGGGTATATAGGCGACAACTGCCCGCGGGACAACAAAAATTCCGATCGCCACCGGGGAACCACTGAACGTCGGCTCGCGCTCCGGACGGTTCCGGTCCTACAGCAAACAAGGCGGACGGGCGATGAGCCACGAACCCGGGGTGCGGGGTTCATTTTTGAATGGTGACTGGAGATATTTGATTCGGGATGTCCGCGTCCGACCATCCGCGCTCGTGAATCAATACTCGTCAATCAGAGCTGTCCTGAGCTCAGCAAAAGCAAAACCGCCGCCGGGCTGACCCGGCGGCGGTCGCGGAATCGGTTTCCAGTTTGGGTTACCGGTGATGCTGAGCCCTTGTCCCGGGCTTCATTGGGCCGGAGCCGGCCCCGGCGTCACCAGGCGATAATACCGGCCGGGGCGGCCGGTTGCATCGTCGAGGGTCACCGTGCGGTCGCTGGCGCCGGTCGGGACGTCGGCCAGGCGCGCCCAGATGCTGGCGGAGAGGCTGTCGGAATATTCCACCACGTACGTGTGCTGGGCCTTGGCCTCGAACTGAACCCGGACGGCCCCGGTGACCGGCGAAACGCTGACGCGCAGGTAACTGCTGGAATCGTTGGGGTTCGTGCCGGCGATGATTTCCTCGAGGTTCGTCATGCCGTCCCCGTCGAAATCTCCGGAGGCGTCGGCCGGGTTGTTTTTGTCGAGACCCGGCGTGGCATCCTCAACCGCGTCGAGGATTAGGTCCCCGTCCGTGTCGACAGACGTGGTGACGTTGGCGAAGGCCGAGGCGAAGCCGGGCTGGGTGAAGAACGCGTTCGTGACCACCGCGCGGTATTGGACGTTTTGTCCAGGAGGGTTGGTGGCGTGGAGGGTGTAAACGCTGACGGGAGCGTCATTGGTCTGGACGGCGATTGTCACGGAGCCGCGGCGCCATTGGAACATGTAGGGCGGGGGGTATCCGGTGACGACGCAGCTCAAGCCGACCAGGCTGCCTTGCGCGACGATGTTGGAGAGGGCGGGTTGCTGCGCGATGCCTACTTGAATGACCGGGTAGAGCACGGCATTCGAGCTGTAGATGGTCCCGATGGTATCGGAGACAGCGCACGAGTAAGCGCCATAGTTGTTCGTCTTCACATCCACCACCGTGTAGGTGCTGGCATTGGCGCCGGGAATGTTCGCCCCGTTGAACCGCCACTGGTACGAAAGCGGCGGATTGAGCGTCGTGACGCCGACGGCAAACGTGGCGTTTGTGGTTGGCGCCGCCAGTGCATCGGGCTTGATGCGCACGAAGACACTTTGTGGATGCGAGACGATGTTAGCCGGGATAAGTACGGTCAGCCGTGCTTCCTCGCTGATGACGGCGCCCGACGAGTTCAGAACTGCGACGGAATAGAGACCGGCCTGTGAGGTCAGCGCCCCCGGAATGCTAAGGATCGAGCTGGTTTCGCCCGGGATCGGTGTGCCATTGAAACGCCATTGGTAGGTCAACGGGCCAGGTCCGGTGGCGATGACACTGAAGCTCGTGGACAGTGACGCGATGACCGTGGCATCGATCGGTTGTCGCGTGATGGTCGGCGCAAGCCCGCCACCATAGCCGGCGCCGGGCGTTCGTCCGGCCGCCACCCAATTGCCCGGGTCGTTCCCGTAGCCCGCGAGATTACGCCGTTGGAGCGAAGGCCCGAGCCCGTCGGCCGCCGCGGGCCAGGGGGCGGTCTGAGTGTAGCGCACCTTGTCGACGAGCAGATACGGCACCGAAGTGGTGTCGGGCACATCCGGCCGGACCAATTCGATGCTGTCGGTCGAGTTGTCCAGCTGTCCCGAAAAGGGTCCGAAAAGTTGAACTTCAGCCGGGACACCATTGCGTGCGCGGAACGCCGCCGCCCGGCCCGGATCGCTGGGGTCAATCTGCACCACGAGGATATAGCCGTGGGGCGGAATGGTCGTGCCGATCGGGAATTCATAATCCACGGCATCGCGCAACCGCCAGCTGTTGGTCGTGCTGAAGAGCGCGACGGAAGCGTCGGAATTGTTGTGCAGCTCGATATATTCATCGATGCAGTTGTCGACCGGGCCGCGCCCAAGCAGAATATCGACGGGGTGATATTGCACTTCGCTGATGACAATGGGTCCAACCAGGGGGCCGGAATTGGCTGAGCCCAGGGTCGGGGAAACCTGGGTTGGGAATTGTTCGGAGCTGGCGCTGTTGACGTAACGCCCAAACGTGGCGCCGCTGGCTTGCGCGCCGAAATCAAACCCATGCACGTAGCCGGTCAAATTTCCGGCCTCGTCACCGGAGTAGAGATAAACCTCATCGCCTTTGGCTCCGAACGAGAATGCATTGGGCCCGATTCCAAACGAGTTGCTTTGGTAGAGCACGACATAGCCACCGGCGGGAACGACGGTGCCGGCCGGCAAGCGGTATTTTTTTGGCGAGTTGAAATCGTCCGTGAGGTACCACGAGCCGATGTCGACCGCCGCGCCGGTCGGGTTGTAAAGCTCGACGGCGTCTCCGGGGTTGGGGTCGGTGTGCGTGAGAATCTCGTTGATGACAATTCCGGCGACGATGCGTTCGCCCGGGTCGGCGGCGCCCGGCGTTCCGTTCGGCGTGCCGCTGGGCCGCCAACTGGCGGGGTCACCCCAGGCCGAGGTGGGGAACTGATCATTGCGAATGACCAGGGAGAAGCCCGCACCATCCGTGGATCGGAACCACTGATCGGTATAGGTGAAGTCGATAATGGCTTCCCCAAGGCGTCCGATGAGCACGAGGTGGTCGGAGTCGTTCGCCAGGTTGTCATTGGTGTAAACGCCCAGAATGCGGGGGGCCGGACCGTAGACCGAGGCGAATGAGCCGGCATTTTTGACAATGACGGCATACTCACCCGCGGCGAGCGTCACGCTCGGGAAATCGAAGTCGACGCCGCCGCGGAGGCGGAAGCCGCCGACGTTGAGCGGCTGATCGCTGGTGTTGCGGAACTCGACATATTCGAAGTTGTCCGCGTCGTTCGTGTTACCGGCCGGCGGGTTCGCGGGGTGATACATGACCTCGGTGATGCGCAAGGGCGGAACGCTCAGGTAATAACTGCCCGCCACCGGCCCGGACCAGAAGCTGTTCAAGAGCGGCTTGCCGACTTCGTTGCCGCGGTTCACCAGATTCGAGTGGCCCGAATTGTAACTCCGCGCATAGAGCCAGATGTTGCTCGTCACGTTCAGGTCCAGCGGGCCGGCACTGAGAATCGCTGTGGGCGAAATGGCGCCACCTGGCAGCCGCGGATCCGTGCCGTCGAGCGTGTAGTAGATAACGGATCCCACTTCTCCGGCAGGCAGGACCGTGACGCTCGTGCCCGCAGTGACCTGGCCGCTCCCGCGGCTGAGGGTCGGCATGGCCACGAAATTGGTGTCCATGAAGTTGAGCCGATCCAGCAGCCATTTCTTTTGGAAGGCGACCTCGTTCGTGAACCGGCCGCGACCGAAATTGTCGTTCGGACCGAAATCGAAGGTGTAGCCGTTTACCGTCTGCAGACCGGATCGGGGCCAGGTGAAATTGGCCGACCCGCCCCATTTCGCCTGCTCGCGCACCTGGGCCTCTTTGATCTCGTTATAGAAGTCATCGACCATCCCCACGATGGAGTTGTTTGAGAACTGGTTGGTGCGCAGCTGCTCGTAACGATCGATAAACCTCTGCCAGAAGTTTGGGTCGCGGAACAAAGCCCGGAACCAGTTCACGCCCACGTTGGAGACGCCGAAGAAGTCGGTGCCGTTGTCGGTGTTCACGTCCGTCGCAGGCAGTCGCCAGAAGAGTGGGCTGAAGGCCCGGTTGTCGGCATTTGGCGTGGTCGTGCCGCCCGTGCCGAGGCAGCGGTCGCAGTCCCACAGGGGTCCCTGCATCAGCCGGCCGTCGATGGTGTCGCGATCCTTGTAGATGTAGCCGCTCAGCCGGTAACCATCGACGTTAAACGGGATGATATTGGCGATGAGATTATCGACCCACTGGTCCGGGTCGATGAACTTGGCGTAACCGGTGACTGGGTTGGTGTAGGTCGCGCTGGCGAGATTCGTCACGAATGCTCCGATGAAGCCTTTGAAATAGTTGGCCTGGGCGACCAGCCGGGGATCCGTGGTGCCTTGCAGGATCTTTGGCTCCTCGAGGTTGATTGGCGCCGGCGTGTTGCCCACGGTGCCGACCCCGGGCACCGGGCTGGCCACGCCGGTCGGAGTCCAGTTGTAGTAAACCCCCGTGCGATCGATCTTCGCCATGTAACCTCCCGTGATCGCCGGCGAGTTGGTCTGGTCAGGCTCCAGGCGGGCGATATCGAGCCGATCCTTGCCCTGCTTGGGCGTCTCAACCGCGAGATAGAGGCCGAAGTAATCGTTGGTGGTCACCGGCCCAGCGTTGATCTTGCGGAAGACCTCCACATATCGCGTCCGAGGTGAGGTCTGGCTGGGCAATTGCCGTCCCAGCCAGTAGAAAATCGCATTGTGCATCAGGCCCGGATCGAACTGGTTGATGCCGTAAAGCACCCAGTCCGAATCGCTCGGCATGCCGGCGAAGCTATGGCTGTCGTCCTGATTGAACTCGTCCCAGAACTCCAGGCGATAATTGGACTTGGCGTTGCCGAGAGTGCTGGAACCGCGGATATGAAAGCCCATGCGCGTGGCGACGTCAGGCGAGTTCGTAATCGAAATGCGTTCACAGTCGGCGTCGAAGATCATCATCATGCCGGCCTGCGTGGTGGAGGGGACGGCGCTTCCATTCAGGTTGTGGACAATGCAAATCGGTAGCTCCGAGGTGAAATCCCGCACGTTGGCCGCAATCTCGATGAAGATCTCTGTCTTCGGCTCGCCGGGGAGGAGACCGTTTTCAAAAACCCGCGCCCGTACCTGGCACGAAGTGGTTATCGTAATAGGACCGGTGTAGAGCGGCGAGCTGGCTGTCGGGACATTGGTCAACGACGCGGCAGCCTGGGTCGCGTTGGTGATCAGAATGTAGCGAATCGATCCGCTGCCCGAGGCGGTGGACAGAGCCAGTTGAAACGGTGAGTCAAACGTGCCGCTCTTCTTCGAGAAAATGACGTCGGAGGCAAACCCTTGCGACCCGCTCGTGGCGTTGGCCGCCCGCGGCGTCGGCGTCGAGTAGTAACCTGCGATGGTCGGGTCCAGGCGATCCCGCCCGTAGGAGACATCCGCCTGTTGAGGTGGATAGACCGGAGAGAATGCCGACACAATCGTCGATCCGTTCGGCAGGACCAAAGCCAGATATTCGCCGTTCTTCGACAGCTGGAAGTCCGTGTGCAACGACGAAAGATCCGTCTTGCGATTCTTCCCGGACGCCCAAACGAGCAGGTAGCCATTTCCCGGAATTTCCACGGGCACGTTGGTCGGAAACTGCCAGCCGCGCAGCGCGGCGGCGTTGTCGGTCAGATACCAGCCCGACAGGTTGATGGGCGTGGCAGCCGCATTATAGATCTCGATCCAATCCTGGCGGCTCCCGTCCTCATCGCGGATGCCATTTTGATTGTCGGCCATGAACTCATTAATTCGAACCTGGGCAAAGGGGGCATTGGGATCGAGGGTGTACGTCCAGCTGCCTCCCGCGAAATCGTTGGCGGGCGCGTCGAGGTCAGTGATGCCGTGAGCCGGGGCCCAAGCGACGGTGACGGTTCCGGTGGCAGGCTGGGGAAACTCAAACACGTATTGCCCATCGACGCCGAAGGAAAGATTCACGGCCGGCGTGCCGTTGATCAGAAGATCGCCGGCGTCCACGTTTTGGACCGGCTGATCAAAGATTACTTCCACCTGACTCAGTTCCGCGACCACGGTCGCAGGGGCCGGGTTGGTGACGGCAACCGTCGGCGCGGCGCCGCGGGCACGAGGCGTGGCAACGAGGAACAATAAACTGGCCAAGGCAACAAATAATCCGTGGCTGCGCAGGTATTTCATGTGAGTTGAGGGGTTTGCAATGCGGCCCGGGCTGGACCGTTTCTGGGGCCACACAGGGCCGGAACCATGTTGGACACGCCTCGGGACTGCTTCAGAGCCGGCGGAGGACAAGGACCTTGCAGATGCTGCTGGTCCCGGATACCCGCGCCCATCTCCGCCATTCCCATCTGCCGATCCCTTCCGTGAAGGGACTTGCGAGAGTACGACAATAGCATACGACGTGTTTAGCGACCGTGTGGACACACTTTTACATAGGCCATCACGGGCGAGTGGACAATACTTAAAATTCCAGGTCCTCCCGGGCCGCACAGAAAAAGTTCGGATTGGAGGTGGCTTTGTCCGATGTCCGGACCGCAGGCATTTTGCCCGCAGCGGCTGGAACCGGCGGCCCCAGAGTAAAGTTCGAGCCGCGTGACCGCTTTGGGCCGGTGCGGATTCCGCGATGGCGGGATCCGCGCCCCGGGCCGACAACTTCGGGAGGCAACTGCCTGCAAAAGGACGCATTGTGTGGGCTTGCCTTTGGGGGCCCGGCCACGTTAGCCATAAGCCGAAAATGAATTTTGATCCCCGCGAACCCCGGGCGCCGCGCGAGCCGCGACCATTCCGCGACCCGGTCCAGCCCCGCGAGCGGCGCGAACCGTATGAGCCCCGCGAGCCGTATGAGCCGCGCGATTCGCGGGAGCCCCGTGAGCCGCGCAGCAAGGCGCCGCCGCCGGAGAGTGAGCACTGGCCCAAACCCTGGGTGCAAATGCGTTATTACAGCTTCCACCCCTGCATCTACAAATCGATGCTGGGTCCCGCGTCCTCCGACGCCAAGGCGGGCGCGCTCGTGGCCGTTTATGACAAGGAGGGGAAGCCCTTCGGCACCGGCCTGTTTAACCCGAAAGCCCGCGTGCCGCTTCGCGTGCTCGACCACGGCGAAACGCCAGTGGGGGAGGAAATGTTTCTACAGCGGATCGATCAGGCCATCGAGCTGCGGCTGAAGGCCCTGCATCTGGCCGATCAAACGGATGCGTTTCGCGTCATCCATTCCGACGGCGACGGGCTCAGCGGGTTGGTGGTCGACAAGTTTGGCGATGTGCTCAGCATCGAAGTGCACAGCCTGGGGATCTTTCAGCGCCTCCCGAAATGGTTGCCCCTTTTGCACGAACGGCTCGGCACGCGGCGGTTTGTTCTGGAGGTGGATGACAAAGTGGCGCGGCTCGAGGGAATCTTCCCGCGCACGCTGCCGTGCGATGCGGTCAAAACCGTCCGCATCCGCGAGAATGGAATTCGCTACGAGGTCGATTTCGAGCAAGGCCACAAGACCGGGTTCTTTTGCGATCAACGTGAGAACCGCCGCCGCCTCACCGAGTGGACTGCCGGGCGCTCGGTGCTGGACCTCTGTTGCTACACTGGCGGCTTTGCCCTCTCTGCCGCCGTCAACGGGAATGCCGCCGACGTGACCGGGGTGGACCTCGACGAGAAAGCCGTCGAGTCGGCCCGCCGAAACGCCAATCTCAATCAGGTTCGCGTCGAATGGGTCCACTGCGACGCCTTCAGCTACTCCCGACAGGTCCAGCAGAACGGACGGTTGTGGGATGTCGTGGTGCTCGATCCACCCAAGTTGATCTTCACGCGCGAGGACGAGGATGACGGGGCGCGAAAATACGAAGACTTGAATCGCCTGGCGCTCCGTCTGTTGCGGCCCGGAGGGACGTTCGTCACCTGCTCCTGTTCCGGGATGCTTTCCGCCGAGAACTTCGAACGCCTCGTCGTGAGGGCCGCGCACAAGGAACGCAAACGGCTGCAGTTTCTCGACCGCACCGGCCCGGGCGCCGATCACCCGGTCATGTCCAACTGCGCCGAGAGCCGCTATCTCAAGGTGCTCTGGGGACGGGTCTGCAATTAGATTTAACCGGAGTGCGGGCGTCCTCGCCCGCAGAGACTCAGAGTTGACTGGAGGGGGGGAGGCTCCCAGCCGTTGGCAATACCGCCATTGGCCTTTCACGAGTCCGGCGATCAAAAATCCCAAACCAAAAATCCTGCCGGTCTTCCGTTTCCTGGACGGAAGCCGCTACTCCCGGGGCGGGAATTCAAACGTGGCTTTGCCGTTGTCGTCCAGGGTCAGGTAGGCCGAGAACGACCGGCCGGTTTTGCCGGACACAAATTGGGTCAACAGATCCGTGCGTCCGCCGGCCAGGAGTTTGGCGACCTGGGCTCGCTCGATGGGCTGCTGCAAAATGACCTTGGCGGTTTTGAATTTGCACGGCTTTTTCTCCGCCTGGGACTTTTCGCAAACGTAATCCTTCGGGCCTTCGAAGACCTGAGCGCCGCACTTGGGACATTTGCCGACCGGTTCCTGGCCGGTGAAATCGAGCTTCACTGGAGGTTCCGACGGCTTGGCGGCGCGCGCGCCCTTGGCCTTGGGTTCGCGCTTCTCGAACTCGAAGCCGACCTTGCCTTCCTTGCTCAGAACCAGGTACGCCTTGAAGGCCCGGCCGTTCTTTTTCGAAATGAATTTGTCGAGCAAATCGGTGCGGCCGGTGGAGAGTAGTTTTTTGATCTGCGTGGGATCAATGGATTGCTGCAGGATGATGCTGCCCGTGCGGAAGTCGCAGGTGCGCCCCCGGCCCACGGCTTTCTCGCACGTGTAATTCATCCCGTTCTCGAAGACGCGCGCCTGGCACTTGGGGCAGGGGCCCAGCGGCTCCTTGCCGGTGAAATCGACCTCGGCCTCGGCGCCGTCCTCCTTGTTGTCATTGCCAAAATCGAACTCCACCTTCTGCTCGGCGTTGAGCTTGAGAATGGCGGCGAACGGAAATCCCTTCTTGCTCCGAAATCCCTGGAGGGGACCGACCTGCCGCTTGACGATCAGTTCCTCGATCTCGCGACCTTCCATCAGGCGGCTCGACAAAAACTTGGGCGCGCTGAAGTCGCACTGGGTGCACTGGAACCGGCGATAGTTCTCCTTGATGGCGCCGCCGCATTTCGGGCAGGCCACGCTGAGGTTGCCAAAGTCGCCGGGGACTTCATCGCCCTGGAATGCCTTGGTTCGATCGACGATCCGCCGGGTCATGTCGGCGATCTGCGCCATGAACTCCGGGCGGGACAACCGCCCGTGCTCCATCTGCTTGAGCTTGGATTCCCACTCGCCCGTGAGCTCGGGCTTGGAAAGCTCCTGGATGCCCAGGCCGCGCAGCAGCGCGAGCAGCATGAACGCCTTGCCCGTCGGCACGAGTTCGTTCGCCTGGCGGTGAATGTACTCCTCCGTGATCAGACCTTCGATGATCGCCGCCCGCGTGGCCGGCGTGCCCAGCCCGCGCTCCGCCATGGCCTCCCGCAACTCCTCGTCTTCCACCATCTTGCCGGCCCCTTCCATCGCCCCCAGCAACGTCGCTTCCGAGAAGCGCGGCGGCGGCTTGGTCTGGGCCTGCTTGATTTCAATCTCCTTCGTCTGCACCTGCTCGCCCGGCTGGACTGCCACCAGATTCGTCCCGCCTTCCGTCCCCTCCGCCGCGGCGTCGCGACCGTAGATCTCCAGCCAGCCCGCCTTGGTCAAAACCTTGCCCTCGCTCTTGAACGGCTCGCCTTCCACCCGCGTGATCCGGGTGGTGATCAAATATTCGGCGGCGGGATAAAACACCGCGAGAAACCGCCGCGCGACCATGTCGTAAATCTTCTGCTCCGGCTCGGTCAGGCCCTTGGGCGCAACGTTCGTCGGGATGATCGCAAAGTGATCGCTGACCTTCGCGTTGTTAAAGATGCGCTTGTTCGGACGAACCCAGCCCTGCTGCACGATGGTGTCCGCAAAGGTCTGGTAATTCGTCCCGCTCATGGCGCCAAGGGTCGCCGTGACGGTGCCGAGATAATCTTCCGGCAAGGCGCGGGAGTCCGTTCGTGGATAGGTCAGGACCTTGTGCTTTTCGTAAAGCGCCTGCGCGATGGCCAGGGTGTTCTTCGCGGAGAACCCGAAACGGCGGTTGGCATCGCGCTGGAGGCTGGTCAGGTCGAAGAGCAGGGGCGAGAGCTGCGTGGACGGCTTGCTTTCCTCGGTGACGATCCCGGGCCGGCCAACGCACTTGGCTTTGATGCCTTCGGCCAAGGCCTGGTCCCAGAGGCGCTCGGCGCGGAGGGCCTCGTCGGCTTCCTTGCCGTTGGCCGCCTTGGTGAATTTCTCGTCGAACCAGCGCCCGACGTATTCGCCCGCGGCGCACTGGAACGTGCCATGGATCTCCCAGTAGGTGCGCGAGACAAACCGGCGGATTTTCTCCTCCCGCTCGACCAGGATGGCCAGGGTCGGGGTCTGCACGCGGCCCACCGTCGTCTTGTTGAACCCGCCCCCCTTCGAATTGAAGGCCGTCATCACGCGGGTGCCGTTGATGCCGACCAGCCAGTCCGCCTCGCTCCGGCAGGTGGCCGCATCGGCCAGGGGGCGCATCTCCTGGTCGGACCGGAGGTGGTTAAATCCATCGCGGATGGCCCCGGACGTCATGGACTGCAGCCAGAGACGCCGGACGGGTTGCGCCGCCTTCGTGTGACGCACGATATGGCGAAAGATCAGTTCGCCCTCGCGCCCGGCGTCGCAGGCGTTGATCAGCTCGTCGACGTCCTTGCGCTTGATGAGCTTGGCCAGGACTTTCAGCCGGTTCTCGTTCTTCTCGATGGGGTTCAGGCTGAAATGCGGGGGGATGACCGGCAGGTGGGCAAAGCTCCATTTGCCTTTCTTGGCCTCGAATTCCTCCGGGCAGATTAATTCGAGCAAATGCCCGACGGCGGACGAGAGCACATACTGATCGCTCTCGTAGTAGTCATCGTGCTTCACGAAACCTCCGAGGGCCTTGGCGATGTCGCCTGCCACGGAGGGCTTTTCTGCGATGATAAGCGCTTTACCCATGACGAGTCGCGGACTATTACAGGCGTCCGCCGGCCGATGCAACCCCATGTTTATCGTCGAGAGACCAACCCTCTTAACCTTCCGTTTCGCGGCGGAGAGCGTTGCGGGCGCGGAAAAACCGGGCTGCGGCGCGGTCGGAGGGGGGTGCCTGTCCGTGATTGACCCGACACGGCACGGGCGGCCTCTGGGTCCATAATTTTAACGTTTCAGCCCGCAATATTTCTTGAACTTCGAAGGCTCCACGGTATAAGTGAGGCCAATCACTCCACAGCAGGCGAGCGACTTATCGACGTAATGATATTGATGCTTGGACTTCCAAAAAGGCTTCTTTAACTCCTCCTCACAAACCCTGACCCAGGCGACAAAACGGCGTAGCAGCTGGTCGCCGATCGGGGTGAACGCGGGGCAGGGGACGGCGGCGGGGAAGTTCAATCGGCGATTACTCTTTTCGCGGATAACAGCAATCAGTGCGGCGTGGTAGGCCCCGGGATTGTGTCGCCGCTGGTCAGCGCATGCGTTGACCAACTTGGCGAATGGGCGGGCTGCCGTGGGCGTTTTTACGGCGGGGCAACTGCCAATGCCGACCCTAACACCGCTGAGAGGCTGGGTTTAACAACTCAGCCTCTCATCGTTTTTCGGGACGGTGCGCGGATCCACCGGCGATGCCTCGACACCACACCTGCTCGATCCGCGGCCATCCGTCTGAGTCCAATTCCAACAGGCAAAGGTCCCCCGGGGCCCCCGCCTCCAAACCTGCGGGCATCCCCACCAGGCGCGCGGGAACCTGACAGTAGTGATCCCAGCAACGAGCCCACGGCAACCCCAGCATCGTCGCCGCGCGCCGAATCCCGTCGATCGGCCGCAACGCGGAGCCAGCGAAGTTCGGTTGGTCCGGAAGCCGCACCACTTGATCCGCCCCAACCTCCAGCGTCAGGCCCCCCAACCGGTAGGTCCCTGGCGGCGCGCCGGCCGCCGCCATCGCGTCGCTGACATAGAATATCCGTCCTGCGTCGATCAACCGATGGAACAGTCTGAACAGCGGGCCGGACACATGAATCGCATCCGGGATCAGGCCGATCGCCAGTCGTTCCTTCTCCGGGAGATCCAGCACGCGCCACAGAATGTTGTCGTGCCGATCCAACGCGCGAGGACAGCCGTTCCCGAGGTGGGTAAACGCCTGCGCCCCGGCCTGGGCAGCTTCGCCGAGGCGTGCGGCTCCGGCGTCGGTGTGCCCCAGGCTGACGATCATGCCGGCCGCGACCGCCGCCCGGATGCACGCGAGAGATCCCGGCCGCTCCGGGGCCAGCGTCAGCAACACGCGATCCTCCCCCGCCGCCGTGCGGAGTTCGGCGATGTGGCGTTCGCTTGGATCCACCATCAAGGTCGCGGAGTGCGCCCCACGAAAGCCCGCCTCCGCGGAGAGAAAGGGCCCTTCGACGTGCCATCCCGCAATGGCGTGGCTCAGCTCCGACGACGCCTGGCGCAGGCGTCGCAGATGCCCCAGCCGCGCGATCAGCTTCGGCCAATCGTCGGTAATCAACGTGAGGAACCAGCGCGTGCAGCCGTCCCGCGCCAGCCCGCGCGCCGCCGTGATCAGGTCGTCCTCGGAGAGGCCGTCGCTCTGAAAGTCGACCCCGGCGTAGCCGTTGACCTGGAGATCCACGAGCGCCGGGGCGACATATCGCTCCCGCGCCGAAGCCACCGGGGCGGCGGCGGGCGAGCACGCGACGATCCGGCCGTCCGCCCAGCGCACGGACACGTATTCGCCGGTGGCGTAGTGCCGCGCGACCAGCTCGTGGTGGGGTTCGTTGGTCATGGCGATGGAGACCCGGGTCGGCGTCACGGGGTCGGAGCTTCCGGGGTGGGCGCGGCCGGGCGTTCTCTTTTTGTCTTCCGATAGACCGTGTCGAGCACGTTGCGCACGTATTGTTCATCCGTGATCGAGCCGATCGATTCCTGGGGGAAGGCGACTTTCTGTCGGAAATGCGCCGCGAGTTCGGCAAAGAGCTCGACTCGCGCCGATGGCTTGAGGCTGTCGCGCCGCGCCAGCGCTCGCACGGCCACGGCGGCCTCCTCGGCGGACACCCGCTGGCGCAGGCGGGCTTCGAGGTGGGGGTGTTCGCGGAAGGAGTTGAATTTGCCGGCCACGACGAGATCGACATTGGGCGCGGTTGGCCGCGGCAGGCGGACGACGACCGTGTTGGCGGCGAAATCCCCGAGCCGCTGGGCGCGCCGGCTGAGCACCGACGCGAGGCCGCCGACCAGGTAGAAGAACGGCAGCATGTCCACCGCCCGCAGCAGATTGCGGATCACGATCTGGTTAAACTTCAGGCGCAGCCCTTCCGCGTCGACCACGCGCAGGCGCATGATGCGCTTGCCCACCGTCTGCCCGCGCCAGCGCCATTCAAAGTAGATGGAGTATCCCAGGGTGAGGACGAAATAGAGCAACAGATTCAAGGCGGCGATGAATTCCCCGCCAATCAGGCTGAGCACGCTGAGCAGTTTGCCGATCAGCATGGTGGCCCCCGCGAAGATGACGAAGTCCAGCAGCCACGCGATGCAGCGGGTGACTGGTCCGGCCAGCGCCTGGGAAAACACCACTCCCTCAGGCGTGCGAATCTGCAGGGTCTGGGTGCGTTGGCCGGCCATGGATCGCAGGGGTGCTGGGTGGTGAAGTCAGGCGGGGCTGGTCTCGAGGTCAGCGGCGCGGCGATCGGCTTCCGCCGACCTGCCGCACTGGCTCAGGTAGGCGACGAACAACACGAGCTCGGTGCAGCCAAAGGCGATCTTCACTGAATAGGGAATGACCGGCTGGTGATATTGGGAAAAGAACGCCTCGATCAGCCCGGCCCAAACCAGGAGCAGCGCAATCCCGAAGATGAGCGTCACCACGTCGCCCGAAACGGCCCGCAGGCGCGCGCGAATCGGCTGGTTCTGGCCGCGCCCGATCAACGCGCGCGCCAGAATCAACCCGGCCTGTCCGCCCATCATCACCGCCGGAAGCTCGATCACGCCGTGCGGCAGCAGCCAGGCCAGCAGAAATTTCAATTGGCCGGCCAGGACGTAGTCGACGGCCACCACACCCAGGATGACCCCGTTGTAGAACAGCAGGATGATCGTTCCCAGGCCGTAGGTCATGCCAAACGCCATGGCGCGGATGGAGACGGAGATGTTGTTCACCATGAGCTGGGCGGAGAAGGTCGACATGGCGCCGGCTCCCGGGTGATCCGGGTTCGCCTCCTCGCGCGCCACGCGCTCGGCCGGATCGTTGAGATGGCTGGCAAACATCTGCGGCAGCACGTCGCCCTTCGCCTCGGGATCAAACGCCACCGCCAGACCGCCAAACAACGCCCCGGCGAGCGTGATGCCGAACGCCACCCAGAACGCGGCGGCATGGCGCCGAAACGTGATCGGCAGGGTCTGCAAAAACCAGCGCGCCAGCGACAGCCGCGGCGAGCGCCGGCGGGTCTCGTGGATCTCGCCATAGGCCCGGGCCACGAGGGTCTCCAGAAAGCGCCGCGTCTCCGGCTCGGCCGCAAAGCCCGCCAGCTTGGCCAGCCCGGCGGACGCCCGCTCGTAGAGGTAATGGAACCGGCGAAGCTCGTCGAGTGCCCGCACCCGATCCGGGCTCCGCTCGAGCTCGTCCAGCTGCCGCTCCAGCTCCACCCAGAAGGGCTGCTCCGTCGCCGCAAATCGTTGGAGATCGACGATCATGGTTTCTTCAAATGAGCTGCCGCTGCTTCACGTTGAGGTATTGGCCGACCAACTCCGCCGCCAGCCGTTCGTTCTGCACCAGGGAATACCGCACGCCCCGGTGTTGCAGCGCCCGCTGCATCTCCTGCAGCCGCTGCCAGTGGAGGTGCCCGCCCAGATGCCGATAGAGGTCGTCCAGTTCCCGCACGTCCGCACCCGACGAGAATAACGGCGCCACGCCGGCCGGCTGGATCTGGTTCACGAGCACGAGGTGCTGGCGGGCCAGGAGCGTCATGTTCCGCACAAATCCCTCCGCCAGCACCGGGTCGTCCAGCGACGTCAGAAACACCAGCAGCGCGCGCCGGCGCAACCGCGTGCGCAGGAACGAGACGATCTCGTCGAAATCGGGCGATACATTTTCCGCCTGCAGCGTGTAGAGCGCATCGCGGCAGGCCGCATAGTGGGCGTGTCCGTTGCGGGCCCGCAAAAAGTTCCCGGGCTGGCCGGTGAAGGTCACCAGGCCGAACAGGTCTCCCTGACGCTCGGCCGCCTGGGCGAGAACGAGGGCGGATTGGATGAATCGTTCCAGTGTGTCGGGCGCTCCCGGGGCCGGGCCGGCCGACGGAGCCGACGATCCTTCCGGTCCATCCGCGGCGGTCGCCGGCCGGGCCGAAAGTCGGGAGGCGTCGATCACGATGTAAACCTCCTGGGTTCGCTCAATCTGAAAGATCTTCGTGACGGGATGGTGCCGCTTGGCCGTCGCCTTCCAGTGGATCTCGTCGTAGCTGTCGCCCGGGATGTATTCGCGCAGCTTTTCAAAATCCCGGCCCTTGCCAATCTGGCGTTGCGCGTGCAGCCCCACGGTCCCGCGGTGAAGGAACAAGCCGGCCAACTGCCTGCGCTCGCGCTGCAGGTCGGGATAGATGCGCAGCTCGCACGACACGGGCAGCCACCGGCGCACTCCCCAAAAGCCCAGACGGGAGGGCCCCTCGATGCGCGCGCGCCGAATTTGAAAGCGGCCGCGCCGCACGCCCTCAACCGGCCACGCCACCGCCGACCGCTCGGTGGCGGCGGGCAGGCGCACCGTGCGTTCCTCGTCGGCCGGGCGCAACGCCCGCGGCCACTCAAGCCCGATTCGCAACGGCAGCGAACGGCCGGCGGGATTGACGATCGACAACTCGAGCGACGCGGCGCGGTGCACCGAGAGGCGCACGACGCCCGGCAGCGCCACGGTGATCTCCGCCAGCCGGCCCGCGGCGAGCCCGGCGTCCAACGCCGCTGTCAGGAGGAATCCCAGGATCAGCAGCACGGTCAACAGCTGCGCCTCGCGGTGGACCGCGCCGAGGGCGGAAAACGGCAGCACCACCACGGCGAACCACAGCAGAAACTTTCGGGTGGGCACAATCATGAACGGGCGGGTCGGCGCGGCCGTGGACGGATCAGCGCGGCACCGGGATCTGTTGGAGAATGCCTTGAATGACCTCGGCGATCGTCAGGCCTTCAATCTCCACTTCGGGCCGCAGGATGAGCCGGTGCTCCAGGACCGGACCGGCCATGGCCCGGACGTCATCCGGCGTGACGTAGTCGCGCCGTTGCAGGGCGGCTTGCGCCCGGCTCGCCAGCAGCAACGCCTGGGTGGCCCGCGGGCCCGCGCCGACCAGGACGTTTTCCCCGGCGCGGGTGGCCCGCACCAGGTCAACCACGTAGCCCACCAGTTCCTCGCGCACCGTGATCTGCTGCAGCTCGGCCCGCAGCGTGGCCAGATCCTCCGCCTGGACCACCGCGCTCACGTGGCCGCCGGCCAGCGTCGCCTCCGGCGAGTCCGCGCCGAGGGTCCGCTGCGCCAGCGCAAATTCCTCGTCGCGCGCCGGCGCGTTCATCGTGATCTTTAACATGAAGCGATCCTTCTGCGCCTCGGGCAGCGGATAGGTGCCCTCATACTCGATCGGGTTTTGCGTGGCGAACACGGTGAAGGTCGGGGGCAGGGCATGGGTGTCCCGATCAATGCTGACCAGCCGCTCCTGCATGGCCTGCAACAACGCCGACTGCGTTTTGGCCGGCGCGCGGTTGATCTCGTCCGCGAGCAGGAACGACGTGAAGATCGGCCCGCGGATCAGGGTGAACTCGTTCCGCTGCAGGTTGTAGATATTTGTCCCGGTGATGTCGGCCGGCATGAGGTCCGGCGTGAACTGGATGCGCGCGAACGGGCAGCCGAGCACCCGCGCCAGCGTGCGGACCAGGAGGGTTTTCGCCACGCCCGGCACCCCCTCAATCAGGGCATGCTGGTTGGTGAAGACGCAGATCAGGCACCGGTCGATGACGTCGGCCTGGCCGATGATGACTTTGCCGATCTCGGCGCGGGCGGCGGCGAGAACATCCTTGAGGTGGTCGGTGCTCATGTTCGTTTGGCGAGGATTTCGCAGAAGCGTCGATAGGTCGCGACCGGCTGGCGCCGGCGGGGTTCCAGGGCGTTTTGTTCGTCAATGAGCTGCTGCATGTCCTCCAGGCGGGCCCGCGGCGGCTTCCGCCCGGACGTGGACGCGACCGTCAGCTTCCATTGCTCGAGGCAGGTCTTGAGGATGTCGGCCGGTGCGATGTGGCGCCGGAGCAGGTTGACGAACCCTTCGGTGGAATCGCGGCCCGCGACCTGATGCGAGTTCTCGGCGCCCTGGTCCTCGTCGGAACTCGGCAGAAACGTGGCGGCGCTTTGCCAGATGAAAAGGAGCGCGAGTATCACGAGAGCCGCGGCCAGGGCGTGCAGGTGATACCGCCGGGCCATGGCCGCGATGCCGGGGTCTCCAGCGGTCCCAAGATGGGTTTCGTCGAAGACGACCCGCGCGCGCCCGCCCACCGTCCAGGTGAGAAGAGCCGGCTGTCGATCCCGCCGCAGCGCTTCGTTGCTGAACGGGTAGGCGTCGGCGACGAGCACGAGGCTGCCCTTGCCGAAGGCTCGCTCCAGCACCACCGGCCATTCGTTGGTTCCGTCCACACGCTGATAAACGGTTCGCCAGGCGGGGTTCGCCGGCTCGAAGTAGCGCGCACTGTGAATGGCCAGCTCGCGGGGCAGCGCGCTTTCCCCGGGGCGCGGATCCCCCAGCCGACGCGCGCGGGCGGGTTCATAGGCGCCGCTCCCGCTGGCGCCGCGCGCCAAGGTCTCGTGCTTGAAGGCGACTTCCCACCGTTCTTCCACGGAGACTTCCGCCTCCCTCACCCGGGGCCCCAGTCCCGCCCGACGCGCCGGTGGCCCGTTCGTCCCCGACGATCCCCGGCCAGCCATCGTGGAACGGCCGGCCCCGAACCGATTGGTGCGCGGCGCGGCAAACTCCGGCTGCAAGGCGAAAACCAGGCGGCCGCCGGTTCGGAGAAAGCGCTCAAAGACTTGGAACTGGTTGGTGGTGAAGGCGAGCTCCCCCGCACCGGAGCCAAGATGGAGCAGCGCTGTCCCGCGACCGTCATCGAGGCGCTCCAACGGTCGGAAGTTGCGTTCCACCTGGGTCAGCTCCGCCAGGCTGTCGTGCAGCGCACGCGCCCCCAACGGATCCGACCGCAGGGTCGAATACGGCGGATACACGTCGCCCGCCTCGAAACGAAGGTTGAACAGATGCAGCAGTCCGCCGACAAACAACAGGCCCAGCAAAATCACCAGGAGCGCAGCCGCGTTTTTCATGGTGCGGCCGGCTCCTTCATCCGCTCCAGGTTGCCCGTGAATTGATCGATCTCCGCGGCGGACACGGCATGGTTCCCATACCACGCCCCTTCGAAGAGCAGCAGGTTGTCCCGGAACAACTGCGGCACCGCCCCAAGCGCGTGCCCGCGCCAGCCCAGCTCGCGCGCGTAGTCATGGTTGGACTTCCCTCGCGCCAGCACAATCAGGCGGCGCTCTCCCAGGTGCGCCAGCGTCGCAAGAAAAAACGCCCGCAGCGCCAGCCGGAAATCGCCCTTGCCCAGCCACTCCCGGCCCAGTTGAATCCACCCGTCTTCCGGCAGCTCATCGGCCCGGACATTTTCGTCCCGAAGATCAGGCGCCCCGGGCGCGGCCTCGGCCACCGTCGGCGCAAGGGCCGGTCGGTTCTGCCAGACACGAATCAGCACCCACAGCACCACGCCGAGCAAGAGCGCGCCCAGCAGGATCAAGGCTGTCTCCATGGCGTCGGCCAGGCCGCTGCCGCCGCTGGCCGCGCGGGAGGTCCGCCCGGACAGCTTGTTCAGGATCCACTCCACCACATCCTGCACCCAGTGAGCGATGGCCTTGACCGCGCTCTCCAGATGCCGCTGGAGCCGGGCCAT
Source organism: Limisphaerales bacterium (assembly GCA_044229355.1). Lineage (GTDB taxonomy): Bacteria > Verrucomicrobiota > Verrucomicrobiia > Limisphaerales > JADJPG01 > JBGARF01. The sequence continues at coordinate 359,137 of JBGATF010000005.1, forward strand.
CAGGCCATCCTTGTCCGCCGGACTCTCCCCCGGTTCCGGGGGAAGTCGCCAGCTGAACTCCCGCCGTTGGATGGTGCGCTCGACCGCCCGGTTCAATTCCTCCGCCGAAAGGCCGGGCGTCGCCGCCGGACCGGCATCGACCGTGGCCTCAGCCGCCGCGGCCCGGCCCGCCACCGGCCCGAAGAACAGGCCCACGGCCAGCAGCGCCATCAGCGCCGCCGGCGCGACCGCGCGCACCCCGGCTAGTTCCGTGCGCAAGTCCTCGCCGCTCGTCAGCGAATCCGATCGAAAACCGCGCAGGACGTAGGCGGCTTTGAGCACCGGGTCCAGGCAGAGATACGTGAGCGCGAGTTGGGCCATGAGCAGCGTGCTGTTCATGGCCGCCCACGGGCTGCGGGTGAAGACGGACTCGATCCCCAGCAACGACTTGATCAGGTAGGGCACGCCCAGCAGGGCGGTGAGCAGGTTGACGAACACGAACGTGCCGAAGAGGGTGAGCAGGGAAATCAGGTAATGATTTTGCAGCGGCCAGACCACCGTCTGCCGCCACGCCCGCCCAAGGGCCGAGCGCAGGTTGGGACAATCGCCGCCATGGACCACCGTCGCCGCATTGAAAAAAGCGCACGCCCAGCCCAGCGGCACCATGACCACCGCCGCCACCGGCAACACGAACAAACCAGCCGGCTGCACGATCGCCTGATAAAGCGCGGCCCGGGCAAATGACCGCCACCTCCAGGCCGGCGCCGACTCGCCCCCAAGCCGCGCCAGCAGGTGGCGGCAATACACGGACTGCCAGGCTTTCATCCAGACGAACATCCCGGTCAAGACCAGCGTCCCGGGCACCAGACGTTCCTGGGCGAAGGCGCTCCGCGCCATGTCCGACCAAAAATAAAGAAAGGCCAGCGCGAACGGCAGCGTTCCGAGATAATACGGCGCGAGGCCTGCCACTCCGGAGACGCGCACGAGGTGGATCGACTCCTCGATCAAGTCGAACGGCGATGCCTCGGGCTCGTTCCTCGGCTTCATGGCACCTGGTCCAGCCAGTTTCCGCGCCAGAGCGTGCCGTCATGGAACGAGGCCGGCAGGCTGAGCAGCGTTTGCCCCAGCCAGTAAAAGAAGATCAGCGCGACCACCAGGCCGCCCGCCATCTGTCCCAGGCGCAACACCCAGACAAATGCCGCCCGCCGGCTCGACCGAACGGCCGCCAGTTTTTTCAGGCATCCGGCACAGACCACCCGGCCGTCGTGTTCGGTCACGCACTCCCGGCAGAAATACTCGCGACACTCCAGACAGCGCGCCGCGGCTTCCCGGTGCGCGTGATGAAAGCACCGTTGATGCGCAAGGATCATCCCGGGTTATCCAAGATCGGAGGCGCGTCATCCGCCCCCGCCGCCGCCTGTGGCGATGGGGGGGCGGTCGGGGCCGGCGGTGATGGCGGCGGAGGAGGCGGCGGCGGTTGGTCCGGGCTGGTGGCCGGGCTCCGTTGGAGGATGTCGCCCGCTCCCGCCGGCCAGTCACCCTGCGCGGCCGCAATCAGCGGCCGGAGCCGGTCGATGACTTTTTGCGCGCGTGGCATCCGGCTGAGGGATGGCAGCTTCGCGGTCTGCACCGCGGTCGTGATGTAACAATAGCAGGTGGGACCCTGCGCAAAATTAACGAGGAGCACGATGAGAAGCACCGTTGCGGGAATGCCAAAGCCGATCATCCCGCCGACATCTCCGGTGGCGAGCCCGCCCAGCAAAAACACGGCCGCGCCGCAGGCGAGGATGATGTTGATCACGCGGCCGAGGATCGTGTGGTAGAGCGCGATCGCCTGAATGTCCTGGAAGTAGTAGCGCTGGTAGGTCTCGGCGAACCCGCCCGAGGTGACCTGGAGCAGATGATCCGGGCCGAGATACAGCCGCACATATTGCACCGCCCGGGACCCCTGGCCGGGCAGCTTTTGGTAGCGGACTCGCGTTGGGTTTGGGTCGGCCATCACATCAATGGTTCCAGAGCGCCAGCAGTCCGTAGATCCAAAGCGCCAGCTCCACCCCGCCGAGGAGGATGCCCAGCACCGCCCGGACGGGGCGTCGCCCGAGAATGCTCGCGGGGCGGAAGAAGGAGAAGATCCCGCAGCCGATCGCAGCGGGCGCGGTCACGAGCGAGATCGGCCAGATCAGGATCGGCAGCACGGCCAGCATCAACGCCGCCTGATCGTAAACCAGGCGGCGCGTTTCCAGGCTGGGCTGGTTGCCTTGCAACCGCTGCTGCTCGAGGCAGGCCGGACAAAGCCGACGGCCATTGAGTTCCAGCTCGCACAAACTGCACAAAAACCGCCCGCAGCTTTCGCACGTGGCCACGGCCTTTTTGCCTTCGTGGTTGAAGCAGCTCGCCACGCCCGACTCGATGATCGCTTCGGCCGGACGGGCGCGGGCGACCGGGCGAAGGTACGCGGGAAAGACGGCCAAGATCACCTGCCGGTTGCAGCCGGGGCAGGGCAGGGGCTGGGGCGCGTTCCAATAGTTGCCGGGCAGCGGCAGCCGGCAATTGGGACACGGTAATCCAACAGTCATGACCCCACTATTTCGGCAGGCTGCAGCAAAGGTAGACCCAGTTTAGGAGGGCGAGCGCCACCAAAACCCACGGCGACACCCAGCCTCGCCAGCGAGGCGAGGCGGGCTCACCAGCCGAATCCTCCGATCCACGACAAAGCCGGGCGAACGCCCAAACCGGCATGGCCACGGTAAAGAGGAAGAAGAGCGGATTGAAACGCAGCGCGGACACAGGGTCCAGATGGGTCCACGCCAGGAGGCTGCGGGTGCAGCCGCAGCCCGGGCAGGGAATGCCGGTGGTCGCCCGCAGCAGGCAGAACGGGAGCGGCAGGCCAAGGGCCACAGCGCCCCGGACAACGCCCGCCCCGGCCGCCAGCAGCCCGACCAGAAGGATCGCCCGCCAGCGCCGGGGAATTCCCCCAAGCCAGGCCGGCAGCAGAGCCGCCGCCCGCGCCTCGTTCGCCGCCTTCGCCCTCATTTGTAAATCACCCGCGTGCTGCAGATGTGGTCGTGCAGCGCCCGCTTCTCGGAATCAAAGGCCGCAATGATGTAGCCGATCGAACACAGCAGGCTGCTCAATTGATCCGCCCACGCCCGCCCAAACGCGCGCCCCCACGTCAAGGGCGCGCCTTCGGCCGTCACGACCTTCACGCCCACGGCCATCTTGCCCGGCGTGGCGCCAAATTTTCCAATGAAGAACGTGTTGTAAGCCACGGCCACCACGATCGAGCTCAGTTGAATCACCACCTGAAACATGATCCCCACCTCGGGGCCGGGTCCTCCCCGGCCCGCCGACTTTATGATCGGCAGGATCATCGCAATCACCGGGATGGCGAGGATGAGGGAGAAGATGAGGCCATCGATGATTTTGGCCCCAAGCCGAATCCAAAACCCGGCGTATTGCATCGCGCCCGGCCCCGACCCGGGCCCCAGATTCGCCCCCTCCTTCAGCTTCTGCACAAAGCTCGGCTTGCACGACGCACACACCCACGTGGTCCCATACTGAATCGCGTTGTCCTTCGTGAACCGCCCCCCGCACTCCACGCAGACGATCTCGTTCGGGCTGGACGCACCCGCGCCTGCGCCCGCCGCTGCCGCGCCACCGATCACCGGCGGCGCGCCCGGCGTCAACGGCGGGGCGCCGGTGCCCGGACGCACCGTGCTCAGCGGCTGCCAGTTGGCCATCCCTTCCTTCCAGACCAGATCCGCCGGTTTGATCTGCCCCGCTTGGATGAGCGCTTCAAATTGGGCGTCATCGACCGGACCCTGTTGTTGACCTCCCGAGGCGTAGTACCAGCTCATAACATTTGGATGTTCCGTGGACTCGTTCCTGCCTGCAGCGTCCATAGATGTTTTGGCCGCAGGGCGATCGGAGAGTGAAAGTCACCCGCCGAAATTGCAAAAGAAAAAGTCGCTCCGGGACGCCTTGAATTATTTGCTCCGGGACCGAGTCTGGCCGCGAATGAAAATGTTTTTCCGCACCTTGATTCTCGGCCTGGCGGGCGTCGCCAGCCCGCGCCTGCCCGCGGCCGAAATCCCCGTGGTGTTTGACCGCATCGACGCCGACCAGGCCTCGCCGACATTCTCGTTCCGCCGGGTGCCGCCGCCGGTCAAAGGGGACGCCGCCGAGCGCGCGACCTTCGAGTTGCTGGCGGGCGAGCGCGACGCCAATGGCGGACCGCTGGATTGTCTGCACGATGGAAAGGTGGCGCGGGAGGCCGATCAGCCGTCGGAGAATTTTTTCTTCCGGGCCGGAAGCGCCGGCGGGCGCGTGCGAATTGATCTGGGCGCAGCCACCCGGCTGCGGCAAATCAATTCGTACTCCTGGCATCCGGGCACGCGCGCCGCGCAGGTTTACACGGCCTACGGCGCCAGCGGCACGGCGGATGGATTCGTCGCCCGGCCAGCCGGCGACTCCGCCCCAACGAACGGCGGCTGGACCCTGCTGGCGAAGGTCGACACCCGGCCCTCCGGCGGCCAGCCGGGCGGACAGTATGGCGTGAGCATCGCCAGCGCCGGCGCCCCCCTCGGCCCGTATCGCTACCTCCTCTTTGACTTCGACCGGACGGAGGCCGGCGATCCGTTCGGCAACACGTTCTACACGGAGCTCGATGTCGTGGCGATGGACGATGTCGTCACCGCGCTGGCGCCGGACGCCGCGGCCCGGCCCATCACAAAATCCTTCGCCACGGCGGATGGGCGCTACCATTTCGTGGTGGACACGACAGTGGCCCCGGACCTGACCACGTGGGCGGACGAGACGCTTCGCCCGCTCGTGCTGGAGTGGTATCCCAAATTGATCGCCCTGCTGCCGAGCGACGGCTTTTCGCCGCGGACCAACTTGACTCTCCGCTTTCGTGACAACATGGGCGGCACGCCGGCTTCCGCCGGCGGAGGTTTCATCAACTGCAACGCGGGCTGGTTTCGTCGCGAGCTGCAGCGCGAAGCCTCCGGCTCGGTGGTTCATGAGATGGTCCACGTCGTGCAGAATTACCGGCGCGGCCCGCGCGGCGAACGGGACTCGGGCAGCGCGACGAACAGTCCAAATTTCACCCGGATCCCCGGCTGGCTGGTCGAAGGCATCCCCGACTACATCCGCTGGTTCATTTACGAGCCGCAGACTCGTGGGGCGGAGATCACGGCGAAGAATCTGCCCAAGGCGAAGTACGATGCCAGCTATCGGATCACCGGCAACTTCCTCAATTGGGCCACCACGCGCTACGACTCGAATCTCGTCGCCAGGATCAACGCCGCCGGCCGGCAGGGAAAATACCGGCCGGAGCTCTGGACGGAACTGACCGGCAAACCGGTGGAAGAGCTGGGCCGGGAATGGAAGCAGTTCCATGAGACCCGCCTGGGAACCCGGGCCCAGCCCGAGCCGGCCGCCCCCGAGGAGAAGAAAAAGGAAAAGCCCTGAAGACAGGTCCGGTTTGTCAACGGCCGGGGTCGCGCCCGCGTTCCAACCGGCGAATCGCAATGCGGGCGGCCACGCGAACTTCCGCGCGGGAATCTTGCAGCGCGTCGCGCAGGGCTGGCAACGCGGCCGGATCTTCGAAGAACAAAAGCATGCGCGCGGCGTAATGCCGGAAGTCGGCCGAGCCGCGGCGAAGGAGGTTCGTCAGCGCCGGCCCCGGCCCGTGCGCCAACCCAGCGCGAACGTAGTCCTGCAGATACTTGTTTTGATCGCCGCTCATCTTCGCCAAGCGTTGCCGGGATTCGGCAGTGTTTAATCGCAGGAACAGCGTGGCCGCCGCAAACCGCTGCCAGTCGTCCCGGTGACGCGCGGCGATCGAGAGCTGCGGCAGGACGCCGTCGGATCCGTGGAAGGCCAGGCTGCAGGCCGCCGCCGTGGAGACCCTGGGTTCGGGATCGGCGAGAAGTTTTTGCAAGGCCGGCATCAGCGCCTGGTTGGTCAGGCCCACCAACGAGAAGGCCGCGGCGAAGCGGACGGAAAAATTGGTGTCGCCCAGCGCCTGCAACAGCCAGGGAACCCCGGCCGGATCGCCGACGTGACCGAGCGACCAAACCGCCTGGGTGCGCAGGTCCTCCTCCGGGTCCTGCAGCGCCTCGGCCAGCGCGGGAACGGCCGACGCGTCGCCAATGACCCCAAGCGCCTCTGCCACCTGAAGGCGACGATCGGAAGACGCTCCTCCCGCCCATTCGCCCAGCAGATTGGTCAGGACCGTTTTGTCCCCGATGTACGCCAGGGCGGTTGCAGCCGCGATCCGCTTGTCCCGCTCGAACGAGTGCAGCAGGCTCGTGAGCTCGGCGACCAACGAGTTCTGTCCCAGGGTGACCAGGGCGTCGGCGGCTTGCCTCGCCACCGCCGGTCGCGCCGTGAGCAGCGCCTTCAACGCGGGCACCGCCCGCGGGTCGCGCAACGACGTGAACGCTTCGATGAACTGGGTCAGCTCATGGTCCTCCACCATGTTGGTCAACGCTTGCAGCAACAGGGGCGTCGCCCGCTGATCTCCGATCGTCCCCAGGGCTCCCGCCAGGACCAGCAGGTCGGACCTGTGATCGCCAGCGCCGCCCGGCGGCATCGGTGCGGAACCGGGAGTGCCCGGTGCCGGCCCGGGCCAGCCCGCAGGCCCCGCGCGGGCCGGCAGCGTCGCATCGTTGGTCAGCACGCCCGAAATCAGGGCCATCAGGGCGGGCGCCGCCTCGCGATCTTGCAGCTGGCCCAGGGCCTGCACGGCGGCGAAACGCACCGCCTTGTTCGTGGAGTTGAGCAGTTGGCGGAGCGCTGGCGCCGCCCGCATGTCCTCCAGGACGCCCAGCGCGTTGGCCAGGCATGACTCGACTTCCGGCGCCGGGACCTTGGCCAGGACGTCGAGCAGCGCGGGCACGGCGTTGGTGGACTGCACCGTGCCCACCGCACGCGCGATCGCTTCGAGCGCCCGGGTTCGCCGCCACGGAGCGGGTATGCCTGCCTCGGGCTGGGCTACGAAGCGCGCCTCGCGGGGCAATGCCGCCAGCAGCCGCGGCTCGGCGGCGACGGGATCCAACTGGGCCAGACCCTCAGCGGCCGCGGCCCGGAGATCCACATCGGGGTCCGCCTCCAGGATCGAGACCAGCATCGGCCACGCATTCGTGGCTCCACCTTCGGACAGGACCCGAATCGCCAAGGTGCGGACCCCCGCGCTCCGATCGTCTTTTGCCAGATCGAGCAGGAACGGATGGGCCGGTTCGCCCAGCTTCGCCAGCTCGTCGCCCGGATCGGAATCGCGCGCGGACGCGGCGCCGGGTCCGCCCAGCCACGCGCGCAACGCCTCCAGCCCGCGCCACCAAAACGGCGCCGATGCCTCCTGCAGCCGCACGGTGTCCATGATGCGGTTCACCGCCCGCCCCACCGGATCAAACCCGCGGACGATCAAGAACAGGACGAACCCGCCGAGAAGCAGCACCAAGCCGATGACGGGAAGCCGCCAGCCGCCGCGCCGGATTCCCTCCGGTGGACGATCGGCGGCAGTCGAGCTCTTCGTCTTCGAATCAGGGCTCATGCCTCAGTTGTGGTTCCGGAGATTGCTCCGGGGATCCGTTCCACGCGAGCGTTTTGTCGACAACTGTTCCGTTGTGCCGTCCGCCAACGCCCGCTACGGTCGGCCCATGCAAGCACCCAAATGTTGCCTGATGGTCGGGTTGTCCGTCGCCTGCGCCGGCCTCGCTCCCGCCGTCACGGCCGCCAATGCCATCCCCGCGTTGTCCATCGAAATCCCCTACCACCGTTACACGCTGAGCAACGGGCTCACGCTCATCGTGCATGAGGACCACAAGGCGCCCATCGTCGCCGTCAACGTCTGGTACCACGTCGGCTCCAAAAATGAAAAGCCGGGCAAAACCGGCTTCGCCCACCTGTTCGAGCACCTGATGTTCAACGGGAGCGAGAATTTCGACGACGACTTCTTCAAGGCCACGGAGAAGGTCGGCGCCACCGACATGAACGGGACGACCAGCGAGGACCGGACCAATTACTTCGAGAACGCCCCGAAGGATGCGCTCGATCTCTTGCTCTGGCTGGAGAGCGATCGCATGGGGCATCTGCTCGGCGCGGTGACCCAGGCCAAGCTCGATGAGCAGCGCGGCGTGGTGCAAAATGAAAAGCGCCAGGGCGAAAATCAGCCCTACGCCCTCGCCCGAGAGCTCATCCAGAAAAACACCTGGCCGGTCGGCCATCCGTATTCATGGACGGTCATCGGCTCGATGGAGGATCTCAACGCCGCTTCCCTGGGCGACGTGAAGGATTGGTTCAAGACTTACTACGGCGCGGCCAACGCCACCCTGACCATCGCCGGCGATGTCCAGGCCGAGGATGTGCTGGCCAAGGTCCAAAAGTATTTCGGCTGGATCCCGAGCGGACCGCCCATCGCCAAACACGTGGCCTGGATCGCCAAACGCACCGGCACCCACCGTCAGCAGGCCCAGGACCGCGTCCCGCAGGCCCGCCTCTACAAAGTCTGGAACATCCCGCCCTACGGAACCCGCGCCGGCACCCTGCTCAACCTCGCCAGCGACGTCCTCGCCCAAGGCAAGTCCTCCCGCTTCTACAAACGCCTCGTCTACGAAGACCAAATCGCCACCGACGCCCGCGCCTCCGTTGACTTGAGCGAGATCGGCGGCCAGTTCCACATCACGGCGACCGCCCGCGCGGGTGTGCCCCTCGAAAGGATCGAAAAGGCGTTGGATGAAGAGCTCGCCCGCTTCCTCAAGGACGGGCCAACGACGGACGAGCTGGCGCGGGCCAAGGCGCAATATGAAGCCGGCTTCGTCCGCGGGATCGAGCGGATCGGCGGCTTCGGCGGCAAGTCCGACATCCTCGCGCAGAATTCGGTCTTCCTGAACCAGCCGGACTATTACAAGACGGAGCTGAAAGAGACGTTGGAGGCGACAGGCGAAGACGTGGCCGGCGCGGCGCGGGAATGGCTGCGCGACGGCGTCTACATCCTGGAGGTGCATCCGTTTCCCAAATACGCCGAGGGCAGCGCCGACGTCGATCGCAAGTCCGTGCCGTATCCGGACCTGAAGGCGACGGTGAATTTTCCGGCGCTCGAACGCACGCAGCTGGCCAACGGCTTGAAGATCGTGTTCGCCCGGCGCGAGGCCGTCCCGACGGTGTCCTTCAACCTGCTTGTCGATGCGGGCTATGCCGCCGATCAATTTGGCATCCCGGGCACGGCCAAGCTGGCCATGCGCATGTTGGAGGAGGGCACCCGCCGGCGCAGCGCGCTCCGCATCAGCGATGACGCGGCGCGGCTCGGCGCCAACATCAACAGCGCCGCCGATCTCGACATGTGCTCGGTCTCGCTCAACGCGCTGACCAGCCGGCTCGACGAATCGCTCGAGCTCTTCGCCGATGTCGCGCTCAACCCGTCCTTTCCCGAGGCGGACTTCGCCCGGCTGCAAAAGCAGACCCTGGCCGCCATCGCCCGCGAAAAAACCGAGCCCAATGCCATGGCAATGCGCGTCTTTCCCGGACTCTTGTTCGGCCCCGATCATGCCTACGGCAATCCGCTGACCGGCTCGGGCACCGAGGCCGGCGTCAGCCGGCTGACCACCGCCGACCTGCGCAAGTATTACGAAACCTGGGTCAAGCCCAACAACGCGACCATGATCGTCGTGGGCAAAACCACCCTCGCGGAAATCGCGCCGAAGCTCGAGCAGCTGTTCCATGGCTGGAAACCCGGCGAAGTGCCGAAGAAGAACATCGCCACCGTGTCGGCGCCCGCCGCCCGGCCCGGCGTTTATCTCATCGACCGCCCGGGCTCGATCCAATCGCTGATCTTCGCCGGCGGCATCGCTCCCCCCAAGAACAACCCCGAGGAGATCGCCATCGAGAGCATGAACCATATTCTCGGAGGCGACTTCACCTCCCGCCTGAACATGAACCTGCGCGAGGACAAACATTGGAGCTACGGCGCGCGCACGTCCGTCGCCAGCACGCGCGCCCAGCGGCCGTTCCTCATGATGGCGCCGGTCCAGACCGACAAGACCCGCGAGTCCCTGGCTGAGGTTTTGCGGGAGGCGAAGGGCGTGCTGGGCGATCGGCCCATCACCGAGGCTGAGCTGAAGAAGGCCCAGACCAGCCAGACCCTGCGCCTGCCCGGCGCGTGGGAAACCGCCGGCGCCATCGCCGGAGCGCTGGGCCAGTTGACCCGGTTCAACCTCCCCGATGATTACTTCACCACCTATCCCGATCGCGTCCGCGCCCTCACCTTGACGGACCTCGCGTCCGCCGCCAAAACGGTTGTGCATCCGGACAACCTCATCTGGGTCGTCGTCGGTGACCGCTCCAAGGTGGAAGCCGGCATCCGCGAGCTGAACCTCGGCGAGTTGCACCACCTGGACGTGGACGGGAAGCCGGTGAAGTGACGGCAGCGTAGCGCACGCCTCTGGCGTGCCGGTGAGGCGGCGTCCCCGCCGCCCGGTGAGCGGATAAGGGAAGCGGACTGGATTCGACGACGCCAGGAGGCGTCGTTACTTGCACGCGGGGACGCGTGCGCTACGTAGCGCACGCCTCTGGCGTGCAGGTGAGGCGGCATCCCGGCCGCCCCTGGCCACGGGCTGGTCGCGAGACCGAGCAGGCGAAGCAAACGTCGCTTCCGCTACGGCCCTGCCCGCTTCAGGCGTTCGATCATCCTCGCGATCCGATCCCGATGCTGCAGCAGCGGCCGCGGGTCCGTCGTGAAATGGGTCAGATCCCGGGACACATCCGGCGGAACCTCCAACAACGCCTCTGCCTCCCGCAGCAAATCACCGCCACCCGGCCGGGCCTGCGCACGCCCGATCGCCTGCCGCAGCAGCCAGAAATATTCGTAGTCTTCCATTCCGTCGCGCAGGTTTTCCCACCGGACCGAGTTGACCGGCTCGTCCAGGACCGGCCCTCCGTCCGCATCAGCGTCCCCGCCGGCGCCGCGGCGCGGTGGATAAAGGAAGCGACCGTCGCCGTTGCCCCAGTAACCAACGTGCCCCGGCTGAAAGTCGTAGCCGCTCACGTAGCTCATCGGATCCGCCCAGGGATCCTGGTGCTGCGGCGTGGGGAAGGCGGCGGGACTGTTCCAGTACACGGTCGCCCAAACCAGGATCCCTTCGACGCCATACTGCCACGACTGCCAGGGCCACAACCGCAACTCTGTCCCCGGGTGATCGATGAACTCCGTCACGTAGGGCGCCTTCGGCCCGGTGCAGATATACCACCAAACTTCCTCGCCGGCCGCGCGGCGGGCCTGGACTTTTTCCCGCGTCCATTCCGGAGTCAGCCCGCACCAGATGTCGACGTGGCCCAGCAGCGCCTTCTCGGGCTGCTCCGTCAGCATCCGGCGGACTCCCGGCGCGGCGGCCTTGATGCGCTGCATACCGGCCACGACGAAGGCGTAGTCCTTCGGATCCGGCTCATCGAACCAATAGGTGAACGCGTGATCGAGCCAACCTCGCTGTCTGAGGTGTTTCTGGACCTGGCTCAGGTAATCCTGAAACAGCCGCGCGTGCTCCGGCGTTCCTTCCTCAAATCCCTCCAGCCGGCCCAGGTGCCGGCTCTGAAACGTGCCGCCACCCAAGCCGCGCAGCGGCAGTTGAAAGGTGCTGAAGTGATGTTGATCGAGCCACGTGGAGGCGGCCTGGTCGAATTTCGTGAAGTCGATCTGCGCGTGCCGGTTGGTTCCCGCGCCGACAAAGCGGATGTCGATCGGCGCGTAGTCGTAAAAGGAATACGGGCTGATCCGATGCTCGGCGAAGTTCTTCAGGTATTTCTCAAACACCCGGCGCTGGTCCTCCGCCCGCGACAGCCGGTGATAGCGATTGATCTCGGCCGTGCCCAGGCCCAGCGCGCTGCGCAGGTGCGTCTGCTCCGGCATCTCGAAGTCGTAAACCTGCACCACCAGCGGCAGCCGCCTCTCGCCCAACGTCGTGTCCAGTTTCAGCTCCGCGCCATACTCCCCAGCCTGGATCCCGCGCGGCACCGCGAACGTCAGCCAAAGCGGCTGGTTCTTCCCCGCGGCCAATGACAATGGATATTTTAAGGGCGGCAACGGATCCGGATAAGAGCCTCGCAAACTGGATTGGTCGGTCGGGCGGGTGACCGGCACGTAGGCCACTTCATCGATCTGCACATCAATGGCGGCTGCGGCGCCCTGCCCGTTGCGAAATGGACCGACGGTGGCCCCAAGCAGTCGACCATCGCGCTCCGGCCTCAGGATGACTTGCGCTGCCTCAAACTCCCCGCGGGCCGCTGACACCCGCACAGGCCGCGGCCGCCCGTCGGCCGGTCGTTCCGGCATGCCGCGGTCGCGGCCGATCTTCCAGCCGCTCTCGCACCACCACAGGCCCAGGCCGGCGCCGGCCATCAGCCACCCACCGGGCCGCGGGTCGCTGAGAAATCCCACCCGCACTTCGGCCCGGCCCGCAAACAACGCCCGCCCGGTGTCGTCCTCCAGCAGCACATTCACGAAATGAGTGCCGGGCTCTCCGAGCGGGCTGCGAACATTCAGCCGCCCGTCGGTCGTCAGGGTCAGAGATTCGCGCTCGATGAACGCCGGCGGAGTGTCCGCATCCAGCCAGGCGGAGCCGCGCAGGTTCAACGGCGTTCGCGAATGGTTGGTGACTAATAACCCAAACTCCCAGCGGCTCTCGGGATCGACCTCGCGCAGGTCCGCACAGCGGACTGCCAGCCGATCGGGCGAGTCGTGCAATAGTTCGAGGAATTCGGTCGCCCCCTCGGCGTCGGGCGGCGGATCGGCCAGCGTGGCTTCATAGCTGAACGCACTCATCTGCAAGCTGGCTTGCTCACCCCGGGAGGACAGGCGGAGAAAAATCTCCCGCGCTGGAAACAGCGTCGCGGGCAGGGGCACAGGCCCGCCACGCTGGCCGGCAGCGTGGTTCGTCACCGTTGTCCATGTCGTGCCGTCGCGGCTGGCCTCCAAGGCCAGTTCGCCCGCGACATGATGAACCGTCGCCATCCGGACTTGGGCGCTCTGTTGCAAGACAGCCCCGACCTGAAAGCGGTAGATCAACAGCGCGCCCGGCGAGAAAAGCCAGCGATCGGAGTTAAATCCGGCCCGGTTGACCACGAGCGGTCGATGCGCGTTGGCTCCCTTCCAGCCGAAGTTCGGTTGAAATCGGTAGACGCCTGCCCGCACACTCTCGCCTTCGCCCAGTCGCAACCCTTCGCCCGGCGATGCATGCACCGCTTGCACAGGCGTCAGGGTCGCCCGCGCGAAGGCAAGGCGCCCATGGGCGTGCCACTGACCCAGCCGAACGAGGTCGTTCGTGACATCGCTCGGGACGGAGAAGATATAACTGTTGTCCTGCCATTCCTGGTCCAGGCCGAAGTCGCGGTTCACCCGCGTGGTGCCCGCCACCGCTGCTCCGCCACTGGCGCCATCAACACGGTGCCCGCGAAACTGCAGCCGATATAATCCCGCCGGTTTGAATCCGAGACGCTCCGACTGCCATGCGCTTTGATCGTCACCGGTCCCGTTTACCTCCAACGCCGCCGCGTTGCCCGGAGCAGGGGACTGCCAGCGTCCGGATCCGTTCACCAGGCTCCAACCCCGCGGCGTGCCGGCGCCTTCGCCGAATTGCGGGTTTGGCAGAAGATTCTGGGCGGCGAGTGTGAACCCGGTGAGGCCACAGGCGCCAACGAGGGCAACCATCCAGTGAGACATGCCCGAAGGGTTGCTTCGCCAGCGGACGGCGCCCTTGATGCAGATCAAACGGAGGCAAACGCGGACCCGCCGGGTTTTCACAGCCGTCCCTACGGCTTGCCCCGGGTCAGGGCGGTGACCGCATCGAAGAACGCCGTGACGTGCCGTTGCGCGTTGGTCCGGCCCGGCTCGTCCACCGCCGCCGAAGCCACGAGCGACTCCAGGGCGGGCCGTTGGCCCACAAAGCGATCCCGCGCCACGTTGAAGGTCGCCGGGCCCAATTGCTGCTGGATTTGTTCCAGATCGTAGCGGGCCTGCCGGTCCGCGTCGGCCAGTTCCGGATGATAGTCAAACGGCACGGACAACCGGATGACCCCCGTGACCCACGACGCCAGGTCGAAATCGCCGGCGACCGGAACCAGGCGCTGGTCGGCCCGCTCCATGACGTCGGTATTCCACAAGCCCCGCCCATCGAGCGGCAGGGTGTAATCCCAGTTGCCCAACAGCGCATGCAGGAATCTTAAATCCGTCACGAGCTGCGCTTCGAAATTCGCGTTGGTCAACGCGCTGACCTCCTCGTCGGAGAGAGCCCGCCCGCCCAATCGTTCCGCCAGAACTTCGATGTCCTCCAGAACCAGCGCCTGCCGCTGCAACTGCCAGCCGGCGTCCATGGTCAGGTTCGTCGCCGTGGTGTCTTCATAGTCGATCACGGCACGCCGCACCCGCGGCGTGACAAAGCCCAGCGTCCTCATCGCCTCGTAGGCCAGCGCCTCCCGAAACGTCGCCGCCTGTTCCCGCAGCCGCCCGATATTCCCGCGCCCGCCCTCCGCGCAATGCGTCCCCACCTTCACTTCCCGCGCCTCGCTAAACGGGGTGCCCACGCGATTCTCCCGCGACACCTTGAACTTCAATTTGGGGAACGGGCATTCCTGCAGGCTGGAGTTGCCGCGCACGCGCAGGCTGGCGGGGATGTGCTGCCCCGCGACCACAACCGATCCGTCGAAATAAGGCTTTTCCCGGATCGGGGGAAAAATTCCATCGGGCTGGCCTGCGTGGGCCAGCTCGAAATACTGCTGCAACGGAGCCGCGATGGAGAGCGACACCACGGTCTCCGCGGCAAAGATCCCGTCCGGCGTCCGCGCCCGATAAAAGCGCGCGTCGCCCGTGAAGTCCGGCCGATAGGGGCTGCTCGCCGCGGTCAGGTCTTCCCATGGCCCAGTCACCGATGGCCCGCGCTGCAGGGTTCCGACAAACGTGAGCAGGGGACCGACCGCGTCGCGAACGATGGCCACGGCCGGCGCGTTCGATTGCGCGGGAGAGGCCAGGTCGCTGGCTGCCGCCGACACGTGCAGGCACAACAAAAGGCTTGGGATCGGCTTAAGTGCAATGCTGAACAATCGCTTCATGATTCAGTTCCGTTTCGCTCACACTTTTGTCGATTTGGCGCTGACCCGATATACCACGAAAGGTGTAGGGCCAAAACCCATGCGGAGTTTTCGGAGCGCACGCACCACGTTTGCCCTAAGTGGAACGAAATAGGAGCCGCTGGGTTCGGGTGATTTGCAACACTAGCTGCAATTCGCCCGGACTGGTTAGGCTGCTTTTTTCCGGGAACCTTGGGCAATAGGCACTACGTCCGGTGGTCGAATCCACAATCCGTCCTGGCTCGCTTCTAGCTAAGAGTTCGCCAGCCAGGCTTGGTCACAATCGAATCTTCGCTCCAGTCGGCGGAAATGTTTGCCGGCGGGCTAAAAGGCAATGGGCCTCGGTTACGGAGCAATCTGGATCTGGGTCAGTGAGATGGCTCCTGGGTGACCGGCGACAATGTCGACACGGAATTCCTTTGCCCGTCATGAACCTTTTGCACTTTGTTGGGATCATCTTGCTCATGTCTTTCCTCACGGCCTGCGACCGGGTCGAACCGCGGGTTCGCGCCCGGACAGCGTCGCCCGCCGCCGAAGAGGAACGTCAGTTTGCCGGCGGGCGGACCAATACCCCCTTGCCGCGCGTCGGTGTCGCCTCGCCCGGACAGTCTCGGCGGGACTTCGGTGAAGGCGCTTATGACGTCAACCAGAGTCAGTCGATCCACGCCGTGTCCAATGGCAATATCTCCCACGCTCAGGCCGACGGAAACGGCGCCGCGGCGCTTGGCGACAGCGCGGGCGTCGACGCCTTCGAAGGCGTCCGGCCTTACGCGCCCGCGGGCCCGGTCGGGAGCGAACCCGCTTCTTCACGCCTGGGTCCAAACGAGACGTGGCCGGGCATGACCACCACCCCCGGCCTTGGTGGCTTCGGGCCGAGAAGTCTCCCCGGTGGTCAGCAGAACAATTTGCAAGTGACGATTCCTGCCAACTCGATCGAGATTCCGTCTCCTCGAAACGCATTCGTTCGCTAACATTGCCAGCTACAATCCCGTGACGGGACGTCCGGAGAGCGACGTGAAGATTCTGGGGCACAACGGCAGCGACTGGCGGATGACCGGCGTGCTGGTGGACAGCGGGGCGGACTTTCTGCAGATGCCATTGGCCGGGGCCATGGCCATCGGGTTGCCCCCCGGAAATGTCCATTCCGTCACCACGGCCGCCGGCGGCGCCGTTTCCATGCGACTGGTTCGCGGCCAGACAGTGGAGGTCGAAGGTCGGATCAACATCGTGGTCGATATTCTCGTCGACCCGACCAACCTCGCCCCGCCGCTCTTCGGCCGACAGGCAATGCTGCAGCTCGTCCAGTGCGGTTTCAGCGCCGCTGACTGGGGGACCAAGGCCTGATTTCGGTCCGGGACCTCCGGGTAGGGCGCGCTCTCCGCAGCGCGCCGCGTGTGAGGACCTCCGGCTGGCGGCGGCGGTGCCTCGCCGAAGCCGATAGGCGAAGGCAGGAGCGCCAGCCCTGGCATGCTCGCGTTCATGGCCCGTGAGCAGGTCCGAATGGAACAAGCGGCTTTCCACGGGCCGGAACTCTCCCCGGGGTGTTGGCTCCGGCACGCCTGAACTGCCTCCGGCTGATTCCTGAGGTCGCGCCGCGCACGCGCAAATTCTGATGCGCCCTTGCCAAAAGGAGCAGCGCGCATGATCCCCGACGCAGAGGAGGTTGGGACGTCGCCGGGATCGGGTGCAATGAACGCGCACGTCAACAAGCGCAAACAGGCCGCCGCGGCCAGGCCGGAGACCGAGGGGTTGTTTCGGTTGTTTGTCCAGCACGTGCCCGCCGCCGTGGCGATGTTCGACCGGCAGATGCGCTATCTGGTCGTCAGCCGGCGTTGGCTCGAGGACTACGGGCTGGCCGGGCGCCAGGTCATCGGCTTGTGCCACTACGACGTCCTCCCGGAAATTCCCGAGCGCTGGAAACACCTGCATCGACGCTGCCTCGCCGGCGAGACGCTCCGCTGCGACGAAGACCCGTTCCCGCGCGCGGACGGCCGCCTGGATTGGGTCCGGTGGGAGCTGCGCCCGTGGCACAACGCCGCCGGTCACGTGGGCGGCGTCATCCTCTTCACCGAACTCATCACCGCCCGCAAGCAGGCCGAGGCGGCCCTCCGGATGTCGGAACAAAAATACCGGCGCCTGCACGAAACCATGCGCGACGCCTTTGTCATCGTGGACATGGCCGGGCGAATCCAGGATTGCAACGCGGCCTATCGCGAGATGCTCGGATATACCGAAGCGGAGCTGCACGAGTTGACCTACGTGGATCTCACTCCGCCAAAGTGGCACGAGGTCGAGGGGAAAATCGTCTCCGACCAAATCATGCCCACCGGCCAGTCGGATGTTTACGAGAAGGAGTATCAGCGCAAGGACGGCACGGTCCTGCCGGTCGAGTTGCGCGTATTCCTCATCCGCGACGACCGCGGCCAGCCCCGGCAAATGTGGGCAATCGTGCGCGACATCACCGCCCGCAAGCAGGCCGAGGCGGCGTTGCTCGAGAGCGAGACGCGCCTGCGGGCCATTGTCGACACCGCCATCGAGGGCGTTGTCACCATCGACGAGCGCGGACGAATCGAATCCGCCAACCCGGCGGCGCTGAAAATGTTCGGCTACGCCGCCCACGAAGTGATCGGTCGCAACGTTTCCATGCTCATGCCCTCGCCGTATCGTGAGGCCCATGACCAGTACCTGGCGAGTTACCTGCGCACCGGGGAACGAAAGATCATCGGCATTGGCCGGGAAGTCGAAGGCCGGCGCAAAAATGGCCAACGGTTTCCCCTCGAAATGTCCGTCACCGAGGTCGTCTTTAACGCCCAGCGACGGTTTGCCGGATTTTTGCGCGACATTACCGACCGCCAGCAGGCCGGGCTCGCGTTGCGCGAAAGCGAGGAACGCTACCGCAGCCTGGTCGAAGCCACTCCGGACGGAATCCTGCTCGTGCGCCGGGGCCGCATCGCCTTGGTCAACCGGGCGGGCTTGCGCATGCTGGCCGCCCGCTCGGCCGACGAGGTGCTGGGCCGGCCGGTCTTCGATTTCTTCCGTCCCGGGCGCGGCGAATACGTCCAGGCCTTCGCCAACGAAGGCGCCACTCCCCTGGACTGCTCCCCGGTGATCGAAGAGGAGTTGCGCCGCCTGGACGGCGGCGTCCGGCTCGTCTCCCTCACCGCCCGCACGTGCCAAATCGATGGCCATTCCGCCGAATTGTTCGTGCTTCGCGACATCACTGAGCTCCGAAAACTGGAAGCCGGCATGCTCGCCGCCACCGAGCGCGAACAACTCCGCATCGGCCGGGATTTGCACGACGGCCTCGGCCAGAAATTGACCGGCCTGGAAATGAAATCCTACGGCCTGATGGAGGATTTGTCTGCCGGCGACCTGGTGCCGCGCCGGGCGAAATTGCGGGCCCAGGCGCGCGACCTCAATGCGTCCCTGCGCGAGTGCGTCACGCTCACCCGATCGATCGCACACGGCCTGGCGCCGATGGTCCTTCGCACCGGCGGCCTGGTCGGCGCCTTGCGCGAACTCGCCCGCAAAACCCGCGTGCCCGGCAAACTGACCTGCCGGTTCATCTGCGCCCGCCCCGTGATCGTCGAAGACATCCGCGTCGCCGAACATTTCTATCGCATCGCCCAGGAAGCCGTCGCCAACTCCATCAAACATGGACGCGCCCGCCGGATCTCCCTCTTCCTCACCACCAAGGACGGCGCGCTGACGCTTCGCATCCAGGACGACGGACGGGGCCTGCCCGCCAAACCACCAGCCGGCGCCGGCCTCGGCCTCGAAATCATGCGCCACCGCGCCCACCTCCTCGGCGCCGAATTGGATCTGCAGTCCCAGCGCGGCCAGGGCCTGACCATCACCTGCCGCCTCACCCCCAAATCATCATGAAAAACCGGAAGTCAGCTCGATCGGCTGCCCGTGCCCAGCCCCCTCCGCCCGCACCAACCCCGCCCGCCGCCCGCCGCATCATGCTGGTCGACGATCACCCGACCACCCGCGAAGGCCTCGTCGCCATCTTCAGCCGGCAGCCCGATCTCACTGTTTGCTGCCAGGCCAGCGACCCCGCCGAGGCCATGGCCTTGCTCAGCCGCAATACTCCCGATGTCCTCGTCACCGACCTCACCATGCCCGGACGCGGAAGCATCGAGTTCATCAAGGACGTCCTCGCCCTGAAACCCGAACTGCCCATTCTCGTCCTGTCGATGCACGACGAAACCCTCTACGCCGAGCGCGCCTTGCGCGCCGGCGCTCGCGGTTACCTCATGAAGGACGCCGGCTCGGCCAGGGTTCTCGACGTCGTTCGCCTCATCCTCAGCGGACAGTCCTATGTCAGCCCCCAGATTTCAGCGCGTCTCGTGGACGCTTTGACTGGACGCAGGTCGCGCGGATCATCGTCTCCCGTGAACAAGCTCTCTGACCGGGAGTTCGAGGTGTTTCGGCTCCTGGGCAGCGGCAAAAGCACCAAGGAAGTCGCCAAGGCGCTCAACCTGAGCCCGAAGACCGTCGGCGCCCACCGCGAACGTATCAAGGAGAAGCTCCACTTGAAGGACGCCCTCAGCCTCGTCCATCAAGCGGTTCGCTGGGTCGAGACCGAGGCAGCGCAGCCTTGACCACCTGGCTCGTCGCGCAGCACAAAAAGAATTCTCCCAGGTTCCAAGGCAAAACCGCTTCTCGATGAGCTCAACCCGTCCAGCGCCAATCGTCAGAGCCCTGCCGGTTGGCAAAACAATGGAGAAAAGGAGTTCGAGCGTCCGTTTTGTGTCCCGCGCGTTATTTTTTCATGCCAACCGGATTCTCTTCAGGACTTTTTCGATCTTTTTGATGCTTTCGTGATCTTTTTTGACCCTTTTCCGATCTTTTCAGAACTTTTCGGAACCGTTCCGACGCTTTTCTGATCTTTTTCGAGGCTGTCGTGATCTTTTCGACGCTTTTGTGATCTTTTTCTGCCCGATCGAACCAAATTCAGCCCATTAGTGATCCAAAAGCTCCGGATCGGAAGATTTTCATGACGATCCGGAAGTTTTTTGGCCCGATCGGGAAGTTTTTGATGCCGATCGAGACCCGCCCGAAGCCCGAAGTCCGAACTCTGAAGTCCAAAGTCCGAACTCATCACTCGTCCCTGATCCCTCGTCCCTCATCCCCAACCCACCGGCCACCGCACGCCCAGGCCGGGCTTCTTCATCGCGTGCGTCCAGAATCGGATGTATCGCTCAATCCAGTCCAAATAAGTCTGCTCCGTTCGATACGAATAGTGCCCGAACCGCAGTGCCTCCTGGCACTGGTCCAATAGTTTAAGTCTGGGGTTCGGGACGAAGACCGGATCGGTAGATCGCCCCCCGGGGTGCTCGCAATGTCTCCTTGGCATTGCTAGGCCAAATTACGAAGTTGCCAATCCGGTGTAAATACCTTATTTCAAGCTCGATGAAGAAAAGGCAGGGACAAAAAGATCGTGTGCTATGCCCAAGTTCATGGGCTCAATATCACTGGTTGAACTGAGCCGCTACGCGGAGGAGGGATTGGAGGTTTGGAAGTTCTGGAGGGCGGGGAGTTTTCTGAGATCGTGGGGGATCTATGAAAACACCGACACCCTCACTTCTTCGTCAACGATTCATCCGGGAGCTGGTTCTGCGGGGATTTAGCGAACGGACGGTCGAGTCCTACGTGGGCTGGGTTTACGATCTGGCCCGGTATACGCACGAGCCACCGGACCAGCTGAGCGACGATCGGCTCAAGGAGTATCTGCTGCACCTGCACCAGGGCCGGCAACTGACCAACAACACCATTCGCGTGGCGGTGTGTGCGCTGCGAAGTTTTTACACGCTGGTGCAGGGACGGCCGCTCGAACCCCTCAAGCAGGTGCTGGTGGCGCCGCGCATTGAGATCCGGCGGCCGGAGATCTTCAGCGTGGAGGAAGTGCAGCGGCTCCTGACAGTGGGAGCCATCGATCTGCGGGCGCGAACGTTTCTGGCGACGGTCTACACGGCGGGGCTGCGGCTCAATGAGGCGTGCCACCTGCGGATTAAAGATCTGCAGGTGGACCGCCGGCAGATCCGGGTCGAGCAAGGCAAAGGCCGCAAGGATCGGTATACGCTCCTGGCCGAGGCGCTCATCCCGTTGCTGCGCGATTACTATCGTGCGTACCGGCCGCGGGAATGGCTGTTTCCCAGCCGGCAACGGCCGGACCATCCGATCGTCGATGTGACCGGACAGTACCTTTACAACCAGGCGCTGCGCCGGGCGGGCTTGCCGCGTCGAGGCGGGATCCACTGCCTGAGGCACAGCTTCGCCACGCACCTCCTGGAGTCCGGGGTCGAGATCACCGTGCTGCAACGAGTGATGGGCCATCGCTCGATCCAAACGACGCTGCGCTACCTGCACTTGCGGGCCGAGCGGCTGTCCCAGATCAAAAGCCCGCTGGACCGGGCTCTGGATCCCCACCGGCCCACACCGTCTCCGACGCAGCCCCAGCCGCCGACCCCGCTCAAGGGATGAAGCGCACGGTCTGTGTCCCCCTGACACGGGCCAGCCAGTGGACAGTCGGGGCCGTGCTGCGGGACGGAGCCAAACGAATGCCGGCGGGCGCCAGCCCGCACCAATGGAAGGTGCTGCGGGCGTTGACCGCATGCCGGACGGGCGCGCTCGGTGGCTGCACCTACCAGTGTCAGGATTGCCAGCACACGCACGCGATCGCCTTTGGCTGCGGGAACCGACACTGCCCCGAGTGCCAAGGGCGGCTGGCCCATCAATGGTTGCAAGAGCAGCAGTCCCGGCTGCTGCCCGTGCCGTACTTTCATCTGGTGTTCACGCTGCCGCACCTCCTCAACCCGCTCATCCGGCAAAACCGCAAACCGCTCTACGAACTGCTGCTCAAAAGCGCCAGCCAGACCCTGCTGGAATTTGGGCGCAAGCGCTTCGGAGGGGAGATCGGCGTGACCATGATCCTGCACACGTGGGGCCAGCGATTGAACGAGCACTACCATGTGCACGCCATCGTCACCGGCGGGGGCTGGGCGCCGTCGGGCGGCTGGTGCCAGGTCGCCAACGCCCATTATTTGTTCTCCATCCGGGCGCTGTCGCAGGTGTTTCACGGCAAGTTCTGCGATGGCTTGCAACAACTGCGGCGGGACGCTCGGCTCGAGTACCACGGGGAGCAGGCCGGACTCAAAGCCGAGGCGGCCTTCCAGCGGATGATGCGAGAGGCTGGCGCCAGCCGCTGGGTCGTTTACGCCAAAAAGCCATTCGCCGGGCCGCAGACCGTGCTGCGTTACCTGTCCAACTACACGCACCGGGTGGGCATGAGCTCGCGGCGAATCGTGCAGTTCGACCAACACCACCACACCGTGACGTTCCGGTATCGGGACTACGCCCAAGGAGGCCAGGTTCAGCCGATGCAGTTGGACACGGGCGAGTTTGCCCGCCGCTTTGCGCTGCACATTCTGCCGCCCGGGTTCTGCAAAGTGCGCCACTACGGCCTGCTGGCCAACCGCGGTCGAGCCGAGCGACTGGAGAAGGTTCGCGCCGCCATCGCCTACGCGCGTCCCGGGACGCGCGTAACCGCGCCCAAGGCCACGGACAAACTGCCCCGGCCCCAACTGCACTGCCCGCACTGTCAAAGTCCCCGGCTGCGCCTGGTCTGGATGGTGCGCCTGAGCGGCCGATGCCACCCGGGCGCCGACAGCTCGTGACGTCATGAACCCCAGCCCCACTCCAATCCGACTCCCGCGCCACCGCCGTCGTCAATCGTGTCCGATGGCCGACCGCACCCTCTTGCCCTTGGCCCATAGCCTGCGGTCACTTTGGGCCCGATCCGGTCGGCGACCGGCCCTCCCTAGCCAGCCACCCCGACGCCCGCGGCGCTCGGGCCATCCTCTCCACGTCCACAACGGCCCCGCCGCACCCCGCTCGGGCCTTCGTCCTCCCACTCCCAACCATACTTTTCCCTAAGGGCCGTCCACCGCCGCACCGGAACCCCCGCGGCTCAGTCCAACACAATCTTATCCGACAGGGTGGCGACCACGCCCGCCCCTAATTCATGCCTTGTCGGCGCCACCCTGTCGGATAAGATTCTCAAGGTTGTTGGCACAAATCATCATGCGGATTCGTTACACTTTAAACCGGTGGGATTTGTTTCGTGCCGGAGTACGCGCCTTGCTGCACCAGCGCGTGATGCTGATTATTATCGTGCCGCTGACGACGTTCGTTTGGTGGAGCACGTTTACATACGAAGAGAACCGGAGTTTGCCGATCGTTGTGCGAGTGATCACCGCGACCGTCACAGCTGGGCTCTGTATTGGAGTTGGGATGATGGCAGGGGTCGCGCTTACCGCTGCGCAAGCCTTCCTTCGGAAGGACCAAGGCGTTCTCGGCGAGCACACTCTTGAGATCACCGAGGACGGCTTGGTCGAGTCGACTGAGGTAAACAGGTCGCTCGCCAATTGGCGCACAGTGTTTCGGATTCTAGAGAGCCGGCGCTACGCCTACGTTTATGTTTCCGCGACCAACGCCCACATTATTCCAAAGCACAAGATCCCGATCGAGGGTTCGGTCGATGGGTTCTTAGTCGCGCTGCGAGCGAGGATCGAGAAGTGCCAACAAGACGCTCGACCTAATGACGACTCCGCTATCGCTCCGTCGTCATAGGTCAGCTGACCGTTGGGTGCTTTCCCGATCAGTCCGTGCTCTGCCCTTCGTGGTAATCGTTATTGCTGGCGTCGGCTGTCGACACACCGTGTGTGAGCGGGACACTCCGATTCCGGCTGCCCGGACCTCGACTGAGCCCACGCCGTCCGGAGGCCATCGGGGATTACGATGACGAATCGCAATCCATCACCCAACCAGGCGCGCCAGCCAATGCCGGTTGGCCGCCACGATTCCACTCGCACGCCATCGGGCCGGCATGGCTGCGCTCAGCGTTCGACTACTTACCTATGAACGCCGTCGTGATATCACCTTTGATCACGATACTTCTGCTTTGTTCGATGTGGCGAGCAACTGCGATTCCCGCGGGGCTGGAAGGGCCGTTTGTTCGGATTAACTCGCAAACGTTCGGCTTTTACGAGCAGTGGCAATGTGATGCAGTTTTGCCGGATGGCCTCAAGTGTGACCTATATCAGAGCGCCGTGTCCTTTGGGCCACTAGGCGAGTTTAGGATTCGCGAGGAATGGAGATTGCGAGGCACGCCAGCCACATGGCAAGGCTACGTGAAGACTGCCGCTGCTGCGATGGTCGGCACTGGGGTTTTAGTCTTAGCATGGATCTTCTATCGTCTATCCCGGAGGTCGAACCAGCGGACTGCAGGCAACGCCGGGTCGGCGCCTTGGTTTCAACTCGAACGCGATCGGCCCCGCGTGCCTGAGTCCGAGCGTTCGGCCAAATCTCGATTCTCTACGACATGGACGATTTGAAACTCGGAATCGGAGCGCTTGGGGGTGTGTCGGCGCTTGTCTTTGCAGTCGCAGTTGTGCTCCTGCACATCATGTTCACTGTGTGCCTCTGGAATGATGCAGGGCGACTTCGCGAGCGTGGCCGTTCAACCGTGGTCCTCACTCCACTCGTTTGGGGATTGTCGGCTCTCGTATTGGGGCTAGTTGCCGTTGGATTTTATTGGCTTTGCCACTACTCGCAGTTTGGGAGACGAGATGACTGACGCTAAGCCGAACCAGGCGGCTTCTCGCGCCGAGATAAGCTCGGGACATGAGGAAGGAGGAAACACCTCCTGAAACATGTCAACGTTACCCAGTGGGTGAGAGGAAGACTCAAGTCCCACCGGACCAAAGGCTAGCCACCCGGTCCGCAGCCAAACCGAAGTG